>JAICTZ010000014.1 GCA_025936115.1 Polyangiaceae bacterium
GCTGTCGGGATCGAGCGCGTCGATGAGCCCGTCGCCGTCGGTGTCGGCGCTCGGGTTCGGCTCGGCGCCGTCGAGCACGCCGTCGTCGTCGCTGTCGGCGTCTTTGGGATTGGTGTGGAGCACGGCTTCTTCGTCGTCGGAGAGGCCGTCGCCGTCCGTATCGGTCGGTGCCGTGCTGTCGTCGGTCGCGTTGTTCGGGTCGCGCTCGCCGGCGTCGATCCTGCCGTTGTGATTGGCGTCTTCGGTGCCGTCGTGAACGCCGCCGTGATCGGTGTCCTGGTCGAGCGGGTTCGTTTGCGTCGTCGGATCCGCGTCGGCGACGCAATGCCCCACGGCGACGGTCGTGCCCGGGCTCGAGCAGTCCTTGCCCATTTCCGTGCCGTCGAAGATGCCGTCGTTGTCGCTGTCGGGATCGAGCGCGTTGATGAGTCCGTCACCGTCGCTGTCGAGGTTCGGGCTCGGCTCGAGGCCGTCGGGCACGCCGTCGTCGTCGGAGTCGGCATCGTTCGGATTCGTGCCGATCGAGCCTTCGTCGCTGTCGCTGAGGCCGTCGCCGTCGGTATCGACGACCGTGACGACAGCCCAGGTGAACGTCGCGGGCGTCGCATCGACGTTGCCCGCCGCGTCCTTGGCGCGCACCGAGAGCGTGTGGGAGCTCGCCGTGAGCACGGGGGTGGCGAACGTCGCCGTACACGCCGCGAACGCGCCGCTGTCGAGGCTGCACTCGAACGTCGCCGTGGCGTCGCTCGACGTGAACGTGAAGTCGCCCGTCGTGTCGGACGACGGATCCGTCGGGTGCGTGGCGATGGTCGTGTCGGGCGGCGTCGTGTCGACTACCCACGTGAACGTCGCGGGCGTCGCGTCGACGTTACCGACCACGTCGCGCGCGCGCACGCCGAGCGTGTGCGAGCCGTCGGCGAGCGCCGCCGTCGCGAACGTCGCCGTGCAGGCCGCGTACGCGCCGCCGTCGACGCTGCACTGGAACGTCGCCTGGGCGTCCGTCGCCGTGAACGTGAAGTCGCCCGTCGCGTCGTTCGTCGGATCGGTCGGGTGCGTCGCGATGGTCGTGTCCGGCACGGTCGTATCGACGCAGTAAGCCGGCGTGAACGTCGCGTTCACGAGCGCCTGACCGGCGCCGCCGACGGTCGCGCCGTTCACGGGGAATTCGGTGAGGGCGGGGGAGTTCGTCGTGCCCGACACCCCGCCGGCCGCCGTCGCCGTCACGTTGGCCGTCACGGCGACGAAACCGCCGCCGCCCCCGCCGCCCGGTCCCTCCGCTTCACCGGCGTTGTTGATGAGCTGCTTGCCGCCCGCTCCGCCGTCGGCGTGCTCGGTGATGGCACTGCCGGTCGTGGCGCTCTCGATCACGCTGCCACCGCCGCCGCCGCCGCCCGGCGAGTCGCCGCTTGCGCTGCCGCTCGTGATCGAGTCGGCGTCGACGCCGGCGCTGCCGTTCGCGAGGATGCTGCCCGTGCCCGTGACGCTGCCGCTCAGCACGAACACGATGCCGCCGCCCGGTCCGCCCGCGCCGGCATGCCCGTTGTTCGCGTCGCCTGCGCCGCCGCCGCCGCCGAAAAAGATGCGGCTCGAAGCGTCGTTGTCGAGCGGATGGCCGCCCATGCCGCCGCGCTGGCGCCGCAAGTTGCCGCCCCAGCTGTTGGCGCCCGGCGCGACGGTGAGCGCGTTCTGGTTGCTCGAGGAGTACGAGTAACCGCCGCGCCCGCCGCCCTCGGACGCAGTCGCGCTGTAGTTCGGATCGAGCAGCCACGCGGTCGCGCCGCCCGTCACGGTCAGGTTGAAGACGCCTTGGCCCGTCCAGGCGCTGCCGCTGCGACCGTTCGCGCCGCCGCCGCCACCTCCGTTGTGCGAGTTGCCGCCGCCGCCGCCG
The DNA here is from genome assembly GCA_025936115.1 of Polyangiaceae bacterium. Taxonomy (GTDB): domain Bacteria; phylum Myxococcota_A; class Polyangia; order Polyangiales; family Polyangiaceae; genus PMG-095. Next base: position 1,889 of record JAICTZ010000014.1, read on the forward strand.
TTACCGGCCGGGGCGCGCCCGTACTGAGCCAAGAAGCCGCCGACCCCTTCGCCTTTGCGCGCGCCGTCGGTATCGGAGGCAGAGGCGTAAATCGCGGTGTCGGTCGCCGCGGCGTTCGTGTTGTCGTCGATCGTGCCGCCGCGGAAGCCGAGTCCGCTCACGTCGATGCTGCCGCCCAGGCTGACGCTGGTTTTTGCGTGCACGGCCACGATGCCGCCGACTGACCCATTCCAGGCCGGCGCCGTGATCGAAGCGCCCGCGTCGATCGTCAAGGTATCGTACTGGGGCACGCGCACGACTTGCGTCACGCCTGCCGTAGTGTACGAGTGTGCAAGCGCGCACGAGAGCTTGAGCGTGTTCGTCGTTACGTCCGTCACCTCGGCGAACTCGTAAAGCCCCGCGCTGCCGATGCTCGTCACCTGGCCCCACGTGGCGTCGTCGGCGCTGGTTTTGAGCGTCGCGCCCTGCATCTGGATGATGAGGACGAGATCGCCCGGCGCGAGCGCGTCAGTGCCGCTCGTGAGCGCGGCGGCGCTCGTGACGCTGATGCTCGTCGCGCCCGCCGCGGCGTTCGCCGCGAGCGTCGTGTACTGATTCACGATCGTGTTCGCCGCGGCGATCGTGGGCGAGCCGTCGACGCCCGCGAGCGCTTGCTTCGTCGCGGCGACGCTCTCGCCCGCGGATTTCCCGCTCGGTGCGGACGTGCTCCCGGTGTTGCAGCCGAGGGTGAGCGCACCGAGACTCACGAGGCTCGCGAGGAGCGTCGCCCGGCGCAGCAGCGTGCCCACCGGGGGCTTCGAAACGGAAAGGTTCGGCTCAAGCTTCATCATTCGCTCGTTCCGCTCGTGTCTCCCGAGCGCTCCATATCCATGATCTTGAATTGCACGCGGCGGTTTCGCTGCCGACCGGCTTCCGTCGAGTTGTCGTCGAGCGGCTGATCCATGCCGTAGCCCTTGGCCACCAATCGCCCGGCGTCGATGCCGCCGCGCTCGGTGAGCCAGCGCACGACGCTCGCCGCGCGCCGTTCGCTGAGCTTCTTGTTGTAGGCGGCGCTGCCGCGGTTGTCGGTGTGACCCTGCACTTCGATGTGTTTGATCTGGGTGTGCTCGTTCAAGACGGCCGCGACTTGTCCCAAGAGCTCGTCGCTCGCGGGGAGGATCACGTCACTGCCGGTCTTGAATTGCACCTGCTGCAAGATGACGATTTCCGTCTTCGTCACCCGCACGAGCGAGGGGCAGCCGTTCTTTTGCGGATCGGGATCGGGCTTGCCCTTTTCTTCGGGGCAGGCGTCCTTGTCGTCGCGGATGCCGTCGCCGTCTCTGTCACCGGGGCAGCCGTTCTGCTCCTTGTCGTCGCTGTGAATGCCCGGGATGTCGGGGCAAGCGTCCTCGGCGTCGACGATCGTGTCGCCGTCGCGATCGGGCGGGCAGCCGTTCTTCTTCGGGTCGTCGTTGGCTTGGCCCGCGACGTCCGGGCACGCGTCGTCCGCGTCCAAGATGCCGTCGCCGTCGCGATCGGGCGGGCAACCGTTCGTCTTCGGGTCGTTGGTCGGAACGCCCGGCACCTTGGGACACGCATCGAGCTTGTCGATCACGTGGTCGCCGTCGCCGTCGGGACAGCCGTTCGTCTGCGGATCGCCCGTCCGCTCGCCGGGCGCGTCGGGACACACGTCGTCCGGATCGAGCACGCCGTCGTGGTCACGGTCGGACGGCTCATGCTTCTCTTCGGGTTCGGGCGCGTACGCAAAGCTTGCGACCACGCGTGCCGCGGGCGTGCCGAGCCCCCGCGTGAAGCCCGGACCCGCGCCGGCTCCGAATACGAAATCGCCGGCCCTGTAGCGCGCTCCCGCGATGCCTTCGAAGTTCGACGTGGCCTTGGCGAACGGGTCCTCGAACGTCGTGGTGCCGTAAATTTCGGGCCCGAGCTGCAGCTTCTTCTTCGCGAGCAAGAAGCCGAGCGCCGCGCCCGCCGACATTTCGTTGCCGACCGTGCTCTCGAGCACCTGTTGCTTGGCTCGAATCGTCACGCCCGCGTGCACGGCGTACGCGATGATGCCCGCCTCGCCGGAGAGAAAGAGCTCGGGCGCACCGCGCGCCGTGCCGTCGCTCGTGTAATTCGACGGCGAGCCCGTCGGCACCCAGACGGAGCCACCGAGATCGAGCTCGGCGGGTCCGCGCGCCTCCCCGACCAAGCGTACGCGCGCGGAAAAGCGCAGGTCGCCGAACGCCGCGCCCGACGGAGACGGCACGCTGACCCCGCCTGCCGACGGCGAGTCGCCCGATGTCCAGAGCGCGACGGGCACGTTGAGTGACAGGTTCAAGCGGCCGAAGAGGCCGACGCTCACGCTGCCGTGCATGAAGAGCTGATTTTTGACGACGTTGCCGGCGCTCGCATCGCCGTCGTTCGTGTAGAGCACGAGCGGGCGGTAGGCGTAATCACCGAGCAGCATCACGCGCACGGTCGACTCGCCGCCGGGATCGGCGCCGGGGACGCCGAAGAAGCGATCACCTGCCGGCGCGGGCTCGAAGCGATTGAGTGCGAACTTCTCGACCGTTTGCGCCGCCGAGCCGCGCGTGACGGCGAAAGCCGCCGCCGCGGCGGCGGTCGCGATGATGCAACGTCGTGCGAGATGGCCTCGTACGAAAGCTCGTTTGACCAAAACTTTTGACCCCTGGCTGGCGCATGAGCGCGGAATCGAGTGTCGAACGCGGCGGAGTAGAGCGTGCCTGCGAGCCGTACTCAAGCGCCCGCCTGCGCGCGTTCTCTGCCTACACTCACCGTCGATGTAGGAACGACGTGGGCGCCTCTATATCGGCGGGGGCGTCGGCCGCTCGGCTGCCCGGGTCGCTCGCGCCACCACGACCTTCGATAAGAAGGCCGGCGTCGTGCTCTCGACGGTGAAGCCCGCTTCACCGAGCTCGCGCTCGAGGTCCCAGCGCAGGTAATCGAAGAAAAACGGCTCGTTCATCTCGCGCCCGAAATTCTCGAGAAAGACCTCGAGCGACGGCGAGTCCGAGAGCTGGGCCGCGTCCTCGATCACGACGAGCCCGCCGTCGACCAGAACGCGACGCATTTCGGAAAGCACGTGCTTGCGCGCGCGAAGCGGCAGCTCGTGGAACAGGAACACGCTCGTCACCACTTCGAAGCTCGCGTCGGCGAAAGGCAGCGCCTCCGCGTTCGCGGTCGCGAGCGTCACGCCTCGGCCGGCCAGAAGCCCGCGTGCCTTCGCGATGTAGTACGGGCTGAGATCGACGCCGGTGAAATGGTGCCACGGCAGAGCGCGCTCGAGCTGATAGAGCAGCCGTCCGGTCCCGCACGCCACGTCGAGCACGCGCCGCCCGGAGGTCTGGCTCTGGAGCTCGCGTGCGATCGGCGCGACGGCCTGGCGTCGCATGACGTCGGCCGTTCCGAGAAATAGAAATTCGACGCCGAGGTCGTAGAGCTCAGCGGAGCGCCGGCTCAGGTAACCGTCGGTCTGCCAGTGAAAGTTGCGCCGGAAATACTCGGGGTAGGCGCCGAGCTCGACGTCGGGCGGCAAATCACGCACCTGACCGCGCCGCGCGCGGCCGAGCATGCGAGCCACCTCGACCGCGAGCTGCGGCAAGCCGGAGAGATACTCGCGCACCGGCAAGCTGAAGAGCAGCTCGCGCGAGTACAGGCCGCGCGCGACATTGTCGACGTCGCGCTCGAGGAGGTCGCGCAGGCGCTGCCTGAGCTCGTGCAGGTCTCGCTCGCTCGGCCGTCGACGGCGTCCAAGAAAGGGCCGGAGCCCGAGGTGAGCCGCGAGCAGCGAGAGACGGATGGTCGCCTGTTGAGCTCGGTAGGCAGCGCGCGTGACCGGTAAGAGCTTCGACATGCTCTCGCGAGCGTGCCACGCCAGTATGGAAACGCTCGCTCGGGGCCGGCGCTCAGTGCGTGGACTTGCTCGCGGCCGCCTTGGCGCCGCTCGCGCTCGTCGCGGAGTGTGCGCTACGCGGTGTCACGCTCGGCTTGCAACTTGGCCCCGTGGAAAAACCGTCCGGTGGGGCCTTTTTGAGCCGCTGCTCGACGACGGCACTGTAGATGCCGTCCTCATTCATGGGATCGCTTGGATGATTGCGATTCCAGAGTCTTTGGAACGCGAGCACGTCCGTCATTTTGCGCGGGGTCGCGTCCGGCGCCTTGTAATCGAAGTGCACGCGATCGCTCGCGCCGAGCCAATGAAACTGCTCGGCCTCGAGCGCCGCGCGCCAGCTCGCGTGATCGGCGATGTCGAGCGCCAAGCCGAGCTCGTGATTGCTCTCGCCGGGTCGCGTCGCAAGCACCACACCACACGTCTTGTTCGCCGACCAGCGCCACACGAGATACTGCTGCGCGACCGTGCGAAGCGCGCTGTTCACTTTCATCGTGGTGTTCTTGTGCGCGTCGAGCACACGCACCAAACGATCGCGCGCTTCGGCTTGCAGGTATGGAAAGACGTACGGACCGGTGACGAGATTCGGTCGCGACGGCAAGGGCACGACCGCCTTCGGGTTGATGCAGCGCGCCTGTTCGATGATCTGTTTGCTGAGCCCTTCGATGCTCAGCGTCGAGCAGCTGCCCGCCACGGCATCTTGCACGGTTGCGAAATGCTGAGGCGGCGGAGGTTTCGGTGGACTCGGCTCCTCGCTCGCGCCGTCCTCGTCGAGCAGCGGGCCGTCCTCGGCCGGCGGCTCGTTCGCAGCGGAAGCGTCGGGACTCGTTTGGATTTCTGCCGCAGGCTCTTCGTCCGTCGCAGGGAACGCGACCGTGCTCGGCGAGAGCGCGTGAGCCGCTCCCCGGACGCGGGAGCTCACGGACGCGCTCGTGCTCGCCGCCGAACCGGTCGCCCGTGAACCAGACTTGGCGATGAAGAAGACGTCGACGCCGATGACGGCGATCGGCACGGCGAGCGCGATGCCGACGAGCAGACGCCGCCGCAACGGCGTGGCCGCCGTGCGTCGTTGGTCGGCGTCGAACGGCATGGGATCGGGGGCGGTACTGCGATCCCCAGCACCGCGCAAGAGTCAGCAAGAAGCCGCGTTCAGGAAAGCCGAACGGCCCTCGAAGCGCCTGCTGCTCGCGCCGTTCACGTCGCGCTTGCACGAAGCGGCGCCGTGTGCGCGGGACGCTTGACGGAGTGGGGGCTCGTGCCCCACACCATCGTCGTGGAGTCACCGGTTCACGAGTACGCCGTCCTCATCATCGAACGGCACCTCGATACGTTCGGTCATGTCAACAACGCCACCTACCTCGACCTGTTCGAGGCGGCACGTTGGGATTGGATCACGTCGAACGGCTTCGGCATCGAGCGCATTCGAGAGCTCCAGCAGGGACCGACGGTCGTCGAGGTCACGCTCCGCTTCAAGCGCGAGATCAAGAACCGGCAGCGCATCCTGATCCGCTCGTGGGTCGAAAGCTACGAAGGCAAAATCTGCAACGTGATCCAGGAGATGCGGGACGAAACCGGCGAGCTCTGCTGCGACGCGCGCTTCCTGTGCGCGCTCTTCGACATGCAGGCACGACGGCTGCTCGCTCCGACTCCCGACTGGCTTCGTGCGGTCGGCATGAAGCCGAAGACGGAGTGACGTCTGCGTGCTCGCCGGCACGCGAGCGCATCCTGGCGGCGCGAGCTCACCCATCCGGTCATCACGCACGCGTGTGAAGGCGTGACACGACGGACGACGAGCGCATTGCCGCGCGCAAGTAGCACCCGAGGTCGCGCGCGTGCGCGTTCGTGACCTCGGGGACGTTCGTCACGCGTGTGGACGTTCGTCACGCGCCGGCGCGCAGCGTCCGCGCTCGTGCGCGCACCGCGGTCGTGCCCGCGTCCACGTCGCGCAACCCTCGGCGCACGTTCATGTGAACGCCTTCACGACGAGCCCGTGTCGCGTGGCGCTCTCGAGTACCCGCGCAGAACGTTCTAACGACCGCCACCACCCGTGAACGAGTTGGGACGACCCGCGCCGCGTGCGCACGCGTAGAGAATCCGATCGGGCGCGGCCGTGAACGGTGTGAGTACCGCCGCCTACGGATGAGGTTCGATCGACCTGACGCTGCGTCCCGGTTACGCCGAGCGAACACCGAATCGGTCCTCTGGCCAGCGCGTTCAACGGCTTGCCCGAGGCCAATCGTCGGCATCGAACGCACGCCGCTCGGTAGCCGCTGCGACACTCTTGGGGGTGCAGGCAACGGCAACGCGCCCGGACGCGAGGCCGCTCAATAGGTTCCAAAAAGGAAACAGTTGCCACCAATTAATTACGATTCAGAAATGCGCGCCGGGTGTGCGCGACGCGCCGCCGTCCGCGAACGGCAAGTAGACTTGCGATGCACCAAGCGGCAATCCATCCATAATTACTCGCCTTTTCAGCGCCGACTCGGCAGCTGCAACCCGCGTGGTCACTCGGATTCGGCAGGTCCTGCCCACGCGGACGGGCGCCCCCAGTTGCAGCTGTCGCGTCCGCACCACCGATGCCAGCGGCCGCGTTCGCGGTACCGGCCCTCCCGCCGGCCGTATTGCCGTCCGCGCTGCCCGTGCCGCCGTTCGTCGAGCTCGCCCCCGCCAGTGAGCTCGTGCCCGCCGTCGCTGCGCCGCTCGAGCCGCCATTACCCGCGAGGGCTGCGCTACCACCTGCGTTTTCGGCAACGCCCGCCGCGCCACCCACACGACCGGCGGCGCCCCCCGCCGTGCCCCCCGTCTCCGAGCTAGCTCCAGCTTCGCCCCCTGCGCCGCTCTCTCCCGTGGTGCCCGCGCTTCCGTTGTCGTTGGGCGGCTCTTCACTGCAGTCGCCTTGCGACGCATTCCAATCACCCGGGCAATTGTCGAGCACTTCGGGCACCCCGTCGCTGTCGCCGTCGCGTGCAGCGTCGGAGGCGAGCGCGACCCAGCGAAGGTCGGCGCTCGGGCGCGAGCTCGAGGCGGCGAGCTCGACGAAAAATCCGAGCCGCGCCTCGACGCCGCTTCGATCATCGAGTCGCAAGAGGGCCGCGCACGGCGTCACCAAGAGTGGTGCGCCGCTGCTATCGAGCAGACCGCAGCGAAGCCCCTCGTAGCTCGTGCTGCCGAGCCGCACGCTCCACGCGTGGCCGGGAGCGAGCGCTTCGCGTAAGAGCGCGAGGCGTTCCCCGGGCATGAGGAGCGCCTCGAAGCCTGCTTTCCCGTCGCCCGCGAAGCGCATCGGCAGCGGCCCGGCGAGCGCGTTGCCGCCGTCGTCGAGCGGGTAGAGCGCGGCTTCGAGCCGATCCTCGAGCGTGTCGAAGGAGTTGACCTGCCCCTCCCGTATCAAGACGATGCCGCCGAAGGCCCGCAGCTGGCCGCTGCTCGTGAGCGTCAGATTGGCGGCGCCCGCGCTCGGCGCCGCGAAGGTGACCGCGACGTCACTCGAGGCGGTGGCGTTGGGTGACGTGTCGAATGTCTGCGCGCCGACCTTGAACGTCAGATGCCCGCAAGCGCTCGCGCACGCGGCACGCGGCATGACTGCCGCGCCGGCCCGGTAGTCCGCGCCGGCCTCGAGGGAAAATCCGCCGATCGGATGCGCGCTGCCACTCGCGTCTTCGACGAATTTCTCTGGGTACGCGCCGAACACGGCGTCGGCCGCTACGGTCCCATCGGCACCGAAGGCGTCGATCTGGCAGAGGAGGTGGTCGAAGATCGAAGCCGTTTGGTGGGCGCCGGCCGAAAACGGCAGATCGTCGACGTCGCGCTCCGCGACGGTGCGCCCCCGGCAGTCGGCTTGAATTTCGGACGTGTGCAGCGCCAAGAGCTCGTTCGGATCCATGCCGTCGCTGAGCAACGCCTGCGTGCCGGGTCCGCTCGCGGGGCCACCGGGGTTCGGCACCTGTTCGCACAGGCGACTGCCGAACGCCGCGCCCGACCGCGCGGCGAGACCGGCGAGCTCGTACTCCGGCGTGTCGCCCACGCGTACGAGCAAGCCGGAGCCGGAGGTCCCGTGACAGCCGTGCGCATCGACGGCAGTCGGCGTGATCCAGGTGGTCGGCGTGCCGTTGCTCCACGTGATCGAGCGGAGCGGCAAGAGGTCTCCTGCGTCGTCGAAGTAGTGGTAGTTCTGCGAAACGTCGCTGGTGCGCGTCACGTAATGCGTGATGCGATCGTCGGGCAAGGAGCTCTCGGGTCCGCCGAGATCGAGCACCTCGTGCTTCCAGTGCATGAGCGCCTCTTTGCCCGTGGGATTACCGCCGCGGTTGACGTTCAGAAAGCCGTACTTGTCGCCGGGACGTCCCGAGCAGTGGATGAGCGCCATGTCCCCGCCGTTCGCGTCGGGGCAGTCGTCGTTGGCGCCTGCGTAACAACGGTTCACGACCGTGCACGCGTACTCATCGAAGAGATAACCGTCGGCGGCGGAGAGCTTCGGTTGTGTGTAGGTCGGGAAGGTGCCCGTGAGCAGCGCCGGGACATAGTTTCGAGCGAGAGCCGCCGTGGGTCGATACAGCCGGAGCTTCAGGGCGCTGAGATCGCTATCGTCCTCGGTCACGCAATGACCGGCCGTGACGGCGAAGCTCGGTGAGACCAGGGTCACCCCGCAGGAGAAGCGAATACGATTCGTCGCGGGAGCAGGTGCGTAGAGCGGAGGGCCACCGGCGCCCGTGACCGCCGGAACAATCAGAGCGGCGCTCGCCCACAGCGGTTCGGCTTGGGCTGCGAGCTCGCGCGCGAGCGTCGCGACGTTGTCCGCTTGCGTCGCCGAGGGATGCTGGGCGCTGAGCACGGGCAATGTCGGTGCGGGTGCGAAGGCGAGCCCGTAGAAGACACCGAGCCCCGTGCTCTGGACGGCCTCTCGTTCACGCCCCATTCGGGAGACGCCTAGCGACGACGTGTCGCTGCAGGCGAGCGCCGTGAGTCCCAGCCCGAGTAGTAAGCGCATCCTCGACTGCAAAACGCCCCGCGCGAGCGGCGCGTACCGCTTCGAACCCGACACCATGCTGCGGACGATACACCGCCGCCTCTCTGGTCGGAGCATGACGCGCGCGACAGGGTGCGTGTGCCAGATGGCGTAGCTGCGCCACTTCGCCGCAGGCCTCGGAGTCTTATCTCCTTGTTAACATTGGAGAAATCTCGCAGTTACCGGGTGAGTGCCTGGCACGCTTGGTGCAGTATGGCGGCTCAGGTGTGCCATGAGTCACTTTCGATCTTGCTCGTTTGGCCTAGTCGCTTTGGTTACCGTCAGCGGCGCGCTTAGCGCGTGCGGGGCCGATTCGGGAGGCCCCGGAGCGTCACGTCCGACGCCGACCCTCACGGAAGGACAAAGTGAGTTCGAGTCCGCTCCGCCGAACGGCGTCTCGAATGGAGAGCGTGGCGGCCCGACGTTATCGACTGGCAACGGCACGGGCGGCACGAGCGCGAGCGACGGAGCCAGCGGGACGCCACCGGCCGCGAGCGGCGGCGACAGCTCGAGCGGGAGCGGCTCGACGTCCCGCGCTGTCGAGGAGACGGACCTCTATCGTCTCGAAGGCGACCGGCTCTATTACTTGAACTCGTATCGCGGGCTCATGGTCTTCGACGTGAGCGACGTCGACCATCCCGCGCTTCTCGGGCGCTCGGCGATCTACGGCGAGCCGGTCGAAATGGTCGTGCACGACGGGATCGCGAACGTCGTCGTCGCGGATTGGTACGGTACGATGGACGACGGAACGCCGTTTCATGGGTCCATCGTGCGCGGCATCGACGCGCGCGATCCGGCGAACATGGCCATCACGGGCGAGGCGTACCTCGGCGGCTGGGTGCGTGACACGCGCGTCGTCGGCGACGTGATCTACGCCGTGACGGAGAAGTACCCCTACGACTACTACGGTTGGTACGGCGGCGGCGTCGCCGTGAGCGGCGGAGTCAGTACGAACGGCGGTTCCTCGGGGCCGAGCGTCAGCGTTTCGAGCGTGAGCTTCGCGAACGCCCACGTCACCGCCGTCGACCACTACGATGTGCCGGGTTACGGCGGTGTCTTCCACGTGACTCAGAATGCGATCCTGCTTGCCGCAGAACTACAGGGAGCGCCCGACGCCAACGGCTACACGCAGCCCACGGGCAAGACCAGGCTCAGTTACCTCGACATCAGCGATCCCGGCGGGATGATCAAGGAGCGCGGCAGCGCCGTCGTTCAGGGGTCGGTGCAGACGTACGGCGCCGACAACGGCCGCTGGAACCTGGATTTCGCCGACCAGCACTACGCGCACGTCGTCGCCAGTGCCTACGACTACTCGGGCGGGACGCAGCCGCTGTACGTCTCCACGGTCGACTTCGGCAAGCCCGACGCGCCAGTCGTGACGGGCTCGCTCACCGTGCAGAACATCGGTTATTCGACGACGGCGCGGTTCGACTCGGGGCGCCTCTACCTGAGCTCGGCCAACTACGGCTGCTACGACGCCCAGGGCAACCTGCTGACTCACATGGAGACGCCGCTCCACGTGTACGATGTCTCGGACCCGACTCAGCCGCGCGAGCTCGGCTCGGCCGTGCTCGACGGGCAAATCTCACTGATGATGCCGAACGGGCAGAACCTGTTCGCGCTCGGTAACACCTACGACTGCACGACGTCCTCCGCGAGCCCGCTCGCGCTCGCCTATTTCGATCTGTCCGATCCGGCCCATCCGCGTTCGCTCGGTACCGCCGATTTCGGTAAAGGTTGGGCATACACGCCGGCGGCGGGCACGTTCAAGGCGTTCACGCTCGATAACGCTCAGGGTCTCGTCGTCTTGCCCTTCAGCGGCTGGGACTACAAAGACTACACGTACAACAACGGCGTTCAGCTGATCGAGTTCACCGATCAGAGCATTCGCACCTCGGGCACGGGCCACACCCACGGCTGGGTCGAGCGCGGCATTTTCGTGAAGAATCGCCTGGTATCGCTGAGCGATCTGGCCCTCTCGGTGCTCGACTATTCGAACCACGACGCGCCCGTCGTCGTGAGCGAGCTCACGCTCGCGCGCAACGTCGTGAACGCGCGGCCCGTGGGCGATAACCTGGTCGAAGTCTCGAGCGACTTCTGGGACAACGACATGGACTACTCCGAGCTCCGCGTGGTGCCGAAGAGCCAAGCCGACGAGACCACGACCGACCCGGCGCTCGCGACACTCGCCATCCCGGGCACGAACCCGACGGTGTTTCACGACGGCAACATGACGTACGTCGTGAGCAACGTGCGGCACGAGGTGGCGTGCCCCGCCGACTATCCGACCAACGTGCCCGACGGCAAGGGCGCGCCCGTTTGCTATGAGTACAGTCAAGCCGTCAACGTCGTGGACGTGAGTGGCGGCGGCGCGCGCCTGCGCGGCAGCGTCGAGCTTCCGGGCGCACAGTACTATAATTGGGGTTGGGGTTGGGGTTGGTACGGCTGCGACGGCTACAGTTGGTACTTCGGGTCCGACGTCGTGCAGGTCGGTAAGAAGCTCGCGTTTCGGCGCTGGATGCCGCAATACGACGCGAACGGCTACGTCGACGCGCTCGAATCGCTCTTCGTGGTGGATGCATCCAACCCCGACGCGCCGACGGTCGGTTCGACGATCGTGACCGATGATCGCAACGCCTGGTGGGGAAATCTCCGCGCCATCGGCAACCGCCTGTACGCCTCACACTACGAGTGGCTCGAACAGCCGGCGTACTCGAACGACGCCTATTCACCCGGTCGCGTCGGCTACTACATCGACGAGATCGACCTCAGCGATTCGGCGCATCCCAAGGTCGGGCAACGCGTCAACGTCCCGGGCTTCTTGGTAGGCGGCTCCGAGGACGACCCGTCGCTCATCTACACCATGGATTACCAGTGGGACGGCACGGCCACGCACAACGAATTCGCCGTCTTGAAACTCGACGGCGGTCGCGCCTACCTCCAGGGACACCTCACGATCCCGGGCTACACCGGCAACGTCTTCGTCGAGCACAGCACGGCGTACTTCAGCGCTCAGACGTACACGACCAACGCCGACTCGACCACGACGACGGTGATGCGGCTCTATCAAGTGGACCTCTCGGATCCAGCGCATCCCGTGGTGCTGCCGTCCGCGGCCACCGACGGCTGGGGCTGGCTCCTCGCCGTCGAAGGCGACCACGCCTTCGTCACGTCGGGCTGGTACAACCAGGGCGTCGACATCTTCAAGCTCGCGCCCGGTCAACCGCCCGTCTACGATCAATTCGTGCGCACGCGCGGCTGGTGGTCCTCGTCACTCGCCGTGGACCAGGATCAGGCCTTCGTGGCGAGCGGGTACTGGGGCACGCAGACGATCGACCTGGCGCCCTGAACCGCATCATCCCGCTTTGCGACGGAAGTGGAGCGCCTGCACGCCGGACTTGAACCGCTGCGTCGATAGGAGCTCGAGCTGCCGCGCACTCGACAGGCCATGGAACAACGTCGGCCCGCGGCCACTGATGACGGGATGAACGACGATGCGGTACTCGTCGATGAGCCTCAGCTCCTCGAGCGCCGCCGAGAGCTGGGGCGCTCCCACGAGGACACCCCGCTCGGTCTTCGCTTTCAGCGCCGAGATCGCCTCGCGAAGATCACCCTCCAGCTTGATCGTGTTCTGCCACGGAAAGTCGCTGCGCGAGCGGGACACGACGTACTTCGCCTTCGCCTCGAGTTTCTGTGCCCACTCGCGCATCGCGCGGGGGGCCTTTTCGTCGCGTGCCACCGCGGGCCAGGCTCCTTCCATCAGCTCGTAGGTATTACGCCCGAAGAGCATCGCCCCGCTCTGATCCATGAGCTCTGTCCAAAAGTCGTGCAGCTCGTCGTCCACGATCCCCTGCGTGTGATCGATGCACCCGTCCAAAGTCACGTTGAGACCGAAGGTGAGGAGGCCCATGGCGAGGGATTCTACGAAAAGCGCGCCCGGAGCGCAGCAGATAGGGCCATTTGCTCCTGAGCGGGATGCCCGGCCATTTCGGCTGGTGTAAACTCCAAGAAATGGCTACGAAATGAGGGCTGAGCGCAGCCTGGAGAACTCGCAGATGAAGCTCATCGCGATCATCGCTTCAGCCGTGCTCGTCTCTGCGCCCTCGCCGAAAGCCACGGCCAACGACGCGGTGCCGGTCGCTGCCCCGGCTGTCCCGCTCGAAGCGACCTCGCCCGCCGACGCCATTTTGGGCAAGTGGTGGTCGGAGGGCAGGGAGGGCCTCATGAAGATCGAAAAGACGGTCAGCGGACACTTCCAGGTGCGCGTCATCGACGGCAAAGACGCGAACGCGAAAGACGCGAACAACCCCGACCCCAAGCTGCGCGAGCGCAAACTCAAAGACATCGTCCTCATGTGGAACCTTCGCTTCGAGGACGGCGAATACATCGACGGCTATTGCTACAACCCGCGCGACGGCAACACCTACCGCGTGATGCCGGGCCGTGAAGCACGCGGCCCACACCGTCGTCCTCTCGTGCCTCACGGACCCGTAAACAGGCCGTATCCGGGCAGCTTCACCGGTGGATTCGCATTCTCGTCGTACACGACGGTGAACGACGAGGCGCCGAGCTCCGTTCGCACGATTTGATGGGGTCCATCTGCGGCCAGAAGCGTGACGAGGCAATACGCTGCACCCCTGGCGTCGAGCGCGCAGTTTTCGAGCGTGAAGTCTGCCAATGAAGGCAGCGGGTAGACGCCGTCGTCCCTCACGCCGCCGTCGAAATCAGCCGAGTACCGCTCGAGCTGGGCGTTCGACTTGAGGAGTATCCAAAAGCCTTGCGGCGTGGCACGCGTCGCGCCCTGGTTGCGCAAGGAAAACGGGTAGCCCGGATCATCGAGCCGCGTGAGATTTCCGTCCGCGTCCTGAATCGCGAATCCACGCGGGCAGTTCACGAGCGCCCTGCCGTCGAAGCCGAGGTGCAAGAGCTGGCAGTCGAGGGGCAGCGACAGCTCCTCGCCCGATTGCCAGACGTAGCGGCAAGCGGAAGCGACACAGTCGTCTGCGCAAGACAAGAGAGTGCCTCTGCCCGAAGGGTCGGCCCAGAACTTCAGGTCTCGCGCACAGGATCCACGGAGGATGGGGTCGTTCGCGGCAGGCGCCGTCGGGTACGAGTTGGTGCTGTCACCATCCGGGGTGAACGACGCGAGCTGCCAGACGCCGCCGTCCAAATCCGCGTGGAACTGCGCATAGACGAGCTGGTCGCCCTGCGGATCGATGACGCTCGCGTGCGGTGACGACGACGTCTGGCAGGCAAAGCCGGTTTGCACCTGCTCGGGATCCCACCACGTCGTGAGTGCATCGCGGCCGCAAATGCCTACGTCGAGGCTGCCCCAAACGTAGACTTCCCCCGGATCGAAGACAGCGGGCGGCGCGGTCAGGTGCGGCAGTCCGTCCGCACCCGTCGTTGAGCTGTCGCCGCCCGTCGAGCCGCCGAGCGACGTCGACGCGGCGCCGCCCTTGCCGGTAACGTCCGCACCTGCGCCCGGTGTGCTCCCGAAGGTCCCCGCGCCGGCGCCCGCATCTTCTCGAATGGAGCGCCCGCCGCACCCCGCCGCGATGACGGACCAGATCGTCAAAAACCAACGCTCACGAGCGGTCATTCGCGAGCGCCTGCTCATCATGGTCCGGTAAAACGACCGGAGATGAAGCGCTTCACCGGATTTTCGTTTTCCTCGTACACGACCGTATAAGACAATTCCCGGATCTCGGACCGAATGATCACGTCGTTGCCAAGCCGAGTGGAGAGCCCGACTGTCGAGCCGACAATCATGCCGTCGCCACGGACTGACATCCGACGTTAACGACGGCGTGTCGTGCAAGGTGGGCGAACGCGCGTGAATCGCGAGTTTGAGTTCTGAAGAGAAGTTGTAGTACCTTGGCGCGGTGGTGTGGTGCCGTCGGGCCGCCGGCGGTGCGAGTTGAGCACACGGACGCTCGGGTGCATGAACGGAGGACTTGCGATGTGGAAACTATTCGGCGCGGGGCTTGCCACGCTGGCTATTTCGGCTTGTTCGAATCCTTGTCACGACTACTGCGAAGACCTGGTGCAAAAGGCGCAGCAATGCGGGCTCGGCGGTCCGTCGGGCGACTCCGCGGTCGACGAGTGCAGCGACGAACTGAACGACAACTTCACGCATGACGCGTGCTCGCAGGGGGACGACAACGTCAAGGCGATGAGTTGCGACGAATTCAAATCGACGGTGTGCTCGACGAGCTCGGCCTCTGCCTACATGTGCCAGTGAACAGTCAGTGAGCTCGTCTTCATGACGAGCTCCGGGCGGCCGCGAACGCGCCCTCATCGAGGCCGTTGCGGTGCGCGTTCAGGCGTCGAGGGCGAACGAGCCGTACGCCGGGCGACCGCTGCGCTCGTACGTGGCGATGACGACGCCGGTCGTCGTGGTTTGGGAGCTCACGAGTTTGAACATCGAGGGCGATTCCAGCGGAGCTGCTCGAGGGTCTTCGTGGCGACGTGCTTCGGTAGCTGGTTCAAGCGCGAGGCGATCGGATCGCTCGGATCGGTGACGCGCGGCCAGTGACCGGCGAAGATTTCGTACGTGCCGCGCCCGAGCAGGAAGGCGTCCGCGCCATCGAACACGCCCCTCATGAACTCGCCGAGCGTTCGATCGAAGTGCGGCACGAGCCAGCCGCCGTGGCGAAAGCCGCCGCTTCGGTCCTCGGCTGGAGCGCCGGGAGCTTGCAAGATGCCGTCCAGTGTCAAAAAGGTCGTGGTGGTGAGCATGGGGTTGTCTCCTCTCCGAGAGGACGAATGAGCTCCGGCGCGGATCGACGCGTGCCGTAAACTTTTTTTCTCGACCGGAGTCGTCGCGGTGCGCGGCTTGGGTGCGCTGGAGGTCGGCCGGTCGTCCGAGGCGCGTGACCGTTGGGAAAAAACGCCTGTGCATGCCACAAACAGGCGATGAAGGTCCTCGTTCGCATCGAGCACGAGGTTCGAGCGTTTCGGCTCGACGAGCGGCAGTTCGCGGGGCTCGTCACGCGCTATCCCGAGCTCACCTTCGTGCGCTGCGTCTCCCGCGAGATGTTTCTCGACGAGCTCCCAGCCGCAGCGGGAGCGCTCGTCTGGCACTTCGACGCGAGCTGGTACGCGCGCGCGCCGTTGCTCGAGCTCGTCGCCACCCCAGCCGCCGGGCGCGAGCGGGTAGCGCCCGATCCGAGCGGCCGCGTGACGCCGGTGCACGGCGCGTTTCATGGCAAGCTCATGGCGGAAACGCTGGTGGGCATGGTGACGTTTTGGGCGCGCCGCTTCGACCTGGCCGAGGCAGAGCAGCGCGAGCGACGCTTCGACCGTGATGCCTTCTCGTCGACGCGGCGCCTCGCGGGGCAGACGGCGCTCATCGTCGGCTACGGAGCGCTCGGACGACATTGCGCGGCGAGCCTCAAGGCGCTCGGCATGCGTGTCATCGGCGTCAAACGGCATGCGACCGGCGACCCCGCGCCGGCCGACGAGCTGCGCCCCGCGAGTGAGCTCTTGACGCTACTCGGCCTAGTGGACCATGTGGTAGTCACGCTGCCAGGCGACACGGGCGCCGAGCGGCTGTTCGACGCGCGGGCCTTTGCGGCCATGCGCGGCGACGCCTACTTTTTCAACCTCGGGCGGGGCAACGTCGTCGACGAGAGCGCGCTCGTGGCGGCACTTGAAGCTCAAACGATCGCCGGCGCGTTTCTGGACGTGTTCGCCGAGGAACCACTGCCCGCGACTTCCCCGCTCTGGCACGCGCCGCGCCTGCGACTCTTGCCCCATGCCTCCGCCATCGCTCGCGACTACCTCGATCTGTGGCTCGAAGAGCTCGCGCCGGAGCTCGCCCGGCTCGCTGCGCGGGGCGGTCGTGCCAGGACATGATCGCACGCGGGGTGCGATTCGCCACGGCACGCACGTGAATTAACCGCAGATCTTTGCGCACGCGTCCGCGGCACCCCATTTGCTAGCGCTTCGCGCAACGCGACGCGCATGGCTGGACTTTTTCCGCCGTGGTCCGATCCTCTCCTGCGCGGCGCGCTGCTCGCGATCGCCGGCGGTTCCATCATCGCGCTCGCCGTGCTCATGCTCTACGTTCGCACCCCGTACAACGACCAGCGCGCGTACGCGGTCGAACAGCCGGTACAGTTCGACCACCGGCATCACGTGCGCGACGACGGCATCGATTGCCGTTATTGCCACACCACGGTCGATCGCTCGGCGACGGCGGGAATTCCGGCCACCGAGCTCTGCATGGGCTGCCACGCCCAGATCTGGAACCAGAGCGAGAAGCTCGCCCCCGTGCGCGCGAGCTTCTTCGAGAACGCGCCGATCCGCTGGAACCGCGTCCACGATTTACCGGACTTCGTCTACTTCAATCACTCGGTGCACGTGCACGCCGGCGTCGAGTGCGCACAGTGCCACGGCGACGTCGCGAGCATGCCCCTCGTCGCCAAGGTGCAATCGTTCAGCATGGGGTTTTGCCTGGACTGTCACCGCAATCCGGAAGCGCGGGTCCCCAACTATCACCTTCGCACGCGCCGCGTGACTTCGACCGACGACCTGCTCGCCCGCGCGGGCGCTCGCGTCGAGGACAATCCGCTGCTCACGTGCAGCGCGTGCCACCGCTGAGGCCTCACGATGGCGGACCAGTTGCTTCAGATCCGGCGCCGGCGCTCGCAAGAGGACGAGCTCACGCGGCGGCGCTTTCTCGAGCTCGTGAGCGCGAGCGCCGCGCTCGCGAGCGGGTGTTCGCCCGATCGACCCGAAAAGATCTTGCCCTACACGGAGAATCCGCGCGACGTGACGCCAGGCGTCTCGACGTATTACGCGACCTCGCTCCTCATCGACGGCTTCGCGACGGGGCTCGTCGCGACGACGCGCGAGGGGCGACCCGTGAAGATCGAGGGTAACCCCGCCCACCCGGCGAGCCTCGGCGCGACGAACGTCTGGCACCAAGCGAGCGTGCTCGAGCTCTACGATCCGGACCGGGGTCGCGCCGTCAGCAAGCGCGGCTTGCCCGCGACCTGGGACGCACTCGACGCCTTCTTGGCGCGACCGGTCACGGGCCAGGGGGAGAAGCTCCGGCTCCTGCTCGAGCCGACGAGCTCTCCTTTGGTGCACGCGCTCGTGAGCGCGGTGAAGCAGCGTTTTCCCGCGAGCAAAGTCACGTTCTACGCGCCGACGCCGGGACAAGTGCCGGGCGCCGCCGCTCGCGCGCTGTTCGGCGCCACGCTCGCCCCGCGCTGGGATTTGTCGCACGCCGACGTGGTGGTGGCGCTCGACGCGGATTTCTTGGCGACGCCCCACGATTTACGGCCCGCACGCGACTTTGCCACGCGGCGGCGGGTGCGCGCGAGCGACGGCGCGATGAATCGGCTGTACGTCGTCGAACCGTCCGTGAGCGTCACGGGCTCGCTCGCGGACGTGCGACTCGCGCGCCCGGCTCGGCGCGTGCAGCTGCTCGCCGCTGCGCTGCTCGCCGCGCTCGACAAGCGTCCGGACGCGTCGAACGGCGCGCTCACTCGACTAGCGGGCGCGCTCGACGACGACGAACGACGTTTCGTCGCCGCGCTCGTGAAGGATCTCGCGTCGCGCGCTCCCGGTGCCACGCTGGTGCTCGCCGGCGAGCGACAGCCGGCGGAAGTGCACGTCCTGGCGTACGCGTTGAACGTCGCGCTCGGCAATTTGGGCGCGACCCTGAGCTTCAGCGAGCAAGCCGTGCCCGAGACGGCGGGCGACCAGGATTTACCGGCGCTTGCGCGAGAAATGCACGCGGGCGCCGTGGACGCGCTGCTCGTGCTCGGCGGCAACCCCGCGTACGACGCGCCCGCCGACCTCGGCTGGACGCGAGCGCTGCAAGCGGTGCCGGTCAGCCTGTTTGCCGGGCTCTACGCGAACGAGACCGCGCGCGCCGCGACCTGGTACGCGCCGCTCGCGCATCCCTTCGAAACGTGGGGCGATGGTCGCGCGCAGGACGGCACTTGGTCGCTCGTGCAGCCGCTCATCCGCTCGCTGCACGGCGCGCGCAGCGTCACCGAGCTCCTGGCGATCGTCGCCGGCGCGCCGCGAACGGGCGACTACGCGCGTCTGCGGAGCGCCTTCGGTGCGCCGCGCGGTGAAGTGCGTCGCCTCGACGAGAGCGGCGCCGAACGCCTCGAGCACACCGACCCGGCAGTGGAGAGCGCGTGGGAGCGCCTGCTCGCGCGCGGCTTCGACGAAAGTACGGCCTTCCCGCGGCAGGTGCCGGAACCACGGCCGGCCGCTGTGACGGACGCGCTCACACGCTTGGCCGCTCGCGACGCCGGCTCCGGACTCGAGCTCGATTTCCTGCGCTCTCCCACCGTGCACGACGGTCGCTTCGCCAATCTGTCGTGGCTACTCGAGCTGCCCGCGCCGATCGTCAAACTCTGCTGGGACAACGCGTTCTTCATGAGTCCGGCGACCGCGGCGCGCCTCGGGATTCCGGCCGTGGAGCGCAGCGAACCGCACCCCGTCGTCGAGGTGAGTCATGAGAGCAGAAGCGTGCGCGGGCCCGTCGTCGTGCTCGACGGACACGCCGACGACACCGTTTCCGTGTGGCTCGGCTACGGCCGCGACGGCGACGAACGGCTCGCGAAGGGCGTGGGCTTCGACGCGTATCGGCTCCGCACGAATGACGCCCCGAGTTTCGCGAGCGGCGCGAGCGTCAAGCTCCGCCCGGAGCGCTACCCGCTCGCCTTCACGCAACTCGAAGAGCGACAGCACGAGCGCGCGCTCGCGCTCACGACGACACTCGCCGCGTACCGCGCGCATCCCGACTTCACGGCGGAGCACAAGCGCCCGCTGCCGAGCATCCTGCCCGAGTACCGCTTCGAGGGGCCCGCCTGGGCCATGAGCATCGACTTGACGATCTGCAGCGGCTGTAGCGCGTGCGTGGTCGCCTGCCAGGCAGAAAACAACGTGCTCGTCGTCGGTAAGGAGCAGGTGCGCAATGGCCGCGTCATGCATTGGCTGCGCGTCGACTCCTATCGGGTCGGATCCGCGAAGAGCGCGCGCTTCGTGCATCAACCCATGATGTGCCAGCACTGCGGCGACGCGCCCTGCGAGTACGTCTGTCCCGTCAACGCGACCGTGCACAGTCCCGACGGTTTGAACGAGATGGTTTACAACCGCTGCGTCGGCACGCGCTTCTGCTCGAACAATTGCCCCTACAAAGTACGGCGTTTCAACTGGTTCGACTGGAGCGTCCACGAGCGGGCCAATCAGGGCTCGGTCGAGCTCCAGCGTAACCCCGAGGTCAGCGTGCGCGAGCGCGGCGTCATGGAGAAATGCACGTACTGCGTGCAGCGCATCCGCGCGGCCGAGATCCGAGCGCGCATCGAGCGGCGCGAGATCCGCGCGGGTGAGGTGACGAGCGCGTGCGCTCAAGCCTGCCCGACGCAGGCGATTCGCTTCGGTTCGCTCACGCACGGCGCGACGGCGATGGTCGAGTGGCGCGCCGAGCCGCGGAGCTACTATGCCCTGCACGAAACAGGCGCGCGCCCGCGCACGATGTACCTCGCGCGCGTCGACAATCCGAACCCGGAGCTTACGTGATCGAGACGCCGGTCCTCGTCGGCGCGCCGAGCGACGCGGAGCTCACGCTCGCGCTCACGCGTTCGGTGTGGCAACCGCCGCGCAAAGCCTGGCTCGCCCTGCTCGGATTGTCCGGCCTCTTCGCGCTCGGCCTCTTCGCGCTCATCGCGTATACGTTTTCCGAAGGCGTCGGGCTCTGGGGCAACAACATCCCCGTCGCCTGGGCGTTCGCGATCATCAACTTCGTCTGGTGGATCGGGATAGGTCACGCGGGCACCTTCATTTCGGCCGTGCTGCTCTTGCTCGAGCAGTCGTGGCGCACTTCGATCAACCGCTTTGCCGAGGCGATGACGCTGTTTGCCGTCGTGCAAGCCGGCATCTTCCCGCTGATTCACCTCGGGCGACCGTGGTTTGCCTACTGGCTCGTGCCCTATCCGGCGACGATGGAGCTCTGGCCGAACTTCAAGAGCGCGTTGCCCTGGGACGCGGCTGCGGTCTCGACCTACTTCACGGTCTCGCTCTTGTTTTGGTACTTGGGGTTGATTCCTGATCTCGCGGTCGTACGCGACGCAGCGCCGGGCATCTGGCGGCGCCGAATTTACGGAGTGTTCGCGCTCGGTTGGCGCGGTTCGGCCCGGCACCTCCGGCACTACCGCATCGCGTACGGGATGCTGGCGGGGCTCGCGACGCCGCTCGTGCTGTCGGTGCACAGCGTCGTGTCGAGCGATTTCGCGATCACGATTTTGCCAGGCTGGCACTCGACGTTGTTCCCGCCGTACTTCGTGGCCGGCGCCATTTTTTCGGGCTTTGCGATGGTGACGACCCTGATGGTCCCGATTCGCCGGCTCT
The DNA here is from genome assembly GCA_025936115.1 of Polyangiaceae bacterium. Classification (GTDB taxonomy): domain Bacteria; phylum Myxococcota_A; class Polyangia; order Polyangiales; family Polyangiaceae; genus PMG-095. Next base: position 23,167 of record JAICTZ010000014.1, read on the forward strand.
TCGGGCTCGAGCACGTGATCACGACACGACACCTCGACAACGTCGCCAAGTTCACGCTCTTGACGGGCCTCATCGTCGATTTTTCGTACCTGTGCGAGTTTTACATCGCCTGGTACAGCGGTGAAGCGCCCGAGTACTACACGTTCTTTCACGCGTTCATCACGGGTCCGAACGCCGGCATCTTCTGGACCGCGATGGTCTGCAACGTGCTCGTGCCGCAGCTCTACTGGTTCTCGGCTGTACGCCGTCATCCGATCGCGACGCTATGCGTCGCGATCTTGGTCAACGTCGGCATGTGGAGCGAGCGCTTCTTCCTGATCGTTATTTCGCTCGAGCGTGAGTACTCGGTGTCCGCTTGGCGCGCCTATTCGCCCACGTGGGTCGATTGGGGGATCTTTGCGGGTACGCTCGGGTTCTTCCTGTTTCTGTTCCTGCTCTTCATCAAGTACGTGCCGTTCGTGCCGGTGAGCGAGGTGAAGGAGCTCGCGCGGGAGCTCGCGGAGGAAGGCCATGCTTGAGCCGGCCAAACGGCACGCGCGCGAGCTCGCAAGGCCCGTTTTTTACGCCGAATTCGCGTCGGATACGGCAGCCGTCGACGCCGCGCGACGCCTCGTCGAGCGCGGGCACGGCGTGCTCGACGCGTTCACGCCGCGGCCCGTCGCCGCACTCGAAGAGCTCGTGGCGCCCGAGCGTTCGACGCTCAATCGCTCGGTGTTCGTCGGGGGGCTCATCGGCGCGTGCACCGGGCTCGGCATCGAATGGGCGTGCAATGCGTGGGACTACCCGCTCAACGTCGGCGGGCGGCCGCCGTTCGCGCTGCCCGCGTACATTCCGATCACCTTCGAGGCGATGGTGCTCTTCGCGTCGCTCACCGCCTTCTTCGGCTTCCTGCATCGCGCGGGGTTGCCCTGGCTCGCGCACCCGGCGTTCGAGGTGCCCGGTTTCGAGCGCGCGAGCAACGACCGCTTCTTCTTGCTCGTCGAACGAGCGGGTGCGAACGACGAAGAGCTCCAAGCTTTGCTCGTCGAGCTCGGTGCACTCAGCGTCTCCGGTACGCCGGCCCGGGAGACGCCGCGGCGCGACCCGGACGCCGTCGCCGTGACCCCCAACACGGAGCCCGCAGAATGAGCTCGCGCGTTCTGTCCCCGCTCGTGGCTTTGACGCTGCTGCTCGGCGGCTGCGAAAACCCCGTGAGCGCCATCGGCTTCGAGCGCATGATCGACCAGCCGCGCGGCAAGGCGTTCAAGGCGTCGCCGTATTTTGCCGACGGACGCCTGATGCGCACTCCCCCCGCAGGCGCGGTGCCGATCGATGGGGCCGGTTCGCGTGACCGCATGCTCGGCCTCGCCGGTGATACGTACGCGAGCACCATCCCGATTGCCGTCGATCGCGCGCTCTTGCGTCGCGGGCAGGACCGCTTCGAGGTGTATTGCGCCACGTGCCACGGCTCGACCGGGGACGGGAAGTCGATCGTGGCGGCGCACATGTCGCTCCGCAAACCGCCGTCTTTGGTCGACGACCCCGTACGCTCGTTCCCGCCGGGCCGCGTCTTCCAAGTCATCAGTGACGGCTACGGACTCATGCCTTCGTACGCTTCGGCCCTCGTCGTCGACGAACGCTGGGCGGTCGTCGCGTACCTGCGCGCGCTCACGCTCTCCGCTCACGTGACGCTCGACACGTTACCCGCCGCGGAACGCCGTCGTGCCGAAGAGGCGCTCCGATGACGAGCTTGCCCGCCCCCACGACCGAGCCGCGCGATTTCGTCGCACGCCGCGGGCTCGTCGCGGCGTGCATCGCCTTGGTCATCGGGGCTCTGGCGCTGGCCGTCATGGCTTGGGCGTTCCAGGCCGAGCCCGCGCGCGCGTATCATTCGTATCTCACGGCGTACGTGTTCGTGCTCAGCGTGCCGCTCGGTGCGCTCGGTTTCACGCTGATCGCACACGCCGCAAACACGACGTGGCCCGTGGCCCTCCGCCGCCTGAGCGAGGCGAGCGTGGCGGTCTTGCCGCTATTTCTGCTCTTGTTCGTGCCCGTCGTGCTCGGCCTTGCGCGACTCTACCCGTGGGCGCGGACGGCGCCGGTGCCCGAGCCGCTCGCGAGCGTGCTCGCTCATCGCCGGGTATTCATGAATCCCCGCTTCTTCACGATCCGAGCCTGCGTCTTTCTCGGCGTCTGGTCCTTCATCGCGCTCAGGCTGCGCCGCTCGTCGCTCGCGATGGACGCGGGCACGAGCGGCGTCGAGCGGTCGCTTGCCCTCCGCCGCTCGAGCTACGCGGGCCTCGTCGTCACGGCGCTCACGGTCGCCTTCGCAGGCTTCGATTGGCTGATGTCGCTCTCGCCGGAGTTCGCTTCGACCATGTTCGGCGCCTACTTCATCGCGACCTGCCTGTTCGGCGGCTGCGCCTGGCTCGTCCTGCTCGTGGCGTTCGCAGAAGCGCGCGGCTTCTCCGGCCCGCTCGACGACAGTCACTATCACGCGCTCGGCCGGCTCTTGCTGACCTTCCTGATCTTCGTCGGGTATCTCGCGTTCTTCCAATACATGCTCTGCTGGATCGCCAACAAGCCCGACGAAGTCGCGTTTTACCTCGCGCGCTCGCGCGGCACGTACGGCTGGGAATCGGCGTTCCTCGTGCTCGGACACATGTTCGTGCCGTTTCTCGCGCTGCTCTCGTTTCGTCTCAAGCGCCGCGCGCGCGAGCTCGCCGTCGTGGGCGCGTGGTGTCTCGCGTCCCACTACGTGCACCTGCACTGGCTCATCACGGCCGAGTCGGAACGGCGGGGCTTCGACTGGCTCGATCCCGTGGCGCTCGTCGCCGTCGCCGGCCTCGCCGTGGGCACGGCGATCCTGCTCCAGCACGGCAAATCCACGGTCGCCGTTCGGGATCCACGCTACGCGGCGGCGCTCGCCTACAGGAGTCGTTGAGATGACGGTGCAAAAAGCTCCGAACGTGGAGCGCGACTTCCGGCAAGAAGACGAGCGCATCGATCGCGGCTGGATCGTGATTGCAGGCGCCGTCTTGCTGCCTTTCCTCGTCGTGCTCGCCGTGGCGGCGCAGGCGTTCTTCGTGCGCGCGAGCCGCGACGAGGCCGCGCAGGGCGTTCCGGCTCGACCGGAGCCGGCCGCCGAAGTATCGAATGTTCACTCCGACCTCTTCGAGCGCGCGCTCGCCGGTGAGCGCCTGAAGGCTCAGCAGCGAAAGACACTCGCCGGCTACGCCTGGGTCGATCGACAAGGTGGCGTCGTGCGCGTTCCCATCGACACGGCGATCGAGCTCGTCGCCAATGACGCGAAGGAGCGACCATGAAGTACGCGCGGCTCGGCTCGAGTTTAGCCCTGCTCATCGCCACACTGGCGTTTCCGGCGCGCGCCGAGCCTGCGCGGCCGACTGACCGCATCGGCGTCGACGAGCACGTGGGCGCCGAGCTGCCGCTCGCCGTGACGCTCCGTGATCAAGACAACCGGCGACGCACGCTCGCGGAAGCCTTCGACGGCAAGCGCCCCGTGATCCTGCAGTTTGCCTACTACCACTGCCCCATGCTGTGCGATCTCACGCTACGCGAGCTCGCGCTCCGCCTGCGTGAGCTCGGGTGGAAGCTCGGGGACGACTACAGGGCGCTCACCATCAGCATCGATCCCAGCGACAACCCGCTCGTCGCCGGGGCCAAGCGGGAAAAGGTGCTCGGGCTCTTGCCGAGCCACGCGGACGCGGCCTGGCCGTTCTTCGTCGGCGACCGGTCCAGCATCGCCGCGCTCACCGAGCGCGCCGGTTATCGTTACTACCGCGACGATTCCACCGGCCAATACGCCCACCCCGCGGTGACGCTCATTCTCACCCCGCAGGGAAAAATCGCGCGCTACCTCTACGGTCCACTCGACAACGCGCAAGACCTCGGGCTCGCGCTGCGCGAAGCTCGCGCCGGCCATGGCGGGACGACCGCGCTGGTCGATCGCGTGATCCTTTCGTGCTTTCATTACGATCCGAGCACGCGCCGCTACGCGCTCCTGATCGGCGGCGTGATGCGCGGCGGAGCGGCGCTCATCGCGCTCGGACTCGCCGTCACGATTTTCTTGTTCGTGCGGCGCGGGCGGCGCGGTCGGGCGCGCCTGCACGCCGTGTGAACCCGGAGCCCACGATGCAGCCCATCGACGAATGGCTCCGTAAGCTCCTGCTGCTGCCGCCCGCGGCCTCGTCGATGGCGCGTCCCATCGATCGCCTGCACTTCAGCGTGATCAGCGTGACGATGCTGGGCGCGACGTTGCTCGTCCTCATGGGCGGCTACTACTGCGTGCGTTACCGCCGCCGGCGCCCGCGCGGCCCGAGCGAGACACGGCCCGCCGCGCCCACGCCGCCGCTCTGGGCCGAGCTCGGCCTCGTCGGCTTCTTGTTCACGCTGTTTGTCGCGTGGTGGGCAGTCGGTTTCAAACAATACATCGGACTCGCGCAGGCGCCGCGCGACGCACTCGACGTGTACGTCACCGCCAAACAGTGGATGTGGAAGTTCTCGTACCCCGACGGCAGCCAGACCATCGACGAGCTGTTCGTCCCCGTGGGGCGCCCCGTGCGGTTGATCCTCACGTCGCGCGACGTGATTCACAGCCTTTACGTGCCGTCGTTTCGCCTCAAACAAGACGCCGTGCCTGGCCGCTACACGAGTCTCTGGTTCACCGCGACGGCTCTCGGGCGCCAGCCGATCTATTGCGCTGAATATTGCGGCACCGACCACTCGCGCATGAGCGGCAGCGTCGTCGTGCTCTCGGCCGAGGATTATTCGCGCTGGCTCGCGCAGCCGGGCACGCGCCGCGCGGGCGAGGGGAACGCGGGCACGCGCGACGCCGAGCTGCGCACGGAGGGTGAGCGGGTCGCTGCACGTCACGGTTGCTTGCGCTGTCACACGGTCGACGGTTCGCCGCACCTCGGGCCGAGCTTTGCGGGCCTGTACGGCGCCGACATCCCGCTCGCCAACGCCGAGCACGTGACGGCCGACGTCGCCTACCTCACCGAGTCGATGATGGACCCCGCGCTCAAGGTTCACGCGGGTTTCGAGCCCGTGATGCCGAGCTACGCCGGCTATTTGAACCCACCGGAGGTGAGCGCTTTGGTCGAGTTCATCAAGAGCTTGAAGGACGTGCCCGGTCAGAGCGCGCGCGAGCACGGAGTTCCGGCCGCGAGTGCCGTCACGCTCCCGCCGCCTGCCGGCAGCATCGGCAGGCCGCCCGGTGAGCCGCTCGCATTGCCCTCCGAACCCGGGCACGCGAGCGAACAAGGTTTTGCCGCGCCGGGACGCGAGCTCATGCCGCTGCCGCGCGCGCCGCGCGAAACGCTCGAGCAGAAGCTCGGCGACGGAGGCGCGCCATGATCGCCGTCAAGCTCGAACCCGAGCCCATGGCCCTGCCGCCCGACTACTTGCACGCCAAGCAGGGCCCGATGTCGTGGCTCACCACCACGGATCACAAGCGCATCGCGCTCATGTTTTACGGCGCCGTGCTCGTCATGTTCTTGCTCGGGGGCGTGTTCGCGCTCTTGTTCCGCACCGAGCTCTTGTCGCCTCGGCGCGACATCATGGATGCCACCACCTACAACAAGCTCTTCACCTGGCACGGCATCGTGATGGTGTGGCTCTTCTTGATCCCCTCCATCCCCAATATCTTCGGCAACTTCATCTTGCCGCTCCAGCTCGGCGCGCGCGATCTGGCCTTTCCGCGCCTCAATCTCGCGAGCTTTTACGTGTATCTCGTGGGCGCCACGATTGTGCTGAGTGGTCTCTTCGCCGGCGGAACGGACACCGGTTGGACGTTCTACATGCCGTATTCGGAGAATACGCCGGTAACGCTCTTCCCCGTCGTGTTCGGGATCTTCGTGGTGGGTATCTCGTCGATTTTCACGGGCCTGAACTTCATCGCGACCGTGCACATGCTGCGCGCCGAAGGCATGACCTGGCGCCGCCTGCCGCTCTTCACCTGGTCGATTTACGCGACGAGCATCATCCTCGTCTTGGCGACGCCCGTGCTCGGTTTGTCGCTGATTTTGGTGGGGCTCGACCACGTCTTCCACCTCGGCGTGTTCGATCCGGCGACGGGCGGCGACCCCGTGCTCTTCCAACATCTGTTTTGGTTCTACTCGCACCCCGCGGTCTACATCATGATTTTGCCCGCGATGGGCGTCATCAGTGAGGTGGTGCCGACCTTCGCGCATCGCCGTCCGTCGTCGTATGCCGCGATCGCGCTCTCGTCGCTCGGCATCGCGTTCGGCGGCTTTTTGGCTTGGGGCCACCACATGTTCGTGGCCGGCATCTCGACGCTCGACGCGGGGGTGTTCGGCATCTTTTCCATGTTCGTGGCGGTTTTTTCGGCGATCAAGGTGTTCACGTGGGTCGCGACGCTCTACCGGGGGGATATCGTTTTCTCGACGCCGTTACTTTACTTTTTCGGGTTCTTATTTTTGTTCGTGTTCGGGGGCATGACGGGCGTCGCCGTCGCGACTCAGTCGCTCGACGTGCACTGGCACGACACCTACTTCATCGTGGCGCACTTCCACTTCATCATGGTGGGCGGCAGCCTCACGTCGTTCCTCGCGGCGGCGCACTACTGGTTTCCGAAAATGTTCGGTCGCCTCTACTCCGAGCGCGTGGGTCTGCTCGCGGCGTCGCTCGTGTTCATGGGCTTCGTGCTCACGTTCTTGCCACAGTTTTTACTCGGCAACGCCGGCATGCCCCGCCGTTACTACAGCTATCCCGCCGAGTATCAGTGGCTGCACGTGCTCTCGACGGGCGGTTCGTACCTGCTCGGCAGCGCGGTCCTACTCGCGCTCGGTAACCTGGCGCTCGCGCTCGCGTACGGCGCGCGCAGCGAGCAAAATCCCTGGGAAGCACGCACGTTCGAGTGGCTCTCGCCGTCGCCGCCGCCCGAACACAACTTCGAATCACCGCCCGTCATCGATCGCGAACCGTACGCCTTCGATCTCTCCGAGGAGCAAATCCGTGCCCGCGCCTTCCCCGGCTGAACAATTCGCGACGCTCGAACGCCAGGGCGCGACGCTGCGCTTCGGCATGTGGCTCTTCCTCACGAGCGAGCTGCTCTTGTTCTCGGGATTTTTCGCGCTGTACGGCGCCTACCGCGCGACGTACAGCGCGGACTTCCAGGCCGCCCTCCACCACAACACGCTCGCCTACGGCAGCGTGAACACCTACGTCCTGCTCACGAGCAGCTTCACCGTCGCGCTGTCCGTCTCGGCGATCCGCCGTGGCGCGGGCAAAGCGGCGAGCGCCTGGCTCGGGTTGAGCGCGCTCTTCGGGCTGGCCTTTCTCGTCATCAAAGCGGCCGAATACGGCGTGCATATCCACGAGGGCGCGTTGCCGGGACATTGGTATCGCTTCCGTGAGGCCCCGACGCTCGGTGGCGCGCGCTTCTACACGCTTTACTGGATCACGACCGGCGCGCATGCCCTGCACGTCACGGGCGGCATCGGCGTGCTCTTGTGGCTCGCCTGGCATGCGCGCCGTGGTCGGTACCTGCCCGAGTACCATCCGACCTTCGAGATGGGGACGCTTTACTGGCACTTCGTCGACGTGATGTGGATCTTCATCTGGCCGATTTTTTACCTGACCTAACACTAATGGCAGAGTCTTGGCGGGCCAGATCACGATCGGCGAGAGAGACCAAGAGGCACGTGAATGCTCTGGCGAAGCCAAGGCCAGCCTTCTTCTGAACGAATCGGTCGCAGGGCGGTCCCCCAAGACCGCTTCGAAAGCAGAGCGCTCGCAAAGACCAAAGACGCCTCCACAAATGCAGATTTCTGACAGTTGTACTAAACAATGATCGGACGAGCCGAAGAGGACGAGAACGTGGCAAAGCGCGACGCCCCAGTGACGACTCGACACTACCTCTACGCGTATGCGGCTTTGATCGTGCTCGCGAGCGCGTCACTCGGGTTGTCGCTCTTGCCCGTGCACACCGGTCTCGGCGTTGCGCTCGCTATCGGCGCTTTGAAGGCGTTCATCGTGCTCGCGTGGTTCATGCATCTCGTACAAGAGAACTTCGGCTCGAAGGTCTTCATGTTCCTTGCGGGCCTGCTCGTGTTCACGCTCGTCCTGCTCACGGCTCTCGACCCGCTCACGCGCGCGCCCTATCCCCCGCCACCGGCGGAGAACACGGTGTTCCGCAGAGCCGCGCACTAGCCTCGCCGGGACTCGCAGCCTCAAAATTCAGCAGCCACGAGCACGGTCGCCGGTGTAGGGTCCGCGGGCGCCGTTTCGCGCAGGAGGTCACGACCATGTCTCATCGTCAGCTCGTTCGGCTCGTTTTCGCTTCGACTTCGCTCGTGCTCGTCGCCTGCGGCGGCGCTCAAAAGGGCTCGGAGCCTGCTGCTACGCCCACGGCGGCGGCTGCCGACAGCGCCGCTCCCGGTGATGCAACCGCGGCAGCGCCGAGCGGCGCGAAGACCGTCGAAGTCAACATTCAGCCGAAGAGCGGTTCGTCGATCTCGGGCAAGGCAACGCTCACCGAGACCGCGGACGGCGTGAAGGTCGTCCTCGCGCTCGAGCACATGCCGCCCGGTGAGCACGGAGCTCACGTTCACGAGAAGGGCGACTGCAGCGCCGCCGACGGCTCGAGCGCGGGCGGACACTTCAATCCAGCGGGCAACCCCCACGCGCTTCCGGCGACGAGCCCACACCACCTCGGTGATCTCGGCAACATCACGATCGACGCCGGCGGCAACGGCCACCTCGACATCGTCGCCACGGGCGCGAACCTCAAAGACGGCGACCCCAATTCGTTCCTCGGTCGCTCGATCATCATCCACGAGAAGAAGGACGACGGCGGTCAGCCCACGGGCAACGCGGGCGGACGCATCGGCTGCGGCGAAATTCACTGAATTTACGCAGGAACGTCGCTCAGCGCAGCTCGAAGCGCACGACCGAGCGCATGCGTACGGCGAGGGGGGCGCCGTTACGGAGCGCCGGGGGCAGGGGACCGCTCTGAGGTCGGCGAGCTCAACGCGCAGCATGAATTCGAGAATTCGTGCTACGCGCGCCGGACCGCGTTGGCGCTCTAGCGCGTTGTGGGTCACTGATCGGCAACTCCAAGACTGCCAAACTCGACGCGCGCGAGCTAACGTCCGTTCCGTGCCGAGCGATCTCACTGACGAACACGGGCTCCCACTCTGGCCCGCGCCGGAGCGGAACAAGCAGCCGATCGCGGACGCCCTCAAAGTGGTGCTGCCGCCACGCGGGCTCTTGCTCGAAATCGCCTCGGCCACGGGACAGCACGCGCTTCATTTCGCCGCGGAGCTGCCCGGCTGGACGATGCAGCCGTCCGATTGCGATCCCGAACACCTGGACACGCTGAGGCGCAGGGTGGCACTCGCGAAGCAGCCGCGCGTGCTTGCACCACTCGTGCTCGACGTGACGGCCGAGCCGCCCGCGTGCGAGCCGACGGCAATATTTTGCGCCAATATGCTGCACATCGCGCCCTGGCGGGCGTGCGCCGGGCTCTTCGACGTGGCGGCGCGCCTGTTACCGCCGGCAGGGCCGCTCGTCACGTACGGACCGTACGCCGTCCACGGTGAGCACACTGCCGAAAGCAACGCGCGCTTCGACGCTTCGCTGCGTGAACGGAACCCCGAGTGGGGCGTACGCGACGTGGACGCGGTGCGCGAGCTCGCGCTGGCGCGTGGCTTTGCGCTCGAAGCGACCCACGTCATGCCGGCGAACAATCTGTTGCTCGTCTGGCGGCGCCCGCCGAGCGGTGAGCTACGCTCGAGCTAGCTCCATGGCGTCGTCGCTCGACGAGCTCCGTCGTTTCGCGCTCCGGCGTAGTCTCTTCGTTCCGACGACGCTCGAGCGTGCGCTCGAAACGCTCGGTTTCGTGCAGGCCGACCCGATTCGCGCGCCCGCGCGGGCCCAAGACCTGATCTTGATGCAGCGCGTGCGCGGCTATCGCGCGGGCGAGCTCGAACGACGCTACGAGGAGCTCGAGGTCGAGGAAGACTTCTTCATCAACTACGGCTTCCTCGCGCGCGAGGCGCACGCGCTCATGCATCCCCGCTCAGGGCTCGAACGCTACACGCGTGCCCGTGAGCGTCTCGCCCAGCGCGTGCTCGAGTTCGTGCACGAACGAGGCAGCGCCCACCCACGCGAGGTCGAGCGAGCCCTCGGCAGCGGGACGGAGAAGAATTACTGGGGCGGCCTTTCGAACACCACGACGCGTCTGCTCGACGGACTGCACTACCGCGGGCTCTTGCGCGTCGCGCGGCGTGAAGGCGGCATTCGCGTCTACGCTCCGGCCCGTCCACACCGCGTGCTCGAGCCCGGCGAGGAAGCCGCGACGCTCGACGCGCTCATCGATCTCGTCGTGCAAAAGTACGCGCCGCTGCCCGCCTCGAGTCTCGTCTACGCGGTGAATCGACTGCGCTACGCGGCGCCGCAATGGCAAGGTGAGCTCAAAGCCGGTCTGAAGCGCGCTCGCGAGCGCCTCGCGCACACCGAAGCCGCCGGCAGCGAGTGGTATTGGCCCGCCGACGAACGGCTCGCTTCGGGCCGCCGCGCGAGCGCCTTCGACGAGCGCGTGCGGCTGCTCTCGCCGTTCGACCCGGTCGTCTGGGATCGCAAGCGCTTCGAGCTCTTCTGGGGTTGGCAGTACCGCTTCGAGGCGTACACGCCGGTCGCCAAGCGCAAGCTCGGTTACTACGCGCTGCCGCTCTTTTGGGATGCGCGCGCGGTCGGTTGGGCGAACCTGTCGTTGGTCGACGGTCAACTCACGGCGACGTTCGGCTACACCGAGCCCAAGCTCGCGAAAGATCCGGTGTTCCGGCGCGCGCGCGACGCCGAGCTCGCGCGTTTCGAGCGATTTCTCTCGCCGCGCCCTGCGCGCCCGAGCCGCTCCCGCTGAAGGCCCGTCGCGCCACGAAAAATGACCAGCTGACGCGCGTTGCGTTCGCTCGTCAGCCTCGTGTAGCCTAGTGAAAGAACGGGAGTACGAATGGACACCATCGCAAGTAGGTTCGGGTGGGTACGATGGATTGCGGCTGGGCTACTCATCGCGGCAGCCGCTGTGGCGTGCGGCGGTACGGCAACCGGCGGCGGTAAAGGCTCGATCGCGCCGGAGCCGTCGGCGAGCGCGCCTACGGATAGCGCAGCGCCCGAGCCCGAGGCGCCGCCTGCGCCGCCCGCCACGCCGAATTGATCCGCGACGAGAGCACTACGATGGCCCAAACCAACCCGATGACCGCGTCGATCAGCTTTCACGGCAACGTCGCCTGCGGCGGCGCCACCTCACTCGTTCTCAAAGACGACGGGACGTGCATCTTCCACGGCCACTTCCACGACGCGGGGTTCGTCCCGTACGGCGTCGCGTTCGCCATGGTCGTGCACACCGACAGCGGCAAGGCCTTTTCCTTCACGAAGAGCGGACGCGTGAGCGGCACGCTCGAAATCATCGAAGACGCGACGAAGAGCCGCAACTTCGACTGGGACGACACGATGCACAACGCCGCGATCAAAGCGGCTTGGCCGGACATCGTGAAAGGCTTCGATTTCCATTGGAAGGCCGAAGTAAACGTGGACGTCATGAAGCTGCTCGGCGACGTCGTCGGCATCGTGAAGCAGGCGGCGCCCATCGTCGCCACCGTCGTCGCCATCGTCTGACGCCGCCGTTCCGTCGTGGCGCCGTCGGGCGCCACGAGCGGGTCACTGGCCGTTGAGCTGACCTGCGAGCTCACTCCGCAGGCATTCCGCCTTGGGATTGCGCTCACGGAGTGAGCTACCGCCGCCGAGGTCACTGCCGACTTTGTCGCTCAGGAGCATCGCGAGCAGGGCCTCCCATGACGTTGCCGTTTACGCCGTTCTGCGCGCTGTTTTGGCCGGCCTGTCCGCCAATCACGATCTTGGGCACGGCGAGGAACGCTCTCACGTCTTGAAAGTCGGCGGCCGTGACGTTCGTCGCGAGCGTTTGCGAAGCAGGCAGCGGCGCGCCGTCGCGCGCGAACACGTAGCCGATTTTCCCCTGCGGAATCGCGACGAGCGGCAGCGTGTGCACGCGATACTGCAGCGGCATCAAGAAGTGCAGTCCACCGCGCAAGAGCGCCGGTTGGAACCCCGCCTCGCCGTCGAGCGCCATCAACCCGGTTTTCAGCGAGCCACGGCGGCTGACGCGGTTCTCGACGACGCCGACCTTGTTGTTGGGAATCAGGCGCAATCCCGACAGCGCGACGAGCAGCAGCGCGACGAGTGCCGCCAGGATGAACCAATGCTCCACCACCCAGGAGAAGAGCGAGTCGATCATGGGCGATGATGCTAATCACGCCGAACTCACTTGCACGCTCCGGCCGAGCGATTGTTCACAGCGCCGCGCAACGCATCGACAATTCGTACGTTCGTCGTGACTAGAAAACGCGCTAAACCTCGGGGTTTACCGCGTGCGATGCCATGGCGCGAGAGATGCCTTCACTCGAGTGGTGGCAGTCCCAGCGCAACGCGCACCGGGCCGAAAGAACGGCGGTGGATCGGGCAGGGGCCGTGTTTCTCGAGTGCGGCGAGGTGCTCAGGCACGGGATAACCCTTGTGCCGCTCGAAACCGTAAGCGGGGTACTGCCCGTGGTAAGCGAGCATGCGCGCGTCGCGCGCGGTCTTCGCGAGGATCGAGGCGGCGGCGATCGAAAGGCTGCGTTCGTCGCCTTTGACGATGCGCGTCTGCTCGATCGGCACGTCGCGGAGCTTGCGCGCGTCGATCAGCAAATGCTCTGGCGTGACGCCGAGCGCTTCGACGGCGCGCCGCATGGCTGCAATGCCCGCCCAGTAAATATTGAGGCGATCGATCTCTTCCGGTTCGGAGAACGCGACGGCCCAGGCCCGCGCCTCGCGCTTGATTTGGGCCGCGAGCTCGATGCGCCGCTCCGGCGGCACCTGTTTGGAGTCGTTGACGCCTTCGGCGCGCCACTCGGGTTCGAGCACGACCGCCGCCGCGGCGACCGGTCCCGCGAGCGGACTCATCCCGGCCTCGTCGATGCCGGCGACGAGCACGATCTTTCTATCCCAGAGCGCGCGTTCGAATTCGAGCATCCAACGCAAGCGCTGGCCCTCCGCGCGGCGTTCGCGACGGCGCCGGGCGATCTGCTCGAGGAGCGCGCGCGCGCCGGGCCGCGGGTCCTGGCGGAGCGCGGCCTCGAGCGCCGCGGGCAGGGGCCGGCCCTTCTCGACGTAGCGCGTGCGGAGTTCGCTCAGCGTGGGGGCGCGCACCGGCTCAGGGTAGCGCGCGCGCACGTGGGGTCGAGCGCGAACGCCAGGGCTTCGTCACGCGCGAACGGCGAGATTTGCTTGCACGCGGCTATTTCGAGAGATACATCGCGAGCGAGTCGAGATCGTTCGCGGCGGCGCGCGCGTTTTCGGCCGTGATGGTGCCGGCGCGCACGTGATCGGCGAGGCAGCGCTCGAGGCTCAGCATGCCGTCGCGGCTGCCGCCTTGAAGCACGCCCGCGATTTGCGCGGTCTTGCCCTCGCGCACGAGGTTTTGGATCGCGTGGGTGGCGCGCAGTACCTCGACGGCCGGTACGCGACCGCTGCCGCGCGCGCGCGGGATCAGTCGCTGCACGACGACGGCACGCAGGGCGTCGGCGAGCTGGCTACGGATCTGCAGGCGCTGTTCGGCGGCGTAGGCGTCGAAGATGCGCTCGATCGAGCCCGCCGCCGACCCGCTGTGGAGCGAGGCGAGCACGAGATGCCCCGTCTCGGCGGCCGTGAGCGCGAGGCGAATCGTTTCGGCGTCGCGCAGCTCCCCCACCATGATCACGTCCGGGTCACTCCTGAGCGCTTCACGTAGTCCGGTCGTGAAATCCGGCACGTCACGCCCGACCTGGCGCTGGCGCACGACGGAGCGCGGCGACGCCGCGAGGGCGAATTCGATCGGCTCCTCGAGCGTCACGAGCACCACCGAACGGCGCTCGAGCGCGCGCCGGCAGAGCGCCGCCATCGTCGTCGATTTGCCGGAGCCGGTCGCGCCCGCCACGAGCACCAGACCGTGCGGCACCTCGGCGAGGTCGCCGAGCGCGAGTGGCAAGTCGAGCGACTCGAGCGCGGGGGCCGTGCGGGGCAAGAGACGAATCGCCGCGGCGAGACCTAAGTGCGTCGTGTAGACGCTCACGCGGAGGCGCAGCCGATCTTCGAGCTCGAGCGTCAGGTCGAGGGCACGTCCGTGGGTCACTTCGGAGCGGGGGTGCGCTGCGATGTCGAGGAAGCTCGAGACTCCGACGGTGAGAGCGTCGAGGCGCCGGAGTTGGCCGTCCACGCGCACGTACGGTGGGTCGGCTTCTGACAGATGGATATCGCTCGCGCGCAGCGTCACGGCTCGTTCCACGAGCTCGAGCAAACGCGGCGTCATCGTGATCGCGGGCTCGGCGGCGCCTGCTGCGGGCGTCGGTGGCTCGGCGCTCAGGGTCGTCGGTTCGACCGCGACTCGCAATGGGTCGCGACGGGCGGTGCCCGCTGCGGCCGGCTCGGGCGGGGACACCGTCGCGCCGTGCAGCGTAAAATGAGCTTCGAGCCCGGTCGTGCCGCGCTGCAGGGCGACATCGAACGCCCCGGCGGTCTCGGCGCGGTACTCGAACGTGACGTGTCCCGCTCGGCCGAGCTCGCCGAGGCGCTCGGGCGTGAGCAACGGGCTGAGCAGTTGCCGGAGCACGGTTTCCGGCGTCGGGGACATCGTGAAGCGGCGCGGCAAGCCCCGTGCAAAAACGAGCGGAGCCTGGTCGGTGAGGAGCCTGAGCTCGTCGGCCCCTTGTTGCACGATCGCCCGCAGGATCTGATCGACGCCGGCCATGGCCTCTCGTGAAAACGGCGCGCGTCGCCGGTCTATTCCGTGCTCGAGCGCCGTACGAGGTCTCACGCGGGGACGCCGGAGACGCATTCGCTCTCAACCTGAGGCATCTGCCGCGCCGTCCGTGCGTTCGGCGAGCGCCATGCGCGATAAAACTCGGTCGCGCTCGATAACCGCCGCTGGCACACGGGGTGCACTACGGGTGAGCGAGGTCGCCGCCGGCGCGTTTTCCCCCCCCGGCGCGCTGGCGGCGCCTCACTATCACTACTTCGCCAGTCTTTGGCAGGAGCAGATCTCGATCGGCGTGAGTGGCGACAGGCCACACGAGAAACCGGCGAGACCGGCGGACGCGCTCGGGTGAGTTCGCGAAAATCGCGAGTCGTTGGTGGGCCGCCCGCAGACGACGGCAGACAACGCGTGGCGGCCGGAGCGTACGGACGGACGGCCGTCCACCGGCCTCGCCGGTTTTTTCGTAGCTCGTCTCTACCCGCGCCGATCGTGATCTGGCCATTCAAGACTGACGAAGTAGTACTATTGCGTGCTTCGTGAGTGAACGGGACTCGTGAGTGCGTCGCCGACGAAAGCGGCGTTCAGCTGACCGTGACGCTCAGCGCGCTGCGCGAGCGATAGAGCTCGAAGAAGCGAGCGGCGATAGTCGAGCTTTCGAGCGTGGCGCTGCCGTTGTCCCAGGGTGTTCCTTTGACGGTGCCGGCCACCGAGACTTCCCCGACGTAGACGCCTTCCGGCTGGAGCTTGGCGGAGAGCAGGCGCACGAGCTTGTGCTTCGCCGCGTTCGCGACGGCGAGTCCCATGGCGCTCCAGCTCACGGCCATCGCGTCGACGGCGGGATCCAAGACGCCGAGACTGCCGTTCGTGATCAAGACGGCCGGCTCTGGCTGCTTTTGCAGGTCGGGCAAGAAGGCGCGCACGGCTTGTACGAGGCTCGTGACGGGCAGGTCGAAGAGCTGTCGGAGCTCGGCGGCGTCCGTCTTCAACAAATCTCCCGCGCCCATGGCGTACGCGTTCCAATGCAGCACCGTGGCCGGGCCGAGTTGCTCCCGGACTCGGGCGGGGAGAGCATGAACGGCCTGGGGGTCGGACAGATCGGTGGCGAAAGCAGCCGCGCGAATGCCCTTGGCCTCGAGCTCCTTGGTTCCGGCGCCGAGTCGGTCCGCGTTCCGTGCGACGAGCGCGACGCTGAAACCTTCTTGCCCGAATTTCTCGGCCACGGCCTTGGAAATCCCGGTGCCGAAGCCGGCTACGACGATGGTTTTGGACATTCTCTCTGCCTAAGGGCGCCGGCGGCCGGTCGCAAGCAGCTCGAGTGAACCGGTCGGCCGCTCCGCTGTGGCGAGATTGTCTGGGGGTTGCGACGCGAAGGTGCAGTGTGCGGGCTTGCAACTTGCGTCACCGATCGCAGGTATTCGACTAAACCGTGGAACACTGGAAACGGTGAGGTCCTCATGAACACACGCACTCTGGTTCTATCGCTCGCCGCGCTCGCCGTATCCGCGTGCGCCCAGTCCGGTATCGCGGTCGGTGATCTTCACAACGGCAATCAAGATCCCAAGCAGGTGAAATTTAGTTGGAAGGCCGATGCGCACTCGCCCGAGCGCGGCTCGATCTGGGGCGACCTGCCGGACGGCAAGCACTACACCGGCCGCTACTACCAGGTGATGGCGGACGTTCCGGAGCAAGTCTATTCGAGCGCGTGGGGCGGCGCCGAGCCTTACTGGCCCGACTGGCCGGTAACGAGCCCCGCCCCTGCCGACAAAGCGAACTGGAACACGTTTGCCGCGACGTACACGGGTCTCGCGATCGCCACGCTGACGGCAACCGGGGGACCTGTGATTCGCTGTCGCTTCAACGTGAACTCGCCGACGGCGGGGCTCGTGCGCGGTGGCAGCGGCGAGTGCAAGCTCTCCGACGGCACGACGATCCAAAATGTCGTGCTCGGCGCGGACTGAGACCGGCGCGAGCGGCCACGCCTGCCCGAGGCCGCTCGAAAACGCGAAAGGCCGCCCCACGCCACGAGCGCGAAGCGGCCGAGTTCCGAGCGACTGAGCGGCGGTTTCACACCGGGCTCAGTCGTCCCGAGCCGGCGCGTTCAGCGAACTCGAGCGCGCGACAGAGCGCGTTGACGAGCTCCATTTGTCGCGGCGTGCGACAGGCTACGGTCGCAAGCTCCGGACTCGCCACGACGACGGCCAGCGCTTGCGCGCGGGAGACGGCGACGTTCAGGCGATTGCGGCTATACAAAAACTCGAGACCCCGCGGCGCCTCGGCCGCCGTCGAGGTCGCGAGCGAGTAGATGACGATGGGCGCCTCTTTGCCCTGGAACTTATCGACGGTGCCGACTCGAATGCCGTCCGGCACGGCTCGTTCGAGCGCCGCGACTTGCGCGTTGTAGGGCGCGACGACGAGCACGTCCTTCCGCTCGAGCGGGCGCCGCTCACCGTTCCGGCCCACGAACGAAGCGTGCTTCGAGGCGTTCGCCTCGAGCAGCCCGAGCTCGCCGAGCAGGCGCACGACGGCGTCGACCTCCTCGGGCGACTGATTGGTGTTGCCACGATGCTCGACGGGCACGAAGCGAATGCCGGCGCCCTCGAAGGTGCCTCCGGCCTGCACGGACTGCGCGTCGAGTCCGGGCAGGGACGTAAGGCGGCCGTCGTAAAAGGCTTCGGAGACGAACGCGCACAGCTCGGGATTCAAGCGGCGCGTCGTGGGGATGAAGACGCCACGTTCGGGTGCGAGCGTGAGCGCGCCCTCGCCCAAGAAGTGACCGAGAGCCGACACCTCGGCGCCCGCCGGGTGCACGCCTTTTTGGGGTTGTTCGAGCTGCGCTGGATCGCCCACGAGAACGAGATTTCGGGCGGCGCGCGCGACGGCGACGGCGTTTGCCAGCGAAAATTGGCCCGCTTCGTCGATCACGAGGCAATCGAGCGCCCCGGCGTAGGCCGCGCCCGACCAGAGCCACGCCGTGCCACCGACGACGTCGAGCTCACCGCGTGCGATACGCGCCGCGAGGTCCTTCGGCTTTGCTACGGTGAAAGCTCGCGGGGGCTCGCCGGGCGCGTCGTCGGCGTCCTCGTAGTGCAGCAAGCGCAAGCTCTCACCGCCGAGCTCGCGCACCTTCGCGAGCAGTCCCTTGCAGACCTCGTGGCTGTTCGCCGTCACGCCCACGCGCTTGCCCGAGCGAACGAGCTCGACGATGACGCGCGCCGCCTGGTGCGTCTTGCCGGACCCGGGTGGCCCCTGAATCGCGAGCACGTCGCCGTTCATCCCGAGCGCGAGCCGCGGCAGCGCCACGTCGATGGACTCGCCGGGCTTCACGAGCGGGGTGCCCGGCGCTTGACCGAGCTCGGGCGTGGCGCGCTGCAAGAGCCGAAAGACGGCGCGTTCGAGTGCGGCGCCGCTCGTGTCGGCTGCCAGCCGTTCACCGAGGCTCGCGAGGCTCTCTTCTTGCGCCTCGGCGTCGATCGGCTTGCCCGGGATCAGCGCGAGCGGGTGCGGCACGCTCGAGCCCTTCTTGCGCGCGAGGTCTATGTGAGCTTCGGCGAGCTCGACGACGGTGCCGCCGGGCTTGCCCGTGAGCGGATCGACCGGCGTCGGCGTGCGTCGGAGCGCGTGATCCTGCGGCGGAAAGCGGTAGCGATGCAGGAGTGACTGTTTGGCGGCGCCGACCTCGCCCGCGTATTCGAGGCCGCCGAGCGCGGCGCGGTCGCCCAGGTAATCGTCGGGCGCAAGCTCGAGCGTGCGAAAAAATTCCCACCAAGCTGCCTTCGACTCACGCCAGTGCCAATCGAGCAAATCGGCGAGCAGCCAGCGCGCTTCGGCCGTGGGCTCGCCCTCGGGGCGTTCGGCCAATCCGCTGCGGAGCCGGCGTGCGAGCGCGGCCGACGCTTCGTTGCGACTCGTGCGCTCGGGTTTGTCTACGGAGTCTTGCCAGGCGGGTCGCGCGAGGCCCCGTCGTTCACGCGCGGCAAGCTCGGGGCGCAGGCGTTCGAGCCAGTCGCGCAGGCGCCACGTCGAGTAACAATCGTCACGGTTGTAGCTTTCGATCTGCCGTTCGATGCGGTCCGGCTCGAGGGCGCTGTCGCGCGTTTCGAGCCAGAAGCCGTAGAGCTGTAGAGCGCGCGCCGCGCCGCGCAATTCGGTGCTTCGCTCGAAGCCGTGCAGGCGTTCGAGCTCCTTCAGGGTGTAGCCCTCGACCGAGGCGACGATGGCGTGCCGGACGATGGGATGGAGGTCGACCAAGACGTGCTCGCGGAGCAGTTGGTCGACCTCGGCTTCGCGCGTCTTGTGGCGGCAGGATAGCTTTTTGAGCGCGTCCGTTTCGCGATGCCCGAAATGGTAGACGTGCAGGCCGCGAAACTCCGCGCGACCGCGCACGATGCGATCGATCACGGCCTCGAAAGCAAGCTTTTCGTCGGCTTGGCTCCGCGCCCACGCGCCCACGTAGCGCGGCTCACCCGGTGCGTCGCGCGTCGTGAAGTCGTCGAGCAGCGGTTCGCCGAGCTCGAGCAACCCGAACAGGTACTCGAGCCCGCCACCCTCGACGAAGCCGTCGCCTTCGAGATCGAAGAAGAGATCGCCGGGCGTCGGTTCGGGCAACGCTTCGAGCCCGACGAGCTTCGGTTTGGTATCGGGCGGCAGCCGCAGCGGCTTGCGATCGGCGTCGCCGAGCAGGCGGTAGTGGGGCTTGCCGTCGGCGCGGGCACGCGCTTGGAGCTCCGCTTGTTCGCGCAACCGCGGTAAGGTGTCGACCCCGTCGACCGTGCCCTCGGCTGGGAGCTCCGCGAGTTTCGCGAGCGTCGAAATCCCCGCCTGCTCGAGCCGATCGCGCTGGCGTCGCGTGATGTTGGCAACGAGCGAGAGGTGATCGTCGCGTCGCCGCTGATCGTCGCAGCGTTTCCACCAGGGGCAGACCGCGCAGTGCTCGACCGGCTCGGGATAGGTGGCGCCTTGTTCGGTCGCGGTCGTCACCGTCGTGCGCACGAACGCTTCGAACCTGCGCCGCACCATCCGGTAGTACGCGAGGTAGTCCGCGACGCGCAGCGCGACGGGCGTGCTTTCATGGCCAAAAACGAGGTGGAACGACTCAGGGGCAAAGTCTTGAATGGCGCTGAGCTCTTCGGTGTAGGCGCAGAGCTGCAGCAGGGCGGACCCCTTGGCTTCGCTTGCGAGTTTGGCGTCGACCACCTCGTAGTGGTGCGGCCAGCGCGTTTCGCGTCCCTCCTTCCGCTTGACGAGAAAGTCCGGACGCCCGAGCCAGTCACCCCGCACGAGCGTGCCTTGATAAATCACGTCCGCCCCGCGCTCCATGGCGGCGAGCGTGGCGCCGGCCGCTATGCTCGGATTACCCGGACTCGGGGGCACCTCGTGCACGTCGAGGTTCTGGGCCCTGTAGTGAGCGAGCACGGCTTTTTCGTGCGCGTCTCCTCGGCGCCGCAGGAGCTCGCGCTCGATCTGATTTTCGCCCGGCCGCTCGAGCGTTCCGGCGCGTGCCGCGCGATCGAGCACCGTGCGGTGATTGCACTCGAGAAAGTTCGCGAGCTCCGTCGGCGTCAGCGGCGCGGGCATGAGCCAAGACCTAGCGCATTCACGGGGCGGAGACAGCGCGTAGCCAAGGCGTGTATGCTCGCGCCAGCCTGAAACGGCCGGACGGCAGGAACCGGTTCCAGACCCCGCCGTCTTCTAGTACTACTTCGCCAGTCTTGAATGGGCAGATCACGATCGGCGTGGGTGGAGACGAGCTACGAAGAAAAACCGGCGCGGCCGGTGGATGGCCGTCCGTCCGTACGCTCCAGCCGCCACGCGTTATCAGCCGTCGTCTGCGGGCGGCCCGCCAGCGACTCGCGATTTTCGCGAACTCACCCGAGCGCGTCCGCCGGTCTCGCCGGTTTCTCGTGTGGCCTGTCGCCACTCACGCCGATCGAGATCTGCTCCTGCCAAAGACTGACGAAGTAGTGCTAACAGGGTGCGCGCACGCCTGAGCCGCGTGGCTGAGGTAAGAGGAGCAGTGACGAGCGTGAACGAGCGACGAGCGATGCGAGCGATGCAGGCGAACCCTTGGCTACTCTTTGCGGTGACCGCGGTATGTGGCGTGACCGCTGCCTGCACTCGGACGCCCCCGGCTGCGGTACGCGCGGCGCCCTGCGGTACCGCGTCAGCGCCCGCGTCGGCGTCGGCATCGGCGCCGGCATCGGCGTCCGCGGCTTGGATGGATCGCAGCGCGTCTCCCGACGAACGCGCAGCGCGTCTCGTGAGCGCCATGACGACCGACGAGAAGCTCACCGTCCTCACCGGCTACTTCGGCACGCAGGCCCCGACGAACGACTACGTTTTTCCGGAAGCTCGCTTGCAGTCCGCCGGTCCCGTGCGCGGCGTGCCGAGGCTCGGTCTCACGCCGCAGTGGCAATCGGACGCCGGCTCCGGCGTCGCGACACAAGGTGAGCCTCCGGCGGCGCTCCAGCGGACGCTGCTGCCGTCCGGCATCCTCACCGCGTCGAGCTGGGACCCGGCCGTTGCGGAGCGGAGCGGCAGCATGCTCGGCAGCGAGGCGCGCGCGTCGGGCTTCAACGTCATGCTCGCCGGCGGCGTCAATCTCATGCGCGAGCCGGGGAATGGGCGCAATTTCGAATACGGCGGCGAGGACCCGCTCCTCGCGGGCACGATGGTCGGCGCGTTCGTGCGCGGCATCCAGTCGAATCACATCGTCGCGACCGTGAAGCACTTCGCGCTCAACGATCAGGAGACGGCACGCCGCTCGATCAACGTGCTCATCGACGAAGGGGCGGCGCGCCTGTCCGACCTCTTGGCGTTCCAGATCGCCATCGAGCAGGGCGATCCGGGTTCGGTGATGTGCAGCTACAACCTGATCAACGGCGTGCACGCCTGCCAGAACGACTGGCTCTTGAACCACGTGCTCAAAGCGCAATGGGGCTTTCCGGGCTACGTCATGAGCGACTGGGGCGCCCAGCACGACACCGTGCTCGACGCCAATCACGGCTTGGATCAAGAGACCGGCGTCCTCAAACGCGGCGAGTACCAATGGCTCGACAAGCTCGCTGCCGCCGTCAAGCGCGGCGCCGTGAGCCCCGCGCGTCTCGACGACATGGTCCGGCGCGTCGTGCGCACCCTGATCGCCAAAGGTGCCGTCGATGAGCCGGTGAGCCCCGCGCCCATCGACTTTGCCGCCCACGCCAAGCTCTCGCAGGCAGCAGCGGAGGAGGGCATCGTCCTCCTCAAAAATAACGGAATTTTGCCGCTGCCGCGCGCAAAAACGTCGATCGTCGTCATCGGGGGCCACGCCGATCGCGGCGTGCTCTCGGGCGGTGGCTCCGCGCAGGTGTACGCACCCGGCGGCAATGCCGTACGCGGCGTCGGTCCGCAACATTGGCCCGGCCCGGAAGTGTACGCGCCGTCCTCGCCGCTCGCGGCGCTGCGGGCGGAGCTGCCCGACGCCGTGATCAACTGGTACGACGGCGCCGATCGCACGGCGGCGGCCACGGCAGCCGCGCACGCGGACGTGGCGCTCGTGTTCGCGACGCAATGGACCGCGGAGTCACTCGATTTCCCGCTGACGTTACCGAACGAACAGGACGCCCTGATCGACGCCGTCGCCCACGCGAGTCGTCACACGGTCGTGATCCTCGAAACCGGCGGGCCCGTGCTCATGCCGTGGCTCGAGCGCGTCGCGGGTGTCGTGGAGGCTTGGTACCCGGGCAGCGCCGGAGGCCCGGCGATCGCACGCGTCTTGAGCGGCGCCGTGAATCCTTCGGGGCACTTGCCGGTGAGCTTTCCGCGAGCGCAGGGCGAGCTGCCACGCTCGAGCATCGCAGGCAAAGGCGCAGCGGAGGACTACGTCGTCGACGTGCGCTACGACGAAGGCGCGGCGGTCGGCTATCGCTGGTACGACAAGAACCACCGCGAACCACTGTTCCCCTTCGGTCATGGCCTGAGCTACACTTCCTTCGCGCGCGAGGCGCTCGCCGCTCGCCTCGAGCAGGGCGAAGTGCGGGTGAGCTTTCGCGTCCGCAACACGGGCAAAGTGCCCGGCAAGGACGTGGCGCTCGTGTTCGTTGCGCCCGTGGCCGGCGGCTGGGAGAGCCCGAAGCATCTGGCCGGCTTTGCCAAAACCGAGCTCTTGGCCGGCGCGCGCCGCGACGTCACCGTGACGCTCGCGCCACGGCTCTTCGCAACGTGGGATCCGTCGCGCGAAGAGTTCCGCCTAGCGGCCGGCCAATACCGCGTGACGCTCGCCGGCTCCGCGCGCGACGCAGGTTCGAGCGTCGTGATTTCGCTTCCCGAACGGCGCTTGCCGGCGGGCGCGGGCGTGGCCGCTCCCGGCGCTCCCGCGACGGCAAAGTGAAGCTCGCGCTCGTCGAGTAATGTAGCCCCGTGGATCTCCGACGCGACGCTCTGCTCTGCGGCGTGGCCGCGCTTGCCGGCGCGGTCAACTCCGTCGCGGGCGGGGGCACGTTGCTCTCGTTTCCGGCAGCGATGGCGTGGGGCCTGCCGTCGACGGTCGCAAACGCCACGAACGCGGTCGCGATGATGCCCGGCTCTCTTGCGTCCGCTTGGGCCTATCGGCGCGAGGTTCGCGCGAGCGCGCGCCTGTTGCGCGTGCTCGCGTTGCCGGCGCTCGCCGGAGGCGTCACCGGGGCGGTGTTGCTCCACGCGACGCCCGTGCGGGTCTTCGACGCGGTGATCCCGTGGCTCGTGCTCGGGGCCACGCTCGTGATTCTATTCCAGCGTCGTGTCAGCACGGCGAGCGCCGCGCCGGACCGCGAGAAGCTGCGAAGGCGCATGCTGTGGGCCGTGGCCTGTCAATTCGCGGTCGGGGTCTACGGCGGGTTCTTCGGCGCGGCGATGGGCATCGTGACGCTCGCCTTCCTGGCGCTCGTGATGGCGGAGGACATTCAGCACAAAAATGCCGTCAAGAACCTGCTCGCCGTGCTCATCAACGGCGTAGCTTCGCTCTATTTCGCGTGGGCGGGGCTCGTCGACGCGCGGGCGGCGCTGATCATGACGTTCGGGGCGGTGGCTGGAGGATACCTGGGCGGCCGCGCGGCGCGCCGAACGCCCGCGCGCGTCGTCCGCGGACTCGTGGTGTCGATTGGTCTCGCGCTCACGGCGCTGCTCGCTTATCGCGCCTGGCGCGCGGCAGACCCTCTTCGTGCGTCAGATCATCGCGGTCAAGCTGTCCCTGCCCGGCGAGATCAAGCTGGCATTTTGGCGCTTATCCCTAGTTCGGTAGCCGGAGCTCGGGGCGCTCCGCAGCAGCCTCCTCGGTAGCGGAGGTCGCATCGCGCGCGAGCGCGTACCGGGCCGCTTCCCGCCCCGAGTCGAGATAGCTTTTCCGCAGCTCCGGTCGGAAGAAGCCGCTCACGAAGTTACCCTCGAGCTCCCTCTCGTACGGGCGAATTTCCGTGAAAGCGAGGGGTCGCCAATCAAGTCTTGGTCCGAGCTCCTCGAGCGACACTGGGCGCTGAGCGATACGTTCGAGAGCGCCTCGCAGATCATCGAGCTCGAGGTTGAAGGAGCTCGCTTGCTCGAGGTCACGCCCGAGTCGCTCTTCCACCAGGATTTCGAGCAGCCGATTGAACGCGAATCGCCCGTAAGGTCCCGGTCTCCTCACGTTACGTTCGGGGCTCACGACGATGATGTGGTTCACGTCGTTGGAACGGTGGCCGCGCGGCTCCTTGCCGTGGATGGCGAGGCTGATCGGCGTGTTGTTGACCACGCCCCCGTCCCAACACTGCCCCTCGCCGGTCACCTGCACCGGTTTGAACACGAAGGGCAGGGCGCCCGAAGCCATACAGACCTCCGTCATGAAATCGAGCCGTGCTGGATCGGTGAAGTGGTCTGGCCCGAAGTGATGCACTCGCTCGGCGAGGACGTGCCCATTGCCGTGCTCATACCGGTCGCCCGCGAGATGGCCCGCGAGCGACGTGACGACGACGTGAAACCTGATGGGATTGGTCGTCTGGTCCCGTCGAAAGGTCTCGAGCGCTTCGCGCAGGATAGCCTTGCGCCGCTTGAGCGTGAGGATTTGCAGCACGCCCGCGCGTTCGGTCCATAAGTCGCAGAGGAGCTGCGCTGCTGCTTCAGGCTTTCCCGCCCGCAGGCCCGCGGCGTAGACGGCGCCGTTCAGCGCCCCCGAGCTTGCGCCGACGACGGCGGCCAGATCGAAACGATTGTTGGCGGCGAGCTCGGCGAGGACGCCGGCGGCGTAGGGCCCCTTCGCGGCTGCGCCCGCGATGATGAGGGCGCTCCGGTGCCGAACGATCGGTAGGGCGCGAGCTGGCGACATTTCTACTTTTGACAACCTCACCTCCGGAATGGTCTCGGGCCTTGGCCCTCGCTTCACGTCGGGGCGCGCTCGAGCAGCAGGGAGTTCAAAGCGCGAACGTCGCGAATCACCACGCGCCCGCCCTCGCCCCGAGCATGCTAATGCCAATTGGGGACACGACCCGGTAGCGCCGAAAGCGAGACGAGCAAACGCTGCTCCTCGGCGCGAGGGAGCCGAATAACGGAATCCCTGCGATGAGCAAGTGCTCTCTCGACATGACCCTCAACAAATGACGCTGCGAGTGTGATCTGGCTCATACCGCCCGACATCGGCAGGGTCAATAGTCACTCGCATCATGCAGGGCGACACACGCAGGATTCGCGGGTCTCGGCCGGGTCACGGGCAGAAGCGCCGCGCCGGCAGGGCGCGAGTAAGTGGTCGTTCAGGCGGCGACGGAGCGGCGCTCGGTGCCGCGCCGGCCGGGCTCGTGCCGTTTCTGCCCGGTAACGTTCATTCGCTCATTCCGCGCCCTGCCGCCGCGGCGGCGCTCGGTCGGGTGCCTCGAGCTCGCACGCCGCAGCGAGCGCATTGCGTCTGCTGGGACTCGACCTCAGCGCTCGGCGCGCCCCGATGTGCCTCATCCAATGCGCGTGCGCTCACGCCCAGGGTTCGACGACTCTTATGGCGACTTTCGCGTTCGGCGCTCGAACGTGCCGACGCGGCTGCAGGCGAGTCCGCCGCGGTGCTCCTTGGCGCCGCGCCGCCGCCGCAGAGCGCACAAGCCGAGGCCCAGCGCGACCCAAATGACGGCGAACGGGCCACGCGGTTGCTCGCCGACTCTGCACCCGCAACCGCCCGAGGACGCGGTGTCGCCGCCACCGGCCGTCGCGGCTTCACCCGCTGTCGCCGGTTCACCCGCCGCCGCGCTCGTCGATCCCGCGCGGCCGGCCCCTGGGTTGCCGCTGCCAGCGCTCACACCACCGGCCCCACCCGCCCCGGCATTGCGACCGGCGCCGGAGCCCGCCATGCCGCTCGAGCCAGCGCCCGCCATGCCGCTCGAGCCAGCGCTCCCGGGCGCCCCACCGGCACGCGAGCCGCCGCTGCTCGAGCTCGGAAGGCCCGCCGCGCCGCTGCCGCCGGCTCCCGCGGCCGCCCCACCGACACCGCTCGGCAGCCCCGTCTCGTAGCAGCCGAGATCGGGCGCCGCTCCGGCGTAAGGCAAGCCTATGTCGGTGCCTTGGTCGAGCAGGTGGCTCTGCGCGCTCGGCCGCATGAAGTCCAAGGCCGGCAAGCTACCGTCGGCTTCACGAGGACCCATGAAGCCCGTGTCCTTCACGCTGGCGAAATCACCGTCCGTGGGTGTGATGCCGAGGTCCCAGCTATTGGACGCCGTGTCGACGCCCGTCATGTTGCTGTTCTCGTTCGGGTAGCCGACGTTATTTCGCATGCGATGGACCTTGTCGCCCATCAAGATGATCGTGGTGCTCGAGTCGTTCGGATCGCTCGCGAGCATGTTGTATTGCGTACCGTTCTTGTACGACGTGTTGTTGAACCAGTCATTGCCACCCGAGGAGTGATTCGCGTAAAAGCCGGACGCGACGTTGCCCCACGCGAGGCAATTCTGAATCGTGTGCCGGACACCGGTCTTGCTGCTGCCCGCTTTGAAGCCGTTGCCGTTGCCGTCGGCTGGTCGCGCCGTGCCCGAGTCGATGTAACCGTTGCCCATGGCCCACGAGTTTTCGATCGTGACGGGCACCTCCTGATTGATGAGATCGTAGCCGTCGTCCGAGTTCCACCAAGCCCGGCAACCGCGCACAATCGTGCTGGGTCCACTCTTTTGATAGTGCACGCCGAAGCCGTCGGCGTTCTGACCGTCACCCTGTGACGACGTCGCGTCGTAGTTGTCGTGGGCGTCGCAATTCAAGATCAGGTTGCCGCCGTTGCCGCCGTTGATGAAGATGCCGTTGCCGCTATTGTGATGGAAGTTCATCAACTCGAAGATGTTGTTGCTGCCGCTGGCCGAGAGCCCGTTGTTCGAGCTCGTGTTCATCGGGACGTTTTCGATCTCGATACCCCTGAAGTGCAGGTAGCTGCCGCTGACGACGAACCCGTGCGTGTAGCCGGTCGTCGAGATCTTCAGCATCGAAAAATCGAAGACGGGGACTTCACGCGCATAGGCCCAATATTTGATGCGCTCGCCGTCCGAAGCGCCGCTCTTCGTGAAGGCGATACCAGCGCCGGAATTGGCGGGCGTCATCACGGAATAGGTGCCCCCGCGAATCCAGACCGTGTCACCCGCCTTGACGGCGTCATTCGCCTTCTGCAGCGTCGCAAAGGGCTGCTCGAGAGTGCCGGCGTTGGTATCGGCGCCCGTCGGAGCGACGTAGTATTCTTCCGCGGAGGCGTTGGCCGTGAAGACGAGGACGCTCGCCAGACCAAGCAGCGCGGGCACACACGGGAGCGAGGCGGTCGGGATAAAACGCACGCGTTAACGTTGCGCGAAAGCTCGGCGCGGCGTCAGCGATTCCGAGCGGGTCGCCGTTTCGTCAATCTTCTCGTGCAGTAACGCGCGGGAATCGACCGCGGCCGGCGGCGGCGTCACCACGCAGGACGGCTGGAGCGCTGCGCGCTGAGCCGCTGCCCCTCACGGCGCCGGGACGGCATGAACGCGCATGGCGCAGGCCTCTCGACGGCTAGCATTCATTGAGTGTTCCGCGAACGTCGAGTTCATCCTCGGAATCGGCGACCGGTGCCTGCTGGTCACACCTGGCCGACCCTCCGCGAGTCATCTCGTCCAAGCCATCAGTGATAACTAGCCTCGACTTGGTCGAGCTTGGAAGACCAGATCGCGATCGGCACGAGTGACCAAGAGCTCCGTGAAAAACCGGCGAGCACCTGTGCGTCGTGGGTCAGTGATCGGCAATGGACGCTGGACTTTGCGCGCCGTCGCCGTGCTCCCATCAACCTCCAAAAAAGTCCGAGGTCGCGCTAGGCGCCGCATTCCACGACGCGCTTGAGCTCGGTCAGCCAGCGTTCGTGCGCCGCCGGGAGTGCTTCGCGCGTGCCGGACTCCGCGAGCTTTTGATTGCACCAGCGGGAGAGCGGTCCGAGCCACGCGAAGCCCGAGATGAAGTTCGTCTCCTCCGTGACCACGCGCGTGCCGGCGGCTTCCGGTTCGAGGAGCCAGCGATGATGAACGCTGAGCTCGGGGGTGCCGCCCGTGCAGGTCCAGCCGAGCGCCACGTCGAGCTCGAACAGCGTGACCTCGGCGTCGAAGGCGACCCCGAACGTCGTGAAGCCGAAACGAACGCCCGGGCCGAGGTGCTCTACGCCCGCGGGGAGCTCGAGTTTGCTCGCGTTCTCGTAATAAGTGGGCCAAGCGCGCGCGTCGAGCAGGGCGCGGAACACGCGCTGTGCGGGCGCTGCGATGGTGATCTCGTTGTGCGCGAAGATCGGCGTGGCGCCCGGCTCGAAGCCCTTCGGCCACGGGCGTGGTCGCGCGTCACTGAGCTCCGAGGCCTTGGCCCACTGAGGGTAGGTTTTTCGAAAGTAGTCGATCCAGGCGCCGCTCGGGCCGCGCAAATCGTAGGTGGACGTGGCGGGCAGCTTGACGTCCAGAGCGAGCTCGGGAGTGTCACTCACGGGGGCAGCTTCGCGCGGAAGCGCAGCCGTGTCGAGTCTTCGCGCCGCATGCGCGGGCCCGTGAAGCCCGGAAAACCGGTCAGCCCGCCGTCTGTTCCAGGTGCGCCAGCATGAGCGGGAACGTCACCTTGGCCGCGTTTTTTCCGAAGATGCAGTCGATGTGACCGAAGTCGTTGATCACGTGTCTTCGATACAGGCTCGTGCCGTTGTGCTCGCACAGCCAGGCGTACGTCTCTGCCGTGCTCGCGGGAAGGTAACAGGCGTTCTCCGCGCCATGCACGAAGCAGAGCGGGATTTTCAGGCGCTCGACGTGCGGCAAGTAGACGTCCTTGCCCTGCGCATCGACGACGTGGCCGGCGCGCACCATCTTGCCGAGATGCTCGAAGGTCGGGACGTTCGCGACGCCGAAAAGCTCGTGCAGACTGTCGTGCGTGAGCTGGTTCAATTGCTCGTGTTCGTAGAGCAGCGAGTAGAGGAACGTGATGCGATGACACACGGGGTTATTGCAACGTTCCTTCAGCTCGAGCGGCTCGAGCTCGAGGGCGCAGTCGAAGAGGCGGTTCTGCCAGTCGGAATGCGCATCCGTGTAGGCCGTGAGTGATTTGACGCCGAGCGCCGCGAGCGCGTCCGGGAAGTAGAGCCCCGACTTCAGTCGCACGAGCGAGGCCGCCTTGATGTGCGCGCCGATCTGCGAGACGACCGCCGAGCGAACGCCCTCGAGCCCCGCGAGCATCGCCATGAAAAATACCGTGGCTCCGTAGCAATGCACGAGCATCTGCACGCTCGGAGCGCCCGTGAGCTCGCGCACTTTCTTGACGGCTTCGGGGTAGTCGATGAGCGCGATCTGATCGCCGTTCGAGGGGGCCGCCGCAGCGGGCAGCTCCATGCTGACGCGAAAATCGAGGAGCCACACGTCGTAGCCGTGCGCGAAGAAATACTCGACCACGTTGGTGTCGATGGTGTCCGTCGAAAAAATACGGCTGGACACCCCGAGCCCGTGGCACATGACGAGGGGTCCCTTGCTACCGCCGCGGTAGCGCGTCAGGCGCAGCATCACGCCGTCGCTCGTGCGAAACGGATACACCTCGGGCGCGCTCGCGCGGAGCGGACGCTTTTTGCGCGGCGCAGCGTCGGGGTTCAAGTAGCGAGGGCCCGCGACGATGCCGCCGTAGACCTCGTAGAGCGCGCCCGCGAAAAAGCGACCGAAGCGTGCGACCGCCGCGAGCCGTTCGCCCGTGTTCGTTGCGCCCGTGACTTCGATGGTGGCAAGCTGGCGGGCGAAGTCGTCGGGGGTGATGCGAAGGATGCCGCGTCCTACGACGGGACCGCGTTCGTCGTCGCGGCGGAGCGTCGTGTAGAGCGTCGTCGTGTCGGACCACACGTCGGGCCCTGCGTCGTCGTGGACGACCTTGAAGCCGTGAAAGTGGTATTTTTTGCCGAGTCTGTCGCAGAGCTGCATGTCGTACACCATGTTCTTGGTGCCGACGCGCTCGGGATCGTCCGGCAAAAGCTCGAAGTAGCCGTGCTCCACGCTCAAGGCTTCGGGCGAGAGCGCGGGCGCCTCCACGCTGCCGCTCATTTGCATGCGGTGACGAGTGTCCGCCTCGAGCGCCGGCAAGTCGGACGTGGACAGCGTCAGGATGAAGCGCAGCGAGCTCTTTTGCGCTTCGCCGCGCCGAGCGCCCTCGGCGTAGGCGTTCTCCGCCGTCACCTCGCTGGAAAACCAGCCCTTCATGCTTTCGGTGAAACGCAGGCCGAGACCTTGCGGCGCCGATTTGCGCGTCGGGCGCGAGGGCAGCGTGTAGTCGACGTTCCAATTCTTCTCGCGTGCGAGCAAGACGACGTTGCGCTCGGCGACTGCCGTGATCGTCAGCAACGGATTGACGCCGAGTGAGGTGGGGATCACCGCACCGTCCATCACGAAGAGGCCCGGGTGCACGTCTTTGCCGCGCTCGCCCGCGAACACCTGCCCGCGATCGTTGGTGACGCCCGTGCTTGCGTCTTCACCCATGGCGCAGCCGCCGAGGGGGTGAACGGTGATGAGGCTGTCTTTCAGCTGATTTTTCCACATCGGATTGGGCACGGACGTGCCGCCGTTGGCTTCCGTGCAGCGATAGAGCTGCTCGTTGACCGTGCCGAAAATGGGTTGTTTGCACACGGCGGGCCAGCGAATGCGCAGTCGATCGTCGTCGAGCTCGAGCTTGCCCTTGCAATCGTCGTGCGTCATGACGAGGTACGTTTGGGTGTTGTGGACGGCCCCGTGATAGGCGCCGCGCACGACGCTATCGAGCTCGCGGCCCGCCTCCTTGACGAAGTCGACGATGCCTGTGTCGGTGTCCTTGCCGTCCATCTTCGCCGCGATCGCGAACGACAGCGGTAAAATGCCGGCGATGGCTCCGGGCAGTGAGCCTTCCTCGATGATCATGCCGGCCTCGAGCGCCGGCTGCGTGCGGCCGTCGACCGCCGACGTGATACACGGTCCTACGGGCTCGCGTCCGGCCGGCGTGTGATGACCGAAGCCGACGCCGTTGATGGGAACGTCGTCGTTGTAGCCGAAGCCGAGTACGTCGCCGTTGCCGGTGAACATCTCCCCGAGGCGCGGCGAGAGCGACAAGCCGCGCGCGCGTGAACGCAGCAGGATTTCCGTGGAACCTAGCGTCCCGCCAGCGATGATGACGATCTCGGCCGCGACGACGAGATCCGGCGCGTCCGCGAAGCCTTCGCGCTTGTCGACGGTAGGTCGATAGTGCACCCGCCAGCGGTTTCCCGCGCGCTCGAGCCACTCGACGGAGGCGCCCGTAAAGATCTGCGCGCCGCGGTTCCACGCGTCCGCGAGGTAATTCATCGCCACCGTGTTCTTGGCGGCATAGTTGCAGCCCGTCACGCAGTCGCCGCAACCCGTGCACGCCTTCTGTTCGACGCCGACGTGATTCACGCCGTCCTCGAAGGTCACGTTGATGGGCACGCGCACGAAGGGCTGACCGAGGTACTCGGCGGAGCGGCGGTGCGCCTCGAGCTTGGCGAGCGGCGGCGCCGTCTCGGGGTAGGGCGTGGGCTTCAGCATCTCACGCGCGCGCGCGTACGCCGTGGCGAGCAGCCCGCCGGGATCGCCGTGGATGCCGGACGGCCAGCACGGCCGGTCGAAGACACGCGGGTCCGCCTCGAGCGCGACGTTCGCGTTGACGAGCGAGGTGCCGCCGAGGCCGCACCCTTTGAATACACTGATATCTTCGTCGAGATGAAACTCGTAGAGGCCGTCGGCGCGTCCCGCGCGTCCCTCGGTCGTGTGGAGCTGCACCTGTTCTGCGGCTTCCGCTTCGGTGTCGGGGAACTCGCCAGGCAGCCATTCACGCCCGCGCTCGAGCAGGCAAACGCGCTGTCCGCTGCGCGCGAGTCGCGACGCCGCGACGCCGCCGCCGTAGCCGCTACCGATGACGACGATCGGGTACTCGGCTTCCATTTCCCCTAACGAAAGCGAAATTCGTTGCATCGTGACTCCTTCAAACGTTGCCGCGTACGGGCAGCGCTCTCTCGCGGAGCGAGGTCCACGGACGCGAGCCGTACACCGCGTCCACGTCCGGCACCTGTCCCAGTGCTCGGCCCCGCGTTCGCATCCACGAAGCATTACACCCTCCGCGCGAGCCGGGGAAGACCTTCACGCGGTTAAGATTTCGATGTGCGCGTCAGGACGCTCGAGATCGCAGGGGCGCGAGAAGGACGACATTATCCGACACGGTAAGAAAGGTTACCCCCTCGCGTCCGCGTCCGCGTCCGCGTACGCGCGCGCATCGGCGCGTGCTCGCGCGCGCGGACAACGTCTCACGCAGTCGCGCTCGTGCCCAACTGGATAGGAGCCGTGCCGACATGGTTATTTGTTCGGTCAGTGCCTGAGTCCGAGACGCGTAGAGCGTTGACGGGTGCCGCTCACGGCGTATCGTGACGGGCATGTCGCTCGTTCACGTTGCGCTCGTACCCGAAACGGCAAACTCGGTGGACCCGGCGGAGCTCGCGCGCGTCGCGGCGGCGGTTCAGCGCCAAATTTCGCGCGATTTCGGCCCGATCTGGGGCGTCGAGGCGACGGTCGATGCGTTCCCCGCGCTCGAGCTCGTGCCGCTCGGTTATTGGCCCGTGATCATCACCCACCGCGACCTCGGCGACGACGAGGGCTTTCACTTGACGAGCCATCGCGATCCGTACGCGATCGTGGAAGCGTTGCCGGGCTGGTCGCTCACCGCGAGCCACGAGATCCTCGAGATGCTCGCGGATCCGAGCGGTACGCGCACGATTCCGACGGTATCGCCAGACCCGGAGGCTCCGTTCGCGCGCGTCGAATTCCTGGTCGAAATCTGCGACCCCTGTCAGAGCGCCGACTGCGCGTACACGGTGAACGACGTGCTCGTTTCGGACTTCGTGACGCCCGCGTTCTTCGAACCGCCGGGGCGAGGAATGGCGGGGCGCCCGCCGGACTATTCGTTTCGCGGCAACGTCGACGGCCCGCAACGGCTCGCGCGTGGCGGCGCGATGACCTGGCTCGACCGTGCGCTCGGTCACGTCGTGCACGTGACGCGTGGCGAGGACGACGCGCTCGAGCGCACGCTCTTGCCCGCCGACGCAGGCGAGACACGGCCGCTTCGCGCGACCGTGCACGCCGGCACCAACAACCGGCGGCCCGCCATGCGCGTGGACGGTATCGTCAACGGGCTCAAAGCCAGCCGAAAACGCCTGGGTGCGCAGACGGCCATGCGTGCGCGTGCCGAGCTCTATCGCAAGGAGCTCGCGACTCTCGGTCGTGCCGAGCACGCGAGGCTCCTGACGCCCAAGGACGCCGACGTAAAGCAGCGGCTCGAGCGTGCGCTCACTCGCGTCAAGGCGCTCAAGGAAAGCGGCGAGCAGGTCGACGCGCGCCTGATCGAGCTGCTCACGCAGGCCCGCGAACAACTCGACGCGCCGATCATCGATCCCGAGGAAGCCTTCGCGCTCAATCTGGTGAAGAGCGCGTTGCGCTCGCCGGCGGCGCCCACGCTCTTGACCGCCCGTGACGTGCCGGGGCTCGCTCAATACGATCACGAAGACATCCGCTGGGCCAAAGCACTCTTCGAGTACGCCTTCCATCGCAAGGCGCCGTTCCCGGTCTGTCCCGTGCAAGCCGAAGGCTCGCTCGTCCACCCCATCGCCGACACGGCCGTGATCGCCATGGCGGGTGACTGGGGCACGCACGACGCGTCCTCGCGCAATATCGGCAATGCCATCACCGCCGTGCGGCCCACGCACACGATCCATCTCGGGGACGTGTATTACGCGGGTACCGAGGACGAAGAGCGGCAGTTCATTCGAGATTGGCCCGCCGGCTCGGCCGGGACTTTCGCGCTCAATTCGAATCACGAGATGTACGCGGGTGGTTCGGCGTACTTCGGGCTGGCCCTGCAGAGCGACAAATTCGACTACCAAACCTACAGCTACTTCGCGCTCACGAGCTCGAGCTGGCTCTTCATCGCTCTAGACTCGGCGTACCAGGCGGCGGGGCGCGGACCGACGCCCTACGACGTGGGTCGCCTGCCGGCGAACGATCCGCAAGTGGCGTGGATCAAGCGCCTGCTCGCGAGCAAGGTCGCGTTCGACTCGAGCGGAGCCCGCAAGCGCTGCTGCTTGCTCACGCATCACCAGGGTCTCGAAACGAACGGCAGCGAGTCGGCGCTTTACGCGGACGTGAAGGCGGCGTTCGGTGGCGTGCCCGACCTCTGGTACTGGGGCCACGTCCACGGTGCCGCCGTCTACCAACCGCGGGTCGTCGACGGTCGGACCTTCCGCGGGCGGCTGATCGGGCACGGCGGCATTCCGTTCATTTCCGATTTCCAGCCGGCCGGGGACGCCGCGGCGCGCATCGAATGGGCGGAACGGAGCGTGGGCAATGCGACGGGCGTGAACGGATTCGCCGTCCTCCGGCTTGCAGGCGCCAAGCTGAGCGAAGAGTTTTACGACGAGCGCGGGGGGCTACGCTATTCGACGACGATAGCGCCGTGAGCACGAGCTGGCGTTACGACGGCGACTCATAACCGTCCGAAATTACGGCATTTTACGTCACGCGACCGCTCCGCCGCGAAAAAAGGTTGGCGCTCGTGTCGATCCGGGCGCGGCTCGGTCGTCGCCGTGATGGAGCGAGGCACGGCGCCGAGCGACGACCGAGGAGAAGCACGATGCGATTCATGGTGATGCACAAGATGACGGCGGAGATGGACCGGAATTTCCCGCCGGACCCCGCGCTCACCGAAAAGGTGCGCAAGCTCATCGGGGAGAGCGTCAAAGAGAAGATCTTCGTCTCGGGCGAGGGGCTCAAGCCGACCTCCGAGCGCGTGCACATCGCCTACAAAGACGGCAAACGCACGATCACCGACGGACCGTTCACGGAGGCAAAGGAGCTCGTTGCCGGCTTTGCGATCATGCGGGTGCGCTCGAAGGAGGAGGCCATTGCTTGGTGCGACAAGTTCGCGGCTCTGCTCGGTGACACCGAGCTCTTCATGGGGCCCCTGGTGGAACCGTGGGACATCGGGATGGCACTCAAGCCCGCGAACGCTCCCCTTCGCTTCTTGTCGATGCACAAGATGGACGAACGCGCCGAGAACGACATCCCGCCCGACCCCGCGCTGATGGCGAAGATGGGCGCCCTCATCGAGGAGATGACGAAGGCCGGCGTGCTGCAGGCGACGGGCGGGCTCTCGAGCACGAAACGCGGCGCGCGCATTCATTTCGACGGCGGCAAACGCACCGTGATTGACGGCCCCTTCGCGGAATCCAAGGAGCTCGTCGCGGGCTATGCGATCATCGAAGTCCCGTCGAAGGCGGCCGCCGTCGAATGGGCCAAACGCTTCGGGGACGTCGTCAACGTCCACGAGGTGGAGGTGCGCGAAATCCCGGAGTGGTGAGCGCCCTCAGCGCCCGCGCGCGTTGTCGAAAGAGAACACGCGCCACGTGGACGATCCGTCGCAATGCTCGCGTTCCGTACCGGTGCCGCGCGTGTACGCGGCAACGGCGCGGCGCCAAAACGGCACGGCCCGAGCATTGTCGACCCGAGCACGGATCGTCCATGTGCCCGGCAGGCGGTCCCAGAGCAGCGCCGCGGCGGCGCGCCCCACGCCGTGTTCACGAAATCGCCGCAGCACGAAGAACTCCGCGACGTCGAGGACGTTCGGGTCGTCCGCGACGGGCGACCCGCGCTGGGCGAGGGAAAAACCCGCGACGCGCCCGCCGCACCGGATCAAAAACGCGAAGCGGTCGGTTCGTCCCGACAAGTAAGCGGGCAGCGACGGGTAACCGAAGCGACCGCGCGCGTCGAGCTCGACGCGCGTAAAGATCGCGCTGAGATCGTGAATGTACAGCTCGAGCAAGTTGCCGAGGAGCTCGCCGTCCTCGGGGACGAGCGTTTCTAGCGTCAATTCACCGAGCACAGTCAG
Organism: Polyangiaceae bacterium; assembly: GCA_025936115.1. GTDB lineage: Bacteria > Myxococcota_A > Polyangia > Polyangiales > Polyangiaceae > PMG-095. The sequence continues at coordinate 59,360 of JAICTZ010000014.1, forward strand.
TACGGCGTGAGCAGGTCGAGCGCGGGCTGACGCTCCGCGGAACGCGGTGAGGCGCCGGTGCGCGACTTTTGAGGACGCCTGGGGTGTGACTTCGTTGCGGGCGTGCTGGCAATCGGCGTTGGTTCGGGCGCCACCACCGGCGCCGGGCTCTCGCTGGCGGACGGCGCCGGCGTGGCCAAACCGGCAGCGCTCGCGGGTGTCGCCGGAGCCACCTGCGTCACGACGCGGGACTTGGTCTCAGGGTGCGCCGGATTCGGCCAGAGCAGACGTGCCGAGACGGCGGCGACCAGTACGGCGCCGAGCGCCGCGGGCACGAGCAAGCGCCGCTTGGCGCGCAGCCCCGACTTCGTGACGACGGGGCCGAAGCTCGTGGGCGCTTCCGCCGCGAGGCGCCGTGCCGTGGAAGGCGACGGCGGCTGCGCGCCGTCGGGCGTCGTCGTCGCGAAGCCTGGGATCGAGCCGAACGAAGGTTGGCTCTGGCGATAACCATTTTCCGTGCGCCGTGGAAGCCACTTGGCTTCGATCGAATTACCCGCGGCGTCCTCGAACACGCCCTGCTTCTGGAGCCAGCGAGCGAGCGCTTCGCCGAGCTCCTGCATGGACTGCCAGCGGTTTGCGCGATCCTTCGCCAAGCCCGTCTGCACGACCTCGGCGAGCTCGTTGTCGGCGGCGCAGAGGGCCGTGAGCAGCGGCGGCGTATCCTCCAGGATCGCCCGCATGAGGGCGTTGTAATTGGCGCCCTGGAACGGTGGTCCACCGGTCATGGTCTCGTAGAGCAGCACGCAGAACGACCAGACATCCGCCCGCCGATCGATGTCGTCGTCGCCGCGCGCCTGCTCGGGCGCCATGTAGTCGGGCGATCCTACGACGGCGCCGCGCTGCGTGAGCTGTGAATCGAACTCGCGCACTGCAAGCTTCGCGATGCCGAAATCGACGAGTTTAGGCTGCACGCCGGTCGCGTCCGCTACGAGAAACACGTTGTCCGGCTTGATGTCGCGGTGGACGATCCCCTTTTGGTGCGCCGCCCGCAGTGCGTCTGCGATCGGTAACAGGAGCCGCACGGCTTCCGTGGCGCTCACGCGCAGCTCGCGTGCGAGGCGTTGATTCAAGCTCTCGCCTTCGAGCAGCTCCATCACGATGAAGGGATCGCCGTCCGCGGTTTGGCCGACGTCGAACACGCGCACGATCGCCGGGTGCCCGAGCTTGGCGGCCGCGCGCGCTTCCTGCAGCAGTCGAGGCGCGAGCTCCTGTCGATTGCTGTCCGAACGGATGACTTTGATCGCCACCGCCGTATCGAGGGCAACGTGGTGTGCGGCCCACACCGAACCCATGCCGCCCTCGCCGAGCTTGCGCTCTAGACGGTACTTGTTGGCAATGACGACCCCCGCCTCGTATTTGGACGCGGGGGGAGGGGACGCCACGATGACGTCCTAGCACTCTGCTGGACAAAGCTCTCCGAGTCGGACGGTCTCGCACGTTTCGTGCAGGCGCCGGTTCCCCCCGCGGAGCGGCAGAATTACCCGCGGCAGGGCGCTGCATCCGGCCGTAGGGCCTTCGGCCACTTCGCCGGCGTCCCCCCGGTCAGGGAAAGGGGGAGCCGGAGGCGACGAGCGGATAGGCGGCGAGCAACAGGCCGCCGCTGATGACGATGAACAGCGCGACGAGCGTGATGGCGGCGGGCTCTCGCAACCACCAGACGCGCGTCCAGAACGCGGCGGCGTAGCCACGCACGAACGCGCGGCGCTTGCGCCAGGCGGGCAAGCTGCGCCACGTCGCCAAACCCTCCGCGAGCTCCTTGGACGCTTCTGCCTGCTGTCCGAGTCGCGCGTGAGAGCGGGCGAGCTTCACGTAGCCGGCGACGTCCGAGCTGTTCGCGTCGATGTAGCGCTCGTACGCGTCCACGGCCTCCTCGTAACGACCGAGCGCCGAGAGCGCAAGCCTACTACGCCGCCGGTCTCGAGGGCGCCCGGCTCAGTTGGACCGGCCCGAGGCTTCGCACTCGGCCTCGAGCGCCGAGATCACGGCGGCGAAGCTCTGCCGATTCTTCTCGCTCAGCGAGGCGAGCTCACGATGGGCTTCGAGCATCACGCGCCCGACCTGCTCCGGTGTCCACTCGCCCGCGCCGAGCGGCACTTCCCCGAGCGTGAGCGTTTCGTCGAACGGCCAGTGCTCCAAGAATACGAACAGCTCGTCGAACGCCGCCGAACGCAAACAAATCGAGACGTCCTCGTTCGGGCAAACGAGCGCGGCGCGCCGTCCGCGGGCGAGCGCCGCGCGGCCGAGCCGAGCGAGCAGCCCCATGCCCGTGCTGTCGATGGCCTCGAGCGCACGCAAGTCGATCAGCAACGTTTCGTCGCGCAGGCGCTCGCCGATCTCGTCGAACAGCGTCTTGAGTCGCGCCGTGAACGCATAGTGCACGCGCCCCTCGAGCACGAGCACGATCGCGTCGAGGCTGCGTCCGTAGCGAACTTTGAACGGTTCAGGCGCGCGCATCGTCTCCTCCTCGTTGCACGATCAGGAGCGCCACGTCGTCCGGCAACTCGCCCGCCGCCGCGAACCCGAGCTCGCGGCGTGCCGTCTCGAGGCTCACGTCCGAACGCCCGAAGTAGTCGCGCAGGAGCCCGAGCTTTTCCCGCAGCGGCTTGTCGGGCAAGGCCTCGAGCAAACCATCGGAAAAGATCGAGAGACACGCGCCCGGGCGGAGCTGCTTTCTATGTTCGGCGTAGCGGGTGCCCGGCAAAATCCCGGCGGGCGTGCTGGAATGCTCGAGCACGCAGGCGGACTGCCCGTCGTAGAGCACGGGCCAGGGGAAATGGCCGGCCGTCGCGTAGGCGAGCACGTCGCGCTCCTGGTCGATCACGCCGAAAAAGACCGTCAGGTGCTTGCCGAGGTCGTCTTTCACGAGCTCGTCGTTGAGCCGCATGAGCAGGTGCCCCGGCGAGAGAATCGAAGCTTCGCCGCCGTGGTCGTAGCGGGCGAGCTCGCGCTGCACGAACGTGCGCAAGAGTACTGTCACGAGCGCAGACGCGACGCCGTGCCCCGCGACGTCCGCCAGGTAGAAGCCGAAGTGCCCGCCGTCGATGCGAAAGGCGTCCACGAAATCGCCGCTCAAGAAGCGCGACGGCACGAGCTCGCGAGTCAGCCGGTAGCGGCCGAAGTGCAGGTCGTTCTTGGGCAACATGCGAAACTGAATTTGACGGCCGGCTTCTTCGTCGTCGGCGAGCAGCTTCAGGCTGGTTCTGAGGCCTTGGTTCAGCGTCTCGAGCTCGGTGCGGTAGCGCCGATTTTCTTCGAGCAGGGCCGCGCGTTCGAGCGCCTTTTCGACGGCGTGCTCGAGCGCGCCGAGCTCGACTGGCTTGGAGATGTAGTCCCAGGCCCCGAGCTTCAGCGCGGCGATCGCGTCTTGGACCAGGCCCGCGCCCGACATCACGATGACGGGCATGTCGGGAAACTCGTCGCGCACGGCGGCGAGCAGCTCGAGGCCGTCGAGGTTCGGCATGCGCAGATCGCAGAGCACGAGCTCCGGCGTGTGAGCGCGGATGGCGGCGAGGCCCTCGATACCGTCGCTCGCCAGAAACGTCCTGAAGCCGATACGCCCGAGCTGCCGCGCGATCGTGCTCTGCACGTACTCCGTGTCGTCGACGATGACGATACGTTCGGATCTCGAGGGAGCCTCGGACATCCCACTCCTTTCGCCGGCGCGCCTGCACGCCGTATCTCAGCGTACGACTCGGTTGCCGAAGAATCTAGGGCAGGAATTCAAGGCGCGGAAAGGCGCCACAATCGGTCGCTGCACGCTCGGGGCGTGGCGATTTTGTGCGCAAATCCGGCGAGACGTGGCGAAGGAGCCAGAACTCGGCATGGTCGGGTTTCGCTTGCCAGCGGCGAGGACGGCGGGCGCGATCGGAACTGACGCTCTTCTGGGTTCACGAGCTGCACGACAACATCGAGCAGCCGGGGCGATGGCGCGCCCACTCCGGCCGTTTTTCCGCGAAGCGACCGTGCGCCGGCTGCTCGTCGAACGGGTGCCGGAGCACGTCGAGGAGCTCCTCGAGCACGGAGAGATCGCTGCGCTCGGCGGCCTCGATCGCGAGTTGTGCGACGTAGTTGCGGAGTACGTATTTCGGGTTGACTGCATTCATGGCCTGGCGGCGCTCGCTGTCGGGGCGGCCGTCATCGCGGACGCGCGCGACGTAACGGCGGAGCCAGACGAGCAAGCGCGAGCGGTGATCGGCGCTCACGGCGCTCGCGTCGTAGTAGGCGTCCCAGAGCGGCGCGAACCGCGCTTCGTCGCTCGGCTCGTCTGCGGCGGGGTCGGTCACCACGTCGGCCAGGTGCCGAAAGAACAGCGTGAAGTCGGTTTCGACCGCCGCGAGAAGCTCGAACAAGTCGTCGACGAGCGTCGCGTCGGGCACGCACGGCGAGCCGTCGGCGCGTGTCTCGTCTTGGCGCAAGGCGCGGAGGCCGAGCTTCTCGGCCAGGGTGCGCGACCGCGCGCGAGTGAGCGTGTCGCCGTAGGCGCCGAGCGCCGCTTCGACGGCGCTCACGTCGCCGATGAGCGGAAACAGAGCGTGGGCGAGCCGCACCAGATTCCACAGCCCGATGCTCGGCTGATTCTCATAGCGATAGCGCCGGCCGCTCGCGTCCGTGATGTTCGGCGTCCAGCTGGGATCGAAATCGTCCAGGAACCCGAAAGGCCCATAGTCGATCGTGAGACCCAGCACCGACATGTTGTCCGTGTTCATCACGCCGTGCACGAAGCCCTTCGCCATCCAGGCGGCGATGAGCTCGGCCGTGCGGCGACTGACCTCCGCGAGCAGCTCTTGGAAAGCGACGGGTGACGGCGCGCCGAGCTCGGGGAAATGCGTCGTGAGCGTGTGAGCCGCGAGCTTCGACAAATTCTCGTGGTCGTCGCGCGCCGCGAAGAGCTCGAAATTGCCGAAGCGAAGAAACGTCGGCGCGACGCGACACACGATGGCACCCGGTTCGTGCCGCGCGTTGCCGTCGTAGAGCAGGTCACGCAGCACGTCTTCCCCCGTTGCGACGAGGCTCAGCGCGCGCGTCGTCGGAATGCCGAGGTGGTGCATGGCCTCGCTGCATAGAAATTCCCGCAGCGACGAGCGCAGCACGGCGCGACCGTCGGCCCGTCGCGAATACGGCGTGGGTCCGGCGCCCTTGAGCTGGAGCTCCCAGTGCTCGCCGCGTGCGTTTTTGAGCTCGCCGAGACTGATGGCGCGCCCGTCGCCGAGCTGACCAGCCCAGCTTCCGAATTGATGCCCGCCGTAACAGGCGGCGACCGGATCCATCCCCGACAGCGAGCGATTACCCGCGAAGATCTCGGCGAACTCGGCGCTCGCCGTGAAGTCCGGGGTGAAATCCAAGAGCTCGGCCACCTCGCGCGCCACGGCCAGCGTGCGGGGTGCCTTCACCGGAGTCGGTCGCACGCGCGTGAAACAGGCGCCGAACACCTGGCGCGTGCGATTCTCCTCGTTCGGATCGAACGGTAACGCGCCCCAGGCGCGGTTCGTAAACTCGAGCTTCACCTGGGTTTCGTAGCATGACTCCCGGGCGCTTGCGGTCGGGTCCGCGAGGGGCTCCCGTGCCCTCAGCGGCCAAGGCTCGCGGCAAGTTCCGTCTCGAGCGCTTCCCATTCGGCGAGCAGCGCTTCGATGCGCGGAGCGAGCGCGCGCTCTTCGGCTTCGAGCGCCGCGACGCGTTCCTTCGGCGTGCGCTCGAAAAAGCCGTCTTCGCAAAAGCTCGCTTGAATTTGCGCCTTGCGTGCTTCGGCGGCTTCGATCGCCGCGAGGGCTTGATCGCGCAGCGCCGGCAGCTGTTTCAGGCGATTGGCGCGGCGTTTGTTTTCTTCCCACGAGAGCGCTTGGTTCGCCGTGCCGGCCGCGGCGGCGCGTTCTTGCTTGGCGCGGAGCACGACCGCGTCGGCGTCCAAGTGATCGTCACCGGCGCGCGCGAGAAAGTCATCGTAGCTGCCCGGAAAATCGTCGAAGCCGCCCGCCTGCACCTCGAGCACGCGCGTGGCGAGCGCCGAAACGAAGGCGCGATCGTGGGAGACGAAGAGCAGCGTGCCCTCGAAGGCGGCGAGCGCCGTGACGAGGGCGTGAATCGACTCGAGATCGAGGTGGTTCGTGGGCTCGTCGAGCACGAGCACGTTGGGACGCTGCACCATGATGCGGCAGAAGACGAGCCGCGCCGCCTCGCCCCCCGAGAGCGCGGCGATGGGCTTATTGACGTCGTCGCCCGAGAAAAGCACGCGACCGAGGTGGCCGCGCACGACGCTCGGTCCGTCGAGCGGCAGCGCGGCGTCGATCACCTCGAAGGGCGTGGCGTCGGGACGCTCGAGCACCTCATGATGGTCTTGCGCGAAATAGCCGACGCGCGTTTCGTAGCCCCAGGTGACGCTGCCCGCGTCGGGCGCAAGCACTCCGGTCGCAACCTTGAGCAGCGTCGACTTGCCGAGGCCGTTCTTGCCGATGACCGCCAAGCGCTCGCCGCGCCGCACGGTGAGCGAAACCCGTTCGAGCACGCGTTTTTCGCCGTAAGCCTTGGAAATGCCGTCGAGCGTGAGCACGTCGCGGCCGCTCGGTCGTTCGGCCTCGAACCGAAACGCCGGGCTCCGCCGCGAGGTTTGCTCGAGCTCTTCGACTTCGATGCGCTCGATCTGCTTGAGTCGACTCTGCGCTTGACGCGCCTTGGTCGCCTTGGCGCCGAAGCGCTCCACCCAGGCGCGCTTCTCGGCGATCATGGCTTGGGCGCGCGCCACCTCGGCTTCTTTGCGCTGGCGCACCTCGGCTTTCTGGCGCGCAAAGGCCGCGTAGTTGCCGGCGTAGAGCGTCACCGTGCCGTAGTCGACGTCGAGGATGTGCGTCGCGACGCTGTCGAGGAAGTGTTCGTCGTGCGAGATCACGAGCGCGGTCCCGCGATAGCCCGCGAGAAACTGCTCGAGCCAGCGGATCGAGAGGATATCGAGGTGGTTGGTCGGCTCGTCGAGCAGCACTATGTCCGGGCCGCCGATGAGCACCTGCGCGAGCAGGACGCGCAGCTTGAACCCGCCGGACAAGGTCGCGAGCGGCTGCGCGTGCTGCGCGACGGGAATGCCGAGTCCTTCCAGAATCGCGCTCGCGCGCGCTTCGAGCGTGTAACCGTCGTGCGCGACGATGCGATCCTCGAGCTCGAGCAGCCGCTCGGCGTTCGCGCCCGCGTTGCCGGCGAGCTCGGCTTGCTCGCGGCGAGCGCTCGTGACGATTTCGTCGCCGGCCGTCGCGACACTCAAGATGGGCTCGGCGTCGTCGAGGAAGCGATCCTGCCGCAGCACGCCCATGCGCGCGGTTTTCGGCAGCGTCACCGAGCCGTCACTCGGCGGCTCGTCGCCCGCCAAGATCTTGAGCAGCGTCGTTTTGCCCGAGCCGTTCGCTCCCACGAGACCGTAGCGGGCGCCCGGTACGAGCTTCAGCGATACGCCCTCGAACAGCGTGCGGGCGCCGAACGATTTGCCGAGGTTGATCAAGCCGAGCATGCAAGAGCCGCCCTCATAGCATTGGCCGTGAAGCCAGGGCTTGGCTCGGCACGGGACGGGCCCTAGACTTGGCGCTTGGCAGCGTCAGTCACTCGAAACTCGCAGCTTTTTACGCTGTTGCTGGTTCCGCTCGCCGGCTGCGCCGGGAGTCGGCAGTCGGCTCCGGCGCCGAGCCAGGCCGTCGCAGGTGTTCCGGCGCCGTCGCCTTCGAGGAACGCTGACGCGCTGCTCGTCCAGGCGAAGGCATCGTTCGGTGCGTTGCCGAGCGCTCCTGCTCTTCCAGCCGCTCAGGTTACGCTCGGCCGGCGGCTGTTTTTCGAGCCGCGCGTTTCGGCGGACGGCAAGATCGGATGCGTGAGCTGCCACGTACCAGCGCGCTATGCGACCGACGGGCTGCCGCGCGCCCGTGGGGTCTTCGGACGTGACAATCCGCGCAATTCCCCGACCGTATTCAACGCGGCGTATCAGACGGCCGAACACTGGCGCGCCGATCGCGATTCCGTCGAAGATCAGGCGCGCCGCGCGCTCCTCGGCAAACCTTCGTTCGGCAATGCCACGGACGAGGAAGCGCTCGCACGCTTGCGCGCGCTGCCGGCACCTTATCCCGAGGAATTTCGGCGCGCTTTTCCGGGCGATGCGGAGCCCGTGAGCATTCGGAATTGGGGCACGGCGATCGGCGCTTACGAACGCACGCTCCTCACGCCCGGCCCCTTCGATGCGTTCTTGAACGGTGACGGCAAGGCGCTCGGCGCCGGCGCTCGCGCAGGCCTCACGGCGTTCATGGACGAAGGCTGCGTCCAGTGCCATGACGGCCCGCTGCTCGGCGGCAACGCCCTCAGAAAATTCGGCGTTGACGCGGAGTATGCTCCGCTCACGCACAGTAACCCCGTGGACGAGGGCCGCTTCGAGATCACCAAGGACGAAGCCGACCGCTACGTCTTCAAGGTCGCGCCGCTCCGCAACGTCGCGCGCACGGCGCCGTACTTTCACGACGGTTCGGTCGCGACGCTGCCCGAAGCGGTCGCGATCATGGCGCAGACACAGCTCGGCAAGCAGCTGTCCGCCGAACGCGTCGCTGCCATCGTCGCTTTTCTCGAAAGCTTGACGGGGCCGGTGCCAGCGACTTTCTCGCCGCTCTGAGCTCTACGTCACGTCGCTGAATTTCTTCGCGCCAAATCGCACTGCGGGGGTGGGCGTCTATGGCGCTCCGCAACGAGACCGCGCTGGACGTGACGGAGGCGTGCGCTACGCTCGCGGCGTGTCGGCCATCGAAAGCGCTCCCTTCGCTTACGAGGCGCGCGGCGAAAAGTATCGCGGCGCGTTCGTCGCGCGAAGCGGGGTGGAGCCTTCCGCCGCGTTCGTGCTACTCCCCGATTGGCGTGGACAGAGCCCGCTCGCGCACGACCACGCCCGTTTCCTCGTCGAGCAGGGCTGCGCGGTCGTGATCGGCGATCTCTACGGCGACGGATTCAGCCCGACGGACCCGAGCCAGGTCGGCGAGATGGTCAAGCGCCTGATAGAGAACCGCGACCGCGGCGTCGAGGCGCTCGCCGCGTGCGTCAGCGCGCTCAGAGCGCGTCTACGCGCCGGGGGCCCGATTTTTTGCCTCGGCTACAGCGCGGGCGGGATGGTCGCCCTCGACTACGGGCGCAGCGGCGCGGAGCTCAGCGGGATCATCGTCGCGTCCGCGCTGCTGAAGACCGCCGCCCCCGGGACACCCACGCGCATCAAAGCACCGGTTTTGATCCTGCAAGGAACCCAAGACCAGGTTTCGCCGATGGAAGTGATCGCGAGCGTCGTCGCGGAGATGGACGCGGCGGGAAACGACTTCCGCCTCGAGCTTTACGGGCAAGCGCATCACGCGTTCGACAACCCGGAAGCAGGGACGGACCCGAGCGCGCGCCTCGTCTATTCACCGGCCGCGGCTGCCCGCTCTCGTCGCGCGATTGCCGATTTCATTCGCGAACGAACGAGCCTCGCCGGCTAGCGTTCGCTGCCTATGCCGAAGAGCTTTGGCGCGCGCTGCGTGTGACTCGGAGGAAGTCGCGCCCGATGAGCGCGAGCGCGCACGCGGTGAACGGGATGGCCAAGTAGAGCCGCTGAGCATGTCAACGGTGAGGTGGTCGTGGCGCACGACGACCGAGGCGCCCGAGAAGCCCCCGTGCTCGAGGTTCTGGCGCAGCTACTGCCGCAAGTACTTACGGGCACGCGAGCTCGGAATCGTAGCGCCGGATTATCCCGGCGATTGCCGCTGCAGAACACGCGTCGATGGGCTTTGGTTCTGTCTACGAACCAGATCGCGCTGAGGCGTGATGCGAACCACCGGTGAGCCTACCGTCGCGGAATGAGGAGCGGCCTGACGAGCCAACTCCAGTCACGGCGTTGAGCTCGCGGCGCATCGGTATTTCGTCTCTTCTCCAAAGCCGTTCCGTCCGAGCGGGTGCGGGAGCTCGGACCATTGCTCGTGAAGCTCGCCGGTCAGGATCGGGCGTTTGCCATCACGAACCTCGGCGATCTCGACGAGCGACGGCTCGCCTTTCACGGAGCGCGCTTGTCACTCGAGTCATTCTACGGCGCCGTGAGCGGCATCGTGAAATCGAATGTCGTGCCCGTGTACACGCTGGGCGGCGCGATGTCCTTGTACCTGCTCGCCAACGAAAGCTCCACCGCGGATACCACGATTCGCGACGCGGGGGAGCGCGCCGTGCAGAGGCTGCTCACTGCTCTCGACGTTTGAACTGAGCGCGAGCGCGTGGATATCGCGTACCTGCGCGAGGCTAGTATGCAGCAAGGCGCGTGCGGCGCACTCCGGATCGGCACACGCGCCGGCGGGCGGGCATTCGGAAGAGCAGACGCCGTGAAGCTCCACCGCAATCGGTGAAGCGCGCGCAACTCTCGCGCCGATCTCGCGGCTCGCCGCAATGCTTGCCGGCTCACGCGCGCCGGGCCGGCTCAGCCCGTTCCTACGCAAGGCACGAGGCTTGCTGCAGTGCAGGCATGAGCAAAGATTTCCGGAGGACCATCGGCGTGCTTCGCGCGAGCGCGATCGCTCTCGCCTTGGTTGCGAGTGCTTGTGAGCAAAAGCCCGACGTTGGCGCCATGCAGCGCCATTTTACCGAGCACCCGGCTCCTCCGCCGGACGTCACGAGCGTGCCCTCCGATGATCGCATCATGGCCGTGCTCACCTCGCCACCGAACGTTCCACCGCCCACCAACCGCACCAAGCCTGCGCGGGTCGTGGTCAAACTGACGGTCAAAGAGGTCGTGATGCCGATGGCCGACGGCGTCCAATATTCTTATTGGACGTTCGGCGGGACGGTGCCGGGCAGCTTCATTCGTGTGCGTCAAGGCGACGTGGTCGAGTTTCACCTGCAGAACGACGCGACCAGCACCATGCCGCACAATATCGATTTGCACGCGGTGACGGGCCCGGGCGGCGGCGCTGCCTCGAGCTTCACCGCCCCGGGCCACGCGTCGCAATTCACGTTCCGCGCCCTCAACCCCGGCCTGTTCGTCTATCACTGCGCCACGGCTCCCGTCCCCATGCACGTCGCCAACGGCATGTACGGCCTGATTCTCGTGGAGCCGCCCGGCGGCCTGCCGCCCGTCGATCGCGAGTATTACGTGATGGAGGGCGATTTCTATACGAAGGGCAAGTATCACGCGAAAGGTTTACAGGCCTTCGATATGGATAAGGGCATCGAGGAGCGTCCGACCTACGTCGTCTTCAACGGCGCGGAAGGCTCGCTGCTCGGCGACAAATCACTGAAGGCCTACGTCGGCGACAGCGTGCGCATCTTCTTCGGTGTCGGCGGACCGAACCTCACGTCGAGCTTTCACGTCATCGGTGAAGTGTTCGATCGCGTGTACATGGAAGGTGGCACCCACTATCAGGAGAACGTGCAAACCACGATGGTGCCCGCCGGCGGCTCTGCGATCCTGGATTTCCGCGTGCAAGTTCCCGGGGCCTACGCGCTCGTCGACCACTCGCTCTTCCGCGCCTTCAACCAGGGCGCCGTCGGTACGCTCAAGGTGAGCGGGCCGGAAGACAAGCTCCTCTACTCGGGCAAACAGGAGGACTCGCTCGCCGAGAAAGAGCAAGCGCCCCAAGCGCCCGTGCTCGTCGATTCCGCTCCCCCGAGCACGCTCACGCGCGACGAACGAATTGCGGCCGGCAAGACGCTATTTGCTTCGACCTGCAGCGCCTGTCACCAGGCCACGGGCAGCGGCTTGCCCGGCTCGATTCCGCCGCTGGCCGGCTCGGACTTTCTCGTGAAAAACGACAAGGAACGGGTGATCGGCGTCGTGCTGAACGGACTGAGCGGTCCCGTCAAAGTCAACGGCACGTCGTTCAACTCGGTGATGCCGACCTGGAACCACTTGACCAACGACGAGCTCGCGAACGTCCTCACGTACGTGCTGAACAGCTGGGGCAATCCCGGCGGTGAAGTCGCGCCCGCCGAGATCGCCAAGGTGCGCGGCAGCGGAGCCATCTGATGTTCTCTCGGTGCCTTGCGCACGTGCTCGCATGCGTGACCGTGCTCACCGGCGCGGCCCACGCCGCGCCGAGGCCGCTCAAGGCGCCCGCGGGCATGGTCATGGTCGGGCCGGGCGTTTATCGGCCGCTCTACCCCGCTTCGCCCGCCGAGCGCTTGGTTTCTGTTCGCCGTTTCTACCTCGACGCCAGGCCCGTGACGAACGGAGAATTTCTCACGTTCGTGCGGGCGCAACCCGAATGGCGTCGCGATCGTGCTCCGCGCTTGTTGGCGGACGACGGGTACCTGACGCACTGGGCGGCGGCGGACGCGCTCGGGAGGGACGTGCGCTCGGCCAGCCCCGTGACCAACGTCAGCTGGTTTGCGGCGAAGGCGTATTGCGCCGCACGCTCCGCACGGCTGCCCTCGGAGCGCGAGTGGGAGCTCGCGGCGCTCGCCAGCGAAAACGCTCGTGACGCCAGCAGCGATCCCGCGTTCGTCGCGCGCATTCTCGACTTCTATTCGCGGCCCGCGCTCGCGGCGTCGCTGCGTGACGTGGGCAGCGGCAAGCCGAACCTCTACGGTGTGTACGACCTCCACGGCCTGGTCTGGGAGTGGATTTACGACTTCAGCGCGAGCCTCGTCGCGGTGGACTCACGCGAAAAAGGCGAGGCTGATCGCAATCGATTCTGTGGCGCGACCGGAGCGAGCGCGCAGACGCCCTCCGACTACGCAGCGTTCATGCGCGTCGCATTTCGTAGCTCGCTCGAAGCGGCGTACACCACCTCGCGCTTGGGATTTCGCTGTGCTGCCGACCTGGAGGAAACGCCGTGACGCGCCGAAGCCCTTTCGTGTGGTCGCTCGCCTTGTGTCTGCTCGCCTGCCGGCAGCCGGCGCCTGCCCCGCCGAGCTCGAGCTCCCACGCCGTGCCGGCAAACCAGCGCTCGGACGTCCCCGTGCCGGCCGTCACCGAAGCGACCGGGCCCTCGCTCTACGACTTGCCGATTCATGTCGTCGACCGCGCGGGAACGACGCGTCCGCTCGCCGCCTTCCGCGGCGCGCCGCTGCTCGTCACGATGTTTTACGGCAGCTGTGCGTCCGCGTGCCCGCTGCTCACGAGCGACCTCAAGCGCATCGAGCGTCAGCTGCCTACCGGCGTGCGCGACCAGCTGCGCGTGCTGATGGTGAGCTTCGATCAAGCGCGCGACACTCCGGCCGTGCTCGAGCGCATGACGCTCGACCGCGGCATGGATCCGGCGCGCTGGACGCTCGCGAGCGCGTCGGACGACGACGCGCGCTCGCTCGCGGGCGTGCTCGGTATCCGGTATCGCAAGCTCGACAACGGCGAGTTTTTCCACTCGTCGGCCATCGTGCTGCTCGATCGCGACGGCCGCATCCGTGCGCGGCTCGACGGGCTCGGTCGTGATCCGAGCGCGATCGTGAGTTTTCTCACCGCGCCGTCGTGAACCGCGCCCGCGGGGGCTCGCTAGCTCCGAGGCGGGCGTCCCTTGTCGAGCAGCGCCGCGAAAGGATTGTTCGAAAACTTCGCCTCCGCGCCGGGCTTCTTCGCAGCGCCCGTCGGCCCTGCCGGTCGTCGAGCGTCGCGCGCGGCGGGGGCTCCGCGTGGCGGCTCCGGGTTGGCCGGCGCGCCGCGGCGGGCAGTCAGCGCGATGCGGCGGCGCTCGAGGTCCACTTCGAGCACACGCACCTGAATGCGGTCGCCGACTTTCACCACGTCGTGCGGATTCGAAACGAACCGGTCGGCGAGTTGGGAGATGTGAACGAGGCCGTCCTGGTGCACGCCGACGTCCACGAACGCCCCGAAGGCCGTGATGTTGGTGACGACACCCTCGAGCTCCATAGCGGCGCGTAGATCGGAGAGCTCGCGCACGTCGTCCCGGAATTTGGGCGGTTCGAAGCTCTTGCGCGGGTCGCGGCCTGGCTTGTCGAGCTCGCTCAGGATGTCACGCAGCGTGAATTCGCCGACGTCGCCTATCTGATAACGGGAAAGATCGATGCGTCGCAAGAGCGCGGCATTGCCGATCACGGAGGCGAGCGGCACGCCGAGATCGGCCGCCATCTTTTCGACCAGGGCGTAGCGCTCCGGGTGCACGGCGCTCGCGTCGAGCGGATGCTCGCCGTCACGCAGTCTCAAGAAGCCGGCGGCCTGCTCGAAGGTCCGCGGCCCGAGCCCGCTCACGTCGAGCAGCGCCTTGCGCGAACGGAAACGCCCCTTCTCGTTACGGTGCTGCACGATGCGCTTCGCGAGCGTCAGTCCGATGCCCGCGACGCGCGAGAGCAGCCAAGCGCTCGCGGTGTTGAGCTCGACACCGACGCTGTTGACGCAGCTTTCCACGACTTCATCCAGTTTTTGACCGAGCGCGACCTGCGACACGTCGTGCTGGTACTGGCCGACACCGATGCTCTTCGGGTCGACCTTCACGAGCTCGGCGAGCGGATCCTGCAAGCGCCGCGCGATGCTGATGGCACCGCGCACCGTGAGATCGAGCTCGGGAAATTCGTCACGCGCGACCTCGCTCGCCGAGTAGACGCTCGCGCCTGCTTCGTTCACCGACACGCAAAAGGTTTCCGTCAATCCTTCGGCGGACAAGACTTCGCGCACGAACGCCTCCGTCTCCCGCCCGTGCGTGCCGTTGCCCACGGCGATGGCGCGCGGTCCGTGCGCCTTGCAGAGCTGGCGCAGGGTTTCACGGGCCTTCTCGAGCGCCGCGCCGCCTTGCACGAGGTAGATGGTTTCGTGGGCGACGAGCTTGCCCGTTTCGTCGACGATCGCGCACTTGCAGCCGGTGCGCTGACCCGGATCGATGCCGAGCACGCTCTTTCCGCCGAGCGGCGCTGCCAGCAAGAGCTCGCGCAGGTTTTGTGCAAAGACGCGAATCGCTTCCTGATCGGAGCGCAGCTTGAGCTCGATGCGCACGTCTACCGTCACGCTCGGCGCCACGATGCGATCGATCGCGTCCTTGACGACGAGCTCGAGCTCGGCACGAAACGGCGAGTCCTGCTGGATCGGAATGCGCGACGCCGCGTACGGCAAGTGCGGCTCGAGCTCGAGCGCGAGCGACGAGCGGAGCACGCCTTCCTCCTCGCCGCGCCGGATCGCGAGGAAGCGGTGCGAGGGCACCTTCGCGATCGGCTCGGCGTAATCGGCGTACATGTCGAACTTGGTCGTCTTGTCCGCGTGCTCTTTGCGCTTCTTGACCTCGATCATGCCGTCACGCAGGTACGCCTCGCGCACGCGCTTGCGGAGGTCGGCGTCGTCGGCGAGCCGCTCGGTGCAAATGTCGCGCGCCCCGGCGAGCGCCGTCGCAACGTCGGGCACCTCTTTCTGCGCGTCGACGAACGCCTGCGCGAGCGTCTCTGCCGACGCGCCGCCCGCTTGAGCCCAGAGCGCCTCCGCGAGCGGGCCGAGGCCGCGTTCGAGCGCGATCACGCCGCGTGTGCGGCGCTTGGGCTTGAAGGGTAGGTACAAGTCCTCGAGCTCGGATTTGGTCGTGGCGGCGCGGAGCTTGGCCGCGAGCTCGGGGGTGAGCTTGCCCTGCTTGTCGATTTCGGTGAGCACGCTCGAGCGGCGCGCCTCGAGCTCGGTCACGTACTCGAAGCGCTCGCCGATGGCGCGGATTTGCACTTCGTCGAGGTTGCCGGTCGCCTCCTTGCGGTAGCGAGCGATGAACGGAACCGTCGCGCCTTCCGCCATCAGCTTGATGACGGCGGCAACCCCCGCGGGCGGCAGCTTGAGCTCCGCGACGAGCACGGGCAGCGGATCGAAGGCGGCCTCGGTTCCGGCGGCCGCTGCGCCGTGCTCGGTGGATCGACTCATGCCGGCGAAATAGCGAGCCTAGTGCTGTGTCGCAAGAATTGCGATGCAATTCTTGCGAGCGTGGCTGCGCCACGCAGCCGGCCGTGGCGGCAGCCGCGTCGGGGGGCGCGACGATCGCCCCGAGCGCGAACGCTGCATAAAGCGGCAAGCCCGCGAGCGTCGCCGTGACACCTGCAGCAGCAGAATCGCGACGGCGAGCAGGGCGAGCAGGCTTTCGAAGAAGCTCACGGATCCTCGACCCAGCGTGATTCAGCGAGCTCTAGACCGGAAGCCGAGCCACCGCCACCAGTAGCTTGCCGCAGCGAGCAAACCGAGCGTGGCAGTGCCCGCGAGCCAAACGCCGATGCGCGCGCTACCCCAAAGTACCGCAGCCACCGTCAGGAACTGCATGACGGTGGCCGCCTTGCCGAGCCAATTGGCTTTGGGATGCTCGATGCCGGCGGCGTGGCGTGCGTGGAGCAGCGCGAGCCAGAACAAAAGTGGCAGCTCCCCGAGCTCGCGCACCCCGAGCAGCGCGAGCGCCGTTACAGAAAGGCGCTCGCGCACGAGCAACGTGAGCACGACGGCGAAGACGAACACCTTGTCCGTGAGGCCGTCGAGGACCGCTCCCGTCGCGGTGACCATGCCGTAGCGGCGTGCGACCCAGCCGTCGAGCACGTCGCTGAGCGCCGCGAGCGCGAGCAGCCCGAGCGCGGCCGCGGGAACGCCGGCCGCCCAGGGAAAACATGCCGCAAAGCCAACGCGCGTGAGGCTGAGCAGCGACGGAGGCAAGAGTAGGTGGCTCGCCCGGTAACGCGAGGCGCTCGGTTGCGCCGGCGCTGGGGCGGTGAGCGTTGCCACGGGGTCCTGGCGAGCAAATCACGTGCCGACGCTGAGTCAATCCGCCGCGCCGCCTCGAAGAAATCTGACAGGTGCCGAGGCCTCCGAGCGACTTCGGACCGGTGCAGCAAGCAACGGAAAGAGCGTCCAGCATCGTGTGGCAGCTGTTGGGCTGTGCCGTCGCGTTGGCTCCGCTCGCTTGTTCTTCGTCGGCGGACATCGCGAGGTCCGGAAGCCGAATGTCTGCGACAGGAGGATTTGGCGTCAGTGCTGGGGGTGGCGGAGCCGGCGAAGGCGAAGGGGAGGCGGCAACCGGCGCAGGCGGAGTGCATTCAGACGACATGAACGGCAGTGGCCCGGCGAACGCAGGCCGTGGCGCCGGCGGAGTGGCCAACGTGGGCGGCGCGATCGCGCGTGGTGGAGGGCCGAGCACGGGCGGAGCGGGCGCGTTCGGCGCTGCGGGCAGGCCCGCGACCGGGGGAAGTGGGGGCGCAGCGGTTGCGTCGAGTGGCCGAGCTGGAGCTGGCAGTGGCGCTCCGGGCAGCGCAGGGAGCGGCGCGAGCGCGGGCAGCGCGTCGGTCGATGCGGGCGATCTCGTGGTCGCCCCCGATGGCGTCGAGGCTGCTCCGGGCACCCTCGAGCAGCCGACCACGCTGGCGAGCGCGCTCGTGCGCGTGACGGCGGGGCACACCATTTTCGCGCGCGGTGGCCGCTACGCGTCCGCGACGCAAATCACGATTACGTCCGACAACGGCGGCACCAAAGACGCGCCGAAACGACTCGTGCCGTACGCGAGCGAGAAGCCGGTGCTCGACTTTTCGCCGGAGCCGTACGGCACCGGATCGAATCCACGCGGACTCCAAATCAACGCCAGCTATTGGTACGTACGCGGGCTCGAGGTGATGGGGGCTGCCGACAACGGGATTTACGTCGCGGGCAGCGGCAACGTCATCGAAGGCGCCGTCACGCACGGTAACCGTGACACCGGGTTACAGCTCGGGCGCGCGAGCTCGGACGACAGCGACATCACGAGCTGGCCCGCGAACAATCTGATTTTGAATTGCGAGTCGTACGACAACTACGACGCTCCGCCCGGCAGCGGAGAGAATGCCGATGGCTTTGCGGCAAAGCTCACGGTCGGGCCCGGCAACGTGTTTCGCGGCTGCATCTCACACCACAATATCGACGACGGCTGGGACCTTTACACCAAGCACGACACGGGCCCGATTGGCCCCGTGACGATCGATCGGTGCATCTCCTACGCGAACGGCACGCTCACCGACGGTACGAGCAACGCAAACGGCGATCGCAACGGCTTCAAGCTCGGCGGCGACGACATCGCGGTCGCGCACGTCGTCACGCGCTCGGTCGCCTTCAAGAACGGCAAGAACGGCTTCACCTGGAACAGCAATCCCGGCGCCATCCGCCTCAGCAACAATCTCGCCTTCGACAACGTCGAGGGGAACTTCAAGTTCGGCGACAGCGGCACCGTGACGGCGGCCGTCTTCACCAACAACGTCTCCTTCTGGACATCGACGAGCGACACGCAGAGCGACAAGGCGCTCGGCACCGACACGCCGGGCACGAACGCGTGGTGGGACGAGTCGAAAGCCACGTCCACGGTCGCGTCGACGAGCATCGTGGTCACGGTGGCCGATTTCGCGACCTCACTCGTGGCGCCGTCGATCGCGCGGCTCGCGGATCAGAGCCCGAATTTCGCGCCGTTCGCGCTCGCCCCCACAAGCGACCTCATCGATGCGGGCGCCGTGCCGCCCGGTGATCTGCCCTTCGACGCGGCGAGCTATTTCCAGAGTGCTCCCGACCTCGGCGCCGTCGAGCTCGGCCGCTGACGGCTGTTCCGGCTACGCCAAGGCGAGCTCACTGCCGATACTGCGGTGCCGCCGCGAACGCCTGACCGAGCGCCGTGATCTTGCCGCTGTCGTCGTAGAGCTTGTTGTACGTGTTCCACGGATACCAAGCGTAGCGTTCGACGAGCGGATGCTTCGTGAGCATCGTGATCGCACTCTTGTAAAAATCGAGCACGGTTTGCTCGTCCGGATTGCTCGAACCCATGCAGCCCCACTCCGTGACCCAGACGGGCAACCCCCACTGTGACGCCCAGTTGACGGCGCCCTCGAACTGACTCGCCGTGCAGGAGCCCGCGTTCCAGCCGTACCAATGCATGGCGATGAAATCGACGCGCAGGCCCTTGCTCTTCACCTGCTTCATGAAATCCTCGAGCCAGGAGCGGCCGTCGTCGGACACCGCAGGGCTGCCGACGCGAATGTCGGCGTTGCTCGTCAATTGTGGCCAGAGCGCGATGGCGTCCGCGACCGCGATGCTCGACTGATCCGACTTGTTCGGTTCGTTGAAGCCGAGCACGGTCTTGTACCCGGCCTTGGCGATGCCCTGGAGCGCGCTCGCCACGTTGTCCGAGCCCCAGATCATCGGCACGAAGTACGGATCATTGCAGTCCGTGCTCTTCGGCGCCGTGCCCCAGTTGTAACACCACGTCGAACCGAGCGCCGAAAGTTGGGCGGCCGGCGAGTTCGCCACGCCTTTGTACGGGCTATTCGTCACGGGTAACGGGTTCGTGCCTCCCGCTGAACCGCCGCTCCCGCCGGCTGCGTTGGCGCCGGCTGCATTCATGCCCGCGCCGCCGCTCATGCTGGTCGCGCCAGCGCTGCTGGTCGCGCCGCCCATGGCGCGCCTGCCGCCGGTGCTCACGCTGCCGCCCGCGGCGCGGCCACCGCCGGCCGTGGTTCCGCCCGTGGGGCTCGCGCCGAGCGTCCCGCTCGTGCCGCCGTTGGCGGTCGCGCCGCCTACGGAGCTCGAGCCGCCGGTTTCCAACGTGCCGCTCGCGCCGGTTCCCGCCTGCGCGGGTCCCGAACCGCCGTTGCCCGCGAGTTCGCTCGCTGTGCCACCGGTGGTGACAGGGGGATGGACGTTCGTCAGCCCGCCGTCACTCGGGGAAAGTGCGCCACCGGAATCGGTGCCGCAGGCTGAAGTGGCAAGCTGCGACGCGAAGCCGCACGTGAGGACGAGGGTACCAAGCCGGCCGGGGCGCACGACGGTAGTGTCGCATGCGCCCGCCAGCGTTGCTCGGCTTCGGTGCTAGGTCGTGACGCGTCGTGCGAACCGGGCGCCAAAGATGGGACAGTTGCGGGCTATTTTTCCGGCGTCGTCGTCCGCGCGAGCTTTTCCAGCAAGGCTTTGAACTCAGCCTGTTGGGTCGCCGTGAGCCGTCCCAGGCGCGCGCCGAATGCGCCCGTCAGCAACGTCAGCCCGCGTGCCATTGTCTTACGCCCATCCGGCGTGAGCGAAAGCTTGTAGCGGCGGAGATCGGAGCAGTCGATCTCGCGCTTGACCAAGCCCGCGGCCTCGAGACGCTTCACGTACAAGGAAACGGTCGGCTTCGGGATCAAAAGCGCCTCGGCGAGCGCGGCCGGGTGCGGGGTCGTGTCGAGCTCCGCCAAGAGGAAGAGCTCTTTGACTTCGAGTCCGAGCTCGCCGAGCGCGGGCGCCACCTCCCCGAGCACCGACGAAACGAGCCGGTAATTGAGCGCCCACACCTTCGTCACGTCGATTTTCGCCATCGGGCACTTGCCGAACGATTAGTTCAATCCTAAACAATCTGCGGTTCTGAACTAACCGAACCTTGAACCAAGTTCTACCACGGAGCAATCGCATGGCACTCGATCATTACGTCACGCTCGGTCGTTCGGGTTTGCGCGTCAGCCCTCTGTGCCTCGGCGCCATGACGTTCGGCGAAGATCTCGGCTGGGGCTCGTCGGTCGAAGAGTCGCAGCAGATCATGGACCGCTACGTCGAAGCCGGCGGTAACTTCATCGACACCGCCAACTTCTACACGAAGAGCCACTCCGAAAAAATCATCGGCGATCACCTGGGCCGTCACCCCCACAAGCGCGACCGCCTCGTGCTCGCGACCAAGTTCAGCGGCAACCTATACCCCGGTGACCCGAACGGCGGCGGCTCGGGCAGAAAATCGATCGTCAATGCCTGCGAGAATTCGTTGCGGCGGCTCCAGACCGACTACATCGATCTCTATTGGCTCCACTGCTGGGACGTGAACACGCCCATCGAGGAGACGCTCGCCGCGCTCGAGGACCTCGTGCACGCCGGCAAGGTCCGCTACACCGGCGTCTCCGATACCCCGGCCTGGAAGATCGCTCAGGCCAACGTCACGGCGCAGTTCCGCGGCTGGTCGGCGTTCGTCGGGCTCCAAATCGAGTATTCGCTGCTCGAGCGCAGCGTCGAACAGGAGCTCGTTCCCATGGCCCGAGAGCTCGGCCTCGGCATCACGCCCTGGTCGCCGCTCAAGAGCGGCCTCTTGTCCGGTAAGTACACGCGCCGGAACCAGAACGAGGAGAAGGCCGACCGCGCCGTGTTCATGTCACACCTCTTGAACGAGTCGACTTATCGGCTGATCGACGAGCTCGAAATCGTCGCCAAAGCGCACGACACGAGCGTCGCGCGGGTCTCGCTCGCATGGCTCCGAGCGCAGCCCGGCGTCACCTCGACGATCATCGGCGCGCGCCGCGTCGCTCAGCTCGAAGACAATCTCAAGTCGCTCGACGTGACGCTGTCGGCGAGCGAGCTCGAGCATCTCGACACACTCACCAAGCCGAGCCTCGGCTTCCCGCAGAGCATGCAACCGGTCTTCCCCGCCATCACGAACGGCGGCACCATGGTGAACGGAGTGCAGCTGCCGCCGTCGGGTTTCGTGATGGAGCAGGGCGGCAAACCCTACTGAGCCGACGTCACCTGATCACGATGCACTTGCCGCTGACGCAGATGAGCCCGGCCCCGCAGACGCCGCAGCTGTCGATTTTGTTGCCGCAGCCGTCGGCGGCTGAGCCGCACTCGATGCCTTGATCGCTGCACGACTGGGGCGGGCACGTCTGCGGCACGCACTTGCCCGCGACGCAGGCGTCGCCCGCGGGGCACGCCGGACATTGGATCTGCTTGCCGCACTCGTCGCCGGCTTGCCCGCACTCGATGCCCTGCTGCGCGCACGATTTCGGGCTGCACGAGCCCGAGCCGCACTTGCCGCCCGAGCAGGTCTGGCCGTCGGGGCAGGTACCGCACGCGATGACGCCCGTGCAGCCGTCACTCGCGAAGCCGCACTCCTGGTCTGCGGGGCACGAGTCTGCCGGCGTGCAACCGACGCTGCCGCAGTGGTTCGGCACCGCGGGTTCGCCGACGCCGCACATCTCCCCCTCGGGGCAGATCCCGCACGGGATCAGGCCGTTGCAGCCGTCCGGCGCGTAACCGCAGTCCTGACCTGCCGGACATTTCGTCGCGGGGACGCAGGCCTTGGGCGGAGGCACGCAGGAGCCGAGATCGAAGATCATGTACTCGAGCAGCTTCTCCTGCGGGTTCATCGGGTCGAGGCAATAGCCGTCGGCGCAGCTGCTCGCGCAATCGGCGTTCGACTTGCACGCCGAGCCCCAGGGGCACACGCCGTTCGAGCAGGTACCCGTGCAGTTGGTATCGCTCGTGCACGCCTTGCCGCACTGTGCCGGAAAGGTCTTGCCGTGCTCGTTCGCGTCTTGCACGTGGAAGTCGCTGAAGAGCACGCGTCCGCACTGCACCTCGGGCGGCGTGGCCGTCAAATCCTGGGTGAGGTTCACGGGCGTGTTGAACGTGAAGTGGAGCGGCACGTGCGTGCCGGTGTAGTCCGTGCCCGTGCAGGTGTTCGACTTGCAGGTGTTGGCCGAGCAGTTGCCGTAATTCTTGCCACCGCCCGTGCAGTCGCTGTTCTTCGTGCACGTCGTCTGCGGGTGCTTGTCGCAAACTTTGGCGGCGCAGTCGCTGTCGGAGCTGCAGCTCTGCGTGGTGTTCACGCTGCAGACCTTGGCCGTGCAATCGCTGTTCGACTTGCAGCTCGTACCTGCGACGGAGCAGAGCTTGGCGTTCGAGCCGTTGCGGTACAGCCACTGCTGGGTCTGACCGGCCACGGAGCTTACCAAATCGCTGTCGTGCCGGATGACGACCACGCCGACTTGGCCCGAGCCCGGCGTGGACGCGTTCACCGCTTCGAGCCAGCCCTGGAAGGCGTCACCCTTCGGGTTCGAGACTTTGTCGATGATGCCGACCGCCGTGTCGGCGCGATCATTTTCGTCAACGTGCCATTTGGCGACTTCGCTCCAGTTGTCGGCCATGCCGCTCGGTGCGCCCGGCGTCTCGTCGTTCTTGTAAAGCCAGGTGTAGCTGTAGTGCGTCGCGAACACGCGCCCGCCGCCGTCGGCATAGGCGCGTAGCGCCGCCTGATCCGACGCGGCCTGCTTGTAACCACTGCCCTGGCACGCAAGGATCGTCATGTCGTACTCGTTCACCACGGGCTCGCTGTTCGCGCCCGTCTGAAAGAGTCCGGACTGGCCCGGCGTGCTTCCGTCGATGATCTGTCCGGAATTGCTGCCGTCGGTCCCGTCGCCGAGATAGAACTGGACGCGGCCTGCGCCCGTGCCGACGTCACTCGCGCTCGCGCCGGGGTTCGTGAACTCGGACTTCGCGATACCCATCTTGCGCAGCACGCATTCGAGCGAATCGGCGTTGCCGGTCACCATCGCCATCAGCGGAATGTTGCCCTCCGCTTGAGTGCGCGGCATCCTGAGCTGCTTGTCGGGCACCGTGTTCACGGCGCAGGCATTATTGACATCGATCTTGAACGAGCGCCGCCAGCGGCCGAGCTGGATCACGAGCGTGACACCCTTGTCCACCGGCACGTTATCGAGCTCGAAGCTGCCGTCGACGCCCGTGTAGGTGCCGGCCGGGGGATCGCTCGCGCCCGGGATCGAGACGAGGGGGCTGCCTGCCGCGGACGCGCCGCACACGTCGCACGTGAGGCCCTTCGGGAAGGACTTCAGCGCCGGGTCGGCGGGATCGTTCGCGACGTACACGAGCACGCGATAAAGTGGGTTGTTGCCCGCGGGATCGTAGACTTTACCCTTGAGCGAGGTGGTGGTGCCCTTCGGGCACGCGGGCACCTTGCTGCATTCACCGGTGCAGCCGCAGACACCGAGGACGGGATTGCCGCTGTCGTCGCTGCCGCCGCCGCAGGTCCAGCCGGGGGTGTCGCAGGTGGTGGGGCCGCAGTCGAGTAGGTGACCGCAGTTGTCCGCGGCTTGCCCGCAGGTAAAACCGCGCCCGGCGCAGGTCGTCTTCGGATCGACGACGCAGGTCGGGGTGTTGCAGACATTTTGGATGCAGCTCTGTCCTGCGACGGGGCATTTGGTCGAGCCGCAATCGAGATCGTTGCCGCAATTATCGGCGACGTGCCCGCACGTCGCGCCGCGACCCTCGCAGGTGGTTGCCGGATCCACGGTGCACGAGCCGCCCCCGTTGTTGTCGCCGCAACGGTTCGGTCCGCCGAAGCCGCAGGTCTGTCCCTTGTCGCACGAACCACAATCGACGACACCGCCGCACTTGGTATCCGTGGCAAACCCGCAATCCGCGTTCAGCTCCTCACAGCTGGACGGCGTGCAGTTGGCCGAGCCGCCGCTGCCTGCGTCGCCGCCCGATCCGAAAGTGCCCTTCCCGCACTGGCTCGGCGACTGAGCGCCGCAGACTTCGCCGTCCGGGCAAGCACCACATTCGATGACACCACCGCACTTCGTATCCGTGACGAATCCGCATTCCGCGTCGAGCTCGGCGCAGGTCGCCGGGCAACTCGAGCCGTCAGTGCCGCCGTCGCCGATATGAACGACATTTCCGGTGCCGCCGCTCGCGCGGGTCCCGCCGCTGCCGCCCGAGGAAGTGCCGCCCGAGCCGCCGCGCTGCCCGAAGTTCTCCGGTTGACGCGTGACGGCGGCATCGCCGCAAGCGGCCGCGCCGAAGAGCGCGGTGCCGAGCATGAAGACGAGCGCCCCGAACCAGCTTCTCATGTTGACCTGGGTGCGCGGCGAGAGCGCGCTCGGCTCATCAGAATGCACGCGGCGCGCGCAAAGCACAGCTCGAGTGTGTTCACGCGCGAGACGACGGCGCGATTGCTTCGTCACATTAGGTACGTGCGTCTGCGACACTCGCGCACGCGCGGTACGGGCGTATGATCGCTAGCGCATGCTGCGTTCGCGGCAGGTACCTACACCGACACCGCGCTTCGCTTCGACACGTCGCCCCGCGCGCCGCTCCGCTACGGCGAAGGCGGGTACAAGCAATCGGGCGCGACGGTGATGGACTGGTCGCATGCCGTGGCGCGCGGCAGCGTGTCGAAGCCCGGTTCGCAACCCCAGGTCGCCTGGTAGCCTGGCAGACGCGGGCGCATTGACGCAAGACGGCGCCGGAGCATCAATTCAAACTCTCCATGCGAATCCTTCTACTGCGGCACGCCGCGACCGCCTGGACGGCAACCGGACAGCACACGGGACGCACCGATCTCGAGCTCACGCCCGCGGGTGAAACGGAAGCGCGCGGCACGGCGGCGCTGTTCGCGGAGATCCTCGGCACGAACCAGCCGCTCGCGGCGACTTACGTGAGCCCTCGCCAGCGCGCGCGGAAGACGGTCGAGCTCGTGCTCGGACCCGAGGCAAACTTCACGATCGACCCCGCGCTTGCCGAGTTCGACTACGGCCACTTCGAGGGGCTGACGCCCGCGCAAATTCAGGCGCATACGCCGGGCTGGTCGCTGTGGGACCACGGCTGCCCAGGCGGTGAGCGCACGGACGAGGTGGCGGCGCGCATCGACGGATTCATCGAGCGCGTGCGCGTCAACCATGCCGAACAGACGATCTGCGCTGTCGCCCACGGACACCTCTTGCGTGGTCTCGCGGCGCGCTTGCTCGGCCTGCCGCTCCGCGAAGCCCGGATTTTCGCCGTCGGGACCTGCGCAATCGGCGATTTTTTCGAACGTGACGGACGCTTTCAACTTGCCGCCTGGAACCGTCGAACCGTTCGCTGACCCGGTTCAACGCGTTCGCGGCCGTAACATTCCTGCCGATGACTGACGCCCGATCCGGCTCTCCGCGCCGGCTGTCAGGGCAGGGGCACGACGAACGTGGTGACGGAGAACGCCGGCACGGTCGCGACGAAGCTAAAGCCCTGCATCGCTTGGGCCGCGACGGTGACCAGATTTTCGCTGCGCGACGTGCGGTGGATCTCGACCTCGCCACCCACTGCCGCAAGCGTCGTGAGATCGAACGTGAATGCCCTGCTGGCGGAAGTATCGCCGTTGCGCACGACGATCGCGAGCGAATGACCATCCGCGCTCACGGCAGCCACCATGTCGCTGTTGTCGATGTCCACGAAAGTCGCGCCGGGACGGATGTAGCGGCTGAAGCCAGCATGCATGTAAAAGCGTTTGAGCGGATTGAAGGTCTGCTTCGAGTCGTTCAGGCTGATGCTCGCCCAATTCGTACTCGGATCACCCACTTGCCAATCCACCCAGGCTTCTGGCTGCAGGTCCCTGAGGTCGCTGATGATTCTTCCGGCCATGAACAGCGCCGCCTCGGTGTCGTCGGCGAGCGTTTGATTGAGGGGTCCGGACTCCGATTGCCAGAGACGCTTGCCCTTGCTCGTGGCGAGCGTTCGCAGATCCGTGCGCCGGCTACCTGAATAGGTGTGCACGTTCATCTGGCCCATCGCCGCGAGCGCCGTGGCGTCGAACGCGCGCAGGTTGTTGTAGCCGTCGTCGAGGCTGTTTTCGTCCGAGGCAGAGACGGTGGTGTCGCTGAGCCCTTTGGCCGCAAGTTTTGCGCCGACCGCCTTGACGATCGTCTGCTGATTCGAGGGCGAGAAATGGCAACCTTCTTGTCCGCCGTTCGCCTTCCACCAGTCGGCGTTCGGTTCGTTGAGCGGCTCGACGGTGCGAAACGTGATGCCGAAGCTGTCCTGGTAGTGCTTGACGACCTCGGTGAGGTAGTCGGCGAATGCGTCGTAGGAATCGTCCTTGAGATTGTTCGAACCGTCGGTGTTGCCGGAGGCGCACCCGCTCTTCGTCATCCAGTAGGGGGGTGAGTTCGAGAATGCCTCGAGGATGATTCCCGTGCCGCGCTCGACGATGCGCTGCAGGACGGCGCGCTGATTGGCGTCGGCGTCCCACGCCCAGGTGCCCGCGGACGGTTCGAAACCCGGCATGTCCTTGTACTGGTCCAGGTGGTGGTGCGCCGGGTCGTCACCACCGCCGATGTTGTAGCGGAAGACGTTGTAGCCGAGTCCGTTCGCCGGGTCGATCACGGCGTCCACGACGCCGTTGCGCCCATCGGCGTCCCAACCACCCACGTGGTTGGCCCACCAGCACAGGCTCGTGCCCCAGCCTTCGAAGGTTTGATGGTGGACGGACGCGTTGACTTTGACGAGCTTCGTTCCCGGTGCTGCCGTGACGACGGCGCGCGCTCCGCCGGAACTCTGCGTGTCGTTGCCGGCGGCTCCGCCGCTCGTGCCGCCTGCTCCGCCGGCATTCGGGCTACCGCTTGCGCCTGCGCGTCCGAGCGCACCAGCGCGGCCTCCGTTGCTGCGCCCGGCCGCACCGCTCGTCGCGCCGGCGCCACCGGAGCTCGGCCCCGTGGCTCCGCCGTTCGCGCCGCTGCTGAGTCCCGCGGAGCCGGCGGCACCGGCCACTGTCGCGCCGCTTCCGCCGCGCGCGGTGCCAGCTGCGCCGCTCGCGGCCGCACTCGTTTGCCCAGCGGAACCGGCTCCGCCACCGACGCTCGGCGTTCCCGCGCGCGCCGCGCTCGGCGCCTGGCTACTACAGGATGCCCCCGGTAGCGCAAGCAACGAGCTTGCCAATGCGAAGAGGGCGCGAGTGCTCGGCATGCGCATCGTTCTCTAAGATAACACACACGCTCAAGCCATCGCGGGCGCCGGGTCCGCCCGTAGCGCCTCCACGAGCGCCGACACGAGAATGAGCGCACCCCCGGCGCACGCGCTCGCGTCGGGGAGTTTGCCGAGCAAGAGCGAGGAGGAGACGACCGCCGTCACGAGCTCCATCAGAATCAGCACCGATGAACGCCCGGCCGCCAGGTGATTGACGCCGAACAACGTGCCCGCCGTGGCGACCAGGATCCAAATCAGTCCAAAGGCCACCACCTCGACCCAGTCCTCTGCCGTTGCCGCTCGGGGGCGCGCTCCCCAACCGAGCAGAACCGTGAGCGCGCCCCAAGCCAAGCTGCCCACGAAGACGGCGCCGACCTTCGTCGATACCGCGACGGCTTGGGTCCGACGGAACACGACGTTGTTCACCGCGAGCGAAAATCCCGACAAGATGGCCACGGCATCGACCCAGGAGGGAGGCGCGACGAAAATGCGCCGCCCGCCGAGCACGAGAAACGCGCCGAGCAGCGCGCACCCCAGGCTAACGAGTCGTTTCCCGTCGATCGGCGCGTGGAGGAGGACGCGCGCCAGCACGACACCCCAGGCCGGCAAAAGATAGAAGAGTGCCATCACACGCGTGACCTCCCCGCTCATGATCGCCGTCGCGAACGCGAGATTGGCTAGCCCGCCGAAAATGGCGATGAGCGTGAG
Organism: Polyangiaceae bacterium; assembly: GCA_025936115.1. Taxonomy (GTDB): domain Bacteria; phylum Myxococcota_A; class Polyangia; order Polyangiales; family Polyangiaceae; genus PMG-095. Next base: position 87,504 of record JAICTZ010000014.1, read on the forward strand.
ACTCGGCCAAGCGCTCAACCAGGTGCGCCTGCCCGCGACGAGAAACGGAATCGCGAGCACACCGACCGAACCGTGGGCGCTCAACGTGACGAGCGGTCCTTGAATACCGACGGCGCCGAAATGCTTGAGCGGCATCCAGGTAAGCCCCCACAGCACGGAGGAACTGAGCAGCACGACGGTGGGAAGAAAGCGGCGGGGCACGCGGAATCGGCCGGCACCTTACTGCGGCACGGGTTTCTTGGAACTGTAAAATCCCTCGAACGCGCGGGATCGCGCAGGCGGCGGTGTCGCCGGTAATGTCACGCAGCGGACGTTCCGGAGCTCAGTGCATCGCGCGGTTCTCGAGGAACGACACTCCCGGTGGCGCCGCTTGCACGGCGCGGATCAGCGCGGCCGCGACGGCGCTCGCTCGCACGGGCCGCACCTTCGCCGGAACGAGCCCCGACATCGGCTCGAATAGCCGCCGGCTCCAAACCTCGCCGCTACGCGCGGGCTGACCGAGCGCTTCACGGTCGCCGAGTAGGAGCGACGGGTGCGCGATGACGACGCTGTCGTAGCCGAGCTCGGATACTGCCGCCTCCATTTCCCCTTTCACGCGATTGTAGAAGATACGCGACTTCGCGTCTGCGCCGAGCGCCGACACCACCCCGAGCCGCCGCGCGCCTCCAGAGCGTGCAGCGCGCGCCACCGCCACGACGTAGTCGTGATCGACGCGTCGAAATGCCTCTTGCGAACCGGCGACTTTGATCGTCGTGCCGAGCGCGATGTACACGTCGTCCGCCGCGGGCAGCGCCGGCAAAGCATCGAAGCTTACGACATGCAGCACGAATTTGGGCACGGACGTCAACTCGGACACCTCGCGACGCACCAAGACGTGAACCGCGTCGTACTCGGCGTTCAGCGCGAGCCCTGCGGCGAGCTCTCGCCCCACGAGACCCGTCGCACCTGCCAAGAGCGCCCGCGTGTTCATATCGGGACGATACGCGAGTGCGCGAGCGGGAGCACGGGCTCGTTCGCAGCGGGCGTGAAGTCACGCGCCGGCGCTCGCCGCCGCACCGATGACGCACAGCGACCCTACCGGTGCCTTCGCCGGGATTGGCTCGCTGTACGTCACCGTGCGGGGCGCGATGAATCCGCGAACCGTCAGCGTCGCGTGCGACGGCGACGGGCGAAGAGTCCGAGCCCGAGCGCCAAGAGGCCCGCGAGGTGTCCCTGCGCGGAGCGCGCAGACACATTGCAGCCACCCGAGTCCGGTGGTTCCGAGCTGCTGCCCGCTGAGCCGCCGTTCCTGGTGCCGCCGCTGCTCGCAGGGCCTCCGCCCGTCGTCGTGGCGCCGCCCGTCGCGCCCGTCGCAGTGCCACCGGTGGTTGACGTCGTGCCACCGGTCGCCGAGGTCGTGCCACCCGTCGCGGACGTCGTGCCGCCCGTCGCCGACGTGATTCCGCCGGTGCCGCCCGCTGCGGCGGCCTGACCGCCGGCCGACGTGCTCGTGCCGCCGGTGCCTGACGGAGCACCGCCGCTCGCGCGGCCACCCGTGCTCGTGCCTCCGGTTGCGCTCGCGCCGCCGCTGCTGCTGGTCGTCCCGCCGGTGCTGACGGCGCCGCCGCTGCTGCTCGCGCCGCCCGTGCCGGAACGACCGCCGCTACCAGGTCGACCGGCCATGGCAGGTGCACCGGCATTGGGCGCGCCGCCCGTGCTGCTCGCGCCGCCCGTGCCCGACATGCCGCCGCTGCCGCTCGACGCGAGGCCGCAAGCTCCCGTGGCTTTGTCGAGGCCGAGGAAGCTCACGACGTTGCCATAGAGCGGCGGCTGGACCGTCTCGAGATCGTGCTTTTGGCTCGACGGGCCGAGATTGGTCTCGAGCCGTACGTTGCCGGCGGAGTCCTTGTACACGGTCCGCGTCCAACCGCTCGGCGCGCCGGTTCCAGCCGTGCCGGCGCTCAGATTGCCGAGGTTCTGAAACTGCGCGGCGACTGCGGGCAACCAGCCGTCGAAGTTGTATTCGTCGCCGCCGCCGACCCACTGCTGCGAGCACGGGTAGGTGCCGCTCCACGCGAACGCTTTGCGTGCAATGTCACCCCAATACTTCCCGTCGGTGCTCGGTGGATTCGTGCTGCACTTGGTACACGTAGTATCGCCAGCTGGCCACCCGCCTGCAGGAAAACCCGGCATCGCCGAGCCACCGGCAAACACGTCCGGATAAATCGCGAGCAGCGTATTCGTCATGCACCCGCCCGACGACATTCCGGCCGCAAAAACGCGACTTTTGTCCGCGCCCTTGTTCGTGAGCAGGTAGTTGACCATCGTGACGATCGCGGCTCGATCGCCGTCGCGCGACGCGCTCGAGTCGAAGCACTGCTTCCCGGCGTCGGGAGCGATCAGGTAAAAACCATTCTTGTCGGCATACGAGTCGAACCAGCCGTGCACGGTGGACGAGTGTCCCGTGCACATGTGAATCACGACGAGAATTGCGGGCGGCGACGCCGGCGTGGTCGGTGTGTAGAGATCGCCTTTGAGTGTCGAGCCGAAGGGAGCGCTGTTTTGCCAGCTGCCGGCCTGAGCCGCTCCCGCTAAAAGTAAGCCTGCATTGAGGGTAAAGAAGGCCGCAACATGTTTTCGAAATCGAATCATACTCTTTGTCTCCGCGTTCAAGGACGCAACAAGGACGCGAACGACAAGTGTACGCCGGATTGCGAAGGGGCGCGGCTCACTCGCGTGAGCGGCGCGCCCGCGCGTGGCGCGTTTGCGAGCCACGCCTTCTAGCGCAGTGCGAGATCACGCAGGCCCGCTGTAATCGAGTGCAGCGGCTTTGCAGATGCGGTCGTCTGCGCGCCATAAACGCGACCTCGCGCCAACGCGAGCTCGTGGCGTGCGCGCGAAGTCACCGCGCCCGATGACGTTCGTCGCCGCGCGCGTGTGCACCACTGCCGCGCCGCTCGACGGTGGAGCGCGCACGCGCGCGACGCCGGTCCCGTACGACCTTCATGCTCTCTTTCACGAGCTTCGCGGCCCCGTAGCGCTGAACGTTCTTGCCGAAATGGCGCGCCGCTCTGCGCTTTGTGCACCGGCACTTTGCGGTGACGCGCCCCCAATTGATGGATCTTGCTTCACCCGAGCTGAGCTGCGGTGTAACTCGGCGCCGTGATGCGTTGGCTCGCTTGCTTTGGGTTCTTGGTCGGCTGCACGCGCTTCGGTCCTGTCTATCCCCCGCGGCCGCCGGCGCGGCCTTCGGCGCTCGTCCCCGAGCCCGTGCCGTCGCGTATCTCGCTGCATCTTGCGATCACCGGGCCAAGCCTCCGGCAAGCGCTCGACGGCGTCGTGCCGGCGAGCGGCGACGGCAGCGTCAGCGTGCTCGGTAGCGACCGCGCGTACCACTGGCAGCGCGAGCCGCTCGACGTTGCCTTCGCCGGTGGGCATGTGGCCGCTCGCACCAAGGTGACGGCCACGATCGATTTGCCCATCAGCAACATCGTGGTCGCCTTCGACGTGCACGTGTCGGCGGAGCCCGTGATCAACACGAGCTACGCCTTCAAGTTGCAGGCGACAGAGGTGAATGTCCATTCGGACGACGCGCGGCTCAAGCTGCTCGACCAGGTGTCGGGCGTCTTCGCCCGCGTCGGCAATGAAGTAGAGGGGCGCCTGCGCGGCTTCAGCTACGACTTGAAGCCGATGCTCGAACAAGCGTACGAGCGCGTGCGCGCGCCGATGCCGTTCGCGCTCGGCGATGCAGCGGGCTGCTCCGTGCTCAAGGTGCTGGGCGTCGAGGCCGCCCCCGTGATCCTCGCGGACGGCGTCGAGAAGGATTTCGCGCTCGTGGTCGCGCCGTCGGTCACGATCCCGTGCGCGCCAGTGGCGCTCGAGCCGCTACCGCCGCTCGAGAACGTCGCGACGGTGCCGACGGGCCCGTTCACGGTGACCGTTCCCATCGTCGCCGCTTACAGCGAGCTCACGCGCGGGCTCGGGGCCGCATTCACCAGCGGCAAGCTCTTCTTCTCGAAGGAACACCCCGATCTCTACCTCGAGCACCCCGAGCTGTACGAAGCGGACGATCGTCTCGTGCTGCACCTGCACATCGCGGGCCCCGTGCACGAGCTCGCGATTCACACCTTCATCGACGGTGAGCTCTACCTCACGGGACACCCGACCCTCGTCGACAACGAGATCGCCTTGCCGGACCTCGAACCGACGATCGAGACGAGCAACTTCCTCCTGTCACTGAAAGCCCTGAGCGACGCGGAACGCATCAAAACCGAAGCCCGCCGCGCGCTGCGCATCGACCTCACCGAGCGCCTCGCCGCCGTGCGCGCCAAGCTTTCGTCGGATTTGAGCTTTGCGACGCCCGCGGGGTGCATCGTGGGGCGGGTCGACAAGCTCGAGCTCGCCGAGCTCTACCCGCACGGCTCGTACCTGCGCGTGCACGGTGTCGTCACGGCGCGCGCCGCTGCGTCCATGCCGTGCTCGGGTCCGCTTCCGAGCGCTCCGTGACGCCCACGCCAGTGGCGCTGGTGTCGCTACAGGCCGCTCTGTCCACCGGCGCCGGCTTCACCCGTGGTGGGCGGCGCCGCGCACACGTGCGACGGCTCGCAACCCCAGATCAACGTGCCATTAGCGTCATAGATCGTCATCTTGGGGTTCGGCTTCGCAGCGGCGGCCGTGGCGTCGAAGGACCAGTCGTTCGCCTCGTTGAAGTTGACGTTGCCGATGCCCGACTGCACGCGCGCTTGGATCTGAGTCTCGTTGTTGGCGTTCGGGTCCGTAGCCGGAGGCACGACGCCGCCTTTGCCGAACGTGAACAACAAATAGCTGTTCGCCGAGTTCGCGACGAATGTCAGCGTGGTCGATAGCTTCAGGCCGGAGGAAGTGTAGTCGAATTGAGGCTTCGGCGGCGGTTCGGAGCTCATCCAGTAGCGCATCGTCACGCCACTCACGTCGTACGCCGTGTCGGTCTGGTTTTTCATCGTGAGGGTCATTCTCACGTCTTGCGAGCTCGCCGCGGTTTGCGCCGCTTGATAGAGGACGAGGAGCTTGGCTGTTGCCGTCATGTCCGGCGGCTTCCAATTCGGATCGTTCGGCACACCAGCGGCACCCGTGCCGCCGCTCGTCGCGCCGCCGCGCGCGGTGCTGCCGCCCCGCCCAGTACCTCCGTTCGAGACGCCTCCGGTTGCGATGGTGCCGCCCGTTGCGTTGGCGCCGCCCGTTGCGTTGGTGCCGCCCGTTGCGTTGGTGCCGCCCGTCGCGTTGGTGCCGCCCGTCGCGTTGGTGCCGCCCGTCGCGGAGCGTCCGCCGCTGGTCGCGCTACCGCCGGTCCCGGTGTGGCCGCCCGGGCTCGCCGAGCCTCCCGTGCCACCCGCTGCCATTGTCCCGCCGCCGCCGCCCGTGGCATCGCCGCCGGTTCCTGTCGCTGCGCTGGAACCGCCCGTCGCGGCCGACGTGCCACCGCTGTTCGGCGTGCTGCCCCCGGTGCTGCCCCCCGTGCCCCCGCGTGCCGATGTGCCACCGCGGCCGCCCGTTGCACCGACCGGCGTGTAAGAGTCGTCCCCGAGATCGGGATTGTTCCCTTTGGCGCAGGCCCAAGTGACGAGCATGGCGCCCGCGAGTACCTGTGACTTGGCCAAGCGCATCGGGTGTGGAGTTTTTAGCACGCCGTTTGACGGGTGGTCGGGTCGTCGCGTCGAGTGAGCGTGAGACTTGGTTGCGCAGCGCTGTCGCAAGATTGTTCCAGGGCAAGCTTGGACCGTGAGAGGACAATCTTACACTTGGGACGATAGCGTCCTCGGAGCGAGCGCGGAGACAAACGGATACTATGCTAGGCGCGCGGCGCACCGCCGCTCGATAGTGTACGAGGCACGAAATGCGGAGCGCATGGATCCCCTCGCTGGCGTTGGTACCACTCGCGGTCGCTCTCGGGCTGACCGGTTGCGGCGCCGCAGGCAGAACCCCTAGTCGCGATCTCGGTCCTGGCGAACAGAGCGACGGATCCGGCACCGGTGGCAGCTCGAGCATTTCCTCGGGCGGCACCGGCGGAAGCTCGACCACACCCATCATCATGATGGACGGCGGCGCCGTCGACCCGTGCGCCGAAGCGGGTGAGCCCGAGGGATGCATGACGCACACCGTGCCGGCGTGCGGCGACGGCATGCTCAACCAAGACGACGAGGTCTGCGACGACGGCAACACGCTGCCGGGTGACTGCTGTTCCGGCTCTTGCAAACCCGAGCCCAATTGCGTGTGCGACGACGCGGGCGGAAACTGCCATTCGACGATCATTTGCGGTGACGGCATGCGCGGTCCGGGCGAAGCGTGCGACGACGGCAACACGATGCCCGACGACGGCTGCAGCCCCGACTGTCACAACATCGGGATCGGCTACGCGTGTCCCACGCCCGGCATGCCGTGCGTCAGGCACTACGTTTGCGGTGACGGCATCGTCGACCCGAACGAAGGCTGCGACGACAAAAACAATATGGCCGGCGACGGTTGCAGCGAGCACTGCCGCATCGAGCAGGGCTTCAAATGCGACGGAAACCCGAGCAAGTGCTCGGCGACGACGTGCGGCGACGGCAAGAAGGAGGGCGCGGAGAGCTGTGACGACGGCAATCGCGTCGCGTTCGACGGCTGCTCACCGGATTGCCGCGCCGAGCCGACGTGCGCTACGGGCAAGGCTTGCACGTCGAGCTGCGGCGACGGCATCCTGTTCGGCGACGAAGAGTGCGACGACGGTAACGTGCGTGACGGCGACGGCTGCTCGAGCAAGTGCCGCGTCGAGGAAGGCTACGTCTGCAGCAACGACGTGCCGTGCACGACGCAGATGGGAGTCGATCCGGCGACCGGCGAGACGAAGGACATCTGCACGCTCACGATCCCTGCTGTCTTCCGGGATTTCAACGCCGCCAATCAGACGGGCGGACACCCGGATTTTCAACCTGGATTCAACTCCAACGGCGCCGTGCAGGGCATCGTTCAGGAGTCGCTCGATGCCGACGGTAAGCCAGTGCAGGTCGCGAACTTGCCGCAGGCGACGCTGACCGCCGCGTTCTTGCACGGACAAGCCGCGTTCGCGCAGTGGTACCGCGACGCGAAACCCTCGAGCGGACCGATCCCCGGACAGCTCGTTTTGTGGGACAACGGCAAGGGCGGCTACGTCAACCGTTGGGGTAAGAACGGCGAGCAGTGGCAGGGCCAGCTCAAGTCTGCCGATTACCAACCGATCACGTACGGCGGTCCGGCGGGTGGCGGCTGCCAGGCGTGCAACGTGACCGCTACCGGCATGTGTTACGACCCGTGCACGCCGTGGTCCACCCTGGACCAAACGGCGACGCAGTACGCTTGCTGCGCCGAAATCCCGACGGACGGCAAGTTCGACGGCAATCCGCTCTTCTTCCCGATCGACAACGCCAAGGGCATTCTCACGGAGCCACGCTCGCAGGGCGGCGTCCCCGAGCAATACGGTTGGAACGGCTGGCCCGATGAAACCGCCGTGGCAACGACGCTCGGAATCAGGCAGGCGATTCAGACTGCCACGGCTCCGTTCCCGTCGACCTCGCACAATTTCAGCTTCACGACGGAGGTCAAATACTGGTTCAGGTACACGAAAGACATGAAGGCGACGCTCGACTTCACGGGCGACGACGACCTCTGGGTATTCCTCAACGGTCACCTCGCCGTCGACATGGGCGGCTGGCACGTGCCGCTGAACGGCACGCTCACGATCAACGGCGCTACCATCAACGCCGGCGCTCAGACCGACGCCCTGGGGACCGGACCGCAGATACCGAAGAACGGCAACGCCAACGGCTATGGACTCGCGGACGGCAACGTCTACCAAATCCAGATCTTCAACGCGGAACGTGAAGTCAAAGGTTCGAGCTTCCGCCTCACGCTCGCCGGCTTCAACATGACACCGAGCAGCTGCGTCACCAACTGCGGTGACGGCATGGTCGGCCCGGGGGAGGAGTGCGACGACGGCATCAACAAGGGCGGCTACAACGAGTGCGCGCCCGGCTGCATCTACGGCCCCCGCTGCGGCGACGGTGTCCCCCAGACCGACTTTGGGGAGGTGTGCGACGAAGGGGAGAGCGGCAATCTCGGCGAGTACGGAGGGTGCGGGGCCGACTGCCAGCCGGGCCCCCGCTGCGGCGACGGGGTCGTTCAAACCGATGCGGGCGAAGTCTGCGACGACGGCATGAACCTCAGCGAGTACGGAGGCTGCGGCGCTGATTGCCAGCCAGGCCCGCACTGCGGCGACAATATCATCGACGAGCCGTACGAGGCTTGTGACGACGGCAATACCGTGAATCACGACGGCTGCTCGAATTGCAAAGTCGACGTGATCACGCGCTGACGGAGCGTTCGGCCTAGGTGCGGGGCCCGGACTCGCCCGAAGTGCTCGCGCGCTTCAACGCACAGCTCGACCTCGTCGAGCTGATTTCGCGGAAAATGGCGCGCAGGCTCGGCGCGCATGTCGACCACGACGAGCTCGTGGCCGCCGGGCGCGAGGGACTGCTCGACGCCGCGCGGCGTTTCGACGCGACGCGCGCCGTGCCCTTCGGGGCCTATGCGACCTATCGCATTCGCGGCGCCATCATCGATTGGATTCGAAAGTCGGTCGACGTGCCGCGCCGCGCCCACGAGCGCCTGCTCGCGCTCGAAGCGACCGCGGCGGTGAACGAAGGTGAGGCGGCGTACGCATTCCGAGAACGTACGACGCTGCCTGCCCGCTCCGCCGCCGAAGCTCACCTGGCCGAGCACCTCGCCGCCGTGGCGGCAGCGGCGAGCTTCGCCGTGATGGCGCGTCGCGACGGCCAAGAGCGAATCGGAGACGAGCCGGCCCCGGACAATCCCGAGGAAGCCTTTGCGCGCGTGGAGTTCCTGGCTCACGTGCAGCGGGCGCTCGATCAGTTGCCGCACGAAGCGGCGTCCGTCGTGCGGCGCCACTATTTGGACGGCGAGCGGCTCGAGGACATCGCGCGCGAGCTCTCCGTGAGCAAATCGTGGGTCACGCGACTGCTCACGCGGACCACGGCTCGGCTGGCGCGCCGCCTGCGCGCCGACACGTAGCGAGACGCTAGCCGGTGGCCGGCTTCGACGCGTCGTGGCCGTCCTCGTGCGTGAGACGGAGGCCGCTCGAAATCGACGTGGCGAGCCACTCCGCGAGGGCGTCGGCTGCTGCCGCCCCGCGCGCCGTGAGCTCGACGCTGCCGGCGTGGCTCATGTGGGCGTCGTACTCGACCCCCCGCGCCGCCATGTGTCGATCGAGGTCTTCCCAGTCGACGAGCACGGGGTAAGCCTCGCCGTTGTAGTCGAACAGGCGTTCCAAGCTCGGCCGAAACGATTCCGGGCCCAGGTGAAGGCGCCAGGCGTCGCCCTCCTTCAAAAAGAAGACGTTCAGGAGCGGCGGGACTTCACGCCTGGATGCGGGCTCCATCGGACGAAAAGGTAGCACGGGTGGCATGGTCTCTATCGATGCTCCGGGCGGACAGCTGCGGCTCCCTGAGTCATCGGTCAGTCGCCGGTGAGCGCGTCAGAATTCGGCGCCAGAAATCGACAGCAGTGCCGCTCGAAATTCGGAGGCGTCCGCGAAGCGGTGCTCCGGGGCTGCTTGAATCGCGCGGAGGACGGCGTCGTCGAGTGCGCGCGGAATTTCGGTAACGTGACGCGAGGGCGGATCGGCGTCGGGACCGCGGTCGAACGGCCCGTGGCCGACGAGCAGCGTGTAAAGCACGAGGCCGAGCGAATAGAGGTCTGCGCTGGGTCCCACCCTTTCGCCGCGTAGCGCCTCGGGGCTCATGAAGGCGGGTGAGCCCACGCGTGTGCCGGTTTTGGTCGGCACGTTGGGCGGGGCGGGCGCCGTGGCGACGGCCTCGGGAAGTATGCGCGCAAGACCGAAATCGAGCACTTTGAGCACGCGCTGGCGTTCGCGTGCGCCGTGGAGGTACAGGTTTTCAGGCTTGATGTCGCGGTGAACGATGCCGAGCGCGTGGGCCGCGGCGAGAGCCGACAGCGCTTGGACGGCGAAGTCGATGGCCTCGCGCACGGGCAGCACTCGCCGTTCGGCCAGCTCTCGGGCAAGCGTCCCACCCGTCAAGAGCTCGAGCACGATGCAAGGGTGATCAGCGGCGGTCCAAAAGTCTATCACCTCGACGACGTTCGGGTGGGAGAGTCGCGCGATGGCCTGGGCTTCGATCCGGATGCGATCGGCAAACGCCGGCCGGGCGAAGAATTTGTGCGGCACCTTCAGGGCGAAGCGCTTTTTCAGCCGTCGATGTTCGATGACGTAAACGCTGCCCATGCCGCCGCGCCCGATGAGCTCGACGAGCCGGTACGGCCTGCCTTCGAGCAATGGCTCCGGTGATTCCGTCGGCGGCTCAATCGGCAAACGCCCGGCCACGAAAGGATGTAACGGCAGGACGACGCCGCCGGCAAGCAACCGAAAAAATGTGAGGGGCCGAACTCTTTTTCCGAATTCGAGGCGCGGCACTGACCGATGTAGGAGACGCGCATGACGGATCCGAGCCCGGAGGCCATCGTTCCGGACCCCTTCGAAGGGACGTCGTTACGCGCGATTCGGCGGCTCGGTGCAGGTGGGACGGGGGAGGTTTTCGTCGTCGAGCACCGCGAGCTTGGTCGCTGCTTCGCCGCAAAGCTGCTCCGCGCGCCCCTTGCCGCCGTGCCTCACATCGTCGACCGCCTGCGGCTCGAGGGACAAACGCTCGCACGCCTGAACCATCCGAACGTCGTGGCAATTCAGGGTTTCGACACGACGCCCGACGGGCGACCCTATTTGGTCATCGAGTTACTCGCCGGACAATCGCTCACGGAGACGCTGCGCACGGGCGGCGCGTTGCCCGTCAGGCTCGCCCTCAAGTACGGTAAGGAGCTCCTGTCGGGACTCGCCGCCGCGCATGAAATCGGCGTCGTTCACCGTGACGTGAAACCGGATAACGTGTTCCTCGCGCAGAGCCCGCACCGCAGCGCGCCGGAGCTCAAGCTCATCGATTTCGGCATCGCGCGCGTGCTGCCGGACGCGCCGGTCGAGGCGCCGCAGCCGCTCGTCGTTCCGACCGCGACCGGCGCCGTGGTGGGCACGCCGCGCTTTTTGAGTCCCGAGGGCGCGCTCGGCTTGCGGGTCGATGAGCGCGCCGACATCTACGGCGCGGCGCTCGTGATTTACGCGATGCTCACGGGCCGCGGCCCGTTCGATCACGTCGAGAGCGAGGAAGCCGTGCTCGGCGCGCACCTGAACGAAACCCCGGCGCCGCCCTCGGAGCACGCGCTCGAGCCCGTTCCCGCCGAGCTCGACGCCTTGCTCTTGAGAGCGCTCAGTAAGGATCCGAACGGGCGCTTCGGGAGCGCGCGCGAGTTCAAAGCGGAGCTCGAGAAGGTCGACGCGCTGCTGGCGAGTCCGGCGGGGTGGCTCGAGACCACGGCTTATCACCTGCGTGAGCCGGACATCCCGGAGCTCGTTACGCCTGCGAGCCTGACTGCCGGGGACTCCGAGCCGCGGCTGTCGCGCCGAGCGGTCGCGACGATCGTGCTGTTGTCGGCGATCGCGCTGATCGCTTCACTGATTGTCGTGGTGAGCATCGGAAGCCGAATGCGTGGGCATTGAAGAAAATCGTGAGGCTGCGGTGCGGATTTTCGAACCCGAGCGCGTGAAGCGGCCGATGTAAGGGGACCTATGGCGGATCGAAGCAGCGCAGCGTCCCCGGTCCGCCGGCCTACTCGCCGGCGCCCGGGTGAATAAAAGTGGCGCTTTCTTTGACGATTTTGGGGGCGCTGCGCCCCAGGGACGAGGGCTCCGCTAAGATGCCGCACGCAAGGATGGAAGCGGACGCCGACAAGGGCCCCCTCCAGGTCGGTGGGAAGCTCCTTAAATACACGATCCGGGGGCTGCTCGGTCGGGGCGGCTACGCTTGGGTCTATGACGGGTACGACGCGTTCCTCGACGTCGAGGTGGCCATCAAGGTACTGCATCGGGCGGGCGGCGTCACCGCGGACATGCTCCGGCGGGGCCAAGCGGAGGCGAAATTTCTCTACCGGCTCCGCCACGAAAACGTGGTCGAAGTGCTCGATGCCGGCATCACGGACGCCGGGCTTTACATCGTCATGGAGCTCCTGCGCGGCCCGACCCTTCGCACGCGGCTCCTCAAAGACGGACCGATGCCACTCGGGCAAGCGCTCCCGTACTTTGCACAAGTCTGTGACGGCATCGGTTCAGCCCACGCCATCAAGGCCATTCACCGCGACATCAAGCCGGAAAACCTCGTCATCCAGCCGGGCAATCGCGCCAAGGTGCTCGACTTCGGCGTCGTCAAAGTCATCGATGCAGTCGGCGGCACGACCGAGCGCGACGTCGTTCACGGCACCGTTCTCTATCTCTCGCCCGAACAACTGAACGGCGTCACCGCCACGCCGCGCAGCGACGTGTACGCGCTCGGTCTCACGTTGTTCGAGGCGTTGTACGGAAAGCACCCGCTGCTCTTGCGCAACGCGCACCCGACGCAAGCGGAGCTCCCTTGGCTGCAGCTTACGGTGACGCCGCCGCGACTCGACAAGCTCGACGGCCGTATCCCGCGCGATGTTGCGCGCTTGGTGGAGCGCATGCTGGTCAAGGATCCAGCGCTGCGAATTGCCTCCATGCAGCAATGCGCCGCCGAGCTTCGCGCGTGCGCGGCGAGCCTGACCTCGTCCGGCATCGAGCTCGTGAGCAGCGTCACCGAACCGACGGGTGTGCCGGTGGTGCACGGACCTCGAGCTCAGCTCGATGCCGACACGGACCGCGACGGCGACGCCTTCGACGCCGCGGTCACGATCCCACGCACGCCGAGCCCGGTGGTCACGAGTAACGGCACCGAGCGCATCGAGCCGCGGCGCCTGCTCGCCGACGTCCCCGTGGCGACGATTGAACGGCCGGACAGCACCATGCGCCCGCGGATCGCGGCGTCCGTCAAAGCGCTTCCGACTGCCGGCACCGTCCCACCCGTCACGACTGGAGGTCCCCGTCACACGCCAAGAGTCCTCGAAACCGCGCCGCCTCGCCTCATTCTCCAATGGGTCGCCATTGGCGCCTTCGCAGGGGCCGTCATGGGCGCGGTCGTGCTGCTCGTTACCACGCAGACACCTCGGACCACGCCGCGCCCGCGCGACGCCGCGGCGTTCGTGCCTGCCGCGGCGACTACGCCTGCGCCTTCGCCTTCGCTAGCCTCGTCGATCGCCCTGGTGCCGGCACCTATACCAGCCCAATCAGCGGCGCCGGCGACTGTCGTCCAGCACGTGTTGCCGAGCGCCAGATCGAGCGCCACGCCCGTGTCGACTGCAGCCATGTCGAAAGCAAAGCCGCTCTCGCATCCTCGCGCCGCGGTCGACTCGTCCTCGAAGCCGAAGAACATCACCTCCCCGGACAAGATGGCCGACCGCTTGCTCTGGATTGAGCAAGACCTCGACAAAGAGAAGAAGAAAAAGAACGGGGAAGCAGCGACGAAGGCAGCAACGAAGGCCGCGACGGAACCCGACATGGGCCCTCTTCTGCAATGACCGACGACAAGCGCGCACCAGCTCCGCAGACGCCGGTCGGCAACCGCCCAAGCGCTCCCGCCGCGCCGGGCCCCGCCCCGGCCGCGCCACGCCCCGCGACGGAGCCACGCCCTGCGACAGAGCCCCGCTCCGCGACGGAGCCGCGCCCCGCGACGGAGCCACGCCCTGCGACAGAGCCCCGCTCCGCGACGGAGCCGCGCCGCGCGGCGGCGGCGACGCACGACCAAACCGACGTCGATCCTTACAAGGTACGGCGCGTCACGATCCCGCCGGACATGCGCGTCCAGATGATCGACTGGTGGAAGCACCGCCGCCACGAAAACCTGCCGAAGGACACCGTTCCACCCGGCCCGAAGGTCCCCGACGAGCCGACGCCCAAACGCGGCGTCGAACCCGACACGATTCGCAACTTCCCGCCTCCGCGCGCGGCTCCCGACTCCGTCACGCCCGTCGGCGTCCCCACCGTCCCCATGAAGTCGCTGCGCGGCATCGCGGTCGGCATCGCGATCGTGGCGGCGGCTCTCCTCATCCTCGTCATCCTCCTCCGGCGCCACCAGCCGCCGCGCGTCGCTGAGCCGGCGAGCGCGTCTGCGCCGGATGCGCAGGCTGCGAAGGCTGCATCGGTCGCGGCGCCTGCATCGGTCGCGGCGCCTGCATCGGAAGTTGTGACTTCGGTGCACACCGCAGACCGTTCTCCGAGCGTGGGGGTGGGCCCATCCGAGACTGCGACGCCTCCGAACTCCCCCGCCATCTCACCGAGCTCCGCTAGGACAGAGGCGCGTGAACGGCCGGCACGCGCCCACGACATGATCGAGCCTCTGCATCCTCGCACCAAGCCGCCCAGCCCGGCGTCCGTGGGGAGCCACCTGGAATCGCGGCGCGGAGAGCCGACACCGCAACAGGCCGCACCCTCGACTACGACCCAGAATCCCTTTGCAAAGCCCCTTTTTGCTCCATCCAATTGATCGAGTTCGCATGACACACTCTCTTGCCAGTCTGCAAGCATTCATTCGACGCGGCGTCGCGGTCGCCGCGTCCTGCGCACTTGTGGGTTTTGCCTCGAGCGTTTCCGCGGCCGATCCGGTCAGTGACGCGAGCTCACCCCAAGCGCAGTACAGCGCAGCCCACGACGCCATGAACGCGAAAAATTGGGATGAGGCTCGGCGCCTGCTGATGGGTCTGTGGACGCGGGCCCAATCTTACGATGTCGCGTCATCGCTCATGTACGTGGAATATCACACCGGCCATTTTGCTAAAGCTGCGAATTACGCTGCGTTCGCGATCCGCAACGCACCGCCGGTCGCGAACCGAAACGAGCTTGATCTGTTGAGGAAGGGTCTAGACGAGCTGAAGCAGCGTGTTGGCGCAATAACCGTCATCGTGAACAGGTCGGGCGCGGAGGTGCTGGTGGACTCGGAAGTGGTGGGCAGCTCTCCACTTGCATCCGACGTCTATGTGGACGTTGGTCCGCACGTCATTCGCGCGCGACTTGCGGGGAGTGAGAGCCCGAAAGTACGGGTGGACGCACTCGCGGGGCAGCCGAATACGGTACAGCTCGACATTCCGCTGGCGACGACAGCCGATCCCCCGCCATCGTTGCGTGGGCCGGGCGCTATCGCAGCCTCTGCACCCGAAAGCCGAGACAATTCACTCGACTACACGCCAACAATCATAACGGCCAGTGTCGGCGGCGCGGCGCTGGTTGGAGGGATCGTATCCATTATCGTTGCGGCGAATAAGCAAGTTGAAGCAGACGATCGCCTGGGCAAACTTGGCGGTGACAATCCTTGTGCTGCCGGCATCGATGCAACACAAGAACCCGAATGCCATGATATACATCAGCTAGCGACGAGCGCGACCACGCTCCGCACGGTTGCTTACATTGGATTCGGCGCCGCTGCCGCGGCCGGCTTCGCAACGTTCGTCCTCTGGCCGAGATCACGGCCGCAGCCTGCTAGTGTGCAAGCGTCACCGAGCGTCTCTGTTTCACCGCTTGGGCTGGCGGCTTCTATCCATCTTCGATTTTGAGAATACGGGGTCAGGACAATGGAATCGTTCGCCGGACACACGTTCATTCTGGCCAGCATTGCCGCTGGCCTTCTTGCCGGGACGAGTTGCTCGACGCCTTGTGAGAATTACGGAGGTTGCGGGACCTTCAACCCCACGGGTGGCTCTGGCGGAAGCGCCGGTACTTCTGCCGCATCGGGCAATTCAGGAGCTTCTGGTCGCGGTGGCGCTGGGATAAGCGGAAGCGGCGGCGAGGCGGGCCAAACTGCTGGGCTGGCGGGAACGAGCGGCTCGGCCCCAACTGCCGGTTCGAGCGGCAAGGGTGGCGGTGCCGGGTCGAGCACCGGAGGGACCTCTGGCGAAGGGGGCGGCGCGGGTATCGGAGGTGGGGGTGGGGCTGAGCCTTGCGATGGCGCGTGCAAGGGCACGACGCCGGTCTGCGACGACGCGACGAACACGTGCGTCGGGTGCCTGAGGAACTCGCAATGCGCGGGGCAGAGGCCTGTCTGCGACAAGCCGACGAACACCTGCGTCGAATGCAACGCGGAGAACTCCAACAAATGCCAGGGAGCAACCCCCGCGTGCAACGTCTCGACCAAGATCTGCGTCGAATGCACGGCTGCGGACTCAAGCGAGTGCCACGGCGACACGCCGGTGTGCGACACGGAGGCGAACCAATGTGTCGGCTGCATCAGGAGCGACGACTGCGCCCTAACGACGGCCGCTCGTTGTGGCGGGAATAGTACGTGCGTCGCGTGCGTGACCGACGGCGACTGCACACACCTGGACGGAACGCATGTTTGCGCCTCGGGCACGTGCGTGCAATGCACGGCCACTAATGAGACGGCGTGCGGGACGAATTCGTGCAATCCAGCGACGCACGCGTGCACGACCACACCGAGAGGCAGTGTCGGGACTTGCGAGCCGTGTGTTGCGGACAGCGAATGCACCGGTGGTGATCAAGCCGATCCTGACCAGCGCTGCGTGCCGATGGAGTTTCAGGGCGTGGAAAGACTGGCAGGGTTTTGTTTGAGACGTGTCGTCAAGACCTGCGCGCGCCCGTACGAGATTCCCATCACTGTGAGCAGCCTTTCCGGTGCAACAGGAGAAGCCTACTGCGGCATCGATGAAGATACGACGCGCTGTGAGGCGGTGCTCGATTTGCTGAACTCGCAAGCTTGTTCCGACGGCCAGGACAGTTCGTGTGGGTGCGCGCGCGACAGCGATGGCAATTGCATCGAACCCGGCCTCGGAGGACTGTGTCGCACTGTTGGCGTGAATCCAAAGCGGTGCTCTTACCAGTGCGGGACTCTTGATGATTGCCCCACCGGCAAGACGTGTTCGGGGTCAACCCCGCCGACGTATTGCCAATGAGTATTCGGTCTCAGTTCCGTCATTCGTCCTTCGAAACGCGCACCCTTGCGACTGTGTTCACGGCGGCTGCCATCCCGAGTTGCGCGTACGGGACCGTCACGCCATAGATTGTCGGGCACCAATGAGGCCATCGACGGCATCGCCGAAGACGTGCTCGAAGCTCCGTAGCTCAGGTGCGCGCGAGACGTGCGACTTCGGCGCGAAGCAAGGCGAGCACCCGTTCCGGCTGCCGCAGCACGACATGGGCATCCAGGCGAAGGACATGCAATCCCGCCCGCTCCAGCACCCGATCGCGCCGCGCATCGGCGCGGCGCTTCTGCGCGTGATAACCGCCATCGATCTCGACGACCAGGCCGATAGTGGGCGCGAAGAGGTCCGCGATGTAACGCCCGGCCAGCACGACCTGCCGCCGAAACGGCACTCCCAGCCGGCGACCTCGCACCAGCTCAAAGAGCGCGGCTTCCGAAGCTGTAGGAGCGCGCCGCATACCCGAGGCACGCGCCGCTAGGAGCGCTGAGCGATGAGTGGAGAGGGTGGATTTGCTGAAGCGCATGGAGACTCCTTGCGCGCGGCAGCTCGGCCGAGCGCAGCCCTCAACGGCGCAGGAGCTATGACATGCGCGGCGCGACCACGAGCGAGGTCCTCTGAGGAGCATGGCGGAGCTCGTGCGCGCCTGCGAAGCTCGGCCGAGTTGCCGCGCGCAAGGCCGCCGTCGCTTCGAGCACGCCGCCGCACGGCGAGCACCCGCCCGTGGCGTACTTCCAGCCCAGAAGCTCTCGGCACCCGACCTCCCAGCGCGGAAGCGCCCACACCGCCCATTGCCGCCCGTCGAGTACGGGACCTCTCACCTGCGCACAGCGCGGCCGTTCGTAAGCTAACGTACTTTGCGGCCGCGCGAGCACAGGTAAGAGGGACCCCGGCGCGCGCAGCAACGCGAGCACGACGGACGCACCCACGCCGCACCCCGACGGGGGAGCATCCCTACAAAGTACGGCGCGTCACGATCCCGCCGGACATGCGCGTCCAGATGATCGACTGGTGGAAGCACCGCCGCCACGAAAACCTGCCGAAGGACACCGTTCCACCCGACCCGAAGGTCCCCGACGAGCCAACGCCCAAACGCGGCGTCGAACCCGACACGATTCGCAACTTCCCGCCCCCGCGCGCGGCTCCCGACTCCGTCACGCCCGTCGGCGTCCCCACCGTCCCCATGAAGTCGCTGCGCGGCATCGCGGTCGGCATCGCGATCGTGGCGGCGGCTCTCCTCATTCTCGTCATCCTCCTCCGGCGCCACCAGCCGCCGCGCGTCGCTGAGCCCGCGAGCGCCATGTCTGGCATGCCCCCCGTGTTGACCCGAGAGCTCGTGCCCGCGGCACCTCCGAGCATGGGGTCTCCAGCGGCGAGCCCGGCGCTCAGCACCGCAAGTCCGCCAGTCGCGCACGAGCTCGCCGGTCGTCCGAATCCCGTGGGCACGGCCAGCATGTCGGCCCGCGCAGCGCGCGTCGCCCCACCCGTCGCGCCGCGCGTGAAATCCCGCGATGCGGTAGCAGAACCGCGACGTCCCGCGGACGCTGCGCAGCCCCCGACGAACCAAAACTCGACACAAGACCCGTTCGCAAGACCCTTTTTCCCTCCAGCGAAGTGATTGGAAGCATGACGCACACGCAGGTAAGGCCGCTCGCATTAAGGCGCTCTGGTCGGCCAAGGGTTCTTCGTGTGTTGCTGGTCGCTTGCGCTCTCGCGAGGCCGGGCGTTGCCCTGGCAGAGTCTGCGAGCGCGGATTCACCGCAGGCGCAATATCGCCAGGCGCATGAAGCCATGAACGCCAAGCGTTGGGAGGAAGCGCGGCGTTTGCTCCTCGACTTATGGACGCGGTCGCAAACGTACGACGTGGCATCCGACTTGATGTTCGTCGAGTATCACCTCGGAAACTACGCCGCGGCGGCCAACTACGGGCAATTCGCGAGCCGCAACGTGCCGCCGGTCGCGGACGCAGACGACACGGTGCGCCTCAAGAAGGGCCTCGAGGAAGTCAAAAAGCGGGTTGGCGCCATCAGCGTGAGCGTCGACCGACCGGGCGCCGAAGTTCACGTCGACTCGGCGGTGGTCGGAACATCGCCGCTTCCCTCCGACGTCTACGTGGATGTCGGGCCGCATCGAGTGAGAGCAGTACTGGAAGGCGTGGACAGTCCGGAAGTGCGGGTCGACGCACTCGCCGGTGAAACTTACAAAGTCGAGCTCGCTCTCCCGCAAGGGGCCTCGGAAAACCCGCAACCGCCAGCTCTCCAAACCACGAGTGTGGCGCCTGGTCGGCCCGAGCGCGCTCCAAGCTACGCGCCGGCTATCGTCGCCGCGAGCGTCGGCGGCGTCGCGTTAGTGGGCGGCATCGTGGCGCTCGTCGTCTCGAGCAACCAACGTGCTAATGCCGAAGATCGACTCGCAGCGCTCGACGATCCGAATGCATGCGGCGCCGGCATGAGCGCGAACAACGCTGCGGCTTGCGACGACATCGCCAGTCAGGCCGACAGCTCGCACACGTTGCGTACGCTGTCGTTCGTCGGCTTCGGCACCGCCCTCGCCGCGGGCGCGCTCACTTATGTACTCTGGCCGAAATCTGCGTCGCGTACAGCGCGACTCGAGCCGAAGGTCGACGTCGCTCACCACGGGTTCTTTGCCGCTCTCGGCTATCATTTTTGATTTGGGGATTCACATGAGAACAGTGCGAACGGTCTGGGCTCTCGGCGGCGTCACCGCAACTTTGCTGAGCGCGATGAGCTGCAGCGCTCCGTGCGAGGAAAAAGGCACCTGCGGGCCAGCGAACGGCACGGGCGCGACGGCGGGCATGCCCGCAGCGTCCGGCACGAGCGGTGGCGCAGGTCGTGGCGGCAGTGCGGGCATGAGCGGCGTCGGCGGAAGTAGCGCGGAAGGCGGCCAAGCGGGAAGCGACGGTGGCAGCACGGGAGTCACCGGCGGTGCCGGGGGCGCGACCGCCGGACGCGGCGGTAGTGGAGGCACGGCTGGCGGGGCGGGCAGCGCGGGGGTCGACAACATGGGGGGGCAGGGCGGCGCGGCGCCGAGCTGCGACGAAACGAAGAGTCCCTCGGAGGAAGCCTGTCTCGTCTCGAACGACTACGCGGTTTTCGTCTCGCCGAGCGGCGACGATGGCGGCAGCGGCAAGAAGACGGATCCCGTGAAGACGCTGGCAAAGGCGCTAAGACTCGCGCACGACGCGAGCAAAATCGTCGTCGCATGCTCGTCGGCGGGCAGCTTCAGCGAGCAGGTGAGCGTGACCGACGCAATCGACGGCTCACGACTTTACGGCGGGTTCGACTGCGATACTTGGAAGTACGACAAGAACCAGAAGACGACCGTCACGAGCACGCAGACGACGGCGCTCCGGATCGACAACCTGACGGACGGCACGACGATCGAAGACTTCGCGTTCGAAGCGGCGGACGCCACGATGCCGGGGGAGTCGAGTTTGGGGGCGTTCGTGACGAGCTCGACGGGGGTGGAGCTGCGGCGGGTGCAAATTCAGGCGGGCCTCGGTCAGGATGGAGCGAATGGGACGCTCGAGGAGTATACGTACGCAGATCAGTCGAGTTTGAGCGGGAACGGGGAGTCGGTGTCGACGCCGGGGACGGGTGGCGGGGAGAAGACTTGCATGTGTCAGTCGGCACCTACGATCGGCGGCACTGGCGGCGTTCCATCGAGCGCTGGAACCGCAGGGAGCAAGGGCCTGCCAGATCACGGTGCAGGCCAGCCGGGAACGCCCGGAAGCTGTGCCTCTGGCGGTACGGGTTTTGATGGGGCCAACGCTCCAACGGTAATGCCGGGTAACGGCGCTGCGACCCGTGGGTTCACGACCGTCGCCGGCTGGATGCCAGCGTCCGGCGAGGACGGTCCGATCGGAGAGCCCGGCCAGGGTGGGGGCGGCGGCGCGAGTCGGAACAACCTCGGCCACGGCGGCGGCGGAGGCTGTGGGGGCTGTGGCGGCAACGGTGGAAAAGGCGGGCAGGGAGGCGGCGCATCCATCGCGTTGCTGATTGTGGATTCCGAGGTGGACATTGCTGACAGCGACCTGGTTTCGAGCAACGCCGGCAAAGGTGGTAACGGCCATACAGGGCAGCCGGGTCAGATGCAGGGAGGTCCTGGTGGTGCGGTCGTGAGCAACGTCAATTCGTGCCCAGGCGGTGCGGGCGGCTTTGGCGCTGATGGTGGTGCGGGCGGCGGCGGTGCTGGCGGTGTCTCCGTCGGCATCTTGTGGAGAGGTGACGCTCCACCAAACCAGAAGGGCGTGACCTTTAAGGAGGGCGCGCCGGGCAGCGGTGGTATCGGTGGCAGCGTCGGGATAAACGACGGCATCGACGGCATCGCACAGGAAATGTTAGCGGCGACGTGATCGCTTTTTTATAGGTCGATTTGACTGTGTATGTGGAGTTGGCGCTCACTGCGGCAGGGCTCGCAAGGCGGAGTGATAGTGTGCAAAAACATTCTAGAGGCTTCGGCCACATACTCATACTTGTCGTATCCGGTTCAGCCGCGGTCTCGGCATGCGGTCCGGACTTGGATTCGTGTGCAGTGAAGCGTACCTGCGGCGTCCTGGCGGGCGCGCATGCAGGTTCGAGCTTCGCTGGAACGGCAGGCATTGGCATGGGTGGTAATTCGGGAGACAGCTCCAGCACCATAACGGGGGGCAGTCCGTCGGCGGCTGGCAGCGGCGGACATGCCCAAGGAGCCGGAAGCGGCTTCAGCACGGCAGGAACTGATGCGAGCATACCTACGAAAGATAGCGGCGGCGGTCGTGAGGACGGCGGAGCTGCCGGAGCCCAGGGTGGAATCTCAGCCTCGGGAAGTTCGAGTGCTGATGGGCCTGCCTCGTTGCACGTCCGCGGTACGGTCGTTGACGCAAACCTGAAACCGCTCCCCGGAGCGGCGGTTCGAATTGGCGCCGCATATGCCAAAACCGACGGTAGTGGCCATTTTGAGTTCGACGGCATACTGGCGCCGTACGACCTTTTGGTAGCGGATGTGCCGACGAACTCCGCGCTGCGTTACGTCGTTGTATACCAGGGACTCACGCGAGTCGAGCCGACTATTCAGGTCCGAGATGCCTGGACTCCCACCACCGAGGGAAGTGCAAAGCTGTACGGCTCCCTTGTTGGCGGATCTGCTCAAGTCGACGCGCCAGATACGTGGCACACTACGGCATTTGCATCGAACCTTGCGTTTACGCAGGATGGGGCATCGAGCGGTAATACCGGTAATAGTAACACGTTTAACGTTTTTCCGCACTGGTACGATGCGGCCTACGTAAGCGGAAGACTCCTCGGGCTCCAGTGGCAGGGCGCCCGCGATGCGCCTATCTCGTTTACCGGCTTCGGGTGGGTCCCGATGGACGTTCATTCAGGCGATTCGAAAGAAGATCTACTGCTTAACCTCAATGAGGACGTCGGTACGGATCACCTCAGTGGCAGTGTGGTCATGCCGGACGGCTATGCGGCACCAATCCTGCAATCGTATCTAACCTTTGATGCTAACACCAGCATGTGGCTTACTACGACTACTGTTGCTAAAGAGTTCCAATTGGCAACGCCCAAGGTTGAGGGCGGCTCAATAGCCGTGCGGATGATATCAGGGTTGTCAGGCGTGGGATCTGCATGGGCGGCGGTGACCGGTCTATCCGCTGACGGGGACTCCGGCAAGATCGTCATTCCGGCCATTCCCATTGCTGAGGACCCGCTGGACTCCGCCACGGGAGTCACGGTCGACGCTCGATTTGCTTGGGCCGACGCGGGGCTCCCCGTATATGAGGCGGCTGTCATGTTCAAGGATCCTTCCGTGTCGTCGCCGTTACCGATCTATCGTATCTTGACTACAGCACGCGAGATCTCGCTGCCCAAAGTGGACGACCTCGGCATAGACTGGCCGACGGATGCGACGGGTGAATGGTCTGTTCGCGCCATGGGTCCGTTCAAGAGCGTGGATGACGCTGCATCCCGCAGCGGCTACATGTCCAATGTTTTCCGAGCCGAGTCATCGTACCCTCAGCCGCCAAGTGTTTCGATGGCAACGGCGACGACCGAAGACTACCCCTCCTCCTTCACGACGGCCCCATGACGTTCCTGCCAGGCGCCGACCCGACGGGCCGAGTCTAAATCGTACCCCGACGCACTTTTTTGACAACCGTCGTCGGGACCGACCGATGACACAGGTATGAAGACGCTAGTCGCAAAGAACATTCTTTTGCTCGCCGTCGGGGGTGCTGGTGCAGTGGTCGCGAGCGGGTGTGGCTCGAGCATCGACGACTGCACGATGACGCGCACGTGTGCGATCGTCGCCGGCGCAGGGGGCAGCGCGGGTGCCGGCAAGGGGGGAAGCGCCGGAACGGCAGCTATGGCGGGTAAGTCGGGAGCCGGCAGCGGTGACGGGGCGACCGGCGGAATTGGGGAAGGGGAAGGAACCGCCGGTGCTGGCGGGGACGGGGATCCGAACTCCGAAGACGCAGGCACGGGTGGCGCTGCTTCCGGCGGCTGCATCGACGAGAAAGGGCAGGCACAGAGCGGCACGACGGAAACAGCGTGCGGCGCGGACGGCAAAGCATGCGCCGCGTGTGCCGCCGGTCTTGTGTGCAAGGCGGGGAGCTGCGTTTGTACGCCGGATTCGTGTGCGGACGGGTGCTGCTCGAAGGACGGCAAGTGCGAGAGCGCGGCGGCCGCGCATTGCGGTACGGCGGGCGCCGAGTGCGTCGAGTGCGGCGACGGGCTCAGCTGTGATGAGAAGACGGGCAAGTGCGTCTGTGACGCCACGTCGTGCCCTGACGGCTGCTGCTCGAGCGACGGCGAGTGCCTGCGCGAAACGAACGCACATTGCGGCCCAGTCGGGGGCAGCTGCGGGTCGTGTGACGACGGGCAGCGCTGCAACGCGGGGACGGGCATTTGCGTTTGTGATGCGACGTCGTGCCCCACAGGCTGCTGCGATGGTGACGGTCGTTGCGTCGGTGATGCGAGTGAATCGAATACGCAGTGTGGCGCAGGAGGAGGCGCGTGCACGGCGTGCTCGGCGGGGCAGGCTTGCAGCGCTAGCGGCACTTGCGTGTGCACGCCCGAGTCCTGCGACGGATGGTGTTACGGCGATACCTGCGAGCCGTTCGAGAAGCTCGCGACCAATCAGCCGACGTTTCCCGCGACGCGCGGCATTGCGCTCCGCAACTCGGAGATCTACTGGACAAGCTCGTCGAGCAGCGACGCCGCGGCCGACAAGTACCGTCTGCAACGTATCGCCGGCAGCGGCGTCGAAACGCTGGTTTCGAATCAAGCGCACACGCTCGGGCCCGTGCTCATCGGTGCCGAACGTCTATTCGTGCTGAACACCGACACCGGGTTCCTCGAAAGCATGAAGCCAACGGACAACCTGCTGAGCAGCGATCAGGCGAATGTCGCCGGCCTCCGCTACCGTTCCGGACGCATCTACTGGTCCACGTCCGTGGTGAACCGCTTCAAAGAGCTCCACATCAAGAGCCAGAACGAGACGGACTCCTCGGATGTCGTCGACGAGTTCTCGACGGTCATCGACTCTGCCGCCGAGGTCGGCGACATCGCCTTCGCGAGCGGCCTGGTTGCCTATGGCGTCAATATGCCTGGTACGTCGGGGGCAGCCGGCAGCTATGGGATCTGGCTCGCAACTCCCGACCATCCTCAAGTCTTTCCCGCTCGAAGCGGACACCTCGAGCAGGTCGAGTGCGACGCTGACTCGAATTACTACTGGCGCGCGAGCGCCTCGGCGAGCAGCGGCGCGTCGTTGATGATGGAGAACGACGGCGCCTCGGGCCCGACGGCGATTGCGCCCAATCTCGATATCACCGATTTTACGCTGGTTCAGCCCGCCACGGGAGCGGCGCTCGTCTACTACGCGTACACGGACTCGGGTCGTCAGACGAGCGGATTTCGGCTCTACGACACGGCGTCGAGCAAGACGTACGACGTCGTGACGGGACCGCGCGTGGGGTCTCTGACCGCCGACAAGACGTACCTCTACTTCTTCGAGGAGACCGGGCACCGGCTCGTGCGCACGCCCCTGCCACACGTCGTTTTCGGACTCGGAAAGTAGGGGCCGGCTCGTTGCGGCCGAGGGGCGGTGTTGACGTGACGACGGCAGGTTGGCTCCGCCCGCTTCGCTTGAGTGGGACGCCCCGCGCGCTTGGCCTTGCCGTCCTGCTCTCGGCCCGTTGCGTGTTGGCTGAGCCTCACGCCGCGAAAGCTTCGCCTGCGCCGGACGCTGGAGCTGCCGACACCGAACAAACGGTCAAAACTCTCATGCATCGCGGAGTGGCCGAGTATCGCAAGGGGCACCTCGAGGCAGCGCGCGCTGCGTTTGCGCGCGCGTTCGATTTGAAACGGCACGCCGCCATCGCGGCGACGCTCGCGGACGTGGAGACGAAGCTCGAGCTCTATCGGCCTGCGGCCGAACACTGGTCGTTCTATCTCGCGCACTTGCCGCCCGAACGCGAAAACGAGCGCAAGGACGTGGAGACGGCGCTCGAAGAATGCCGGCGGCACCTTGGAACGATCAGCGTCGAGGTCGATACAACGAGCGCCCGAGTGACCCTCGACGGTGCTCGCATCGTCCCCTCGCCGGTCGAGAAGATTTGGGTCGAACCCGGGGACCACACGCTCGCGGCCGAAAGCAAACAAGGCGCGGACCGCATCGTGATCTCCGTCGCGGCGGGCGAATCGAAGACGGCCGTGCTGCACACCGTCACGCCGCCAAGCTCCTATCCGGCGCAGTCCGTAACGAGCACAACTCCAAAAACCACCGATGCCGCGCAAGGGAGTACCTCCCAGCGACAGCGGCGCGAAGAAGCCGGAACAGGCGCGCGCACCGCCGTCTTGATCGTCGGCGGAGCGGCTGCCGCTGCGGCCGCGATCGTCGGCACGACGTTCACCGTGCTTTCGCTGCGCGCCGGGAACTCTGCCGACGAGATCAACCGACAACTCGATGAGGCTGCCGCCGAACGGATGCTGCCCCCGAGCGGCATCTGCGCACCCGTCACGCCGGCCGTGGGCTGCAGCGAGCTCGTCAAGAAACAGACCGAGCAGGAGCGCTATAGAAAAGTCGCGATCGGCTCGTTCGTCACGGCGGGCGGGCTCGCCGCGCTCACGGCCGGCGCTTACTTTTTCTGGCCGTCGTCCAGCAGGGCGACAGTAGCTACCAGGCCGAGGCGCTGGGCTTTGGCGCCGTGGTTCAGTGCAACCGGGGCAGGCATCGAGCTGTCGCTGTCGGACGACTGGATCGCGCCATAACGGGCATGGCGTGGCCCGCGTCACCCGCGGCCGCCCACATTTCTCGGGTTGGGCCTTGACGTAGGCGCTGGCCAGGTTTACACCGTAAACATGGAGACGCGAGCCCGGATCCTGCACGAAAGCGGCGAGCTTCTGCGCGAGAAGGGCATGGCGGGCTTCTCGATGCGGGGCGTGGCGGAGCGGGTGGGGGTGAGCGCGACGGCGCTTTACCGGCACTTCGAGGACAAGGACGCGCTGCTCGCGACGCTGCTCGAGGAGGGGTTCTCGACCTTTGGGCGGTATTTGATGCGCGCGCTCGCGGGCAAGACGCCGCTCGAACGTTTGCGGCGCGCGGGCCACGCCTACTTCGATTTCGCGCTCGAGCACCCGCGTGACTACGCGCTCATGTTCATGACGCCGTGCCGCGAGCTCGGCCTCGACAGCGTGTCCGAAGGCGCAAAAGCGCGGATGGACGGCACCTTCGTGTTCTTGGTCGATCGCGTCAAAGAATGCATCGCCGCGGGCGTGTTCGCCGAGCAGGACCCCCGGAGTACCGCCCTACACATTTGGGCAACCGTGCATGGACTCGCTTCGCTGCGTCTCAACGGCCAGCTCGAGGATCTCGACGAGCGCGCCTTCCGCCAGCACGTGGAGTTCACCCTCGATCGCATCGAAGCGTCCCTCGCGCCCGCCTCGGCACGGCGGAGGTAGTTTTTTTTGTGGATGAAGTTAACGCTGTAAACAATGGAGTCAGGCATGAAAATCATCAATGACCGCATGACCGTCGTCCGTGCACGGGGGCTCGTCGTGTTCTTGATCGGGATGCGCATCAATCGCTGGTGGAAGATCCATCGCTGGCTGCCGGTCGCGCTCGCGATGCCACGCATGCTGCGGGAGCTCCGTTCACGGACCGATTCAGGGTTCCTCGGCGGCATCACGCTGCCGGGCATGTCGATTCAATATTGGGAATCCACCGACGCGCTCATGGCCTACGCGAGCGATCGCAGCGGCAAACACTTCCCAGCCTGGGCCGACTTCTACAAGCGGGTCGGCACGAGCGGCGACGTTGGATCTGGCACGAGACCTACGCCGTCCCCGCGGGCTCCTTCGAAGCGGTTTACGTGTCGACGCCGCCGACCGGACTCGGGCGCTTTTGCGAGCTCGTTCCTGCTCGCGGCCATCTCGCCCGCGCGCGCACGCGCATGGGCGGAAAGGCTGCCGAAGTCCCGTCGTCGCCCGCTCCGAGCGGCGCGCCGGACATGCCGCCTGCATGAGACCAGCCGAGCTGTCTGGCGCGCAGTCGCGTGATTGTGTGCCATAGTCCGCCGCGCGGACGGTTCGACCAGAGCCAGTAAGCGGATTCGTCCGAGCACGACACAATCAGGAGGACGAGGGCATGATGAGAACGATAGTTTCGGCAACGGTTCCGTGTTTGCTCGTGGCGGTGTTCGGGTGCAGCGGCGAAGCCGGCCCCGAGAGCACGGCGCACGTGGGTCAAGCGCTCGAAAATCACGGCGGGGATCATGGGAGCGGTCGGCACGACAAGCCTTTCCGCGTCACGAGCCCGAATTTCGACGACGGCGACGCGCTGCCGGCGCCGTACACGTGCGCGGGCGGCCCCTTCGCGACCGGCGTCTCACCGGAGCTCGACTGGACCAAGGGACCGAAAGGCACGAAGAGCTACGCCATCGTGCTCCACGACGTAAGCCTCACGGATCCGAACCTCGCGTACCACTGGGCCGCGTGGAACATCCCGCACGAGGTGCGCACTTTGCCGGAAGGCATCCCGGGTCTCGACCCCGCCGATCCCAATGCCGCGAACCCGACTCCCGCAGGGCTCAAAGGCGGCGTGCAAGTGCAGGCGCGCGGCGTCGCTCGCTACTTCGCGCCCTGTCCGGATTGGGTCGTGCTCAAGGCTGAAAAATGCGCTTGGCCCGAGCCACATCCGGTGGCGGTCCCCGACAGCTACACCTTCACCGTCTACGCCTTGCCCGACAAAGAAATCGAAGTCCCCGCCTATGACGCCACGGTGGACTCGAACTACGTACACCAGCTGGACGCCATCTTCGCGTCCATGGCGCTCGACAGCGCGCAGATCGGCTTCACGTCGGACGCCGTGCCTTCGTCGATCACGGACAGCGGGCCTTTCAATTGCGCGAACCCGCCACTGCCGCCAGCGCAGTAGCCAGATTGCGAGCGGCGCCCGTCGGCGTGGCGCCAGCGAACGCGGGATGACTTCGTCACTTCTGCGGCGGCGGTTCTTCGTCTACGGACGGATCGAAGCAATCGTAGTCGTCGTACGTACCCTGCTCGCGCGCCCACTCGAGCCAGTCCGGTCCGAAGAGCTCGATCGGATGCTGCGTGCGCTCCGTCCCGTTGCCGCACGCCAGGCTGTCGGCGCGACAGTATTTGTCGCACCCCCAGCACACCCGCTCGGGGTGCTTGGGGTTCCACGCGATCTTGACCATCGGCAGCGATCTCACACGTGTCGTTCAAAGCAAAGGCCGCGCCCGACGTCCGCCCGCGTGGAGCCGGGCGTAAGGCGCTGAGCGCAATTGTTTCGCGAGCACCGCGACGTGGGTGCAGCGTTTGCGTCAACCTGAGCGAAGGCGCGACCCGAGAGCGAATGCTCGTGCGAGCACGGTGGTCGCCCGGTTACGCCGGCTCGATTTTGGATGCGTCGACCGTCCGGCGCCGAGCCGGCACCGCCGTCAGGACGGCTTTCAGCGCGTCACCGCCGGCGGGCTTGACCAGGTGGGCATCGAACCCTGCTTCCTGGGAACGGCGCCGATCCTCGGCTTGCCCCCAGCCCGTGAGCGCGACGACCGTGGTGTGCCGCGCGCCGTACTCGGCGCGGATGCGGCGGACGACCTCGTGTCCGTCCATGCCCGGCATGCCGATGTCGAGCAGCACGAGATCCGGATCGTAACCGGCGTACTGCTCGAGCGCTGTCGCGCCGTCGTGCGCCACCTTCACCTCGGCGCCGAGGATTTCGAGCAGCAGGCCGAGCGTCTCGGCCGCGTCGACGTTGTCGTCTACGACGAGCACGCGCTTGCGCGCGTCGAGCGCGCTCTCCTTGCGCGCTTCGGTCGCCGCGGTCACCTCGATCGGCGCGAGCGGCAGTCCCGCGGCGGTGAGCAAGCCGCTCCCGCGATTGAGGGTCTCGAGCGTACGTCCCTCGTCGCCCAGCGCGCTCCGCGGCCGTCTGCGTACTGGCTCCGCCATACGTTCCCTAGGGGCCCATGACGTAGCACGTACGAGTCTAGCGGCTTCTGTGACAATTTGTCTCGCTGCGCCTCAGCTATTCGTTGCGGGAGTCGAGGGGTTCGCGGAGCTCGCAGTGCACTGAGAGCCGGGGACAAGCACTGCACACCTCGATCTTGCGCATGGGTACACTCGCCGTTCATGGAACGCGTCGTCGGCGTCGGTGGCATCTTCTTCAAGGCGAAGGACCCTGCGAAACTCAAGGCCTGGTACCGCGATCACTTGGGCCTCCCCGCTGACGAGCAGGGAGAGACGATGTTCGCGACGCAAGGAGATCCGGGGCCGTGCCTCGTCTGGTCGCCGTTCCCCGCCGACACCACGTACTTCGAGCCGAGCACGTCCGCGTTCATGATCAACTTTCGCGTCAAGGACCTGCGCGCGATGCTCGCGCAGCTGCGCGCTGCCGGAGCCGCCGTCGACGACAAGGTTCAAGAGGCGCCGTACGGAAAGTTCGGCTGGGTGATGGATCCCGAAGGAAACCGCATCGAGCTCTGGGAACCGCCGGCCGCGAGCTCGGGCTGAGCCCCGGGATTTCGCGCGCGTGCCGGGGCCCGCAAAATGACGAACGGTCGTAGGCCGCGTCGGCAACCTTGCCGGCGATGCTCCCCGTAACTAGGCCAAGCCGGCCGTCTTTTCGTCCGAACCGCCTCAGTCTCGCCGCAGGGATCGGTGCCGTCCTATTG
This sequence comes from Polyangiaceae bacterium, assembly GCA_025936115.1. Classification (GTDB taxonomy): domain Bacteria; phylum Myxococcota_A; class Polyangia; order Polyangiales; family Polyangiaceae; genus PMG-095. The sequence continues at coordinate 117,646 of JAICTZ010000014.1, forward strand.
GCCGCGTGCGGCAGCAATACGACGGATGGATCGGCAGCGGGCGGCACGTCGAGTCTCGGCAGCGGGGGCGCGACGAGCGGAGCGGCGACCGGCGGCACAGCGACGGGCGGCACGTCCGCCGTCGGGTCCGGCGGTGTCTCGGCGAGCGGCGGCACGCAGGGCACCGCGGCGACGGGCGGCACGCAGCTGATCCCGCTCGGTGGCACGACGGGCAGCGGTGGCGACGTGACAGGCGAGGGCGGCAACGCGGACGTGTGCGCGACGGTGAGCGCGAGCGCCGAGCTCGAGCCGGTGTTCTTGGCGTTCGCGTTCGACGTGTCGGGCAGCATGGGCAAGGGCGATCACCCGTGGCACGACGCGACGCTCAAATGGGATCCCGTCGTTGCGGCGACGCGCGGCTTCTTCGAGGATCCCATGTCCGCCGGGCTGACGGCTTCCCTCACGGCGTTCCCGATCGATGCGGACGACGACGAGCGTTGCGACGCGATGAGCTACACACATCCTGACGTCGATATGACCGAGCTGCCGTCGACGAAGTTCGGTGAAGCGCTCGACGCCATTCGGGCGGAGGATTGGCGCGGCGGCACGCCGACGCTCGCCGTCGTCCAGGGCGTGCTCTCCCACGTCGCCGACTACCGCGTCGATCACCCCGGCCACTACGTGCTCGTGCTCGTGACCGACGGGTATCCTCAGGACTGCGACGACGACAGCATCGAGTCGGTCGAAGACGCCGTGCACGCCGTCGCGAGCGACGTCCCGACCTACGTCATCGGCGTCAAGAACCCGCCGCTCACGGACGACGACGGCAACATGGCGCCCGACACGGTCTCTAACCTCGTCGGGGTGGCCGAGGCGGGCGGCACCGGCACCGCCTTCATCATCGACACGGGCGATCCGGCGAAGACGACGGCCGCGTTTCAGACGGCCGTCGATCACATTCGCGGCGTCGCGATCTCGTGCAGCCTCGACGTGCCGAAGCCACCCGACGGCCGCACCTTCGAGAAGGACCACGTGCTCGTGAGCTACACGAGCGGCGCCACCAAGACCGACCTCGTCTACGACGCCGACTGCACGGGCGACGGTGGCTGGCACTACGACGATCTCGACAAGCCCGCCCACGTCGTCCTCTGCCCGTCGACCTGCACGACCGTCCAGACCGACTCCAAGGCCGCGCTTGCCGTCGGCTTCACGTGCGAAACGGTGATCAAGCTGCCGCGCTGACACGGTGAGCGCGTCGGGAGGTTCAGCTCGCGCCGACCAACACGATTTTGCCGCCAATGCCGCCCTTTTCGGCGAGCCGGTGTGCCTCGGCCGCCGCGGCGAGTGGGAGCTTTTTGGCGATTGGCAGCGTGAGGCGTCCCTCGGCCACGGCACGGCCGAGCTCGGCCAAACGCTTCGAATCGGGGTGCGCGAGCATCGGGTGCACCACGAGCCCGCGCTCCTTGGCGCCCGGCGGTTCGCCGACGACGCTCCCGATCGTCCCGCCCCGCTTCACCTTGCTCAAAAGCTTCTGGATCGTCTCGCCCCCGACGGTGTCGGCGACGCAATCGAGCTCCGGAAGCGCTGCGACTTCCGCCTCGTCGTCGAGCGCCACGACCGCGTCCGCTCCGAGCTTTGCCGCTTCGCTCTTCTGCTTTCCGCGCACTCCGGCCCAAACCTTGGCGCCGAGCGCCTTGGCCGCAAACACGGCGACACGCCCGACCGAGCCGAGCGCCCCCGTCACGAGCAACGCGTCCCCGGCGCGCGGCTTCGTTGCTTCTTCGACCAGCTGCGAGCCGGTCAAGAGCACGAGCGGCAGCGCCCCCGCATCCACGAGCTCGAGATTCGGCGGCACGTGTGCCCACGCGTCCACTCCCGCCACCACGAGCTCGGCGTAGCCGCGATTCACGAGGCCCATCACGCGGTCGCCGACCTTGAACCCCGACACCTCCTTGCCCAGCTCGAGGACGGTGCCCGCGCAGTCCCTGCCGAGAATCGCCGGCAATTCGAGCGGCATCCGTCCTTGCAGCGCGCCGCTACGGAGCTTCCAGTCGACCGGATTGATGCTCGCGCCGGACATGCGCACCTTGAGCTCGCCCGGGCCGGCGCTAGGGTCGCTGACGTTGCGGAGCTCGAGTTGGCTCGGGTCACCGAACGCGGGGAGAACGACGGCTTTCATGATGGGAGAAGTGTACGCCGTTCGCGCAGCGTGAAGGTGTGGCGTGCTGCCACGGCGATCGGGCGCGTTGGTGAGCGTTCTTCTCGGGAAGCAAAATGCTCGCTGAATGCGAGTGTGCCGTCTTGGCCGCACGCACTGTCAGCGACCGCCCGCAGCGAAGCGGAAGGCCGCGCTCACGCTGCGTGTGACGAACGTGGTCCGTCCTTCGTCGCGCTCGAGCCGCGTGACTTGCAGCTCGCCGAGGGCGCTCTCGAGCAACACGGCCGTGCGCTCGAAATGGGCCGTCAGCTCGAGGCGAAACTTGGCCATCGTCTCTTCGAACGCCTTGTCATTGCGTAGCGGAGCCTCGCGCGTGTCGACGACGATGCCGTAGGTGCGGTGCTCTTCGCCGAGCTTGGCGAGGAGCGCGTCGTTGTCGGCGGCGAGTGCAGGGAGTGAGAGCGCCGGTAACGGCGTGCGGTGGAGCACGGCGATGCGCTGCTCGGGGAACTCGTCGAGCACCCAGAATTCGCTCTCGTGCAAGCGGCGGACGTTCGCGGCCGGCCAGCGCGAGGAGGTGCGGCCGCGATGGAGCTGCGGCGCTCCGCGCAGGCGCCGCCACTGGGCGTCGAGCCGCTCGTAATATTCTTGGACGGCGGTGAGCGCTCGGCGGCACGTCGCGATCAGCGCCTGCGCGCCGAGCGTGCGCGTTTTGGTTTCGAACTCCTCGAAGACTTGGACTCCGTGCACGAGCACGCGCTTGAGCTCTTCGAGCAGCCGAGAATCTTCCTCGCGCGCGGTGGCGAGCAGCGGCAGCATGAGCTCATCCTGCTCCATCCACTCCTGGACGTTGTCGACCAAGTCGCGCGACGTCGCCTTCACGTATTTGCTGCGCACGTCGCGACCGATGTGGGTCAGACGCTCCTGCATCCAGGTTTCGCTCGCGTCCGGCGCGAACACGCCGCGCGTGATCGACCAGAGCGCCGGCAGGGTCTCGACGCGCAGCGGCTTGAGACAATTCTGGAGGAAGCGAAAGTGCGTCTCGGCGGCGCGCGAGAGCTTGAAACGATCGCTGCCGTGCCGGGGCAACTCGGCCGGGCTCGTCAGGGAGCTCTGCAGCCCGAGGTCCACCGTGTGCGCGTTTTGCATTTCGACGACCAGGTGCAGCGCCCGCACCCATGCTTGATAGGCGGCTCGGCAGCTGATGGTGGTCGTTCCGTGCGGCCCCTTGATCTTCGCCGTGAACGCTTCGAAGGACAGCGGTCGAATGCGACCGATCTTGTACATCTCGCGCATGGCGTCGACGTCGGGTTGACGGCCGTGCGCGCGCTCGTACGCGTGAGTCGCGTCGATACCGGCGTAGGCCCGCACGATGGTGCGCCCGCCGGGGTGGAGCTCGGCGAACTCCGTCAGATCGTAGACGGATTGCTCGAGGATGACCCAGTAGCCCGCCTTGGGATTGTTTCGTTGCGCGACCTCCGACAGGGAGAGCCAGCGCGACTCGTCGGCAATGGGGCGGGCGTCGGTGTGAAGCTCGAAGACGAGTCGGCCTTCGCCGGAGAGCTGCCGCAACAAGTGCACGGCCCCCGTGCGCCGCGCGCCGGGTTCGGCTTCGAGCTCACGCTCGAACGCACGCGTGAGGGCGTCGACGACCGTCGACGCGAAGCCGCTGCGCCCACAGACGTAGACGCTCGCCCCCTGACCGCCGTCTTCCGGCGCCCGAACGAGATCCATGAGCTCGCGCGTGACGCTCGGGTCGGCGAGGAGCTCCTCGATTCTGCGGCGCGCTCCGGGTTTTGCCACGAAACCGCGCTCCGGATCGAGCTCGAGCTCGGCGCCCTCGCGCGTGAAGGCGGCGCTCAGGCGGAATGCACCGGCCTCCGCGGCGGCCTTGAACTCCTGACCCAGCAAGAACTCGCCCGGAGTGCGCAGTGACAGAAATAGCCAGCAGAGTCCAGGCGCGCGCGTTCGAACGCGCTCGCGCACGAAGGCTCGGTACGGCGCGACGCCCGAGCCCGCCGCGAAGAGAACGAGCGGCCGCGAGGCGTCGCTCGGGGGTTGGAAGCGCGCGGGGCGCTCGATGCGGAACGCGACGGACCTCAGGTCCTCGAGTGCGTGAATCAAAAATGAAGATGCCGTCCCCTGCCGAGTGTCGTGGTTCGTCGTTGCGGAATCGCCTGCGACAGGCGGTCGCATGGTGAGCCGCGCCCGCTCGCTCGAGTATTCGAGTTCTCCCACCGTGAGCTCCAGCGTTCGCGGCGGCACGCCGGGAGTTTCCGGTTCGACGGCGGAAATCGAATAGAGCCGCGAGCGCTCGGGCGGGATCAGGCGCGCGAGGCGGTCATCGACGAGCCCCGTCTCGCTTTGCCAGAGGGACTTCGGTTCGAGACCGAACTCGGTGAGCAGTTCGAGCAGTTCCCAGAGCTCCCAGCGCTCGGTCGTGCCCATGCGGATTTGCGCGAGCAGCCGGGGATCCTGGGTCCGTGCGTGCAGCGCTTCGGCGACGCGAAGCGGCACGGGGCGCAGGGTACCGAAACGAAGCAGCTCGGACAGGGGCAGCGCGCGCGTATCCTCGGTGCCGAGCCTCTGCTTCATCGCTCGTTGCCATTCGTCGCTCAGCGGGATGCGCTCGCTGCCGGTCGCGCCCAAGGCTAGGAGCGTCTTTTCGACGATGGCGACGCGGTTCTCCGGCAACACGGCACAGCGGCTGCCGGCCCGAAAGCGCGTTCCGGCGCTCGCGACGTCGAGGATCACGCGCCGCACGCCGGACGCTCCCGCGGCGAGCGGAGGAACCACGTCCTCGACGGCGGCGCGCTCGTAAGAGCGAGGCCGGTGCGCGAGCCGCTCCATACGCGACGTCTCGAGCTCGCCGTCGACCTGCTCCCACGTGCGGTCCTTGAACGCGCCCGTGAAACCGCCGATCGTCACGGAACGACCGACTTTGAAGCCGAGCTCGAGGTAGCCGTAGACCTTCAGACGATGGCGGCCGAGAAAGCCGTGCTCGCCCGCGTAAAGCTCGATGGCTTCACGCAACGCTCCCGTGAGGCTCGGACTCCCCACGCGCTCGACGAAATCGATGACGGAGACGCTCGGGAGAGCAGCCAAAAACTCGCGCCAAAAGGGCGGATGCTGTCGGCCGAGCTCGACGATCTCGCGCCCGAGAAAAGAAGCATTTTGAGGGCGCTGAAAGAACGCGTCGAGCGCACCGAAAATCGGCGACGACGTGCCGCTCGGGCCTTGATCGCCGGGGTGCAGGGGTACCGCGAGCGGAGCCACCGATTTGGCCCACACCACCGGATCGACGTACGTTTTACTGTACGGATTGGGATTAATCTTGAGCAGCGACTCGGACACGATCCGATCGAGGCAGTCGATGATTTCTACGAGCGCGCGTTCGACCGCGGCCTCGTCGTCGTTCAGCACGGCGTCGTGAGCGACGACGAAAGCGCGCACGATGCTCGACGCGCGCGCCAAGATTTCGAGCTGCGTCAAGTAGAACACGCTCTCCTCACGATTGCCGATCGTGGGCAAGAGCAGGCGCATGTTCTCGACGGTCAACGGCTCCGGCTGCGCCGGGTCCGAGACTTGCCAGTTGTAAACGATGAGATCCGTGTAGGTGAGGACCTCTTGAGTCCGCTCGAGCCGCGCGCGCAGTTGTCGCCAGGGCGCTTGGATGGCGCGGGGTAGGGCCTCGGGGGGCGTGGGTTCGACGTACCAATAGGCGTGCGCGAGCAACGCGAGCAACGCGCAGGCCCGCAAGAGCTCGGGCTCGTCGAGCTCGGGCGTCGAAGCGTCGAGCAGCGGGAGCTCGTGAACGCGCCTGCGCAGCGAGAGGTCGCGGTAGAGCAGCGGCAATTCGGCGGCGAGCTCGTCCCAAGCGGCGAAGGCACGACCGAGCTTGGTGAGCGGCGTGCTTTTCGGAACGAAGCCGTGGGACCAGGACAAAAATCCGCGATTTTCGTGGCCCGCGACCGCGTTGAAGCGCTCGGCTTGCCGCATCACGAGCCCCGCAGGCGACCGAGCTCCGTCGAGCACGGCCGTTGGAAACGTCAAATAGTCGCTCACGTGAGCTTGGCGGCCTGGCGGCGCGAAAGGAACTGCGCGAGCGCCGCGCTCGAGATGGGTTTATCGAGAGCCACGACGCCCGGGCGACGCAGGAAGCTCTCGGCGCGAGCGCTCGTCGGCCCGCCAGTCACGAAAGCCACGCGCTCGAGCAGCTCCGGGTGCAAGCGCTCGAGCGCCTCGTACACGTCGACCCCGTCCGTTCCTGGCATCATCAAATCGCACAAGATGAGGTCGAAATTTCGGTCCAATGCCAAGATGCTGAGCGCCTCCTCGCCGCCGGAGCTTGCCACGACCTCGTGTCCGCGTCCCAAGAGCCGGCGGTAAGCGCGGATCAACATCACCTCGTCGTCGATCACGAGGATCCGCAGCGGCGGTCCGGACGGTGGCAGTGAGCTCTTGGCGACGAGCTGAGGTGTCAGGCCTGTTGCGAGTGGGATCGCGGCTTCGAAACAGGCGCCTTTCAGGGCTCCGTGGCGCAGGCGCAGTGTGCCGCGGTGACGGTGGACGATGTCCGCGCACACTGAAAGTCCGAGGCCGGTGCCGCGCTCGACGCCCTTCGTCGTGAAGAAGGGATCGAAAATGCGCGGCGCGATTGCTGGGTCGACCCCAGGACCGTCATCCTCGACTCGGAGCAGCACGCCGTCCGACGTGTTCGAGGTAGTGACATGGATCGTGCCTCCCCCGCCTTCCTCGATCGCTTGCGCGGCGTTCAAGAGCAGGTTGACGACGACCTGGATCAAGCGCCCGCGGCTCGCGGGGAGCGGCGCTTTCGCAGTGAGCTCGAGCTCGACATGGGCGATGTGCCGGATCTGAGGCCGTACCAGGTTGTAGGCGGTCTTGACGACCTCGTTCACGTCGACGACCTCGACGTCGTCGCCGTCGATGTGAGCGAAGCCGCGCAGGCCCTTGACGATCGACGCGATGCGCTGGATCCCTTCGAACGAGTCGCGCACGCTCTCGCTCGCTTCTTCACAGAATGCTTCGAGCGCCGCCACGAGCGCGCCCGCCGACTTTCCGGGCTCGTGCACGGCTCGGACGAGCTCAGCGAGGTCGCGCTGCAGTAGCTCCAAATTAGTGAGCGTACTCGCGGCGGGATTGTTCACTTCGTGCGCGATGCCTGCGGCGATTTCGCCGATCGCTGCGAGGCGAGACGAACGTACCAGGTGCGACTCGATTTCGGAGAGCGCCCGATAGGCTGCCTGGAGATCGCCCTCACGCGAGAGGCGCTCGGAGAGGTCGCGCACGAGCGTCACGTAGAGCTTCTTGCCCTCAGCGTGGTAGACCGTGCTGCGAAGCTCGCCGAAGAACGTCGAGCCGTTCTGCTTCTGCAAGCGCACGGGGGACCAGCGCACTTGGCCGTGCTCGATCAATTCACGGCTGATGGCGTCCACGACGGCCGTGTCCTCCGGCGGGTGCAGCTGGCGCCCAGTCATGCCGCACAGCTCGGCGGGCGTGTAGCCGAAGAGCTCGCACGCCTTGGCGTTCACGTCGACGAACCGGGCCGAGTCGAAGTCCGTAATGAAAATCGCGTCCGGCGAGCATTCCACTAGCGCATTGAAACGGTGCTCGAAATCAACCGAGGTCACGAAAGATCAGTCGCTCCGATTTGACGCCAGGCCCGGGGACTGCGACAGCGCGTCCCCCCGTTCCCGGAAGTATACGGCGCGGCGCCCCGCCCTCCGAGTTCGCACTGTTGAGCCGGAGCCCGAATCGCACGAACTCGGGGTTTTGTCGCTGATTTTTCGCTGGCTGTTACCTGACGACCGTCTGGCAGCCGAGCTGGATGCTGACTTTGCCGCCGCTCGCGTTTTGGAACGCGCTGCAGCTCGCCGGGCAGGCGATGATCTGCGTGGGGGCGTTCGGGTCGTCGTAGTACCAGCCGCCGTCGGTCGCGTCGCAGGACTTCGCGTCAGGCCAGTAAAACAAGGTTTGCTTCTTGCCGCCCTGGGCGAACACGACGTTGACCTGCTGCTTGTTGAAGCTGCCGGTCGTCGGGGTCGGGATCTGGAACGTGCAGGGCAAGCGCGTGCCGCGGATCTCGTCGAGCGCGTCGAGGAAGTCTTGCTCGACGTTTCCGGTCGAGCCGACGATGTGCGCCTGGGTGGTGCCGCCCGCCGTCGCGATCTGATCCAGATTGCTCCCGGCGTTCAACATCGTGTCGTCGTCGTGTGAAAACACGCCGATCACGAACGTCTGGACGCTCGGGGTGCCGCGCACGCCGGCTTTCGCGACGCTGACGACGCCGGCGATGCCGGTCGTATCGTTCGTCGGGTCGGCGACGCACTCGGTGGGCAAGCCGTCGGTTGCGAGCAAGACCGCGACCGTGTGCCCGGCGTGCGCTTTGGCCCACGCCTGCGCGTGCTCGATCGCGCCCTCGAGCGCGGGGGCGGTGGGGGTCTGCCCCTTGGGCATTTTCGGACCGATGACTTCGCTCAGGTTCGCGGCAGCGTCGGGCAGCGTCGCGATTTCGGCTGCCGGCGCGGCGTAGGCGCCCGCATCGCAGTTGGCCGTGTGCTCGCACTGCGGCGCCTGTGCTTCACACGTACCGTACGACTCACCCGTGGTCGTCGTGCACGGCATCCCGCGCTGCGGGCAGATGAGGTTTGCATTGCCAGAACATTGATTGAACGGCACGCAGTCGTTCCGCCCGCCCGTGCACTCGGAGTTGTCGTGACACAGCGTCGTACCACCGCTCGAGTAGCAAAAAGTGAGCGGCGTGCACGGCCCGAAGTCCTGGCGATCCTGCACGCAGTCGTCGTCGGTGTCGCACACGAAGAAGCCGGGCCCGGCGTTCTGGCAGAAGTTGCTGAGGCACAGGTTGTTGTCCCCGCACTCTGCCTGAGTGGTGCACGTGTCCGGAATGTTCGGATCCTTTTGCGGGAAGAACTGCAACCCGATGCCGATGCCGGCCGACGCCGGGTCGTTGATGAACGTCGTGACGGCGCTCTGAATCGCGTCCCATTTCGTCTGCGTGCCGATGGTGTCGAGCATCGAGCCCGAGCTGTCGAGCATCACGTACAGATCGAGCGGCACGAGCATGGCCTGGTATTCGTCGCCGCCGCACTCGGCGCCGTTCGCGCCGCCTTCGCTCGCACCGCTGGAACCGGAGCTACCGCCCGTGACCGCGATGACGGAGCTGCCACCGCTGCCGCCGCTCCCGCCTGTCGTGACGCTGCTGCTCGTCCCGCCGCTCGCGCTGCTCGACGTGCCGCCCCTGCCGCCCGTGCCGCCGCTCGAGGGCGTGAGCCGTCCCGGCTGTTCTTGCTTGCTCGACCCACACGCGACGGCGACCACGCCCATCGCCACGAGTGACGCGAGGGAAGCCGCCAGTCTTCGGCCGCCGTTCATGCGCGAAAGCATAGCGTCGTCCATGTTCCAACGCCGTTCCCAAACTCAGTACCCCGCAGTACGCGCATCGAGGCGACCGCGGCGTGTTCGCTCGGCCGCCGGTTATCCGAGCTCAGCGATAATCGTCACTGGGGCTGGATTTTAGCGTCAGTCTTTCGGCCTCGACGGGACTGTAGAGGGGCGTTCTGTCCCGTCAGCCGCTTGCGTTCGGGCCGTCACGCGCCGTAGCCGTCGCAATTGCAGCGCGTCACGCGACAGCAGCACCGGGAACAAAAGGACGTACGGCAAGATCAGCAGCCAGTCTTTCGTCGTCAGCGGCAGGGGGAGCTCGCGCACCGAGCCGTCACGCAGGTTGCTCCAGTTCCAGGCGAGGTAGCCGGCGAGTCCGAGTACGGGAGCCGCGAGCTGCGCCCAGCGTGTGCTCCACGAGACTTTCTCGAGCGCGCTCAGATTGGCCAGGCGCTGTGCGTCGCGGGCTTGGCGCACGCGGGCCGTCACCATGCGTTGGAGCGCCGGCTCGGCGGCGAGGTAGCGTTCGGTGCGGCCTCGCAGCATCGAATAGCCGACGAAGCCGATGAGCGACGGGCCGAGGATGTAGAGGATGCGAGCGAGCAGGGGGAGCTCGGTCGTCTGCGACAGCATGCGAATGCCCGTGAGGCTGCCGATCATGGCGCCGCCGTAGAGCCAGATGGCGCGCGCGGCGCGAAAGGTCGCGAGCGAGCGCAAGAAGTATTGGCCGCGGGTCGTGACGGAAGCTTCGTCGGCGGGCTCACTCGGCGCGCGCAGGGCGGCGAGGATCTCGGAGAAGGAGAAGGCGGCGAGCAGCGTGGCGACGGAGAGCGCCAGCAAGAACGTGCCCTGAAAGACGAGCGTCTTCGCGATCTCGATCAGATCCAGGGATTTTGCGCCGAGCTCTTCCCGGAGCCAGGTCGAAAGGTCGAAATGCGACCTGCCGAGCGTCCAATCGAGGACGTCGAGCGTGATCACGGTAGAGAGCAGCACGATGATCAAGAAGAACGGCCACACCGACTCCCAGCGCGGCCGCACCGCGAGGAGCTCGTAGCGATCGATGCGCCGCGCGAAGCGCACCTCCGTCGTCAAGAGGAACAGGTACGCAAATTGAAAGACCAAAATCACGATCAGCGCTTCGGACCATTCGGCGCGCATCTGGATCGCAACGTGACGCACGAGCTCCGCCGAGCCGAGCCTGCTCTCGCCCGCGTGAATGATCGCGAGCGCCACGAGCTCGACGATGAACACCAGCTGAAACAGCGGGGCGAGCGCCGCGGCAAAGGTGCGGTAGGCCAAAAATCCCGAGCTGAAGAGCTCTTCGCTCGACGGCGGCCGGAACGGATCGGTCGCCTTCCTGCCGAGGCGAAAGAACTTCGGCTGTGCCCAGAGCGGATAACCGATCGCGAGCACCAAGAGAAACCAGCCCACGGCATTGACGACGGCCGGCGGTCCCAGCGTCAGGACCTTCGCGATCGACTGGCCGGTGAGGTACCAGACCACGAAAGCAAAGAGGACGAGCGCAGCGCCGCCCGTCACGATCGTGCCGAACAAGGAGTCGCGTTCGTACTGGCGCGCGACGCCCTCGATGTAGCTCTGAACGTAGGCGCGGATTTGCGGGATGCTCAGCGTGCGGTCGGCCGGGTCTTTGACGAGCAAGCGCAGCGTCAAGGCTTCGAGCGCGGCCGGCGTCGAGGATTGAATTTCGCTCGGTGCCAGCGGGGCGTCGGCCAGCACACGCGCGAGGGTCACTTGCGGATCGTCGTGCTCGAAGGGCACTTGCCCGCACAGAATTTCGTAGAGAATCACGCCGAGCGCGTAGATGTCGGCGCGGCCGTCGACCGGGCGCCCCGCCGCCTGTTCGGGCGACATGTACTCGGGGGTGCCGATCACGGTGCCGTCCTGGGTCTGCCAAGCCTTGGCGGCGGCGCGCACCGAAGTGACGCCCGGCCGAGCTGAGGGGAAGACGCCGTCACCGGATTCCAGGTCGGGAATGCTCCCTTCTTCGGCGCTCGTCGTGACGGCCTCGGCGCGGCTCGCGGACGGCTCCATCAGCTTCGCGACACCCCAATCCATGACCAACACTTCGCCGAAATCGCCGACCATGATGTTGGCCGGTTTGAGGTCGCGATGGATCACGCCGCGCGCGTGTGCGTAATCAATGGCTTGGCAAACCTGCAGGAACACGTCGAGCAACCGGCGCAGGCCAAACTGCGCGAGCGTCGCCGGGTCGCCTGCGCGGCGCTGCTCGAGGATCGTCTCGAGCGAACGCCCGGGAATCAACTTCATCGAGAAGTAGCCGCGCCCGTCCGGCGACGTGCCGAGGTCGTGCACCGGCACGACGTTGGGGTGCTCGAGCTGCGCCATGATCTGCGCTTCCTCGGCGAAGCGAGCGAGCAGCGGGCGCGGCATCTCCCGCCGCGAGTGCTTGGTGACCTTGAGCGCTACCTCGCGCCGGAGCTTCGTGTCGTACCCACGGAGCACCTCCGCCATCGCCCCGCTGCCCACCTCGCCGAGCACGCGAATTTTGCCTGACCAGAGCTCGTTCGGAGGTGCGAGGGAAGGGGCCCGGCGCGGCGCCGAGCTTGGTTTGGGTGAGCTCACGGCGTTCGGGGGCACCGAGGTGCGCGAGGCGTCGTCGGCCGGGGGAGGCGAATCGTCGCGCACACCCCCAGCATAGCGAAGCTTTACGTGGCGGGCAGCCGTTCATGTGCCGGCACGCGCCGTCGCCTCGAATCACACATGAGCGCCAAACGCCCGTCCCGAGCCCCCCCGTCCCGTGGCCCGCGGCGTGCTGGCACGCTTGCCTTCGCAGCGCGCCGGTAGCATGGGCATGAGCGATGTGCTGGTCAGGTGAAGCAAGTCTTGCCGTCGCTACCGTGGGCGTGTCCGGTGCGTTCTGGGCGCGCTCCAGGGGCGCACCCAAGGGCCGCTGGGCGACCGTCCTCTACTTCAGCGCGATGGAGCTCCTGCAGGCGGCGACCTACACCGTCATCGACCACTGCGGCATGCCCGCAAACCAGTGGCTCACCCGCCTGAGCTACGCGCATATCGCGTTTCAGCCCTTCTTCATCAACCGCCTCGCCATGACGTTCGTGCCGGACGACAAAGCGCACAAGATCCGCGGCTGGGTCTGGGCGATTTGCGCCGTGGGAGCAGCGTTGATGCTCTCGAAGCTCTACGTCCCGAGTCCCGCCTGGGCATGCGACGCCAGCGTCTTTCCCATGTGCGGAACGAACACCTGCAGCTTCCACGGCGACTGGCACATCGCCTGGCGGCTCTACCTGAGCGCCGTCGACGCGAGCTTCCTCTGCTACTTCATCCCCGCTTTCGTCCTGCCCTTATTCTACGGCTCGTGGCGCTGGACGCTCTATCACGTGCTGGTTGGGCCCTTGCCGGCCTTCTTCCTCACGTCCAACAAAGACGAGATGCCGGCGATTTGGTGCCTCACCTCGATCGGCTTTCTGCTGGCGCTCCACATCAAGCCCGTCGAGCACTGGATGGAAACGCCACGCACCAAGCGCTCGGATGCGTTCGCCTGGATCCCGCTGTCGCCCCAGGATCTCAGAATCGGCTTCGGTGGCGCCTGGCTCCTCGTCGCCGCCTACCCTCTCATTCGCCTGAGTGGCGGCAGCCGCATTTTCAACCTGCCTCTGGTCTGCGCGCTGCTCGTGGTGCTCGGATCCGGCTTCCTCATTTCGCTGCTGCTCCGCTCGACGCCGGCGGTACCCGCGCCCATCGCAAGACCGAGCACGGAGAGTTAGACGCGCTAAGGTCCAACGCTCGCCCGGCTCGTCGCCGCGGGTGTAGCCTGATCGTGCGGAGTGAACGTGCGCTGGTCGCTGAAGGACTTGGAAGAGTGGCTCTTGATCGGCTCGACGCTGGTCGAGGGGTCGACGCTTTCCGAGCAGGAAGCGCGCGACGTTCTGGCGGGACGCACGGTCAGCGGGCACCCGGCCCATGAGGCACGCGAGCTCGTAAATTACCGTTCAGCAACGGCGTGGCTGCTCGAGCAGCTCGAGCAAGTGCCGTGGTTGTCACAGGACCTGGTGCTCGGTTTCCACGCCCGCCTACTCAGCTGCATCAGCGAGGATGCAGGACGGTTCAAGACCCAAAGGAACTACACGCTGCGCTCCGATGGTACTCGCTACGACTACCTCGCTCCTGCGGGCGTTCCAGCAGCCATGCGCGAATGGCTCGAGCGCTTCAACGCCAAGCCGACGGGCGAGGCGCGGGCCAGCGCGGCCGAGCTCTATGCCGAGTTTCAGCGCATGCATCCGTTCGAAGATGGCAACGGCCGCATCGGGCGTCTCCTGCTCGCGTACTGGCTTGATTGGCGGCACGGGCTGGCTTTTCGATTCTTTGCCGCCGATCGCCTCGAGCATTTGCGCGCGCTCGAGGCGACCGATACGGGCGACCTCTCGGCGCTGGCATCGTTCATCGGAGCACGTATCCTCGAGGAGGAATGACCCGCCTTCACGAAGTCGTGACGGAAGCGACGGTCGCGGAGCTCCAGCGACTGGCGGACGCGGGCGCGTTTCCGGGGATTTCGCTCAAGAGCATGCTCGAGTTTCTGCTCTCCGACGGAATCATGCCCGAGTCGGGATTGCCCATCGATTCCTTGCTGTCGCTCGAAGATTGGGCTCGGGAACGCCTGTCGGAGCCGCGTTCACGTCGCTAGTGTCGACGTGGGGCGGCGACCGCGACGCTTCGGCGGTGTCGGCCGCGAGAACACACGCGTGCTCATGTCGTGGACCGCGATCGAGCGCGCCGTCGGCGAATGGCGTGAGCGACCGCGGCGGAAGACGTCGTCGCGCTCCGGCGCGTGAACGAACCGCTGATAGGCCGTCAAGCGTGGCTCAGGATCACGCCCTCGTGCGGGAGTAACGGCGAGCTCGGCGTCATGCTGCTCGGGAGCTCGCGCGCGACGGCGCTCGACAGGACGACACGCCCCGTCGTGGACACCGGCCGCGATTCGCGCGCGAAGTTCAGCACCACGGTGAAACGAGCGTCCCCGTGGCGGCGTTCGAACGCGTAAATGTCGGGACCAAGCTCGAGCGCTCGGTAGTCGCCGACCGCGAGCGCTGGCTCACGCCGCCGTAGCGCGAGCAGCGCGCGATAAAGCGACAAGATAGAGTTCGGATCGTCCTGCTCGACTTCGACGTTGGTGCGCTCGTAGTCGTCTGCGAGCGGAAGCCACGGGCTGCCGCGCGTGAATCCAGCGTTGGTTGCAGGGCTCCATTGCATCGGCGTGCGCTCGGGGTCGCGCCCGAGACCGAGCCCGGGGACGTTCTTTTCCCAGGGATCGCGCACGCGCTCGGGCGCAATTGCGACATCCCGCATTCCGAGCTCGTCGCCGTAATAGAGCGTCGGGGTGCCGCGTGAGGTGAGGAGCAGCACCGCAGCGAGCCGCGCCGCGGCGTTTCCTACGCGACTCGCAATGCGCGACCGGTCATGGTTGCCGAGCACCCAGTTGGGCCAGGCGCCGGGCGGCAGGCTCGCCTCGTACTCGCGTGCAATCGCCGCGATGACGGCGGCTTCCCAGCGCGCGTTGATGAGCTGGAAGTTGAACGGCAGATGCAAGCCGGAAAGATCGCTGCCGTAGTACGCCATCAAACGATCGAAGGGCAGCCACGCCTCCCCGATCAGAACGCGGTCCGGATACTGATCGACCACAGCGCGCATGTCGGCGATCGCCGCGTGCACTTCGGGACGATCGGTCGTGTAGCTACGAAGCACGCGACGGTGGGGCGGCATGCCTTCCCGCCAATCGGGGTTCGGCGGGTTGTCTCGAAACTGGTCGTCTTTGATCAGGTGGTGGATCGTATCGATGCGGAAGCCATCGACGCCGCGTTCGAGCCAGAACTCGAGCACCTGCAGGAGCGCGTCGCGAACGCGCGGATTGCGGTAGTTCAGATCCGGCTGCTGGCGGAGATAGGCATGGTAGTAGTATTGACCGGTGGCAGGCTCCCATTCCCACGCGGACCCGCCGAACTCGCTCAACCAATTGTTGGGAGGTCCGCCGTCGGGCGCGGGATCGTGCCAAATGTAGTAATCGCGGTAGGCGTCGTCTCGCGAGCTCCGCGCCGCCAAAAACCACGGATGTCGATCGGACGTGTGATTCGGGACGTAGTCGAGGATGAGCTTCAGACCGAGCCGATGTGCGTCGGCGAGCAGCGCGTCGAAGTCGGCGAGTGTACCGAAGCGTGCGTCGATGTTGCAGTAGTCCGAGATGTCGTACCCGAAGTCGGCCATCGGTGAGGGAAAGATCGGAGAGATCCAGATCGCGTCGATGCCGAGCCAGGTGAAATACTCGAGGCGCGCGCGGATCCCCTGCAGATCACCGATGCCGTCTCCATTCGAGTCCATGAACGACCACGGATACACCTGATACACGACGCCCCGCTGCCACCACTTGAACACCGAAAGCTCGCTCAAGGTTCGGTCCTTACGGCACTGTCGTTCATGCTGCACAGGCTCGCGTACACGCTAGCAGAGCTCCTCAGTAGACGGCCTGTCCGAGACCGTGGCGAGCGCGCTGAAATGCCTCGGCGCGTGGCTTTTCACCACGAGCTGTGCGGGATCGGCATCGGCCGTGCAAGCGCCGAGCGTTTGGCGCGAGCCGGCGCGCTCGTCGGCCTCGTGAGTCGCACTGCGAACGAGCTCGAAAGCGTGCGTCGCTCGATCGACCTCGTTCACTTCCTCGCGAGTGATCGCTCGAGCTACATCAACGGCACCGAAGTGTTCATCGACGGCGGGCAATCCCTCGTCGAGGGCTAAGGTCTACCCGAGTCAGCGCACCGACCAGGAGCACAAATGTCCGTCGCCGCCCACGATGATCCGGCCGTTGGCCGAGATCGGGGAGGTGAAGCGGTGCACGCCGTCGCAGGTGCCGCTCGTGAAGGGGATGGGCTCGCCGGTGTCGCCTTTGAACGCAACCAAGTTCGAGCCGCTCATGAACCAAACCACGGGATCGGCGCCGGCGTCGTTGCTGTTGGTCGAGATCGGTGAGCGACTGCGCACCTCGTCGTCGCCGCTGTTCATCGTGGCGCACCACATGATCTCGGGCTTGGGTGGGGCGCCCGGCTGCATGCGGATACCCATGAGGTTGCCGTCGGACACGGCCCCGCCGGGACAGACCGAGCCAATCTGCGTGCTGATTGCGAGCCAGGCGTCGCTGCCGCTGCGATAGGCGCTCGGCGCGGTGTAAACCGATTCGTCGTCGGTTGCCGCGACCAGCAGATCGGAGAGCGGCCCACTGCCGGCGAGGTTCGCCGCGTCGAGGAAGTAGACGTGGCCGGGCTTGGCGGGTGCCGCGAGGAGCTTGCCCGGGGTCGAGCCGGGGACGGTGAACACGGTGGGGCTACACGCGCCGAAGTCCTTGTCGCCCTTGTCCATCGGGGACGACCAGATGTCCGGGTAGAAGAGGTTTTTCACGTCGCGGTTCGGCACCGACATGCCGGTGATGCGAATGACTTCTTCGCTGTCCGTCTTGTCTCGCGTACTCGCGCGGCCGTTGCCCGTGACCACGAACACGCCGTTCCCGTCGGACGGAAGTCCACCTGCTGCCCAGATACCCTCTTGAGTACCGAGCGTGGCCCAACCTGCTACTCGTGTGGGGTCGCTGGTCTTCACGCTGACGACCCAGCCGTGATAGTCCCCGCCGTCGCCATAGTAGCCGCCGAATGCGACGTACAAGACGCCGTCGACCAAGGACAGCGCGCTGCGCTGATTCTGATCCGTGGAGTTGAAGGTGATGCTGCCCGCCGTGACCTTGGAAACGTCCACGGGCCAGCCGCTGACCTCGGCTCCGCTATCGTCAATCGACAGCGCGTGGATCTCGTGACGCCCGGTGGCCATGGCGGCGGCAACGTAAATCACGCGCTTGGTCGCATCGATGACGGGTGTGCTGACGATGCCGCGGTTCTTGATGCCGGGACCGGGGCCACCGCTGCGCTGGGCACCGATATTCTCGTGCCAGAGCGTGGCGCCCGTCGTCTCGTCCAAAGCGTAGACGTCATTTTCCGTGGTGGCGGCGAAGAAGATGCCCTTGCCTGCGGTGCTGCTGGCCAAGAACAAAGGCACGCCGCTCATCTCACCCGTGAAAGTCGCCTTGAAGTCGGCGTCCAGAGCCATCTTCGCGACGTTGGCGGTCGTGAGCTCAGGGCTGACCCAATGCGCCGTCCGCGCTGCGTCTCCTCCGCGTTGGGTAACTGATGGATCGACACTCGTGACGACCGTGCCTCCCACGCCGGCCGAGTTCATCGCGCCTCCCGTCGTAGCGCCCGTACCCCCGGCGGCCGTCGTGTCGCCGCCGCTGCCCGCGGAGGTCGTATCGCCGCCCGCACCGGCGGCCGTGATGTCGCCGCCCGCGCCGGCGGCTGTCGAGTCGCCGCCAGTGCCCGCGGTGGTCGAGTCGCCGCCAGTGGTCGAGTCAGCGCCAGCGCCCGCCGAAGTGGTCGCGCCGCCCCTTCCCGCCGCCCTCGGGTTCCCGCCCCTACCGGCATGAGGAGCGCTCGGCGCGCCCGCGCCGCCCCCGGTTCCCGCGCTCGTCCCGCCCTGTGAATCGCACGCGGACCAGGCCGAGAGGAGTACGGCGGCGCTCAGCAAGCTGCGCGACTTCACACTGCGACCTTATCAGCTGCTGCTCGGGCTCGCAGCCGGCGCAGGGGGCTCGGGCGCGCGTGACGCGGCGATGCTCGACGGCATCTCGGGATCGAGCGAGGGGAAGACGAAACGGAAACGCGTGCCTTGCCCCGGCTCGCTGTCGACCAGGAGCTTGCCGTTCAAACGCGTGCAGGCGGCCAGCACGGCGGACAATCCGACGCCCCGGCCCGACGTCTCCGTCACGCGTGAGGCAGTGCTCACTCCGTCCGTGGTCAGTGCGCGGATGAGATCCGCGCGCGTCGCCACCGGCAATCCAGCGGCTCGGGCTCGATCGGCCAATCGCCTCCAATTGATGCCGCGGCCGTCGTCCTTGATCTCGATGACGAGCGCGCTCGCATCCGAAACGGCGCTGAGCTCGACGCGCGTCCGAGGCGGCTTCCCACGGCGCGCGCGCTCTTCCAGGCTGCCGACGCCGTGATCGATCGTATTTCTGACGACGTGCGCGAAGCTCGACCAAAATTCGCGAAATGGTTCGCTCGGTAGCCGGACTTCGTTGGCGTGAATGACTACCTCGGGCACAGGTTTGTCCAGCCGTAACGCGAGCGCCTGGAGTTGCTCCTCGACACGTACGAAGCGGAGCCGAACGGGCTCGCGCTGCCAGCGTACGAACCAGCTTTCGATCACGGAATGTGGAGCTCCGTCACGCAACGCGGCGAGCGCCCGCTCGAAATCGGCGCGCGGCACCTCCAGCGCTTGGCCCATGCCTTCGCCGAGCAGCGGCGTGATCTTGGCCGCGTAGTCGCCCCATACACGCAACAAGAGCGCCAGCGCCTTGTCTGCCGATTCCGTGTCGCCTTCGACGAGCGCGCCCTCGAGCTCGTGGGCGGCCTCCGACACCGAACGAATGTCGTAAAGGGCTGCGTTGCCTTTCAGCGTGTGCAGAGCCCGCCTGCGCTCGACATCTTCGGCGGCTGCGTCTCGAATGCGCTCGACGAGCTCTTGCGCTTCGCCGAAAAATTGACAGAACCCCGCGCGATCCTGCGTCAGGCGTTGGAAGCTCTTGATTTGCTCGCGTTGCAGCGCTTCGGCGCGCTTGGCGGCGATCTCGGCCGTGACGTCGCGCACGACGAGGAGCGCTCCGTCGGCCTTGCCCTCGCGCAGCACGGGGCGCGTCGCCAGCTCGTACTGGCGATTGCCGACGTGCAGTGTTTTCGGCATTTGAGCGGCCGCAACGTCCGGCGGCAGGAACCCGTCCGTCAGCTGCTCGTAGCCGATGGCGAGAGCGTCCGCCATCACGGCATCGTGCGCGCCGAGCACGGAATGGAACGGCGCGCCGGCCGGTGGCTCGCCGAACACCCGCGCAAAGGGGCGCGAGCACTCCTCGAGTAACTTGCCCTGCGCGTCGACCATCGCGAGCCCCTCCTCGACGTTGTCGAGCACGAGTCGCATCTGGTCGTTGCGCTTCGACAGCTCTTCGGTTCTCGCCTCGACGACCGCTTCCAGGTTCTCGCGGTGGTTCTGCAGCTCCCGATCGCGCTCCTGGATGCCCGAGAGCATGGAGTTGAAGGCGTCCGTCAGCGCTCCGATTTCGTCCTGGCTAGTCTTGCGGGCGCGCACGCTAAAGTCGCGATTTTGCTGGACCGCACTGGCGGCCTCGTAGAGCACTCCGACGCTGCGGGTCATGCTGCTCGCGACCGCCCAGGCGAGCAGCGTCGAAATCAACAGCACGCCGCCCGCTAGGCCTACACCGAGCCGAATCGCCTTGCGCGTTTCGAGCATCTTCTTGGCGACGGCACGTTGCACCGCCGCGGCCATGCCGTCCTCCAGGGCTCGGAGCGCACGCATTTTGTCGCTCTCGAGCTCGAACCAGGTCCGCGCGTCGATCTCGAGTGAGCCGTCGGCCGCGTCGAGCGCGACTTTGCGCATGGCGAGCGTCCGCTCCGCACGAGGACCGCTCAGCACGGCTTGAAAGCGCGCGTAGTCCTCGCGGCCCGCGGCGGCGCGCAGGGCCGACGTGTACACGTCCTGCTCGGTCAAGAGGCTCACGAAGAAGCGGAAGGTCCCCGGCGGAAACTCCTTCTTGGCGAACACGAAGCTCAGAAGCGCATGCTCGCGGCTCGTCTGCTCGATGACCTGCATTGCCGCGACGAGGCGCGAAATACTCAACATGAGCTCGCCGTCGTCGGTGAGCTGGCTCAGGGTGCTCGTGGCGGCAATCAGCGAATGAATCGTGCGACTATGGAATTCGAGATAATCGTAGAGCTCGAAAGCGGGGGATCGCACTTTCGCGCGCAGCTGCGAGAGCTCTGCGAGCTCACTCCTCGCCGCCTCGAGATTCTCGCGCAATGCGGCCGGCAGGGCGGACGCGTCGCGCTCCGCGAGGAATGCCGCGAGCGAGCTAAGAGCCCTGTCGGTGTGCTGCTCCTGCCGTTCGAGGTCGCGGCCGTCCGCGTCACCGATACCGCTTCGAAAGGCCGCTTCGCTGCGCTCGGACTGCAACTCATGCACGACCCGCGCCACTCGTTCGGTCAGCTGGACGAGATCTTCGACTGAGCCTATCGCCTTGGCGGTTTCGGCCCGCCGCTGCGCGTCGCGCGCGATCAGAGCGGACAGCATGAGCGCACCGAGCACCGGCACGCCGGCGAGCAACGCCAGCTTGAACCTGACGTTCAGGCGATTGAAAAGCCACATGCGTTCGCTGCCCAAGAACCCTACGGCACGGTCCCGTCGCGAATCAAGGCGCCGCGGTGGGGACCCAGGCTGCGTTCACCCACATTTGCCTTCATTGGACTCTGTTGGTGGCTAACCAATAGGCCGATCGACCATTTGATTAATTCTAGTCTTTCATGAACTCGTGTGCTTATCTGCCGACGCCATGCGAGAGAGAAGACACCCGCTCGGCCGCTGGATCGGCTTAATAGGGCTCGGACTGACGGCGCAAATGCTGCCCAGCTGTCTCTACGACAGCAACCACCGCTGCGGCGACACCATGGTCCAGGAGGGAGAAGGGGACAGCACGCGCTGTGTGTGTCCTGAAGGCTCCTACAACTCGGGCACCGCCTGCGTTCAGTGCGGAGAGCACGAGGTTGCGACGGCGACTTCCTGTGACTGCGAGCCCGGCTACAGTCGCCCTGGCGAGGGTCAGGCTTGCGCGGAAACGCCGGAGGGGCTCGGCGCCGAGTGCGACCCCGCGGCATCCAGCTGCAGCGCGCCGTATGACCATTGTGAACCGGCGAGCGATTCGGGCTATTGCACGACGAGCGGCTGCACGACGGCCGACGACTGCGAGGGCGGCTACGCCTGCAACGCCATGTCGGTCTGCCAGCGGCCGCCCGTCGGCCAGGGCAAGCCGTGCACGTCACCTGACGACTGCGCGGAGACGGAAGCCATCTTCTGCGATTCGTTCATGACTCACGCCTGCCTCGTGCAGGGCTGCAGCTTGGATCCCGACGATTGTTTTGCGGGATATGAATGCTGTGATCTCTCGATGTTCGGTATTCCGCAGATCTGCGTACCAAAGGGGACGTGCCCAACATGAGCCGTGCATTAGGACGTTTAGTTCGCCAACGGAGTGCCTGCTCGGCTCTCTGCTCGGTCATGGCCCTGTCGAGCTCGGCGTGGGCCCAAACCGCGCCGCCCGCGGACGTGCCGGTGAAACCGGCCGACACGACCCCGCTCGTGCCGGCAGCGGCCACCTCCACGACTGCCGCCGCCCCCGCGCCGGTAGCACCTGCGCCCACGACCGCTGCGCCCGCGGCCACCGCGCCGTCTGCCGCGGAGACCGCAGCAGCAACCGCAGCAGCTGCGGAAGACGATAGCGCGGTCAACGAACAGCTCGTCGCGGACGCCGCCGGCAAGGCATCCGGTGACGAGTACAAGCTCGACATCTACGGCTTCGCGGATTTCACCTACACCCACCTCCTCAACAAGTTCTACAGCGGCCCCCCCTACAACAGCTTCGCCGTCGGCAACCTGAACGTCTATCTTGCGTCCGACCTCGGCAGCAAGTTTCACAGCTTGGCGGAAGTGCGCTTCACCTACCTGCCGAACGGGAGCACAGCCTTCGGGCCGACCGGGACGACGACGCGCACCGACACCACGGTGGGCGACTACGCCGATATCGGTCGCCCCGTCCGCTGGGGAGGCATCGTCATCGAACGGGCCTGGCTCGAGTACGCGGCCCATCCACTGCTCAACATTCGCGCCGGTCACTGGCTCACCCCGTACGGTATCTGGAACGTCGATCACGGCTCGCCGACCATCATCGGCGTGCAGCGGCCCTACATCGTCGGTGACCAGCTGCTCCCGCAGTCGCAAACGGGCCTCGAGCTTTACGGTAAGCACGACTTTTCCGCGTTCGAGCTCGGTTACCATCTGACGCTTTCGAACGGACGCGGTCCGATCGACACCTATCAAGATCTCAACAACAACAAGGCCATCGGCGGACGCTTGTTCATGCACGCCGACACGCCCGCGGGCTCCGTCACCCTCGGCGGGTCGTTTTACACCGGGCGCTACACGGATCGTGTCCAGCAGCTCGTGATCAACCCCGACGGCACGGGGGCCTTCGCCTTTCCGATCACCCAGGATTACCACGAGGTCAGTTACGCGGCGGACCTCAAGTGGGAGTACGCGGGAGCTTTGGTGCAAAGCGAGTTCATCCTGAATCAAATCAGGTACAACGACCCGCGCCCGCCGCTACTTGGCGGCACCGGCTTCGTGCCCGACACGCAGCGCTGGGGTGTTTACGGACTGGCCGGCTACCGTTTCGACTTTCTCGGGACGATGCCGTATGCCGAGCTCGAGTACTACGATTCTGGCCCGGCCTTGTTGGGTAAGTCGGCCGATGTCATCGGCGGTCTCAACATTCGACCTACCGGTCGTGTCGTCTTGAAGGCGCAGTATATCTACGCGTGGTTCCCGGGTTCAAACCTGCCGCCCGACAGCCACTACAACGTG
Organism: Polyangiaceae bacterium; assembly: GCA_025936115.1. Lineage (GTDB taxonomy): Bacteria > Myxococcota_A > Polyangia > Polyangiales > Polyangiaceae > PMG-095. The sequence goes on from JAICTZ010000014.1 coordinate 140,771, forward strand.
TTGAACTTCCAGGCCGCGTGGAGCTTCTGACATGATTACTCGAAGGCTATTTCTGACCTCCGGTGCCGCTCTCGTATCGCCCCTGTTCATTCCCGCGGGAGTCGGGGAGGCCGCTACTCTCGAGGAAATGCTCGCCGTCGTCGCAGCGAAGGACGGCGGAATGGACGGGTTTTCCCTGCATCAGCTCAAGCGCGCCTACCTCGGGGACGACGTGCAAGGCCCCCATGGGAAGATCATCCCCTTGAATCGCGAGCCGAAGGGACCCGAACGGGTCGGCTTCGACCGTTCGGTGCTCGACATGAGCCCCGACGCCGTGGCGCGCTATTGGATCGATCGCAAAATCCGCGGACAGTCGGCCGCACCCAAAGCGATCGAGCCGGGGTCAATTCTGCAGAAGGTGGTAGCGCGGCTGCCGGGGGCGATTGGCTACGTGCGCGCACATGAGGTCACTTCCGACGTGAAGGTGTTACTCATCGACGGTAAGAAGCCCGGCGATGCCGGCTATCCAATCCTCGCGGAAGGCCCCACACGCGCGCAGGCCGAAAACCGCTTGATGGTGTTCTGAGCCGATTCTGAGCCGATATAGAGTTCGGTAGTTCCGCGCCGGCTGTACTCGCCGGATATGGGCCGATCGGCCCATATTGACAAATCGCCTCCTCGTGGTGCTTAGTTAAGACTCACGTCGCGAGCGGAGCTTTCCACTCTCGGGTTGCTCTGACACGCGACGCTGCATCACTGCTGGAGGCGTTGCATGAACCGAACGAGCTGTTGGCTACCAGGGGCACTCATCCTCACTTCGTTGTCGGGGTGCGGCGGCGCCGACGCTCCCGCAATGTCGGATTCCGGCAGTGCAGAGCCTACACAGTCGACCGCTCTCGCCGAATGTCGAACGCAGCTGAGCGATTGTGAGCAGCTTGCCTCGTCGCTCCACTACCCGGACACGGTGTTCACGTCCTCGACGAGCGTAGCGGCCGGCGCGCTCACGTTGGCAGGTCAGGACATCCCCGCGCACTGCCTCCTGACCGGCAAGATGGATCAGCGCGTCAGCTCGGTCGACGGGCAGACCTATGCCATCGGCTTCGAGCTGCGGCTGCCCCTGAAGTGGAATCGTCGCTTCTTCTATCAAGCGAACGGAGGACTCGATGGGGCCGTGGTGCCGGCGACCGGCAACACGAGCGGCGGCGGGCCGCTGACGAGCGCGCTGCTGCAGGGTTTTGCCGTGATTAGCTCGGACGCCGGTCACGACGGCAACACCCAGCCGTTTTTCGGTTACGATCCTCAGGCGCGTCTCGACTACGGCTATCAGGCCGTCGGCAAGCTCACCCCCATGGCCAAGAGCGTCATTCGAGCCGCTTACGGCCGTGCTCCGACGTTTTCCTACATCGGCGGCTGCTCGAACGGCGGGCGTCACACGATGGTGGCTGCCGCGCGCTACTCCGATCAGTACGACGGCTACCTCGTCGGCTCGCCTGGCTTTCACCTACCGAACGCCGCCGTGGCCAGCATCTACGGCGCGCAGCAATACGCGCCGCTTTCCGGCGGAGCCGTAATTCCCGGCGGCCCGTTTGCCGGGCTTCCCGACCTCTCGGCTGCGTTCACTCCGGCGGAGCACCAGTTGCTCTCGAGCAAAGTGCTCGCCCGCTGCGACGCACTCGACGGCGCGACCGACGGCATGGTCCAAAACATGGTCGCCTGCCAGGCCGCCTTCAATCTCGACCGCGACGTGCCCACCTGCCCGGGGCCACGCGACGGGACATGCCTCAGCGCGGAGCAGAAGGTCGCCATCGGCAACATCTTTGCCGGCGGCACGACGAGCACCGGCGCTCCGATTTACGCTCGCTTCCCCTTCGATGCCGGACACGCCGCTGGCGGCACGCTGTTCTGGGATTTCATCTCCCCCCTGATCCTCGATCCGGTGGCCGTCGGCACGGTGTTCGATACGCCTCCGGCTCCGAATCCGTTCATTCCGCCACTGTTCGCTTTGACGGGGAGCATCGACCAGATGCTGGCGGCCACGTTTGCGACCAACGCGACGTACACCGAGTCGGCGCAATCGTTCATGGTGCCGCCCGATTTGAGCCTCGCGGGGCTACGTCGCGGCGGCAAGCGCATGCTCGTTTATCACGGCGTGAGCGACCCGATTTTCTCGGTCGCCGATACCGTGGCGTGGTTCGACGGCCTCAGCCGGCAATCCAAGAACTCTGCCGAGCTCTACCTCGTGCCCGGCATGAACCATTGTTCCGACGGACCCTCGACCGATCAGTTCGATCTGTTGACGCCGCTCGTTCGCTGGGTGGAACAGGGCGAAGCGCCGCAGCAAGTGGTCGCGAGCGCACGCGGTGTCACGAACCCGGGTGGCCCGAACTTCGATTTGCCGCCCGACTGGTCGCCCACGCGGACTCGACCGCTCTGCGCCTACCCACGCGTCGCCGTCTACATGGGTGGCGACATCGAACGCGCCGAGAGCTTCACGTGTAAGTGAAGCGACACCGGGTACGGGCTTGCTGAGCAGTCGCACGCGTCGTGCGACTGCTCACATTGGTTCAGGACTACTTGGTCGGCCCTTACGGTAGCGGCGGATACTCAGTGCAGCCCTGAGCATCGGCCCACTCGGGAGCGATGCACCGCATTTCGGGACCGCACTCGAGCTCGGGGCGACAGGGGACGTCGCCGCATGCCTCATCTAGCGTGCCGAGCGGTTCGCACCTCGCGTCGCGACAATAGGCCTGACGACCGCATTCTTCACCCGTAATGCAGGGCGCGCCGAGCGGCACGAGGGCTTTGCAGATCGAGCCGGGGCTGACGTACGCGCAATACAAGCCGTCATCTTCGAAGCAAAGCGAGTAGGTGTCACCGATGCCGTAGGTGGTCGAGGCGCAATTTTGCCCGCTCTCACAGCTCGTGACGCAGGCCTCTCCGAGGGCGGCGCGTGGCGCGGGCGTGCAGACGCCGACCGCGTTCTGAGTGCTCGTGTCGCTCACGAGACACGTCACCTCGCCCTGGGAGCGATCGCAATCCCAGCCACTCTCGCACGGCTCGTTCAGCGCGCGCGTCCCGCTGAACACGCGCTGGCAAGCGTCCCAGACGAGGTTCATGTTGCATTGATCGGGGCCCTCGAAGGCCTCCACACATTGCGCGAGGACTACCGGATCGACGCTGAGCGCGCCCGTCATGAGTGAGCCCAGGGCTTGCGAATGCGCGGCATAGCGCGCTTCGCAATCGTCGAGCGGAGTCACTTCCGAGGGCGAACAGCAGTTCGTGACCGCGCCGCAGTACGCCTTCACCGCCGGCTCGATCGCCCCGAGCGAGCTCATGCCCCCTTGCGCGGCTCCTGCGGCGCTCATGCCTGCGTTGCCCGGGGAGCTCCCCGCTCTGCCACCGTTCGTGGTATCGGCGGTGCCACCGAGCTCGGCACCCGCCTGGCCGGCGTCGGCGCCACCTTCTTCCGCGTTGCCCGCATTGCTAGCGTGGCGGTTGCCCGCGTGCGATCCACCGGCTCCCGTGGGCCGAGCGCCACCACCGCCAGCAGCGACTCCGGCGCGCCCGCCTGCGACGAGCACGCCTCCCGTGCCGTACCCGCCGTCCGCTGTGGTCGTCCCGGCGCGGCCCTCGGGCGCGCCGTCGAAGTTGCCACGAGAGGCGCCGCCGCACGCGACGACCGTGATGACCGCGCTCGAGCCGAAGAACCTCACGTTTCGAACGAGAAACCGCTGCCCACGCCACCAACGCATGGTCAAAGCTAGCACTGGCTCCTGCAGCCGCGCTCGTGAGCCTTCGGACCCGGCGCTAGGGCCTCACGGACTGGAAAAGTGGCCCACCCGGCACAAGCGACCGGGGACGGCCGGGCACCACGTGCGAAACGGCTCGTTGCAGCAGACCTCGATCGGCCGCCCTTGAGCATCGGTAGAGGCGACCAGCTTCTTGCAGGGCTCGCTCGGGCCGTTTTCGCCTGCCGCCACGCGTAGGTTGTGCCCGCCCTCGGTGCCCGGTTCGACTTCTCGCTTGCACGTCTGGCACCTCATGCTGAGCGCGTACACCCGGAAGGGGCGGAGGGCTAGGGAGTTCACGACGCGCGAGCTGGAAGTCCCCTGGGCCTAGGCACCGGCCGCCGGCCGAGAGGCGACGAGCGCTCGCGCGGCCTCGAGTACATGCTCTTCGGTAATCCCGAGCTCCTTCATGACCGCTGCGCCCGGCGCGGACAGCCCGAAGCGCGGAATGCCGATCGCAGCGCCGTCGAGCCCGACGTACGGCGCCCACGTCGACGGCACGCTCGCTTCCACCGCGAGACGTGTCCGGCACGCCCGCGGCAGCACCTCTTCGCGGTATGCCTTGGGCTGTCTATCGAAGCGCGAAAAGCAAGGCAGGCTGACGACGCGCGTGCCGGGACCGAGCTTTTTTGCGGCCTCGAGCGCGAGCGCGAGCTCACTGCCGGAAGCCAAGAGCACGAGCTCGAGCGGCGCCGTCTCGCCCAGGGCGACATAGCCGCCGCGCAGAACGCCTTCGCGCCGCGTACGCAGTGGGATCTCGTCCAGGGCTGGCACGACTTGCCGCGTGAGGGCGAGCAACGTGGGTCCGTCCGTCCGCTCGAGCGCGGCGACGTAAGCCCCCGCCGTCTCTTCTGCATCCGCCGGACGGATCACGTCGAGATTCGGAATCACGCGCAGTCCCGGCAGCGTCTCGACCGGTTGATGCGTGGGCCCATCCTCCCCGACGCCGACGCTGTCGTGCGTGAAGATGTAGATCACGGGCAGGTGGCTCAATGCGGCGAGACGAATCGCAGGCCGCGCGTAATCCGCGAAGACCAGGAACGTCGCGCCGCTCGCGCGAAAGATGCCGTGGACCGCGATGCCGTTCAGGATCGAACACATGCCGTGTTCGCGAATGCCGAAGCGGATGTTTTTGCCCGCGCGGTGCGAAGGGTTGAAGTCGTCCGCTGCTTTGGCGGCGTCGCCGATGTAATTCAAGGTCGAGCCGTACAGATCCGCGCTCCCGCCGATCAAGAGCGGCGTGCGCGCGGCGACAGCCTGCAGCACGTCTTGCGAAGCCTTGCGTGTCGCGAGTCGCACGCCCTCGGGGAAGGGAGGCACGGCGTCGAGCAGCTCCGACGTGGCGGGCGCCTGCTGCACCGCGCCCTCCGACGGATGGGCGTAGCCGGGCGCCGTCGCGAGCTCGGCGGCGAGCGACGGATTTGCGGTTTGCCACGCGGCGAACGTGCGTTCCCAAGTCGCGTGCGCCTGGTTCGAGCGCTCGGAGCGTTCGTCGAAATAGGCGCGCACTCGGGGTGAGACGTAATAGGGCTCGGCCGGCAATCCGAGCGCGGCACGCGCGGCGGTGCCGAACTTCGCACCGGCTTCTCCGTGCGCCTTGGCGGTACCGGCGATCTCGGGGATGCCCTTGCCGATCAGCGTTCGCGCGATGATGCATTGAGGCTTGCCCGCCGCTGCCTTGGCTCGCTCGAACGCCTCGAGAAAGCGCGCCATCTCGTTGCCCGGAATCGTCTGAACCTCGAACCCGATCGCGGCGAGCCGCGCCGCCGTGTCCTCGCTCTGCGTCTCGCGCGCCATCGCGTCGAGCGTCACGTCGTTCGAGTCGTAAATCAGGATCAGATTGTCGAGCTTTTGGTGGCCGGCGAACTCGAGCGCCTCCATCGCGACGCCTTCTTGCATGCAGCCGTCGCCCGCGAGGCACACGATCCGATGATCGAAAATCACGTGCTCCTTCGTGTTGAAGCGCGCTTCGGCCATCTTGGCGCTCACCGCCATCCCGACCGCGTTGGCGACGCCTTGCCCCAACGGACCGGTCGTCGTCTCCACCCCGGAAGGCGCGTGGGTCACCTCGGGGTGCCCCGGCGTCTTCGAGTGCAGCTGCCGGAACCGGCGAATCTCCTCGAGCGTCATCTCCGGGTACCCGCTCAGATGCAACCACGCATAAAGAAACATCGACCCGTGCCCTGCCGAGAGCACGAAGCGATCCCGATTGGGCCACTCCGGATGTTTCGGGCAGAAGCGCAGCGCGTGCCCGAAGAGCACCGCGCCGATCTCCGCGCATCCGAGCGGCAAGCCAAGATGCCCGCTCTGACTCGCCTGAACGGCATCGATCGCAAGCCCGCGTGCGATCGTCGCCGCTTCCGCCAGTACCTCAGCCGGGAAAGTCGCCATGCGACGGTTTACGCAATTTGCGGACCGCGTCCAAGGCGATGCGCGAGCGTTCGAGTGACAACGCGCCCCACTTGTCGCTCGCGCCGCGGTTTTAGTGCGCTGCCGACGGAACCGTTGCCTGCAACCGCGGGAATCGCAGACCTGCCCAACCTCGAGCAGAACAGGGCCGTCGGGCTCGATTTCATGATTCCCTTGAGTGAACGCGGTCCACGGCCTTGCTACGTTGAGGTCTGGCCAACTCCAGGCGACGTGCGTCGTAGGCTGAAAAGCGTTGCCCGGGCGGTTCCGAATCTAACGAGCTACCAGGCCGAGCTCGATGCCCGTCGTCCGAGCGATGCCGAGCAGGGTGAACTCCGGCAGCGCGACGGGGCCGAGCAGATCGACGCTGTCGAGAGGCGTGGTCGTGTAGAGCTCGTGGGGCGTGTCGAAGTGGGTTCGGTAGAGCAGGGGTGCGCCGCTCGAGCGATCGACGAAATCGAGGTAGTCGCCGTGAGCGGCCGGTCTCACGTACTTGGGATCCGATTGGATCACGCGGACGAGCACGTCGTCGGTAGGCGCGCCTTCGGCGCGGCCGACGAGCAGGGTGAAGCCGCCGAACTTGGGTTCGGGATGTGACGCGCTCCACTCGAGGTAGCCGAGCGCACCGTTTTCGCCGAGGACGGGGAAGGCTTGTTTGCCTTCGCGGATCCGGCGCGTTTGGGTTCCGGAGCGGCGGTCGAAGAGCGCGATGTCGGAGAGCGACGAACGTTCGTCGAAGTGCCCGGCCGGATCTTCGATGAAATCGCTGGCGGCGACGAACTCCGGCGTTACGTCGGCGAAACGCTGCTGGGCGGGGCCGCCGAACACGACTTCGGTGTTGCCGGTTTCGAGATCGAAGAGCAGGACGTCGGTATCCCCCGTCGGGTCCTCGCCGATCCACGCCGTGAAGACGACGGTTCCGTCGCTCGCGCGGGGTTCGCCGGCGTGATCGAACGCTCCGGTCAGCGTCGTCGTCCGCGTGCCGTCGAAAACGCGGACCTGCGAGCGCCCGTCGATTTGTACCTCCCAGGCGACGACGCCGGGTGCGAGCGTCGGGCGTGACGCAAGCTCCTCGCTCGCCGCGAGCGTGCGCTCGCTCCCGGTCGCGAGATTGCGTAGCTCGAGCGCGCCGTCGGTGTCGACATAAGCCAGCGTGCAATCGAGCAGCGCGTAAGGGGCATAGCCGAGCGGATCCCAGTTCGGCGTGATGGCGATGCCGCTCGCCGCTTGCGCACACGTCCGCGAGTCGACGGCGGGTTCGCCGGCACCGCCAGCGAACCCCGCCGTCTGCTCTCCCGCCTCCCCGCCGCTCAGGCCCGCGGTCCCGCCGGTCTGCCCACCGTTGCCCGCATTTGCGCTGATCCCGCCCGAAGCGAATCCTGCTTGCGAGAGTGCGCCCCCGTACGCGGCCGCGTGCCCACCGCCGCCTGCAGCGCCGCCCTCCTGTGAACTCCCGCCGATGCCACCGACGACGCCACGACCGGCCGCACCGCCTACCGTGCCCGCCCCGCCCGCTACCGCGCTCTCACCCGCGCGCGCGCCTCGCGGCGAACCGATGTCCTCGCTCGCCGCGCAGCCATTCGCAGCGGCAAAAGCGCTGCCCACGAGCGCGATCCGGGCCGCAAGTTTAGCCTTCATGAACGGCTCCTCGCGTACGGAGGCCCAGCCGCAGCATCCGCTTCTTCAGTCCATGGCGCGTCATGCCGAGAGCTTGCGCGGCGCGCGTGATGTTTCCCCCGGCGCGGGCGAGCGCCCGCTCGACTTCGGCACGTTCGGAAGAGGCTTCGGAGTCGATGACATGCAGCGCGGGCGGCTGACGTGGCGTGGAGCGACGGATCTCGCGCGGCAAGTCTGGAACATCGATGCTCATCGAGCCGGAGCTCGCGAGGCGCAAGATCACGTGCTCGAGCTCGCGAACGTTGCCCGGCCAGGCATAGCCGGCGAGGTGAGCGAGCGCTGCGTCGGAGAGACGCGCTCGGGCGCCGCTTTGCGCGAGGAAGAAATCGACGAGCAGCAGGATGTCGGTCGCGCGTTCGCGCAGGCTCGGCACGCGGATTTCGAGCACGTTCAGGCGAAACCAGAGGTCCCGGCGGAAGCCGCCGCGTTCCACTTCGCGCTCGAGCTCGCGGTTGGTCGCCGCGACGATGCGCACGTCCGCCGCGCGCTCGCCGTCACCGCCGACGGGTCGGTAAAGGCCCGTTTCGAGCAGCCGTAAGAGCGTGGCTTGGCGCGCGGGATTGAGCTCGCCGATCTCGTCGAAAAGGAGCGTTCCGCCTTCCGCTTCGGCGAGTAATCCGGGACGCGCTCGCTCGGCTCCGGTGAATGCGCCGCGGACGTGACCGAAGAGCTCCGCCTCGAACAGGTTATCGGCGATGGCTGCGCAGTTGACGGCCACGAAGGGGTGGCCGGCTCGGGGGCCCCGCTCGTGCAGCGCCCGCGCGAAGAGCTCCTTGCCCGTGCCCGTCTCGCCGAGGACGAGCACGGGCAAGCGGCTGTCGATCGCGGCGTCGAGACGCGCGAGCGCGCTTTCGAGCCCCGGACTTCGGCCCACGATCTCCGGGAACGAGCGACGTGGCCGGAGCGCGGGCTCACGGGTGGTCGTGTCGTGGTCGTCGCGGGCGGGCGTCGACGGAGCGTTGGGTTCCGCGCTCGGAACGAACCTGAGCGCGAGCTGCGCCAACGTGAGCCAACGGTCGAGCCGCTCGGTCTCGACGCTGTCGAAATGGCCGATTCGATAGCGGTGCTCGACGAGGACGACGACGCGCCGCCCGCCTGCGAGCGGCGCGTGCGCTGCGATGCGGGAGCCCGAGCCGACGTGCCGCTGATGGATGGCGCCGCTCGAGTCGAGCAACCAGCGCAAGAAATCCGCGTCGAAGCGCGCCGAGGCATTGGAGAGCTCGAAGCCGTCGCCGTCGGCACCGCGCGCAAAGACGAGCTCGCCGCGTTCCACCACGCCGAGCAGCGCGCGCTCGGCCGCCGTCTCCTTCACGTAGAGCGAACAGAGCGCGACGCACGCCGTGGCACCGTCGAGCCCCGCCGCCAATTCGCGCAGCCAGGACCAGCCGAGCGAGCCTGACGGCGGCTGTATCGGAGGTCGCGTCGCCGGCCGCGCGGGGCTTCTCGGCCGAGCCGTGGCGAGCACGTGCCGCGCGCGACGCTCGAGCTCGCCGAGTCGTGCGGAGAGAGCGATCCGCAGCGCCCGCGCGGCGAGCCGGGCCGCACGCCGCGGTTGCGAAGGCAACGAAGCGAGTCGCGCTTCCGCCTCGACGAGCAGCGCCTTGCTCCCGATCGACGCGTCCGAAGCCAGGAGCTCGACGGACACCGTCGCGAGCCGCTCGAGCACGCGCGGCGCGTTGCCCCGCGCGAGCGCCACTTCCAGTGCGAAGAGCTCGAGATCCGCCTGCACCTGGGCGGGCGCCACGTCCCTCCGCGTCATGGCGAGCGCGAGCCAGCGCTCCGCCGCGGCGACGTCGCTGCGCCGAACCTCGAGATCGACGCGCGCGGAAAGACACCAGGCTTCACCCGGTCCCTGCCCGAGAGAACGCGCGAGCGCGATGGCCTCGTCGAGCGCCGCCTCGGCTTGTTCGAAGCGCCCGCAGCGGGTCAGCGCGAGTCCCAGGTTCAATAGGCATGCGCGCACGCCGCCGCTGTCGCCGAGCGCGCGCTTCATCCCGAGCGCCCGTTCGAGCTTGCCAATCGCGGGCTCGAAGCGTTCGGCGTAGAGGTCCACGACCCCCGCGTTGTGCTCGAGACGAGCGAGCTCTTCCGCGTCGCTGCAATCGGCGCGCGCGAGCAGGGCGCGCGCCGTCTCGAGCTCGCGCTCGGCGAGCGGCCAATCGGCGCGGTACAGCGCGATCGCGCCGGCGCTCGCGTGGACGAGCCCGCTCGCCACGGCGTCCCCGGCTTCCGCCGCCCGAGTCTCTGCCTTCGAAACGAGCAGAGCGGCGCGCTCGGCGTCTCCGGCGCGAGCGGCCCGCTCCGCTTGGCGCCGCAGCACGAGTGGAGCCAGGCGCGGCTCCGCCTCGGCGGCCTGCTCGAGCCACGCCAGCACTTCGGGATGCGCGCCCGGTGAGCCGGAATCGCGCAGCAGCCGCTCGAGTCGCAACAAGAGCTCCGGACGGCGCTGCTCGGCGCGCGCCAAGAGCGCGAGCAGCGCCTCGATTTCATCGCCGCGCAGCCCGTGCGTGCGCGCCGCTTCGGCTGCTCGGGCGAGGAGCTCCTCGCGGCGCTCGGGCGGGCACGGGGCGCTCGCTACCGCAAGCAACCGGCGCACCGGAGGGTTCGGCTCGGCAAGCACCAGTTGAGCGATGCGATCGACGCCTTCGAAAGAGGACAGCGCGGAAACGAGCTCCGCGCCGAGCTCGAGCGACGACAGGCGATAGGTCATGCCTTGCGCATCGACGCCGCGCACCACGAGCCCCGCTTCCAAGGCGCGCGACAGACTCAACGGCACCAGGTTCTCGGGCCAGGGCGTGAGCGTGCGGAGTGCAGTTTCGGGCAACTCACCGCCCGCGAGCGCGATTGCCGCCACGACCTCACGCGTGCCCGCGTCGAGTGCTTGCAAGCGCTCGAGCACCATCTCGCGCGTCGCCGGAGCGCCTCCCCGTAGCGAAAGCAGCCAGCCCGGATTGCCGCGCCCCACGCTCACGGCCAGCGCCACTTGTTCCGGTGTCCCGTACCCGAGCCGGCGCGCGAGCTCTCTGAAATCGCCGTCGTCGAGCGGTCCGAGCGGCAGCGCCGGTGCGCCGGGCGGGGCTTCACGCCGCACGGCGACGACCTCGAGCGAGCCGCCACTGCCGGACTGACAGCGAAATGCCTCGAGCGCGTCGCCGAGATCGCCCGGGGCGCTCTCGAGCGCATCGAGGACGAGCAAGCACGGCAGTCCGCCCGCGGGAAGTTCTCCGAACGGCCACGCCTGCGCGTCGCCACGGAAGAAGGTCACGAGCTTGCCCACGGTGGCATCGTCGAGCTGCGCCAGGGTGAGTCGTCGCGCGTCGCGACCCGAAAGCAAAGTGCGCACCCAAAGCTCGCGCGCGAGATGGCTCTTGCCGATGCCGCTCGGGCCGGTGAGATACCGGACGCGCGTCGTCGCGGGAGCGAGCAGCTCGGCGAGCTCGCGTTCTCGACCCATCGGCGCGGCGACTCCGAACGCGGTTTTTTCGACGTCCGCAGCGTGGGTGAGGCGAGACAGAGCGTCGCCCGCGTCCGCGGGGCGGTCGCGTGGATGCAACGCGAGGAGCGCCTCGACGAGCTCGCGTTCGCGTGCAGCAAGCCATGGGGCGGCCAATTTCAGCGCGCGCGTTCCCGCGACGGCGTGTTCACCCGTGATCGCCTTGAACACCAACGCGCCCAGCGCGTAGAGGTCGCACGCCACGCTCGCGGCCGCGCCCGCCGCGAGCTCTGGGGCCATGTAACCGGTCGTACCGATCCCCGTCGTTCGGGCGGCGGCCAGTGCGGCGCTACCGAGATCGAGCAGCACCACCTCGCCCGCGGCGGTCACCTTCACGTGCTGAGGTTTGAGATCGCCGTGCACGAACCCGGCCTCGTGCAGTCCGACGAGCGCCCGCAGCGTGCCGGCGAGCAGGAATCGAACGCGCGACGAGCGTCCCTCGGGCTCCGCCTGGCCCAGGTATTTCCCGGCGTCGAGGCCCGCCACGCAGTCTTCGACCAGAAACGGCGCGCTCGTCCGTTCATCGACGCCGAAGTCGTGCGCGCGCACCACGCCGGGCAACGATAACCGCGCGAGCAGCGCAAATTCTCCGCGCAAGGCCGCCTCCGGAAAGCGCCCCGCTCGCCACACCTTGGCGACCAGTGCCCGCTCCGGCGCCTCGCGATCCGTCACGCGCAAGACGACGCCTTGCGCACCTTCCCCGAGCACCTCACCCGCCACGTACCGCGAATGAGAAAGCGTCGGGGCTGCGTCTCGACGCATCATCGTTAGCTCACCAATACTACTAGCTCAAAAAACACGTGCCCGGCGTGCGACCCGAGCCAGTTCTAAAGCTCCGAAGCGCGCGGAACTTGCGGCGCAAACTCGTTCAGATAGGCGTCACCCGCCGCTGAAGGCGCAAGCTCCAAGGCGCGCCGGAGCCGCGGTTCGGCAAAGCGCCCGAGCGCCTCGAAGTGGGCGCGAGCGCTCGTGGCGTCGGTGGCGAGTAGCTCCACCGCTCGGGCGTCCTCCGCCTCCACTTCGGGTGTCAAAAGCTCCACTCGCACCACCATCACCCGCACGAGCTCGTCAGGGATCGGATCGAGCGTGAGCGGCAATACCGCATCCGTCCAGATCTGGGGAGCCAGGTAGAAGACGCGCAGCCCTGGTGTCAAAAACCATTGGCGCCGCCACGTGTTCACCATCGCGACGGCCTCATCATGATAGAGCCCGGTGGCATCCAGCGCGCTCGTCACTGCGTCGCCGAGGGCCGCCGTGAACGCGTCGAGCGGCTGTCGCTCACTCTCCGCTGGCACCTCGAGCGCGCCGGTCGCACCGGCGCCGACGCCTGCCGCTGCGACCCTGAACGCGCCGCTCTCCGCCGTCACGTCGACGACGAAGACGGGACCGAGCGGTGCGCTCGAGACATTGTCGATGCTCAGATGTCCGGCACCGCTCGCCAGCGTCTTCGCCGGCAGCTCGACGTTCGAAAGCCCGCGGTAAAACAGGAACTTCTCGGTCTCTCCGTCGGGAAAGCGCACCGCGTTCGACGCCACCTCACGCGCGTAGCTCCATGCGAATTCGTCGATTGGCGCCGCCGGCAGCGCTCGTTCGGCCGGCGGCGCGGTGAGCAGCTCGAACGCCCCCCAATCGAGCATCCCGCCGCGGCGGTAATGGTCGTTGCAGTACGGCGCGCTGATGGCAATCGCCGGATCGAGCGCGGGATCCCGAGGGGGATTTCGCTGCTCGGCGTTGAGGTCCTCCCACAGGAGCGGCGGCTTGAAGCCGACCACCCCCGGGTACCACTGCGTCAGGACCCCGTTCGGAAAATCCACGCGCGCATGCACCGTCTGCGTCGCGCTCGAATAAAAATAGAGCACCGGCGTCTCCATCTTCACGTCGATGCCGCCAGCCCGCTCGAGCGCGTCCGTCTGGCCTACCGCCGTCTTCAGCCGATCGTAAACGAACCCCGGTAAATCCTCCTCCTCGTGGTGGAGGCCCACTTCCAGCGTACCGTTCGACGCGCTCACCACCGTGTTCGTCCCCCACTCGTGCACGACGAACCCGTGTTGCGGGTACGTCTTCGGCGTGGGTGCAGGGTCACGCGAGGCTCCGTCCGTTGGCGGCGAGTCGCTCGGCACGGGCGCTGGGTTGGGCAGTGGCATTGCTTGCCCCCCTGCGCCCGGTGCGCCGCCGGTTGCCACTCCGGGCGTTCCCCCCGCGGACACTGCGGAGGCGCCCGCCGTTCCGACTCCGCTTCCGCCTGCGCTCGGCGAGTCGGCGGGCTCGCGAGGTTCGGCTTCGGCGCTGGCCATCTTCGCAGCGGAATCGTCATTCAACGAAGGCGCGGGCGCGCCGCTCGTTCCCGCGCTTGGAGCGAAGCTGCCGGGGCTCGAACCACCCGAGCCCGCGCTTGAATTGCCCGGGCTCGGGACGGAATGCCCGCCGCACGCCCCCAATGCCACGAAGCCAAGAACAGAGAACCGCAGCCGTCCGGTTACCATGGCGGGACCGTTAGCAAGGCACGTGCCGACGTCAGAAACGGCGGATTTCTTGCAGTCTGAGGGCGCGATTCCGGCTCAGTTACCAGCCAGTTACCACCCCGTGTGCGCGGCGCGAGCGGCGTGCCCGCGTGCACGCGCTACGGTAACACGGCCCGCGTCGACGCTTGAAGTTTGGCCAACTCCAGGCGCCGTGCGTCGGAGGCTGAAAAGCGCTGCCGGGCCTCGCGCGTCGGGTTTAGTCGAGCGTGGCGCGGCCTTCGTTCACCTCACGAGCAAAGTCGATGGCCGTGGTGTGCAGCAAGCCCTCGTGGGGCGAACCCGGCACCGGGATCGGCAGCCAACCGTCGTCGGAGCGGACGAGCACGAACTCACCGAGCGCATCGTCGCCGCGGAGCACGCGGCAGCGCACGCGCCCTTCCGGAGCCTTTCCGACGGGATCACACTGCTGAATCGAGAGGTCCTGGTCGCTGTCCGGCTCGTCGCTCATGCACCGCCTCCTACCACGGAGGGTAGAAGCGGTGACTTTTTAGCGTCCCCTTCACTCGGCCGAGCCAAGGTCGAGACCCAACCTTCCGCAGCGGACGGCTAGTGCTGCGACTGACAGATGAGGCAATTGGGCCCGGTGCAGCCCGTGCGTTCGACGCAGCTGCCGAGCTTGCCCGGGGAGAATTCACACGGCTGTCCGAAGCGCTCGCAGCGCTGTGGTTCGGGACCTTTCCGCTCCGTCTTGTTCGGGCACGCGGTGAGTAGCACGGCGATGAACACCGGAGCGAGGCGCGTCATGGGATAGTCTGTCCCCGGCGGGTCGAATCGTCGAGCTCACGCGGCAAAGTTGAACACTCGTTGGTTGGTCGCGTCGTTGCGAGTCGTTCGCTTGTCTGTCGTGCGCACCAAGCGATGCTGGTGCGGCGAATCGATTGGGAAGCGGAGCTACGGCGACTCACAGACGTATTCTTTGAGCAGCGTGCAATCCGAATCGTACCACCCGATGCTACTGCCGACGTCGTGGACGCCGCAGTCCCTGTTCGATTGCTGGGCGGAGGGCTGAGTCTGTATGTACCAATTCTGGTAAAGACCGTTTTGAGCGGTCCCGGTCTTGCCGCCCAACCAGAATAGGCTCCCGTCGAGCCAGCGCCACTCGCCCTCGACGGCGATGTCATTGGCCCCGAACCAGATGCCCGCGATCGGATTTGTCACGTAGCGGTTGTCGGCAATGAACTGATCTTCACCGGCGTCATCGATGCGGCCGAGCGCCATGCCGATGGACGCGCAGTTGTCGCGCGCGGCCGTCCAGCTCACTTTCACGTTGCAGAACAAATAGGCGTGGGTGCCGTAGCTGCCCGCTTTGCAGTCTCCCAAACTAGAGGCTCCCGCGAAGCCGCCGTTCCCACTCGAACCACCGACGCCACTCGAACCGCCCGCGCCACTCGAGCCGCCGACGCCACTCGAACCGCCCGCGCCACTCGAACCGCCCGCGCCACTCGAACCGCCAGCGCCACTCGAACCGCCAGCGCCACTCGAACCACTCGAGCCACCAGCACCGCTCGAGCCACCAGCGCCGCTCGAGCCACCAGCGCCGCTCGAGCCACCAGCGCCGCTCGAGCCACCAGCGCCGCTTGCACCCGTGCCAGCAGATCCGCCCGCGCTGGTGGTACCGCCGGTTGCGCTGCCCGCGAGCCCCGAGCTTCCGGCCGTGCCACCGCTGTTCTTGCTGCCGCTCGTTCCGCCGCTGCCCCCTGTGGACGTGTCGCCGCTTCCGCTGTCGCCGCCCGAACTCACGCCGCTCGTGCCGCCGGTCGCTCCCTCGCCGCCCGCGCTGAAAGCACCGGCCTCGCCGATCGGGGGCGTATCGCCTGCGCCCGCTGCCTGATCCAGTCCCGCATTTCCTCCGGATGTCGCGCCTGCACCGCCGGCTCCCGCAGTGGCTCCCGCGCCGACCGACACCCGCACGAGGTCGTAGTTCGCACGACAACCGGCGCCGACGGCACAGCCGACCAGCCCCCAGAGCGCGGCTCGGCGCAAGCGCATGCTCCTCGAGCATAGCGCTCTTGATCGGGCCCTCAACCAGTTTCGCGTTGAACGCGCACACATGTCGTCCCCAGTAGGGAAAGCGCATCCGAATCAGGTCTCGAGCGTTCCAGGCACGGCCACTCGCACGCTATCCTCTTAGATATAGTGAAGCTGCTCGCGAACGTGCGGCGCTTTCCAAATCGTGAAGGACATGACAAACCGAGGCGCGCGCCCCCACTCACTCGAAGTGTGGTCGGCGCGCGTGAGCTCTGCCCTGCTGGCGACGCTGGCATTGTCGACGCCGGCGCGCGCGGCCGAGCAAGAAGTGCCGGCTTCGGACGCTGAGCCCGGCCTCCATCGCGTCGGCTTTGCCGAGGCGGGGCACCCCGCGCTGGCAACGACGCTCGGCTATGGCTACACGGAACCCCAAAATACGGACGACGGAGCGCACCACCGGCTCTCCCTGCGCCTCGCAGGTGCGCTCCCGGTCGCAAGCTGGCTTGGGGTAGGCACCGTCGTCGATGGCCGCTACGATCTTCATCGTCACGACTCCGGTGAGGTGCTGAATGTCGGTCTGTTCGGACGCGCCTCGCTCACGGCGGGAGCCTACCGGTTCGGCTTTGAGCTCAAAGGCTGGGTGCCCGGCGCGGAGAAGGCGAGCACGATGCTTGGCGCGGCATCGCTCGACACGAGCGCGCTCGCCGGAGTCCGAGTCGGCAAGGTGCGGATCGCGAGCGCGTTCGGCTTTCGCTTCGACCGCACGCACGCTGCGGGCGAGCACGCGGCCGAGCTTGGCCCCGGCGACCGGCTCGCTCTCGGACTCAGCGACTTCGACGCGGTGCTGCTCGGCGTTGGTGTCGGTGTGCCGCTCGGCAAAAGCGAAATCATCGGTGAAGTGTCCACCGATCTACTCGTCGGGCGGGACGCGCCACCACTCTCGCAATCGCCCCTGCGGCTCGCGGCGGGCTCGAGGTACGCGCTCACGCCGGCGCTCGGCTTCGAGCTCCTCGGCGTGGTGTCGCTCAGCGCAAAGCCGGATCTCACGCCGACCGCTCCGCTCGTGCCGAACGAGCCGCGACTCTCGGTACTCGCGGGTGTCCGCTATTCCTTCCTGCCCGCCGCCGTCCCGCTCGCCGCCGAGCCGGCGGTTCCGCCACATGCCGCTCGACCGGCGCCGGTCGCGCCTGCCGCGGTGGCGCTCCCGACCGACGCAGCCGTGGAGATCAGCGTCCACGACGAGGGGAATGTACCCGTGACCGCCGCTACCGCCGTCATCGACATCGGCAACACACGCACCGAGCTCAGCCACGACACCGGCGGACGCTATCGTCGCGATCACGTCGCCGCGGGCAGCGCGACGTTGCACGTGGAGGCCACGGGGTTCCGGCCGTTCGAGCAGCCGGTCAGGATCGAAGCCGGCACTCCTTTGCAACTCGAGGTGGTGCTCACGCCGCTACCGCCGCCGAGCCAGGTGCGGGGGCTCATCCGTAACCTCGGCGGTCACGGTATCGTGGCGAAGGTTCGCGTCGAGCCGGTCGGCGTGGAGGCGACGAGTGACGCGAACGGCGCGTTCCAAGTCGATCTGCCGCCCGGCAGCTACGACGTCGTCATCGAAGCTCCCGGCTACGCTCCGCAGCGGCGGCACGTCAGCGTCGATGCCGAGGGCGTGGTGATTCTGAACGCGGAGCTCGTGAAACAGCGATGACCCGCCCCGGCCGGAGACTGTTGGTTCGTCTGCTCGCCCTCGTCTTGCTGGCGCTCTCGAGCTGTCACTCGCGCGATCGTAGCGTGGCGACGCTGGTCGGCATTTCCGGCAGCGCCGAGCGCGATCACGCGGCCGCTCCGGGCAGCTGGGAGGGCGCCGCGGTCGGCGCGAAGTTCGTCGTGGGCGACGGCGTTCGCACCGCGGCGAACTCCACGGCGCTGCTGCGCCTGCTCGAGAAGGAGCGCCTTGCACTCGAACCGCGCACGTTATTGCGCTTTCTCGACCACGCGTCCGACCCGCGTCACGCGCGCATCGCGCTCGAGATGGGCCAGGCGACGCTCGACGCCGCAGACGAGCCGCTCGAGGTGGAGACCGAAGTCGGCACGGCGCGGCTCGCTCCGCACGGACAGCTGCGGTTTTCGCGTGGAGACAACGCGACCCGCGTCGAGGTGACGATCGGTTCGGCCGAGGTCCTCCGCAACGGGCAGCGCTGGCAGCTCGAGGTCGGCGACGCCGTCGACGTACGCTTCGAACAACCGCTCCGGCACGGGCCCGCCACGGCACCGAGCAGTTCCGCCGCCGCCGGGGACTCGAGCGCACCGCCGGCGCCCGCCGCCTCGGCCGCAACGACGGTCGATAGCGCGAGCGCGCCCAGCGGGTCGGGCGCGGCCGCGGCGTCGTTGCCTTCCGCGCGCGGGCCGGAGCGCGTGGATCTGCTCGTGCACCCTGGTGATTCGCTCGTGATTCACGATCCGAGGCCACCGACGGCCGTCGGCGTGCTCACGGCCGGACGCTGCGCCGGCAGCGCTGTCCTCTCGTTCGGCTCTGGACACGGCCGTGCCCCCGAAACCATCGGCGAGGCGCAAGTGAGCGCAGCGCTCGCGCCGGGGAGCCATCATTACGTCCTGCGTTGCGTTGACGCGAAGGGTGAACGGGGCGACAAGATCGGCGAAGGGACGATCGCCGTCGTCGCCGATGCCGGCTCGCGGCAGCTCGCGAAGAGCGCGCCGGCGACGGATGTCGACACCGACGGCCGCCGTTACACCGTGCTCTACCAAAGCCTGCTTCCCCGCATTTCGGTGCGTTGGCCGAACGCGCCTGCCGCCGACGGCTACACGCTGCGCGTGAGCTCGCCGAACGGGAGCAAGAGCTATTCGTCGCGGACCGCGAGCTTCGCGTTCACGCCGGGCGCCCTGCTCGAAGGCGATCATACGCTGACGTTCGAGGGAGCGGGAGCGCGCTCGCGCACGACGAGCCTCGCCATCCGCTTCGACAACGCCGCGCCCACGGCATCGATCAGCGCGCCGAACGACGGCAGCTTCGCCCCCGGTCAGTCCGTTCAGGTCGCGGGCACGGCGCTGCCCGGCTGGTCCGTCAGCATCGGAGGCGACGTGCTGACGCAGGACGCCCAGAATCGCTTTTCGACCACGGCTTCCGCACCGGCAGGGCTCGGCGCGCTCGCGATTCGTTTCGCGCAGCCGCAGCGGGGAGTGCACTACTATCTGAGGCGCTGTGCCCGCTAGCCGCGCTCCCGAAGCCGAAGTTTCGCTGTCGGGGCGCGTGGTACTCGGGCGTTACCGCGTGGTGCGACCGCTCGCGCGGGGCGGGATGGGCGTCGTGTACCTCGGTCGCGTAGAGGGCGCGGCGGGGTTCTCGAAGCCCGTCGTGATCAAGACGCTGCTCGCTCACCCGCGAGACGGAGGCGAGGGCGAGCAACTGTTCGCGCGCGAGGCGCGCATCGTGTCTCACCTGCAGCATCCCGGCATCGTGGCCGTGATCGACTTCGGCCAAGTCGAGCGCACCCACGTCATGGTGCTCGAGTACGTGCACGGCTATAACCTTGGCCAGTGGTTCCGCTACGTGAAGGAGGCGCGGGGCAGCGTGCCCGTCCGTCACGCGATCCACGTCGCGCTCGGCGTGCTCGATGCGCTCGACTATGCCCATCGGCTCACGCAGCCCGACGGCACCCCGTACGGCATCATCCACCGCGACATCTCGCCCGGTAACGTCCTCATCGATTCGCAGGGCCGCGTCAAACTGGCTGATTTCGGCATCGCACGCACCGACGACGACGAGTTCGAGACGCAGCAGGGCATGTTCCGCGGCACGCTCCCCTTCAGTGCTCCCGAGGTGCTGCATGGTGATCCGGTCGACGGGCGCTGCGATCAATACGCCTGCGCCGTGCTGCTCTACCAGCTCCTCACGGGAACCCACCCGTTCAAGGGGACCGAAACGGCGCAGACCATCACGCGCATTCTCACGCTCGAGCCACCGTCCGTGTCCGTGTTGCGGCCCGACGTACCCCCCGAGCTCGATCGAGCCATCGCTCGGGCCATGTCGAAGCAGCCCGACGAACGGTTTCGCAGCGCAAACGAGTTCGCGGAGACGCTGCGCCGGGGTTCGACCTGGTCGGAGCGCGACGCCGCGCAAGATTTCAGCCAGCAGATCGAGCAGGACTTCTTCGGCGAGATGCCGAAGCTCCTTGGGATCGAGCCGCTCTCGGTGCGCGATGCGTCGTGGCGGGACGCGCAGGACACGGAAGAAACTTCGGTCGTATCCCTGAGCTCCTCGCCGCCCGAAATACGGAGCGCCGTCACCAAGCGCCTCGGCCCGCCCGCGGAGACCACCACGGTGTCACCGCTCACGCCGGCCGCAGCTCCCGCACCGAAGTCGGGCGTCAATTGGACTTTGCTGGGCATCTCCGCGCTCGCGGCGATTGCGGCCGTGGCCGCGCTACTGAGTGTGGTGTTGCGACCCGCGCCCGACGGCGCGCAGAAGCTCATCGTCGTCGAGAAGCAGTCCGATCCGGAGACTGCGCCGCCCACGGCGAGCGCCGCCGTCGAGCAACCAGCCGAGCTGGCAACGCCGGCCTCTCCGGCCGAATCGGCCGCCACGGCACACGGCCCCGCGCCCCGGGCCGCGCCGACGGGCTCGGCCTCACCCTCGCGCAGCGGTTCGATCGCGCGCGCCTTCCAGCGCCAAGAAGCGGCGATTCAACGCTGCTTCCAGCAGAATCCCACGGGCTCCGAGGGGCCGCCGCGGGTCACCGTGCGCTTCAACGTCGAGCGCGACGGGCACGTCTCCTCCGCGTCCCTCGATCCGGGGAGTATGACGGGACAGCCGATCGGCTCGTGCATCCTGGCCATCGCGCGCGCCACGAACTTCGGCCCGCAGCCGGACCCCGTTTCCTTTTCGATCCCGATCGCAGCCCGCGTCGTGCGCCGCTGAAGCGACAGCCGCGCACCACCACCTCCGCATACGACGTTGAGTGCGATGAGGGGTGTCACTCCCACCTGTTTTCCGCGCACCCCAAAAAATTGGGGCAGCGCCGCCACTGACCGAACGCTCCCGTGTCTCCCGACATGCGAGCTCGGTCGCGCAGCTCGTCACTACCAAGAGGCCTTCTTGAAGCATCATTTCCGTTTCGCCGGTATCACCCTGCTCCTTGCGGCCGCCTTACAGGTTCACTGCGGTGGCAGGAGCGAGAGCCCGGGCACGCGGACTTCGGGCGCCGCGGCAGGGCAGGGTGGCGGCGCCGCGACCGCCGGGCTCGGCGCGGCCGGCCGGGCGAAGGCCGGCACGGGAGGAACGGCGGCGAACGCCGGCAATGCGAGCAGCGCGGGCGGCACGGGCAACGAGCCCGGCACATCCGGTGGTGTGAGTGGTTCGTTCGCGGGCAGCCTGGGTGAGGCGGGCAGCACGTCCGGAAGCGGCGGCACGTCAGCGAGTGGCTGCGCGCTCGGGCAGGTCGACTGTGCGGGAACGTGCGTCAACCTCGCGAGCGACGTGAGCAACTGCGGCGCTTGCGGCATGCAGTGCGGGGCGGACGAGGCGTGCGACCTTGGCGTCTGTACGAGCGCCGGGTGCACGACGGGTCTCAGCGCCTGCGGCGCCTCGTGCGTGGACTTCGATAGCGACGTGAGCCATTGCGGCGGTTGCGACACGCAATGCACCGCGAGCATGATCTGTTCCGGTTCCGCCGGCTGTACCTGTCCGAGCGGGACTTTCGACTGCGGTAGCTGCGTCGATCTGGGGAGCGATCCGGCGCATTGCGGCAACTGCGCGACGAGCTGCGCGAGCGGCGAGGTCTGCGACAGCGGGACCTGCAGGACGGGCTGCAGCGCAGCGCTCGCTGCCTGCGGAGGCGCGTGCGTGGATCTGGCGGGCGACTCCATGCACTGTGGCGACTGCGCGACGAGCTGCGGCGGCGGCGAGATCTGCGTGTCGGGACAATGCACCTGCCCGGTCGGACAGACATCCTGCAACGGCGCGTGCGTCGACACGACGGTGAGCTTCGCGAACTGCGGCGCCTGCGGCACGGCGTGCGGTGCCGGGGAAGCTTGCGTCAACGGTGTGTGCGCAACCACGGGGTGCCCCGCGAAGCAGCAACTGTGCGGCGGAGCCTGCGTCGACGTCAACAAGGACGCCACCAATTGCGGGGCCTGCGGCAACGTGTGCACGGGCGGGCAAGTCTGCACGACCGGTACCTGCGCGTGTCCGAACGGCCTCGCGCTGTGTGCGGGCGTCTGCGTCGACACGACCACGGACCCGGCCGCTTGCGGGGCTTGCGGCGCCGCCTGCACGAGCGGCGAGGTCTGCTCGCAATCGACTTGCGCGGGCAGCTGCGCGGCAGGCGAAACGGACTGCGCGGGCGCCTGCGTGGACACCGCGAGCAACGCGAGCAACTGCGGTGCGTGCGGTGTCGCCTGCACGGGCGGGACCGTCTGTAGCGGCGGCGGCTGCGTCTGCCCGCCCAACACGGAGGCGTGCGGCGACCCGCCTTTGTGCACGAACACCGCCTCGAACCCCGCCAACTGCGGCGGCTGCGGCATGCGCTGTGACAAGGGCCAGGTCTGCTCCGAAGGCATGTGCGCGTGCCCGGGTGGCTTCAAACTTTGCTCGGATAACGCGGGCGCCAGCAGCTGCGTCAACGTGAAGACGGACGAAGCCAACTGCGGTGACTGCGGAACCGTCTGCGACGGCAGGTGCGTGAACGGCGACTGCCGTTGAGAGCACACTCAACGTCGCCTCAGTCGCCGCGACGCGAACGGCTGCATGGCGCAACTTGCGCCACGGCCTAGCGCAACTTGCGCCACTCGTGGTGCCACGACCCACCCCACACCGCGCGCACTAATCCGGGGCGCGCGATCTTTCATAGCCCGCTGACGAAGAGAGTTGCGCGCCGATCACCGAAGGGCGAGAGTACGCCGTGTTGGTGCGAGGCCCGCGTTTCGACTCCACCGGGAGCCGAGCGGGAAGTCAGTGGAGGAACCAAATGGAGCCGTCTATTACGTCGATACGGGTGCCTGGAACTCGTGAAAAAGTGGCGCTCGTGCTCTTCGGGGCTCTGGCGACTCTGAGTTGCAGTGCGCCCGAGGAAGTTCTCGGCGAGGCGGCTGCGGTCGAGGTGGCGCACGGTCCGCTCGCGGCCGCTCCGGCACGGATCACGTTCCAGGGGCGCCTCGTGGTGCCCGATCCTTACGACTGTACCGGCGGCACCACGAGCGCGGCGATGGCCTGGTCCACTTGCCATGCTTTCAAACGGCACTTCGATCCAGCGACCGGCGCCGCGATCACGTCGAATAACTACGTTCCGACCGCCGCGCGTCCGCTGACGGCGCGCCTGGGCGTCGTGTACCAAGCCTGGCCGAGCGGAGCCATTTGCGACTCAGCGTGGCTGCAGACCGACGACAACGGTAACTTCAGCGCGGATCTCGCGAACTGCGCGCCCGACGGCGGCGGCGTGATGAACTACACGGTACAGCTGTCGGCGGCCCGCACTGTCACACTGAGCAGTGGAGTCGAGCAGCGGACGGTGCGCGCGCTCTGGCCACGGGATCAGATCCCGCAGACCTACTTCGCGAGCGACGCGGACGTCGTCTACCGAGAGACGGACGTGAATGGCGCCGTCACGGAGTTCATCGTTCCTGCGCTCAGTGCGCGTCACTTTTTCACTGCTTCGGCGGGGGCAACGATCTTCCAGCTCGGCAACGAAGTCATCGATGGCTTCGACTTCGGGCCGGACTATCGCGACTACGTTCGCGGTGCGCTCGCTGCCTGGCAGAACCTGCTCGGCATCCACGCCAAGACGCGGACCGTCTTGTCCGCCAACGGACGCGATGAGCTCTACGCACGTCTGTTCACTAGCGACCCGAACTGCAGCAACTGTTACTCGATGTTTTTCCAGATGCCGGGCGCGTTCGGCGGCGGGGTCGGCGGTGCCGGTGCCTTCTCGACCGCGGCGCCCGCGGCGGACGTGTCGGAGAGCCAGGTGATGGCGCTGTCCGCGGCGGGCCTCATCGCTCACGAGTTCGGTCACGGCATCAACGAGAGCCTCGCTCCGCTTTCGATGCAATACGACGACTCGTTCCACGCCATGGTGCGGAATCCGGACGGATCCAGCTACGGCGTGTCGCACCGGAGCATCGCGCCGACCACGAGCGACGTCCTGCAACAACAAGAGGCCGGCCAAGCCATGGTCGAGGGTTTCGCGGAAGCGATGGCCCGCTTCCTGCTCTTGGACGGCTGCAACGGCAATAACCCCACGTTCGACGTGCTCGGCAACTCCGACATGGGCACGAACATGTGGGACCCCAACGCGTACGCCGCCTGCGACAGCCAAGTCGGCAGCGGTTGTCCCTTCCACAACTTTCGCGCGCAAATGGTGGCGCGCGGCATTGCCGAGGGCTCGGCCGAGTGGAATCGTAGGAAGACCGCGCTCGTGAACCTTGCGACGACCGCCGCGAGCCGCGGCCCCGCGCGCGTGTTCTCCAACAACGAGGCCAAGGCGTCGCAGTTCTTTTGCAAGCTCCTCGCCAATCGGCCGGACTACTCGAGCATGGCAGGCCGCGTGCTCAATCAATGGTATGTCGGTGACTACACGTACCTCGTGAGCGAAATCCTCGACGGCCGAACGCCGGCAGTGACCTGGCGCCGCTATCTGAGCGACGTTTCCGCGTTCAACGCGCCCCACGTCACGCTGATCCAACTCATGCAAGCCATGACTCAGGTCTGCGCCGACTGTAACCAAATCCCGTCGCCGCTCCCCCCACCGTGGTGGCAGCTCCCGTCCCTCACCGACGGCGCGAACGCCAACTACGACGCCGTGCGAATCTCGGTGAACGGCCGGCTCTCACCGCAAAACCTGGCACGCGTCCTCATCAGCGGCGGCTACGTCACCAAGTTCCGCATGAACAACCTACTTCGTGCGTCGTTCATGGACGAAATCCCGTAGGCGAGATCGTCGGCTTGCTCGACCGCGCTGGGAGCATAACGGGAACATCGAATGCTCCCGGCCTTGGTAGGACGGACTTTAGCCGCTCACTTGGCGCAGGTTGCGCGAGGGCTCGACTTGAGCCAGCCAGGCGCGTTAGGGGACGGCCGTGACGATTGCGAGCGTCGGCTCGTCCGTCAGGGCGACGAGGCGCGTTCCGTCACCGGATGCCTTGAGCTGGCGCGGCCGCAGCGTGTGCATGGAGGGTGACATCTTGTGGCTGGCGAGCAGCGAGCCGTCGGGGCCGTAGAGCCACACGTCGGCCGGTCCGTACGAGACGCTCGCGCCGGCGAGCGTGACGCCTTGATCGGTGACTTCGATGTTGTTCGGATACGCGTCGCCAGCGAGGATTGAAACCACCGCGCCCGAGCTGTCGTAGCCGCGAAAGTTGTAAGGGGAGCCGGACGCCACGAAGGCCAGCGAGCCGTCCACGCTGAGAGCGATGTCTTGGCCATTGCTGCCGACACCCCAGTCTCCGATCGATTCGCCGACCACTGCGGCTCCGACCTCGAGACCTGAATCCGCATCGAAGTCGAGGGCGTAGCACTCCATGTCATACGCACTCCCTCGGTCGATGCGGCAGAGGCGCGTTCCATCGAGACTCGCGTCGATGGCCACGATGCCGGAGCCGCCGCCGCGGAAAGAGGGCGCGAGCAGCGCGCCCGAGTCCGCATCGTAGAAGCTGCCGGTGCCCGCCACCACGATCCCGTGGCCCCGCGTGCGGGCATACGTGAGATCCCCCGGGTCGGTCGATTCGAGCGTCCAGGAGGAGCCCGAGTTCGAGCGGTCGAGATCGATCGAGACGACCTCCGACTGAGCTAGGTCGGCGGCAAAGAGGCGCGAGCCGTCGGAGCTCACAGTGAGACTACCAAGCGCCGCGGCGACCCCGGGGAGGGTACGCTCCAGGTGGCCGGTGAAGACGTTGTATACGCGGATGTCCGCGCCGCCGTCGTCGACATACGCGTAAGGACGAATCGGATCAGTCACGAGCCATTGGGCGGTCTCGACCACGTTTGCGCTCGCCGGCGGCTCCTCGCTGGTCACCCACAATCCGACGCGGATGCGATCGCTCGCGGCGCCATCCGGGCTGGAAAAGAGCGTCACCGTGGCGTACGCGACCTGGTCGGCGCTCCGACCACCAGGGTCGGCCGTAAGAACGAGCTCTTCGCCGGCGGATCCCTCGGTCGTGACGCTGAGCCAGTCGCGGTCGGCATGCGCGTACCAGCGTACCGGCGCGCCGCGCCCGTCGGTCACGCGCACGGCCTCGCTCAAATGCGCCAACCCAGGCGCACTCACGAAAGCGACCCCGTTGTCCGAGGCGAGCACTTCGTAGGAGAGCGGCCCGCCGGAGGGCGACCCAGCGATGCCCCCTTCGTTTTCAGGAGCACCGGCGGCGCTCTCGGTGCCGGCACTGCTCAGGGCCCCGCCCTGCGCCATCGCACCGCCGCGGCTTGTCCCACCGCTGGGGTTCATTCCGCCGGCAGCGCCACTTTGCGCCTTACCGCCGTGACCACTCGCGTCACCGTCATCGGGCTGCCCGCGACCGCCCGTCACATCCGCGCCGCTAACGCCCTGGGCCGCAGCACGCCCCCCACTGGCACCCCCGCCCGCGCAGCGTGCACCTGCCGGGCATCCTTCCGACCGAACGCTGACGCCGCCGCACCCTGCCGCGAAGCACGCGAGCAACGCCGCTATTCGAGTGTCCACTAGCACCGGAGTACCTCAACATTCGAAGAGGGAGCAAGCCCCGGCGCTGCTACGGCCTCGCCGAAAATGTGTCGCTCATCGCCGGCGTGTACTTGCCGCTCGAACGCCCGAACACGACGACCGGCGCAGCGCAGAGGGCCGGCAGGCGCCGAACGGCACCATCGCTCGCTCGCGCTCACATCCTAGACTTCACGTTCAGCGCGGGATTAAGCTGCATGCACCATGATGAGCCCATCCTTGGGAGACTTCCGAGCCATCCCGCACCGAGTCCGGCGCGTCGCCAACCTGGTCGACGCCGCCCTATGGCTCGGCGTGTCACCGACGAAAGTTCTCGACCGTGAGTGGCGGCTGGCTGTCGATATCACCAGGTTCACTCTGCTGCCGCCTCACGTGCGCGCCAACCTGCGCACGGTGTGCGACGTCGGGGCGAATCGCGGCGATTGGACCGCGGCGATTTTGAAACTCGCGCAACCCAAGCTGGCCGTCGCTTTCGAGCCGATCCCCGAGGTTTTCTCGGAGTTGAATGCCAGGTTCTCCGGGCGGGCCAACGTTCGCTGTGTGCGCGCCGCGGTGGGCAGCTCCAAGACCGAGGTCGCCTTCAACGTCGAGAATCAGTCTGAGCTATCGTCGATTCGACCCTTGGGCGACAAGGGTCGGAAGATCCACGGCGCATTCGTGAGCCGGCAGAAGATCTCGGTCCCCCTCGTTACCCTAGACGACGAACTCGCCAGCCTCGACGAAGTTTCGCTGCTGAAGCTAGACGTCCAAGGCTACGAAAATGAGGTCATCCGCGGAGCGAAAGAGACCCTGAACAAGTGCCAGTGCCTGATGACTGAAGTTCTCTACGAGCGCGACTACTACGCTGGGGCGCTCCCGTTCCTGGAGCTCGCTCGCTTGATCGAAGATACGTCCCCCTTACGCCTGTCGTGCGTGTCAGAACCGGTGCTTACCCCTGACGGCTTGGCCTCGTGGGCCGACGCTGTCTTCGTCAAACCTTCCTGAGGCGTGCAAATGATCGCCGAGCCAGCGCCCAAGCGTGCGGAAGCTAATCCCCACTTCCGAGGCCACCTCGACGATCGTCGCCCCCTGCCGTCGCCTCGCGACGGTATACGACGGCAACTTTTGCGGCCCCGCCGCGGTGGCGAGCGATCTCGTCCCACGGATCTCAAGCCGGGCGTGGAGCTCGAAGGCGTGGTGACGAACATCACGGCGTTCGGCGCGTTCGTCGGCCGTCGTCATCGGCTCGATCGTCGCACGCACCGTCGTCGGGGCCATGGCCCTCTTCAACCCGGGCGTCCGCGCGTTCGCGCCGAACCGTGTCAGCGACGCGTTCGAGTCCCTGCGCATCTCGAGCCCGCGCTGGCCCGAAGTGCTCGACCTCGCGCGTCAGCTGCACGACGAGCTCGGCGTCCCCTTCACGGCGTCTCTCTGAGCCTGTTCTCGTCGGCGAGAGGGCGCTAAGCTTTTTGGGATCGGCGCGCGACCACGCGCGTCGTAGGCTGAAAAGCATTGCCGTGCGGGGTGGACGCGCGGGAACGCTTTTCAGCCTACGCCGGACGTCGACGCACGCCGGCATCCAACAAACAAGGCCGTGCTCCGGCTAGCTTTCGAGCCACGACCGGGAAGGTCGACAGCGCGCATTTCGTACAAAAAGCTCGAGCGACGGCTGTTCTCCCTGAGCTTTTGTGGGTGTCGAACCCATGAGGTCCTACATGCTTCGAGCGCAATGTTGCTTGCTTGGTTGCGGCAAGGCCGGGGATGATCGCGCGCTTCGTCTGAAAGGAGACCTGCAAATGAAGAGGCGTTTCTTGGCGTGGTCGCGGATCGCGGCTTTCGTGATGGTCGCATCGTTTTCTGGCACTACGTTCGCGTGCTGCGACGATTTCTGGAGCTGTGCGGGGGCGTTCTTCACGGCGGGGGCTTCGTGCGCGTTCGAGGCGGCGCAGAACGCAATCAATGATTTCGTGCACCGCGTGGAGCAGACGCGCACGCAGGGCGAGCAGCAAATGCAAGCCACGACGCGCGACCTCGACCAAGAGGCGGCGAACGGCTGCAAGGCCGAGGACGACCGCGTCACGGACGGGTTCTCCAAAGTGACCACGTCGCGCACTGCAGCGATGGCCGCCATCAGCAGCAAGGGCGGCTCGCTGCCGGCGAACGTGAAGACCACGCTGCAGCGCGGCCAGGCGAAGCTCGATCAGCTGCAGAACGAAGCCAAAACGACCAAGGACGAGAGCGCCGCCAAGTTGAGCCAGGCGGCGAGCTTGCGGCAAGCGAAGATCCGCGATCTGAACACCGCGTTCCAGGCAACGTTCGTGGCCCCACTCACGGGTCTGGTCGCTCCGCTCATCGCCGCGCTCGATCCGATATCGGCGGTCGCGACGATCGCCGTCCTTGCCGATCAGCTGTCGCGCATCCAGGGCGATACCGAACGGGCCATCGCCCAAGGCGTTGACGCGTTCGACGCCGCGGTCAATGGGCTGATTCAGGAGCTCAAAACCAAGAGCGACGCGCAACAACAGCGCGCGCAGGACGCGCAGGCTCTCGCCAGCGCGGTGCAGGCGCTCACACAAGCGCCGACCGAGACCAACCGGCAGCGCGTGGAGTCGCTGCTCGGCAACAATACGCGCCTGGCCATCGCGAAGACCAAGTTCGTGAAGCTGAACTTCACGGCCATCAACGTCGCGAAGACCAAGACCGTCCCCACGATCAAGAACGCCCTCAGCGCGAACGCGGCCTTCGCGAAGACCGTCAAGGTGAGCCCCACGGTCAACTTCGACAAGACGGGCGCCGAGCAACGCACGAAGAGCGTGTTCGACCAGCGTCTCGCGGGCAAAACGGGCGACGCGCTCGAAGCCGAGCGCAAGAAGCTCCTCGCCGAAGCCAACGAGCGCTTCAAGAAAGACCCGAAGACGCTCGCCGCCGTGCAAAAGGCGATCAACAACGAGGTCGACAAGCGCAAGCCCGCGGCCGTGAAGGTGAAGCCGATCGCGGGGCCCGGCCCCATCAAAAAGTAGGGAAACGGGGTAGGCTGATTCACGGGTACATCGGCGGGGCCGGTACGCAGTGGCGACCCTGGTAGTCGTCCTCCGGTGCGCAAACCATGGTGTTGTCGCAGCTGCCGTAGCGTTCCTGGCAGGGATCGCTCGGGTAGGCGCAGAAGAGCACGTAGTTTAGATCGCAGCCCTGGTGCGTCGCAGCCAAATCGTAGCGGCACTCGCCGCCGTCGTGCAGCGTGCAATCCGCGTTGGTGCGGCAGCCTCAGTAGACGCACGTCGACGCAAACAAACCGAAGGCGCCCCTGGGCGCGCACATCGCGACGGTCGCGCCCGCAGGCAACGACGGCGCACACTGAGCGTCCTCGCTGCATTCACCGCGGAGGCAGATATTTCCGCCCTGAATCACGCCGCCGCAGGAGAGCGTGATGGAAGCTTTGGGGACGCACCAAGCCGTGCCTTCATCGGTGCAGTCGCTGTCCGCCTTGCAGCAGTTGGTATCGGACTCGAAGCACTCGACCGGCGCCGCCCGCCGCGCCCCGTGCTGGACTGGGCGCCGCTCGCGACAGCGCCGCCGTTGCCGCTGCCGGCCTCCGCAGCGAGCATTCCGGCACTGCCGCCGCGCGTGTCGGAGCTAGCCGGCCTCGTTGAACCAGTTTGCCGTCTTGAGGCCGGGAACGCGTCCAAAATGCTTGATGTTGTTCGTCACCAGCGTGACGTTCAGAGCCATGGCATGAGCGGCGATCAAGGTATCGAGAGTACCGATGGGTTTGCCTCGTGACCCGAGCCGCGCGCAGAGCCGACCAAAAAGAGCCGCTGCAGCCGCGTCGAACGGAACAACGGATACGCTGAGCGAAAACGTGTCGAGCAAACGGTGCAAGCGCTTGGAACGTCGACGGTCGGCCCCGAAACGAAGCTCGGCAAGCGAGATGGCGCTGAGGCAAAGCTGCGAGGGAGCGTGCTCGACCAGCCTCGACCCAGCCGAGCCCTCGCCGCGGAGCGCAGAGCTCACGGTATCGCTCTTGATGGAACCTTCGCCGCTCACCGCGGCACGACATTATTTCCCGTACGAGTGGGGCGCCCGCTACATCCATTTCGGCTGGGACGCGACCGGCCACGCGGGGGTGCTCGAGCTCTTCGCTTCGCCTCCGGCCGATACTCAGCTCGAAATGGCGAGTATTCACGAGCCTAGCGCCGACGTGGCCGCGACGGAGCTCACCGCGCCGGTGCCGCCTGAGGATTGGACGCAGATTGGCGAGGACACGCTCGG
This sequence comes from Polyangiaceae bacterium, assembly GCA_025936115.1. Classification (GTDB taxonomy): domain Bacteria; phylum Myxococcota_A; class Polyangia; order Polyangiales; family Polyangiaceae; genus PMG-095. Next base: position 171,561 of record JAICTZ010000014.1, read on the forward strand.
CGCGCTCGGGATGTTCGAGCTCGTCCACAGCGCGAACGTCGAATCCGCGCGTTCGATCGCGCTCGACTGGCGAGCCGATCGCCTGGCTCTCTACTCACGGACGAACGGCGATTCGGCCACGGCCTTCGTCTGGCTTTGCCACTTCGCGAGCGCAGCGAGCGCGAGCGACGCGCGCGTAATGTTCGAAGGAACCGCGAGCTTGCCCGCGACCGCCAGCGGCACGTGGCTGACGGTTGCAGCAGCGAGCGACGGCTCGAGTCTGCCGTGGGCGGTCGCGCCCGCAGAACCTTGAGACCCAGCGAGTCCCCGAGCGGCCGGGCGGCGCGCGTCTGCCTATTCGACGCCGTCCATCGTCGGCACGCGCTTCCCCGCGGGCTGTTGGTGCTCGGCACGCTGGCGCAAACTCGGGCAAACTCGTGGGATGTGGGACGCCTGCTCACGGCTGAGGTCGCTCACCCTGGCGGTGACGCTGGCGCTCGCGGGGTGTGCCGGGCGGAGCGAGCGCCGGGAGCTTTCACCCGTGTGTCCCACGCCCGACGAGGACGGCGACTGTCATGCCGCGGTCGAGTCCGGTGGCGACGATTGTAACGATCGCGATCCGACCATCTATCCGGGTGCGCCCGACAACGCGCCCGGCGCCTTCGTGCGGGATGCGTTCCTGAATTGGTACGCTATTCCCTTTCCGTTCGCGGTGGCGCAGGGCCCCGGAGGCGCCCTGCACGTGCTCTCCTGTGACGGCAGCGGTTGGTATGCGACGAACCGCTCGGGCGCGTGGCAGTTCCTCACGCTGCCGACCGACGCGCCCGCCAGCGGTTGGTGTTCGCTGTGGGTCGACGCCGACGGCCTCGACGTTCTCTATACGAACCAGCTCAATACATCCCTCTTTTACGCGCATCATCCAGGCTCCGAAGCGAGCGACGCGGCTTGGAGCGGCGAGAGTGTGCCGAGCAGCGGGTACCTGCTCAGTGTCGATTTCTGGCGCTCACGCGAGGGCCGCACTTGGGCGGCCTATGTCGCGGACAGTCGGGCGTTGACGCTCGCCGAGCGGGTCGACGGGGTCTGGCGCACCGAGGAGGTGACCAAAATCGGGGGCTATGCATGGCTGACACTTTCGGGCAGCGACGACGGCGAGCCGTGGCTCCTCAGCGATCGGCTGGACGACATCTACGGCAACGCGTTCTTCACCTCGCGCTCCGAAGCTGGGCTAATGGACACGCAGCTCAGTCGAGATGCAACTTCCAGCATGGACCTCGCGCTCGCGGTGCATCACCGAGGGCTGCCGGAGCTCGCGTTCCAATACAGCCGGCACGGCAACTATGGACCGCCGGGCCATTTCAGCCGCGTGGAAGCGCACCGGCTCACGCCGTCGGGTTGGGAGCAGGTGGTGGTCGATGACGACTTCTGGCCCGAATGCATGGGTATCGGTGTCGATGGCAGCGGCGTCGCTCATCTAGCCATGGCTGGGCACGCTACGGTGGACGCTGGGCGGGAGTTCCGCTCTTACCGCCGTGACGCGGGACGCTGGACGCGTGACCACGCCGAGCTGCTCGACCACCGCCCGGCGGGCAGCGTGTGCTCGGTGTTCGTGGACGAAACCGGTGCGGTCACGCTCTTCGCAGCGGACGAGTCCGACAACGTGTTCTTCGTTGCGAACCGCGGCACCCCCGACGGGATCGACCAGAACTGCGACGGCGTGGATGGGGTCGGCTCGACGATGTAGAGGCTCGGCGCTGGACCACGCGGGTTCAGTCCGCGCCCAGGGGGGGGTTGACGGTGTGACGGCACAGCGCGCCTGTCCACCTCACCTTCTGTCGCTTGAAGGCAACCCTCGAACATCGCACTAGGTCAGGGTGCGGGCAGTTGACGCTCCGGATGTCGTACCGCCTCGCAAGCTGGCTGGTACTCGAACCGACATGCTTCAGAGAGCAACTTCGCTGCCGCGTTCGGGTTAGCGGGTGTGCCAATGCCTTTGGTGAGCAGATAAGCGAGCGCGAAACATGATTCACCGGAGCCATCAGAGCAGGCGCGCCAGAAGTGTTGAACCGCGCTCCCTTCATCTCTCTCACCGAAGGTTCCTGCTAGCTCCATGCGGGCGAGGTAATCACAGCTGTTGACTTCCCGGAGCTGGCAGGCATCGAGAAGCTGTTGGTGCGCTGCGCCGTAGGCCCCCTTCTCTTCGAGCTGGATGACCACGGCGGCACCGACGTAGCAGGCCGGCAGAAACCGGGCGGAGCATGCTTTGGCCAAGTACGCTCGACCCCGTTGCAGATCCCGCGCCATGCCGAGACGTTGCGGATCGAGCGTCAGCGTCGAACCCGCCATATAGCAGCCCCAGTAGGAACCAACATCGCAAGCCCGTTCCCAACGGGCCAGGGCGTCTTCGAAGTGAGCGCGATCGTCGCGGTCTACCGCTGCAACTCCGACCATCACGCATGCGTCTACTGCGCCCAGCGAGCACGCGCTCTCGAAGTATTTCAACGAGAGCGCAGGGTCACGCGGGACCCCCACGCCGTATCGGTAGGCTTCACCAGCCAACTTGCACGGCTCTGCCAGACCCCACGAGCATCGAATCGCCTGGCCTTTGATGAAGCCGGCGGACGCGTCCGGTGCGCTGATCGCCTGCGGCTGTCCCGCTGAGCAGCCGCAGGCGCCGCTCAGCAACAGAAAGATCGGCGGGTACACTTCGAACGCGCGCTTCATCCCAGTCAGTAGCGCCCTTGGGGAAGAGGGCGCGGTAGAGAGCAGCGACGGCAGGGTAGGGGATTCTACCGCATCGCCGCGCTCTACCGCAAAGACCGCGCGCCGTTCAAAGGTGCGCTTGAGAAGAGACGCCCAATCGATCCTCCAAGGGCTGCGGGCGGCTCTCAAGGCGGTGCAGGAGCTGCTCGGGCACAGCACGATCGAGATGACGATGCGCTACGCGCACCTGAGCCCCGACGTGCGTCGGGACGCGGTGCGTCTCTTGGACCAGCCGGTTAGCGCGCCGGCAACGGGTGCCCCAATCGTTCACCAGGACACGATTGGGGCACGATCCGCAAGTGTCGTCTCGAACGCAAAGCTCTCACCTCGTCCAGCGAGGTCGTCAATGAGCTCGAGCATGAGGCGTCCCGCACGCATGGCGGCCGCCTCTGGGCGAAAGCGTAACGCAAAACCTCTACGCGGGAAGCCTCACGCCCGAAGAGATCGTAGAGCTCGTTGACGATGGCGGTCGCGCGAAGGGGCCGCGCACGAGTGAAGAACGTGCGGAGGCGCCTCGAGAGATGCGACGGCACGCGCTTTCGCGCTCGGCACAACGCGCCGGATGCGTGACGACCGACAGCGCTACAGCGGAAGCCGGCGGATGCGATGACGACCGTCCTCGACGGTGACGATCGCGCCGGCTTGTAGCGCGTCGGACGATTGCACCAGTACGTCGCTCAGCCTGTCGATGACGCGATCGACGCGCGTGTCCCGGAGGCGAAAGACGACCACGCTGGAGCCCGGCTGAACGCTCAGGCCGACGATCTCGCCGAAATCGAGGTCGAACGTGAGGAGGATGCGATTCTCAGTGGCGGCTTTCGCAAAGACGTCGCCATCGGGGAGGCGATGCAGCCCTTGTTCGCGCAGGTCGCCCACGTCGTGACCCGCCGCGCGCAACCAAGCGACCACGCGCGGGCTCACGCCCATGTCCGCGAGAAACTTCACCGGGCGCCTTCAGCCCAGTGCACTTCCTCGGTGGTCAGCCACGCCGCGTACTCCAAAGCCTGCTGGATGTCCTCGGCTTGAAGTTCAGGATAGTCTGCGAGGATCTGTTCGTGCGCGGCGCCATGCGCGAGCTGCCCGACAATGATCGACACCGGGATACGCATGCCGCGGATGCACGCGCGACCACCCATCACTCTGGGATCGAACGTGATGCGGTCGAACATGGCCATCAAACGCAGTGTACCGCAGGGGCACGTGTAGCTCCACCGGCGCACGCGGGGCTACCGTTTCGGGGCACCCAAGTCACCCGCCCTTGTCGTGCCGGCGCAGAGCGGGGCAACGTTCACTGCTGGAAAGTCGCGGTGGGAAGGAGAACAACGCCGCTCGCAGCAAACGTCGCAGCAAAAAGCCCCCGGCCTGATCTCACGCCGCGCCTTTCACCGGTGAGCTTCGCCGCCCTCCGCCGCGGGCGTGCGTGCCGGCGCCGCAATTCGCGGCAATTTTGCGCCGAATCGGTGCTTTTCACCGGTGAACTCACCGAGTAACCGCGGGTTTTGGTGCCCGTCAACATCCGTCGAAACCCATAGACGATCTCGGCCACGGTGACGGCCCACGTCGTGAACCGTAGCTCTTGGGCTACGTACGCCGTAGCTCCTGGCCGCCACGGCGGCGTTCTTGCCTGATAATTTCTGAGAGGATGTCGGTGTCGAGCAGATGCCTACTCATCGATCGTCCGCATGCGAGCCGTCGTCCGCGCCTGGTACAAGAGCGAGCACATTTGGTCGACGAGATCCGGAGCGTCCGCCATTAACCCAAGCAGCGAAGGCGCAATGGTCGGGCCGACCGGCGGCGGCTTGGGTGTATACTCGTCCGCTTCGTGGACGGCGCGCTCGATGAGTCGCCGGCGTTCGTCGAGCGGCCGGCGACGAATCGCAGCGAGGAGCTCGTCTGTGCTGGGGGACGCCACATCTCAGTATAACGTCTGACGACGCGTCGGACACCAAGGCGTAAAAGCTCCTCGCAGACGGCGCCGCGGCGACCAGCGGATCCTCGCGTTCGGCGGCCAGCGGTCTGGCGCTGCCGAGGACACCGCATCGGTGAGGACGCGGTGTCCGGCAGAGCGGAAGCTCGGCGCTCCGCTTCTCCTCCGCAGTAGGATGTGCAAGCCCAACGAGCGCTTGCGTAGCCTCGCGTTCTCCTCTGTAAGTTGGCAGACTCAAGTACTCCGCGCCCACCTTGGCGTGCGATCGGCACGCAGCCGTCGACCACGTGCTCCGGCACAGCTTCGCATCTCGCGATGCGCGGCGTCGCCCTCAAAGCGGTGCAGGAGCTGCTCGGGCACAGCACGATGGAGATGACGATGCGCTACGCGCACCTGAGCCCCGACGTTCGTCGGGACGCGGTGCGTCTATTGGACCAGCCGGTTAGCGCGCCGGCAGCGGGTGCCCCAATCGTTCACCAGGACACGATTGGGGCACGATCGAGCGGAAAGTAGCGAGAAATGCCGAGGGATCTGGTGGAGGCGTCGGGAATTGAAGGCGCCCCACGATTCGCGAATCGACGCGAATCCAGCTGAAAGCGCCGGAAGCACGCTCGTCGGGGCCCGTTCGGATTCCCGCGATTTCCAGCAGGTTCCCGCAGCTCATGACGCGCGGCATGAACGCGAGCTGGCGACCGACTACCTGCAATCGGTGGAGCAGGGTGAGCCCTCCAAGACGTTGGCGCTTCGCCTTGCCGCCACCGTTGCCGCCACTCCCGAGTTTCAGCTGGTGCTCGCCGTGCTCGCTGGAGGGACGGAGGAGCAAGCCATCGCACTGGCCGACCTCGTGCTCGGCAGGCGCGAGCCGGCCTCAACGGAGCGGGAGCCTCACCAATGACCAAAAGGCGCATGACGACCGACGACAGCCTCGGCATGACGCGAGCCCGGGTTGCCAAGCGTCTCGGGCGCCATGAGTCATGGGTTCGGCGGCACGAAGGGAAGGACCTCCACCCGACGTTTGTGGGAGGTGTTTATCGGTTCGAGCCAGCCGAAGTCGACGCCCTTGCCACGAAGCTCGAGGTCGAAAAGGCAGCGCTTGAAGCGTCGGAGGCGGCTACGGTCGAAATTCACCGAATGTTCGACGCCCATCTGTGCGCACCAACGAACTTTTCGGTCGAGGGCATCGCGGAACGAACCGGCGTGGAGCCACGAGTTGTGCGATCGATGTTTACGAAGTGGGCCGATGAATTTCTGACGGACGTCCCGCGACTCCTTTCCAGGAAAGAGCTGCACGCGATGCAGGAGCGCGAAGAGCAACAGGCCGATCGCGAGCATCAGGAGCGAATGGCCGAATGGGCGCGGGAAGATGAAGAGCGATTGAAACGGTGGGCGGCCGACCGGAAGCGTCGGCAAAGGGAGCAGGACGTGGCGGACGCGGCGCGCGCGAGGGCGCGGGCGAGTCGTCGAATGGAGTGGGAGGCGTCGCTGGCCAAGGCGCGGCAAAGCGGAGGCCCCGCTGTGTTTCAGGATCAAATTACGAAGATCGCAGAGGCCAAGACCCTGCCGGAGCTCGCGATCTTGCTCGCGGAAATCTGCGCGGGCCGTCGGTAGCTGGCGTTGGTCGGCGCCCGGACCGGGCACGGTGCTTGCGCCCGACGTACTGATACGGCGGTAGCAGCCGACGAGAGCGCGTACGGTCGGCTATTGGAGAGCCCCCGCATCTTTAGCCGCTCATCATCGAAGGGCGTGGGCGGGTTTGCCGCCGCTGGTTGAGGCCGCCTCGAAGTGTGGTCGCGCGGGTGCCCAAGCGCGCAAGCCATGCCGGCCGCGGAAAGCCCGTACGAAAGCCAGTACGTCTGCTCGCGCGTGCTTGCCCCCGTGGTCGGAGTCTTGGCGACCATTGCCACCAGGCCTGTCGGAATCGTCTGTCGGTCCACTTTAGGACGCACTGAGGACGCCAAGTCTCTGAAATGCCGCGGTTTTCTGGGAAGGTTGATTCGCTAGGACGGGGCGACGGCGTCGAGCGGGCAGTGTTGCCCCCGGCGCCCGTGACTGGAGCCGCTGTCGAACGCCCGAACACTGATCAACCCGTGGTCAATCGAACGTGATCGGGGTCGCCACGCTCGCACCACCGGCGGGGAGAGCGAGTACCGCGCTCTCGAACGAGCCCATCGGGAGCGCGATCGGTGACGCCTTCTCAGCCCCTTCATCGTGCAGCTCGACGTTCAGCGCCTGTAGGGTGCTCTGCGCCTTCCTCAGGAGTAGGTCGAGCGCCTTCTGGGCTTTGCGGATCTCGTCGCTGATGCCATCCACGTTCTTCCGGATCGCATCGCTGTGCTTCTCCATCTTCTCGAGCCGAGTGAGCTCGGATTCAATGCGGGCTTCGACGTCGCGCAGCGCCGCGATATCGCCCGCGTCACCCGTCGTTCGGCTGCGCGTGACGAGCGCCATGCCGAGCAGCACAGCCGCATGAAGGTAGGCGTCGGTCGCGGGGTCTTGGTCGTCCCACGTGACGAGGACGTTGCTCCCGTAGCGAGCAAATCGAGGGAAGATCTCGATCGCGTGCGAACGCGCCATTACGAATACGCCCGCCACTGCGTCACGGTTCTTGCGCGCTGCATCCAGCTCGTCGATCGCCTTCTGCACGGTGTAGGTGGCATCGCGCTTCGCCTCGAAGACCACGCCGGCACCGGCGAAAGCGCTCTCGCCCGTGAAGCGCAGGATGGCATCCCCCTTCTTGCAGCGACCGACGCCCGCCGTAGCCCCCGTAACGTCGAAGACGCACGGCGCGCTTTGCGTTGCGGCGCGCACGAACGCGGTTACGGCGTCCTCAAAGTCGAACCCGCCTCGCGTGCTCTTCTGATCCTGGGTCCGCTTGGTTTCGATGCGGGTGAGCGCCTCGCGCACCTCCTTCTCGAACTGCGACTGTCGCGCTTCTTGCTGCTTCGCGACCTCCGTCTGCGCCGTGGCCTGATCCTGGAGCAGCCGGGTGAGGCTCGACTTCAGAATCGACATCGGCGACGCTGGCGCGTCTGGGTTCACCGCCGACAGCACCTCTTCGCGAGCGCGATGGGTCTCCCGAACCAGGCGGCTCAGCAGTGAACCTTCGTCGTTCGCGTCGAGAGCAGCCAATGCCGCGGAGAGCTGCTTCTGTCGATCTTCGTCCGCGCCTTTGAGCTCTTCGCGCAAGCTGCGCAGGAACCGCGCGACGGCGCCGTCTTCCGCCAGGGGATCTAGCGCGCGGACCAGCTCGGCGTGGCCCTGGTTCATGACTACTCGGAGCTGGCCCTCGAGCACTTTGACCAGGCCGTCACTCTCGGTGGGGCTCAGCTTCTTGAACAGGGGACTCGCTTCACCGACCTGCCGCGCGAGCGATTCCGTCAGCACGCTGTTCTTCGGGCCGATGTACTTCTCGAGAAGCCGAGCAAGGACCCCCTGATCGTCTACGAACGCGGCGAGACGCTGCGTCACCTGTCCGTCGTCAGGATCGAAGAAGCGCGCGAGCACGGCAGCGATCGTCGCTTGCTGCTGCTCGACGTGGCCGCGGAGTTGGCGATCGATGTCCGAGACGAGTGCCTGGCCCACGTCTTTGAGCCGCGACTCCTGGGCCGCCGAGTGCGCGTTGTGCAGCGCTCGCAGGCCGATGCTCCAGGCGTCCAGAACCAACTGTTCGCGCTGATGCTCGTCGAGCTCACCGAACATAGCGAGACTGTCGGAGCGGCGATCGCGCACGTCGGCCGCGACCTCTTCTGCCGCGCAAACCACGGAGACCTGGAGCTGCGCGGAGCGAATCATATTCGTCATGAGGAGCGGGCATCGCACGGCTCGTGCCAACGCCGTTGAGGCCACGTCAGCCACAGGAGGTCCCTAAATTCGACTACTTAGGCGCGTGGCGAGAACAAGATCTCTTGTGCGTGGGTAAGAGGTCTTGTATTTTGCGGCCAGTGCGCAAGGTCCTCGTCGCCTGGGTCGGCAAGACCGACCTCCGAGCGCCTACTGAGAGCGATCAGATCGGCGTCGGTCCCATTGCGCAGGCATTCGACGCTCGCGTGTTCGACGAAGCCTTCTTGCTCTCGGACTACGACGAGCGCGTCGTCGCACCCTACCTGAAGTGGCTTCGCGCCCGGACGAAGGCGCCTGTCGAGGTCGTGTATGAGCCCCTCAGCGGTCCTACCGAGTTCGGAGAAATCCACGAGGCGGCTGTTCGCGGAGTTCAGCGCGCTCTTGGAGAGCGCCCCGGGGACGTTGCCCTCGCGTTTCATCTAAGCCCCGGCACACCCGCGATGGCCGCCGTCTGGATCCTACTCGGCAAGACGCGTTTTCCCGCCGAGCTGCTCGAGTCTTCGAAGGACCACGGCCTGCGCACCGTGTCCGTCCCTTTCGATATCTCGGCGGACTTCATCCCGGACCTCCTTCGAGAGCAGGACGAACGCCTGCGCGAAGGCAGCGCGGCTGAATCGCCAGAGGCGCCGGAGTTCTCCGACATCGTCCACCGCAGCCGGGTGATGGCTCGCCTCATCCAGCGCGCACGTCGGGTTGCGGTTCGGAACGTCCCCGTGCTCATCGAGGGCGAGTCCGGCACGGGCAAGGAGATGTTCGCGCGCGCGATTCACCGCGCGAGCACGCGACGGGAACGCACCTTCATTGCTGTGAACTGCGGCGCTATCCCGGACGAGCTGATCGAATCCGAGCTCTTCGGCCACGAGAAAGGCGCGTTCACCGACGCTAAGCAGCCGCGCAAAGGCTACTTCGAAGCTGCCGACGGAGGTACGCTCTTCCTCGACGAGCTAGGTGAGCTGCCCGGCACGGCGCAGGTGAAGCTTCTTCGCGCCGTGCAGGAAGGCGAGGTCGTGCGCCTCGGCGCAACAAAGCCGCTCAAGGTCGACGTTCGCATCATCGCGGCGACTAACCGGACACTCACCGAGGAGATCGCGGCGGGGAAGTTCCGGGAAGACCTGTTCTACCGCCTCGCGGTTGCCGTCCTGAAGATCCCGCCGCTCCGCGAACGAACCGGCGATCTCGGGGTCCTTGTGGATCACCTCCTCACGCAAGTGAACCGAGAAGCGGCAGTCGAGCCCGGCTACAGGGAGAAGAAGCTTTCTGCTGGCGCAAGGAATCTTCTGATCGGCCATGCCTGGCCCGGCAACGTCCGAGAGCTGCTGAACACGTTGCGTCGCGCCGCGATCTGGAGCGACGGGGCGGCCATCTCGTCGGAAGACGTTCGCGAAGCCCTTCTGCCCGCAGCTGCCACGATCCGCCAGGACCCGCTCGGGAAGCCGCTCGGCGGTGGCTTCAATCTGCCGGAATTGCTCAAGGACGTTGCGCGCAGCTACCTCCAACGAGCCATGGACGAAGCGCACGGCAACAAGACCAAGGCAGCAGAGCTAGTGGGACTCTCGAGCTATCAGACGCTCACGAACTGGCTCGCGAAATACGAGGTCGAAGGCTGATGGCACGATCATTGAAGAGAGCGCGGGCATGGTCGGCACGGAGATCGCGCACATGAAGTCGCAGAACTTCGAGTTCCTGCGTCCGAGGCGCGCCGTGCTCGCGGACCTTGCGGGCTTCGCGGAGGCCTACGCACACCTCGACGCTGGGAGCTCACTTTACAACCAGCGCAAGTTTCTCGAGGAGGTGACCGTATCGATCTACCAGCGATATCGGCTGCAACCCCCGCTATCCGAAAACCTGAACGACCTCTTGAATGCGGACGCGTTCAGGCAATCTGTTCCGGAAGTGGTGCTGAACAAGCTTCACACGATCAGAAAGGCCGGAAATCAGGGAGTCCATGCGCGAGGCCCCGTCCCCGCCCGGCTTGCCCTAGATACGCTAGCCGTCCTGTTCGACATCGGGCGCTGGGTCTATCGACGGCTCGACGATGGCGATCCATCTGCCGTCCCCGTTTATGCGCCACCCCCGCCGGAGCCCGAGGCCACGGTCAAAGGAGCAAGGGACCTCGAGCGGCTCCGTCTGGCGGAAGCGAAATACGAGTCGGTCCTCGTTGCGCTCGAGGAAGAGAAGACCAAGCGCCTGGACGCAGAACAGGCAGCCACCGAGCACGCGACCGAGCTCGAGAAGCTCAAGGAGGAGGGCCAGAACGTCGCGTCCTTCCTCGAGTTCAATGAAGAGACCACGCGGCGGAGGCTCATCGATCAGGCGCTCATCGCCGCGGGATGGAAGGTCGGCGCCGACGGAGCGAACACCGAGCAGGTGAAGCAAGAGGTTCGCCTTTCGGGCCTGCGCACTGGAACGGGCAACGGACGCGCGGATTACGTTCTCTACGGAGACGACGGCAAGCCTCTCGCGGTCATCGAGGCCAAGCGCACGGCCAAGGACGTGAAGGAAGGCGCCGAGCAGGCGCGTGACTACGCCGATGCGCTCGAAGCGGACACCGGCGTGCGGCCCGTCATCTTCTTCACCAACGGCGCCGACACGTTCATCTGGGACGACGTCCAGAAGTACCCGTGGCGAAAGATCTACGGCTTCTACTCGAAGGATAGCCTCGAGTACCTGACGCACCAGCGGGTGAACAAGAAGGCTCTCACCACGATCGAGCCCAACCTCGCCATTGCCAATCGCATGTATCAGCTCGAGGCGGTGAAGCGCGTCTGCGAGCGGTTCTCGACCAACTTCCGGAAAGCCCTGCTGGTTCAGGCGACGGGAACCGGCAAGACGCGCGTCGCTATCTCCATCTGCGACGCACTCATGCGCGCCGGCTGGGTGAAGCGGATCCTGTTCCTGTGCGACCGCCGAGAGTTACGAAAGCAGGCGGACCGTGTGTTCAAGGAGTTCATGCCGGGTGAGCCTCGCGTCATCGTGGACAGTACGACCTCGAGTGACCGCGAGAAGCGCATCTACCTCGCCACCTATCCGGCGATGATCAAGTGCTTCGAGGATTTCGACGTCGGCTTCTTCGATCTAGTTGTTGCCGACGAATCGCATCGCAGCATCTACAAGAAGTTCGGGGCGCTCTTTAAATACTTCGACGCACTGGAAGTTGGGCTCACCGCGACGCCGGTCCGCTTTATCGAGCGCAACACCTATGACCTCTTTGGCTGTGAGGACCGCGACCCGACCTCACACTACAGCTTTGAGGATGCGGTCGGCTCGAAGCCGCCGTTCTTGGTTCCGTTCCGCGTACGGGCTTTCAGCAGCCAGTTCCGTGAGAAGGGTCTGCGCTACACGCAGATGAGCCCGGAGCAGCGCGAGCAGCTCGAGGACCAGGAGCCGGCGGCCCAGCACGTGGACTACGACTCCGAGGACATCGACAAGTACGTGTTCAACCGCGACACGACGCGCTTCATCTGGCGCTCGCTCATGGAAGAAGGCATCCGTGAGGCCACGGGCAGTCATGTGGGCAAGACGATCGTCTTCGCCCGGAACCACGTCCACGCCGTACACCTCGCCGATGTGTTCAGCGAGATGTATCCGCAATACGGCTCCGCCTTCTGCCGGGTGATTGACAACCAGGAGCCGAAGGCGGACCAGCTCATCGACGATCTGAAGAACCAGGAGAACGAGCTCACGATTGCCATCTCCGTCGACATGCTGGACACCGGCATCGACGTGCCCGAGGTCGTGAATCTGGTCTTCGCCAAGCCGGTAAAGTCCTACGTGAAGTTCTGGCAGATGATTGGGCGTGGCACGCGCCTCTGCAAGAACCTCCTCGGTCCGGGCCGCGACAAGACCGAGTTCTTGATCTTCGACCATTGGTCGAACTTCTGGTTCTTCGACGAGAAGTATAAGGAGACCCAGCCGTCGCCTCAGAGGTCGCTCCTGCAGCATCTCTTCGAGGCGCGTATCGAGCTTGCGCAAGCGGCACTCGACAAGCTGGAACAGGACACGTTCCAAGCCGCTGCCGGGCTCATCATCGGCGACGTCCGAGCGGTTCGCGATACGAACAGCATCGACGCGCGGGACAAATGGCGTGAGCTCGAGCAGCTCGCCGACGGCGACCGGGTTCACCACTTCGCCGCGGTAACGAGAGCCGACCTTCTCTCCGTCGCGGCCCCGCTCCAACATTTGCGCAGCATCCGCGGCGACGAGGACGCGTATCGCTTCGACCTGCTTATGACGCGCCTACAAGTTGAGCTGGTCAAGGGCGGGCCAGGCGCACCCAAAGTGCAGGACCTACGAGCCCGCGTCGAGGAGGCCGTCGAGCTTCTGGCCAAGAACCAGAACCCCGTCAAAGCGCAAGCAGACTCGATCAAGCAGCTCCGCAACAAGGACTTCTGGGCCTCGATCGAAGTGCATCAGGTCGAGGGCTTGCGCCGCGATCTGCGCGGGATCATGAAGTACCAGCAACCGACGCCGAATACGCGCGTCGCCGCACAGGTCTTCGACGTCGCGGACGCCGAGTTCTCGGCAGAGACGTACATTCCGCGGCTGGAAGGCTTGGATCTCGTCGAGTACAAGCGGCGCGTCGAGTCTGTGCTGCGCGATCACTTTGCCGAAAACGCCGTCTTGCAGCTCATCCGCTCGGGCAAAACCGTGCGCGAAGAGGAGCTCGAGGAACTCGCCAAGCTGGTCTTGCAGATCGACGACAAGGCCAACGTGAAACATCTTGCCGGGCACGACCCGGAGACGCGGCGGTCACTGTTTACCGTCTTTCGCGGACTCGTTGGCCTCGACGCGGCGGCGGTCGAGCAGGCCTTCACGGACTTCGTGCACAGGCATCCGCGCCTCTCGTCGCAGCAGCTGCGGTTCCTGCAGGTTCTGCAGAACTACATCGCACAGAACGGCGGCATCGAGCTCGAGCGCCTGTACGAGCCACCCTTCACGACCATCCACGCCGAAAGCTTGGACGGCATCTTCACCAGTCCTGGGGACATCGATGAGCTTCTGGCCATCCTGAGCGTCTTCGAACCGAAACAGGCGAACCCAAGCGAGCGGCCGCCCGCGAGCCAAGCATTATGAGCACACTGACAACGCAGCAGAAGGGCGACATCGACAAGCTCTGGACGGAGTTCTGGACCGGCGGCATCACCAACCCGCTCACCGTCATCGAGCAGATCTCCTTCCTGATGTTCGCGCGGCTGCTCGACGTGATGGAGACGACCGGCGAGCGCCGTGCTGAACGGACGAAAAAGCCGTTCAAGGGTCGGTTCAATGGCCCGAACGACCCGCGCCGCTGGAAAAACTTCAAGCAGCTCCCAGCCACGGTGACGGACGCCGACCGGAAACGAGGCATGAAGGGGATGCTCGAAGTCGTTCGAGATGACGTGTTTGTGCACTTCCGCAAACTCAACGGTGGGACCACCTTCGCCGAGTACATGCAGGACGCACAGCTCATGGTGCAGAAGCCGAGCCTCTTGGTTTCCGCCGTGAACATGATCGATAAGCTGCCGATCACCGAAGGCGACGCGAAGGGCGACCTCTACGAGTACCTGCTCAGCAAGCTGACGACTGCCGGTATCAACGGCCAGTTCCGTACGCCGCGGCACATCATTCGCTTCATCGTGGAGCTACTCGAGCCAAAGCCCACCGAGACGATCGGTGACCCGGCCTGCGGCACCGCCGGCTTCCTGGTCGGCGCGATGCAGTACCTGCTCGAGACGCACACTTCGGCGAAGGGAAAGGTGAAGGGCGAGGCTGGCGAGACCATCTACACCGGCGACTTGCTCGAGCCGTACCGTGCCCACATTCAAAGCGGGATGTTCCACGGCTTCGACTTCGACGCGACCATGCTTCGAATTGCATCAATGAACTTGATGCTCCACGGCGTCGACAACCCGGACATCCACTATCAGGACACGCTCTCGAACTCATTCCCGGAGAAGTTCGGCAAGCAGGCGACCGGCGGTTTCGACGTCATCCTCGCCAACCCGCCCTTCAAAGGCAGCCTCGACGAGGGCGACGTTCATCCGACCCTCACGCAGGCAGTGAAGACCAAGAAGACCGAGCTGCTCTTCCTCGCACTGATCCTGCGCATGCTCAAGAAGGGTGGTCGCAGCGCGACCATCGTGCCGGACGGTGTGCTCTTCGGCTCGTCGAAGGCGCACACAGCCTTGCGCGAGTTGCTCGTGAAGGACAACCAGCTCGAGGCCGTCATCTCGTTGCCGTCGGGCGTGTTCAAGCCCTACGCCGGCGTCTCTACGGCCATCGTCGTGTTCACGAAGGGGGGCAAGACGGACCACGTGTTCTTCTACGACGTTGGTGCTGACGGGTTCTCGCTCGATGACAAGCGCGACCCGATCAGCGAGAACGATTTGCCAGACGCGCTGGCGCGCTGGCGGAAGAAGAACGCGAAGAAGGACACCGACCGGACGGCGAAGCACTTCATGGTGCCGCTGAAGGAGATCGAGGAGAAGGCGTTCGACCTTTCGATCAATCGGTACAAGGAAGCGAAGCACCAAGAGGTGAAGTACGACCCGCCGAAGAAGATCATTGCGCGGCTGCGCGTACTCGAGATGGAGATCGCGACGGATCTGAGCGAGCTGGAGGCGATGCTGTGACGTGGTCGTCAGTCCCGTTGGGAGCGCTGGCGGATGTGCAGCTCGGGAAGATGCTCTCTCCGAAGGCGCGCACCGGTGCGTCGAGCTTCCCGTACCTACGCAATGTGAACGTTCAATGGGGGCGACTGGACCTGACGGACCTCCTAGAGATGGACTTTGACGATGACGAGCGCGAGAAGTTCTCGCTCAGGCGAGGCGACCTTCTTGTCTGTGAAGGGGGGGAACCGGGACGCTCAGCCATCGTGGAGGCCGACTTGCCAGGTGTCTTCTTCCAGAAGGCTTTGATGCGTGTGCGCCCAAGAGATGGTCGTCTGGATACGCCGTTTCTGCAGCGCTTCATGGAGCACTCTGCGCGTCGGGGGATTTTCGCGAAGGGTGGAAATCAAGCGACGATCGCTCACTTTCCCGCGGTAAGGCTAAATGCTCTGAGGATACCGCTGCCTCCGCTCCCCGAGCAGCGCCGCATCGCCGACATCCTCGACAAGGCCGACGCGATCCGCCGCAAGCGCAAGGAGGCCATCGCCCTCACACATGAGCTGCTCCGCTCGGCGTTCTTGGACATGTTCGGCGACCCGGTGGCCAACGCGAAGGCGTGGCCGGTGAAAGCACTGGGCGATGTTATCGATCATCTCGATGCAGGTTGGAGCGCGAACGGGGACGCCCGACCGCGAGCCGAGGACGAGTACGGCGTGCTCAAGGTCAGCGCGGTCACCTCCGGCGTCTTTCGTCCTGACGAGCATAAAGCAGTGTCCGCCAACACCATTGACCGCGAACTGGTTACGCCCCGGCGCGGCGACCTTCTCTTCAGTCGAGCGAACACGCGAGAGCTTGTAGCGGCCACCTGCCTCGTTGATCGAGACGAACCGCGCCTTTTCTTGCCCGACAAGCTGTGGCGCGTCGCACCTCGCGCTGATGCTGCAACGGCTCCGTATCTTCGCTTCCTGCTCGCGCACGATCGTTTTCGCTCTGAACTGACGAAGACGGCTACCGGGACGAGCGGCTCGATGCTCAACGTGTCGATGGAGAAGCTCCGTGGTCTGCGTGGTCCGTTTCCGCCGATAGACCAACAAGAGAAGTTCGCGGCATTGGTCTGGAAGACCCTGGACGCGAAGGCAAAGTACGAAGCAGCGCACGAGACGACGGAGAGCCTCTTCAACGCTCTTGTCGGCCGCGCATTCTCCGGTTCGCGGGAGGCCGCATGCTGACCTCTCTCGAGATCGAGAACTTCAAGGGCATCAACGCCCGGCAGCGCATCGACTTTGCGCCGCTGACGTTGCTCTTCGGTGCGAACAGCGCTGGCAAGAGCAGCATTCTGCAAGCCCTTCTGTACCTGCACGAGCTCATCGAGCGCGGCGCGGCCGACGTCGACCGCACTGAGTTGGGGGGCAGCGTCTTGGAGCTCGGCGGCTTCGCTCGGCTTGTCCACAGGCACGACACGCAACGCGCCATCGTTCTGCGCGCCGAGTTCGTTACGCCAGGCGGCCTCGAGCGCTTCGGGCGCGACCTCACAGACTTCCCGTTCACCGACCTCGACGACGAGGTCGAGACCGCATGGGTGGAGCTGACGATCCGCTTTATTACGACCGCGAGCTTTCGCGGGCCCATCGTCGACCGTGCTGTCTTCGGCGTGAACGGTGACTCGGAGCCGCTCGTGTGGCTCCAGGTCGGTGCGACGCTGCGCGAGGGTGAGCCTCTCCAGGCTCGCGTGAACCTCGGCCACCCGGTCTTGGCGAGCGAAACACGCGAGCTACCTGGCGCGATGACGATCGAGGCGGATGGCACGCAGCGGCCGCTCTCGGCCAAGCACGCGCCTTCGGAGATCACCGAGGCCTGGGAGCAGGTCGCCATTCGAGAAAAGGCGCTTCATCGCGCGCTCGAGGGGGAAGGCGGCGGATACGGCGGGGGCAGCGGCCCGGGCGCAGTACTCGACGATGGGAGCGGCTTCGGAGACGGTCGGTCTCTGCCGGTGTTCGCACTCGCTCGCGGGCGCATGTCTGCGCTTCCCGCTCCAGGTGAACCTCTTCGCGTGGTGGTCGCGGGCGACATCGAGAGCGACAAGGAAGAGCTCGTCTCCTTGGGGCTCAGGCCCCCGTCGGAAGAGACGACGCAGCAGATCGCAGCGCTGAAGGCGTCGATCGATCTCCGCGAGCGCGCCGCTCGCGAGGTCCGCACCTTCCTGGAAATGGTCGTCCTAGGTACGACGTCGCAGCTCGCGAGCTTCCTACGCGACGCGCAGTACATCGGCCCTCTGCGCAGCATCCCGCCGCGAGGCTTTCTCTACGAGCGCGCGGGCCGCATCACGAGCTGGGCCGACGGCCTCGCAGCCTGGGACCTGCTCCTCGCAGATCGGCTCACGCTCCTCGACCGTACGAATGCTTGGCTCGGAAAGCTTGGCGCCGGCTGCCAGGTTGTCGTCCAGCAGCTGTTCGACGGCAGAGCTGACGCCGAGGAGCTGTCCGATGGCCATGTCGACAAGACAGTTCGCCGGCTGCTCCTCGACACCGGCTCGGGCTCCTTCGTGCTGCCCTCCGAGGTCGGAGCGGGCATCTCACAGCTGATCCCCGTGATCGTCGCGGCCATCGAAGGGCGGGGAGGCCTCACGCTCGTCGAGCAACCCGAGATCCACGTGCACCCGGCAGTTCAGGTCGGGCTCGGCGATCTGTTGATCGACGCGGTGGGAAGGGACGGCAGCCGGCGGACCGTGCTCGTGGAGACGCATAGCGAACACCTCATTCTGCGAGTGTTGCGCCGGATCCGCGAGACAACGGCGAACGAGAGTCCCGAGGGTGGGCCAACGTTTACGGATGAGAAGGTGAGCGTTCTGTACGTGGAAAATGCGCCGGATGGTGTTCGAGTACGCCGACTTCGCGTGGACGAGCGCGGCGAATTCAAAGACCGCTGGCCGAAGGGTTTCTTCGCCGAGAGGATGGAGGAGCTTCTGTGATCCACGCTTTCGCGCTGGAGCCGAAGCTTGTCGCATCCTGGGGAAAGAGGGAGGAGTTCCGGTTCGTCCATGACAAGTTCGGACTGGGTACGCCACGCGTGCTCTTGGAGCTGCCAGCGTTCAGCAAGTGGAAGAATGACGTGTATGCGGCCGCCGGCGCGCTCGATCCCGCCCTCTCCGAGAAGGATTGGAGTCGCCTAGAAGAGATATTCAAGCTTTTTGCGGAGCATCGCTGTCATCGGCCTTCGTCGAGTTACGACGAGACGCTGGCGTGGCTCGAAAACGCGGAGGGTGAACACGCTCGTTCAGAGTTCCGTGCCATCGTCGCGACGGACAATCCTCGTCGCCACTCGGCCGTTGTTCTTGCTCAGGATCTTGGTCAGGCGAAGGCGAAACTATGGGCGTGCGAGATCGGTGCAACGCCAAGTCGATCGGCAGCTGCCTTGACTGCCGCGCTTTCGCCCATGCTCGGCAACTGCACCGAGATGCACCTCGTCGATCCCCACTTCAATCCCGAGAAGGCGCGCTTCCGCCGCGTGCTAGAGGCCCTCTTGGAGGTGGTGGCTGAGAGCAACACGTCGCTTCGTGTTGTACGTGTGCATTGCGATGCCGCCAACTTGGGGCTCGCGTTCTTCGAGCAAGAGGCTGCGAAGATGGCTGGTGGCCTTCCGAACGGCATCACGATCGCGTTTAGTCGTTGGACGAAAAAGCAGCAAGGTGGGGAGAAGCTTCACAACCGATACCTGCTCACGAACATCGGCGGTGTGTCCTTTGGGGTTGGACTCGACGAGGGGGAACCTAGCGAGACGGACGATGTCCATCTGCTCACTCGTGAGCAGTATCGTCTGCGTTGGGAACAGTACGTCGGACCGAGCGGCGCGTTTGACTGTGCAGATTTTCCGACCTCGGTTCGAGGGACGCGCCCTTTCTCTGCGTCTGCAAGGTGCCGGTGATGGGCGTACGGTACCGTGCCGAACGCGAACGCGCGGCCGTCCAAGGAGGAGTGACATGGCGCTAAAGCAAGTCGCGGCTCGCATCGAAGGCGACGTGTTCCAAGGGATGTTCTTTTGGTTGCACGCCGCCCGGCTGCTCCGGACGGACTCGAAGGTTGCGCTCGTCTCGATCGAGCACGACCAGTCTGCTGGCGTCGATGACGTTTCGGTCCACTATGCGGCGCCCGGAGTTAACGCCGGCGGTCGGGACTGCGCCGCCGACTACTTCCAGGTGAAGTACCACGTCGACCAAAGCTACGAGTACGAGGCGAGCACGTTCTGCGACCCGAGCTTCATCAGCTCCAAGCGTTCGCTCCTGGGCCGGTTTCATGACGCTCGGGTGAAGCTAGGCGACGGAGGCGGTTGGCACCGACTGCACCTCGTCAGTAATTGGCAATGGGCAACGAGCGACAAGCTCGGTCCATTGCTCCGAGAATCGGAAGAAGGAGCTCTGCCTGACCGCTTCTTCACGGATGGTCATCGATCCGACGTGGGAAAGATCCGCGAAGCGTGGAAGGGGCACCTCGGCCTCTCCGACGCCGAGTTCGAGGACTTCGCTCGGCGCCTGCGCCTTGGCGTGAACTTCCTCAGCAAGCCGATGCTCCGGGAGTGGCTCAACGATCGCTTCGTTGCCGTCGGTCTGAAACCGATCCCCGTCGATAAAACACAGAACGTCTACGACTCGCTGACGCAGCAGATTATCATGAACGGGACCAACTCGTTCGACCCGCAAAGCTTCCGGGCGTTCTGCGAGCGCGAAGATCTGCTCGTCGCGCCGCCGCCGTCCGGCGCAACAGTCATCGGGGTTCGCAGCTTCATGCGGTTCGCGGAGCGCATGGAGGACGAGTGCGCGTCGTTCGTCTGCGTGGCCGGGAACTTCGAGGGCCGTCACATCCGCTCGCCGGAATCCTGGCAGAACACGGTGCTTCCGTCCGTGGCGTCGTTCCTTCGAAGCGCCTCGCCGTCGCTCCGCGCCGACGAGAACCACCTTCTGCTCGAGTGCCACGGTTCCGTCGCATTCCTCGCTGGTTACGAACTCGATCGGAAGTCCGGCACACGGGTCTTCCCGGTGCAGAAGGGCGTTAGGACGTCCGTCTGGAAGCCGGGAACCTCGACCAGCACGACGAACAGTGCGTGGTCGACCATGGTCAGCACCACGTCCGGCAGCGGCGATGAAGTCGCCATCGCGGTCTCGGTGTCGAGGGACGCGCTCGCCGAGGTGAAGGCGTATGTGGAAGGCGTGCCGTCGATTGGAACTCTCGTCGACGCGCGTCCAGCCTTCGGAGTTGGCCAGCGTGCCGTCGCCGACGCCGACCACGCCGTCGCTCTCGCGGACGGTCTAGCAGAGGTGATCCGAGCGCACCGGCGGAAGGATGGCGGCGCGACGCATCTCTTCATCTCGGCACCCAACGCACTCGCGTTCTTCCTCGGCCAACACCGGGGCGCGCTGGGCAAGGTGCAGCTCTACGAGTTCGACTTCGAAGGTGAACGGGGAGGCTCGTACTCGCCGAGCATTCGCCTCCCGGCATGACGAGGTAGCCAATGGAACTAGCAAGTGACTTCAAAGAATTCCTGCAGAAGATTCGCCCGACGCCAAGTCAGCGGGAGGACCTGCAGACCGGGCATAAAACGCTGCGCGAGCGCCTGAACGCGGACGAGGACCTGAAGAAGTGCATCATCTCGGACTTCCTACAGGGCAGCTACAAGCGCTCGACCGCGATCCGCCCCAAGGGCGAACGCCGCTCGGACGTGGACATCGTCGTTGTGACCAAGCTCTCCGAGGATGAGCACAGGCCGGCCGATGCCATGGACCTGTTCAAGCCGTTCCTCAACAAGCACTACAACGGGAAGTGGAGGCAGCAGGGGCGCTCGTTCGGCATTGAGCTCTCTTACGTCGAGTTGGACCTCGTACTCACGTCGGCGCCATCGGAAGCCGAGGTTGGTATCCTGGAGTCAGACGCGATCATGAGCGACGACGATCTTGAGGAGGCTGAGGACTGGCGACTCAATCGTTCGTGGGTGGCACTCGGCTCGCGGTATCGCAGCGACGCAAGAACGCTCCTCGTGGAGGCCAAGAACGAACCGGAGTGGAAGTCACGGCCTCTCCGCATTCCCGATCGCGACGCAAACAAGTGGGAGTCCACGCACCCTCTTGCCCAGCTCACTTGGACACGCGACAAGAACGACAACACGAATAAGCATTTCGTCAATGTCGTGAAGGCGATCAAGTGGTGGCGTGTCGAGAAGTACGAGGAGCCAAAACACCCGAAGGGGTTCCCTCTTGAGCGAATAATCGGCGAGTGCTGCTCCGACGGCATCGGAAGTGTCGCCGAAGGTGTGGTGAAAACGATGGAGAAGATCGTCTCCCAATATTCTCTGACGGTGCTGGCAGGCGGTAAGCCAAACCTGCCCGACTACGGCGTAGCGACGCACGACGTCTTCAAACGAATTTCAGCTGACGACTTCAAGAAGTTCTACGACCAAGTGAAGGTCGGCGCGGAGCTTGCTCGGCGCGCGTTCGATTCGCAGGACCGCACTGAGAGCGGAAATCTGTGGTGCGAGCTCTTTGGCAGCAAGTTTCCGAAGCCCCCGGAAAAGAATGGCGGTGGCGGGGGGGCAGGAGGATCGGGCCGTGGTGGCTACACGCCTCCCACGGGCCCCGCCGTGCCGGGGAACGGGCGCTTCGCGTGACCCGGCCGCCCGTGCTCACACCGGCGGCCATCGATCGGGGCCTTCGCTGCCTCCGGAGCGTTGCAGCATGCGTGATCGAGGACGGGCCGACGTTCCACGCAAACCTGAAGCAATGGGTCATAGCGTTCACGCTTCGACGCGAGAGCGGCGCGCAGTTCATCGGCACGACCACGCCTTGGTGCGCGCTGGTCGACGACGACTATCCGTTTGGCGGGATCGCGATTCATCCTGCTGCGAAGGGAGGCATCACGGCGACGTTCCCGCACCAGTCTGCGAACACGCCGAGCCCAGACGGATCGGGCTGGCGAGGCGGCAAGCTATGCCTCGACGTGCCATTGGGGGATGAACGTCGATTTAGCTTCGGTCGAGATCCGAGAGGAGACTCGGACAGCCGGCTGCGCTGGCATGTCGAGCGTGCGTTGCTCTGGCTTGACCGGGCCGCGAACGACCAGCTCCTCGGGCCCGGCGATCCATTCGAGGCCCCGGCTCACATCTACACCACGGCGCGCGCGTGGCTTGGCCAACGAGTGGTCCACGACGAGACCGCGCGGACGTTTTCTGCATGGAGCGGACGCGAAGGGACTCTCGGTGTCGCAGAGCTCGGCACGGTGAGCGACATCGGCGATGCGATTACCGTGGGGCGCTTCAGAGACCGGGATAACTCGACAGTTCGCGAGTGGGCGGGGCGCGAACTGACAAGCTTGGAAAATATCAGTGGGTTCTGGTGGTTGTGGCCGAAGCCCATCGTTCTCGCGCCGTGGCAGGCGCCACGCACATGGGGAGAGCTTCGCCGCATCGCGAAGACGATGGGGCTGGACGCCGACGGTGCACTGCGTTGGCTTCTGGCATCCATTCGAGGTGCGAAGACGAGCAACATTCTGTTGGTCGGTTACCCGGTGCCTCTGCGAATCGGGGCCCCCGACATCGAGGTTCATTGGGATGCACTCCTCCTCCCGCCGGTGCGCGGGGCCGGAGGGAAGCCGCCGAGCGGCTTTCGCGCAAACGCGAGAGGCTGGTGGCAACGCGACCGATACGGCACGTTCGCCGACAAGGTCGTCCTACAGTACCTGTATGGCGAGAACTGGAGTTCCGACCGTCTCCAGGCTCGCGGCCGGCTTTCTCGTGCGGTGCGAGACAGCCGTATCGCGCTCCTTGGCGTCGGCGCCCTCGGGTCCGCCATAGCCGAGATGCTTGTGCGCGCTGGCGTGAGGCAGATTGCTCTCGTCGACGGGGATTTGCTGCAGCCGGGGAACGTCTGCCGGCACACGGCGACGCTCGTCGAGGTAGGGAAGGCCAAGGTGCAGGTGGTCGCGCAACGGCTGCGGCAGATCTCGCCGAGCGCTCGCGTGACCGAAGTGCTTGAGGACCTTCGAGGAACCCCGCAGTCGATTGTCCAGCAATTCGAGGAGTATGACGTCGTCGTCGACTGCACCGCGTCCGACGATGCTCTGAGACTACTCGCGACGGCGTGGTGGTCGATCCCGCGCGTCCTCGCGTCGTTCTCAATGGGCTACGGCGCCAAGAGGTTGTTTTCATTCGGGGTAAGTGGTCATCGGTTTCCGCATGACGTGTTTGCGATGAGCATTCGCCCATGGCTCGAGCATGAAGCGCAAATCTGGGCCAATAGTGAAGAAGTCCTCGAGGGCGCTGGCTGCTGGTCGCCCCTCTTCCCAGCCAGACATGACGACGTGGTTATGCAGGCGGCGACGTGCATGAAGGAACTAGAGAGTCTTGTCGCCAAGAGACCCACCACGCCGCAATTTCGAGTGTTCGCGCAGGCGTCGACCGACGACGGTTTCCAAGGCAGCGTCCTGGAAAGCGCACCACCCGCCTTGGAAGCGATAGCGTCGTGACAGACTGGCGCGGCCAGACCGCGGATGCCTCCTTCGCGATGAAGTTCGACACGTCCGTGCTGAGCACGCTGGACCGCTACTGCTTGGAGGCGGGGTCGTCGGAGACGGGCGGTATTTTGATCGGTCGTTACTCCGACGATCTCTCGCTCGCCATTGTACAGGAAGCGACGCCGCCCCCGACGGACTCGCGTAGAGGGCGCTCGTGGTTCGTTCGCGGCATTAACGGTCTCCGCGACATCCTCGGCAAGAGGTGGCGGGCGAAGGATCGCACTCACTACCTTGGCGAGTGGCATTTCCACCCCGTCGACCAAGTCGAGCCGAGCAGCGAGGACTTCGACCAAATGCTCAAGATCAGCCGGTCGAAGGAATACGATTGTAGGGAGCCGCTACTGCTCATCCTCAGCTCCGGCAAACACCGCAGGAAGCGAGCTTTCCGTGCGTTCGTCTGTCCCGCAGGCGGGGAACCGAAAGAGCTACTGCCTGCTTCCGGGCCCCCTATCGCGACGACGGTCGGGGGACCTTCGTGACCGACCTCACCCGTCGCGAAGCCGAGTTTCTGCTCTACCAAGCCGAGGATGGTCGCACCCGCGTCGAGGTGCGCTTCGACGGCGAGACCGCCTGGCTCTCGCTCGGGCAGATGGCGGAGCTGTTCCAGCGCGACAAGTCGGTCATCTCGCGGCACGTCAAGAACGTCTTCGACGAGGGGGAGCTGAGCCCCGAGGCAACCGTTGCAAAATCTGCAACGGTTCAACGTGAAGGCGACCGTGAAGTCACCCGCGACGTCGAGCTCTACAATCTCGACGTGATCATTTCGGTGGGGTACCGCGTGAAGTCTCACCGCGGGACGCAGTTCCGAATCTGGGCGACACAGCGCCTGCGTGAGTACATCGTCAAGGGCTTCACGCTCGATGACGAACGGCTCAAGCGCGCCGGCGTCGGGAACTACTTCGAGGAGCTGCTCGCTCGCATCCGCGACATCCGCTCGTCGGAGAAGGTGTTCTGGCGCAAGGTGCTCGAGATCTACGCGACCAGCATCGACTACGATCCTGGCATCGAAGCATCACAGCTCTTCTTCAAGACCGTCCAGAACAAGATGCACTGGGCGGCGCACGGCCACACGGCAGCGGAGGTGATCGTTGCGCGCGCCGATGCCGCGAAGCCCAACATGGGCCTAACCAGCTGGGCGGGAGAGATTCCGCGGAAGGCCGACGTTGCGGTCGCGAAGAACTACCTCGGCCAAGACGAGCTCGAAGCCCTCAACCGCATCGTGGCCGCCTATCTGGAGTTCGCTGAGCTGCAAGCGTTGAACCGCAAGCCGATGTACATGGCTGACTGGATCACTAAGCTCGACGACTTTCTCAAACTCTCCGACCGCGAGATCCTGCGTCACGCCGGCAAGGTTTCCCATAGCGACGCCGTCGCGAAGGCCGAGCTCGAATACGACCGATTCGCGGGCGCGCGAGCGGCGCTCCCCGGCGCCGTCGACCAGCACTTCGAGGACGCCGTCCGCGACGTGAAACAGCTCGAGAAGACGCGGCAGACGCGCGAGCCTCAGAAGCCGGGCAAGAAAGGGAAGAAAAAATCGTGAAGGCGCGGGTTGCTCGGCCACGATCCGCCGGACAGAGTTGAGCACCATGCCGGGTTGCGTTCGCGCGACGAAGGAGAAAGGTCCGGTCGACCTTCCAGCGTGGCTCCGTCGGCGAGCGAAGGACATCGACGTGTCGACCGCGGCCGTGAAGCGCGCTTTGGCCACGCAGGCCGCGCGAACTGCCAACCGGCGTAGAATCGCCATTGTCCAATCGCGCCGGCAGGGGCTCTTGGTTCGCGGTGCGGATGGGCATGAAGGTCACGTCGTCGCCGGTCGTGTCGTTCCGTTGGTGGAACCGCGCCCACTTCCGGCGCATTCGGGAACCGTCCGCGTGCATGAGCTGGTCTGCGTGGCGCCATCCAACTTGGCAGATGATCTGCGAGCACTCGCGGACTTCTTCGGCAGTCTTGAAGAGTTGTTCCGCAGTCACGGTGCAGGCGTCCCTTTCGAACTGAGCGGGCTGAAAAAACGCGGCAAAGCGTCCAGAGAAGCCGAGCGGACCAACGTGGAGGGGTCCGTCAAAAATCTCGTTCGGTGGTTGCTAGACAGGGGCGTGGCTTCTTTCTTGAAGAAGTCCGCTCAGGCGACCGTGCACCTCGACCCCGTGATGGTTCACGTCATCGCGACGCAGCGCCTGCATGCGGACCCTGTCGCGTTACGGAACGACCGAGATTGCCGCCGGGTGCGGGGCGCCAGCCGTGCTCTTTATCATCTGCTCGACGGGCTCGGGTCGCCGCTCACGTCGGAAGTCCGCCGGTTGGCAAATACGATGTTCGGCGTGGCCACCATGCTCGACGTGGTGGTTGACCGGATGAAGGAGCAGAACCCTATCGAACCGAACACCGCGCTCGATCTCGCCTGGCGCGAAATGCGAGAGACTGCCGAGAATCTCCGCAGACTCGACCGAGAGATCCGTTTGACCTGTCTTCGCGCGCCGTATGATCACGCTCCTCGTGATCGGCATCCGAAGCAGGCACTTCTGATCGGCGCGACGCTGCTTTTGCACGATGCCGATTTCTCGGACCACGAGATCGCCCAACTGCTCGACGATGGTTTCGAGCGACCCGGCGATGAGCTGCTCGGTGCCGACGCTCGGAAGCGGAAACGCGTGAAGCGTGTGCGCGCTCGGCTCGATGAGGATTGGGTCCCGCTCGATCGGCCCCCGAGCTACGATGAACAGCCCCGGAACTATCGAACGATGTTCGCAGAGCGGGCCAACGCGGAGCAGATCGCGAGAGCTGAAAACGAACCGGATTTACTGTGGAAAGACGGGAAGGCGTATCGACGTGTTGAGCGTCCCGGGGCCCCCCCTTTCCTGGCGCCCGCTTGAAATGGGCGCGCTCGGTCCGCTACCCCTGGAGGCGGAGCCGCGCGAACCATGCAGCATGAACGGTCAAAAATCGCTGAGCTCGAACAGCCAGGCCAATCGGACGGAGCCGATATAGGGTTGGTTGACGCGATTCGTACCGCTGTGCGGGAGGAGCTCGGCGGAATGAGGCACCAGCTGACGGTGTTGGCCGCGGTCCGCGACGACGTGCTCACGCTCGATGGGGCGGCAAAGCTGCTCGACGTATGTTCGAAAACGGTCCTCACCTGGCACCGCGAGTACGGTTTGCCAGCTCACCGAATTGGCGCGGTGTGGCGCTTCCTGCGTTCCGAATTAGTCGTTTGGGTCGAGGCCCAGGGAGAGAGCAATGTTCAGTAGAAAACGCGCGCACGGCAAGGTCGTGCACTTCGCGACCTACCAGTTTCAGGGGCGCCAAGTTCAGGAGCTGGTCGGCACGGACAAGCGGGAGGCGCAGCGCATCGAGGCATCGCGCAAGTGTTGACGGGCACGTGAACCCGCGGGAATTCGGTGAAGTTCACCGGTGAAGAACGCGGCCGAGGCCGGTGAAGAAGGCAGCTCGAGCCGGTGAAGTTCACCGGTGAAGGGTCAGTGCTTCTTGGTGCGGCGGCGGGTGGAGCGCGCGGCGTTGAGCTCTTTGGCTTCTTTGAGGCGGTAGCTCTCAGCGTCGATGTCGATGACCTCGGCGCGGTGGA
>JAICTZ010000061.1 GCA_025936115.1 Polyangiaceae bacterium
GAGAGAGAGAGAGAGAGAGAGAGAGAGAGAGAGAGAGAGAGAGAGAGGTGCGTCCGCGCCGCGAGCGCGAGGACGCGGGTCGACTAAATGGGTCCGGCCGAAATAGGTTCTCAGCG
This sequence comes from Polyangiaceae bacterium, assembly GCA_025936115.1. Classification (GTDB taxonomy): domain Bacteria; phylum Myxococcota_A; class Polyangia; order Polyangiales; family Polyangiaceae; genus PMG-095. Next base: position 117 of record JAICTZ010000061.1, read on the forward strand.
GTTGCACGGCGCAGCCCTTGTCCAGTGCCTCGAGTTTGAGGCTACTCACGTGCGTTGATTCCAGCGGTCCGCTCACTGCGGGTTCGGCGGTTCGTTGAGTATCCCCTGCCGGAACTCCGCGCTGGCATTGCGGGTGGGGTACGGCGCCGCGGGCACGGCGACATCCAAATGTTTGCACAGCGGTTCCCAGCCGTCCCCTAGCTGGTGCACCAGGAGGCGCTCCTTCGGCACCGTGGCCTTCACGGCGTCGACATTCGCCTGATACAGGCTGATTGCATGGGCGCGATCGTCGATGTTGCCGCCGAACACCTGATCGCGGACGAGCGCGATCCCGAGTGACTCTGGCTCCGTGCTGCGCGCAATACCGACGGCAATCGTCTGCTCGAAGCTTTGCCACCAGCTTTCCGGTGAACGATAGGTCAAGAGCACTTTCGCCTCCGGATACACCTGGATGAGCTCGCGCCAGTAGTGGGCCGACGGCCAGTCGACGCACGAGCCGTAGCCCGCGAAGAGCCTATCCCAGCCGGGGTTCTCGCCACTCGCCAGCGCACGCCAGAGCCGCTTCTGCTCCTCGCTCCCGTTGACTTCCAACATGTGGTGACAGGGTCCGAACCCGAGCATGTTCAGCGCCTCGCGCATCGAATCCGTGCCGGTGCGGCCGAATCCGGTTCCGATCACTCTCAGTGTCATGAGCTGGACGCTAGCACCGAAGCGGCGACGAAGACGAGCAGGGTGGAGAAGCGCTCGCGTGCATGGCACGCTCCCTCGTCATCCGGCCATGCGCCCTCGAGTGATCCTCTGCTGCGGACTGTCCTTCGTGTGCGCGTGCTCGCGTGCTCCGCTGCCGGCTCCGGAGAGCGGTCAAAAACAAGCGAGATTACTCGAGGAGTCGAACTCGTCAGCGACTGAACCGCCGAGTCAGTCGAAGGCGCCGAGCTCCGTCCAGGAGCCGAACCCGGTCGCGCACCTGAAGCTCGTGAGCGAGCTCGACTGTGACGAGGCGCTCCTCCACGTGCTACCCGAAAAGACGTTCCTGTCGTGCGGCCAGCGGCTGATGGTCATCGACGGCGATACGATCCGCGAGGACCCGAGTTATGAGCGTGGCATCGAACCGGAGCAGCCCGTGTTCGCGTCGCAGATTGCGAGCATCAGCGGACGTTGGCCTGCTGCGGTGTGGCTCGGCTCGAATCGTTCGACCGTGGACGCCGCAGAGGGCCGGTTCTTTCACTTCGACGGGCAGCGCTGGGAGAAGGCGGGGAAGGCGGGTCACGACGAGCCACTTTCGGAGCTCTTGCCCTGGACGAACGAGCGTGTGATGGCGCTCGTGCAGCCCGCGCTCGGGTTCGGCGCTCGCTTCATTCCACTCGGTAAGCCGGCGTTCAACACGCCGACATTCACGCCGCCCGCGCTTCCGCACCCACACTGCCGCTCGCGCCTGCGCGCCGAGGTCCAAACGGCGCTCGCGCCCGGCGAGCTCTTGGTGGCGGGCGGACAGGTCTGCGACGTCGTCGAGCGCCACGGCGAGCGGGACACCGTCCACGCTGGCATCGGCGTCGAGCGCTTCTCGGCGAGCGCGCCGAAAGGTGAGCTCATGCTGCTCGACGGGCCTCCGGACGCGCCGCCCGACGCCGTCTGGGAGGTGACCGCGCTCGTCAGCCTCGGTCCTACGACGGCGCTACTCGCCGCGCACGCGCGCATCGGCGCCCGCTCGGTCGGCTACCTCGCTCGCTGGGACGGAACGAGCCTAAAACCCGAGCCACTGCCGTTCCCGGAAGGGATCGATCGCCTGTGGCTCGATGGCTCGGATGGCTTCTGGGCGACGGATCTCGAAGGGCGTCTGTGGCGCCGCCACGACCAGATTTGGCAGCAAGTCGCCTGGCAGCCGCCGGACCCCACCGACCAGGCGATCACGCGCGTGTGGGCTCGCGACGCGAGCGAGATTTGGATCCTCATCGAGCGGCCGAGCCAGCACAAGAGCGCCCTATTTCACGGCCGCGCACCGTGAAAGTCGTCGGACCGCTCGACATCCAGCCCTCCCAGCTTAGGCTGCCATTCAGCGACGAAGCTACGGCCCCGAGAAGAACTGGCAGTGGCGGCAAGTTGCATCGCTCGGCCAGGTGTCGCAGGACTCGCCCTGGTCTGCGTCGACGTGCCCATCGCCGCAATACCGTGAGTGCCGGCAACCGGGAGAACAACCGCCCGCGAAGCCGTAGTCGTCCTCATTGATTCCGTTGTCGCATTCTTCGGCGGCTTGGATGAATTCGTCGCCGCAGTAAGGCGCATAGTGGCAGTCGGGCGTGCAGCCTCCGTACTCGCCCAGGTTCGCGCCGGGGCCGTCGTCGCATTCTTCCGGCGGCGTGACGATGCCGTCGCCGCACACTGGGGAGCACTCTGGCTGCCCGGCGCCCGCACCGGCAGCTCCGCCCTCCCCCGACGTCCCTGGCGTCGCGGCGTCACAATGCGGTTCGAGGAGACACGCGCTCGAACAGCCGTCACCGTTTCTCCGATTCCCATCATCGCATTGTTCGGGCTGGGTGAGCATGCCGTCACCACAGCGCGGCCGGCACGGGCGGCCCGGCGCGGGACAGACCCAGTGGGACTCAATCAGGCAAACGGGGGAACAGCCGTCTGCGTTCGTCAGGTTCCCATCGTCGCACTCCTCTTTCAGGTCGAGGATGCCGTCGCCGCACACGCCGAAGGCGCATGCGCCGATCGCGGGACACGTAGCGCCCATCTCGATCTGGCACGCGGAGCTGCAGCCGTCGCCGTCGCGGTAGTTGCCGTCCTCGCACATCTCGTTCGGATCCGGCGCGGCGTTGCCGCAAGTCGGCGGCCCGATGTCGATGAGGTTCGGCCCGTGGCCGCCCTGTCCGGCACCACCTGCCCCAGCGCCGCCTGCCCCAGCGCCGCTCGACATGGCCCCAGCGCTACCGTGCGACCCGGGTGCCGTCGATTCTCCGCAGCCGAGCGGCAGGCCCCACATGACGAAGAGGACGAGCGAGCCGAAAGTCCTTGCTCGACGCTGCGCCAGCGCAGGGCTTGCCGCGACCCCGTACACCATGGAATGAGCATATCCTCTCGTGCCCCGACGCTCAACGGGCCGCCGTGTGCTCGTTCGAAGCACCTCGAGCTACGATCGCGCTGCCGTGCCAAAGTGCGCGCGTGAGCAACGACAAGCTCTGGCACGTCTACCTCGTTCGCTGCACCGACGGCACTTTGTATTGCGGAATCGCCCGTGACGTGAGCGCGCGCATCCGAGCACACGATGCCGGCAAGGGCGCGCGTTACACCCGCGGTCGCGGGCCGCTCGAGCTGCTCTTGACGCGGCGCTGTCGGGACCAGGGGCGCGCGCTTCGCATCGAGCGGGCGCTGAAAACGCTGACGCGCGCCGAGAAGCTCGAGCTCATCGGCAAACCGGCGGCTCTCGCGCGATTCGTCCGGCGGCAGGTGAAGCCGAGCCGCATTGGGGCATGAAGGCGCCTGCCGCCTTGTGCGCGATCGGGTTCGGCTCCTGGACGGAGCTCGGCGCCTTCGACTGACTCCACCGGGCAGTCGCTGACGCCGCGCGCCGCGAGACGGCGCGTACGGGTCATGAGCGGCACCGGGCGCGACCCTTGCGCGCTCTTCTCTTCGCAGCCGTGGGAGCTTCCCAGGTGGGTGCGCGCGCCCAACCGTCAGCGCTGGCGCCGGCGCAGACCGAGACACGCCATGAGCGCGAGGCCTAGCGCGGCGCTCGCTGGTGAAGCGGGCTCGTTCGCCGCGTGGCAACCGCAGCCGGAGTCGCTATTGCTCTTCGGGGTCGCTTGGTTGCCGGCGCCCCCGCTCGGGCCGCCTCCGCGTCCTGCGGCTGCGCTTCGTCCGCCCCCGGCGGTCGTGCCACCGCGCGCGTGACCAGCCGTGCCGTTGCCACCGGTGCCCGGCTTGCCTCCGTCCGACGGTGCGCCCGCGGGGGCAGGGCCTTCGCCGCCCGTCCTGTTGCGTGAGCCGCCGCTCGCCGCGACTGCCGGTGTGCCGCCGCTGGTGGCGTTCCCGCCCGTTGCTCCTCCGTTCGACGAATGGCCAGCGCCGCCCGTCGTTTCGCCCGAGCTGCCGCTCTCGCCCGTGGTGTCGGCACCGGCCTCGGCGTTTCCGGTGCCGCTCGCGGGCGAGCCGCCGGTGTCGTTTCCCGCTGCGGCCGCCGTGCCGCCCACGCCGCTCGATGTGCCCGCGGTGCCGCCCGCGCTGCTCGATGTGCCCGCCGTGCCGCCCGCGCCGCTCGATGTGCCGCCGCTACCGCTCGCCCCTGCATTGCCGTTCGCGTCGGTGTGACGCGCGATGTTGCTCGAAACGATCGAACCTGCGACGGAAAATAGCCCGCCGGCGTACAGCGTGCCCTGAGCATCCACTGCAAGTGCTCGGACGATGCCGTTCGTACCGCCGTCGACGCTCGACCACGTTCCGTGACTCAGCCTCGCAAGGTTGCTCGCGGGCACACCGGCAACAGCGCTGAATCCGCCGCCGAGAAGCAGGTCACCAGCCGGTGTGGTGGTGAGCGCCAGGGAGCTCGGGGAGCTCCCCGGATCGGCGTCGAGCGGCACGTACGACCAATCCGTTCCGTCCCATATTTCGAGGATGCCGAGACCCGCGACATAGACATGTCCGGATGCGTCCGTGGCGACGGCGTGGGTCGGGCCGCTCAACACGGGCTGGGTCCATCCGGTTCCGTCCCAATGCCCGAATCCGCCTGAGCCGCCGACGTAAACGTCCGAGCCGCGCGTCGCGAGCGCGTACACCACGTTTTGAAAGCCGCTGCCGAGCGACGACCAAACGCCGTTCTGCCATTTGACGACGTAGCGGTAGTAGGCCGAATAGTCTCCCAGCGCCGTGAAATTGCCACCGACGTACAGCGCGCCGGCCGCGTCGAAAGCGAGCGCATACACCGTGCCGTTGAGGCCGACGCCTACGCTCGCCCATTTGCTCCCGTCCCAGACGCCCAAGTAGTGCATGGGGACGCCGTCGATGGATGAGATCGTGCCCCCCGCGTACAGCCGTCCGTGGCCGTCGGCTGCGAGGGCGTTCACCGTTCCGTACTGAAGCATCCCGAGGGTACTCCAACCGTTCGGGCCGTATTCGGCCACGATCGGGAGCGGACGAGTCCCGTCGTCGGGCGTGCTCTGAAAGTCGCCCGCCGCGTACACGCTGGTCCCGTCCGTCGCGAGCGCACGCACGTCGTCGTCGATGCCGCGGCCGACCGCCGTCCAAGCGCTGCCGTTCCATGCGGCGACGCCGCGGGCGCCGCGATCGACGTTCGGCTTGAGGGCACCGCCTGCGTACACCTTGCCCGTCGCGTCGATGGCGAGCGCCCACACGGGGCTCGACATATTGTCCGCGGGCCCGCCTGCCATGGAATCCCAACCCGTGCTCGAGAGTCGGAACGTGAAGCTGTACCCGGCGCCGAACGACTCTTGCCCAGCGACGTAGACGGTGCCGGACGCGTCGACGCTGATTGCGGTCACCAACTTGTTCGTGAGGCCGCTCCCGACCGTCGACCAGGTGCTGCCATTCCAGCGCGCGATGACGCGGCCGAAGGAGCCGCCCACGAGTAGATCGCCGGAGACGGGATCGACGGCCAGCGCGTGCACCATCGGCAGATCGGCCGTATTTGGGTTCCCGGGCGCGGACCAGCTCGTCCCATCCCACTTCGCTATCTCGATGGTTGCGACATTGCCGGCTTGCCCGAACTCACCACCGACATAGAGGGCTCCCGCCGCATCAGCAACGAGCGCCACCGCGCGATGATCGAGCCCGCCTCCGCTCAACGCCGACCACGCGCCGTTCTCCCACTTGGCGATGTAGCTCGCGGCATTTCCTCCCGCGCTCGTGAAGTCGCCCGCCGCGTGCAGCACCCCGCGGCCGTCGAACGCCAGCGCGTTCACCTGCGTCGTGATCGAGCCCCCGCTCATCCCCGTCCCGAGCGCCGTCCATGCCTGCCCGTCCCACTTGGCCACGCACGGCGCGGTCACTCCCCCAGCGGCAGTGAAATCGCCGCCCGCATACAGATTGCCCGCGTCATCCAGCGCGAGCGTACGCACCGTCCCGTCCGTACCGCTCCCGAGCGCGGACCACGTCTGCCCGTCCCACTTGGCGACGTTATTGGCGCGAGCGCTCCCCGCGACGGCGAACGCGCCGCCCACGTAAACGTCGCCCGCCGGCCCCACCAGCACCGCGTACGCCGTGCCGTCGACTCCCGGCACATCGCTCATGCTGTGCCAGCCCGAATCGTCAACCAGCGCCGCGCGAGCCTGCGCGACCGCTTCGGAACCGCCCGTCAGCTCGCTTGCGCTCGGCTGCCGCGCGCAGCCGGTAAGCACGACGAACACGCCCAAACGAAGCCAAACACCACCATCAATCATGCAGCACCCACACGTTTAGAATACACCACGGAGGTGTGTCGAGCAGCCAAGCTCGGCTCATGTGTCGTTCGGCGCGCGCGGCTTCGTTGCGCGGAACCCCGCGCGTGTTCACGCCGGTGGGGCGTGCCGCACATTCTCGGTAAATCAGAGCGCTCTCGAGCGCGACTGGCGCATGTAGCGCCACTCGTTGGGGGACCGATCAACCTTCGCCGGAGCGCACGCTCGATTTCAACGTGAGCTTGTCGTGTACAAGCGCAAGCAGCCGCCCATCGCGAAGGAGTTCGCGCATTCGGGTGCACAGATCACGAGGTCGGTGAACATCTCGCCGCTCTCGGCTACGCCGGAGTCGCCGAAGTACCACCAATAGCCCGGACTGACGATGTAAGGCTCGGCACTCGGGCAGCCCGGAGCTGGGCCACATTCGTTACCGTCGTAATAGGAGCCGGGCGCTATCAGCGGCCCTCCCGCGCTCACCGCCGCACACGATTCGGTGAAGAAGACGCCGCCGGAGGGGTAACACGCGGCGTTCACTCCCCACAGACGGAACACGCAAGCACCCGCCGGCACATCCGATCGATCCCACGTCGCGGGATCTGGATTCTGGTCGGGGAACGGTGTGTCCGGCGGGAATACGACCGGATACGGAAACTCCGGTTCTTGAACGGGCTCGACTCTGACGCTGCCCGAGACCGTCGTCTCAGCGACACGCGGGTCGACATCGAGCAGGAGCTCGGCCGGACAATCCAGGGACGGCGGCGAGCCCGGCGGTGGGCACGCCGGCGCGCTCGAGGTCGGCGGCGTGTCGGTCGTGGTTGCCGGCGGAGAAGCGTCCGAGGTGCGCCGTGCTTCACCACCGCAGGCGCCCACGACGGCGGCTCCGATGAGCGCGACCCAGCACGGCGCACGTCGCCACCCGCCAGACATTTCGCGTTCTGCCGAGTACGCCACGACGAATTGTACGATGACTTGCTCCCCACCGCCTGCTCGACCAACCCCGTCCCGCAGCCGGCGAACGGCCGCGCGCGACCACGGAGCACTCTTTCTCAGAATTCTGGAGGGAGCCCCTTAAGTTCGAGTTCAAGCGGGCGTCCGAGGTTGCGCGACCGCCGGGCCGGAGGAGCAGCACCTCGGGCAGGCGCAAACAGCAGGACCAGGGCAGCAAAAAAGGGCATTGGAAAGGGCCGACGGGACATGGGGCGATTAGGGGACTGCGTGAAGCGGGAGGCGTCGGTGGAGGCGGAGACAGCGGCGCCGTCCATCGCCCCCGCGAGCGGGCTTCGCGAGGTTGACAGGCAACGTCGAACGTCTGCCTGGGCCGTTACGAACGAATACTTTCACGACGGGTTTCAGTATCGCATCATGCGCCGACCCGCCGGGCGGGCAGAGGCTTACCTCACGCCGCGTGAGGAGGAAGCGCTGGCGCTGGCGTATCGGGGGCTCGGGAACACGCGTATCGCCCAGCACCTTCGTGTGAAGCCGTCGACCGTGGGTGTGCTGCTGTTCAGGGCTGGCCGCAAATTCGGGGTTCGCACTCGCCCGGAGTTGCTGGCTGTCTATGCGAAACTCAAAGGCTTGTCCGAGCCTTTCTCACCTGAACCAGACCATTTACATTCACGCTCGTAAATAGTGAGGACGCACGTGGATCCGGGGGCTCGATTGGCAATCTTTTCAACGGCGTCTCCCGCGTTGTTGTCACGATTCGCGCTCAGTCCAAGCGACGATGGACGCAATCGCAGCTGCAGACTCAACTTTTCACCTTGCCCTCGCCGCGCGTGGCCTCTATGTCAGCAGCAGAGGCATCTGCTCGCGTCCGAAACGCGTTCGGTGTCGGAGGAGCAAGACGGGCGTGAGCAGCGCGGCGTGGTCCCGTTTCCCATCATGCTCACTTTCATGACCGCAAACTGACACGAATCGAAATCTGGACGCACTCGCGCGCATCAACGTCGAGCAATAAGGAGCACCCGAACCCATGACAATCGAGAACGAAAAGGCCCTGATCACGCGCGAAGCACCCCCCCGGCGGACGAAACCACCACAACGCCGCAGGCGCCCTACCGATTACTTGTTCACGGGTGCGCGAGCCCAGCTCTTCAAGGAAGCGATTGAAGACTATCCGGACGCACGCCGTGACGACCTCGCTCTCATGCGCAAGTACCTCGACCCGCAACCCGGCGAGCACGTTTTGGGATTCGGCGAGGGCAGCGGGTACTTCTGCCGTGCCATCGCCGAGGCGGTCGGGCCGACGGGCAAGTACATCATCACGGAGCCGTCGCCAGAGCTCTTCTGCAACGTTCCGCAAGAGGTACTCGACCTGCCACACGTGTTCACCGAGATCACCGCGGTCGAGGACATCGAATTTCCGGAAGCGTCGTTCGACAAGGCCTGGGCTTGTGGAGCCTTCCACCACTGCCCGAACCAGACGGAGGCTATTTCGCGCATCTTCCGCGCTCTAAAGCCGGGCGGCACGATGGTTCTGTTCGACGTGTTTCAAGGCACGCCCCTGGCGCGGCATTTCGACGCCAGCGTCGCGCGCTACTGTGTCACGGGACACGAAGCCAAGTTCATGTCCGAAGAGTTCGCGCACACGCTTTGCTTCTTGGCGGGGTTCGACGAAAGCAAGGTCCGCATCGAGGAAGTGCCTCACCGCTTTTGTTTCGACTCGGAGTGGGACATGGGAACGTTCATCTACAAGATGCACGCGATGATCCGGCCCCCCGGCACGCCGGAAGAACAGATCGCTCGGACGCTGACGAGCTTGAAGGAGCATCTGGCCGTCGAGCGCCAGGGCGAAACATGCGTGCTTCATTTCGATCAGAAAGCTTTGATCGCGACGAAGTGAGCGACGACCTGTCCGCAGCGCATGCGCGCATGCCATCGCCATCCTCTGTGATTGATAGCGCTACGCCTGATGTGCGTCGGTGTGCGCCTCGAGGGCTTCGTCGCTTTGACCTTGTAGGGCGAAAGAGCGCGGGTTACTCTCCCGGGTCACGCGGAGTTCGGGACAGGTCCTCCGCCAACTGGGAGAAGGGTCATGCGTTACGAACAATGTGAGCCGGGGATCGAGGTCAATGGTGAGTCTTTGGGCGCCACCGTCGACGCCTTCAAGCAATACCCCGCAGTCGTTTCCAAGTATCTCGTGAAACATGCGCTGGTAAAGACCACGAACGGCAAGCCCGAGAGCATCGACCGCGCTTCTTGGTACCCGCTCGACAAGTGGCTGGCCGCATATCACGAAATCGCGAGGGAAGTCGGCATCAACTCCCTCTACACCATCGGCAAGAAGATTCCTGAAAACGCTACGTTCCCGGCCCATCTCACGGATGTTCGAGCCGCGCTCGGGTCGCTCGATATCGCGTATCACCTGAACCATCGAAAAAACGGTACGCTGATGTTCGATCCGGGCACGGGGACGATGCTCGACGGCATCGGGCACTACCGCGTCGAACTCTCCGACACCGAGCGCAAGGCCAGAATCGTGTGCGAGGAGCCGTATCCCTGCGAGTTCGATCGGGGACTCATCACGGCCCTGGCCAACCGTTTCGAGCCGATGGCCAAGACGATTCATGACAACAGCACGCCCTGTCGAAAAAAGGGCGACAGCACGTGCACTTACTTAGTCTCCTGGTAACGCCGGACGCCCGTTCCTCACGCGGTGGCAACCGTGCTCTCCGCGCAGAAGGCACTGAACGCCCGTGATGTCGGGCGCGCACCTACGAACCCGTCGAAGGTGACGAACGTGAGTCGAGAACCGCGCGGGCTACGGAGAAGCGCGCGTTCCCGCGAGGCGAAACCAAAGGGCGCGCTCGATCGGTCTGGACGCGCGACGAAGAAGCTGGTTAATCTCTGGTGCTCATGGCCGTCATGAAAGAACGACCCCGTACGGTTTTCGGGGACTGATAACCGTTCGGCAACCAGCGGGGACGGGCGGGCAGAGCAAGTCGTAGCGGCGTTGACGTTGCTTGATCAGTACGGACTGGCGCTTTTCTTGGAAAGCCCAAAGGGCAGCATTCGCACATGGATACAGGCTACCAGCGCATTCCGATCATCAAACTGTGGTCGCTCCTGCTCGTGCCGTTGCAGGGCGAGCTCACGGACAACCTCGCGAACCAGCTGACGACAGAGGTTCTGGGGCGCATCCACGAGCAGGGGTGCTCGGGGCTAATCATCGACATTACCGGGCTCTGGCTCGTGGACAGCCACCTGTGCGCCGTGCTGTCCGAGCTCTCCTCAGCGGCCTCATTGATGGGCGCGCGCACTTTGCTATCGGGCATGAAGCCTGACATCGCGCTCACCTTGGAGACGATGGGCGTCGAGCTCAAGGGCGTACGCACGACACTCAATCTGGAGGACGCGCTCTCGGCGCTGGGTGTGCGTGGCCCGAGCCTCGACGACGAGTGGCACGGAGACTCCGACGGCCCGAACGACGACGCGGCAGGGTTCGACTCCTCTGCGGACGGCATCGAGAGCGCTATCTCCCACCAGTTCTTTGCGAACGGATTCGGCCGATGACCGCTCTGACAGCGGTCCACTCCACGGACATCCAAGCCGACGAGGAGCTGAAACGAACCATCGCCGAGTTCTTCACGGTCCTACGCGCCGTGGACGGAGGCGAGCTTTCCATGCGCATCGAGGTCCCGTTCGCGAGCAGCGAGCCGATGCGCGCGCTCGCCGAGACCGTGAATACGATCATCGAGCGCCTGGTGGCCATCCGCGAGGGAGCCCAGGCGTATCAGCGCGACATCGAAGAGCAACTTTCGACCATCGACAAGCAGCGCGCCGCCATCAAAGAGCTGTCTACACCGATGATCGAGGTCTGGGCGGGGGTGCTCTGCGTCCCCATCGTGGGCGTCATCGACAGTAGTCGCGCCGCCGACATGACGAGCGCGCTGCTGTCGACGGTCGTGGAAAAGACCGTACGCTTCACGATCATCGACATCACGGGCATCGAGGCCATGGACACGCGCGCCACCGACCACTTTTTGCGCATGGCGCGCTCGGTCCGGCTGCTCGGCGCCGAATGCGTGCTTTCGGGCATCAACCCGAACGTCGCGCGCAGCATCGTGCACATGGGCGTCGACCTGTCGGGCATCGGCACCTTTCGCTCGCTGCGCGACGCGCTGCACCATTACGTGCGCCGCCAGCAACGTGCGCAGGAGAAGGCTCAAGGCGCCCAGGAGACGACGAACGGGAAGACGAACGGCGGCAACGGTGCAGCGGGAGGTACGGAATGATGGCTGACGAAGTGAGGGGCCACTGGCTCGGCGGCGCGCTCGAGTTCGCGGAGATCCACTACCCTGCGGACGTCGCGCGGCGCCTGCTGGACGGGCTTCCGCGCGAGGTCAAGCAATCGGCTGGACACGCGGAGCCAGCAGCCTGGTGCCCGCGTGCTCATCACGTCGAGCTCTTGCGCGCCATCGCCTCGGCTTCCAGGGACGAGGGCCGAGTGTTCGATGATCTTTTGGCCTACGGTCAATTCGTCGGCAAGAAGACGGTCGATGGCGTGCTCAAGCCCTTCATGGCCATCGTGTCACCGAAGCTGTTCGCAAGAAAGCTGCCGGAGCTGTGGGCTCGTGATCACCGTGGGGAGAGCAAGCTCGAGAGCGAATTCGCCCAGATCGACGAGGGGCGTATCCCGATCCGATTCACGGGTATCCGCGGCTACGATCACGTGGGCGTCGCTGCCCTGGGCTGGATCAAGATTGCCGTGGGATCGCTCGTCGGCAAGACGCCGCAGGTCAAGCAAGCCGGCTGGAGTCTGAGGCACGCGTCACCCAGCGAAATGGTGTGTGAGGTGTCTTGGTCATGACTTCCCGAGCATTGTCCGAAGACGAGTTGGACGAGATTCGCGAGACGGTGGCGGACGCACTCCTGACCCTGTCCAACGTAGCGCTCGGAGACACCACGCTACAGCTGGAGGTGGACACCCACGGCTCGAATCCGCTGACCTTCCTGTTGTCGAGCATCAACGATCTCATCGCGACGCTCGGCACCGAGCAAGAGCAAAGCTTCGCTTTCCGGCGCGAGCTCGAAGACAAGCTCGAGATGGTCGAGCAGCAACGCGCCGCGATTCGCAGTCTTTCGACCCCGATTATCGAGGTATGGAGTGGCGTGCTGTGTCTGCCCGTCGTCGGTGTCATGGACACGGCGCGGAGCGCGGAGATGACGAGCTCGCTGCTGCAGACCATCGTCGAGAAAGGCACCCAGTACGCAATCATCGACATTACTGGCATCGACGTGATGGACACACGCACGGTGGATCACTTCATTCGAATGGCCAAGTCGATCCGGCTATTGGGCGCCGAGTGCGCGCTCACGGGATTGAACCCCCACATCGCGCAGACGGTCGTGCACATGGGGCTCGATCTGAGCGACATCGTGACGCATCGCAGTCTGCGGGACGCGCTCTATCGCTACGTGGCGCAAGCGCCGGCCGCGAAGGCGCCCGCCGTCGCACCGGCCCCCGGCTGATTTCACGCGCGCGCCGCTGGGCGCTTGGCAACGTGCCAAGTGCCTCCGCGCTCAGAAGGAGCTACCGCTGCTGCGCCAGTGGCGCGGACGCTTCAGGTACCTCACGGCGCGTATCTCTTTGCCCTCGCGTTGTTGCTGGACGTCCAGCGCGTCCGTGAGGCGCACCACGGCGCCGAGGCCGATGCCGAGCCCGCTGCGCTTGAGCATCACCGACGGATCGATCGGACCCTGGTCGTCGCATCCGTCCTGCAGCGCCATTCCGAGATTGCGAAATGGCGGACCTACGTCGCGCGCTACGATCGAGACGCCCGCGCCGTGTGTGCTGTCGTTGACCGGTTCGAGCTCCACGCTGCCACGAATTCCGTACTTGATGATGTTCGAGCATAGCTCGGAGACGACGATGGCTAGCTCCTGCTGCTCGCGCCGCCGAAACCCTAGCCTTGCCGCGAGGGTCTCGACCGCCTGCCGGGCGGCGTACAGGTCGATGGGGTGATGGATGCGGTGGCTCGTCATCAGTTGCTGAAGTCGGCCAGCAACACCGTGGCGTCGTCCTCTTGGCGCCGATAGCGACGGATGATGAATTCGCACGCCTCCGCCGCAGCCAGGTGCCGCAATTGGTCCAGGCTGAAACGCAAGGACACTCCGTCCGAGATGAGCGCGATGCGGGCGCCGGCGCGGAGCGCGCTGTCGCTTACCCGGAACTTTGCGACCTGATGTCCGAGAATGCCCGGGGAAAGAACCAGGGGGACTTCGCTGCCCGCGGACAGCAGGTGCACGTTGCCTACGGCGCAACATTCGATGCGTGAGCCACTGAGCATGCAGACCGTCGCCGCGGCGCCGCGCGATCCCTTCAACGCATGATGCAGGGCATGCATCACCTGGAGCACCGGTGTGTCGAGCGGCAGCGCGGAGAGGCACTCTGTACCGGCTAGCGACACCTCAGCCGCGCCCGGGCCATGTCCCAAGGCGTCGATCACCACGAGCATGCTGCGCCCTTCGCCGTCCTCGCGCACGAGCACGGCGTCGCCGTTCTCGCGTTCGCCAGGCTTCGGCAGGCACAGGTGCGCGGTTTGGACTCGCAGGGGTCGCGCGGCTGGTTTTGGCTGCAGCGGTGCCATCTCACTCGATGCGCCGACGGATCGGCGCGAACGGCGAGGTGACGCCCAACCTCACAGGATGATCTCCGCAACGACCAGAGTACCCGTCGAACCGGTCTTCACGTCGAAGCGGTCCGCCAAGCGCTTGGTGCCGAGCAAGCCGCGACCGAGCCCGGTCTTGCTGCGGTACTGGCCCGAGAGCACGAGCTCGAGGTTCGGGATGCCCTTCCCTTCGTCGCTGGCGCGCACGATGATGCGGCGATCAGGATCGGTGACCGGAACGAGCTCCATCTTGCCTCGACCCGCGTAGCCGACGATATTTCGCGCGAGCTCGCTCACGATGGTCGTGACCTTCTGAATCGCGTAGCTCTCCGCGCCGGCACTCTCGCACAGCCGGCGCGCTTCGTTGCGCACGACGCTGATGTCGTTCTCCGACGTGATGTTGACATAGCAAGGCGCGACCGACGGGCGGATGTCTTGGCACAGCGCATCGAACTCCTGCAACGCCGTCGCGCGATCGCCTTCGCTGACGAACAGCGTGACGCCTCGACGTAGCAGGCTGGCGATCTTGTACGCGTCCCCGCTCCGGAAACGTTCTTGCGATAGGTTCCGCTCACGGAGCGCCTTCTGAAGCATCGAGCGAGCAATCATGGGCGATAGGTACCGCTCCAATAGTTCGCGGATCCGGTGAAGATCATCCACCCGCGCGCCGCCGCCCTGCAGAGTACGTTCCCCTTCCACTGCTACCTTGATCTCTCTCTCGCGATTATACATGGGACAGAGGGCGTTCACAGCGCCAAGGCGCTCCTCTTCGCGCGCACGAACTTTTTTCCGTCCGCCCGCCGAGCGCGCGCTCTGGGCCCAGTGCTGCAGGGGTCGAAACCCCAAGTAGGAGAAGGTGCGCCTTGCGGCGCCAGTGTCCCGTCCTGCGACGCGTGCGCTCTTTGATACGCGGGGCGCTAGGGCGTCCCGACCTGCTTCAGGGGAAATCGGAGCGTCGCAACGGTTCCACCGCCCTCGGCTGCGGTGAGCTGCAGCGTTCCGCGATGCCGTTGCGCAATCGAATACGTAATACTCAATCCGAGCCCCGTGCCCTGCCCGACCGGCTTGGTCGTGAAGAACGGCTCGAGAACTCTGTGCCGGAAATGCTCGGGGATGCCGTACCCCGTGTCGGTCACGGTGATCACGTAGTTTTCGGCGTCGGCTCCCGTCGTGATCGATATCGTCCCTTCGCCATCGATCGCGTCGATCGCGTTCGAAACCAAGTTCATGAGCGCCTGATTCAGGAGCGCGGGGAAACACTCAATGACGTCCGGGTAGCCGAAGTGCGTTTCCACGTTGATCCGATCTTTCAGTCGATGTTCGAGAATCGTGAGCACCGAACCGACGCATTCCCGCATGCTCGCCTCCTTTTGCTCGCCTTCGTCGAGCCTCGAAAAAGTGCGGAGCTTGAGGACGAGATTTTGGATCCGCTCGGCGCCGATTTCGCTTTGCTGGACTCGATTGCGAGCTCGCTCGAGATGTTCACTCGCCGAGACGACCGGGATCTGCGCGAGCTCCGCCGCCACTTTGCTCAGACTCGTCACGGCCGTTCGCAAGTGACTCACGATGAAGGCCAGGGGGTTGTTGATTTCGTGGGCGACACCGGCCACGAGCTGGCCGAGCGAAGCCATTTTTGCGGATTGAACCAGCTGGACCTGCTTGTCCTGCAGCTCCGCGTAGGCAACCTTCAAGTCCTGGTTCAGATGCTGGAGCTCCGCGTTGGCCTCGCGGTAGCCGCGAAAGCTCATCTCGAACGGCGAGAGCAACTCGCGGAAGAAGTTGCAGACGGCGGTTGCGACGCGCGCTCGATCGCTCGCAGGCGCCGCCGCCACGAGCTCCCGTTGGGCGGCATCATACAGCGACAGCATGTCGAGAATACCGAAGCCCTTGCTCAATGCCTGGCGCCCGAGCTCATAGGCGCGGCTGAGCGATTCCTCGCTCTCGTCTTTGAGGTGCGCTGCGAGCGCCGATTGGTAGTCGGCGTCTACACTACTCACGGCGCCCTCCCGAGGTAGCGGGCCGCAAAGACCAGCGAGTCGTCGGAGTTCTTCGCGTGTCGAGCGAACACCGTGTCGGCGACCGCCTGCGGTTCTCGTTCGACGTCAATCGACCGCGTGAATCCGCTGCCGATGCCGTCGGTGACCATGACCAGCACGTCTCGCGGCCAAATCGGAACAGTGCTGACGTGCAGGGGCGGAAGCCGGTAACCCACGACGCCGCCGCGGGTACCGATCGCTTCGGAGGCCCTGGCCGACGTGGCGCTCGCTCGCAGCAGGACTCCGTCCACGTTCCCGACGCCGCACCACTCGACGGTGGAGCTCCGCCCGTCGAGTGACGCGAGACTCATGACGGCACCACGCGTCGGCCGCAGCCCGTCGTGGCAGCGCTCGATCAGCTCCCGAACGGGCAACGCCGCGTGCGCCGTTAGAATGGACGCCGCAGCCCTGGCGGCCGCTGCTGCTTCGGGTCCGTGACCCAGGCCATCGATGACGGCGACGAGCGCGCCGTCGGGGAACGGCGCAACGACATGGAGATCGCCCGATTCCGTGCCCTCGAGCGGCGCGCCTGCCCAGCCCCATTCGATGATTGGACGCTCGCTCGGCGCGCTCATCGGAGCCACTTCTTCAGCGTGACGGTGGTACCCGTGCCCACCGTCGAGCTGAGCTCGAAGTCGTCCACGAGACGTTTGGCTCCGGGGAGCCCCGCGCCGAGGCTTCCGCCGGTCGAGTATCCGTCACGCATCGCGAGCCCGACGTCAGCAATACCCGGACCATGGTCTTCTGCAATGATCATGAGGCCGCGGCGGCCTTGCTCCTCGACGCTCGAGAGCACGACCGTTCCGCGACCCGCGTAGCTCACGATATTGCGTGCGACTTCGGAGATGGCGGTGGCGAGCAGCGTCTGATCGGTGCCCGAAAAGCCCATGCGCGCGGCAAGCTCACGCCCCTTTTGGCGCGCGGCCACGATGTCGTGCTCGCGCTCGATCGAGATGGTGATGTCGGAAAGGACCACCATCTACTTCGGCCAACGCTGCAAGAGGAGCATGCCTTCCTCGAGGTCGAGAGCGGTAGCGATGCCGTCGAGGGACAGCCCGAGCTGCACCATCGCGAACGCAACCTCCGGTTGGATGCCGACTACGACCGTCTTCGCGCCCCGCAGCTTCGCCGTGTAGGCGATGCCGCGGATGGTGCGCGTCGCGAACGAGTCCAGTACGTCGAGCGCCGTCACGTCGATCACGACACCGCGCGAGCGCAAGCGCCCGACGCGGTCGGCCAGCTCGTCGCGAAGCTCGACGAGCTCGCGGTCGGAAAGCGCCGACTGGATGGACGCGATGAGAATCTCACCTTGCTTCAGTATCGGGACCGACATCGGCTTCGCTGGTGCTCAGGTCTGGATCGCGGCCGGAGCCGTCCCCGCCGAAACCACGCTGTAGCCGAGCATGCCCTCCGCCTCTTCCATGCCACCCTGCAGATCCCCGACGGTGTTCAGTTTTTCCAGATCGATCCCGAGCGCGACGAGCGACTGTGCGACGTCCGCGGAGAGTCCCGTGACGATCACGGCCGCGCCCATCAACTTGGCGGCCGTCACCGTTTGGATCAAGTGATTGGCGACCTTCGAATCGATCGTCGCGACTCCCGTGATATCCATGACGACGACCTTGGCGCGATTGGCGCGGATCGCTTTCAGCAGGCTCTCGGTGATCAGGCGGGCCCGATGGGTGTCGATGACGCCGATGATCGGCAACAAAAGAAGCCGTTCGCGGATTTGGAGCACGGGCGTCGAGAGCTCACGAATGGCGTCTTGCTGCTGCCGGATCACGCGCTCTCGGTCGAACACGATCACGTCGACGATGATGCCGATGTCGAAGAACGCGACCTTCTTCAGCGATATGAAATGGTCGAAGCCGCCGAGCGGCGACTGCTCGAACTGCTTCAGCACGAGAGCGCCGATCGCTTTCAACAGATGATGGAACGCCGCCAAGAAAACGCGCAGCTCGAGACCTGCCTTGCCGTAGAGGATCGCAAGCTCGACGCGCTGTTCGACGTAGCTCGGCCCGTAGTCGGACTGGACCATCGCGGCCAGATGTTCCCGCTTGAATTGCCGGGCGCGCTCTCTGAGCACACGGTCATTCAGCAATGGGCGCGACTCGTCCAGGCTCGCGAGGTAGTCGAAGAACACGGCGGTCAGCTCCTCGACGTGTCCCAGCACCAAATCCTTGACGGCCGCTATTCGCGCGAGATCCTGCGGCTCGAGTCCGACGATCTGTCGCCTGCGCTCGATGTTCTGCGACGTAAGCCCCATGTCCCGCATGAGAAGCTGAGCCTGCGTTTGGTCGCCGAGTTGCGCCACTGCTGTTCTCCTTCGCAAACGGTCGCCGCCCTGGATCCGACGCCCCGGCTGCCGCTTGGCAGCAGCCCCGCAGCCTATCGGGTTCGCCGAGGGGTCACAAGTCGGCAGGGGACCCGAAATTTCGGCTTCCCGAGTGCACCTTCGAGCGCTTTTACGGACGAAATTGAGTTCGCCGCGCACGGGCCACGGAAATCGCTCAACACTACAGCCATTCGGGTAGCCCATGCAGGAGATCGCGTGCCACCTCATCCTCGCCGACGAATCGGACGTCGGCGTCGCACGCCGGCGGGCGCGAGAGCTCGGCGACGAACAGGGCCTCCTCGCGAACTCCGTCGAAGCACTCGCGACCGCCGTCTCGGAAATCGCGCGCAACGTCATCGTGCACGCCGGGCGCGGAGAGCTGCTCTTGGGCGTCGTACGCGACGGTCGGCGGGTAGGTGTCGTCGCCGTCGCACGGGACGAGGGCCCGGGCATCCCGAACGTGGAAGATGCCATGCGCGACGGTTACTCGACGGGCAACGGCCTAGGCCTCGGACTGCCGAGCGCCCGGCGGCTCGTCGATGAGTTCGAGATCCGGTCGGCGGTGGGCCAGGGGACGACGGTCACGCTCAGGAAGTGGGCCGCTGCCGCTTCTGGCGCATAACCCGGGGAATCCGCGGACTCTCACGGCGCTCCGGAGTGAGGCATTGTGCGCGCCTCAAAGTGAACCAGGACTGCGAAACCCAAAACGGGTCGCGCACGTTCACGTTCCACCGCGGAATGATCCAAGCCACCGGCAACACCGCACTTGCCTGGAACGCCTACGGCGGCGCGACGAAAACGGGCGGCTCCATCTTGATCGACAGTGCCTGCAGGGACAACGACACCTCGTGCACCTGGGAGTGGAGCCATGGGCTCATCAAGAGCGACGACTAGCAAGCTCCGAGCGCAGGATTTCGAGGAAGCGAGCGGCCGTGGCCGGCAGTCGCTCCGGGCGCCAGACGGCGCTGATCCCCCCGCGGATCTCCGACCGGATAGGCACGACCTTGATGCCGCGGAACCCCACGCGCTCGACCAAGGCCGGGAGGAAGGAGATGCCGATACCGGCGGCGACGAAGCTCAAGAGCGCCTCGAGGTGCTCGATCTCCATCACGATATTCGGCTCGAAGCCGGCTTTCGCCGCGTGCGCCCGAAAGTACTCGTGAAGCTGGGGCTCGTTTTGTCGGCCCAGAAAGATGAAGCGTTCGTTCGCGAGCTCCGCCAGCTCGAGCGAGCCGCGTCTTGCGAGCGCGTGGCGCGAGGGCAGCACCGCCACGACCGACGCCCGCGCCACGACCTCCGTGGCGAGCGGCGCGATGTCACGCTTGAACGGCATGAATCCGATGTCGCATTGTCCTGCACGAATGGCTTCCAGCTGCTCGACACTGCCGCCGGGCGCGATCGACAGCCGAACGAGCGGGTACTGCCGCTGAAAGCACGCGACGGCGCGCGGCAACACCGTGAGCGTGCTCATCAACGTGAAGCGCAGTCTGAGCTCGCCGGTCTCCCCGGACGTGGCATGGCGCGCGGCCGCCGTCCCTTGCTCGATCTGAGCCAGCGCGCAGCGGGCATGCGCCAAGAACGACAGCCCTGCGGGAGTGAGCGCGACGTTCCGCTTGGTACGAGCCAAGAGCTCGGCTCCCACTTCCTCCTCCAGCGCGCGCAACGTCTGACTGACTGCCGACTGCGCCACGTGCAGCTTGCGCGCTGCCCGGCCGAAATGCAGCTCCTCGGCCAGAGCGACGAAGGTACGAACGTGGCGAAGTTCCATTATCTCGCTCCGCGATTACTCTAGCACGATCAATCTATTGGACTGATTGAAGCGCCGCGCGCAGATTCCTGCTCGGACAAGCGGCGCGTTCGATTTCAACGCTCGACCCGCGCCGGCCACCAACGCTCGTCCCCGCGATCACCATGCGAAAGTTCAGCCATTTCGGGCTGGCAGCGGCCTTATTGTGTCCTGCCTGCGACCCACGGGTTTGCGCCGACCGAGCCGGCGATACGCGAGTGCTGCCGGACCGCCTCTCCGAGACGGGGCTCTTCGACAACTTGGCCGAGGAACGGCTCGCCCCGCGCGTCCACGCTTACACGCCGGCCTTCGCGCTCTGGAGTGACGGGGCGGACAAGCGTCGTTGGGTCTACGTGCCGGAGGGCAAGCGCATCGACGACCGCAACCCCGATGACTGGCGCTTTCCGGTGGGCACGAAGTTGTGGAAGGAGTTCAGCCACGACGGGGTGAGGCTCGAAACTCGACTGCTGACACGAACGGGCGCGGGCGAGGCGGATTGGGTGGCGACGGCGTACTTGTGGCGCGCGGATCAGAGCGAGGCGCTGCGCGCGCCCTATGGGGCGATCGACGTGCTCGGGACCGCGCACAACGTGCCGGCGTCCGGTGAGTGCTTCGCCTGTCACGACGGGCGTCCCGGCAAAGTCTTGGGTTTCTCCGCGATTCAGCTGGGCGTCGTCGCGGACGATGCGGAGCCGGGCCTGGCCTCCGACGCAGCAGCGGAGTTGTTGTCGGACCCTCTGCCGGCATCGCTCGAGGTGCCCGGCACGCGGACCGAACGGGAGGCGCTCGGTTATCTACACGCCAACTGCTCGCACTGTCACAACCAGAGCGGCGCCGGTGAAGCGGCCGGTAAGTGCCTCGATCCGAACGATCAGCTGGGTTTCGCTCTCGATTTCTCGCTGCAGACCGACGCGCTCGGGTCGACGGCTCAGACGGCGACTTATCGGACTGCCCTCGGCAAAGTGATCGTGCGCGGCGCGCCCGACGACAGCAAGTTGGTCGAGCTCATGTCGCGGCGCGGCTCCGGTCAGATGCCACCCCTCGCTACTGAGGAGGTCGACCAACACGGCGTGCAACTGATGCGCGCGTGGATCGGAGCACTGTGAGACAAGGGCTAGCGCGATGGCGCGCGGCGTTGCTTGCGCTGGTCGTGGCCCTGTTCGGCACCGGTGCGCACGCCGAGGCGACGCAGCCAAACAACGACGACCGCCGGACGCTGACGCTCGCATTCGACTCTCTTTCGATGAGCAGTCGGGGGGCTCCTTACGTCACGACCGCTTTTCCCGAGGTGAGCGGCTACGGTGTCCGCCTTCGCCTGGACGCCGAGCTGGCGCTCGGCCCGGTATTGAAGCTCGGGTTGCGCGTGCCGCTGGTGCTCGCGCGCATCGAACAACCGGCGGGCGGACTGTTCGGCGAAGCGGCCTGGGCCAATCCGGAGCTCTCGGCCGGCGTCGCTCAGCCGTGGCTCGCGCGTGACGGATGGCAGCTGCTCGGCGCGACGCGCTTGGCAATTGGGTTGCCCCTGGCGGAGTACGATGCGTCCGGCTCCGAGCTCTCGGGTCGTGCTCTGGCTCTCGCCGATGCTGGCGAGGGCTTCGCTGAGTCGGAGCTCTACACGCCGGGTGTGCTGCCCATCGTGCTATCCGAAAGAGTGATGCTGAAGAGCTCGCGTTTTCGGTTCGGCGCGGCGCTGAAGCTGCCGTTGCTGGTTCGCATCTCCGAGGCAGGCTTACCGCGCCAGACCGAAACGCATGCACTCGGCCTCGAGCCCGTCGCGGAGCTCAGTGCGCGCGTAGAGTTGCTGCGCTGGTTTGCCCTCGAAAGCGCGCCGCGGCTCACGTGGCGGCTCCTCTTGCCCGTTGGAAGCACGACGTCGAAACTGCAATTGCTCCTCCCTGTCGCGCTTCACTTTCGCTTGGCACAGCCACTCGAGCTGGACGCCGTGGTTCAAGCCCCCGTCGCTGGCGCCCTCGGCGGCACGACCTTCGCCGGGGGACTGAGGGTCACGGCGTCCTTTTGACGCGTACGACTCGAGTGCCCCGCGAGCTTCCCCACGTCTGCGTCGGAGCGATGCAGTATAAGCTCCTGCACTCGAGCTCTCCCACGATGCCACCCTACCGCCCCCGGCATGCCATCTTGTTCGCCTTCGCGCTCACCGCGTGCGGTCGCGACGAAGCCACGGGCCGAGCCGACTCGACCTCCGCGTCCGAACCCTGCACGCCGGACACGTGCGTGCCGGACACGCTGGCGGCGGGGCTCTACATGCCAGCCGCGATTGCGGTGGACGACACCAACGTCTACTACAGTGATCAGACGAGCGTCGTCGCGCTCCCGCTCGCGGGCGGAGCTCCGCTGAGCCTCGCGTCGGGTCAAGGACTGCCGACGAGCCTCGCGCTCGACGCTGGGCGCCTTTATTGGACGAACTTCACCGAGGGCACGCTGCGAGCGGTGTCGGTCGCCGGTAGTAGCTCGACGGTGCTCGTGTCGGGACAGAGCTATCCGCAGTTCGTGGCGGTCGCGGGCGGTGAGGTCTACTGGGTCAATTCGCCGGGCTATCCGGACAGCGTGTCCGTCGTAGCGCAAGACGGCGGCGAGCCCAGCGTTCTCTACTCGACGGCGAACAGCATCGCTTCGATCGCCGCCGACGCGAGCGGTGCCTACTTCACGGTCGGCGGCGACCCGAGCAGCCCCGAGTCCGGCGCGCTCATGCACGTGAGCCCTGCGGGCGACGAGATCGTGACGCTCGCCGACGGGCAATCGTCGCCGCGTGACGTCGCAGTGCGCGACGGGCAGATCTACTGGGTGACGGGCGAGCAGCTGAGTGAACAGACGCTTCTCCGCATGCCGGCGACGGGCGGCACGCCTACCGCACTCGTCACGAGCGCCGGAATCGGCGGGCTCGCCGTGGACGCTTCGAGCACGTATTTCGCGACGGCCTCGACCAGCCTGGACCCGAACGGGTCGCTCTCGTGGCTGCCGCTCGTCGGAGGCGAGCCGAGCGTGCTCGTTGCGGGTGTCTCGCTCGTATCTGGCATCGCGCTGGATCGTGACTTCGTCTACTGGCTCGACGCAGGACCGCTGCTCGAGCAGTTCGCCGGGACCGTGATGCGCGTCCGGAAGTCGAGCCCTACGAGCTCGCCACAAACTCCGTGAACGCCGACGACGAACGGTGTGCAACCCCATACCCGGTGCAGTCTTTCTGCCATCACTCGTATCGATACGGCCCGCCACCAGCAGTTCATCACCGACTCCATGAAACGCTGGCCGTACCTGCAGGACTTCTCCGGCATCAGAAAAGGGCCGGTCACGTCCGGCAACGTGCAGAGCTGCAACTGCATGCTCGGCGAATGTCTGCCTGACTGAGCGATACGGCGCCGTTACTCTTTGATCTTCTTCGGCAATTCGAGCGCGACCGCGCCATGCGCCGGATCATCGAGAAACGCGTAGGCCGCGCGGCTCGCGAGCACGCGCTTCACGTAACGTCGCGTCTCGAGAAACGGAATCAGCTCGACCCAGACGTCGAAATCCGTGCTCGGTCGATCACGCAGCCACTCGCGCACGCGATTCGGGCCGGCGTTGTAGGCCGGGATGGCGAGCAGCGGATTTTCGGGGAAAGCCGAAGCGAAGCGCGCGAGCATGCGGCAGCCGAGCTCGATGTTGACGCTCGGCCGCTTGAGGGCGCGGCGGTCGTGCGGGAGGGTCGTGCCCTTGGCCGCCATGCGCGCCGTCGGCAGGACGAGCTGCATGAGTCCGAGCGCGTCGGCGACGCTCTCAGCCTCGGGATCGAACGCCGATTCCTCGCGCATGATGGCGTAGGCGAGCGACTCCGGGATGCCGGCGCGCTTGGTCGCGGCGTCGACGACGCGGCGGTACGGCTCCGGAAACGCAATGCGCCACGCTTCCTCCCAGTCGCCCGCCGGCCAGCGTGAGAGCCAATCGGTGAGTCGACGGCGCGCGACATCGTGGGCCTGCCGCTCGGCGCCGGCGCGCGCGTAGGTGCGCGCGACCGTCCAGAGCAGCTCCGGGCCCGCGCCGGGCCGCGTGAGACCGAGCGCGTCGAGCTCGGCGATGGCCGGCGTGATCTCGCCGAGCTTGAAGAGCTCGAGGGCGCGCAAGTAGCCGGGATCTTGGGCGAATTTCTCGGGCGGACGCGGGCGCGAGTCCGCGCGTGCCCGCGCGAGCGCCTCCGACAGCGCACGCTCGGCACGCGGCCGGTCGAGCTCCTCGAGACGCCCGAACGCGTGCAGCATGTAATAGGAGAGGGGCAGCTCGCGCACGATCTGCTCGAAGGCGTCGAGCGCGCGCTCGCGTTCGCCGAGGGCGAGGGCCGCGCGGGCTTCGAAGTACCGCTCGCGTCCGGCGAGCTCGGCACCGCGCGCGGCGTCGGCATCGGAGCCGCCCACGAGCGCCACCGCGCGCGACAGCACCGAAGCGGCGCTCGACCAATCGCTCTTGTCGATCCGGCGCACGGCGAGCCGAAACAGCCCCTCGAGTGCCATATCGCCGTGGGGGTATTCGTCCGGCAACGTGCGCAACAGATCGGTGAAGCGCGCCTCCACGCCGAGCTCGAGGTACGCGAGCGCCGCTTGCAGCCGCGCGTCGTCGGCGAGTGTGCTCAGTGGGTGCTCGCTCTCGACACGCCCGTAAAAGCGCACGGCGTCGCTGTAGCGAGCGTCGCTCGCTGCGTATTTCCCAGCGTTGAACAGCGCGCGCGCCGCGAGCTCCGGCTCCGCCTTGCAGTGCGGCACCGCCGCGACGACGGCGTCGAACGCGTCTTTTTTCTCGCGCCGCCCCGCGTGCGCTTTACCGCTCGCGAGCCCCAAGCGGCAGAGCACGTTTTCGTAACGGGCGTCGCCCGCAACACGGTGGGCAAGCGCCTCGGCCGCGGCGAGCCCAGCCTCGTAACGCCGCGCGTCCACGAGCGCTTCGACACCGACGAGCTCTTCGGGCACGTCGGGCCGCGCCGCGGCAGCGCGTTCGGACGGCTCGAGCAACGCGAGCGCGCTCGCCACGAGGTCTCCCGCCTTCTTCGCGAGCTCCGCGTTGCCCGCGCCTTCGGCGGCGACGCGCTCGCCGAGCGCGAGCGCTTCTTTGAGCTCGACGGGTGTCACGGGCGCGGCCCCGCCGTCGGCGTCCGTAGGCGGCGCGAGGAGCTCGCGAGCCAGCCGAAGCTCACGGGACCAGCGTTCGCTCGCTTCGAGCGGAAGCTTGATCTGCGCGCGCAGAGCGTCGAGCGCCGCCGCTCGCTCGCCCGCTGCGAACGCCGCGTCCACGAGCAGATCGCGGCGTTGCACGGCAAGCGACGGTTCGTCCGGCAGCGCGCGCGCCTCGGCCAGTCCCTCGGGGGCACGCCCGAGCGCGAGAAGCGCCCGCGCACGCCCCGCCGCTGCATACGCCGCGAGCGCGAAGCCGCTCGCTTTGGCGCGCTCGTATGCCGCGAGCGCCGCCAGAGCCTCCCCGGCGCGCTCGTGCAGGAGCCCCGCCAACAGGCTCAAACTCGCTTGATCGGCGACGGCGGGCGGCACCGCTTTCAGACGGGCGTCGAGCTCGGCGGCGGCGCGCGGCGCGTCACCCGCGTCGACGGCGTCCGCGACGCGCTCGAACCCGGGACGAGTGAGCCAGGGCGAAAACTGAGCCTCGACGAGCGTCGCGGGCGCGGCGCTGCTCGGCGCCGGAGTCGGGAGCGAGCTCGGTGAAAGGCCGAGGGGCGTCCGGCGCGGCGAGGGCTGGAGCTCGCGCGCCGAAGTACAACCGGCGCCGAGCCCCGCGACGAGAGCGGCCGCGACGAAGGTGGCGCGCCCGCGCTTCAACCGCGCCGTGCTCCGCGCCGAACGGCGTTCGTGAATTCCGCGGCCGCCTCTTCGGCAACGGCTTCGCGTGCCCGCTCGGCCTCCCGCCGCACGCGCTCGAGGTGGCGCTCGACGGCACGCTCGTCGGCGCGCGCCCGCGCGAGCGCCGCGCGCGCCTGCTCCGCGTCTTTCGCGGCCGCCTGCGCGACGTCCGTCGCCGCGCGCTCCCGCCGCTCGAGCTCCTTCACGCGCGCGCCCGCGCCCACGCGGTAACGCTCCGCCTGCTGCAAGTCCGCGGCGCGCGCGCTACCAGCCGTCAACCGCGAGCGCTCTTGCACTTGTTCGCAGCGCGCTTCCGCCTCGAAGGCCTTGCGCCGGAGCTCCGCAGCGTGCGCTTCGGCGGCACGCCGTTCGCTCTCGCGGGCACGCCCTCCGTGCTCGAGCGTCCGCTTTTCGACGCGCTCGTGGCGTACCCGGACGAGCGGCTCGAGCGGATCCTTACGGCGCACGCCTCGAGCGTACGGCGCCTGCGGGCGCCGTCAATGCCCGCGGGTGTGCCACTCCTGGATACTGCGCACCTGCGCGGTCGTGAGCAGGTGCCGCACCTCGAGCGCATCGACGGCCGCGAGTCCCGCGGCGATGGTCGTGAAGTACGGGATGTTCGCGAGCAGGGCGTTGCGCCGGATCGAATAGCTGTCCGCGATCGCCTTGGCACCCTGGGTCGTGTTGATGACCATCTGAATGCCGCCCGTGCGCATCACGTCCACGACGTGCGGCGAGCCCTCGAGCACCTTGTTGACGCGCTCGGCGGGGATGCGCGCGCGCTTGAACGCGTCCGCCGTCCCACCCGTGGCCACGATGCTGAACCCGAGGTTTCTGAGCCGGCGCGCGACGTGACAGGCTTGCTCCTTGTCGTCGTCCTTGACGCTGATGAAGCAGCGCCCCCGCGACGGCAGCGCGTTGCCCGCGGCCTCGAGCGATTTGTCGAACGCGAGCGCGAAGGTCTGCCCGATGCCCATCACCTCGCCCGTCGAGCGCATCTCGGGGCCGAGGATGGTATCGACGCCGGGGAACTTCGCGAACGGGAAGACGCTCTCTTTGACGGCGACGTGCGTCGGCAAAAATCCGTCGCTGACCCCGAGCTCCTCGAGCGTCATTCCGACCATGCACTTGGCGGCGATCTTGGCGAGCGGACGACCCGTCGCCTTCGCGACGAACGGCACCGTGCGCGACGCGCGCGGGTTCACTTCCAGCACGTACACCTCGCCGTCTTTGATCGCGAGCTGCACGTTCATGAGGCCAATCACGCCGAGCTCGAGCGCGAGCGAGCGCGCGCACGCTTCGATTTCGGCGACGATCCCCGCGTCGAGACCGTGCGGCGGCAAGACGCTCGTCGAGTCGCCCGAGTGCACGCCGGCTTCTTCGATGTGCTGCATCACGCCACCGACGACCGCTTGGCGTCCGTCGCACAGCATGTCGACGTCGACTTCGATCGCGTTCTTCAAGAACTGATCGATGAGCAGCGTCTGCGAGCCGCCTTCGTCGCGCGCCGCGTCGATCGCGACGCCGACATACGCCTCGAGCTCCGTGTCGGTCGCGCACGTCATCATCGCGCGCCCGCCGAGCACGTAGGACGGACGCACGAGCACCGGGTAGCCGATGCTCGCCGCGATGCGCTTGGCCTCCTCGACCGTCTTCGCGATCCCGGCGCGCGGCCGCTTCAAACCGAGCTTCGCGAGCAGCTCGTCGAAGCGCTCGCGGTCCTCCGCCCGATCGATCGCGTCTGCGGGCGTGCCGAGCAGCCGCACGCCGGCCCGCTCGAGCGGCACGCTGAGCTTGAGCGGCGTCTGCCCGCCGAACTGCACGATCACGCCCAAAAGCTCGCCACGGCTCGCCTCCTCCTTACAGATTGCGAGCACGTCTTCGAGCGTGAGCGGCTCGAAGTACAGGCGATCGGAAGTGTCGTAGTCGGTCGAGACCGTCTCGGGATTGCAGTTGACCATGATGGTCTCGATCCCGAGCTCGCGCAGGGCGAAGACGGCGTGGCAGCAGCAGTAGTCGAACTCGATGCCCTGTCCGATGCGGTTCGGGCCGCCGCCCAAAATGATGACTTTGCGCTTGGCGGAAACGTCGGCTTCCGATTCGGACTCGTACGCGGAGTAGAGGTACGGCGTCTTGGCGGGGAACTCCGCGGCGCAGGTGTCGACACGGCCGAACACGGCGCGGATCCCGAGCCCTTCGCGGCGCGCGCGCACGTCGTCTTGAGTCGTGCCGCGGAGCTCGGCGATCTGCGCGTCGCTGAAGCCGAGCCGTTTGGTCTCGAGCAAGAGCTCGGCGCCGAGCTCGGGCGCCGAACGGATCACGCTCTCGTGCTTCACGATGCGCTCGAGCTGCGTCAAAAACCAGGGATCGATCGCCGTCTTCGCGTAGACCTCCGCGACCGTCATGCCCTGGCGGAGCGCGTCGCCGACGTAGAAGAGGCGCTCCGCCGTCGGCACGCCGATGAGCCGCTCGAGCGCTACGCGGAGCTCGTTGCCCGCGGGCGGCGGCAAGGTCGGGCGGGGCTTGGCCGTCGGCGGCGCGTCGCGCGTGAGATCGCGGCCGTGACCCTCGGGCTCGCGCGCGAGCACGCGATAATCGACGCGGTCGACGAGGCTCATGAAGCCGGTCTTGCCGGTCTCGAGCGAACGCGCCGCCTTCTGCAGCGCTTCGGCGAAGGTGCGCCCGATCGACATCACCTCGCCCACGCTCTTCATTTGCGTGCCGAGCTTGGTATCGGCGCCGGGGAACTTCTCGAACGCGACGCGCGGCCATTTGACGACGACGTAGTCGATCGTGGGCTCGAACGCGGCGCTCGGGCCCGTGATGTCGTTCGTGAGCTCGTCGAGTGTGAAGCC
>JAICTZ010000072.1 GCA_025936115.1 Polyangiaceae bacterium
AGTTCATGGAGGCGCTCCGCGACCGCACGATCAAGATCGACATCCCGTACATCTCGCGGCTATCGGACGAGATCCGCATCTACGAAAAGGGCTTCAGCCAGGAGAAGGTGCGCGGCAAGCACGTGGCGCCGCACACGCTCGAGGTCGCTGCGATGTGGGCGGTCTTGACCCGGCTCGAAGAACCCAAAAAACACAGCCTGCAGCTGCTCCAGAAGATGAAGCTCTACGACGGCAAGGTGCTGCCGGGCTACACGCAGGACACGGTCAAGGAGCTCCGCAAGGAGAGCAAGCGCGAGGGCATGGAAGGCATCAGCCCGCGCTACGTGCAGGACAAGATCTCGAACGCCCTCGTGAGCGATCAGGGTGAAGGCACCATCAACCCGTTCATGGTGCTGAACGAGCTCGAAAAAGGCCTCACGCACCACTCGCTCGTCACGGGCGAGGAGCAGCGCAAGCGCTTCAAGGAGCTCGTGGGCGTGGTCAAGCGCGAGTACGAGGAGATCGTCAAGAACGAGGTCCAGCGCGCGATCAGCGCCGACGAGGAAGCCATCTCGAAGCTCGCGGCGAACTACATCGACAACATCAAGGCCTACACCCTCAAGGAGAAGGTCAAGAACCGCTACACGGGCCAGGACGAAGAGCCCGATGAGCGCTTGATGCGGTCGATCGAGGAGAAGATCGAGATCCCGGACAATCGCAAGGACGACTTCCGGCGCGAGATCATGAACTTCATCGGCGCGAAGGCCGTCGAAGGCAAGAAGTTCGACTGGCAGACCAACGATCGGCTCAGGCGCGCGCTCGAGCTCAAGCTGTTCGAAGACCAGAAGGACAGCATCAAGCTCAAGACGCTCGTGAGCGCGGTGGTCGATCGCGAGACGCAGGAAAAGATCGACATCATCAAGGCGCGGCTCATCCGCTACTTCGGCTACAACGAGGTGAGCGCGACCGACGTCTTGAACTACGTGGCATCGATCTTCGCGCGCGGCGACGCGAAGGGCTGAGGTTACGTGTGAGGTCGCGGGCGCGTGTGCGTGCGCGTCTCACGAAACTGAACCGAATTTCGGCGTGGCTGTTCACGGCAGCCACGCTGCGCGCAGCAGGCGCTCGGCCGCGGGCGTAAACTCGCAGTCAGCATGCGCTCACTTCGGTTCACGCTCGCTTTGATTGAGAGAAGGGCCTCAGCCGATTCGGTGCACACTTGGCCGATCTGTGCCAGAGCGTGGCACGCGCATTTTCCGCTAAAAATTCAAGGTGCGCCCGTTGAGTCTTTGCGGTTTGGCACACCCGCGTGGCACTATGCGGCCGCCTCCCGGAGCGCTCACCATGCTTAAGCCGTCCCTCAGGTTCGCATCTTTTTGGCTCGCGATTGCTCTTCTCAGCTTGGCCGGCGTCGCCGAAGCCAAGAAGAAGGCCGACGCTCCACCGCCCGAGGACGTAAAGCTCGAAGACAACGAATCGAGCAAGAAGAGCTCCGACGACGCGACGGCGCCCGAAGACGCGAAGCCGGCCGAGGAAACACCCGCCGAGAGCGAGGCGGGCGAGAAGAAGGAAGCGGCGCCCGCAGCGGCCGACAGCGGCACGAGCAAGTCCCCCGTCGAGGAGAAGGGCAAGACTTATCACTTCGTCGGCGCGCGTTTTCGCGGGCTCATCATCCCGAGCTTCGTGATCGGGATGTTCGGCGACGGCGGCAAGACGGTGTTCGCGCCGAACTTCGGCCCGGAGTTCGCGATCCGGCGCGACAACTTCGAATACAACTTCTCGCTCACGTACACGTCGTACGTGATGACGGACACGACCTTCAAAGCGCCGTCCGATCCACAGGAGGCGATGGAGCTCGTGAACGCGCATCTGAAGGTGCTCTACCTCGCGGCAGACTTCGTCTGGAGTCATCCCTTCAGCCCGCAGGTCGCGTTGCTCTACGGCGGCGGTGCAGGTCTCGGCATCGTGTGGGGCCCGCTCTACCGCGAGCAGGCGTATCCGGTTGGGAGCGGCTGGGCTTCGTGTGGTAGCGGGCCGCCCCCGGCCGGTACCCCGGAGCCGAAGGCCTCCTATTGCGCGCCCGATCCGTCGCTCAAAACGCAGCACTACGCCGGCTACCAAGAGCCGAGCTGGGCGAACGGCGGCTCGAAACCCATCTTGTTTCCCTGGCTCGCGCTGCAAACGGGTCTGCGCTTCAAGCCGAGCCACGACTTCGTGGCACGCCTCGACGTCGGCATCGGGTTCGGCCAATTCTTCTTCGGGGTGGGCGCCGACTACGGCCTCTGAACGAACGCGACTCGCCCGTGCAGGGTCGAACCGGAAGCAGTGAGTGGAGGAGACCGAGCTACCGTCGCGCTACGAGAAGCTCACCCGCCTCGGGCAGGGCGGCGGCGGCGAAGTCTGGGCCGTTCGTGATCGTTTCACGGGCCGCGAATACGCGCTGAAGCTCCTCGCTCGCGAAGCCGGGCCGCGTGAGCTCGCCGCGCTCGTGCGCGAAGCGGTCGCGCTCTCGGGCCTCGAGGGGCTCGGCATGCCGCGCGTCCAGCGCTTCGGGCGGCTGCCGCGCGACGGGCGTCCGTTCATGCTGCGTGAGCTGGTCGAAGGCGAAAGTCTCGAGCAGCTCGTGCAGCGCGGCGCGCCGCTCGAGTCGTTGCTTTCGGCTCTTGCGCGCGGCGCCGACCAGCTCACGCTCGTGCATCGCGCCGGCTTTTTGCACGGCGACGTGAAGCCGGGCAACGTCATCGTCGAGCCGGACGGAGCCGTCACGTTCGTGGATCTCGGGCTCGCGGCGCCCTGGCGCGAAGGCGGCGCGCCGGCGGAGGGGCTCACGCCGCGTTACGCGGCGCCCGAGCTGTTCGAGGGGCGGCCGCTCACGGTGCGAGCCGAAGTCTTCGCGCTCGGCATCGCGCTCGCGGAAATGCTCGAAGCGGCGGCCGGACAGGAGGCGGCGGCCCCGAGCGTGCGGGAGCTCGGCGCCGTGGCCGAGCGCGCCACGGCGCCGGACGCGAGCGAACGCTATCCGTCGGTCGACGAATTCGCGATCGCCGTGCGGCGCGCGTCCGGCATGCCGTCGGTGCAGCACCCCGCGGAGAGCAGCGCGCTCTGGCCCGTGGTCGGCATCGACGGCACCTCCGCGCAGCTCGTGGAAGCGGCGCTGGCGCTCGAGGCGGGACAGGTGTTGCGCCTCGCGGGGCCTCCGCTTTCGGGACGAAGCGCGCTCTTGAGACGGCTGGCCTGGTCGCTCGGCGCGGAAGGCGCGCCGCTCGCGTACGTCGAGGACGCGTCCGCGTCGGCGGCGCTCGCTGCCGAGCTCGACGGTCACGCGACGCTCGCCCGCGTTTTCGTGCTGGTCGACGACGCCGACGCGCTCGAGCCGAGCAGCTTCGAGCGACTCGAGCGCGCCCGCGACGCCGGGGCGCGGCTCGTGCTGGTCGGCGGGGGACGCTTCGAGCACGCGCGCGTTTTCGAAGTGCCGCCGCTCGACGAACGCGCGGCGATCGAGCTCGTGCGGCGCGCCATGCCGTCACTCACCGACACGCTGCAACGCCGCGTCGTCGAGCTCGCGGGCGGCCGTCCCGGCGAGCTCCGGCGTTTGGTGCGGCTGATGGCGTCGGATGCCGTCGCCTCCGCGGAGGACATGGAGCGGCGGCTCGGTGCGTCCGCCGACGCGGCGCTCGTGCCGGAGGATCCGCTCGCGCGCGCGGTGTACTTCCTCGATCGGGGGCGCTTCATCGATGCCAAAGCCGCGCTCGAGTTGCTGGCCCAGGACGATCGCGTCGCCGTCGCCGTGGCCCGCGCCAGGCTCGAGCTCGGGCTCGGCGAGGCGGGGCGCGCGCTCGCCGCGCTCAAAGGCGTGAGCGGCCTGGAGCGAGCGAGCGAGTCGGACCGCCGGCGGCACGGGGTCTATCTCGGTCGGGCCGAGGTCGGCATTGGTAACTATACAGAAGCATTGAGTATTTTGGAGCCGCTCTCCTCGGGCGAGGACGCGACCGCGACGGAAGCGCTCGCGTACGCAAGCCTCGCGCTCTCACTGCTCGGTCGACACGACGATGCCGTCGCGCGGCTCGAAACGGCGGCCTCACGCGCGGAGGCGCTCGGCGTCGCGCGCGTCGAGGCGCTCGTGTACTCGTGTCTCGGACTCGCGCTCCAGCGCGCGGACCGCGGTGAACCGGCACGCGTCGCCTATCAGCGCGCGGCCGCGGCCGCTGAACGCGCGAGCGACGCTGGCACGCTCGCGATGGTGCAGCTGAACCTCGCCGGGCTCTTGAAAATTCAGGGCGACATCGCGGGCGCGCTCGAGCTCTTCGAGGCGGCGGTCGACATGGGACGGCGCTCGGGCCGGCGCGCGACTGCTCGCCAGGCGCTCGTGAACCTCGCCAACACCGATCTGTACCTCGGCCGTCTCGCGCGGGCGCGCGCGAGCATCGAAGCACTCGAGGAGCAACGCGAGCAATTGCCCGAGGTCCTGAAGCCGCAACTCCTCGGCCTCAAAGCGGAGCTTTACGCGCGACAAGGACAGCTCGATCGGGCCGTCGCCCTGTTCGACGCGCGCGCCGAAGCCAACGAGAAGCTCGGTCACGGCGTCGACGCGGCGGAGGCGTGGCTCGAGGCCGTGCTCACGTCCGCTCGCGCCGGCCAAGTCGATTTGGCGGCGCTCAGAAAGCGCGTGGTGCGTGCGCGTGAGGCGCTCGGCGACGCACCGGCGCACAAGGCGCTCGCGTTGCTCGCGGCGGCGCGCGTCGCCGAACTCGCCGGGGACGAACGCGCCGCTCGCTCGGCTTTCGACGGCGCTATCGACGCCGCGCGTGAGTGTGGTCAAAAGGAGTGGATCTGGCGGGCCCTCGAGGCGCGGGCCGAGCTCGAGGAGCAAGGCGGGCAGCCGCTGCTCGCGCGTCGCGACCGCGAAGAGGCGCTCGCCGTGCTCGAAGACATCGGCGCGCGGCTGCCGCGGGACTTGCGCGAGGTGTATTGGAACGACGTGCGACGGCGGCAGCTGCGCGCGAGCGTGCCGGGCGGCGTCGCGACGGCCACGACCGAGCTCGTGCCGTGGTTGCCGCCCAAGGCCGTCGGCGTGCGCGCCGCCGCGACGACGCTCACGGGGCGCAGCAGCGCGACGTCGCAGCTCGTGACGCCGCTCGAGCACAAGCTCGCGCGCATCCTCGAGGTCAACGGTGAGCTGGCGCGCGAGATCGATCTCGCGCGACTCACGGCGCGCATCACGGACCACGCGGTCGACCACGCGCGCGCGGAGCGCGGCTTCGTGCTCTTGCGCGGAGCGGACGGGGCGCTAGCCGTGCACACCTCGCGCACGCGCGGCGCGGACGAGGCGCACGCCGAATTTTCGCGCTCGATCGCCGAGGACGTCATGGCGACCCGCGAGCCGATCGTCGCCGTCAACGCGCAAAACGACGCGCGCGTCGGGGCATACGCGTCCGTGCACCAGATGATGCTCGAGTCCGTCGCGTGCGTGCCGATCCTCGCGCCGAACGGCGACGCGATCGGCGCGCTTTACGTCGAAACCCGGCTCAAGCGCGGCTCGCACTTCGAGCGCGAGCTGCCGACCTTGCGCGCCTTCGCGGACCAGGTCGCAATCGCCCTCGAGAGCTCGCGGCTCATCCGCGAAAACCAGACGCGCGCCGAGGAGCTCGCTCGCGCCAACGCCGGCCTCGAGGAGGCGCGGCTTCAGCTCGAAGAGGCGCTCGGCGATCGCACCCAAGAGCTCCGGCGTACGCGCCGCCGGCTGCGGGACGCGCGCGAGACCCTGTATGGTCATTTCGGCTACCACGGCCTCGTCGGCACGAGCGCGGCCATGCGCCGCGTCTACGCGCTCATCGATCGCCTCAAGGAGACCGACGTGCCCGTGCTCATCACGGGTGAGAGCGGCACCGGCAAGGAGATGGTGGCGCGCGCGATCCATGCCTCCTCGCCGCGCAGCAAGGCGAAATTCTTGGGCGTCAACTGCGGCGCCATTCCCGAAAGTCTGCTCGAAAGCGAGCTCTTCGGGCACGTGAAGGGCGCGTACACGGGCGCCGATCGCGACCGCAAAGGACTCTTTCGCGAGTGCGACCAGGGCAGCATCCTGCTCGACGAGATCGGCGAGACGCCGAAGAAGATGCAGGCGTCGCTCTTGCGCGTGCTCCAGGAGCGCACGGTGCGCGCTGTCGGCGGCACGACGGAAGAGCCCGTCGACGTGCGCGTGCTCTTCGCGACCAATCGCAACCTCGAGGAGCTCGTGCGTGCCGGCGAGTTCCGCGAGGACTTGTACTATCGCATTCACGTGGTGGAGCTGCGCTTGCCGTCGCTCCGCGAACGCAGCGAAGACATCCCGCAGCTCGTCGATCATTTCTTCGGAATTTTCGCCGCGCGCTACAAGCGCGAGAAGGGCACGCTCTCCCGCGACGCCCTCCGGCGACTCAGCGATTACGATTGGCCCGGCAACGTGCGCCAGCTCGAAAACGTGCTCCTGAACGCCTGGGTCATGAGCGAAGGTCCCGAGCTCTTGGCCGAAGACATCGAGCTGCCGGACGGCTGGACGCCGCGCCCGCTTTCGGGCTCACGCACGGAGAGCAGCGCTCGTCCGCGGGAGCACGCACCGGCGGCGCCGCGCAAAGGCACCGTCTCGGAGCACCGCCGTGAGGAACGGGAGCGCATCCTCGATGCGCTCCGCTCCTGCAATTGGAACCGCGTGAAGGCCGCCGAAGTGAGCGGCATCCCGCGCCGGACGTTTTACCGGCGCTTGCGCGAATACGGCATTCAGTAGCGGCCCGGTTCACGACGGGCGAGCGCGCCGGTCTAGCCGCTGCGCGCGTAGAGGCGGTACATCACTTGATGCAGCGCCGTGTCGCCGGCCGCCTTGTCGCGGTCCGGGCTCTTGGCGTTCGTAGTAATTATGGTGTTCAGCTTGTCGGCTGCGCTCTTCGAGCCCTTCGGCGACAGCTTGTCGATGGCCCGGGCTGCGACGAAGCGGAGGCCCGCGTTGGAGATGCTGCCTAGCGAATCGACGAGCTTGTCACGCGCCGCTTCGTTGCCGAGCATCGCGACCATGTAGCCCGCCTTGATGCCGACGAACTGATTCTCGGCGGTCTGATTGGCGGGATTTTTCATTAGGTCGATGTAGCAGTTCACGTCTTCCTTGCAGGAGCTCAGCGCCTTGTCGACCTGCTTGTAGAGACCCTTCTCCAGATCCGTGCCGTACTTGTCAACGGCACCTTTCACATCGGCGAGCCCGTCCGGCTTCACGAGTTTGAGCGCGGTGACCGTGATCGCAGCTTGGGCCGCCTTTCGATCGTCAGCGTCGCCCTTCAGCTTGCCTGCGGTTTCGATTAGCCAGGGCGCGAGAGACGGATCGCAGAATGCGCCCGCCGCTTCCGCCAACGCGTCGATTGCGCCGCCGCCCATGGGCATCTCGGCGCTGAGTGGAATGGACGTGAACGTGTCCTTGAACGCTTCGATAGATTCCGGCGTCGCGGGGATCTTCGTGAGCTCGCTCGCGATCACTGCCTTCGTCGAATCGTCCTTCTCGCTCTTCATCGCCTCGACCATCGCGGGGATCGAATCCTGACGTCCGATGGACCCGAGAATGATTGCGGCCTTCTGCACCCAAGGCTTGCCCTTCTCGTCGGACCCGGTCACCTCGCGGATGCGCCGGAGCTCGAAGCTTTGGAGCTTCTCGTAGTCGCTCTTCAAGAGTTTGATCGCCGCGTCGGCGGCGGGCTTGCCGATCTTCACGAGCGCGAGCGCGGCGGTGCCTTGGACCGAGGTGAATTCGGTTACGCCCTTGGTCGGATCGAGAATCACCTGCATGAGCGGCTCAATGGCCGCCGGGTCGCCAATCTTGCCGAGCACCTTGGTGGCCGTGTCTTGCCAGACGATCTGGTCCTTCCACTCGTCGAAGGACGACTTGTCCTTGTCGTTCGGCGGCGTGACCTGCACGCTGATCATTTGGATGAGCGGGCCGACCAGAGCCTTGTTCGGCGGTTGCGCGACGAGCGCGTTCGCCATGTCCCGGTACGCGACGCCGCCCAGCATGGAGCTCGTGCGCAGCTTGCGGAACGCCTCGAGCATCGGCAGCTGCAGGCTCTCGATCTGGAGATCCTCCTCGGCGCGCGCCGCCCATTTGACGTCCGTTTCGTCTCGGCTCGTTTTGGGGAGTTTGACGAACTGGTCGAAAGCTTTCTTCAGCGCGGGCTCGGTACGCTTGTCGCGGTAGTCGGCGAGCAACTTGATCAACGCGACGCGCGTCTTCGAGTCGAGGTTATCGTACTGATCGACGTAGAGCTTGGTGAGGGGTTCGACGGTCTTGTTGACCAAATCGACCACTTCCGGTGCCTTCGGATCGTTGTTCTTACGGGAGAGCGTGTCCTCGTAGAACTGCACGAGACGGTTGACGGATTTGGCACGCCACGACGGGTCGTCGAGTTTCTCGACCCAGTATTCGGGCTGGCCTTCATCCTTGCAGCCAACGAGCGCCGGCGTGATGAGGACCGCCGCGGTGAGGCTCGAGCTGAGCATCAACGAGCTGATGAGCGACGCGATGGCGCGCGAGGTTCGCATGGGAGCTCCTTCTAAATTCCCCGAAAAACCCTGGATTTCCGAGGGGCCTTCAAGCTAGGCCGCCCGTCCTTCGGCTGTCAACGGAACTCAGGCGGCCGGAGCCGGCCAGGTAGGTGGATGTACGCCGCGCGCCCGGCTCAGCTCTCGCCCCGATGCTGGTGCAGTCTTTCGAGCAAAGCGGCGTGAATGAGCCCGTTGCTTGCCACGATGCCGCGATCGTTCGTGAGGGAGAGCCCGCGGTAGTCGATCGGATCACCCCAGGCATCGGTCACGAGGCCGCCGGCCGCGACGACGAGCGCATCGACCGCGGCGGCGTCCCAGCGTTTGCCGCCGTTGTGCGGCGCGACGTGCGCGTCGACGCTGCCGCGCGCGACGGCCGCTCCTTTGAGTCCCGCGCTCCCCATCGACGTGATTTCCTTCACGCCAAGCGCGTCGAGGGCTCGCTCGAGCCGCTCGCTGCGATGTGAGCGCGAAGAAACGATGGTCGCGTCCGCGAGGTCGGCGACGCGGGTGACGGTGATGGGCGCGCGTTCTCCCGACGCTTCGATCCGTTCGGCGCCGAAGCCGACCGCGCCGGCCCACGCCGTCCCCGAGACGGGCGCGTGAATCACGCCGTGCGTCACCGTGTTCCCCTGCAAGAGCCCGATCATCACGACGAACTCGGGGTGGTGCTCGATGAACTCGTTCGTCCCGTCCACGGGATCGACGAAGAACACGTCGGGCGCGTCGCGGAACCCGGCGAAGCGTTCGGGGGCGCTCTCCTCGGCGACGATGGGTGTCCCGGGAAACTCGCGCGTGAGCCGCTCGATGATGAGCTCGTTCGCGCGGCGATCGGCGATCGTCACCGGATCGCGCGGGCCCTTGTATTCGACCTCGAACGGCTTCGCGTACACCTCGGCCACGAGCAGGGCCGCTTCGGCCGCGATGCGCACGAGCACCTCGAGCTCCGTGCGGCTCACACGTCCACTCCCACCGCGCGCAGGCGATTCTCGAGCGCGGCGCGGCCACCCTCGGGCAGGTACGGTTCTTTGCCGGCGTCACGCAGCAATTGGTCGAGCTGCGCCGCCTTGCGCGGGCCGAGCACGACGCTGCTCACGAGCGTGTCCGACAGCACGTAACGCAGAGCTACGGCGCGCAGGCTCGTCACGTCGAGGAGCACGCTCGGACGGAGCGCGTTGAGCTGCACGATGCGTCGCTTGAGCTCGGCCTGGGTCCAGCGCTCTTTTCGATGATCGCCGTAGGGGAACGTGTGCCCCGTCGGCCACTCGCCGCACAGGAGCCCGTAGCTCAAGACGGAACGCGCGAGGATCCCGATGTTCTTCTCCTTCACGTCAGCGGCGATGCGAACCATCTCGCGGCGGTGAAACGTGTTGTAAGGGAGCTCGATCACCGGCGCGCCGATCGACACGGCTTCGCTCGCGACATCGGCCGTCCCGACGCTCACGCCCCAAGTGCGCGCGACTCCGGACTCGCAGATCGAGGCCATCGTGTCTTTGAGCTCGCCGCGCGCGAGCGTCGCGACCGAGGGGTTGTGGAGCAAGAGGATGTCGATGCGTTCGCGCTTGAGCCGCTCGCGCGAGCGCTCGGCCGCCTCCTTGAGCCAGACGGCGTCGAAACGTTTGCGCACGGGGCTCGAATTGACGTCCGTGCCGATTTTGGTGGCGACCACGATGGGCGGCGGCGTGCGGCCGATACGCGCTCGGAACCCGATCCGCCGCTCCATCTCGCCACCGGCGTAGGAGTCGGAGGTCTCGAACAGCGTCACCCCGAGCGCGATGGCGCGGTCGATCACGGCGTCCTGCTCGGCTTCCTCGACGGGCCCGTAGCCTTCGCCGGAGAGACCCCAGGTGCCGAGCGCGAGCTCACTCACTTCGAGGCCGGTTGCGCCGAGCGTCCGTTTGCGCATCGAGCGGCGTATACCACGCCACCGGCACGCAGCGACTCGCGTGCGGGGCGCAGGCTCGGAGCGTGGCGTCTTGGAGCGACGGGCGCCGGGCGCGCCGATTTCAGCGCCCCGGCGAGGTGCCGGCCGCGAGCGCCGCGCGTCGATAGCTCCAATAGTGCAGGGAGCTGAAGCGGGCGCCATGAGCTTCTACCCGCACCTCGTGCGGCTCGTTGCCGCCGTTTGCGGGCAAAGCGAGCTCGAATTCGCGCCAGGCGCCGGCCTCGAGCGGCACCTCACCGAGCGCGGCCGTCGCCGTGCGCAGCGAAAGCTCGCCCGTGCCTTCGCCTTGGACGCGCAGCACGAGCGTGCCCGCGGACGGCAAGCGGAGGTCGAAGCGCTCGTGCTCGCGATTGCGCCGCGCGCCGTCCATCACCCCGTCCTGCTCGAGCGCAACGTCCTCGAGCGAGGTCGCGTCGAAGAGCGCGTAGCGGTGCGCGCTCTCGCTCTCGAGATCGGCCACGTCGAGCTCGTCGGCGAGGAGCGTGTCGTCGTGAGCCGGCGCGAGCGGGCGGGCGCCCGAGCCGAGCGCCTTGTAGTCGGCGTCGTACGCGATCATGGTCTCGCCGCCGAGAATGGTGGCGCCTGGAACGTGCCGCGCCGTCCGGTACTCGCCGAGCAAGCCGGGCAGCGCGAACCACTCGGGATAAACGATGAAATGCGTCGGCAGCGCCGCCGCGCCGAGCCGCTCGTAGTGCTCGAAACGCGAGCCTGGGCCCGCGACCCAGTAACGCGCTTCGCCTCGCGTCGTGAGCCCGACCACGTCGAACACGCGGCGCTCGGAGAAATAGCCGATCGCGCCCGTGTCGTTCACGCCGATCACCGCGCCCGCGGGCAGCGCGTCCTTGGCCCAATGTCCGAGCTCGGCTTGCTGCGAACGAATCGCGTTCGCGCTCGTCGCGAGATCGTCGAGCGTCCAGCCGAGATGACTCCAGAGCCCGCCGAGCACGGCACCCGCAGCGAGCAACCGCACGCGCTCGAACCCGACCGCGTAACGCGCCACGACCAGACCGATCACGTCGGCGACCGCGGCGACGCCCACGAACCACGCGGCCATGAACGGCCACAGATAGCGCAGCCGATTCCAGAGGAAGCTGTCGTACGTCGCCGGGAGCAGCATGCCGAGCCCGACCCAGGCGACGAGCAGCGCGCGCGCCTTCACGCCGCGCCGGAAGCCGAGCCAAATCAGCGCGGGCAGCGCCGGCCAGAGCGCAATCGCCGAGCCCTGGGGCAAGAACACGGCGCTCCACACCTCGCCGTTCAAAAGCGTGCCGAACAAGAGCGACACGTTGCCGAGGACGGCGTGCCAGAGCTTGCCGAACGAGGCGTAGTAAGGGCTCAACGGCAGCCACTTCACGAGCGCCGTCGTCGGCGTCGTGTCGCCCGTGAAGAGCCAGTTGAGCCACGCCGGCACGCGCGCGAAGACGAGCACGCAGGCGCCGAGCGCGCGCTGCTGCCCGCGCAGGCCGTAGGCGAGCGTCGCCGCGACCGCGAGCGTGGCGAGCACGCCTTCGGGGCGAACGAGCGGCGCGAGTCCGGCATACGCCACGAGCTCCCACGGTTTCGCGCGCTCTCCGCTCGGCTGCTCGAGCCATTCCGCCGCGCGCCGCGCCGTGCGCATCAGGATCCAAGCGAGCGGCACGACCTCCATGCCGCTCGAGGCGAACCAGAGGTACCCTCCGAACGAGAGCACCATGAGCTCGGCGGCGAGCGCGCCGTCGTCGCTCACGAGCCGCTCGCTCGCTCGGCGCGTCTCGTAGCCGAGCAGGCCGAGCGCGGTCCAGCCCAAGAGCCAGGCGACCCAGATCACGCGTTCGCCGCGCAGGCCGAGGCCGTACGGCAGCGTAAAGAGTGCCGGCCAGAGCAGGCTCGTCGCGCCCGGGACCGGCGCCGCGCCCGGCGAGTACGCGAAGCCCCGCCCCTCCCAAAATGAGCGCGCGTACTCGAAATGGATGAAAGCGTCGTCGAGCGGCACCGCCGGCACTCCGCCCGTCGCCCGCAACACCGAACGCAGCGTCAAAAGCGCGAGCGCGAGGAGCAAGCCGAGTCGCAGCGCATGCCGCCGCGCGAACGCTTTCACGCGGGTCTGTATACTCTAGCCGGAGGCTCCTGAGTCCCGTGTCACCGTCCCCCGAGCAAACCCCTACCCCCTTGGCCCCGAACGAGCGCGTGCGCCCTTACGCCGACGCGCCCCGCATCCCCGAGAGTAACGTGATCGATCCACGCGAGCTCCTCGGTGCCAAGGGCGCGCCCGTCGAGCTCGAGATCGGTCCCGGCCGTGGCGGCTTCGTGTTCGAGCGGCTCGCGGCCGAGCCGAGTCTCTTCTTCTTGGGGCTCGAGATCCGCCGCAAGTGGGCGACGATCGTCGATCGTCGGCTCGCTGCGTCCGAGCACGCCGGGCGCGGACGCGTCTTCGCCGAGGACGCGCGCTCGGTGTTGCCGCGCTTCGTCGCGGGCTCGATCGCGCGTGCGTTCGTGCATTTCCCCGACCCGTGGTGGAAGAAGCGCCATCACAAGCGCATGGTGATCGGCGCGCCGCTGCTCGACGAGCTCGTGCGGCTGCTCGCACCGGGCGGCGAGCTCTTCATTCAGACGGACGTCGAAGAACGCGCGGCGAGCTACGAAGCGCTCTGCAACGCATGCCCCGGACTCACACCGGCGCCGGGCGGCGCGCGCATCGGCGAAAACCCCTTCGGCGCCCGAAGCCCGCGCGAAAAGCGCGCGCAAGCGGACGGCCTGCCCATCTACCGCTTGCTCTACCGGCGCGACGGGTGAGCCGCGCTTGCACGTGTGGTCGGCGCCAGACTACGCTCGCGCAGGCGCCATGCGCACGTACGTCCTTTTTGCCCTCGCCGCTCTCGGCTGCACGACGTATCGCGAGGACCTGAACCGCGGACAGCGGCTGTACGAAGAGAACCAGTACGAGCACGCGCTCGCCATCTGGCGCATGCTCGAGACGGACACCGACTCGCTCACCGAAAGCGATCAGGCGCGCTACGCGTACCTGCGCGGCATGACCGATTACCGGCTCGGCTATCGTCCCTACGCTCGTCACTGGCTCGGCGTCGCCAAGGCACTCGACAAAGAACACCCGGGCGGGCTGAGCCAGGAGTGGCGCGACCGTCTCGACAAGTCGCTCGCCGATTTGAATACCGACGTGTATGGGGGCGGCGAACGCTCCGACACGACCAGCTCGACGTCCGTCGAGCATCCCGCCGACGCGCCGGCGCCCGCGGCGAGCGACGTGCCGAGCACGACTTCGTCGACGCCCGCTCCGTAGGCTACGGGCGTCGCTCGAAGCGCGCTCTTGCCGAGGTCGAGGCTAGCGACTACTCGGCGGTTCCGAACGGCGAAGGTGCGCGATGCGATCCTTCGTCCAAAGCTTTTCTTTCTTGAGGTCCGCGACTGTTCGCTGCTCGTGCGGCGTGAGGTACGCCCGCTTGTCCAGACGGGAGACGGCAAGATCGAGATCGCGGTGCCGCGCCTCGAGATCGGTGATGGGCGAGTCGATTCCCAGCTTCATCGAAATGGACCTCCTTCTCGTGAGCTCACGCGCTGCTCGTTCCTGCTGACCCGAGATGGGTCACTTTGATTCCCCTGCGGCAGCGAGGACTCACACAATTAGGGTATGCCTCTCACGATAGGCGTCAACGTTTTCGATGCGTCATGGCCTATTGAAGCGAGCCGCGCTTTTTGAAGCACGTGTGGGTTTCCGGCGGGTAAGCGCGCGAGCCACGCCACGCCGGGGCTCGCGACGGAACACGGCAGCTCAGGCGCCGGCAAAGCAGCCGAAACCGTGGACTTTCCAGCGCCGCTGCTCGGACGTGCACCGAGCGCTACGCTAGGCGTCGATGCGTCCCAGCGCCGGCGCGCTCCTTTTATTGATTGGTTGTGCCGCTCGCCCGGGAGCAGAGCTTGCCGCACCGGCGCCGGCTCGGACCGTCGATGTGCCGCGCATCGTGGTGACGCCGCACGACACGGCGACGCTCGCCGAGCTCTTCACACACGCGCGCGCGGCCGCCGAGGCTCGGGATTATTCGAGGGCTGCCGCGGAGTTCGACCGCATCGTCGCGCTCGAGCCGCACGGGGAGCTCGCGGGCGAGGCTCTGTTCTTGGCGGGCGAGGCACGCGGTTTGCTCGGCGACCAAGCGGGAGCGCTCGCGCGTTACGAAGCGGTCGTCGATCACTACCCCGAGCACGCGCGCGCTCGTGACGCCGCGACGCGGGCCGTGCGGTTGCTCTCGTACCAAGAGCACTGGGATTGGGCGGGGCGTTACGCCGATCGCGCTCTTGAACACGCCGCCGAGCTCGCGCCGCTGCAGCTCGTCGTCGTGTACGCGGGCAAGGCCCTACAGAGTGTGAGCGCGGGTGACGACATGCGCGCGAGTATTTACGTCGAGCGTGGTCGCGATATCGTCGAGCGCAGCGGCTTGGATCTCGCCGGTCGCCTGCCGAGCGAGCTCGCGCCGCTTTACTTTGCGCTCGGGGAAGTGTCGCGCTTGCGCTCCGAACGCGTCTCGCTCGAGCCGACGGCACGTTTTTCGGGACTGCTCGAGCGACGGTGCCAATTCATTCTGGACGCGCAGCGTGCGTACTCCGACACCTGGCGCGCTTACGACTCCTTCTGGTCGACGCTCGCCGGTTTTCGGCTCGCGGAGATGTACGAGAAGCTCCATCAAGACGTGACGGCCATGCCGCCGCCCACGGGCGCCGACAACGACGCGCGCCGTCAGCTTTACGAAGGCGCCATGCGTCTCCGCTATTCCGTGTTGCTCGAGAAGGCGCGCGGCATGCTCGAGCACACGCTCGCCATGGCCGAGCGCACTGGCGAACGAAGCGACTGGGTTTTGCGCGCGCAGCAAACCCTGCGCTACATCGACGACGCCGAAGCCCGCGAACGGGCGAGTCTCGATCGTTTGCCGTACAGCCGGCAGGACCTCGAGGAGGCGCTGGCGGAGATCCAGAAGAAGGCGAAGGGGCGCGGCCAGCGAACGAACCCCTGAACAAACGGTCACTAAGTGCTCGAAACCCATCCATAATCCGGTAAAGCGCTTGGGCGGGGCGCTTCCGTCGGTCCGGGTATGAATTATGCTTGACAGTACCCGGACCCAGCGCTACGAGGCCCCCGTTCTCGTCGACCCCGCCCCGACCTTCCCCGAGGACCGCCGCTAGACGGGGGAATGAAGGGTGGGGTGCCGCTTTTTTCTGGTGCGCGCCTCGCCTGGCCTAAGAAGCCGGGCACGCTCACCGTCGGACCTGCCGATGCACGCTCGACGCCTCGCACACTCGTCGCTCGCCGCCGCGCGCCGCCCATCACGGCGCGACGGTATGCGTGCGCTCTCGGCTGGCGTAGCTCAACTGGCAGAGCACCTGTTTTGTAAACA
Source organism: Polyangiaceae bacterium (assembly GCA_025936115.1). Classification (GTDB taxonomy): domain Bacteria; phylum Myxococcota_A; class Polyangia; order Polyangiales; family Polyangiaceae; genus PMG-095. The sequence continues at coordinate 15,859 of JAICTZ010000072.1, forward strand.
GGTGGTTGGGGGTTCGAGTCCCCCCGCTAGCTCGAACTTCATTCTCGGAGGGTTGCCCGAGCGGCCAAAGGGAGCAGGCTGTAAACCTGCCGGCATTGCCTACGTTGGTTCGAATCCAACACCCTCCACTGTCTTGTTGGCCTTTAGCCAGGGGGTAGGCGCCTCGTCTTATGGGCGTCCGGTAGCCTCTGGGCAGGGTTTTGTTTTTGTTGGGGCGGGCTTTGGCGCCTCGCGGCTGGGGCGGTCCTTGGCAACGCGGTGCCGGGTTCGCCGGTTTGTCGTGGGGGGGTGGGTCTCGGTGGACGATCGTGATCTGGTCTTCCAAGACTCCCGCGGCGTGGCGGGCTCGGCTTGCGCCTCGCGGGTTTTTTCCGGACTCGCCGGATCCCTGCGGATCCTCAGTTTTCTGGGACTGCCATCACGGCAGAGCCGGCTCTTGGAAATCGCGCGGCCGGAACGATTCGGTCGCTCGGATCGTTTCCAACGTGAAGGACGCTTCGACGGTCCCGGTGCCGCAGTGCGCAACGTCCCTCTCGTTCGTCCCGAGCTCGCCGGTGCGAAGAGCGGCGATCGGCTGGGCGGCCGATTGCGGGCGGCTGGAGTATTTGTAGGTGTGGCTGGCGTTGTGGCCGGAATGGGTCATAATCGGCGGCTCGCTCGCGGGGGCGGTTCGTCGGGGCTCCCGCTCCGGGTTCCTCGCGGGAGTAGCTCAATTGGTAGAGCATCAGCCTTCCAAGCTGAACGTCGAGGGTTCGAGTCCCTTCTCCCGCTCTACAACGCGCCCACGGCGCGAAGGATTGGTTGGCCCACATAGCTCAGTCGGCAGAGCGCGTCCTTGGTAAGGACGAGGTCACCAGTTCAACTCTGGTTGTGGGCTCGAAACGGCCACTAAGGCAGCAAGTCAAGTTCGGTAAGTAAAAAGGAAGTCGCAAGGTAGTCATGGCCAAAGAGAAGTTCAATCGGACGAAGCCGCACGTGAACGTGGGGACGATCGGACACATCGACCACGGCAAGACGACGCTGACGGCAGCTTTGGTGAAGGTGCAGTCGAAGAAGGGCCTGGCGAAAGAGATCAAGTACGCCGACATCGCCAAGGGCGGG
>JAICTZ010000078.1 GCA_025936115.1 Polyangiaceae bacterium
AGGGAAGGCTCGAGGATCCGACGAAGCTCACGTCGTTCGTGTTCGGAACGTGCCGGAACGTCACCTGGGACCTTCGCCGCGCCCGGCATCGCGAACGACGCTTGGAACGCGAAGCGACGAGCCTCGAGGCGACCGTCGGCCCGCCCACGCTCGGCGAGCAGGACATCACGCGCCTGTTCGCGAGCCTGAACACGTTGTCGGAACGTGAGTCCACCATCGTGCGCATGAGTTTCTTCGAGGATCGGACGACCGACGACATCGGCGCGCGTCTCGGACTCACGGCCAGCAACGTGCGCGTGATCCGTCACCGCGCTCTCGCCAAGCTCGCCAAACGCCTGCACGCCGGAGAGCTCTCGTGAGCTGCCCTAGCCTCGAAACCGTGGTGGCCTGGGCGCTCGACGAGCTACCGCAAGCGGCGGCAGAGCTGTTCGAGGAACACTATTTCGAGTGCGATCTCTGCTTTCGGCGGGCTCAGCACGTGCACCGGCTCGTGGCCGAGCTCGACGGGTCGTTGCCGCCGCTGCTCACGAGCGAGCGGCGCGAGAAGCTCAGCGCCGCCGAGCCCGACATGCCCGCGATCAAAGTGCGACCGGGCGAGCGCGCGACGCTGCACCTCGGCGGGAAGAGTCAATTCGGGCTCTGGATCATGCAGGCGGCGGTCGCCGACGCGACGCGCGTCGACTTCGAAGCGCGCGACACCCACGGCGAGCTCTTGTTCGCGCACCAGGACGTGCCGTTCGACGCTGACCGCAACGAGGTCGTGCTCGCTTGCCAGCTGCATTATCGCGCGCTGCCGCTCGCGGGGACTTTCTGCGTACGGCTCAGCGCGACCGACCGCGCGGGCACGCGCCGAGTCTCCGAGTACCTCCTCGATCACGAATTCGAAGCGGTTTGATTGGTTCGTCGTAACGCGGGGACCGTGACCGCCACTACCGAGCAAACGGAGGAGCCGTATGACCGTCACGAATCGAGAAACCGGAACCCGCATCGACGAAATCGCCGCGCGCATCTACCGCATCAGCACGCCCGTCCGACCAAATCCGGGGCTGCCCGGGGGCTTCTCCTTCAATCAATTCCTGCTCGCCGCCGATGAGCCGCTGCTGTTCCACACCGGTCCGCGCAAGCTCTTCCCGCTCGTGCGCGAAGCCGTGCGGCACGTGCTGCCGCCCGAAACGCTGCGTTATGTCGCGTTCTCGCACTGGGAAGCCGACGAATCCGGAGCGCTCGGCGAATGGCTGACCACGGCGCCGAACGCCGTGCCGCTCTCGGGCAACATCGGAGCCATGGTCTCGGCCTCGGACGCGACTGATCGCACGCCGCGCGGCCTCGCGGACGGCGAGGAACTCGAGCTCGGCGGTCAACACGTCGTCTGGTTCGACGCGCCGCACGTTCCCCACGGCTGGGACTGCGGCTTCCTCGGCGAGCTCACGACGAAGACGCTCTTTTGCGGCGACCTCTTCACGCAGGCGGGCGCCGAACACCCGCCGCTCACGGAAAGCGAAGTCCTGGGACCGAGCGAAGGCATGCGGAAGGCGATGGACTACTACGCCCATTCGCCGAACACGCGCCGCGACCTCGAGCGCCTCGCGGCGTTCGAGCCGCGCACGCTCGCCTGCATGCACGGCGCCTCCTTCGCAGGAGACGGCCGCGGCCAGCTGCTCGGGCTCGTCGCGGCGCTCGGCGCCTGAGCCAGGCTGCGGCCCACGGCGCCGGTTCGGCTTTTCCCGCGCCCGCGTCAGTCCTTTTCGACGTGCTTGAGCTTGATGACCGGCCGCAACGTGAACGAGCACGCGGCCGTTTGCGAGAGCGACTCGTCGAGATCGAAATCGACGACGAGGTTCAGCTTCGAGCTGTCCGTGACGTCGAGCGCCTTGAACGGGTGATTGATCTTGATGCCCGTGGGCGGCACGCTCGACAGATCGAGGGGGCAGGTTTCCCCGCTCGCGAGCACGACGTCATTGCGGCCGGCGACATCCATGAACAGCCGAATCTGCGTGATCTTTCCGTTCGGCAGGTCGAGCTCGCCGAGCGCTGCGCGCACGTCGTTTCGGAGCGCCACCAGATCGAACGTGCCGGCCTTCGGCGTCACCGTTCGCCAGCCGGCTTCGCTCGCGCCGTCGTCCGCGCCGGCGGTGCCCGCGTCGTCGCCGTCGTCGGAGGCTTCGTCTTTCGAATCGTCGCCGGCCACGTGCACGTCAACGTGGTTCAGGCTCACGTAGACGTGTGCTACGTCGCTCGCCGCGGGGGGCGCGTCCGTGAGCTCCAGGCTCACTTTGGTACTCGAACAGGCCGCGAGCGAGGTCGCGCCGGCGAGAACGAACCAGGTCGAATTGCGCATCATGTCGTACTCCGCGCAGTCAGTGGGCGGCCGCCGACGCTTTTATGAGCGGCCCTCGGGGCCCTGGGACGCTTCGGGGGCGGCCGGCCCCGAATTTTGGTGTAGATCCCGCCCGTTACAATGATCGACCAAAACGCCTTCGGGCTGCTCATCTCCTACCTGAACATCGAGGACGACGAGTACGCCGGCGAACGAGCTGACTTCGTCCAGCGCTATGCCGACTTCAAGCAGCGGCTCTGCGAGCGCCTCACGACGGAGCCACCCGGCGCCGGCGCGCGCGCGATCGAGCTCGGTCATGCGTTCTACGTCGAGCTCGCCGACGGCGACCACGAGCGCGATCTGATCGCCTGGTTACGCCAAACGCGAGCGGCGCTCACTGAGCCCGGCTTTCTGACGGCCGGCATCCTCGCGTACGGCGGTTCTTGGCAAGACGACGCGGAGCCGTACCCGAGTGTGACCGAGCTCGGTGGCTCGACGCTCGTGCGTGCGTCGGCGCCGAGCGAACCTTTGCGTCGCGCGCTCCTCGCCGAAGCGGCCGCGCGCGGGGACGAAGACGCGGGCGCGCCCGGCTGGGGTCCCGGGCTCTACCTCGACGTCGAAGCAGTCGACGCGCTCGGCCGCAAACCGAAGAACCAGCCGACCGTTTTGAAGAGCGGAGGCGCGGAGTTTTTCCGCGCCGGATCGTGAGCCGCGTCTCAATGAGAGCTGAAGGCGCCAACCCTCCCCGTTCGTTCATCGCTTTGTAGGCGGCTGGCCGACGCGCGCTAGAGCGCGGCCTTCGCAAAATCACGGACCCGAGCCTCCGTGTCCCTCTGTGCCACCTGCTCGAGCGTCGCGCGCAGCTCCGGACGCTCGGGCAACCAGCGCACCATGAGCTCCACCGCACGATAGCGCACCGTGGCATCGGACGAGGCCATGCCGGCGCTCGCTAGGCCGCTCGCGAGCTCGTCGCTCGGCTTGCGCACTTGTGCGGCCACGATCGCCGAGACGCGCACCTTGCTCGAGGTGTCGGTCCTCATACGCGCGGCGAGGATGCCGTCGACCTGCGGGTCGTGCATGGACTGGAGCGCTCGAACGGCTGCGACCCGCACCTTGTCGCGATCGTCACTGAGGTACGGGAGGAGCTTCGGCAACGCGGGCGCGTAACCCGAATTGGCAATGCCACGCAGGCCCGTGACGAGGTCCATCGGCACCTTCGCGAGCGGGAGGCGCGCCACCAAAAACTCGCCGAGCGCCGCCGCTTCTTTCGCCTTTCCGGCGTCCCGGAGCCTTCGCGAATAGGTGCCGAGGCCGTAGATCGCCTTGCGATCGAAGGGATCGGCTTCGAGCAGCGCCTTGAGCGCGGTGATCGAGGCCGCGTTCGGCGCCGGCGTGCGCGCGAGCGCGTTGATGGCGCGGCCGTGCAAGAGCGGCGGGAGACTCTTGGTCTTGATCAACCCCGCGAGGGCGTTCAGCGCTTCCGGGCTCGACGAATTGCCGAGGGCGTCGAGCAACGTGAACGAAGCGCTCGATTTCCGGTGTACGGCCGCGAGGATTTTCGCGACCGTGCCCGGCTTCTGACGGATCAGCGCCGAGAGCGCGAGAAAGAGCTGCGAGTCCTCTTTGATCTGAGTCTCCGCCTCGATCCGTTCGTCGTCGCTCAAGGGCAACGCGTCGGTGCTCGGATCCGCCTCGGCCTTGGCTTTCGATGCGGCCTGCGTGTCTGCGATCTTCTCGAGCTCTCTGAGGATCTGCTCGAAGGTCAGCGAGCCGATGCGCGCGGCGTCGAGCGATGACGGCGAGGGTGCCGCGCCGAGCGGCTCGTTGGCCGCCACCGGATGCGTGCCTTCGAGCAGCGCCGCGAGCCGCTCCTCGTTCGGCTGCGCCGGTTGCTCACCCGTGGCGACAAGCTCGAGCGAGAGCTCGGAGTTGACGGGCATTTGAGCGCTGCTGAGCGTCAGCTGTTCGTTCTGTACGACGCTTTCCGGACGACCGCTCGGCGCGAGGCGCACTTGGCTCTTGGACGTGACCGCCGGCACCGGGAGTGGGCGGTTTTGCGCGGCGTTCTGCGCGCCGAGCACCTCGAGGTACTTGAGTTTCTGCTTCTGCCAGCTGCCGCTCGACGGATCGAGATCGTACTGCGCAAGGTAGCGCCCGCTCGTGTCGTACTCGGTGGCCGTGTACGAGTGCCGGTCGTCGGCCGCACGTGCGAACTCGAGCGCCGCAGCGATCTCGCGGTAAATGGTGCTCACCATCGGCGCCTGTCCGGGGGGGACCCGAAGCTCGCTCACGAGCCCGCCCTTGAGCGTGAAGAAGGCGCCCGTCCCACGCAGCTCCTCGCCGATACGCTTGAACTCCGGATTGCTCCCCGCAACGCGCGTGACGAAGGCTGCGTCCGGAATCGACACGTGCAGCGTGACCGACTCCGCGCTCACCTGAACCGGCAGGAGCCCGACGTTACCCGTGAGATCGAAATCGTACGCCTTGGGTCCGTTCGCGAGCGCGATGCCGGTCGTGAGCTTCAGGCGATAGCCGTAAAACTTGCCGAGCACGAAGCCGCGAGTGCGGGCGTCGAGCGGCGCGGGGGCAAGTTCGGTGGCCGTGGGGGCCGGCGTGACCGCGGGCGCGGTCGCCGCGACGTGCGCGGGTGTTGCGTGTTCCGTCCGTGCGCAGCCGAACGAGCTCCCCGCGAGCAGGGCGAGGAGCACGCTCGACAGGGGCCGGCTCTTCGCGCTCAACCGATGATGAAGATGCATTGTAGCGGTCCTCCTCCCCCGGGCGTCCTGCAACGAACGGTATCCGTACGGGAGGGATTGAAGTCGCAGCAGTCCGAGTCTTGACTGCAACTCGCGCCGCTGTCCGTCTCCACGCACTGGTCGCAGACGCCCCCCTCTTCGCAGGTCGTCTGCACGCCGGGCGACGTGCAGCAGTCGTTGACCGTATTGCAGCTGTCACCCGCCGAGTGGCAGACAATCTGGCAGGTATGCGACTCGCCGCAAACGACGAGCGAATTGGGGGCATCGAAGCCGCAGCAGTCGCTGTCCTGCGTGCAAGCGGCTCCGGAGGTATCCGCCGCGGCATGTCCACACTCGACGCAGGTGCCGCCCGATCCGCAGCTCACGTCGTGGTTAGCGACGGGGCAGCAGTCGCCGTTCGTCGAGCAGGTCTGACCCTGCGTCTTGCAATCGACGATGCAACGTGTTCCGAGGTCCACGTAAAGCACGCAGCGCGACCCAGGGCAGCAGGGAGAAGCTCCGTTCGGCACCGGCGGGGCGCTGGCTCCGGCATCGCCGAAGGCCCCGGTGCACTGATCCTTACCCGGCGGCAGGTCCTCGCCCGGTTTGGCGCAGCACTCGTTGTCGTAGAACGGCGCCTCCATCGCGCCTGCATCGAAGTGTGCGGATGCGGTAGGTGCGGGCGCCGCGGCGTCCGCTTGGAGCGCGACCGGCTGCAGCACCGCGAGCGGCGCCTGCTCCTCGGCGAGCCCGAGGTCGGTCTGGCCCTGCACCTTGTTCGTGGTGCTGGCGTCGGGATTGTTGGTGTCCAGCGTCTCCGGTACGACACCGACGCCGGGATCCGAGCCGATCTTGCCGCTGACGAGATCGCGGTGGAACGAGAAGCCGTTGAACTTGATGATTTGCTTGCGCCAAGTACGACTGAAGAAGAAGAACTTGATGCGCAGGCGGGCGTTCAACGCGCCTTGCAGGATGTTGTCGGCTTGGAGTCCCGCGCCGTAGTCGTACCAAACGTCGAACTTGAAATGGGTCGGAACGCCGATGTTCGTGATCTGGTCGAGACCGACGAGCTTCGAGGCGACCTGGACGCCCGGGACTTGTAGGGCGGCCTCGAACGGCCGCAGATCTTTGGTCGCGATGGCGCCCACGCCGGCGCCGGCGAAGATCGGCGCCTTGAGATCGCCGAGCGTGATGGCCCCTTCGATGCCGAGCGTGGCGGAGAACCCGCCGAGCGAGGTGCCCGCGCCGACGAAGGCAGACAAGCCCGCACCCGCGTGCGGCAGCACGCCGGCCTTGACATGGGCGATCTCTTCGCGCTTGCCGATTTTGACGTCGAGCGGATTGAACGGGAACTCTAGCGCGAACTCGAAGTAACCCGCGATCCCGTAGCTATAGAAGGCGTCGACTTCCAGCACCATCGGCACCGGACCGATCGCGAACGGCACGTTCATGATCGTCTGCGATTCCTGGCGTCCGATGTCGGCGAGCTTGAAGCTCTGGGTGATCGAAAGCTTCGTCTTGAGCTCGTTCGTGATCTTGACGAGCTTGTTGATCGCCTGCTTGAGCTGCTCGACCTGACCGAAGCCGGGCGCCTGGTAGTAATCGAGGAAGCGCTGGATCGTGATCTCCGGCGGCTCGTTCGGCGGGCAGCTCAAGCCACCCGGGAAGAAGTCCACCGCGCCCGAGCCACCCACGAGCCCCATCACGTCTTGGCACAAGGTCGTGAGACTCGTCCCGGCGCTCTTCAGCTGCTGGTACTGGGTGAGCAGCTGCTGCGCGTCACGGAAGGCCTTTTTGGCGCGGTTCGTGAAGTTGATGAAGTCGCCGACCGCGGTGTTGCAGTCTTGGGTTACTTGCGTGAGATCGATGCTCTCACCGTCGATGATGATCGGGCGGTCGGCGGTGTTGAAAATGAAGTCTTCGTCGCCGGTGATGAAGTCACCGCCGAGGACGGTGAGCTCCGTCTCGTCGTTGCGCAGTGTGCAGCGGTCGGCCTGAATATCGCCGACGGCACGCAGGATGTCGGCGCTGAAGTCGAGGCCCGACCCGAAGACGTTGGTCATGTCCACGCCGACCACGAGCTGAGCGCGCGCGTCGACTTTCATGCTGGTCTCGCCGAGCGAGAGCGGATTCACGTCCGCCTTGAAGCTGAGATCGGGGTTGAACCGGAACTTGATGCTCGAGCTACCGCCCGATTTTCCGGTGTTGCCCGTTTCGGGCTGGTCGGCAGCCGGCACCGGGTTTTGGGGCTTCATGAAGCACCAACTGTGATTTCTGCCGCTGCCCGTCGGCGGATCGCTGTATGCCGTGGACGGCGAAGCATCGGGCAGGCCGCCGTCGAACATGCGGGCCGGGTCGAAGTTGCCCGCCGGCAAGCCCGCATCGGGATCGAGCGCCGTGATGGTAAATTCGCTATTCGGATTGCAGACCTCGATTTGGTCGCAGCGATTGGCCGGGTCGATGGGCGGACAGTTGAGCTTGCCGCAGTGAGCGCCCGTCGCGCAGTAGAGCGTTCGGCAACCATTGGCATCGCAAACTTGGCCGCGTCCCCCGCCGTCGCCGGGGTCACAGGTTTGGTCGTTCTTCACCTGACGGCAGACCAAGCCGCTGCCGAGCGAGCTGCAGTCCGAGTCGGTCGTGCATTGGAAGTTGAGCGGTTCGTTGACCCGCTGGAAGAGGCAACCCGCGCCGTTGCCGTCGCCGATCTGATCCGCCCCGGCATCGTCGATGCAGTTCGTCGAACCGTCGGGAGGAGGATTGGCCGCCGCTCCCTGGGGCGTGCCCGCGCCGGCCGCGTCGTAATCGGCTATGAGCTGATCGAGGTTGTCCGGAAGCTTGGAGTTTGCCAGGGGGACGCAGGCTCCGCCGTCCTGCGGCTGCTGGTCCATGCCTGGCGGAGGCTTCGAAGGCGTGGGGTTCAGCGGGACCGGCAGCGGCGATTCGCACACGTAACCGAGCGACTCCGTGCAATCGACGTCGACCCAGCGCCCGTCGGACGGCTGCAGCACGGCGCAGCTCTGCGATGCCGGTGCCGTGCTCTCCCAAGCCGAATACAGGCTGTTGCGCTGCGCGCCGTTCGCCGCCCCCTGCCAGAATTGGTCGCCGTTGTTGGTCGTGACGTTCGCCCAGCGCCAGACGCCGCTCGCGCCGAGCGAGTTCGCGCCGATCCACGTCGGAGCGGTGGCGAAGCGCGTCACGAAATCGTTCTCGGCCGGGCTATTGATGCGGACGAGCGACATCTGCTTGCTGCGGCAGGCTGCGATCGCCGTGCTCTCCGTAGCTGGGCCGGGGCAGAACCAATACGAGATGGTCTCGAACTTTCGCAGCACGCAGCCCGAGGTGGGCATGCACGCGGTACGATTGCCGCAGACGCCCTGGCCGTTGCAGGTCGCACCCGTCGCGAGCGGGCAACCGGTATCGTTACATGGTGTGCCCGCCGGCTTGAGGGTCGGGGCAATGACGGCGTCCGGCGGCAGCTTGCAGCCGCATTGACCGGGCTCCGTGTTGTTCGGGTCGAAGTCGCAAGTTTCGAGGCAGTCCGGCACACCGTCGGCGTCGGTGTCCGTATCGGGGATGCCGCAGCCACACTTGCCGGGGTCGGCCGACTTCAGCGGATCGGAGGGGCAGGCATCCACGCAGTCGAGCACGCCGTCGCGATCGGTGTCCGAAGTATTGAAACGGCAAAGCGGGCAGAACTTTGCCAGCGAGGCAGCCGGAACGTTGTTGGCCAAAAGCTTCCGGCAGTCCGTGGTCGGGCCGCTCGCGGAGATGACGGCGAGCGGGGGCGCGTAGGCGACGAGCGCGCCCGCGTCGAGAATCGGATTCAATGCGGCGAAGTACCCGGTGTGGGTCGCGCCGACGGAGCGGAACGTGACCGAGGCGGAGGGCGCGAGTAGCGCGCCGTTGTAGACCGTCTCGACGAAGATCGCGGTCGTGCCGAGGTACGCGATCATCAGAGCGGGGCTCGCCCCGTCGAGCGTCACGAAGCGCCCGCGCAGGATGAGCGAGCTCGTCGTGTAGATGATCACCGGGCCGTGGGCCTGATCGAGGTTGACCACCGACCCGGACTGCAGAGCCAGACCCGTGAGGTAATAGATGCCTGACTTCAGCGACAGCACGCCGGGCGAGTTCACCGTAACCGTGCCGTACTTGCCCGGTGCGAGCGGCTTCGTACCTGAATTGATCGTGACGTCGTTCGCAGTGCCGGAGGGATAGGTCACTTTCCAGGAGAGCGTCTGCACCGGATCGAAGGCCGGGTTCGCGTCGATGCTGGTCGTGACGACATTGCTGCCGAACACATGCGTCTTCGCGTGCAGGGTGCCGCGCACTCTGTCGCGATCGCCAAGGTTGGCACTGCCGCGGCTCCAGGTGTCGTTCATCACGACGTCGGGCTCGGCGCTGAGGCCCGCGCTGCCCATCGAGACCGTCACGCCGTTCACGACCTGCGCGCGCGCTCCGAGCTTCACCGAGCTACTGCCCAGGATGACCGGCGCGGTCGGCGACACCGTACTCGGCGTCGAGAGCGTGATCGTCACCGGAAACGTCAGCGGGTGGACTTCGGTGCCTAGCGGCTCGTGCGCGTCATTGCTCTGCGAGCAACCGAATAGGCCGAGTAGCAGCAGTAGGCACCCAACGATTCGAGTGGCGACTCCCAGTTTCCTCAATGTCCACGACATGACGCCCTCCACGGCTTGCATTCGACCTTGGCGATCTCGGAAGGATGGAGCGAACGCTTCGCGCTCACTCGACTCCAGGCAAGAGTGCATCAGGCCTCACTCTCCACACCCGACTACTACTCCAGTTTTAGGGCGAAGCAACGGGAAATGCGCCGTCCGCTGATATGCGAAGTGTTCGTGACATGACCCACCGAGTGTTCGCGGACGTCCGCGGCCGGTCGCGGACCGTAGCGGGCACGCCCCGACCACCCCCGCGACCACCAAACAAAAGCCGCCCCAAAGACC
>JAICTZ010000001.1 GCA_025936115.1 Polyangiaceae bacterium
CTCACGATCGCGCCGAGCAGCACGCAAGAGCGCGAGTCGCACGGTGGGAAATAGGAATTGGCTCCGCAATGGCGCGAGCCGCGCCCTGAGCGTGACGTGTACCGGCTCGCGCTCGCGATGCAACGGACGCGCCCGGTGCGGAGTGCTGCGCCGCGCGCTCGGCTTGCGTCCGGCGCCGAGGCGTGCGCCACCCCAGCGACTGGGGAATTCGAGGGTGAGTTGTCGCGGAGCTCGGTGTGCTGGGCGCCGTCCGACGCCGCGCGTACTGACTGCCTCCCCGCCTCGCTTCGCGTGTGCCACCTTGAATGAGGCTAACTCATATCCAGGTGAGTCGTCAATGCCAATTGGCGAGACCACGAGTGAATTGCACGAGACGCAGAGTCGCCGGCGTGACAGCTCGGCGTGACGGCTCGGCGTGACGGCTCGGCGTGACGGCTCGGCGTGACAGCTCGGCGTGACAGCTCGGCTGGATGCACCGGCGCGAATGAATCGGCGCGCATGCAAGGAGACGCCGAGGAGTGGAAGTTCCACTATCAGCGTCGTGGCCTCGGACGACGGGCGGGCGCTCAGATGCGAGCTGTGGAACGGCTGGAGGCGGTGCTGTTTCGGTTTGAAATGATGGTCGCCCAAAATAACAAATCGAATGCGCCTCAGCGCCGAGCGCCGCGCGCGAACAGCGCGAGCTGCGCAGCAAAGCCGTTCGCCTCCGAATACGGCGAGACCACGCACTTGGCGAGCCCGGGGCGCCGCTCGGCCGGGCGCAGCTCGGGCCGAGCGAGCTCGTTCACGAAGGTGTGGCGCGTGACCGCGGAGAGCTCGTTCACGACGCGCAGCGCGAATTCGGGGTTCGCGCGAGCGGTAGAAACCAGCTGCGCTCTGCGGCGAGCGGGCGGGGTAGAGGCCATGCCGCGCGTCTACCGGACGCCGCATCGCGGGCCAAGTTTTCGACAGTGCAAGGAGCTTTTCGAGCCCGCGCGCGGGCCTGTCAGGGCGCCGTGTCGGCATGAGCGACGACCGGCGCGAGCCACGCGGGCTCCGGCAACACGAGCGCGGACCATTCGCTATCGTTCAAGCGCTGCTCGGAAACGAGCTCGTGATACGAGTACGCCGCACCGACGTACGCTCGCGCGCCGTCCGCCCAATCGACGCTCACGACGATACGGCGCGGCAGCTGCTTGCCGATGTGCAGCACGCCAGCCTCGAGTGACGTGTGGATGTCTGCCACGGTCACGTCCGGGTCCGTCACGCTCGCGCCGCCCAGGAGCTCGCGGTACCAGCCGTCGTAACTGGTGACGCCGCCGCCGCAACCGCCCTCGACGGTGTGCACTTTGATCATGTCGTTCAGGAAGGCGAGGTCGCTCGACGACAGGTGTTCGCCCTTGGCGTTCTTTTGCGACATCGCCTCGAGCCTCGAGAGAATTTCCTTCGCACGCTCGAAATACTTGTGCGCCGAGTCGAGAATGGCCACCTGACCCAGGTTCAAGAAGGTACGATCGAAACCAGCGACGAGGCGGAGCGCGAGCGCCGATTGCTCGACGAGCCGGTGGAACACCGCGGGGTACGGCTCGACGTAGGCGTCGGGGTATTTACAGAGAATCCCGACCGAGTACGACTGCTTTGCGTAGAGAATCGAGTCGTGGCGGAGCTCGCTCCAGGAAGCGAGCTGCGTCGCGAGCAGTCGCCGCGACCAAGCCTCCGTCCGCGTCACGCTCGCCGCCGGCGCGTGCTCGAGGTCGGGCGATAGCCCCCGGAGCGCCCAGATCCACGACGAATAGAGGCTCGTCAGCCAATAATCGTCGTTCTGCGCGTCGGCGAGCGCGCGCATGCCGGCGAGAGCGCTCACGTAGGCGGGCCGATTCAGATCCTGCGGGCTGGCGAGGGCGAGCGCGAAGTCGTTGCCGAAGGTCGCGAATGCCACGTCGCCCGGCGTGGGCAGCTGACGGTCCGGCACGCGATCCTCGGTGACGGCCGTCAGGGTGTGGCTGTCGAGCGAGTAACGCTGGCCGAAGAGCGCGAAGCTCGTGTTCAACGCCAACTCCGGCGTGCCCGGCGCCTTCCACGCCACGTAGCTCATGATACGCTGCTTGCCGTAGCCACCGTGCACGATCGCTTGCTCCACCCTGGCGTCGGAGGCGTGCTGCAGCGCACCCATGGTTTTGGCGCCGAGATCGCGCGCGAGCGGCGCGAGCCCTTCCGGCGTCAGATTGTCGTGTGCTCCGACGAAGAACGAAACCAGCCGGTCGATCGAGCGCCAGAGCGCGAGACTCCCGTCGTCCATCGTCTCGCGCGCGGCGACGAAGGCGTGAAAATCGAGTGGCTCGAAATGCCGCTCTCCGTTGCTGCTCGTCTCGATCGGCCGGAAATCGACGGTTCCGAGCCACATCATCGCGCGAAAGTACGGAATGAGATCGGGGTGCTTCTCGTAGTGCCCGCGCGGCTTCCATTGCGTGAAGTCAACCAGCCGCGAGCGCCCGAACACGCGAACGGACGAGATCGACGCCGCCGCTCGCGCCCGGCCGAAAGCGTCCTGAACGCGTTCGGCCGAGCCGTCGCGCGCGGGCAGCACCTGATCTTTCAAGAGCGAGTGGGCGATCGTGAGGTAGGTATCGAGCTCGGCGCGAACCTCGGCCGAGGCCTGGGTTGCGCCCAGGTTCTTGCGCATGCGCCCGAGCAGCTCGTCGAGCGAACCGGTGAAGACGCCACGCTCGACCATCACCAAAAGGTCGTCGTAGCTCCGGTGCCAGGCGTGCAGGATCGCGTCCGCGCTCACGAAGACCGGTAAGTCGTCCTTGTAGAGCATGAGGTACGCGAGCGCGAAACTCGGGTACGGCCGCTCCCGGCTGGTGGCGAAACCGTTCTTCGCGAATAAGCCGAGCTCTTCGCGATCGAGCGCTACGTCGCGCTTTTCTTGGATACAGCTCAAACCCTCCGCGCGGCTGGGATCGTAACCAAGGTTTTTGAACGCGACGCGGTGCGCTTGCACGAGCTCGTCTTTGGTCTGGCGGCTCGCGGCCTCGAGGCGCGGAGCGATCGCTTCCGGGGGCGTGAAGCTCGAAAAATCCGGACCCATGGACATGGCCGCGGTCGCGCCGCACCCGGCGACACCGCCGATGAGCAGAGCCTTCTGCACGCGGTGTCCGAGCGAATCCCGACTCATGAGCCGTCCTCCAGCGACCAAACTACGCGCGGAACTCCGCGCGCCTTCCCTCCTCAGAACCAGCTCAGCCGAGATCCTTGGGCCGAGCGCGCGGGGGGGGGTGGGTTCGTTCCCCCTCACGAGCGCTGCGTTCAATCGGCAGGTCACTTTCTACAAAACGCGCTCGCGGACGACGTCGATGAACGCCCGTGCGGCGAGGGGGCACGGACTCCGGCCGGTTCAACGCTCGCGGTCGCGCGGGCACCGAGCAGAGGAGAACGTCATGTCACCAGGGATCTTTCAGAGGGTCATCACTAGCTTCGTCGCCGCCGTTGCACTCGGGGCGTCGGTTTCAGGCTGCAATATTTGCGAAGAGGGCGCGCAATGTGGCGGGGACAACGAGGCGGGCAAGGCCGGCACGAGCCGCAGTCAAGCGGACCAATGTCTCGCTTACTGCGACCGTTTGAATATTTGCGGAGCGCCGCAGGCGAGCGATCTCGATGTCTGCGTCAAGGCGTGCGAAGCGCGCTTCGAGCGGCTGCCCGAGCAAACCGCGACGCTCTGCGCGTGTATCCCGGACAGCCTCTGCGAAGACGCCATGCAGGGACGCTGCACCGAACAGAGCTCTACGGGCGGCACCGGCGGCGCGAGCGCGGCTGGAGGCTCGAGCGGCACCGGCGGCACCCACGCGACGGGCGGCTCGAGCACGACGGGCGGCAGCGCCAACGCCTCGAGCGGCGGCTCGAGCACGACGGGCGGCTCGAGCACGACGGGCGGCTCGAGCCACGGCGGAACCAGCGCCACGGGCGGAACCTCGGCCGGCTCCGGCAGCGCGAGCGGTGGCGCGGCGGGTTCGAGCGGCGCGGCGTGCGGCGGAACGGCAGGTGACGGCAGCGGCATGTCGAGCGCGGGCGCCGACGCCGCCGGTAGCGGGGACCAGGGCACGGCGTGCAGCTGCGACTGCCAATGCGCGGCGCCGGAGCTTTGCGTCGACGGATACTGTTCGACGACCGGGTGAGACTTGCGGCCGAAAGCTCGAGCGGCGCCGTCAGAATAGGTTCGTCATGAACGCGAGGAGCTTGAGCTTTGCACTCAAGCCGGCGGCGCCGCTCACCTCCACGTGCTCGATCAGCGGCGAGACGAGTGCGGCGTGCGGCACGTCCCCGAGCTCACGATCGCCGAAATCCGTCTCGGACGGCGGGATCACCGAGTCGTGCGCTCCGTGCAAGAGGTAGACCGGCGCGTCGATGGACCGCAAATGACCGCTCGGCGAGAGCGCATCGAGCTCGGGTTGCTCCGACGCCAGGATGCGATCGAGCTCGGGAGCGAGCGTGTTGAGCGTGCCGGTCTCGAGCAGTGACCAGAGTCGCTCGGCGGCCGCCGTGGTGCGCTGGCTCGCGAACACACGCGCGCCGGCACGATCCTCTTCGAGCCAGGCTTTGAAGGCGGCGCGCAGCACGAGCACGTCGGGCGCAGGCACGAAGGCCTCGATCCGTTGGTACACGAGCACGACGAGACCGTACTCGTGTGCCTTTGCGTGCTCGAGCCCGCGCGGGGTCGCGATCTCGTCGTGAATCAGGAAGTGGAGCACACGCGAGAGATCTTGATGGCCGCCGACGCTCGTCACGAAAGAGAGTTTGCCGTGGAGCTCCGGCAACGCGGCGGCCACGAGCGCGAGGCCGCCGGCGAAGCTGAAGCCGAGCAGCCCCACGCGTTCGTCGCTCACGTGGTCGCGCCGCGACGCGAGGTAGCGCACCGCTTGCGTCATGACACCGATGCCGCTCGCCGTGATGCGGTAATCCGCGAGATCGGCGAGCTCCGGCGTCAGCACGACCAGTCCTTCCCGCGCCAGGGCGCGCGCAAACGGCACGAGCCGCCGCTCGTCGATGCCCTGGTAATGGACGCCGTGCGCCACGACGACTCCGGCGCCGCGCGGACGGTCCGCCCGAAAATAGAGCCGTGCACGGACGGGCCCCTCGGCGCCCGGGAGCACGAGCTCTTCGCTCGTGATCCGCACCGCGCGCGGCGGCTCGCTCTTGCCGAGCATCGAGAGCGCCCCCAGAAATTGCGCGGCATGCGCGTAGCGCAGCGCGGGGTGCCACGTGACGGCGAGCAGCAGCGCGAAGAGGGCGCCGAGCCACGCTCGCTTGTTCGCGCTGCCGCTACTCTTGGCCGAAGTGGCCGTCACGATACTGAGCATGACAGCGAATCGCACGCGCGCATCCGGCGCGACTCAATCGCTCACTGTCGCGGACCAACGCTCGATGACGGCGGGAAGCTCGCCCAGTGAGGCGACGACGATGTCCGGCCTTGCCGCGAGCAGGCGCTCTTCTTCGGCCATCCCGCCGCGCACGGCAACGGTGCGTGCACCGGCAGCGCGCCCCGCGAGCACGTCCTGCGGACCGTCACCCACCATCACGAGCTCGCTCGGCTCGAGTGCGAGCTTTTCCGCGATGAAGCACAGCGGTTCAGCCGACGGCTTTTGGCGCAGCGGATCGCCACCGGCGACGACCACGCGAAAATGGCGAGCGAGACCGAGCGTGGCGAGCACGAGCTCCGTCGTCTGACGCGGCTTGTTCGTCGCGAGAGCGAGCGGGAAGCGCGAGCCGAGCTCGGAGAGCGCTTCGAGCGCACCGGGCAGCGGGCGCGTGAACGTCGTGGCGTGCGCGGCGTAATAGTCCAGAAAATCGGCGAGCAAGGGCGTCAGGCGCGCGTCGTGGTCGTCGAAACCGCTGGCGCGCTGCATGAGCACGCGGGCGCCGTCACCCACGAAGCTCTTCACGCGGGCGAGCGGCAAGGTGGGCAAGGCGCCCCGGGTGAGCGCGTGATTGACCGCTGCGGCGATGTCGCGCGAGGAATCGATGAGCGTACCGTCGAGGTCGAACACGACGGCACGGGGCGGAGGCGTGATACGCGACGGCACCGTCAATCCACGGAGCGACGTGGCACGGGAATGTCGAAGTGGAGCACTTCCTCGCGTTGCCCGAGCTTCGAGTACAGCGCAATCGCGGGCGGATCGACGTAGTCGGCCTGCACGTAGACGACGTACGCGCCGCGGGCGGCGGCGTGCTCGGTGAGCTTGGCGATGAGCGCCGTCGCGATGCCCCGACGCCGGTAAGCGGCCGCGACGGCCAGATCGTAGATATAGATTTCGCTGCGCTCTTGCTCGAATTTCCGGAGCTCGTACGCAGCGAGGCCGCCCACGACTTCATCGCGCGCGACGGCAGCGAGCGCGATGAAGTCGTCACTGGCGAGCAAGCGCTCGAGATACGCTGGGCGAGGCCGCGCCTTGCCATACGTCTCGACGTCGTCGAACGCTTCCCCGAACATGGTCAGCATCCCGTGCATCAACGCGAGGTCGAGGGGGCCGAGCTTTCGAATCTCGTGGGGAGCGGCTATCGGCATGCCCGTAGCGTGCTAGCGCGCATGCGGACACGAGTCACGCCGCACCCCGCTCGCGAGGAAGCGCTCCCCTCAGGCTGCGTTCGTGGCAGCGGCTTGGGCGGCCTTCACTTCCGCTTCCGACATCCTGCCGGCAAGCTGCCCGGTCGTGACGTTGAGACGGTTCCACAGATTGATCATTCCGACCTGCACGACGAGCGCGGCGAGCTCGGTTTCGGAATAGTGGCGCGCGGCTTCGGCCCAAACTTCATCGCTCACCGCTTCGCCGCGGTCAGCGAGTCGTGTCGCAGCTTCTGCGAACGCGAGCGCGGCACGTTCAGCCGGGGTGAAGTAGGTCGTCTCGCGCCAGCCTGCGAGCGTGAGCAGGCGTTCCGTCTTTTCGCCGAGCTTGCCGAGCTCACGGGCGTGGAACTCGAGGCACGCGCCGCAACCGTTGATTTGGCTCACGCGCATGTTCACGAGCTCCTGGGTCTGCTGCGAAAGTCCCGTCTTTTGGACGGCGCCGCTCAGGGCCATGAGCGCCCTGTACACGTCGGGAATGATGAAAACGGGGTTTTTGATGCGAGGTTGCATGGTGAGCTCCTGGGAATCGGTTCGATTCCGGCTGGGTCCACCGGCCACCGTGGCCGTGGACACCCCAAGAACGCACGCCTCCCGGCCGCATCGACATTCCCTCGACCGATTCAGGCAGCCGCTCGGAAATTGCCGGACAACCAGCCGAGCACCCGCTCCCAGCCCTCCGCGTGGTTTTGGCACGCGGCTTGCGCGTCGCCAAAGCCTTCATGGCGGACGATGACGCGCGTGCCGCCGTCGATGGGCTCGAAGCGCCAGGTGATGGTCGTGACGCCGTCGCTCGGATCCCAGTCGTAACGCCAGGTTTGGACGAGCTTGCGCGGCGGGTCCACGTCGATGAACTCGCCGTGCACGGAGAACGGCTTGCCGTCGCGGCCGATGCCCTCCGTGCGCCAGGTTCCACCGACACGCACGTCGCCGCTCCACTTCGTCGTACGGTACGTGTCCTCCGCGCCCCACCAGCGCGTGAGCTCCTCGGACGTGACGGCGCGGAACACGCGCTCCGGCGTAGCGTGGATGTCGATGGTCGCGAGCAACATACCTTGCGTGACGTCGGCGATGGCTCGGGCGACGGACTGTTTCAACGTGCTCATGCGCTACTCCTCCAAATATCGTTTCAAGTTGTTGAGGCTCACTTGCCAGAAGGCGCGATAGCCCTCGACCCAGCCGGCCACTTGTTGGAGCGGCCGCGGCTTCAGCTCGTAAAGACGTTCGCGGCCGACGCGCCGCTCCGTCACGAGCGATGCTTCCCGCAGCACGCGCAGGTGCTTGGAAATCGCGGGGCGGGTCTGCTCGAAGTCACTCGCGAGCGCGTTCACCGGAGCGGGTCCGGCACGCAGGCGATCGAGAATCGCGCGTCGCGTCGGATCGGCGATGGCGCGAAACACGTCCGAATGGGCGCGCGCGGCGCTCAAGTTGGCCTCGAATCTGGACGGCGAAAGAGTAACCCATTGCTCACTCGTATTTTGTATATCTCCCCGTAAGAAAGGTCAAGTCGTATCCATTAGGTAACTGATTCGCCGCGCGAGCCTTGAGCTCCGCTGCGCGCCAAGGACCGAAACTTGGCCGCGTCCGCCACCACGGCGCACCCTCGGCCCATGGCACAGCACTGCGAAGTCTGCGAGGTTTTCAGGCCAGAGCTCGTGTCCGCGGCGCGCGAGCTCGTCGAGGTCAAGCTCGACGTGCGGTCCGTGCTGCTCTGCCGCGGCCACGCGCGCATCGCGAAGAACTCCGGCGTGCGCTCCTTGCGGGCGCTGCGCGAGCTCTACGGCAGCGGGCGCCGTTCCTACGTCTCACGGCGCGGCACCGACGGCGAGCCCAAGCGTTCCGAACGACGCACGAAGGTCGGACGCCGCGCGACGGATCTCAGCCAGCCGTAGCGCTTCGGCGCGCCATGAAGTAGGCGAGATGCCGCGTGACTTCGCGTGGCGCCTCGAGCTGAGGCACGTGGCCGATGCCGGGCAAGACGACGTAGTCCCAGTCGGGTCGCAGGCGCTCGAGTCGTTCCCACGCGGGCCCCGAGAAAATCGGATCGCGTTCGCCGCAAATGGCTTGAACGGGACAGCGCGCGTGCGAGATCCAGCGTGCGGCCGCACCGGGGCGAAGCAGCGCGACGCCTAGACTGCGCGTCACCTGCTCGTAGGCGCGCGCCGCCTCCGCGATCCAGCCGAGCCGGTAGCCCGAAACGCCGAGGAGTCGCTCGCGGAGCTCGGCGTCGAGCCGCGCCGGATCGCCGAACAGCGCACGGATTGGATCGTCGACGACCCCCGGCAGCCTCGTGGTGCTCACGTAATGGGCGACCAAGCGCCGGCCCACCCAGGGCACCGCCGCGGGCACCCACGACCACAGCGCCAAGGTGCCGCGGAAGTTACGCCCCCAGAGCAGCGGCAACGCGGGCGCCGCAGCACTCACGCCGAGGACGAGCTCGGGCACGCGGCACGCAAGCTCGAGCGCCAGCACGGCCCCGAGCGAATTGCCGGCAATGAACCAACGCGTCCCGGCGGGCGCCTGCGTTCTGAGCACGGCCTCGAGCAACCGCGAGAGCACGCGCAGATCGACGGAGCGGCCTGCCGTGCGCGAACGACCGAAACCCGGAAGATCCACGGCGAGCACCTCGGCGCGGGCCGCGCGTGCAAGCTCGGGCGCAACGCCGTGCCAAGTCACCGAGTTGCCGCCGAGTCCGTGGAGCAGCAGGACGTGGCCCTCTCCGCCGCCGCTCCAGCGTTCGGCGTGGAGCTCGAAGCCCTCGAGCTCGAGCTCCATGCTTTGTCGCGGCACAGCTTCGGACGGTGCGGCTTGCGCGAGCATGGCGCGCGAAACTACACCGCAACTACTCACGTGAGCGTGAATTTTTCAGCGACGTGGGCCGTGGTCATTTCATCGGGGGCCACGCGAATTGACGCCCCGAAACGCTCCGCTCATCAGTTCGTCACTTGCGCGGGTCTCCGCCGACGCTCTATCCCTTGGCGTATGCACGAGAGGAAGCGAGGCAGGCTCTGGGCTCTCGTCGCGCTCGCGAGCGCCACGGGCTGCGGCGTCGCTGACGTGAAGCACGAAACCGTAGAGGACGTGGCGCAGGCGCTCGGCACGGGACTCTTCGTCACGGAGGTGGCGCAGAGCACGGCCTACGCAGGCTCCACGGCGGACAAAGTGGAGCTGTTGTGCGGCGCGAGCGGCGGCTGCAGCGCGTTCAAGGTGTGCGACACCGCGCCCGGAGGCGAGACGTGCTCCGCGTTACAAGCTGCGCTCGGCAGCGGACAACGCGCGGTCGTTTCGCGCGGCACGAGCATCACCACTACGGACGAAGTGTGGCTCGCCGACGCGAGCGGCAACGAGCTCGCCGCTACCCGCGTCGGCCCGTTCGCGTGCGCGGGCGGTAACTCACAGGCACGTCTCGATTGTAGCGCCGCCGCATTCGCAAGCTGCGCTACGCCGAATCTCGGCGTGAGCTCGGGCGCTTGCGACCCGGCGCAGCTACCCGAAACCTTCGCGTTCGACGTGCGCTTCACGACCAATCAACACGGCCATCCCGAAAGCACCTGCACGCGCCCGCTCTGCACGGGACTCGTCGAGCTCATCGACGCCGCGACGACCAGCATCGATTTCGCGCTCTACGGCGTGCGCTCGCAGCAGCCATTGATCGACGCGCTCGCGGCGGCCCGAGCGCGCGGCGTCGTCGTCCACGGGGTCGTCGATGCGGAAGACGCCGGCTGCTCGACGTTTGCGTATCCCGACACACCCGCGCTGATTCAGGCGCTCGGAGCGGGCAACGTCGTGTGCGACAGCGGGCCCGGCTACAGCTACATCATGCACAACAAATTCTTCGTGTTCGACGGCGCGAGGGTTTGGACCGGCAGCACCAACGCGAGCGACACCGAGCTCGGCGGTGAGTACAACTCCGATGTCGCCGCGACCATCGAGTCCGCTCGGCTCGCGGCGATCTACCGCGGCGAATTCGAGGAGATGTTCTCGGGCCTATTTCACCACAGAAAGACGGACAATACGGCGCACCTGCTCGACGCGAGCAAATTCAGCGACGGCAGCACCGTGGTCGCGAGCTACTTCTCCCTGACGGACGACGCACAAGACAACGCCGTGCTCCCGCTCGTGAACGCCGCGAGCGCGACGCTCGACATCGCGATGTTCTATCTCACGAGTCAGCCCATTGCGAATGCGGTGCTCGCGGCGGCAGCGCGTGGCGTCGCCGTGCGCGTCGTCATCGACGCGGGCGGCGCGGCCAACGCCTACTCGCAGACGCCGTCGTTTTGCTCCGCGGGCATTCCCGTCAAATGGGAGAATTGGGGCGGCAAGTCGCACGCCAAGTGGGCCGTCGCCGACAGCGCGCTGCCCGCGCAAGCGGCCGTCGTGTTCGGCTCGATGAACTGGACCGGCTCGGGCAACGGCGACAACGACGAGAACACGCTTTACGTGAAGAACGCGGCGTTCGCTGCGGAGTTCGAAAGCGAGTTCGAGCGCGAGTGGTCGGATCTCGCTGCCGTGCCCACGTGTCACGCCGTCAGCGCCGAGGGTGCCGACTCCTCGAGCTGCGGCTCAGCCACGGATTGCAGCGTCAGCTGCGCGAGCGGCTCGTGCTGCGACGGCGCCGACAACGACTACGACGGCCACGGCGATCTCACCGACGAAGCGTGCGCCTGCGACGACGGCATCGACAATGACGGCGACGGCTTCATCGACGCCGCCGATTGGGAATGCAACGTGGTGCTCGAGCCTGGGGAATGATTGGAGTTAGACCGCTGCTCAGCCTGGAATCAGCCGCACGGTGGCGAGCTCTTCCGCGATGACCTTCGTGAGGTCGACGACGAAGTCGTCGACGTCGTCGGGCTTCGGGGCCTCGGCCGTGCCCGCCCACACGAGCCGATTTTGTTTGAGCGAGTAGACGAGGATCTCGACGTTGACCGCGTCGTAGCTTTCTTTGCGCTCGGGGACCGTCCCCGTGATGGGGCCCGCATAGCCGTACGACATGTTGCCGCCGTGCTCGGGACCTTGCGGCTTGCCGTAGGGGCTCATGGGGCTCGTGGGTGCGCCCCACGATTGATTCCAACCGTACGGATAGTAGCCGCCCCAATAGCCGCCGTAGACGGGCAGCGCGTAGGTTTGCGCAGGTGTCACGTCGGTCTTGCGGACGTGAGTCGGGCGGAGCACGACCACGCCTTTCACGCCGGCCCCTTCGAGCGCCTCCCGCGCGGCCTTTTCGTCGGCGGGGTTCGGGCTCGCGAGCAGCGTGTACATCGGTACGCCGACCGCGCCGTGCTTCGTGATCGAGCGGGCGAGGCTGTCCTCGGCCGTTCGCCGAATCGTCTGATTTTGCATCATGACGACGGCGGCGACCTTCTCGCCTTTCAAGTTGAGCGGCTCCGCATCCGGCTGCCGCGACGACGAAATGATGGTGATGCCGGGGCCGCACGCGGTCGCGCTCGCGGCCAGGAGAAGAACCAGCACCTGGCCGAACCGGGACGTCGGATTGTTCATGCTTCGCGCTGAGCTACTATACGGAGCGGAGGAGCGGGTAAAGGCCGATGCGTGGAGTAGCGCGCGCCGCAGCTCTTTCGTAGCGATAGGCCGCGAATACTACGGACAGGTCCGATACGTCACCGTCACGTAGACGATGTCTACGTAGCCGCGGCCGCTGCCTGCGGTCTGCGTGTAGCCGGCGGCGAGAGCGACGCCGAAATCGTCGGCGTTGAGATCGTCCGCGCTCCAGGTGTCACCCCAGAGATCTTTCGGGCCGCCGTAGTCGACGTCGACGAAGTCGAACGCGTTCCACGGCGTCGCGAGGGAGCGATCGGCGGAGCCTACGACGCCGTGCTTGATGAGGTGCACGCCCACGTCGACTGCTTCGTCGTCGCCACCCGCAGCGCGGCGAACGGTCGCCGTAATCCCGAGTACTTCGGCGCTGTCCGGCACCTCGAGCTTGAACTGATCGAGGAGCAAGCTGTCGTGATACGGATAGCTCCAGAGCACGATTTCCGCGCCGTCACTGAAGGGATCCGTGCCTTCCGCGGCGAGCGCGTCGAGCCCGGTCCAAATCGGCGTCGGCAAACAATAGTTCGGCGAAGACGTCTCGCAGATCGTGTCGGAGCACATCTCGGCGGTTCCGCCGCGGTCCATGCAAGCGCTCTGACAATCGGGGGTCATCTGGCAATCGAGCTCGTAAATCTCGTCGTACTGCGCTTCCGTGCCCGAAAAGCCGGCGCTTCGGGCGCGAAGCGCGTGCTTCTTCGTCGTGGTCAGTGTCGTGCACGACGCCGAGGCCCCGGCCTCACCCCCGGCCCCTGCCGTTTCCACGCCTTCACCGCCACTCGCACCTCCCGCTGCAGCCCCGGCCGCACCGCCCGTGCCACCCGCGGCGTGCGTTCCCCCCGCGCCGCCCATGACGGCGTCCCCACCGCTGCCGCTCGTTCCGGCGCCGCCCGTTCCGCCGCTGCCGCTCGTGCCTCCACGTGCGCCACCCGTTCCCGCAGTAGTGCTCCGCCCGGCACCGCCTTTGCCGCTCGCTCCGGCGGCAGGGGAGCTCCCGCCCGCGCCGCTCTTGCCCCCGGACGCGCCCGGCGCGTCCTCGCTCGAGCCGCCGCACGCCACCGCAAAACTCAACCCCACAAAGCTAGTCCACCTGCCGAAAATCATGGCTGCCCTCACCCCGCGGACTTAATGCGATTCGGCCGCGGTGTAAAGTCAGGCCCGCGCGAGACCGTCCTCGAGCGAAAACTGGGCCGCGCGCCGGAGCTCTTTCTGAACCATGCCCTCCGGCAGCACGCGAAAGAGCGCGTTCCTCAGAAAAATCGCGAGCCGGTTCTCGAGTTGCGCGAGTTTGCCGAAGCGAAATGACGCTTCTACGATGCGATTGGTGCCCGCCACGCGACGTCGTTCGTACTCGGCGAGCGCGTCGGCGAGAGCGGGCGCCCGTTCGAGCGCGTGCGCGAGCACGACGGCGTCCTCGATGGCCATCGAGCCACCCTGGCCGAGGTTCGGTGTCGTCGGATGAGCGGCATCGCCGAGCAACGTGACGCGTCCACGCGACCAGCTCGCGACCGGAAGGCGATCGTGGATATCGGTGCGGAACACGCGCTCGGGCGCGGTATGCGCGAGCAGCTCCGGCACGGGCTCGGCCCAGGCCGCAAAGTGGCGCGTCACCACCTCGAGCGGATTCGACTCACGCTCGCTCTCGGGCGCATTCAACACGGCAAACCAGTACGTCTCGTTCGGGCCGATGTCGGCAAAGCCGAAGCGCGCGCCGGGGCCCCACATCTCCGTCACTTCGTGCGCGGGCACGCCTCCGCTGCCGGCCGCGATGCCGCGCCAGCTCGTGTAGCCCGCGTAGCGCAGCGGGCTTTCGCCGAGCAGCGCGCGACGCACGGCCGAGTGCAAGCCGTCCGCGCCGACGAGCAGCGCGCCCCGCTCGCGCCGCCCGTCGGCGAAGAGCGCCGTCACGCCGCTTGCGTCCGCCTCGTAACCGACGAGCTCGGCGCCGAGCGCGATCGGCGCTCCATTGCCCGCGTCGCGTAACACTTCTTGCAGCCGCGCGCGATGGATCGCAACCGTCGAAGCACCGAGCTCGTCCCGAAGAAAGCTCATGGAGGTGCGCTGGAGCGTTTGCCCGCGCTCCGTCTTGAGAAGACCCATCAAAACGTCTTGTCCCTTGGCGGAAACCGCCGCATCGAGCTTCAGCGTGCGCAGGGCGAGCAGAGCGCCCGTTTGCACGAGGATGCCCGCGCCTGCCGGCGCGAGCTCGGGAGCGCGCTCGAACAAGCGGCACTCGATGCCACGCTGAGCGAGGGCGCTCGCGAGCGTGAGCCCGCCGATACCTGCGCCGATGATGAGAACGGGACCGTCGAGACGCATGCGGCGCGTAGCGTAACTCGAATTGCGAGGGCGAAAACAGCCTGGGGACCAGCGACGGCTCGCGGGTGGCGCCCGCCGACACACGGGCGGCACGCGGGTGGCGCCCGCCGACGCACTTTTCGCTTCCCATCGCGTCGCTAGCATCGATGATGAGAAGCTCACACTCAGGAGGAGCTCCATCATGAAGCGCCGTGGTCTCACTGCATCGCTCGTGCTCGCCGCCAGCGCCGCCACCAGTCTGTCCGGCTGCTCGAGCGACACGCCGTCCCCCGCGGTCAGCGTGAAGGTTTCACCGGCTGCCGCGCGCGTGCTCACCTGCTCCTCCGGCGACTTCACCGCGAGCGTCACCGGCAGCACGAACACCGGCGTCAGCTGGGCCGTGAACCCTTCGACCGCCGGCGAGATCGATCAGAGCGGGCGCTATTTCACGCCCAACGTCGTACCGAATCCGCCGGAGGTGAAGCTCGTCGCCGCGAGCCGTGCCGAGCCATCGGCCAAGTCGAGCGCGACCGTGACGCTTGCCACGGCGTTTCCGAGCAGCGAAGGCGTGCTCACCGGCGCGCCGGGTTACGCTGGCCTTGACGGAGCGGGCACGTACACCCACGTCGTCGCCGCCCGCGGTGGGCGCGTGTACGCGGCGTGGCCCGACCCATCCGATCCCGAGACGGCGGTGCTCGCGGTCGCACGCAGTGATGACGGCGGCCTCACGTGGCAGCCCGCCGTGACGGCGATCTCCGCGAGTATCCTGGACGACAGCGCAGGCGGCGGGCTCGAGTGTCCGGCCATCGCCGTCGACGCGGGCGATCCGGACGTGATCTACGCCGTCGCTCACGTCGTCGCGGAAAACGAGTACGGAGAGCCGCTCGACGAGTCGGCGAGCGGGCCGCAAACCGAGCTCTTCGCCGTGAGCACCGACGCCGGCCTGACGTGGACGACGCACGTGCTTCACGTGGGCGACAACGGCGACGTCTGCGCGGACGTCACGTCACCGGCGGCGGACACCGTCGTGATCGCGTCGCCCGGCTGGTCGAGCTGTACGCCCGACGGCGACGACGCGCGCGACATCTTCGTCTGGTCGGACACGAACCGCGGCAAGGGCTTCACCAAGGGCACGTACAGCGACGCACCCGTCGAATACTTCGCGAACGGCTACACGCACGCGCTCGACGACCTCGCGGGCGAAGGCTGCACCGACGCGCACATTTGGCCGGAATCGAACGGCGGTACCGACGCTGCGGGCGATACCACCGAATCGCCACGACTCTTCAGCGACGGAGCGGGCAAGCTCTGCGTCACCTACGTCGGCAAGGTCACGCCGAGCGACGGCGCAACGCTGCCGAACGTCTACCTTCAGTGCAGCACCGACAACGGGGCCACCTTCACGCTTCCCGACAAGGTCGACCCCACGACGGACGTGAACGGCAGCAGCGCAACCGGTGCCATCGCGCCGGACGGCAGCATCGCCATCCTGTTCACGAGCGACGGCGACGACGCCGGCATTTTACAGCTCGCCGTGGACCGCGCCGGCACCGGCGCCGGCTTTTCGCCCCTCAACTCGCTCCCGACCTATGTCGAGGCGTCGGGCGATCGGGCACGCGCCGTGAACCCCGCCCTCGCCTACGACGCGGACGGGATCCTGTGGCTCGGCTATCGAACTTGGGACAGTGGCTCGCTCGTCGTCGATAAGAGCTGTGACGGCGGGGTTCTTTTCAGCGGCCCCGTCGCCGTGGACGACGGCACGACGAGCCGGCGTTGGCCGAGCTTCGCGACGGTCGACGGCGTCGCTCCGAATTTCGTGGCCTGGGGTCCCGACCACATGGGCAGTTTCACGCTCACGCCGTAGCCCCTCGACGCTCGAGCCGCGCGCCGACCGAGTCCGCGCTCTGGCTCGCTCGAAAAACGAGCGGCCGAGCTCACGACCGCGCAGCCGAATGCGCCGTCCGCCGCCGCCGAACGAAGAGCGCCAACACGGCGAAGAACCCCAACGAACCGGCCGAGCCCGAGCGTGCGGGTACCTGGCACGAGCAGCCCGAACTGTCCGGAGGAGTCGCACCGCCCGAACCCGTCGCGCCACCGTGTTCGGCACCCGCGGCACCGACCGTCGCTTGACCACTCGAGCCGGGCGCGCCGCCGACGCTTGCCGGCATGCCGGCGTGTGCTCCACCGTCACGTCCACCCCCGCCGCCGGTACCTTGGCTCGGAGCGCCGCCAAGGCTGGTGCCGCCCGCGCCGACACGCCCGCCAACGTTTTCACCCGCGCTCCCGCCGCCGTTCGGCACCCCCGCGGTGCCTGCGACCGCCATTCCTCCCGAACCGACACTGCTCATGCCACCGCGTCCGCCTGGCGCGCTCGTCATGCCGGCGTTGCCGCCGCGACCACCGCCACGACCGCCGCCGCTCGCGCCGCCTGCCGTAGCACCCGCAGCTCCCGCGCCGCCCGTCCCGCCAGCGCCGCCCATCCCAGCGGAGCCGCACTGTTGAGGATCGGTGTCGCCAGTCTTATCCAGGCCGAGAAACGGGATCACGTACATGGCGTTGAGGTTCGCGTCGGTGCCGTGCGGGCCGTTCGTCTCCGACCAGGCGTCGAGCACCGTGCCCCGCAGCTGTCCTGCCACGTTTGACGCGTCCACTGATGATTCGAGAGCGAGACGTTGGTGGTCGCCGTCGGACTCGTGGGCAGTCCGAGCACGTTGGTCCATTCCTTGATGGCCTCGGTCTGATTGTTGGGGCTGATGGTCGGGTCGCTCAAGCCGTGCCAGAGCTGAACCCGCGCGCGGGGCCCCGTGTAACCCGGATCCATTTTCCGCACGAGATCTCCCCACTCCTGCGCGGTGTGCGACACTTGGCCGCCGGCGCACGAACCACTCCACTGATTGCTCGCGCTGTAACCGACAGCCCAGCATCCGGCCGGCACACCGGAAAACTCCGCGCCCGCCTTGAACATCTCGGGGTAAACGGCGAGCATCGCCTCCGTCATCATCGCGCCCGACGAAGTGCCGGTGATGTAGACGCGATTCGGGTTGGCGCTGTGCTTGGTGAGCGCGTACTTGACCTGCTCCGCGACGGCTTGAGTGTCGCCGCCGCCGTCGTGCGTGAGCGACGCAGTGGAGCCCACATCCCAGCAATTATTGGAGGTCTGCGGCAGGACGAGGATGAAACCGTACTGATCCGCTGCCGCGACGATGCCGCCGGTCTTCGCTTCGCCGAACACGCCCGAGGCGTTGCCGCTGCAGTAATGAGCGACGACGAGGATGGGGGGATTCGTGGCGAGCTTGTCGGGTACGTATTCGTACATCGAGACGTAGCTCGGCACGCCACTCGCCCAGCCGCTGATCGGGCCCGCCAACGCCGCGGCTCCGGCCGGGGAGGCGATGAGCAAGCAGCTGCCGAGGAGCGGAACGAGGGAGTAGCGCATGACGAAGGAGTTGCTCGACCGAGCGGCTTCCGTCGAAAATGTGGGCCTAGCGCCACTGGCACGCGCACGCGCGACTGGTTAGCTTGCATTTTTATGGCGAAGCTCGAAATTGGTCTCGATACCTTCGGCGACCGGACGCGGACCATCGACGGTAAGCCCGTGCCGCACGCGCAGGTGATTCGCAATCTGGTCGAGCAAGCCGAGCTTGCCGACCGGGTCGGGCTTTCGTTCATCGGAGTCGGCGAGCACCACCGGGAGGACTTTGCGGTGTCGGCGCCCGAGGTCGTGCTGGCGGCCATCGCGAGCCGCACCGAGCGCATTCACCTCGGCTCGGCCGTGACGGTGCTGAGCTCGGACGATCCGATCCGTGTGTTTCAACGTTTCGCCACGCTCGACGCCGTTTCGAACGGCCGGGCCGAAGTGATCCTCGGGCGCGGTTCGTTTACGGAGTCCTTTCCCCTCTTCGGCTTCGATCTTGCCCGTTACGAGGAGCTCTTCGACGACAAGCTCGCGCTGTTCGCGAAGGTGCGCGCCGGCACGCCCGTGACCTGGTCCGGCTCGACGCGTCCGCCGCTCGAGAACCAGAGCATCTACCCGCCTATCGAAAACGGGCTGCTCCGCACCTGGATCGGCGTCGGCGGCAGCCCGCAATCCGTCGTGCGCGCGGCGCAGTACGGCTTCGATCTCATGCTCGCCATCATCGGCGGCGAGCCCGCGCGCTTCGCGCCGTACGTCGCGCTCTACGCAGAGGCGCTCGGCAAATTCGGCTTCGGCAAGCGCCCGGTCGGCGTGCACTCGCCGGGTCACGTCGCCGAAACGGACGAGCAGGCGCGCGAGGAACTCTGGCCGCACTTTCTCGAACAGCGCACCAAGATCGGCGCGGAGCGCGGCTGGTCGCCGCCCACGCGCGCGCAGTTCGAGCACGAAGCGGGCCCGCGCGGCGCGCTCTTCGTCGGCTCACCCGAGACCGTCGCGCAAAAGATCGCCGCCACGGCGCGCACGCTGTCGCTCTCGCGCTTCGATCTCAAGTACAGCAACGGCCCGATGCCGCACGAACGGATGCTGAAGAGCATCGAGCTCATCGGCACCAAAGTGGCTCCACGTGTGCACGAGCTACTCGCGACCGAAGACGCGCTGGCCGACGCTAGCCGAATGCTCTGAGAGCGGAGCATCGGTCGTACGTCGCACTACCGGACATTCGTCCGCGGTGTGGCACCGCCTCGAACTCCGACGCGCCTGCTCGCGGGGGCGTCGATGATTTGCTCGGCCTGCACCTTGATGTGGACCTCGGCGACATCCTCAGACGCCCTATTCGGAAGAGGCGCGCACGTGGTGTCGACCGGCTCGGCTGGGCGCGATTGAATCGACGTTACGCCAGTGCGCCATGGAGGGCGGGGTCCGTGGCCGCAAACGCGCCCGTCGCGATACGCACTAGCAGCGCCATCCTACCGGAAATCCCCAAGCGGCGGTACGCCCATGCGACTTGGTTGGCCACCGTCCGCGTGGAAACGCGGCGTTCCTGTGCAATCTCGGCGTAGGTGCGGCCCTCGACCAAGTGTCTCACGACGACCTCGACCGAATTCGGCAACCGCACCGGAAAGTGGAGGTCGGCACGCGGGACGCTAACGACGTCCCAAATGTCTCCAAGGGCGCTCATCCGTCCGCCAGCTGAAAATGAACGGTCGCGCGCCGCGTGCACCAAAATCACAGCGATAAGCGGCACTTTGGACGGAGCACACGTCCAGCCGATCGCCTGCAACGCCTCGCGCATGGCGTTCGAGACGGCCGAAGGACTAACGCAGAGGTCGATGGCGATGGCTTTGTGGCTTTTGCCGAGGAGCGCCTGCTCGAGCACGATGAGGCGGCGGCCGCAAACGGCGCGTGTCTCCAATAGCACGTCTGAACGTTTGCGCAGAACCAGAAACAGGCGATCACCGTAATAGAAAGAATCGGCGATCACGCGTACGCCGGACACGAGTCCATGCCAGATCTCGGCGATATCGATGCGGGTGGCCCGACCGTCCGCATCCACGTTGATTGCTGCGGCTCGTAACGTTTGTTCCTCCATGCCCTCCTGATATCCACGGAGACAAAGCCTGTCGATCGCAGCTCATCGCGTTCGATCGCACTCGATCGCGTGAATCCTGCCTTTCCCTCGCCCTTGAAGACGCTCGCCGTTCGCCGTGGTAGCGACTCGTCGATGGCCGAAATCGCGCGTGATACCGAGCCTTCACGCACCCATGTCCTCGAGCCGGAGCATCTGGTCGGCCGAGGCCCGCAATGCTCATTACGATTGACCGGATACTACGTCTCGGCTCAGCACGCTGTGGTGCGCTGGAGCGGCGCGCGGTGGGAGGTGATCGATCGTGGTAGCAGGAACGGAACCGTCCTCGATGGCGAGCCACTCCAACCAGGGCGGCCCTATCCCCTAGGCGTCGGTTCCCGACTGGCTTTCGGGAATGCCGACGAGCGTTGGCTCGTCCGGGATGCGAGCCCACCTGAGGTCATGGTGGTGGAGGTCGACAGCGGTCGCGCACTGGTTGGAACCGATGGAATCGTGGGCATCCCGTCGGCCGACGAGCCTTTGGTTACCGTGTATCGCGACACGGATGGAACTTGGCGGCTCGAACAACCGGATCGGGACACAGTGGCCCTTTCGCAAGGCACCACGTTCGTCGCCGGCAGTCGCACGTTTCGCTTCTGTTGCCCCGATGCCGTGACGTCCACGGGGACGGCGTATCAGAAGGACGCGGCGCCACCTATTGCGGTGTTCTCCGTCTCGAGGGACGAGGAGTTCGTCGAGGTCTTCTTCGAGTATCCGGATCGGCGTGTGTCTCTCGGCTCGCGTAGTCACAACTATTTACTATTGACATTGGCACGCGGGCGAATCGCCGATCGCGCGGCGGGCGTGCCCGAATCGTCGTGCGGCTGGACCTACAAGGAAAATCTCGCCGACGCGCTCAACATGACGCCGCAGCAAATCGACGGCGAGGTGTTTCGGGTGCGCAAACACTTTGCACAACACGGGCTCGATGAGGCGGCGAGCGTCATCGACCGGCGTCCGCGGACGAAACAAATTCGACTCGGCCTGAGCAACCTCAGAATCGTCCGGATCTGATACTCACCACTTCGACCTTGCCCCGCCGCCCAGACGGATCTCAAATTCCCTCGTGCAGGCTCCGTCGCGACTTGGCCCATACGAACTCGTCGAGCCGTTGCGGTCCGGCGGGGGTGGTTCCATTTACCGTGCGGTCGACTCACGCGACGGCTCGCAGTTAGCGCTCAAGCTCGCCCATGAGTCCAGCCCCTCTGCGGCGCTCGCGTTGCGCCGGGAAGTCGCTACGCTCTTGAGCCTTCGCGACGCCAATGTCCGTGGCACCGTACGGGTTCTCGCAAGTGGCGTGGATGAACCGCGGCCGTGGTTCGTCATGGAGCTGCTCGGCGGGCCCAACCTGCGGGAGTTGGCGCGTACGCTCTTTCTCGATTGCGCTGCGCCAATGCGACCGAGGGATGCCGGCGCCAGCGGTTTGGCGCCGACCGTCCCGGTCACCACGCTGCTACCACGCGAACCGCGCGCTCGGTCCCGCCCGTCGGAGCCGCTCGCCGTTGCCCCAGGGCCGCGCACCGAGCCGGATGCCGTCCTCCGCATCCTTCGCCGCATTGCACAGACGTTGAGCGAGGTGCACGCGCTGGGCATTTTGCACGGCGATCTTACGCCTTCTAACATCGTGCTGCGTGGTCCGGGCGATCCCGTACTCCTCGACTTCGGCACGTCGTTCGCGACCTTCGAACGCACTGAATTTCGCGAGCCGGCGCGGCTCGACTTCGTCCACTACGGCACGCCGGGTTACGCGGCACCCGAGCTGTTACTCGGCAAAGCCGTCGACCTCAGGTGTGACATTTATGGGCTTGGTTGCATCATTTACGATTTCCTCTTCGGACGCCCCGTGTTCGCGGGCCCGCGCGTCGAGGACGTCGTGCAACAGCATCTCCAGGCTCCGCCACGGTTTCCCGAGGACGCACCGGTTTCGGCAGAGCTCGTCGCCCTGCTTCGCGCGATGTTGACGAAAGCTCCCGAACGACGGTTGCGCGACGCGGAGGAGGTCGTTCGGTGCCTGTCGAGGTTGCTCGGGGAGCTCGCGCCCGAACCGCCGAGCGCGTCGCGCCTCACGCTCCTGCGGCCGCAGTTCGTGGACCACAGCGGCGCGCTCGCTCGTCTCAGCAAGAGTTTAGAAGCGACACTGAATGGTTCGTGCCAACGAGTCCTCCTGACCGCGCCGAGTGGCGCTGGAAAAACGCGGCTCTTGAACGAACTCGGGGCACGGGCAGCGCCACGCTCGATGGTGATCAGTTGTCAGGCGGCAACCACAAGCTCGTCGGACGAGACGACGCTCGCCAACCCCGGGCTCAGCCTACTGAAGCCCCTGATCGATTACGCCGCGCACGTCTACCGCCGTGTGCTCGCGGATCCGGTACCGTCGCACGATTCGGAGCGCTGGCATGGCGTCGCTCGGTCTCTTGCCCTAGGGGGGGCGGCCGCCGAAGCAGCTCAGCCGGCAGCGCCCCAGAGCGCCAGGCGAATTTGGTTCGACGCGCTCGAGCAGCTGCTCGGGCTACTCGCGAGCCACGAGCCTGTCGTCTTATTGTTGGACGATTTGCAGTGGGCGGACGATCTGTCGCTCGCTTTTCTGCTCGAGCGCGCCAGTGCCGCGCCCGGCGCAATCCTTTTCGTCTGCAGCGCTCGCGACGATGCGCCGCCAGAGCAACTCGCCGCACTACGCGCCTGGGCATTGCTAGAGGTCGCGATCCCGCCGCTCGAGCGTCGCGAAACGGGCGAACTTTTGAAGGACTTGCTTGGCGCCGAATGGCTACCCGAGGGTTTGCTCGATTATGTCGTCGCGCGCGCCGAGGGTAACCCGTTCTTCGTCGGCGAATACCTGCGCTCAGCGCTCGCCCTAGCGCTCCTCAGGCGCGACGTTACCGGCGAGTGGCAGTTTCCGACGGCCTCCGAGCTCGAGGGAATGGCTCCGATTCCGCACAGCATCGACGGGCTCATTCAATCTCGGCTCGGCGCCGCCTCTGCGGGTGCCCGCCAGCTCCTAGCGCAAGCTGCAGTGCTCGGCCGGGAGTTCGATGCGGGGCTACTTGAGAGCTCGCTGAACGACCCATTCGCGACCGCGCGGGCGCTCGAGGAACTCGCGGCGCGCCAACTGCTCGTCCCGGTGGCCGCGGCTCGCTTTCGGTTCGTACACGATCGCGTGCGCGAGACGGCCGAACGCTCGCTGTCGAGCGACGTGCGCCAGAGTCTCCACCGCCAGGCAGCCCTTGCGCTCGAAAAATCCGAGTCGCGTCGCGAAACGTCGACGCTCGCGCGGCTGGGCTTCCATTGGGCCGGTGCCGCGGAGCCCCGGCTCGCACTCGAGTATTTGGTGCGGGGCGCGGAGTCGGCCAGAAACGACGGTGACGTCGAGTTCTCGTGCCAACTGTACCGCGCCGCAGTTCAACAGGCGCACCAGCTGACAGCCGCAGAAAGTGTCGCCATCAGCGTGAGCCTCGAGGAGTCCCTGGCTGACGTGCTCCTGCTGCGGGCTCGGCACGCGGAGGCGCGGCAATGTTACCAGCGTGCGTTCGAGATCGCTCGCAACCCCCTTCACCGCGCGCGTCTTAAGCGGAAGGAGGCGGCGACCCGCTGGACCCAGCACGACTACGCGGGTGCGGAACAATTGCTCGGCGATGCCGAACACGAGCTCGGTACTCCCAGCCGCGAGGTGTCCGCGGTCGTTTGGCAGGAGCACATCCAAATCCAGCTCGGCCGCTTCGAGTACCTGTATTTTTCGCAACGGAGCGGAGCCGAGATCGATCGACTGGTACAGACTTTGGAGGAGCCGGTCGCGGCGTACGGAACTCCGCGCCAGAAGAACGCGTATTACGTCGCCTCATCCAGCCACCATTTGCTCCGCAATCGCTACGCTTACAGCGAAAAAGCGGTCGAGCTCTCACGTCTCGCCGTGGCGGCGTCCGAGCGATTGACCTTGGATCAGCAAGCGCTCGGCCGGCTTTCGCACGCGTTTGCTCTCTTCTTCGGCACCCCGCGC
The DNA here is from genome assembly GCA_025936115.1 of Polyangiaceae bacterium. GTDB lineage: Bacteria > Myxococcota_A > Polyangia > Polyangiales > Polyangiaceae > PMG-095. The sequence continues at coordinate 23,981 of JAICTZ010000001.1, forward strand.
GATTGCCGCGAGGCCGTCCCGCACATGTCCTTCGCGGTCGGCGCTGCGCGCGAAGCTAGGGACACGACGCTGCTCGCTCGCGCGACGACCTATTCGATCCTCACATTGCTTCGCCTGCGCGACGTGGACGGTGTCGAGCGCAGCCTCGATGACATGGCGGCAGCGGCCGAAGCCGCGAATCTGCCCCCCTATATCGGCGCAGGCATCGCCGTGCGAGGCTGGCTCGGCTGGCGGAAAGGCTCCGACGCCCCGGGCGAGCTCCTCGAGAAGGCACGCGCGACGTGGCTCGCACATCGTCACCCATTCCCCTTCCGTTGGGTCGCCGGTTTCCCCCTGCTCGCGCTGGCTACCGCGCGCGATGATTTCGCCGCGGCCGCCGTCGTTCTGACAGACCTGACGGCTCCCGGGCAGCAAGCGCTGCCGGCGCCTCTCGTCAGCGCGGTAGCCGCGGCCGCGGCTGCGTGCTCGACGGACGACTATCGGCGGATGCACGGCGCCTGCACCAAGGTCACGGCGTTGGCCGAAGAGCTGCACTACTGCTGACGGTCGACCGCGCAGTGTTACCTCCGTTCGCGAGGGCCTTGTAGCGACGATCCCCGTACATGAGCAGCAGGCTCTCCACGTCGAAGGGCGTCGGCTGTGTGCGCACAACCAGCTTCGACTTGTCGTCAGCTGACTCGGTTTCAGGCTTTCGCAATGCCATCGCGAGAATATCACCCTTCTCGCGTGCATCAGCCAGGGAGTAGTCGCTCGCTTGGACGTCCGATTCCGCGAGGAACCAGCCAAGCCCGGCGGGCGCCATGATCGAGTCGAGCGACTCGAGCGACTTCACGTCGAGCCAGTCAGAGAACGACGGACTGCCACGCCAGCGCAGCGTGATTTGCTCACGAATGAAGCGGTCGCTCACCGGACTCATCAGACCGAAGGCCCGCGTTAAAATCTCGCTGATTTCGCGTACCGGTCGAAAGCTCACCGACGAAAGCTCGGGCGCTTGGTGGGCGTGCGCGAGCCCGAGCACATGGCCAAATTCGTGAACGACCGCATAGCTGCCGGCGACCGACTCGAGATACGACAGTAGGGGCGCCTTGCCATTCGACGAGGCCCCCAAGCTTTGCGGCCGACCCAGAAACGCGCTCGGCACCCCGTAGTCGACGCGTCGAGCGTAACTGCCGAGCTCGGAGTATGGTAAGCAAATACGCTGAATCCCGTCTTGTTGATCGGCGAATTCGGACTCGGCTGAGCTCACCCCGATGGGGGCGCGGAACGGGTCGCGCCGAATCAGTGGCAGATCTTCGAGCGAGATGAGCACATCGTAGGGTCGTTGCTCGAGCTCCTCGGGCAAGTACGGGCTTTTGTGCTCGCTGCCCGCCGGCGCTCCTTCGCCAAGCGGGCGATCGAACGAGCGGTCGGGGGCGAAATCCAAGCTCACGCCAGTCGCGAAAAATTCAGTCGCGTTCAGTGACGGTCCGAACGGCTTCAAATATTCGGCAATGGCGCGCTCCCAGCGTTGAGCAAGGGTGGTGATACGCTCGACCGCTCTGTCGAAATCGCCATTCAAGAGCATCGGCGGTTTCTGAAATGCGACACGGATCGAACTGCCGCGGGGCCATTTGTAATCCCAGGTGCCAGAAACTTCGACGTTGCGCGCACTGCTGCGCGCGCGCGTTCCGCATACCGTGCAGGTCATGCTGAGGCCTTTCCTTTGTTCCAACCAATCAAATCAACCTCGACTAGAATCGCACGAATCCAGCTCATTCCGCCAGAGTGGCCCTTTCGCGTCCGTTTCACTTTGGCGCGAGCGTGGTGATGTTGACCAACGGGACCACTCGCTTCATGCCGTCGTCGTCGAACAGCACACGGCCCATCAGCCCGCCGTTGCGAAGCTGCTGCCACACCTCCGTTTGCATCGATAGGTCGACGCAGGTGACGGTCCCGCGCTCCGCGCCCGTGGCGATTTTCTGGTCGCTGGTATGGTCGGATTCCCGAACGAGTCGGAACCGCTCGCCGGGCGTCCATTGCCGTAGCCCTTCGAGCTCGATGTGAAAGACGAGGCCGCGCGGACCACCGATCAGCATCTCCACCTCGTCGTCGTCGACGTGGCGAGCTGGCGGCAGATCGGGCCCGTCTGGAACCTCGTTCCACTCCTCCGCCGTCCAGGCGTTCCGATAGTTCAGGTTTTGTGCATTGATGAGGTAGCAGGTGATGCAAGCCGTAGCTCCGGGTTCAGGTTTGATGGGAATCGTGCTCACTGCAGGGCCACGACGTGTGCTCCGAAACCCCGCGTTGCCCCAATCTTCCGGGTGGGCAATCGCGTTCGTATGCCGCTGGCCGATGTCGTAAACGTCCATCAGCTCCGGGGGCTTGAAATATGCTCCCACTCGCTCCGGAAGCGCCGGAGAGGCGCCCGAGTTCGAGCTCTTGGACTTGGCTTGGGCGGAGCGGACCTCACTGCCCGCGTCCCCTTTGCGAACCGGGAAGCGGTAGTGCTCGAGAGGCGCGTGCACGCCCTTCGGAGCAATCATCAATACGTCGTGGTGCTCGATCGGTGCCGGTTCGTCGTGGTCGGTTCCATCCGTGAAGGCAGGCTGCAGCTGAGGCGTGTATTCGACCTTCCCCCCCGCACCGGTCGTCGGGTGGGCTGGATCCGGCACGACTCTCTGCAGGAACGCTCGCGGGCGAATCAGCCCTCTCAAGGTCTTCTCGCGCCTGAGCTTTTCCAAGCCCTTCTCCACCACTTCCGCGCGAGCATCGATCCAGCCGAGAACGATGTCGTCTGTCGCGCCTTTCAACTCTTTGGGCGCTGTCTCCGAGGACAAGAGAGCCTTCCTCAGCTCCGATGACTCACTTGCTCGCACGAGCAGGTTGAGCGCCTCCATCATGGTGTCCATTTCGGATGCGCTCGAAGGCTCGTTTGCGGCGGCCTTCTTGTCCGAAGTCGCATCGGGCGGAGGTATCGAGCCCGTCGCCTGACGAATCAACTCCAACAGTTGTGTGGCTTGCGTCACGTAGTACTTCGAGTGCTCCTGGCTCATGCATTCGTCTCCAGCAATTGATCGGTCGAGGGCGACCTGTTCGGCACCATCAAGCCGTGATAGTCGGATCTCGTTGAACCGCGATGCTTCGTACGCTGAAACAAATCGTCGTCGGAACGCACCGGCAGACTCCGATCGGCGAGACTCTGAAACGGCTCTTGCCGCTGCTCGAGCAGTTCGAGATCACGCGCGTGGCGAGCATCACGGGCCTGGATGACGTGGGCATCCCGACGGTCGTCGTCGCTCGTCCGAACGCGCGCTCGTTGAGCGTCAGTCAGGGCAAAGGCTTGAGTCTGGAGGCAGCCAAGGTGTCGGGCATCATGGAAGCGATCGAGCAGTTCCACGCCGAGCACAGCAACTTGCCGCTGCGCCTCGGCAGCTACTGCGATCGGAGCCGTCGCGCGAAAGTCGTCGATCCGATGCGCTGGCCCCACTACGCACGGCAGTGGGACCCGGACGCGCGAATCCTTTGGACGCAAGCTACGGCGTGGCGAGGTGGCGGAGGCGTGGAGGTTCCGTTCGAGCTGGTGCACCTCGATCTCACGCTCCCACTGCCCCTGGGGAGCGGTTTCTTCCCGATAGGGTCGAACGGCCTTGCGTCGGGCAACGGGCTGATGGAGGCGATCCTGCACGGAGCCTGCGAGCTCATCGAACGCGATGCGACCGCGCTGTTCTATTGCCTTACGCCAGCACAGCAGGCCGCGAGACGGATCCGGCTCGACAGCATCGACGATGCCGATGTCCGAGCTCTGCTCCAGAAATTCGAGCGCGCCTCCGTTGGCGTCGCTGTCTGGGACATTACGAGCGACCTCGGTATTGCGGCCTTTCTCTGCTCCACAGTGGAACGCGAGCTGAACGCGTTCAGGCCGGTCGGCCTCGCGCGTGGCTTCGGATGCAATCTCGATCGCAGCGTGGCGCTTTCGCGGGCGCTCTGCGAGGCCGCGCAGAGTCGACTGACGCGCATCGCCGGCTCGCGCGACGACTTCCAGCGAGACGACGTCGCGCTCGTCAGCAAGCGCGACTCGATCTTGCGGCACCAACGCCAACTTGCCGAGGAAACCACGGCTGAGCGCTGCTTCCAGGCCGTCCCCACGCACCGTTTTGACTATTTTGAAGACGACCTCGCGTTCATCGAAACGGCTTTGGAGCACGCCGGGATCGGCCCTCTCCTTCACGTCGAGCTTACGGAGCCGGGACTCCCCCTTGCCGTCGCGCGCGTCCTCGCGCCCGGGTTGGAGGGTTCGGCCGACGTACCCGGATACGTCCCGGGCACCCGTGCGAGAGCAATCAAGGCGACGTCCGCACCATGACCTGCATCGTGTTCGTGGGCCCCTCGTTGCCGGAGGCACTCGGTCGCGAACTCCTTCCCGGAGCCGTGTTCGAGAACCCCGCTCGCTGCGGTGACGTCTACCGAGCAGAACGCCGCGGCGCCCGCTGGATCGGCCTGATTGATGGCTACTTCGAGCACAGCTTGTCCGTTTGGCACAAAGAGATCCTTTGGGCCCTGTCACGTGGCGTTCGGGTGTATGGCGCCGGCAGCATGGGAGCCCTGCGGGCGGCCGAGCTGGCGAGTTTCGGCATGGTCGGTGTCGGGCGAACGTTCGAGCAATTTCGTGCCGGAGAGCTCGAGGACGATGACGAGGTTGCCGTCGTTCACGAACCCTCGGAGCAGCATTACCGCGTCCGTTCCGAGGCGATGGTGAATATCCGTGCCACACTCGAACGTGCCGTAGCGCATGGCTCCCTCGACGTGACGAGCGCGGCACGCCTCCTCGCGGAGACGAAGGCCCTGTTCTATCCAGAGCGCACCGCGGGCGCCCTGATGCGCATCGCGACCCAGCAACTGGACCCCACGAAGAGTCGGAGTTTCCGGCGTTGGCTCGACGAGCACGGGGTGGTGAACCAAAAGCGAACTGACGCCGAAGAGCTGTTGCGTCGGATGGCCGCCGACCGGCGCTCGACGCAAGGAGAGGACTTTCGACCCCGGTTTTGCTTGGCGAACACCGATGCTTGGCACACGCTGCGCACCACGATCGATGAAGAGCACGGGCGCGAAGAGCCCACGCCCGAGGCAACTCGGTTGCCACGTACCGTCGACGTGGCGAGCGCCCTCGAGAAGCTGCAACGCATCGATCCGCTTCGCCACGGCCGCCTTGTGCGGTCGGCGCTCGAGCGCGCGCTTGCTCTTGTTTTGGCGGAGGGGATGAGAACATCGCCGGACCCTTCGGAGGTTCAGTCTGAGTCGGAAAGTTTTCGGCAGAAGCGAGGCTTGCTGACCTGCGACCAAACCGAACGTTGGTTGGAGCTTAACGGACTCGATGTCGCGGCTTTCAGCAGGCTGATTTATGGCAACGTCTTATGTAAGAGTCTCGGTCCCGTAATCTCCGGCCTCGTCCTCGATCAGATGAGGGACGTCCTGGCCATCTTGGACGATGGGATAGTCAGCGACGAGGAGTGAAGCTCACGGGTTTGCTACAGAGGCGGCGAACCGTTGTCGATCGCCGTCGATCGCACTGCGGAGGGATCGATTGCACCCGCCATGCTCAGCACTGATGATTCTGCGCCTAAATAGTCACTTCTTTTGCTACCCTTCTCGGGACGCGAGCGCGACCGGCCGTGCGGCCTCAACGGTTCGGGGCTTGGGCGGAGCGCCTCGGCATGCGCGTGCGAGCGCGCATCGCGTTCTCGATCTGGCAGCGTTGCGCTGAATTCCGAGGGTGCACGTGAACTTTGCAACGGCGCATAGCGTTGCTCGCGCTCGCCATTTCAGCGCTGAACGCGCTGATCCAGACGCTCTCGCGCTGGTTGACTTACGAGCTGCACCAGAGCGGCCACTTTCGCAGCGCCGCCTGGACAGCCGACGTGCATCTGCTGGTCTTGCGCTGTTTCGGGCTGATCTGGTGGCGCGTACGCTCCGGGCGACGCTTGAATGCGCGCCTCGCGTCCTTGCGCAGAGCAGCTGGTCTCACGCCCGAGCGCGTCGCCGCCTAATGGCAGCGTCGTCGCGCAGTAATTGAGGGCGCGGGAGACGCGCAGCCGGCACCGCTCGGCGGCGCGACGACGGTGCTGCACGTGGAGCTCGACGGACGACGCTAGTCTCGGCGAGCGCGGCCGGAGGCCGCGTGGAGCTCGCTTCACGAGCAACCGCGCGGCTATTTTCTGGGCGCGCCGAGCGCGATCCAGCGTTCGATGGCGGCGACGTATTCCGCGGGCAAGCAGTTGTTCGACTCGGGTGTGCAGCCGTTCGGCATTTGCGGGACCTTGGTGCTGCACGGGCCTTTGAGCACCTTGACGAGGGCGCTTCGCTCGGGGTGACCGGGCGTGACGACGGGGATGTTGCCGCAGTCGACGGAGACGTGGTGCGTGATGGTGTCGTAGAGTTTGTCGTCGTCCTTGACCCAATACTGCAGTTTATTCGGGCCACCCGGGCCGTGACAGTCGGCGGCGTTGCACGGCGGGTGCGTGCCCGTGAGGACGAGCTTCAGCGTCTCGAACGTCGGCGGGATCGGCGGAGTGTCAGTCGGGACCTGACCAGGCGACACCCCACGCGGAGCTTCGGAAGCGCTCGCGGCTCTGGCGGAAGAGCTCTTGGGCAGGGCCTTCGGGTGCTCCCTGCAAGCGGACAAGAGCGCGCAAACGAATGCGACAGTATCGCGCCGCCTCACGGCAGCGAAATGCCTTTCTTGAGCTTCACGGGCTCGCCGCTGAAGCAGGTCACGCTCGTCGCACGAAAAATGTCGCTGAGGCAGCGCGCGCCTTCGCTGCCCGCGAGCGGACCCTCCACGTTCGCCTCCACGACGTGACCGCTCGGCGCGATGGTGACGATCAAGCTGCCCGAATTGACGGCGGCGCTCGGGCCGCGACAGCGTTCCCTCGCGCTCGCTTCGGCCTGTTTGAGGGCAGAACGGATCGCGGCTTGATCGGCGGCTCCAGTGCACGTGGTTTGCGGGCACTGGCCGCGTGCGTCCGGCTCGTTGCCCGTCGCGCAGAGGCACGGGCCACGCTCGTCCCTGCGCGCTTGGCCGGTGGGACACGGCGGCAACGCGATTGGTGCGCAGTGATCGTCCGCCTTCGAGGAGCCGGGGGGGCAAGCACAGTTGCCGTCCGCGCCCGCAATTTCGTCCGCGCCGCACGCCGCGGCGGCCGAACGCGGGCGCAGCGCGAACCAGCCGAGCGCGGCGAGTCCCGCGAGGCTCACGGCGCCGACCGCAACGAGCGCCGCTGTGCCGCCACGTCGACGTGCGGGCTCGTGAAGCGTCTCCGACACGCCGCGTTCGGTGACGGCAGGCACTGGACCGCGCGCGGTTGCCGCCACGTAACCGCCCGCGACGTGCGGCGGCGTTCCCGCGACGTGCGGCGGCGTTCCCGCGACGTGCGGCGGCGTTCCCGCGAAGTACGCCGCGAGCTCCGGCGGCGGCCCATCGTACGCCACGGTCCGGGCGGGCGCGGACGGCTGCGAAACCCAGCTCACGAGCGCCGCATACGCCTCGCTCGCGTTCGGAAATCGCTGCGCCGGATCGCGATTCACCGTCCGGGCGAACCAAGCGTCGAAACCCGGCTCGAGCCGCACGGGCGCGCCGAGCTGGCTCGCGCGCACCGACGCGGGCACGAGCGGCTCGAACAGGATTTCACGCATGAGCGCGGGGAGCGTCGTGTCCTCCAGATGGCTGCGCGCCCAGTACACGCGCTGCGTGAGGAGCGCGAACGCAATCAGGCCGAGCGCCCACACGTCGGCGGGTGGCCCAATGCGCCCATTCTCCGTTTGCTCGGGCGCCATCCAAAGCGGCGTGCCCATCGACGTCGTCGTGCCGCCGGACGCGTGATGGGACGCGAGCTTCGCGATGCCGAAATCGAGCACCTTGATGAAAAACGAGAGCCCGGCCTGTCGCGGCACGGCGACGAAGATATTCTCGGGTTTGAGATCGCGATGGACGATGCCGCGCTCGTGCGCGGCGCCCACGGCGTGACAGAGCTGCCGATAGATTTCGAAGAGCTCCGGGACCGAAGTCGTCCGTCGCGCGATCCACTCGGCGAGTGTCTCCCCGTGCAAGAGCTCCATCGCGAGCCAGGGCGTTCCAGAAGCGGCGTCGACGCCCGCCGAGATCACCTGCGCGATGTGATCGCTCGGGATCTGTCCGCCGATGCGTGCTTCCTGCTCGAAACGCTGGCGCAACCGCGGGTCGCGCACGAGCTCGGGGTGCATGAGCTTGAGCGCGCGCTGCTGCTGCGTGCTCAGCTGCTCGACCACGTAGACCGCCCCCATGCCGCCCTGGCTGAGCGGCCTCACGACACGGAAGTCCGTCGCGAAGATCTGCCCGGGAACGAGCTCGAGCACGCTCTTCTACGTCTAACCCAGAAGCTACTTTCGGACCAGCTACAATCCGGCCCGCTCGGCCTCGACCGAGGACCGAAACTATGAGACGAAGGAGCGAGCGCACCGTGAACGCAGGCAAGCTTTCATCACTCGTCCGAGGCCGCCGGCAGCTCTCGAGCTTTCCGTACCGCGCGCTCTTCTGCATGTGCATAGCGACGGCTCCGCTCGCGGCGAGTTGCGGTCGCTGGACGCCCGCACGCGACTACGTCTCCGAGAGCAAGACGGACACGGCGAGCGCGTACCAGAAGCTCCTCAAGGTGTTCGGCGACAAGGGCTACCACGTGGTCGAGCAGCGCGACGGCGACCACTACGCCAAGGTGCGCGCGCACATCGACGAGAAGTTCGTCTCGCACCAGTCGTTCATCGCGGGGCAAGTCGACGCAGCCGGCATCGTGCATTTCACGCCTTCCGGCTACCTCGTGCGCGAAGGCAAGGTCCACAAGAAGCTCGCGAGCGAGCTGCTCGATCTCGAGTACGCGATGCGCGGTGACGTGGGGCCCCAGCCGGAGCCCGCTGCATCCGACTCAGCGGCTCCCCCGCCGCCGCCTGCGCCCGAGGTGACCGCGACGGCGAGCGCAGCATCGCCCGTCGTGACGCCACCGCCACCGCCGGCACCAACTCCCACGCCCAAGCCCGCGAGCAAGCCGAAGGCGGCAACCTCGTCCGCGCCTAAGGCGACCCCCGCGCCCAAAGCGACAGCGAAGCCGAACGGGGACGATTGGGTCCCCGTTCAATAGCTTTACTCCATCGTCACGTGCGGCGGGCCGCGCCGAGCGCTTCCGCGGCCGTGTAGAGCGCTGCGCCGAGCAACACCACGTCCTTCATCAGAAAGCCGCCGAACGGATTGTCCGGCGCGAACACGCCCGGTGTCGTCACGAGGAACGACAGCGTGACGACGAAGGTCGCGGCCGCAAGCAGACTGCCGGCGGCGGAGAGCGCGGGACGAAAGCGCCGGAGACTCATGAGCACCGCCGCCACGAGCTCGACGACACCGATGACGGCGGAGCCACCGCGCACGCCGAAACCCGAGTAGACGAAGCGCATCAGCGGGTGATGCTCGACGAGGGGACGGATCCCTTGCGCTTCCATCTCGGTGAACTTGAGCGCACCGAAGAGCAAGAGCAAGAGCACCACGCCATAGCGGAGCACGCCGCGACCGAGCGCCGCGAGCCGTTCGGTGCGTCGCTCGTCGAACCAACCGAACACGCGTCTTTCGCGAGAACGAGCGACGTCGTCACGTGATCCCGCGGCCATCGAATGCTCCATGTGCGTTTCCTCTTTCGCCGAAGCGCCGCTCGCGAAAGAGCGACGCCAATCCGGCGATGAGTGCGAGAGCCGGGCGAGAACGTTACAGCTCGCGCTCGAAAAACGGACTCACGCGCCGAGCAGCTCGCGCGCGATCCACGCGGCCTGCCAGGCCCGCTCCTCGCGATAAACGCGCTCGCGTTCGCCCTCGGGCGCGAGGTTCGTCACGGCGAGCGCCGCGCAGAGCGCGCCCAAAGCCACGAAACCTTCCGAGGCGCAGATCTCGGCATCGTCGAGGAACCCGCGCACGACGTCAGTCGCGTCGGCGCCGACGAGCTCGTTCGCGTGCTCACCGCAGGCCATGGCGAAACGCTTGGCGCCACCCTCGGTCCACGCGTCGATGCGGCGCACGAGCCGCGCTCGCCGCGCGACGAGGCTGTCGACGCCAGGCTGCGTCTCGCCGTCACATTCGAGTTCCCAGAGTTCCTCGTGGATCCAGTGCACGAGATCTTCCGGCCGGCACACGTGCACGCCGCGCTCGCAGGTAGCGAGCGGGCCTTCCACTTCGACCCAAGCTTTGGCGCCGGCGGACGGCGGAGGCCAAACGAACCCCGAAAACGGACCGACGCCACCGGCAGCAAGGAATTTGTACGCCTTCATGCGAGCTTCACCGCAACTTGCGGTCGCGAAATGCCTGGAGCAAGCCCGGCGCGACCTCCGAAAGTTCGCTCGCGCCGGCTCGGAGCGCGGCGCTGAGCTCGATGCTCCGCTTCATCTGCGCGAGGTAAGCACTGCAAGGCGGGCAGACCAAGAAATGTTGCTCGACGTGCGCTTGGTTTTCGGCGCTGAGCGCGTGGTCGAGGTAGTCGCTCACGACCTCGACGACATCTCGACACGCTAGCTCGGGGGGCGGCGCAAGCTTCATGGTCGGCGTACCTCGGCAAAGTGACGCTCGAGCAGCGTCCTTAGCTTGGATCGAGCACGATGCAGCAGCACGCGTTGGTGAGTGGCGGAAATCCCCACAATGTTACGCGCCTCCTCACCCGAGAGGCCTTCGACGTCGCAGAGCACGAGCACCTGGCGCATGGCGGGAGGCAGCTCGAAAATAGCGGCTTCGAGGAGCCGCCGCAGCTCTTGTCGTTCGAGCGCGCTGCTCGGATCGGGAAACGGCAGCGGTGATTCGAGCCAGTGTCCGGCCCAGCGATCGCCGTCTCCTTGAAAACGTGCAGGGTCGACCGCCGGCTCGAGTGTGGCAGTTTCGTCCGCGACGAGCGCCGACATCGAAACATTCCGGCGTTCCGCACGCGCGTGTGAGCGTGCGACGTTGAGCAGGATGCCGTAGAGCCAGGTGCGCAAGGCCGAGCGCCCCTCGAAGCCGGCGAGCGCGTCGAGAACCACGAGCCACGTCTTCTGAACGACGTCTTCGGCGGCGGCTTCGTCGCGCACCCAGACGCGCGCGAGTCGGCGCAACGCAGACTGGTGGGTCGCAACGAGGGCCGCAAACGCGCGTTCGTCGCCGGCGCGTAGCGCAGCAAGAACCTCGGCGTCTTCCGGACGGCCCATGTGCGCCGGCAGAATACCCGAATCACGGCGACGTGCCGCTCAGTGCGACTCTGCCGGCGCGATCGCAACCGCTAGATGCGTGAGTCGCCCGGGATTCGGATCGTTCCAGGACGGCGTGTACGTGGCCGCTGCCGGCAATAACGGCGATGCCGCGGTTACCACCATTCCGAACGCACGCATCGGCGCATTACCGCTATTGGGCGGGTAGAACGTGAGCGGCGGCGTGGCCATCGTCTCGATGAGAGTGAGATTCGCCGTAGGCATCACGGACCAAGCGGGACACCCGCTCGACCTCATGCCCACGGGACAGGTTCTCGTGTCCCAGTAATCGGCGATGAAACTATAAATCACCGAGCCGCTCACCGTGAGCGGCAGCGACGGCGCAGTCACGCCTGGATCGTCCGGATCCGGCGAGCCGACGAATCCCCCAGCCGAGCCGGTGATGGGCAGCGTCTGGCGCACACCATTGAACTGAAGGGCCTGCGCGACGACGACGTTCGCGGGTCCCGTCGATCCGCCGATGCTGACCGTCACCGCCGCGCCGTCCGTCGCCGCGTCCCCGAGCGGCAGGTAGTAGACGAAAAGATCCGGGCTCCAGCCGTCGTTGACACCGGCCTGTGAGGGCCCGGCCGTCATGTTCTGGCTGCCGAACCTTACGGACCCTGGCCGAGCACCAGCGAGACCGGCGCTCACAGCATTGCTGGTGAGCGCGTCGGAGACGATGGCGACGAGCAGGAGTCGGTCGGTCCCAGCACGCGGCGTCACGCTGAACGAAAGCGAGCCGGCGGCGGCGCTGGCAGTCGGGTAGGGGGCCGTATTGGCGAGCGTGATTTTGGCCTGGCACTGGTAAATGCCGCCGCTCTGGACGCAGTTCGGCGTGCCGGCGCCGCACGCGTTGCCGCAGGCGCCGCAGTTCGCTGCGGTGGTGACGTCCGTTTCGCAGCCGTTGTCGTTCTCGTCGTCGCAGGAGAGGTGGTTTGCATCACACGTTGGAGCGTCACAGGCTCCGTCGCTGCACGAGGCCGCGCTGGCCCCTGCGCTCGAGCAAGTGCCAGTACAACTGCCGCAATGCTGGACGCTGCTCGAGACATCCGTCTCGCAGCCCGCCGCTCCGTTGCAATCCGCGTGGTCCGCCGCGCATTCGTCGATCACGCAGCCCGAGTTCACGCATGCCGCCCTGGCGTTCGGAATACTGCAGGCGTTCTTGCAACCGCCGCAATGACTCGGATCGCTCGCCGTGTCCGTCTCGCAGCCGGTTTCGACCTTGCCGTCGCAGTCGTCGAAGGCGCCTTCGCAGTCGAGCGCGCAGCCGCCCGCGACGCAGGTTCCCGTCCCGTGAGCCACGACATCGCAGCGAGTATCGCAAGCGCCGCAATGCTTCGCGTCCGCGACGAGGTTCGCCTCACAGCCGGTCGAGTAGCCGCCGTCCTTGGCGTCCGCATCGCAGTTTTCCCAGCCGGCGTCGCAGCTGCCGACCACGCACTTGCCCTCGACGCATTCCGCCTTGCCGTTGGCGGCGCCGCAGACGTTGCCGCAACGTCCGCAATTCGACGGATCGTCGATCAAGCTCGTCTCACACCGCTGATCGCCGTCACAGTCCCCGAGTCCGGCATCGCAATCGGCGTGACCGCACTTGCCGCCCACGCAGTAGGGCACGCCCTCGGCATCGGAGCACGACTTGCCGCAGGCGCCACAGTTGTCGACGTCGTTGAGCGACGCCTCGCAGCCCGTAGCCGCATCCCCGTCGCAATCACCGAAGTCACTATCGCACTCGACGACGCACTCGGAGTTCACGCACTTGGGCGCGCCGTGAAGGTCTGGACAGACCACGCCGCAGCCGCCGCAGTTCATGACGTCCGTGCTGCCGTTGATCTCGCAGCCGTCCGTGTTGTCGGCGTTGCAGCGGAGCCAGGGCTTCACACAGCGATCGATCTGACACACGCCGCCCGTGCAGCTCGAGTCCGCGTTGGGCAAGTCGCAGACATGACCGCAGGCGCCGCAGTTCTCTCTGGTAGTGAGCAGGTTCGTCTCACAAGGTTCGTCGACGTTGCCGTCGCATTCGTCGGTGCCCCGCGTGCAGTTGAGCGCGCAGGTCTGGGTGGACGAATCGCACCTCCGGCTCTGGCAGTCATTGGCCACGAGGCAAGGGTCGCCGATCGCGCAGCCGTCATCGCAGAACGCGCCGCCGCAATCCACGCCAAGCTCGTCAGCGTTCCGAATGCCGTCCGTGCAGGTGGCGCTCGCGCAGAGCCCGTCAGCGCCGCACGCCTTGCTCTGACAATCCGCAGCCGCCAGGCAGGGCTGGCCGTCACGGCACGGCTTGCAAGCGCCGCCGCAATCGATGCCGGTCTCGTCGCCGTCGAGCGCGCTGTTTTCGCAGCCAGGCTGTTGACAGAAGCCGTCGATGCACTGTCCCTCGGCGCAATCGGGCGCGTCTCCACACTGCGCGCCGAGCTCGCAGCCGTGACAATCATCCCCGCCGCAGTCGAGATCGGTTTCGCCGAGAGCGGCGTCGAGCGCGTGATTGTTGCAGTGATCCACCACGTCGGGAACGAAGTGATATTCGGGTGTGGAGCAAGCGGGGACGAGAAGGTACGCTGCCGCCACCGTCGCTCGCGCGCGGCGCCCTCCGAACAGGCAGAGCAACGTCACCGGGCCAAAGCCTACACCCGCGCCCACTCGTATCGAGCGCGCATTTCTGGCGGTCTGAAAGTGTGGAGGGCGCAAAAATGCGGCGTTCCGACGCACTACACCTACGGGGTGCGTCTTCGCGCAGTGGCTCCGAAAATCGTCATCCGTCGCCGAAAACGCGGGGCAGTCCCACCGCGCGCTCGGCCGGCAGCAGAACGCAACGCGAATACCCGAATCACCGCGGCTTGCCTTCGTGCTCGGTCCGTCCCATGTCCCTGGCCCCCCAAGGAGACAGACATGGTCAAATTCGGACTCGTGGTTCGACTCGTGGCAAAGCCCGGCAAGGAGACGGAACTTGCGACCTTTCTGAGCGGCGCCGAACCACTCGCCCGCGCGGAAGCGTTCACGCCGCTCTGGTTCGCGCTGAGAGCTGGGTCGAACGTCTTTTACATCGTGGACGCGTTCGCCACGGAAGCCGATCGCGGCAAGCACCTGACGGGGGAAATCGCGAAGGCGCTCATGGCCAACGCGGAACTACTCCTCGCCGAGCCACCCAAAATCGAAAACGTCGACGTGCTCGCCGCCAAGACGAGCTGAGCCAACGGCACGGCAAGGCACGCTCCGAAACACGAGCGTCCCGAAGCCGCTTGACGCCGCCCGCACGCCAGCATTCCTATGCTGACTCGAGGCATGCCGGAGGAGACCGAACAGGCTCGTATTCTAGGGCTATTGGCCGCTGGCACGGCAGCGGCGAGCGGTGATGAATTCTTTCGTTCACTCGCCAAACACGCTGCGCTCACGCTGGGCGCGCGTTACGCCTTCGTCGCGGAATCGCTCAGCACGCTCGAATCGCGTTCGCTCGCTTACTGGGAGGGCTCGGGTTTCGGGGAAGGCTTCAGTTATCGCTTCCCGGGCACTCCCTGCCAGCGAGTCGCCCAAGGCCACGTCTGCTCGACGCGCACGCACCTGAGAGAGCTCTACCCGGACGATCTGTGGCTCCAGCAAATCGGCGTCGATAGCTACGTGGGCGTGCCCATGACGACGGCCGACGGCCGAGTGCTCGGCCACCTGGCGGTCCTGCACAGCGAGCCGATGGAGCCGTCAGCCGAGCAGCTCACGGTGCTGCAAATCTTCGCCGCGCGCGGCTGCGCCGAGCTCGAACGCGTTCAAACCGAGCGGGCGCTGCGCGCCGCCCTCCGCCAAGTTGAAGAGCTGCGCGATCGACTGCAAGCCGAGAATCGCTATTTGCAGGAGGAGCTCGCCGAGCACGGCGAGTTCGAGGACATGCTCGGCAAGAGCGACAATTGGCGCGCGCTCGTGCAGCAGATCGCGTCCGTTGCCGCCTCCGACGCGACGGTGCTCATCCGCGGGGAGACGGGCACCGGCAAGGAGCTCGTTGCGCGCGCGCTCCACGCGCGCAGCCCGCGCAGCACGCGGCCGCTCGTGAAGGTCAATTGCGGCGCGATTTCCGCCGGGCTCGTCGAGAGCGAGCTCTTCGGGCACACCAAGGGCGCCTTCACGGGCGCGCTCCAAAAGCGCGTCGGCCGCTTCGAGCTCGCGCACGGCGGCACCATCTTCCTCGATGAGGTCGGGGAGCTGCCGCTCGACACCCAGGTGAAGCTCCTGCGCGTGCTGCAAGAGGGCGAATTCGAGCCAGTCGGTAGCAGCGAGTCGATTCGCGTCGACGTGCGCGTGATCGCCGCCACCAATCGGCACCTGGAAGACGCCATTTCAGCACACAAATTCCGCTCCGATCTGTACTTCCGCTTGAACGTGATCCCGCTCGAGATTCCTCCGCTGCGCGAGCGACGGAGCGACGTCCCCGAGCTCATGCTCTACTTCATGGAGCGCTTCGCGCGCAAAGCGGGCAAACAGGTGCGCGGCATCTCGACGGCGGGGCTCGACGCCGCCGTGAACTACGACTGGCCCGGCAACGTGCGCGAGCTCTCGAACGTCGTCGAGCGCGCCGTGGTGCTCGCCAAGGGCCCGGTGCTCGAGCTCGATGCGCGGCTGTTCTCCGCGCGACCGAGCGAGCGACCGCTCGAGCCGCCGCGCGCCGCCGGGGCAGCTGCGACGCGCGCCGCGACGGACCGCCCGCCGTCCAGTAAGGCGCCCGACGACGATGCTCAGCGGCGCGAAATCCTGAGCGCCCTCGAGCGAGCCAATTGGGTCATCGAGGGGGCGAACGGCGCCGCTCGGCTCCTGAACGTCACTCCAAGCACCGCGCGCAGTCGCATGAAACGCCTGGGCATCCTGCGGCCCGCCTGAGCGCGCCCATCGAGACGCGACGCCGAACGGGTAACCACGCGCGCGCGGCGAAGCCACGACGCGAGCCCACGACGTCGTGGCCACGACCGCAGCGTCGTGGGGGCCGAGGCAGTCACAACCCGCTGATTTGGGCGTCTTTTTGCCGCTCCACCACGTGCTTTAGCGCGGCACGCATCTTGAAGAGGGCGCGGCATGCTCCGCGTCTCGCCGCTCGACGGTGACCCCGAGACCCACCGCCTGCACGTCGAAGGCAGGCTCGCGGGGCCGCTTGCGCTCGAAGTCTTCTGCAACGAGCTCGCCCAGGCGGAATCGAGCGGGCGTCGCGTGGTCGTCGAGCTCTCCGGCTTGAGATTCGCCGACGACGACGCGGTCGCGGTGCTGGCGAGCGCCCGAACGCGCGGCGTAAAGCTCTGCGGCTGTTCGCCGTGGCTCGTGTCTCGGCTCGAGGCGACTCGCGCATGATGGCGCTCGGCGAAGACTCCACCGCCGCTCCCACGCTCGGCTCGCGAGCAAGCGCCGTCGCGCAC
Source organism: Polyangiaceae bacterium (assembly GCA_025936115.1). GTDB lineage: Bacteria > Myxococcota_A > Polyangia > Polyangiales > Polyangiaceae > PMG-095. The sequence goes on from JAICTZ010000001.1 coordinate 40,621, forward strand.
GGCGCTCTGGATCTCGCGATGGAACGCTATGCCGACGGCGACGAGCGCGCGTTCACCGAGATCTTTCATACGCTCGCGCCACGCGTTCACGCTTTTCTCAAGCGCCTGAGCGGCTCCGACGATACGGCGAGCGACCTCACCCAGGAAACCTTCTTACGCATGCACCGCGCGCGCGGCACGTTCGCGCGTGGCCACACCGTCGTGCCCTGGGCCTACGCCATTGCCCGCAACTGCTTCACGAGCCACGTACGCTCCCCGAAGTACCGCGCGGCCCGCGGCGCCGTTGACGTGGCCGACCATGAACTTTCGGCCGGTACGGACGCGAACGGCGAAGAAAAGCTCGCTGCAGTACAGACGGCCGAAATCGTCGGCCACACGCTCGCGGCCATGTCCGTCGTCAACCGCGAAGCCTTCGTGCTGCTTCGCTTCGAGGGGCTCAGTGTCGCGCAAGCCGCCGAAGTCATCGGTGCCACGGAGAGCGCCGTGAAGGTGCGCGCGTTTCGCGCCTACGAAGCGCTGCGGGCCGCCTTGGACGCCGGTGAGCGTCGAAAAGGCGCCCCCGCAGCCGAGACGCGCGCGCACGTCAGAGGGGCGTAACCGTTACGCTGACGAGCGTCTCCGCGGCCGGAAACGGCCACACGGGATCGTCCACACTCCGCACCTTGCCGTTGCCCTCGCCCGCGCCCGTGTTCGGCGCGGCTTGGTGCCCGACCTGATCCGGACCCGCCGCGCCGGCTTGGTTCGCCTCGGTGCCGGCGTCCCAGGCGAACAGGTGCGCAAGCACGTCGGCGGCAATCGCGGCATCCGAGCGCACGGCGCCGCCCTCGTCGAGCAGCGCGACGCCGCCCGGATCGAGCGCGATGAACGTGTCGTTCGTCGGCGCCGCCATCTCGGCGAAGCTGAAGAAACGATGTGCGAGGTCGGGCGTCACGCTGAAGACGAAGCTTTGCCCGGGCGCGAGCGGGCCGGCCGTCGAGGTGCCGTCAGCGGTGTCCACGACGCCGGAACTGCCGACGCCGCTCCGCGCGGCGAGCTCGCTCGCGAAGGTCGCGGGATTGCCGTCTTCGGCGAGCTTCTCGAGGCCTGCGGAGGCTTTGCCGCCGTCGGTGAAGATCTGCGTGCCAGGGGCGTGGAGCGCCCAAGCGAGCGGCGCAACTTTGCCGGGGAACGCCGTCGTGTCCGCGGTGTCGGTGATGCGCACCTGGAAGTCGTTGCCGGAGAGGTGCGTGATCGCGACGGAGACGAAGCCGCCGAGCATGGGGCCGGCGAGATCGTTCTTCGAGTCGGCGTACAGGCGCACCGTCGCGTCCGGATCGGCGGCGCCGGTGTTGGCTGCCGGTTGGCGCGGCGCTTGGTTCGGTCCGATGCCGGGCACTTCGTTCGCTTCGGTGCCGGCGTCCCAGACGGCGAGCTTCTGCAGGATGTCCGCGCGCACGTCGCCCGTGGCGCGCGGCGAGCCGTTCGCTCGCAGCAACGCGACACCGCTCGGCTGGAACGCGAGGAACGCGTCGTTCGTCGTGCCGACCATGCTCGCGATGCTGAAGAGCGGATGCGCCGCGTCGGGCGTGATCGTGAGCGTGAACGCGCTGCCCGTGAGCGCGGGTCCGGCGCCGCCCGCTCCGTCGGCGATCGTCGTCGCGCCCACCGTGCCGGTGCCCGCGGCGCTGGTGTTCGCCGTCACGAGCCCTGCGGGCGAGCCGTCTTCCGCCAGTGCTTCGAGTCCGGTCGGGGCCGGCATGCCCGGCGTGAAGAGCGACCAGGTCGCGTCGTGCGTCGCGTAAAATACGGGGGAAATGGGCGTATCGATGGCGTGGCGCATGCCCGAGACGTTCGTGAACGTGAGCGTGAACGTGCCGCTCGCCTCACTCACGCTCACCTCGACGATCGCGCTCGGGCTCGGCAGCGCGCGCGTGGTGTCGCTGAAGCGCGCAATTTTGCCTTCGCCGGGGCCCGTGTTCGGCTGCGGTTCGCGCGGCGCTTGATCGGGACCCATGCGCGGCGCTTCGTTCTTTTCGGTGCCGGCGTCCCAGAGCGAAACGGACAGACTCACGTCGTGCGCGGGCAGGGGCGCGCCGTGTTCGTCGAAGAGCGCGATGCCACCGCCGTCGGGGCCGATGAAGACGTCGCTCGACTGGCCGAACATCGTCGCGAACGAGAGCGTGCCGCTCGCGGGCGTCGCATCGAGCGTGAACTCGAATGCTTGTCCGGGCGTAGCCGCACCAGCCGCAGCAGCGCCGACGGCCGTATCGAACGTGCCCGTCGCCGCCAATGTGTGGTCGGCGAGGAGCACGCTCGCGAGCGACGCATTCGCGCCGTCCTCCGCCAAATGCTCGAGACCGAGTCCGCGATCGGGCGTGCCGGCCGTGAACAGCGGATCCGCATGCGGCGAAAGCACCCAAACGCCAGGAGAAATGGGCGTCGGACTCGCCGTGTCGCCCGATCGATTCTCGATCCGAACCTTGAACGACACCGGTGCTTCGCCGCTCCCTGCCGCTCCGGCCGCGCCCGCTTCACCGGCTGACGCGCCACCGCTGCCGCCGGTCGACGGAGCACCACCTTCGGCGCCACCCGCACCACCCGCTTGCTCGCTCGCGCCGCTGCCCCCGGTGTTCGTGCTGCCACCCTTCCCCGCGGAATTCTTACCGGCCGAGCCGCCTTTGCCGGCCGAGCCGCCTTTGCCGGCCGAGCCGCCTTTGCCGGCCGAGCCGCCTTTGCCGGCTGAACCGCCCTTGCCTGCCGCACCGGGTCCCGAATCATCGTCGCCATTGCACGCGGCAAAAGCTAGCGGAACCGTCACGAACATCGCCGAAAAAAGTCGCAGTCGCATGCTCAATTCTCCATCCCGCGGCCGAGGGAGGCCCGCGCGCACGGGCAGTACGCGGCATGGCGTGCGTGGTTACCGGATGGCGCGTCTTTTTTCGAGAGTGGTGTCAGCGCGGGGCAAATTTGCGGAGGCCGCCGGCCTCGGCGGCAGCGGTCGCCACTGCGTCGCCATCTTCCCAGAGCGCCGTCTCGAGCGCGCAATTGCGGGCAACATCATCCTCCGCAATCGTCCGAAAACGAAGAAGCGCACCGTCGCCTGACGGCCAGGTCGAAGCGGCCCTCGAAGAAGACGACACGCTGCGCGGCCCACAGGCATGATTGCCTCCAGCGTTTGCATTGCCTACACGTACCCACGTCGTCGCCATGTCGCGATGTCCCGAATCTTCATGCACTGCGTCGCTCGAGTGACGGCTTGTACGAAACTCCCGCGTTACACCGCAGCTCAGCTGCGGTGATGGAACAAAAGAAGCACCCGCAGACAATAGTGCGCCGAAAGAGCCAATTTTCGCGGCCTCCACACCTGCAGGCCGCGAAAATTGGCGACCGATGCAAGCGGTCTCGGCTGTAGGTTGACAGCGGCGAAGACGGCTGAGTACGCTCGCGTCGCTATTGTGACAATTGGCGCGGGTTCGTCGGGCGGCGCGCGGACACGTCGTCAGCAGCGTTGGGGCAGCATCCTCGTCGTACTCGTTTGCGTGCTGCTGTCACGACGCGCGCGGGCAGACGAGCCGGGGTTCCACCCGTTTTCCCTGGAGGTGCACGGCTTCGTGAGCCAGGGCTTCATGCTGAGCTCGTCGAACAACTACCTGACGAACTCCCGCCGCGGCAGCTTCGAGCTCACCGAGGTGGGCATCAACTTCACGAAGACCATCACCGACGATCTCAGCGTCGGCATGCAGCTGTTCATGCGGGATCTCGGTCCGGTCGGCAATTACAAGCCACTATTCGACTGGTTTTATCTCGACTATCACTTTCGTGATTGGCTCGGCCTGCGCGCGGGACGCACCAAGCTTCCGTTCGGTTTGTACAACGACCAAGCGGACATCGACGCGGCGCGCGTGCCCGTGCTCCTACCACAATCGGTATATCCGACGACGCAGCGCGACTACTTGCTCGCGCAGACGGGCTTCGAGCTCTACGGCTACCAGCGACTGCCGCTCGTCGGCGCGCTCGACTACCGCGCCTACGGCGGCACCATCTTCATCGATCAGACGACGCTTGCCTCGTCTGCCGTCACCGTCAAGAAGATCGACGTTCCGTACGTCGTCGGCGGACGCCTGCTCTGGCGCGCGCCGACGCCGCTCGACGGCCTCTCGCTCGGCGGCAGCGCCCAGCTCCTGCGCATCGATCTCGATCTTGGATTGAATCCGGCCACGAGTGCGGCACTGGCGCAAGCGGGTCTCGTGCCGGCCACGTTCGACGGCAACATGAAATACAGGTTGCCCGCTTTTCTGTGGGTTGGCTCACTCGAGTATGCGGCGCACGACATCCTGCTCGCCGCCGAATATAGCCGCTGGCACGTGGGCCTCGACGTACGTCCACCAATCGCGCCCGACCAACACCAAACCCAAACGCGCTGGTACGTGATGGGCTCCTATCGCGCGGCGTCCTGGTTCAGCCCGGGCGCCTACTACTCCGTATTGCAAAACGGCGTCGCGGGGCCGAACACACGCAACAAGTACCAGCAAGATTTCGCGGTCACCACGCGCTTCGACATCAACCAAAACTGGCTCGTCAAGCTCGAGGGCCACTACATGCGCGGTACGGCGGCGCTCGACCCCGTGCTCAATTCGAACATTCCGCTCGGCGACCTGAGTCGCGTGTGGGCCGTCTTCATGGCGAAGACGACGGCATATTTCTGAGGGTGCGCGCGCATGCCGAAGCACCCACGTGTCCCGGAGGCATTGCGCCGCGACGCCGTGCGGCCTATTCGCCGCGCGGTTCTCGCCTGCTTCGTGCTGGCGCTCGCCGCCGCCCTGCCGGCGCGAGCGGGCGACGCGCCGCCGGAGTTTCGCGTCATCGCGCATCCTCTGCTCCCCGCAACCAGCGTCGAGCGCGCGTTCGTCGCTGACGTATTCCTGAAAAACGTCACGCGCTGGCGCAATGACGAGGCGGCGCGCCCGGTCGATCAGCGCCTCGACGCGGACGTCCGCCGCAGGTTCTCGGACAGTGTCCTCCGCCGCTCCGTCGCGGCCGTGAAGACTTATTGGCAACAACGCATTTTTTCCGGGCGCGGCGTGCCCCCCCCGGAGCTCGAGTCCGACGAGGCCGTCGTTCGCTACGTGGAGGCTCACCCCGGCGCGATCGGCTACATTTCCGGGGCGGCTCCGCACGGCAAGACGAAGGTGTTGACGGTCACGCCGTGAGCCTAGGTCACGCACAGAAACGAGTCGATTGCTCCTCTCACTCCGCAGCAAGCTGATAGCGATCGTCACGCTGGTCGTCGTCGCGCTCTGCTCGCTGCTGTTCGTTTCGCTGGGACTCGGGCTGCGCCAGGCGCGCGAGATCGAAGACGTCGAGCGGCGCATGGTGCCGAAGCTCGAGCTCGGCCCACGCCTGCAAACGGAGTTCGAGCATCTCCGACAAACCATGCAGGAAGCCGTGGCCGCGCAGGATCCGAGCGCGCTCGACGAGAGCATTCGACTCCGCAACGCCTTCATCGGGACCGTCACGTCCGCGGGTCCCGCGCTCACCGCGCCGGAAGCGGCCGAATTGCGGCACGCCATCACGGCGTACCACGAGTCCGCCTACGGCGTGTCACGCCGCATGCTGCGCGGCGAGACGGGCGAAGCGCTGGTCGACGCCATCGCCGCCATGCAGGCACAACAGCACGCGACGGAAGAGCTCATCCGGCGCTCGGCGGGTCTGGATCGACGGGAGCTCGCGCAGGGCTTCGGCGCCGTGCGGCAGAGCGCGAGGGCGGGCACGCGCTACGCGCTCATGATCGGGCTCGTGACGCTCGTGCTCGTCGTCGGCATCACGAGCCGCGTCGGACGGGGCGCGGTGCTGCAACTCGCGGGCATTTCGAGCGGCGTGGCGCGCTTCGCGACCGGCAACCTCAAACAGCCGATTCCGGTCACGCTCGAGGACGAGCTCGGCAAGCTCGCGCGCGAAACGAACCAAATGGCGGCCGCGCTTTACCGCAGCGCATGGCTCAAGCAAAGCCTCGCCGATCTGTCGGACGAGCTCCGGAGCGAGCTCGTGTACGAGGAGGTCGCGCGCCGGTCGCTCGCGTTCACCTGCCAACGCGTCGGCGCGATCGCGGGCGTCCTGTACGTCGCCGATGAAAGCGGAAACCTGACGCCGGCGGCGAGCGTCGCCGGGGACGGCGCAGCGCTCGCCGACGTACCGAGCTTTCGCGCGGGCGCCGGGCTCGTGGGCCGCGCCGCGCTCGCGAAAGAGCTCGAGCTCGTGGAGCCGCCACCCGGTTATTTCAGCGTTCGCTCGGGACTCGGCGCGAGTGGGCCGCGGAGCCTCGTGCTCTTGCCGCTTGCGCGCGCCGAGCGTTCGGTCGGCGTGCTCGAGCTCGCGCTGTTCGAGCCCTTGCGCGACGACGCGCGCGACTTCCTGGGCGCGGCGCGCAAAATCATCGCAATTTCTCTGGAAGTGGCGCGCTCGGCCGCGGGGCTGCGCGCGCTGCTCGAAAAGACGCAAAAGCAGGCGGACCTGCTCGCCGCGCAGGAGGAGGAGCTTCGCGCCAGCAACCGCGAGCTCAGCGATCAACAGGACGAGCTCCGGCGCGCCAATGACGAGCTCGAGCTGCAGCGTCGCGAGCTACGCGAGCAAAACCTCGAGCTCGAAGGGGCGCGCGAGGACCTCATGCAAAAGGCCGCGGAGCTTTCACGCGTGAGCAACTACAAATCGCAGTTTCTCGCCAACATGTCGCACGAGCTCCGCACGCCGCTCAACAGCATGTTGTTGCTGTCGCACCTGCTCGCCGAGAACGAAGCCCAAAACCTCTCGCCCAAGCAAGTCGAGCATGCGCGCACGATCCACGCGGCGGGACAAGATCTGCTCGGTCTCATCAACCAGGTGCTCGATCTGGCCAAGATCGAAGCCGGGCGTCAGGACGTCGACGTGAGCGAAGTGTCGCTCGCGGAACTCGCCGAACATTTGCGCCGCCTCTTCAGCGCGACGGCGCAAGAGAAGGGGCTCTCCTTGCGCATCGAGCTCGCAGCAGGCCTGCCGGCGAGCATCACGAGCGATCGCCGCCGGCTCGAGCGCATCCTCGTGAATCTGATCGGGAACGCGCTGAAATTCACGGACCGGGGCGAGGTAGCCTTGCACGTCGGACGGCCCGTGCGCCCCATCGCCACCGCGACGGGAGCGCTCGCGCCCGACCGAAGCGTCGCGTTCGCGGTCAGCGATACGGGCATCGGCATTCCGCGCGCTGCGCAAGAGCGCATCTTCGCGCCCTTCGAACAAGCCGAGACCCGCACCGACCGTCGTTACGGCGGGACCGGGCTCGGTCTCGCGATCGCCCGCGAGTCGGCAGTTTTGCTCGGCGGCGAGCTCCTGCTCGAAAGCCGCGAAGGCCACGGCAGCGCGTTCACCTGCTACCTGCCCGAACGCACGAGCGAACTCCCCCGCACGAACGAGCTGCCGCCCGCGCTGGCGCTCGCGGCTCCCGCGACACCCGTCGAGGACGATCGCGATAAGCTGACTCACGGCGCAAGCTATCTACTCGTGGTCGAGGACGACCGCGTTTTCGCCGAACACCTCGTCACGCTCATCCACCGCCAGCATTTCAAAGTCGTCGTCGCGTCTACGGGCGAGGAGGGGCTGCGGCTCGCGCGCGAACGTAAGCCGCACGGTGTCATCCTCGACGTGAAGCTGCCGGACCTGGACGGCTGGAGCGTGATGGAACGGCTCAAGCGCGACCCGCTGACGCGGAACGTACCGGTTCACTTCATTTCCGGGGTGGACGCGCCCGAGCGCGCGTACTCGCTGGGAGCCGTCGGGTTTTTGACGAAGCCGGCCGCGCCGAGCGAACTGCTCGCTGCGATTCGAATGCTCGTGCAGGCAGCCGACGGCCGGCCTTCCAAGGTGCTGATCGTCGAGGACGATGCGTCGGAGGGTGACTCGGTGGCCGAGCTTTTGAGGACCGCGGGGCATGTCGCGCGGCACGTGCAGAGCGCGGCGGCCGCGCTTACGGCGCTCGGCGAGGAGTCGTTCGGCTGCGTGGTTTTGGACCTGGGTTTGCCCGACATGGATGGGCTCGGATTACTCGAAACCCTGTGCAAGAAGGGCGACGCCGCGACGCCGCCCGTGATCGTGCACACGGGCCGCTCGCTCACGCGCGAGGAAGTTCGCCGCCTACAAGCCTACGCCGAGGCGGTCGTGATCAAAGGCGGCACCTCGGGCGAACGCTTGCTCGAGGAGGTGCAGCTCTTCGTCGAGCACATCCGCGACGACGGCTCCCAATCCGCGCTCGCGACCGCACACCCGACGCTGCCGAACGTGTCGCTCGAGGGGCGCAGCATCTTGCTCGCCGACGACGACATGCGCACGCTCTACGCGCTCGCGGCGCTCTTGCGCGGTAAGGGCGCCGACGTGCACGTCGCGGAGACCGGCCGCGAAGCGCTCGACCTGCTCGACGCACATCCCGACGTCGACGCGGTGCTGATCGACGTGATGATGCCGGAGATGGACGGCTACGAAGCCCTGCGCCGCCTGCGCGCCGACCCGCGTTACCGTTCGATCCCGGCGATCGCGCTCACGGCCAGGGCGATGAAGGACGAACGCGACCGCTGTCTCGACGCGGGAGCGAGCGAGTACCTCGCGAAGCCAGTCGACCCGGCGAGCCTCTTGACCACGCTCGACGGGCTCTTGAAAGCGAGCGGACATGGCGAGCGAGCGTGAAGTCGAAAGCATCGAGATCGCGCTGATGCTCGACGCGATCAAACAGCGCTACGGCTACGATCTCGGTGAATACGTCCCGGAGACGATCGAGCGCCGCTTGCGCAGTGCGCTCGCCCGCTCCGGCCTCGCGCATTTCGGCGAGCTCCAGCACCGCGTCCTTCACGACGCCGCCTGCTTTTCTTCGCTCTTGGACCAGCTCACCGTGCAGGTGAGCGACATGTTTCGCGACCCCGAATTTTATCGTGTCTTCCGGGAACGTGTCGTGCCGCACCTGCGCACGTATCCCGAGATCAAGCTCTGGCACGCCGGCTGTGCGTCGGGCGAAGAGGTCTACGCGACCGCAATCCTGCTGTGCGAAGAGGACCTTTACGAGCGTGCGCAAATTTACGCGACGGATCTGAGCGCGCGAGCCGTCGAGAGCGCGCGCGCCGGCGTGTACTCGCAAGAGCAAGCATCGGCATTCGCGCAAAATTACGCGCTCTCTGGCGGCACGCGAGCGTTCGAAGATTACGTGGTGAGCGGCTACGGCCGCGTCGCCGTCCGCGAGAGACTCAAGAAGAACGTCGTGTACTTCCAGCACAACCTGGCCACCGACTACGCCATCGGGGAGATGAACGTGATTTTTTGCCGCAACGTGCTGTTCTATTTCGAGAAGCAGCTGCGGCGCCGCGTGCTCGGGACGTTCGCGCAAGGGCTCTGCCGCGGTGGTTTTCTCTGTCTGGGCGCCAGCGAGGCCGGTCCCGCCGACGCTGAGCTGTTCTCGGATTTCGCGCCACGCGAGCGCATCTTCCGGCGCGCGGGGGCGGCATGACGACGTCGCGCGCGCCGCGCGCGGACGCGGGCGGGACGGCGAGCGCGACGCCGCGCCCGGCGGTGCTGCTCGTGGACGACGTAGAAGCGAACCTGGTCGCGCTCGAGGCGGTGCTCTCGGGGCTCGACTGCGAGCTCGTGCGCGCCCAGTCGGGCAACGAGGCCCTGCGCCAGCTCTTGCGTCGCGAATTTGCGGTGATGCTGCTCGACGTGCAAATGCCGGGGATGGACGGCTACGAGGTCGCGCGCCACGCGCACGGCAATCCGAGCACACGCAACGTCCCCATCCTGTTTTTGACCGCGACCAACGACTCGCACCACAACGTGACGCGAGGCTACGACTCCGGCGCCGTCGACTTCTTGTTCAAGCCGGTCGACTCCACGGCCGTGCGCAGCAAGGTGCGGATCTTCCTCGAGCTCTACGTCGCGCGCCGGCAAATCACCGACTCCAAGCAAGCGCTGGAGCAAGCTTACGAGACGCTGCAGGCGACGCAGGCCCAGCTCGTGCAGTCGGCAAAAATGGCCTCGCTCGGCGAGCTCGTCGCCGGCATCGCGCACGAGATCAACAACCCGCTCGCGTTCGCGCTCAGCCACCTCGACACGGTGCTGCGCTGCGTCGTGCCCATCGAGGCGGCGAGCGATCTATTGCTCTCGGACGGCGCGCGGCCCCACTGGAGCAAGATGAAGAGTCGTCTCGGCGAGATGCACCTCGGGCTCAACCGCATCCGCGATCTCGTCGTCAAGCTCCGCACCTTTTCGCGTGTGGACGGCGACGAACGCGGCGTCGCCAACGTGAAGGAATGCGTCGATTCGGTGCTCACGATCCTCGGCAATCGCTTGCGCGATCGTATCGAAGTAGAATGCGAATTCGGAGAGCCTGCGACGATCGAGTGTTTTCCGGGCCTCTTGAACCAGGCGATCATGAACCTCGTGGCCAACTCGACGGACGCGATCGAGGGCGAAGGGCGCATCCGCGTGACCGGCCGCGCCGTCGAGGATCGCTACGTTCTGATCGTCGCGGATTCGGGGGCGGGGATTCCCGCCGAGCTGCGCCAGCGCATCTTCGAGCCCTTCTTCACCACGAAAAGCGTCGGACACGGGACGGGGCTCGGTCTTTCGATCACCTACTCGATCGTGACGAAGCACGGTGGAACGATCCGTGTCGATTGCCCGCCTGAAGGCGGCACGACGATGACGATGACGCTGCCGCTGGTCGCTCCGGGCAGCTAGCGAGAACAAGCTGGGCGCTGCTTCGCCGGCAGGCGGCACCCCGCGGCGGGGGTGCTCAGGCGCGAGCCCCGCGCGTGAGCTCCAAACCCTTGACGAGCGTGTCCATCGCGAGCGCGAAGTTGCGGTTCAAATCGAAGCCTTCGACGGCGGTGAGCGCCTGCCGTGACATCGGGTACGCGGCACAGGCGGGCCCGCTCGCCCAATCGCGCAAGCGCGCGAAACGCTGCCGGACGCTCGACGGCCCATCGGTGCGCGTGAGCTCGAGCTCGACGAGCACGAGCCCGAGCGCGGTGAGCGCCGCGGTCGAGAGGGCCACGAACGCGGCCCCAGGCGCCATGCCGTCCGCCACCATCAACCCGAGCAGCCGCTCGCGCAGGGGAATCGCGAGCGGCATCGCGGGGCGAGACAGGAGCGGCACCCAGTGCGGGTGCGCGATCAGCGTGCTGCGAATGCGGTCGCACAAGGCGAGGACTCCCACCTGCCAGCTCGAACACTCCGAGTCGGCGTAGAGGCGCAGCACGACCTCGGCGTGCATGAGGTCGAGCAGCTCTTCTTTGCTCGTGAAGTGCGTGTAGAGGGACATCGTGGGGACGCTCGCGAAGCGCGCCACGGCGCGAATCGTGAAGCCTTCGAGACCCACGCTGTCGGCGACCGCGAGTGCTGCCGCTACGACCTCTGCCCGACTCGTGGCGCCGCGGCGCCGCCGAGAACGCGGGCGACCGATGTCAGTATCCGCGATTGTCACTTTGCCTCATCTCGTCGTCCCGAACCCCTGAAGCACGCGCAGCGTCGGAGCACCGGGTTTCCCGCGATCGGGCCGGGCCGACAACGGCCGTCAGCATGAGTCGGACAGGTATACCTAAAGAGAGACCACATCAACCGAAAGTCCCCCGCTTCGAAGGCAGGCAGTGCGGAAGGGCACGGGCTCTAACAGGCTTCCGTACCGTACGATTCCCCCTGGCGCGTACGAACGCGCCGTAGTCCGCACGCGTGCGCGAACGCGCCGTTGCGGCTGAAACGATTGACGCGAAAAGGGAATGAAACCGCGGCCGGGGGCCGGCGTACCTATCAATGGAACGTTGGCTCGAACTTGACCACGCGACGCGCTGCGTCGCCGCTCGGGTCAAGTGCGCCACGCAAAGAGCTCATCGAGCCGGAGGCATCCCATGTCCATCGCAAGCATCGCTCGTTCCTCATTCATCGTCCTCGGCATCGTTTCGTCGTCGGCGCTCGCCTTCGCGCGCCGGCCGCCCGCCGTCGTGCAGGCCCAGGAGCGCGCCGACGACGCGCTCTGCCAAGGCGCGCCGGTCGTCGCGGGCGCGGGCTATCGCGACGTGCGCGTGCGCTTCGGCGGGTCGAGCCTCGAGAGCGCGCGGGCCGTGCAAACGGGAACGGGCTACCGCGACGCGCTCGTCCGCTTCGGCGCGCAGCAAACGACGCAAGTCGCCGCGTGCCGAGGCGGCTCGAAGTTTTGAATCAACGGCGGCGCGACGCGCGTACGGGCGCGCTCACTCCCAGCCGGTGCTGGTCGCCGCGCCGAGAATTGCGCTCACGCCGTACACCTGGCCGCCGTACATCTTGAACATGTGCGTGTCGTCGTCGGCGCCCTGGAAGAGGTCGTAGCCGACACCGAGGCCCGTCTCGGTGTCGACGAGGATGAGCCGCGGGGTGATCGCGGGCTTGCCTGACGGCGCGCCCATGGTGCAGCCGGCGCCCGCGCTGCACGAGAAGGAGCCGCCGCCGTTCTCGATGCGCTTGCAGCTGCTCGTCGTGTTGCAAACGCCGTTCGGGAAAGCACGGAAGTATTTGTCGACCCAAGCCGTGATCTCGTCACGTGTGTTCTGCATGCCGGCGGGTACCGGATCCTCCCAGTGCACACTGCTGATGCTCATGAGGAGCGCGTTCGTGTCGGAAGCGAAAGCCGAGCCGCTCACTTTGTAGTCGCCCGGCCGCACGGCAATCGTCTCAATCTCGGTGATCTTTTGGGCTGCGAGTTTGATACGCAGCGCAAACGGAATATCCATGCTTCCGTCGGGTACCACTGCCTGCGTGGCCGCGTTGCACGTCTCGGTGTCGTAAGCGCTGAAGGAGCCCTTGACGGCGCCCGCGGTCATCCACAGGCCCTTCCCGAGCATGAGCACCTGGCCATTTTCGGTGAACTTGACGCTGTCGGCGAGCGGCAACGTCGAAGCATCGTGCGCGGCGAGCGCAGTGAAATACGCCGTCACCGTGCTCTTCAATAGCTCGCGCGAGCAGGTCGCTTGGCTGCTCGAGCCGCCCGCACCGCTACCCGCCCCGAGCGCGCCGCCCGTGCCGCTCGTTGCGCCCCCTGCGCCGAGCGCTCCGCTCGAGCCCCCGTTCGTACCGCCGTTTGCACCGGAGCCGCCTCCGCTGCCGCCCGCAGCGCCGTGACCGCCGCTCGCTGGAGCGCCGCCGTGCTCGCTCGCTCCGCCCGCGCTACTGCTCTGCGCGCCGCCCATGGCCACGCCGGCCGTGCTCGGAGCACCACTCGCCGCGCCAGCAGCGCCGTTCCCGACTCCGCCGTTGTTCGACGACATGCCGGCAGCGCTCGGTGCGCCGCCCGGCGCAACGCCCGAGCCGCCCGTTGCATCGACCCCGCCCGTGTCCGAGCCGTTCGACCGCTGCGAATTGCCGTCACAGGCGGGGACACCAACGATTGAAAGCGCCAGCAGCGTGAGTGAGGCCCGCATCGCAGTTCGCTAAGAAGCGTTCCTCCGAATGCGAAGTGTGTCCAGCGCTGTCGACGCGAACGGCAGGGCGATTTAGGGCGATCCGTGGCGGTTTGCGACGCCACGCGCAGACGATTCGCGCATGAGACGAAACTTCATGGACAGGAGTGCGAGCAATGGACACTACGCTTCATAAAATTACGCTACTCGACGCCCATCGGGTCCAGTCGCCGCGCCCGCTTCGGTGCCGGCGTGAGCACCTCCGCGAGCGCTGCGCGGATCGTGGCTTCGAGCACGTCCGTCACGCTGCGCCGCAAATCGGAGCGCGCGGTCACGAGGCCGATTTCGCGCACGGGCGCAGGCGAGACGAGCGGACGCGCTTGCGCCTTGCGCCGCGCCGCCGGCAGCTCGCGCACGACGAGATCCGGCAGCACCGTGGCGCCGAGCCCGTCGTCCACGAGCTTGACGAGCGTCTGAAAGCTGCCGCTCTCGAAGCGGATCCCCGCCCCTCCCTGGCGTTGGCGCGGACGGCAATACGCGAGCACCTGACTGCGGAAGCAATGACCCTCGGGCATCACCCACAGCGTGCGGTCGGCAAGCTCGGACTGCGCGATTTGGTGCTGCGTCGCGAGCGGATCGCCGGGCGGCAAGTACGCGACCATGCCTTCGAGCCCGAGCACTTTCTCGCTCAGGCCGGCTACGCCGAGTGGTGTCGCGAGCAGACCCGCGTCGAGCGTGTCGGCGCGCAGGCGCGTGATGATCTCCTCCGTCTTCAGCTCTTCGACCACGAGCTCGACGCGCGGGTACGCACGCGAGAACGGCCCGAGGAAGAGCGGGATGACTGTCGGGGAGAGCGTGGGGATGACGCCGAGCCGGTAACGACCGCCGGGCTCGCCGCCGTCGACCACGATTTGCCCGAGACGTTCGGTCTCGCGCAGGATGGTGCGCATCTGCGCAAGCGCCGCGGCCCCCGCCGGCGTGAGCAAGACCGGCTTCTTGCTGCGATCGAAGAGGACCGTGCCGAGCAGGTCCTCCAATTTTTGGATTTGCATGCTGAGGCCGGATTGCGAGACGTGCGCGGCGCTCGCTGCCTGCCTAAAGCTGCCGGATTGTTCGATTTCTACGGCGTAGCGCATCTGGGTCAGCGTCACCTGCGACAGGTCCATGACCCCTTTGGAGTATCACTTTTTTTGAACTAGTCTACAAAACGTTCGATTGGATTGGGCGGGGTGTTGCGCCTACATTCCCGGGCGTGGGCGGACGCCGAGGGCGCCGCCCCACCGAAGAAACCCAAGGAGATCGTTCATGTCGCTCATCAATACTCAAATCAAGCCGTTCAAAGCCACGGCATACCAGAACGGGAAGTTCTTCGACGTTTCGAACGAGAGCGTGCTCGGCAAGTGGAGCGTGTTCTTCTTCTACCCGGCGGACTTCACGTTCGTCTGTCCGACCGAGCTCGAGGATCTCGCCGACAACTACGAGGAGTTCAAGAAGCTCGGCGTAGAGATCTACGGCGTCTCGACCGACACGCACTTCGCGCACAAGGCGTGGCAGGACGTGTCGGAAGCGGTCAAGAAGGTCAAGTACCCGCTGCTCGGGGATCCGTCGACGACCCTTTCGCGCAACTTCGAGGTGCTCATCACCGAAGGCGGGGATTCCGGCCTGGCGCTCCGCGGCACGTTCGTGGTCAACCCCAAGGGCGAGATCAAGCTCTGCGAAGTCCACGACAACGGCATCGGTCGCGACGCCAAGGAGCTTCTGCGCAAGGTGAAGGCGGCACAGTACGTCGCTTCGCACCCGGGCGAGGTGTGCCCCGCCAAGTGGACCGAGGGTCAAAAGACACTCAAGCCCGGCTTGGATCTCGTCGGCAAGATCTGAGTATCGAGGTTCGCATCGAAAGGGACGGGGCGCGCGGACGGCGATCAGCCGATTACTCCGCGCGCTCGTCCAGATCGCCCGTTTTTGCGAGGACGCCATGCTCGACGACGATTTGAAGGTTCAGCTACGGACGTATCTCGGGCTCTTGCAGCGCCCGGTGGTGCTCACGGCCGCACTCGACGCAAGCGAGGCGTCCACGGAGCTGCGCTCGCTCTTGCGCGATCTCGAGGAAGCGTCGCCGCTCGTGCGCGTCGAGCCGCTCGCAGACGACGACGGTGAAGTGCGGCGGCCGAGCTTCGCGGTGCACCTTCCGGGAGAAGAGCCGCGCGTGCGCTTCGCAGGGCTGCCACTCGGACACGAGTTCACTTCGCTCGTGCTCGCGCTCTTGCACGTCACTGGCCATCCGCCGAAGGTGAGCGACGAGTCACTCAAGCAAATCGAGGCGGTCCAGGGTCCGCTGCACTTCGTGACCTATTTCTCGCAGTCGTGCCAAAACTGCCCCGACGTCGTGCAGGCGTTGAACCTGATGGCGGCGCGCAACCCGAACGTCACGCACACGGCCGTCGACGGCGCGCTCTTCCGCGCCGAAGTCGACGAGCGGCAGGTGCTGGCGGTACCGACGCTCTATCTGAACGGCGAGCGGCTCGGACAAGGCCGCATGGAGCTCGAGGAGCTGCTCGCCAAGATCGACAGCAGCGACGAGCAGCGACGCGTCGCGAAGCTGAACCACAAGGAGCCGTTCGACATGTTGATCGTGGGGGGCGGGCCGGCGGGCGCCGCGGCCGCCATCTACGCGGCGCGCAAGGGCCTGCGCACGGGCATCGTCGCCGAGCGCTTCGGCGGGCAGGTGATGGACACGCTCGCGATCGAGAACTTCATCTCCGTCGCGGAGACGGAAGGGCCGAAGTTCGCGGCGGCGCTCGAGCAGCACGTCCGCGCCTATCCCGTCGATCTCATCAAACACGAGCGGGCAAAGCGACTCGTGACGGGCGCGGCCGGCGCGCTCCATCACCTCGAGCTCGAGAGCGGCGCCGAGCTCGAGGCCAAGACGGTCATCGTCGCGACGGGCGCTCGCTGGCGCGACATGAACGTGCCCGGCGAAACGGAGTATCGGACGCGCGGCGTGACGTACTGTCCGCACTGCGACGGCCCGCTCTTCAAAGGCAAGCGCGTCGCCGTGATCGGCGGCGGCAACTCCGGCGTGGAGGCCGCGATCGATCTCGCGGGCGTCGTCGCGCACGTGACGTTGCTCGAGTTCATGCCCGCGCTCAAAGCCGACGACATCCTCCAGCGCAAACTCAGGAGTCTCACGAACGTCGAGATCGTGACGAACGCGCGCACGACCGAGGTGCTCGGCGACGGCCGCCAAGTGACGGCGCTTCGCTACGAAGATCGCGTCACGGGCGAACTCAAGGACCTCACCGTCGCGGGCATCTTCGTGCAAATCGGCCTGCTGCCGAACACGGACTTTCTGCGCGGCACGGTCGAGCTCAATCGTTTCGGCGAGATCGTGGTCGATCATCACGGCCGCACGAGCGTTCCAGGCGTGTTCGCGGCCGGTGACGCGACGACCGTCCCGTTCAAGCAGATCATCATTGCGACGGGTGACGGAGCCAAGGCAGCGCTCGGTGCATTCGACTACTTGATCCGCGCGACCGCGCCGGCCGCGTAACGGCTCCTCGAGCGCGACGGCGAAAAATCCGACGCCTGAACGTTTCTGTCACGGTAAGCGCCGAGCTCTCGAACCGTCGTTTGAGCCCCGATGTTGTCGGCGTCAGGGGCCTCGACGCGGTTGATGCCCCAACCGTCCGGTGCTACGTCGCGCTTAACAGCATGAGCCGCTGCGTCGCGAATGCTCTCGGGCGCGAATCCGCAAGCTGTTCTACACCCAAGCTTGCTTGGCTGTATCGAGACAAGACAGCCACCAGGAGACAGATCTCGCCAAGAGGCAGTGAATTTTTCGGGCCTCACCAAGGGGGCCCGCAAAAATTCACGATCGATCGCAACGGTCTCCGGTGTAGCTCCGCGAGAATCAGCGCGTGATCGACGGCCATCCGTCTTCGGGGCAGCATCCCCGCCCCGCGCTCGAACCGGCACTCCGCCGTCCCGCGCGCGACCGAGGCTCTCTTGCCGCGCGTGTTTCGAAACAGGCGCGGCGGGCGCTGCGCCTCTGGCGACTCTATCTTCTACGCCTCGAGATCCGGCTCGCGCCCACCGAGCCCCAGCGGCTGTTCTTGCTCACCGTCGCGATCGGCGGGCTGTGTGGGCTCGCTGCTGTCGCCTTTCACTTCAGCATCGACTTTTGCGAGGCTCACTTGATCGGCCCCGCGCTTGGAATGGCGGGGAACGCGTGGATCCCGTGGACGATCGCGACGCCGCTCGTCGGGGGAGTGATCTGCGGGGTGCTGCTCGAATACGTGGTGCCGGGCGCGCGGGGTAGCGGCATTCCCCAAGTGAAGATGGCGTTCGCGTCGAGCCCGCCCGTCGTGCCGGTGCGCGACGCGGTCGGCAAGTTCTTCGTCGGCTCACTGCAGATTGGCTCCGGCGCCTCGCTCGGCCGCGAAGGCCCCACCGTACAGATTTGCGCCGGTCTCGCGAGCCTGCTCGGCAGCGTGGTCGGCGTATCCGCCAAGACACGACGACGACTGCTCCCGGTCGGCGTGGCGGCGGGTATCGCGGCGGCATTCAACGCGCCGATCGCGGCCGTCACCTTCACGATCGAAGAGGTGGTCGGCAATCTCGATCAGGCAATGCTGTCGGGCGTGATCGTGGCTGCGGCGCTCGCGGCCGTGATCGAGCGCAGCTTATTGGGAGAGAACCCGGTGTTCGACGTGCCGAGCACCTACGGCCTGCTCCATGCGTCGTCGCTCGTGCTCTATGCGGGGATCGGCGTGGGCGCGGGGCTGATGGCGACGGCCTTCACGGAATCGCTGCTCTGGTTGCGCTCGGCGCTGCGGCGCGTCGCGTTCCTTCCGGTCTGGGCGCGCCCGGGCCTCGGCGGCGCGGCAACCGGGGTGCTCGCCGTGGTCGGCGTGATCGCTTTCAAAGCGACGGGAGTCACCGGGGGCGGCTACGCGACGCTCGAGAACGCGCTGAAAGGCCAGTATGTCTGGTGGGTGTTGCTCGGGCTGAGCGGGCTCAAATTGGTCGCTACGGTCGCGTCTTATTCGAGCGGCGGCGCGGGCGGCATCTTCGCGCCCGCGCTGTTCATCGGCGGGACGCTCGGCGGCGCGATCGGCGTCCTCGACGCGACCTGGTTCCACCACCTCGACGAAGCGGACGGCGCGTTCGCGCTCGTCGGCATGGGCGCGATGTTCGCCGGCGTGATCCGCGCGCCACTCACGTCCGTCCTCATCATCATCGAGATGACGCGCGCCTATTCGCTGATCTTGCCGCTCATGCTCGCCAACATGACGGCGTACGTGCTCGCGCGACAGTTTCGGGCTCACTCCGTGTACGAGGCTCTGCTCGAGCAAGACGGCGTCGAGCTGAACACGCCAGGCGCCGGCGAGAGCCATCGGGTCTCCTCGTACCTGCACCACCCGCTCGCGCTCGGCCTCGGAACCTCGGGCGAGGAGCTCCTGCTCCGCTGTCGCAAGCTCGGCACTACGCACGTCTTTCCCGTGATCGACGCCGAACGTCACGTGCTCGGCCTCATCACCCACGACGAAATCGCGATGCTCGAAGCCTCCGCTGAGCTCGTGGCGCTGACCACTGCCTTCGACTTGATGCGACCGCCCGTCACCGTGCGCGCAGACGACGACTTGGCGCTCGTGATCGAGCGCATGCTGGCCAGCGGCCTGCGCGAGCTTCCCGTCACGGACGCAAACGGTGCCCTGCTCGGCTACGTCGATGACCAGACGATCGTGCAGGCTTACCAGCAGCGTGCCGTCGCGCCGCGCGCGGCGGAGGCCGCCCCGCGCGAACCAGAAGGCTAAGGTGCCCTCAGCAAGTAAGGGAGTTCGGTGATGAAAATCGGCATCAATGGGTGCGGCATCGCCGGCCCTGCACTTGCGTACTGGCTCAAACGCTTCGGTCACGAACCGGTCTTGTTCGAGAAAGCGCCGGCTCCGCGCGCCGGCGGGTACGTCATCGACTTTTGGGGACTTGGTTACGACCTGGCCCAGCGCATGGGGATCCTCGGGCCCATCGTGGAACGAGGCTACGCGATGCGCCGGCTGAAGATGGTCGAGGCGGACGGCCGCGAGGTCGCAAGCTTGGCCGTCGAACCCATCCGCGAGACCCTGGGAGGACGTTTCATCAGCGTGGCCCGCGCCGACGTCGCGGCTGCGCTGCTGGGCGCGTGTCAGGACGTAGTCGTTCATTTCGGCACCTCGATCGTGGGGTTTCACGAGGATGCCGGCGAGATCACGGCCGCGCTCTCCGACGGCGGGCACGAGCGCTTCGATCTAGTGATCGGCGCCGACGGTCTGCACTCGCGCATACGCGCCGTCGGTTTCGGCGATGATCCCCGCCACGAACGGGCGCTCGGCTGCCACGTGGCGGCGTTTCGTCTCGAGCACTACCCGCACCAGGACGAGCTCACCTACGTCTCGCACACCGAACCGAAGCGCCAGGTAGCGCGCATGACGCTGCGCGACGGCGAGACGCTCGTGCTCTTGATTTGCCGCTCCGAGTTGCTGGACGGCGAGCTCGTGCGGACGAACGTGAAGGGCGCGCTGCAGCGAGCCTTCGCGGGCATGCGCTGGGAGGTTCCGGATATCATCGCTCGCATGGCGGGCGTCGACGAGCTCTACTTCGACTCCGTGAATCAAGTCCGACTCGATACGTGGAGTCGAGGACGCGTGGCGCTCGTCGGCGACGCCGCGGCGTGCGTGTCATTCCTGGCAGGTGAAGGCACCGGCTTGGCGATGATCGAGGCGTACGTGCTTGCGGGCGAGCTACACCGCGCTGGGAACGATTGGAGCCGAGGTCTCGAGCAATACGCAGCGCGACTGCGGGTATTTTTGCGCGACAAGCAGCGTTCGGCGCTGAAACTTCGCGGATTTTTCGTACCCCAGACGGGCTTCGGGCTCGCGCTGCGCAACCTGCTGGTGAACGCGTTTGCGCTGCCTTTCGTGGCGAAGCAACTGGTAGGCCGCTCGGTACGGGACGAGCTAGAGCTGCCCGACTACGAGAAGGATTGAGCGCACGCCTCGCGGGTTATCCCGCATCGGCCGGATGGCCATAGACGTTCGGTACGTACATCTCGCGCGGGAGCTTCTTGCGCTCGTAGTCGGGGTCGAAGACGCGCTCGGGCAGGGCGATGGGGTCGTGCGGCACCTCCGTGTACGGCACCCGTTCGAGCAAATGATGGATGCAGTTGAGGCGCGCCGCGCGCTTGTCGTTGCCCTCGACCAGGTACCAGCGCGCGTCGGGCGTGTTCGTCCGCTCGAGCATCTCTTCCTTGGCGGTCGTGTACTCCTCCCAACGCACCCGTGACTGCAGGTCCATCGGGCTGAGCTTCCACTGCTTCATCGGATCGCGGATGCGCGTCAGAAAGCGCAGCTGCTGCTCTTCGTCCGAAATGGAGAACCAATATTTGAGCAGGATGATGCCGGAGCGCACGAGCAGCTGCTCGAACGCCGGCGCGTCGACGAAGAACTGCTCGACTTGCGCGTCGGTGGCAAAGCCCATCACGCGCTCGACGCCGGCACGGTTATACCAGGAGCGGTCGAACAGCACGATTTCGCCGCCCGCGGGCAGGTGCGGCACGTAGCGCTGAAAGTACCACTGGCTCCTTTCCCGCTCACTCGGCGCGGGGAGCGCTACCACGCGGCAGACGCGCGGATTGAGCCGTTGCGTGATGCGCTTGATGGCGCCGCCCTTGCCCGCCGAGTCACGACCCTCGAACAACACGACGATCTTTGCGCCCGTGTGGGCGACCCAGGTCTGGAGCTTGATGAGCTCGGATTGGAGCTTCAAGAGCTCGCGGAAGTACTTGCTGCGCTCGAGCGTCGGACGCGGGTTGCCTTGGTAGATCTTCGCGATCTCGGCGCTCAACGGCGAGTCGCCGAGCTCGAGCTCGTAGTCTTCGTCGAGGTTATCCTCGAGCTCCGCCTGTAACCAGCTCGTCACGCGGTCGTCGAGATCGCTCATGCCCGGACCATTGAGCGCGCAAGAAACCAAAGCGGCGTCGCCTCGTCAATCCGAGCGTCAAACCCAGCAAAACGCTCGTGCAGCGTGCGAGCCAGCCAATCGTACTGAGCTTTGCCGAGCGTCCAATCCCAGCGCGTCCCCACTACCTCGTCGGCTTGCCCCAAGAGCTCGCTCGCGACGACCGACGGCTCTGCTACAGCGCCGGCCGAGCCGACGAGCGCGTCGCTCGTACGGGACGTCTCCTCCTCTGCGCCGAGCGCCGCGGGACTGGCGTCGACTGCACTCGTGCAGCCGGGCAGGCCGAGGAAAAGCCAAACGATCGGCCTGCTACGGCATGATCCCACGCCACACGTGCCCGACTCGACACGGACCTGAGTGCGCGTGAAGTCCGCGGCCCCGGGGCTTTTTGCGCCAACACCCGGCAGCCCGCTCGGGGTAGCCTAGCGCTCATCACCAAGAGGGTCTCGATGACGAGGAATCCGCGTGCCGGTTTTCAAGTTTGGAGTGGTCTTACTTTGGGCATCGCGTTCGGTCTGGCGACGGCCGGCTGTGGCAGCGACGAGCCCGCGCCGCCGAGCGGGAGCTCGAGCACGACCCAGAAGCTATTGATATTGCATACGAATGATCTGCATTCCCATTTGAACGGCTTTGCGCCCGAAGAGGACTACACACCGCTCACGAAAGGTGACGACACGACGCAGGGCGGCGTGGCCCGTCTTGCCGCAGCGATCGCTTCGGAGCGAGCGAGCGCCGAGAGCGCTCACGAGCCGGTGCTGCTGCTCGACGCGGGCGATTTCATGATGGGCACACTCTTCGAGCTGCTCGGCACGACGCAAGCGTCCGAGCTGACCTTTCTACAGGACCTCGGGTATGACGCGACGACGCTCGGCAACCACGAATTCGATTGGACCTCGGCGGGGCTCGCCGCAATCCTGAACGCGGCGCGGACACAAGGCGTGAAGGTGCCGATCGTCGCGAGCAACCTGCAATTTAGCGCCGACGATGCGGGCGACGACGCGCTCGAAGCCGTGGCGAGCGCCGGCATGATCCAGCCGAAGCTCGTGAAAACGGTCGGCAAGCTAAAAGTCGGTTTCTTTGGCCTGCTCGGCAGCGACGCCGCGACGGTGACACCCCAAGCCGCACCGGTGACGTTCGAGGCGATCGCCGACGCCGCGAAGCGCATGGTGACGGAGCTGCGCGAGACCGACCACGTCGATCTCGTGGTCGCGCTTTCCCACTCGGGCATTCACGCGGACGGCACGGGTGAAGACGCGAAGCTTGCCATGGACGCGCCGGGGATCGATCTCATCGTGAGCGGGCACACGCACGATTCGCTCAGTCAGCCGGTACAAGTCGGAAGCACGTGGATCGTCACCGCTGGCTCGTATGGTCGTTTCCTCGGCGAGCTGTCGCTCTCCGTCACGCCCGCCACGAAAGCCGGTGAGACGGCGACGCTGACGATCGACGATTATACGCTCCGCGACATCGACGACTCCATCGCCGGCGACGCGGCCACGCAGACGAAAGTCGATGCCTACGTCGACGTGATCGACGCCGCGCTCTCGACGGCGGACCTCGCGTACCGCGACGTCGTGGCGA
Source organism: Polyangiaceae bacterium (assembly GCA_025936115.1). Lineage (GTDB taxonomy): Bacteria > Myxococcota_A > Polyangia > Polyangiales > Polyangiaceae > PMG-095. Next base: position 63,612 of record JAICTZ010000001.1, read on the forward strand.
CCACGGAGACGGATCTGCCGCTCCCCCAGTACGCGGAAGCTCCGATCGGCAACCTCGTCACCGACGCCTATCGCACGCTCGGCGCGGCACTCGAGCCGGACGATCCGCCTCTGATTGCGGTCGAGGCCAACGGACAGCTCCGAGCCGACATCAAGCAGGGCACGGCGGGCAACGTGTGGTTCTCGGATTTGTTCCGCGTGACGCCGGACGGGATTGGGCCGGATCAAATGCCGGGCTTTCCGCTGGTTACGTTTTATCTGAACGCAGCGGACATCGCGTCCGGGCTCGAACTCGGCTTGGCGCCGGAGCTCGCGTCGAACGACTACTTTTTGCAAGTGTCCGGACTGAAGGTCGAGCACGGTCAGGGCAACCCGCTCGGGCGCATCTCCCGCATCTCGCTCGTCACGCCGGACGGCGAGCAGGAGCTCGATCCGACGGATACGACGACTTGCTACAAGATCGTGACGACGAACTACGTCGCCGGGTTACTCGGCGTGGTCGAGCAGTTCACCGGGGGCTTGCTCAGCGTGACTGCCAAGGACTCGGACTGCAAGACGCCCATCGATCCGACGACGCGCTTCATCGACGCCGATCCCAAGACCAAAGGCGTGCAGGAGCTCAAGCAGTGGCAAGCCCTGCTCGGTTACGTTTCGGCGTTGCCGGACAGCGACGGCGACGGCGTGCCGAACATTCCGGCGGCATACGGCTCGCCACAGGGCCGCTACGTCGAGGTGAAATGAGGGCCCGCAGGGTCGGCCCCGAGCTCGCCTTCAGCGCGTTGCTCGTCACGGCGAGTTGCACACCGGACATCGGCCACGATCCGGTGCCGGAGGCCATGGAGTTCGACACCGAGGCGGCGCCGCCTCGCGTGCCGCAGCCGACGGGGCTCATCGTCAACCCCACGACGGGCCGCATCGATTTCGCGCTCGCCGGCACGCCGCTGCCGGCCGATTGTTCAAAATCGGAGGGCTTGTCACCGGCCGAGTGCCAATTCGATCGTTACCTCGAGACGCTCGACGGCTTTCCGACGTTGTCGCCCGTCTCGGCGCCCGCCACGGCGGTGCTCGAGCCGAGCACGTTGACGCTGGGCGACAACGTCGTGATCGTGCCGCTGCGAAACCCGAGTACGACACCGAACGTGGCGCTCGGCTTCGACGACACGGCGCGGGCGCTCACCGTGCGCGCCGTGCCGAGCTGGGCCGTCGGCGAAACGTACTTCGTCGCGGTGCGCGGCTACGAGCAGGGCGTCCGAGCGAGGTCGGGCACCGAAGTCGTGGGCTCGCCGACACAGGCGCTTCTCAAACAAGATTCGTCCCTCACGTGCGGTGCCGCGACCCCCGAAGCCATCGACCCGCATTGCCCGGCTTTGGAGCTCCTCGCCCAGACGCAGGCTGACGCCGCGGCGCGAGCCAGCGCCGTGACGCTCGAAGCGATCCGCGAGAGTTACCTCGCGAGCGGCATCTGGCAGCGACTTGCAGGCGCCGGGCTACCGAAGAGCGAAGTCGCCGTGCTGTGGGAGTTCCCGATCCACACGGCCTCCGTCGCCGAGCTCGATCCGAGTGTTGGTCTCGTGCCGGAAATGAGTGCAGCCAACGAAATTCGCGTCGCGGTGCACGGGCCCGTGGATCCGGCGAGCGTGTCGGCATTCGTCGTGCGCAAGGTTCCGGGTTCGGTCGTGCTCATGGATCTGAGCGCCGCCGCGACCGGTGACCTCGTGGCGGGATTTCCAGAGATCGAAGCCGAATACACCGAGGGCACCATCGTCATGCGCGGCAAGGCGCCGTTCGTGGCGGGACATCAGTACGGCGTATTCATGACGAACGATCTGCGCGCGCCGAGCGGAGCGCCCCTCGTGCCGGCACCGATCTCGGTGTTGCTTTCGCTCGCGTATCCGGTCGCCGACGCGAGCGGCAAGAGCCTGGTTTCGAGCGTGGCCGACGCCGACGCCGTCGTGCTCGAAGCAGGGCGGGCGCAGCTCGCGACGTTGTTCGACAATCCCGTCTTCGGCCCACTCACGGGGCTCACGCGCGACAATCTCGTCTACTGCTTTGCCTTCGAGGCGCCATGAGAGCACTCCTCGCGGCCTTCGCCTGCTTTTCGGCAACGACGCTCGCCGCGCTGCCGAGCGGTGCGAGCGGCTTCTTGATTTACGACCTTTCCGGCGAGGGCATCGGCCGCGGTTCGGCCGTGAGCGCGGACGCATCCGAGCCCGCCGCGGGTTGGTTCAATCCTGCGGGCCTTGCGTACCAGGACGGCGTCAACGGGTCGATCGGCGGCGTGTTCGTCACGGCGCGCTCGAGCTTCGAGCTCAAAGCGACTGGCGCCCAAACGAGCAGCGAGCGCGGTAACTACTTGCTGCCCGCGCTCTTCGTGAACGGCAAAATCACCGACCGGCTCGCGCTCGGCATCGGCGTTTATAGTGCGTTCGGCATCGGCGTGAAATGGCCGTACGACTGGGTCGGCCGCGAAAGCGCGATTTCGGCATCGTTGCAGACAGTGACGATCAACCCGAACGTCGCATTCGCCCTGAGTTCAAACTGGTCGCTCGCCGCCGGCTTCGACGCGACGCGCGGCGCCGTCGATTTTCGCAACGGCTTGCCGGTAATCGTCGGTGGGGACGTGCGTCTCGCCGGCGGCGGCTGGGGCTACGGCTTCAACGCCGCCGTGCTGTATCGCGCCATCCCCGAGCGCCTTCAGTTCGCGCTCACCTACCGCAGCCGCACGAAGCTCTCGTTCGAAGGCAGAGCGGACTTCAGCCCCCAAAACCCCGACTTCGCGCGCGCCCTCGCCGACCAGCCGGGCAGCGCCGCCTTCACCTTGCCCGACATCATCACCGCCGGCGTGATGGGCCGCCCGACGCCGCGGCTCACGCTCGGCTTCGACGTGAACGTCGTGCTCTGGTCCACCTACGATCGCATTCCGATCGACTTTGCGACGGCACCCGATCGCACACTCGCGCCCAAAGGCGAGAACACCTACACCGTGCGCGGCGGCGTCGACTTTCTCACGCCGCTCAGAGGCTTGCACGCGCGCGGCGGGCTCATCTTCGATCACGGTGCCATCCCGTCCTCCGGCCTCGGCCCGGCGTTGCCCGATTCGAACCGCATCGACGTGACGATGGGGCTCGGTTACGGGCGGCGCGCTTGGAACGTCGATCTCGGCTACATGATCGTCAAATTTCTGCCGAAAGACGCGACCACCGGCGTCGAGAGTCCCGAAGGCACGTATCGCACACTCGCTTATTTGCTGGGGCTCACGGTCGGGGTGCACTTCTGAGGTTCGCGGCCTTCCGGCTGCCGCCGTAGCGGAAGACGACTACTCGAATTGCCGCGGCACGCAGCCGTAGTGCCCCTTCGCGTGGTCGATGTCGCAGCCCGTGAAGCCGAGTGAAGTGCACTCCACGTGCTCGACACGCCCCGCGTTGCAGAAGGTGAGCACGCTGCCGTCGCAGCTCGCGGCAAAGCTCGAATCAGAGCCTTCGGCGGCCGGAACGCACTCGCTCGCGAGGCCGCAAAAGAACGCACCGTCGTGCTCGCGGCAGCCGAATCCGGGTCCTTGCGTGGTGCAGTCGAGCGTCGCGCTCTTGCCGCCGACACACGCCTCGAGCGTGTCACCGGCGCAGCCGGCGCCGTCGAACTCGATGACTTCGCCGTCGCCGAGGTAAGTCTGGCAGTCGGCACCCTTGCCGACGCAGGCGCCTTGCGCGCAGGCGAGCCCCAGCGCGTCGCACGCCGCGCCGTGCCAAACGACGCCAGCGTCGCAGAACTCGGGACGGCCATCGGCGGTGCAACCCGGGACGAACGTGGCAACGTCGCAGGTCGTCGTGGGTCCGTCCACGCAGAGCGCCGTCGTATCGCACGCCAAGCCGACGCTGTTGCAATCGAAGGTCGCGCGATAGCCGTCCGCGAGACCTACGTCGCGCCCGCACCCGGTGAAGACGCCGTCCTCACAGCTCGAGTCGCACGCGGCGGAGGGTCCGATATCGAAGCCGAAGCAGTGATCGATCGCGTCGCAGCCGCAACCGGCGTTCACGACGCAAGCAAGCTCGGTCGCGGTGCGGTAGTAAAAGCGACCCGCCGCGAGGTTCGCGTGCCACAAGTGGCTCGCGTTGCGATTAACGCCGTCGTCGTCCCAGCACGAGCCGATGACGGCTGCCGCGAGCGCCACTTGGTCGGGATCGAGCTCGGTCGCGAGGGGCAACGCCGGCGTGGCGGCACGTGTCGAGTGGCACGTCGTGTTCGAGCTGCCACCCGAGCCGCTCTGCCCCTTGCCGGCCTCACCTGCTGCTCCGGCATTCGTGCCGACACTGGTGGTGCCGCCCTGATCCGTAGTCGTCCCGGCGCCTCCCGCTGCCCCGGACATGCCCCCGTCGCCAGCGCCCGCCGTCGACTCGCCTCCACCGGTACTCCCAGGCAGAGCAGCCGTGCCTGCACTCCCCTTTCCGGCACTGCCTGCCGCGCTACTCCCACCGGCCGCTCCACGACCGGCACTCCCGCTACCCGCCACGCCGTGCGCCGGTGGAGGCGAGCCGTGACGTTCCGATTCGCCGCAGGACGACAGCCAGACGAAGCCAATCCCGAGCGTGAGCGAACTGGCCCGCGCCACACCACGCAGAGCCTTTATGGTTGTCCTCGACCCACCGACTCGTCGTCCCATGCGGTTCCCTTTGCAAGTACTAGCCGCCACCGTTCAGGAACCAGCAGCTTAGCACCGCAAGCGCCGGGACTTAGCGGCTTTCGGCGCGTGGTCCCAAGTGCCCGAGGCGCGTCGTGTCGGCGTGGAAAAAGACGCGCTCGATTTTGCCGTCTGCAATGCCGAGCAGCAGGGCGGCCGTGGCTTCACCCTCGCGATAGAAAACGACTGCGGGACGGCCGTTGAGCTCGCGTTCCTCGAGTTCGAACAGGGGCAGGCCGCGGCTCGTCGTCGCGACGACGAAATGCGCGACGTGGCTCGCACCGCGCAGGGGCTGCTTGAGATTTCGGATCCCCGCAACGGAGCGACCTTCGAGTCCGCCGTCGCTCACGAGCACGGCGTCTTCGGCCAGCAAAGCGAGGAGCGCGGCAATGTCGCCGGCGGTGGCGGCCCCGACGAAGGCTTGGAGCAGCCGGCGATGCTCGTCGCGGGAAGGCGCCAGCATGCGACGGCCGTCGCGGAGATCACGCCGCGCGCGTTCGAGCAGCTTGCGGCACGCCGGCTCACTGCGTCCGACGAGCTCCGCGATCTCGCGGTACTCGAAATCGAACGCGTCGTGCAGGAGGAACACGGCGCGCTCGCTCGGCGTGAGGCGCTGGAGCACGACGAGAAAAGCCATCGCCACGTCATCCCAACGCTCGAGCTCTTCACCCGCGCCATCGAGCACCGCGAGCTCGACGGGCTCGGGCAAGCGATCGCTGCGGCTCTCTTCCCGCCGGCGCGGCGCGCTGTCGAGCTCGTTCAAGCACAGGCGCGTCACGGTAGTCACCAAGTACGCGCGCGGCGATTCGATCGGCCCGACGGCGCTTTGCCAGCGCACCCACGCTTCCTGCACCATGTCTTCGGCCCGCGCGACATCGCCCAGCATGCGGTAAGCGAGCGCGACGAGCGTCGAGCGCTGCGCCTGGAACGTCGCAAGACGCTCAGCGTCTGCCTTGCTAGCGCTGTCGGGACTACCCACGCGCAGTTCATGGGGCCCGGCACGAGGTCCGTAAAGGGCGCACTCAGCGGGCAAGCCCCACGATCTGACCGCCGTAGCGGCGCTGCTCGACGCACTCGACGAGAAACGACGCTAGCGCGCGAAACGAGAGCTTGTAACTCTTGTCCGGTAGCGCGCCCTGAGCGATGCGCAGCGGCTCGTCGTCCCCGGTGACCAACCGCGGCGGCCTCGCAATGGTCCAGTCGAGGTCGGTCGCGCGCACGACCGTCTCCATCGCGCTGAGATCACACGCGTGATGGCGCAAAAACCAGCGGAAGAACGCGTAAAAGAAGCCCTTTTGCGGAAACAGCACGGCCGCCGAGACGATCGCGAGACGGCCGACGCCCGCGCGCTTCATCGCCGCCACGGTCGCCGCCGCCGCTTCGGCCATGAAATTACTCGGCCGGAGCGCGAGCTTTGCCGGCAAGCCGAGCGCCGAGACGACGGCGTCTTGCCCGACGAGCGCTGCCGACAGACGCTCGGTGTCGAGCGCGTCGCCCTGTTCGACGCGCAACGACGCGCGCTCGGGACCGAGCTTGTTCGGAGAGCGCACGTACACGGTCACGTGGTGACCTCGCGCGAGCGCCACACGGGTGACTTCGCGGCCGGTTCGCCCGGTCGCGCCGAGAATGAGCAGGTTCATACGAGCTAGACCGCGCAGGGCCGCGAGCTGTGACTTCGACGCGCCGCGACTCCGCTCGGCGCGGGACGGCCGGCCTCAGCCGCAGGCGCCGTGCGTGGTGTCGCACGAGCAGTCGAGGCAGCCGTGTTCGGCGCAGGTGCCGCACGAGCGCGAAAGTTCGCGACGGAGCGCCGCGCGCGCGCGAAAGATGCGGACGCCCGCGTTGCTGCTCGAAATACCCGTGCTCGCGGCATAGTCCTTCACGGCGACGCCTTCCACGTCGATGCGCTGGAGTGCGTCCGCGTACTCGGCTTTGAGTCCCGCGGCGAGCCGCGTCACGCATTCACAAGCGACGCGCGCGAGCGCTGCATCGGGCTCGCTCTGCGCGGCAAGCTCCGCCGCAAACGCCTCGAGCCGGCGATCGGCGGACGCGCGGCGTCGCTGCTGATCGATGACGGCGTGCTTGAGCACGCGATAAAACCAACCTACCGCCGATTCGCGAATCTCTTCCCCGCGCGTCATGCTCCGCACGAAGGCGTCCTGCAGGATCTCCTCCGCCAGCGCCCGGCTGCCGACGCGCCGTTCGACGAAGCTCAAAAACTCTCGGTGGTTCGCGACCAGCGCCGCCACGACGGCGGGGGCGGTCTCGGGGACGGGTTCGACGAAATCCTCCATCGCCGAGCCAGCATAAGGCTCGCGCCGGCTCGCGCCAGCACGGAGTGTAATGAACCGCGGGCGGCTGCGTCTTCCTTGCAGAACGGCCCGAACGGGCCCGTAACAGGAGACAACGACATGGAAAACACCAAGCAAACCGAGTGCTCGTGCGAAAAGGCCGCCTGCGACTGCGCGCGTACCAAGACCGAGCGCTGCACGTGCGGAGAGCAGTGCAATTGTGGCGCGACATGCCGCTGCGGCGCGGGCTGCGGCTGCAAGGCGGCTCGCTGAAGCCAGCGGAGCTCGGGTGGGCCCCGCGTGGCTCACCCGAGCAATCACTACAAAAGAAAGCACCACTCGAGGTAAATGGCTTCGTGCAGCGACGCCATCCGCGCGGCACGCCGTAAAAGATCGCGCTGTTCGGCTGGCGACCACGGGAGCGTCGGTTTATCCGCGGCACCGCGGGCATGCGCGATGCCGACGAGCGCGCCGAGATAGAGCGCGAGGGGGCCGAGCGTTTCGGGTTTGAGTTGACGCAGGTCGAGCTTGTCCTCCTGCGGCGTGAGGCGACGCGCCAAGAGCTCGCTCGCGCCGAGCCGGCTCGTCCCGAGCAGACGCGGCACCGGAGCGACGCAAGTCCGGAACGCGGTGAGCACACGCTCGGCGGGCGAAAGCTCGGAGGCATGCGCGAGACCCGTAGCGCTCGGCGCGGATTGCTCTTTGAGATCGAAGATCCAGTGACCGTCCGGCACGCCCTTACCGAGCGTGAGGACTGCGACGCGCAGCACGCCGAGCGAGCCCGTGCCGGCGACACGGTGAGCAGCGTCGACGATGGCCATTTGATCGAGGCGTGGGCGTTCTTCGGGAACGACACTCTGCACGTAGGTTTCGAGGGCGGCAGGCAGCGCGGCGAAGGTGTCGGGCGGCAGGTCCAGGTAACGCTCACCACGCACGAACCGCCGCTTGCCCCGCTCGACGACGGTGCGCGCGTCGAGCAGCTCTCGTCGAGAGCGCGAACCCACGCGCTCGACGAGCGTGACCACCGAGCTCGGAGGGGCCGGCGCGGGCGCGCCTTGAAACGCCGCCGCGACGTAACTCTCGAGCAAGCGCGCCCCGAGACCGAGCGCGACGGGCCCGCTCACGCCGAGCTCACGGCCCGCGAGGATCAGACTGGTGAGCAAGCGCAAGAGATCGATGCGCCACGGTCCACGCACGGCCTCGTCGAAGTCGTTCAGGTTGAAGGCTGCCGCGCGCTTGTCGACCCCCGCGGCACGAGCCGGGCTGTACGCGCCGAAGTTTTCCAGATGCAAGTCACCGGCGAGCCAGCCCTCGCCGGCGGGCCCCTCGGCGAGCTCGGGCACCTGCTCGAGGATTTCGTAGAAGAGCGGCGCGGCACCGCGCAGAAAAGCGAACGGTGACTCGCTCATGCGGGCCTGCTTGCGCGTGAGTAGGCTCGGAAAACGGCGCGTGCGCTCGCGATCGAGCTCGAGTTGGCGCGCCGCCAGCGCTTCGGGATTCGCGAGTGGCATGATGGTTCACGCAGGTTACTCGCCGAAGGGCCGGACCACCCGCTTCAGCGAGGGCCGAGCGCCGTCAATCGCTACAGGGCATGACGCGAGCGATCTGAACGGTGCTCGACGCCGAGGCGACGGACGCCCAGGCGACGCTGCCGTCCGGAAACGACTTGAAGGACTGCCAGGGGTGATCCGGTACGGCGATGCTGAACTGTTCGCCGACGGGATCACCGCTCGTCGTGTCGTAGATTTGCGCGGCGAGACCCGAGCCCGAGCCCCACGTGAGGAGCATGTGCTTCGAGCCGAACGCGACGAGGTGCGGGTACTTGGTGTTGCCCGCCGTCGTCACGGTCTTGTCGGAGGCGCCCGTCGTGAAATGCTCGAGCCGAATGCTGCCGCCCTGGCTCCAAGCCGTCCAGTAGCCGTCCGTACCGGCGTTGACGATATCGCCGCCGAACAGCGTGCCGTCGCAAGTGCCCGCGGCGATCGTGCGATAGGGATTCGGCTGCGCGATGCGGCAGTCGTTGTCGGTCGCGCACACCATGACGAAGTGACTCGTGCGTGGATCCCACACGATGCGCGTCGTCCAGCTGTGGCTGCAACCGAGATCGAAGCTGTCGTGACCTTTGACGAGCGAGCCGTCGGGAGCGACGACTTTCATGCGGTCCCCCTCGTGGATGTCGACCTTGTCGGCGCCCGCGCTGCACTGCGCATTGGTGACGGTGATGGCGTCACAGAAGTAGGCCGCGTAGTTGGTGCCGTCGGTCGCGAGCCGGCCGTGGTGTTGGTACCACCAGACGAACATGTTGTAGCCGCCACCCGAGGTGTAGGGCGGCGTCATGTCGCTCGAGGAGGTGAGCTTGGTCGCCCACTGTTCCTGGCCCGCACAGTCGTAACGCACCATGTACGTGTCGTAACAGCCGGGTCGATCGGTCGGCAGCACGCACAAGTCGTTCACGTCGCCGCAATGCTGCTCGTCAGGACCGCCCTCGGCGTCGCGTGTGACGACGATCACGCCGCCGTTCGCATCGGCCGCGAGATCCTGAAAATCATGCCCAGCGAGCGTGAAGGGCGTGCCCGTGAGCTGATCGCCGCAATCGAGCTCGCCGACGTGCACTTGGCTCGCCGTGCTGCTGCCGTAATGCGCGTAACCCGTCACCCACGCGATGCGTGAACCGCCGTCCGGTTTCGCAGCGAGCGCGAGCGGCACGGCGTATGTCTCGTCCGTCGAGTAACTGAGCGGCGCACCGAGCTCGACGGCCGTCACGCGTACGACGGGCGCGCTGCACGACCCCGAGACCGCGTTGGTGCAGCCCCCGGAGCACGAGGAGGCGCCGCCGGACATCGACGTACCGCCGGCGCTCGTCATCGCGCCCGCGCCGCCCGCGGCCGTTGCGCGGCCCCCGTTCGTTCCAGCCGAGCCGACGCGGCCCCCCGAGCTCATGCTCGTCGAGCCCCCGCTCGGTGCTCGGCCGCCTGCGCCACGGCCACTCGTTGCGGCCGCGCCGGACACACCGCCGCTGCCCGCTACTGCACCCGTACCGCCTCCGCCGCTACCGGCTGTCGTACCGCCCTGCGCGCCGGAGGCTCCGCTGCCCACCACAGCACCAGTGCCTCCACTGCCGCCCGCGTGCGTGCCACCCGCCCCTTGGTTTCCCGCCTTGCTCGAGCAGGCGAGCGCGCCCCCGAGCCCCGCGAGCAGCGCGAGCGCACGCGCATGCGGCCGAAAAAACTCGGAGAAAGCGGCCGTCATGCGAACACCATACGGTAGTAGTCGTCCGAGCGCGGCTCCGACGTTCAAGTTTGTCGAGCTGACCGCGCCCGAGCCGGCTCAGTCCCGTATCTCTTTGCCCCAGGCTTCCACGCTGACGTGCTCCGTTCTGACGTCGTGGCCAGCGCGGTCACGCTTCCGCTAGCGTGGGCCGCGCCAATGACGGAAGACCCCGAGTACTCGGTCTCGTATTTCAAGCTACGCCAGGCAGTAGGCTGGGTCGGCTTGCTGATGCCTGCGAGCGTGCGAGTGGGCGCGGGAATATTCGAGCACGTGTGGTCGACGGCGTCGATCAGCGCTTACTACTACACGGGCATGCGCGACGTGTTCGTCGCGTCGCTCGTGCTGGTCGGCGCGCTGCTCGCCGGCTACCGCACGCCCGCCAAACAAGACGGGATCGTGGCGACGATCGCAGGCGTGGCCGCGATCGGGATTGGGCTCTTTCCGACGGACCCGGTCTTCGCGGCCGAGGTGATCCGCAAGCCGCGTTTGCCGCCGCGTGGATCGTCAAAGGCCAAGGCTTCTTGCGGGATCAAAATCCAGCGCGCGGCTGAGTCGTCGGCAGCAAGTTGTAGGTGTGACGCGGACGGCGCCACACATCGCACCGGTGACGCTGAAAGATTCTCGAGACGAGAGAACGCGCGCGTGCAGCCGGTACAAAACGCTTGCGCGGCGCTGTCTGTACGACATGTGGGAACCGCGGAGCCATACGCGCGCCGCGCTACGAGATTCGTCACTCCGGGGATTGATGAGCGCGCGCCGGTGCTATGCTTGTGGGCCGCACTTGCCGGTGCGGTCGCCGGCACACCAACGGCACTTCGGAGAGCACATGCTGCGCCTATCGTCTGCCCCGACCGTTTCTGGTTCGCTCGCGCTCGCGCTGCTCGTCGCTTGCTCGGCGGGCAAGGCTCCGGACTTGGCACCTGACGAAGCAGGTGGAACCGGATCCACAGCCGGTGCGACCGCCGCGGGCGGGAGCGGTGCGACGCACGGTGGCAGCTCGGGCAAGGGAACGGGCGGCTCGGGCTCGAGCGCCACGGGCGGCTCGGGGAACACGAGCAGCGGCGGCACGAACAGCGGAGGCACGGGGGCGACCGCGGCGGGCGGCTCCGGAAGCGGCAGCAGCGCCACGGGCGGCACCGGCGCGGGCGGCTCCGACGGCGGTAGCGCAGGCTCGGGCGTGATGGCGGCGCCAAATGCGCTCCCGACTCCCGACGTGTGCACGAGCGGCGCACCGGGTCCGCGGAAAATCTGGCGTTTGAGCGCCGACGAGTTCGACGCCAGCGTGCGCAGCATCTTCAACGACACGAGCGGCGGCGCGCCGGTCGGCGCCATCTTCAGCGACCCAGTGAACTTGGGCTTCACCGTCGACGCGAACGCACTGGTGATCCAGGGGCTCAACGCCTCACAGCTGATGGACAGCGCCGAAGGCGTCGCCGCTTGGGCCGCGCAGAACGGCAAGCTCTCCCAATTCGCGAGCTGCACGACCGTCGACGCCAACTGCGCGCAACAATTCGTCCAGGGCTTCGGCCGCCGCGCGTTCCGTACGACGCTCGCCAAGAACGACGCACGCATCGCGAGCTACTCCGCGCTCTTCACGGCGGAGAAGACGTTCAGCGACGCCGCTCAAGCCGTGATCACCGCGATGCTGCAGTCGCCGTACTTCCTCTATCGCAGCGAGCTCGGCACCGCGAACGGCGGCACCTTCGCGCTCACGCCGTACGAAGTCGCGACCGAGCTCGCCTACCTGCTCACCGGCAAGACGCCCGACGACACCCTGCTCGCCGCAGCGGATTCCGTCGCAGCGGGACAACTCGACACGAGCGCCATGATCGATCAACAAGCCGACCGGCTGATCGCCGCGGACGCGAGCAAGGCCAGCGCGATCATGGGCTTCATGAACGGCTGGCTCGGCCTCAATCGGCTCTACACCACGGCCAAGGACGACACCGTGCTCAAGCTCTCGCAAGCCATCCGCGACGACATGGCCGGCGAATCGCAGCATCTGATCGCCGAAGCGTTCAACGGCGGGGGCAGCATCGGCAGCGTGCTCATGACGGACCACACCTTCCTGAACGCCGAGCTCGCGCAATTCTACGGCGTCACCGCGAGCGGTCTCGGTACGGATTTCAAGAGCGTCCCGCTCGGGGCGTCGAGCGGACGCGACCCGGGCTTGCTCGCGACGGGCACGATCCTGAACGGCTACGCGCGTCCCGACACGTCGTCGCCGACGCAGCGCGGACACCTCGTTCGCACGCGCATGCTGTGCCAAAAGGTCGATCCCCCGCAGCCCGGGCTCGACACGACGTTCAAGCCGGCGACGCAGGTGGAGACCACGCGCCAGCACTTCGAGAACGAGCACGAGGTCGGCATTTGCAAGGGCTGCCACTCGCAAATGGATTGGATTGGCTTCGGCTTCGAGCAGTACGACGGCTTCGGCCGCTACCGCACGACGGACAACGGCTTGCCCATCGATACGAGCGTCGAGGTGGCCAGCGATCCGCAGGGGAATGACGTTGCACTCGCGGGGCTCTCCGGGCCGGGCAGTCTCTCGGAGTATCTCGCCGGCAGCGACGACGTGCAGCGCTGCATGCAGCGCTATTGGACGTATTACGCGTACGGTTCGAGCCATTGGACGCAGGACGCCTGCACGTACGACGCCATCTACCAAGAGGCGCAGAAGGGCAACTTCTCCCTGAAGAGCGTGCTCAAAGCCATCATTCACGCGCAGAACTTCACGAGCCGCGTGCAGGATCAGTGAGGACGACGACGATGCGCAAATTCAGTCGCAGACAACTCCTCGGTAGTGCCGGTGCCGGGCTGCTCCTCGGCCCCTTCCTGAATCAGACCCTACAGCGCGAAGCGCAAGCCGCCGCGTCTCCCGTAAAGCGCCTGCTCCTCTTCTGCACGATGGGCACCTACCCGCAGGCGTGGACGCCCACGGTCTCGGGCGAGAACATCACCGCTTGGAGCGCGATGACACAGCCGCTCGACGCGATTAAGGGCAACGTCGTGCTCGTCGAGGGCATGCCCAGCGGCAACCCGAACGACGGCCACGGCGCGCCCGATGGCATCACGGGCATGGGCTATGGCTATTACAACGGTCAGCTCAAGATTTCAGTCGATCAGTTCGTCGCGAACCAGCTGGTCGCCTCCGGTGTGAACCGGCCCATCGCCTCGCTCTTGCTCGGGGCGGCCACGACCGGCAACGGCGGAAATCCCATGTTTTACGGTGGTGCCTCGAACGGCGGCAACACGTTGCCCACCATCGGCTCACCGCTCTCGGCGTACAAGACCGTGTTCGGCGGAGCCCTCCCGATGGGCACGTCCGCGGACAGCTTGCTCGCTCGCCGGAAGAGCATCCTCGACCTCGTGACGGCGGAAGCCACGAGCCTCAAATCGAAGCTCGGCGCGACCGAAGGCGCGAAACTCGACACGCACCTCGACTCGATCCGCCAGCTAGAAAACAAGCTCATGCAGAGCATGCCCGTGGGCGCGGCCTGCACGAAGCCGACCGCGCCGGGCGACGACAGCACCTACACGCACTCGGGCGACGCCGACGCCCTCGCGATGAACGTCGTGCACCAGAGTATCATCGCGAACGCCTTTGCCTGCGACATCACGCGCGTCGCCGCGCTCGAGTACGGCAACGACCAATACCTGAAAGTGAACGCCCCCGGCCTCCCCTACGACGACCAGCACGGCGGCTTCATTCACAGCGGCGCCTCGACCAACTTCAAGAACCTGATCACGTTCGAGGCCTACCTGGCGTCGCAATTCGTCGCGCTCGTGAACCAGCTCAAGGCCCTCGCGGATCCGCAAGACTCCTCGAAGACGCTGTTCGACACGACGCTCGTCGCGTGGTGTCGCGACATGGGCGACGCCGTCAACCACGATCAAAAATCGATGCGCTTCGTGCTCGCGAGCGGCAACGGCGGCTACTTGAAGACAGCGGCGAGCGGCCGCTACGTGAAGTCGACGGAGCGCCACGAACGCATCCTCTTGAACCTGTGCGAAGCAATGGGCGTCACGAGCTACAAGGGCTTCGGCGATCCGGATTTGCCGACCAAGAGCCCGCTGCCCGGCATCGCGGCAGCCTGATTCGGCAGGCTCCGACTCTCAGCCCGCTTCGACACGCTCGCAGTACGCGTTGATCGTTCGCTTCCACGCGGGACGCCCCATGCAGCGCTCGCGGTAGGCGATGACGTGCGTGTACGGCTTCAGGAGCTCCCTTCCGATTGCGAGAACGTGCGCCATGAGGATGTCGGCCACCGTGAACTCTTCGGTCGCGACGAACTCCCTCGCCGCGAGCCATCCGTCGAGCTGGCCGAGGCGCATCTCCGACCAGCCACGCAGCGCCTGGCTCGGCTGCGTGCCCTTACCGCCGCTCAGGTCGACGAACCAGCCCGCGAGCAGCGGCAGCTCGATCGTGTTCAGCGCGGCGATGCTCCAGCGCAGCACCTGGGCCTCCCCCGCGAGGTCACGCGGCATGAGCCGGCCGCTCTTGCGCGCAAGGTAAATCACGATCGCGCCCGACTCGGTGACGATCACGCCGTCATCATCGATGACGGGGACCTGCCCGAACAGGTTCTTCGCCCTGAACGCGGACGAATCGAGGTCGTGATTGGGATGATCCATGCCGACTATCTCGTACGGCAGGCCCATCTCTTCCAACGCCCAGAGCACGCGCAGATCCCGCGTGTTGCCGCGCGCACCTTCGTTCACGCGAGAGAAGCCGTAGAGCTTGAGCATGCGGGCATCCTACTTCGCGGAGCGCGATACTGCAGCCGCAGAGATGAAAGTCATTCGGTTTTCGTCGCTGGAGTTTAGCGCGCTTCCGTCGCCCAGTTCGCGGTCTTGAGCCCGTGCACGCGTCCGAAGTGCTTCGTATTGTTCGTGACGAGCGTCACGTTGCGCGCCATGGCGTGCGCCGCGATCAGCGTGTCGAAGGAGCCGATCGGCTTGCCGCCCGCCTCGAGCTGCGCGCAAAGACGCCCGAACATGGCAGCCGCGACGGCGTCGAACGGGACGACGGTGATGTGCAGAGTGAACGTATCGAGCAGCCGATGAAGTCGCTTGGACGCACGACGATCAGCACCGAACCGAAGCTCAGAGAGCGCAATGGCGCTCACGCAGAGCTCGGACGGTGCGTGCTCGAGTAGCTTGGCGCCGACCCCGTGCTGTCCGCGGAGGGCAAAGCTCACCGTGTCGGTATCCAACATGAACCGAGACCGTCCAGTCATGCGAAGGGGTCCCGAAGCTTCTGAATCGACTGAGCCTTCGGCCTATCGATCGCTTCCGTCCAGGCGCCGAGGCACGCGACGAATTCGGGCGGCCACGAATCGACGGGCTCGAGCACGACTTGCCGACCCACCTTGCGGACGACGACCTCACTCTGACCGGGGAAGCGGCAGTCTTTGGGCAATCGCACCGCCTGACTGCCGCCATTTTTGAACAATTTCGCGCGCTCGACCATGCTCCGAGTATATACATGCGTATCTACGGTCGCAAGTCGCTCGCCGGCCGGCCGGAGGCGATCCAACGCGCAGCTCCGCGAAGTTCTGGCTCACATTCCTGACAGACTGCTGTCACTGAGCGGTGTTAGTCGGGTTCCCTCACGAACGGTGGGCCGTAGCCCCGCCGCAGCCGAGCAACCGCTCGAAAGGAAACCACCATGTCGAATCTTCGCCCCGTCGGTCATCACACCGTTACGCCGTCTTTCGTCGTTCGCGGCGCCGCCAAGGTCGTCAGTTTTCTGGAGAAGGTGTTCGGCGCCAAGGTCGTCGACCGGTACGACGGCCCCGAGGGAGCGCTGATGCACGCCGAGCTCATGATCGGAGACACGGTCGTCATGTGCGGCGACCCGATGCAGGGTTGGGAGCCCACGCCGGGAGCGTTCACCTAC
The DNA here is from genome assembly GCA_025936115.1 of Polyangiaceae bacterium. GTDB lineage: Bacteria > Myxococcota_A > Polyangia > Polyangiales > Polyangiaceae > PMG-095. The sequence goes on from JAICTZ010000001.1 coordinate 79,749, forward strand.
TACGTCGACGACGCGAAAGCCGTCGACGCGACCTACAAGCGAGCCCTCGAAGCGGGAGCGACCGCGATCAACGAGCCCAAGGACATGCCTTGGGGCTACCGCGCCGGGAGCGTCAAAGATCCGGGCGGCAGCCGCTGGACCATCTGCTCGGTGATCGAAGTCGTCTCGCGCGACGAGATCATGCGGCGGATGGCCAACATGAAAATGGAGTAGTCGTCTCGAATCGAGGCGGCCTAAGCGTCAGGCTTGAGCCGCTTCGACACGAACACCGCGCTTGCAAACGCCGCTGCGATGACCGGGATGATCTTCCAGCGCATACGGGCCCCGTCTCTGCGATCTGCGGCAAAGTCGTCGACGAGCATCATCGCGCCTGGCTGCTCGTGCCGAGCTTTCATTTCCTGCCGATGCGCGTCGAACTCGCTGACGTGGGGCTCAGGGAACAGCTCGAACATGATGACGGTTCCTACGCCGCCGACGATGAGCAGCGTCGCCGTCGAGGCGGCCGTCGCGATACGCCCGCGCCAAATCTTGCGCCGTGCGAGACGGACAGCTTCCTCGATTTCGCGATCCAGGTCCTCCATCGACGTCTCAGTATGCCAGCAAAGGTGGGCGATTGTCCCACTGTCTTCGACGCTGATTCGATCTGAGCTCGGAAGACGCGAGGAGATTTCGTGCGAGGCAATGAGTCGTGAGCTACGCTCGTTGACGAGGCTTGGTGATGGGAGCGCGTCGTGCAGTCGTGAGGGCAATGATGGTCACGACCCTAGTCGCTTGCGGCTCATCGCGGCACGAGCTCGAGACGTCGGGAGCTAGAGCCGGAGCCGGTGGTGAAGCCGGCCACGACGGGGGCACTGGAGGCGGTGCCGCGGGCAGCGCGCCAGACTCGCGAGCGGGTCACGCGGGATCGGCGATGACCGCAGCCGCGGGCTCGAGCGGCGCGGCCGCCGGGCGCAGCGGTTCGGCGGGGATGGCAGCTCGGAGCAGTGGCGGAAGCGCCGGAATCTCGGCGGGCGGGACGGCTGGCGGTGATCCTACGGATTGGCGAGCGGCGTGCGCCGGCGTGACCATCAACGGAACCTGCCAAGGCAACATCTACGAATGGTGCGACTACTTCACGGGAGCGCTGAAGAGCATCGATTGCACTTCGCTCGGGATGACCTGCCGCGCAAACCCGACGGAACCTGGCGAGGTTGACCGGAACGGCTGCGTCGGCAGCTCCTGCACGAGCTCCGGTATCACCTGCGACGGCGAGCTCAGAACCACGTGTGTCGATGGACAGCTCGTCACGATGAACTGTACTAAACAGCACGGGCCCGGTGCCACCTGCACGATGACCTCCGGAAGCACGAGCTGCAGCGACGGCGAGGCATGCTCACCGCCGAAAACGATCGCTTGCGACGGCAACGTGATTAGACTCTGCACTGAGGATGGACAACGCAGGTACGTCGACTGCGCGCGCAGCGACCCGACAGGAACGTGCGCCGAGCTCAGCCCGGGCGCGTCCTACGGGTGCGGCGGCATCATCGTCGGCCCGTGAGCGAAAGAGGTCGCGTGACCGACGGAGAGTCGCGCGCCCAACGTACCAGGGATAGTCCTCAGCGCGAATCCAGCGCCCTGAGGATCAGATCTGCAAGGTATTCGTAGTCCTTCATGAGAGGACCAACCGAGCTAGAGGTTTCACGGTGGTAAGCGACAAGGCCCTTGACCATGTCCCGCAATCGGTCAGCGCGGTCCGTGAGCTCTCCGTATCTATGGACCAGCATCCTGCGCGCTCCCTTGGGCGCCGGGCCAAGGCGGACACTCTGCACGACGGGGTTCTGTCCCAGGAAGTACGCACAACTGATCTGCAGTTCGCACATGGCTTCACATTCTTCGTCGTCGCTGCCGTGGCACGTGCTTGTCCAGTTGGTCGCGCCGCATGATGCAACGTAGTCGTTGGCCTCTGCACATGCGGTCTTCTCAGTTGACGGCCCGTCGCTATGACTCCGGCCTGCACAAGCCAGCGTGCCGGCAGCCACGGTTGCGGCGCAGACTAGAGAACGCAGCGAGAACAGTCCCATGGCTCCGCGCGACATTTTTCCTGTCCGCCCAATATGTACCAGGTTTCAGCTGCGTGGTGCGAGCGCAGCGATCGCCACGTCTGCTGCAAACCGCAGTTGGGCAGCGACGCTACTGCGACGTCATTCTCGTGTCGGAAACAGTGCTCGGCGCTCCTTTCCCGACCTGAACACGTAGATCGTGGATGTCATCCCGTCGCAGGACGATCGCTATGAGCCTTCCGTCACTCGCTCGGCGCAGCACGTTAGAACGGAGGACCTGAGGTAGCTCAACCTCTAGCTGATCGCCAAGACTCGCGTACGTTCCATCGGTGACACGGAAAACGAGCGCGAAGTCATTGTCGGTTTTCACCGTGCATGTGCTGCTGTCGTGGCGAACCAATCTGGACGATCGCGCATTCAGATCCAGCCTTTCTTAACTGTCCGCGACAGAACCGCAAGAGCTTCGCGAGCTCCGGCGTGTTTAGCTGACGCGGCTCTGCTGAGCCAATGCTTGGCTCGTCGAATGCTCCGCGCGACTCCGTCCCCATCACGGTAGCAGAGACCAAGATTGTACTGAGCCCGAACCAGGCCGGCGCCGGCCGCCAGGCGATACCAGCGAACCGCCTCGGCGCGATTTTTTCGGACACCTCGGCCCTCGTGCAGGCAGTAGCCAAAGTCATTTCGCGCCTCCAGATCACCTCTGGCCGCAGCAAAACCGAACCAGTGCGCTGCAGCGCGAGCGTCCTTGGCCAGTCCGACACCATCTCGGAATCCGAGAGCCAGATTGTAGGCAGCAGCCGGATGCCCCCCTTCAGCTGCCAGCCGGTACCAACGCATTGCTTCACGACGGTTTCCGCGAGCACCACGACCGAAATCATAGCAAGTACCGAGGTAGAACTGCGCTCGCACGTGCCCCTGCCGGGCCGCAGCTCGCCAAAAGGCGGCAGCGCGCCCCCAGTCCCGACGCGCGGGATCGCGAGCGAAGGCAAATCGATAGCCGAGCCGAAACTGCGCGTGGCCGTGGCCTCCGAGGACGACATCATCGACGCGATTTCGAGCGAGCTCGGCTATTCGCTCGACGTGCTCGCCGGCGACGCCATGCTCAACGGCAACGTCGGCTCAACGCATCGCATTCGCTTCGGCCGAGCCCAAAGCGCCGCACTCGCCAACACCGAGACGGAGTTTCTGATCGAGGATCTGGTTCCGATAAACTAGCCGGCTCAACCCGGACCCGCGCCCGCCTTGCCCGAGCTGCCGGTTTGACCGCCTTGGCCGCCCATTCCCGACGAAGACCCGGCCGCACCGCCCTGTCCGAACGCACCACCGGTCGCCGGCGGTGCACCGTACATCGGGCCCCCGCCGAAGACCCCGCCCTGCCCGCCGTTGCCGCCACCGGCCGTGTTGGCGTTACCCGACATACCCCCGTTGCCGCTCGTCACCGGGTGCGTGCCGCCAGCGCCACCTTGCGGTGGACCACCGTACACCACGCCCGCACCGGCGAAACTCGGAGCACCGGCGTTCGTCATGCCGCCCGAGCCGCCGACCGCGTGAGTGCCTCCGAATCCGGGTGGACCGCCGTACGTGCCGCCCGTGCCCGGCACGGCGCCGCCGTGACCGCCAATCGCTTCGGTGCCGGCGTGCCCGCCAATTTCCGTGAAGCCGCCGGTGCCGACGCCTCCGCTGCCGGAATTCACGCTGCCACCGTTGCCGGAGTTCACGCTGCCCCCGTTGCCCGACTGCGGACTTCCTCCGCTCGCCGACCGCATACCGGCCGTGCCGGCGCGGCCCGCGGCGCCGTCGTCCTCCGATTCGCCGCTACATGCCGTAGCGAACGCGCCCGCAATGGTCGTTCCGAGCATGACCATCGCCGCACGGCTCATGCGCGGCCGGCTCACGTCGGGGATTTGCAAGCGCGCGGCAGCATCGAGCTCGGTGTCACAAAAAGGGCAAATCGTAGCGTGTGCGAGCACGTGTCGATTGCACTTCGAACAAGGCAAGTAGCGGGTCATGGTGCGGGCTCCAGTGCTCCGGCGGGGCGCTCCGAAGTAGCGATGTCTTCGACGATCAATCGGAAAACTCCGGCGTCGAACGGCTTGCCGGGCGCCGCTTCGACGCGTTCGATGCGTTCGCGCTTGCCGAGCCGCTGGTGCTCGAGCGCGCGGTGATGACAGAAGGGATTGTTCCCCGGCTTGCCGAGCAGCGTGTCGCCCATCCACGTGCAGCCGGAACGACAAGTGTCGGCGTAGTAGCAGTCGCGACAGTACCCCCAGAGATCGTCCACCGTGCGATCGCGCGTGTAGCGAATCGGTCCGCCGCGCTCCCACACGTCCACGAGCGCAGCGTCGCGAATATTGCCCGACGCCCACTTTTCCGTGACGAGCGAGGGGCAGCCCTTGATGGTGCCGTCCGCCTCGATGCCGACGACGGTCCTGCCGGCGCCACAACCCGCGCTGTGCGAATCGGGCATCCACGACGCGAGCAGCGTCTCGTACGGACCGAAGTAACCGAGACTGTTGCCGCGCCAGAGGAGGAGTCCGGCTTCGTCGGCGCGCGCCTTGAGCTTGGGTAAGAGCGGGAAGAGCTCCAAGAGATCGTAGGGTTGGAGCAACACTTCCGGCTCGTCGACGGCGCGGCCCATGGGCACGGTGAGATGCAGCTGCCACGCTCGCGAGCCGTGCTCGAGCATGAGCTCGAGCTGCGCCGGTAAATCACGCATGGTGAGACGATTGATTTGAGTGTTGTTGTTCACGCGCACGCCCGCGGCGCGCAAATTGTCCATCGCGTCGAGCGCCGCCCGGAACGAACCGCGCACGCCGCGGAGCCGGTCGTGCGTCTCCTCGAGCCCGTCGAGCGATACGGAGGCGTCGCGCAGGCCCGCTGCGAAAGCGCCCCGAGCGCGCTCGGCCGTCATGCCGCGACCGCCCGTCGTGAGGTTCGCGATCATGCCGCTTTGCGTGATCTCCTCGATCACGCGCACCCAATCGTCGCGCAGGTACGCTTCCCCGCCGATCAGCGACACCTCTTTCACGCCGAGCGCGGCGAGCTGGCGTACGAGATCGAGGCACTCCTCCGTGGAGAGCTCGTCGGGACGCGCCTTACCGGCGCGCGAGCCGCAGTGCCGGCACGCGAGATCGCACGCGAGAGTGAGCTCCCAGACGCAATAAATCGGACGGACGGCGTCGACCGCCCGCGCACTCTCGGCGAGCGGTAGCTTTCGTTTGGCGGGTGGAGCGAGCGGCGCGTGCGCCGATTCACGCGGGCGTGGCGCGAGCATCAAGCGCCGCCTGCCTTCGGGACCGAGCGGATCGGGACCGAGCGTCGTCGTACCTGACTCGAGCCGAGACCCCATCAAGAGCCCCTCGTAGCAACACTCGAGCCATCCTGCGGAGCGTGCGACAACCCGGGATTTCCCCGAATTATCGACGGTCGCGTTGTGTCAGCCTGTGCCAGCCGCGGGCGCCGCCGGACAATTGCTTCCGACGCGCGCCCGGTACGACGACCTCGACCTGCGAAGAGAAAAGCTAAGGAAGCCTTACTCTGGAATGCAGTACTTACCTTCGGACGCGAGCTCGAGCGTGTACCCGCTCGGGCACGGCGCCATGTTCGGGTAGTTGGCGAACGGGATCGGGACGCACGAGCTTTTGCCCTCGCTCTGAACGTACACGGTGTAGTTCTGCGGGCAGGTGCCGCCTTTCGGAGTGTCCCAATCGTTCGGGCACGGGGTGGGCGTCACTTCCACGGTGTTGCTCGAGAGCTTGGAGGGAGACGCGTGCACGTTGTTGATGTAGGCCTGTCCGAAACCGCTGCTGCCGAACGCGTCGAGGTCGAGCCACACTTCGTAAACGACGCGGTAATCCCACGCGGGTGTGGCAGCGTTGGGCGTGTAGTTCTCGTCGGTCGCCGGCGAGTCGGTCGTGTAGCAATAGCCGCAGCCATTGAGGTTGCGATCGAGCGACGTGGACGCTCCGAGGACGGCGGACGCATTACCGCTCACCACCTTGCCCTCGCCGCCCGTGACGCCGAGCGTCTGGTAGCCGCAGGCGCCCGACGCGGCCGTAATGTAATCCACGTCGAAGTCCATGACGGTCTTGCCGGCTCCGTCGGTCAGCAAGAGCTCGACGTGATCGCTGCCCACCAAGTCCGAGAACGTGTGCCCGTGCGGTCCCTTGGGCATCATCCCCGGCATCATGCCGGGCATCATGCCGCCCGGTGCCGGCGCTGCGTTGGCGCCCGCGTCGGTGCCAGCCGTCGTGTCGGTTCCGGACCAACCGCAGCACGCGTTCGCGCCGTAGGTGTTGTCGACGAACGCCGGGTCGAACGTGACGCGCAGGTGGATGACGCGCTTGCCGTCGATGACCTCGAGCACTTGTTCGATGGTTGCGAGCGGGTCGTCCGGTGTCGGGTCGGCGTCGCCCGTGAAGCAGAGCGTTGCCGGAGCGCGAATCACCGAGCTCGGATCGAACGTCGCGTGCGCCTCGCACGCACCGGTGCACTCGGACGCCGTTTCGGGTCCGCAGCCCGGCGTGAGCGGCAGGTACGACGTGCCCGAGCCCTGGAACTTGGGCCCGCCACTCGTCGTGCCGTTGCCGGAGCTCGTCCCGCTCGTTCCGCCGGCACCGTGACCGCTCGGTCCCGCGGCGCTCGCGCCGGACCCTTGGTTCGGGCCGGGGCTCGACTCCCCACCGCAAGCAGAGCTCGCCAGGGCGAGTCCCACCACGCCGATCACGCTCGTTTTACGCCAATTCATGCTGTGCCTCGTTCGTGAAATGTCGAATGACGGAGAGAGTGGGCGTGTCAACGCACCGGCTTGGGCAGGGTCGCGCAGCCCACCGAAAATCTGAGGCTCGCCCCGGGAATCGAGACGTCGTCGCACGTCGCGGGGCAGAGCTCGACGGCGCGCGGCGCGTTGGGATCGTCGAAGTACCAGCCGCCGGCCGTGTCGCAGCTCGCGGCGGAGTCGACGTAATACGCAGGCGTGAAGTCGCAGCCGGACGTCGAATACACGAGGTTCAAACGCGAGTAGTCGAGCGCGCTCCCGTCGCTCGGCTTCGGGATCGAGAGCTCGCACGGGATCACGGCGTCGCCGCGGATGGCGTTGAGTGCGGCAAGGACGTTGGCGGTCACGTCCTGATCGCCGACGAGGTACGCGGAGCGCGTCTTACCCGCGGCGGCGATCTGGTTGAGATTGTCGAGCTCAGGGCCGACGCCGAGCACGTAAGTCACGATGCCGCGCGAGCCGGTCGCGCAATCAGCCGTCGCCTTCACCGCGTCGTCGAGCGTCGGGCAACAGCCGCCGGCCGCGCACGAAACCGGAGCTTCTGGTTTGCCGTCCGTCATCAAGAGAATGACGAGCGCGCGCTCGGGATGTGCCGTCTTTTCGTCGCGAGCGTAGGAGCACGCCGCCCGCAGCGCGGCGCCGGTCGGCGTTTCTCCCGTCGGCATACTCGCGGCGAGCGAGGCGATGACGGCCTCGTGATCGGTCGTGACGGCCACGTCCGGCTGCGCGTACGCTCCCGGATCGCACGACGTACTCCCGATGGGCTGCGTGCCGAAATAACCGATGCCGACGCCGATGCCGCGACTCGCCGGATCGCGCAAAAACGCCGTCGCGGCGGCTTGAACCGCCTGCATGCGGGTCATGCCGCCCACGTCGTTCAGCATGGAGCCGGACGTGTCGAACATGATGTAAATGTCGAGCGGCACGCTCTCGCCCTCGAAGTCGTTACCCACGCAACCGTCGAAGGACGCCGCGCCGCATTCGCCGAGTCCGGAGACATCGCCGGGATTCGAGCCGGGCGTGCTCGGGTCCTGACCAGTCACGTCGACCTTGACGTTGGCGGCTCCGGCGCTTCCCGAGGCGTGCGGCCGCGGCAACGCGCGATCGCCCTCTGCGTCGCTCGAGCAGCCGGGCAACGCGGCCATTGCGACGAAGATGGCGGTGGCGGCGAGAAACTTGTTCATGCTGAAGGCACGCGGAGGCGCGCTCAGCTCGTGAATGGGAGTTCGGGCGCAGGTTTCTGAGCCGCGGCCGGAAATCGCGATTCCCAAAAAAAAGCGCTGCCCGATCAGAAAATGCGGAAGCTTCCGCCATCAGTTCCCCATGCGCTCTTCTGCGTTCCTCGCGCACCGACCTCCCCCCGGCTGGATCTGGACGGCGGGCGTGCTCCTCTGCGGCGCGGTCCTCGCTTGCGGCTCGACGGACCCGGGCACGCCGACGCCTTCGTCACACAGTACGGGCGGGAGTCCGGGCGGTACGGGTGGAACCCGCTCAGGCGGCGAGAATGCGGGCGGCCGGAGTGTAGTAGGCGCTTCCGGGACCGGTACGATCGCAGGTTCTGGCGCGGGCGCGCACACGACGGGCACTGGTGGCGGCACCACTGGCGGCAGCGCTGGCAGGACGAACGGTGTTGCCGGGACGGGGCTCGGCTCCGCAACGGCGGGTCACGGCCCGAGCACCCCGCCCGCACCGAGCCCGGACGGCAGCTCGCCGTACGAGCGCGAGTGTCACGGTGACTCACTCGATTGCGGCGACGTTCCGACGCTGCTCTGCCTCGGGATCCGAGACGAGACCACCGTCGACGGCTACAGCTGCTCGAACCCCTGTGAGAGCGACGCCGATTGCACGGGCGCGCCCTCGTCGGCCGAAGCCAAGGCGGGCTGCGTCGATTTCGTCACCCAGAAGCACTGCCTGCTCGTCTGCCTGGATGGAACCAAGCGCTCGACCTGCCCCGCAGGGATGGGTTGCTACGTCTACCCGCAGACGACCGTGGGCTACTGCTTGTGGCAGTGATGCTAGCGTACGGCGTCGATGAGCGGCCGGCGTCGCCGATCCGTCGCGCGCGCGTGGCTCGCGTCGCTGTTAGCGTGCACCACGGTCGCGCTCGGCGGGCGCGTGCAGGCGCAGTCGCGCGGAGGCTCATCCGCGGTCGCCTTGTCGTGGACCGGTCCAGGACCTGAGCTGACGTGCCTCGGTGAGGAGGGCCTGGCGCGGGCGGTCGACGAGTACGTCGGGCGCGACGCGTTTGCCGCGGCCTCCGTCGATTCCACCCTCCGTGTCAGCGTGGAGCGCTTGCCGGATCGTCACTGGCACGCGCGGCTCGAGCTCATCGACAGGACGGGCGACGTGCTCGGCACGCGCGAGCTCACGAGCACGAGCGAGCTCTGCTCGAGCCTCGACGAGCCGCTCGTGCTGACGGTCGCGCTGATGGTCGACGACGAGGCGGAGCCGGCCGCTCCGGAGCCGCCCGCGCCCGAACCACCAGCTCCCGAACCTGCTCCTCCGCCCGTCGTGCGCCCTCGGCCGAGCGAACGCATGCACTGGCTCGTGGACGGTGCGCTGGCGTTGCAAAGCGGACTCGAGCCGAAGCTTTCGCCGGGGGTGGCGCTCGGCGTCGAATTCCGCGCCGCGCCGTGGTTTTCGGCTCGTGCCGGCGCGCTCGCTTTTCTGCCGGCAGAGGCCGCCGTGACGGACGGGGCGAGCGTACACTTTACGTTCCTGGCCGGCACACTCGAGCTCTGCACGGGAGCCGGAACGACGCGCAGCCTGCGCGGCGCGCTCTGCGTCGGGCCCGTTTACGGTGCGCTCAGCGCCAAGCCCAGCGGGCTCACGAAAACCCAGCGCACGTCGAGCGAGGTCCTCGCGCTGTCCGCTGGGCTGCGCGGTGCGGTGCCGCTCGCGGGGCGCTGGGCGGCCACTGTAGGGGTATCAGCGCTCTTTCCCCACCGACCCGACCGCTTCGTCGCGGAGGTCGAAGGCGTACGCCACGAGCTGTTTCAGCTGTCGAGCCCTTCGGTCGTGGCCACGGCGGGCGTCGCCTTTCTTTTTTGACCCAGCCGGGCCAGAAAGATCGCGAGGCCTTGCCATTCATGAAGGTGAACGCAGGCCCGGCGAACGTCAGGCAGCCGGGCCCCGCGCTCTCGTTCGCCGAGGTTTTTCGGGAGCACGCGCGCCCTCTCTGGCGTGCGCTCTTGGGGCTCGGCGTTCGGCCGGGTGATGTCGATGACGCTTGTCAGGAAGTGTTCTTGGTCGTGCACCGCCGCTTGCCGGAATTCGATGGGCGAGCCCTGCGGAGTTGGCTCTACGCCATCTGCCTCCGTGTAGCGTCGGAGTACCGCCGGAGCGCACGCGTACGCCGCGAAATCACGGTCGACGAGGTGCCTGAGGACGCAGCGCCGCCGCTGCAGCTCGACATCGTGGCCACGCGAGAGCTCAGCGGCCGGCTGCTCGAGTCGCTCGAGCGGCTCGACGAGGAGAAGCGCCAGGCTTTCGTGCTGTACGAGGTAGAAGAACTGACCCTGCGCGAGGTGGCCGAAGCACTCGGCTGCCCGCTTCAAACGGCGTACTCGCGCCTGCAAGCCGCTCGCACGTTCGTGCGCGGCGATTTCGAGAGGAAGGCGCCGTGAGCAAAGCTCCGACACGCTTGAGCGAAGGTAAGGACGAGCTCGCGTCCAGCATCGCGGGCTTGCGGACGGCAGCGCCCTCCGACGCGCGCCTGGCAGCGATTGCGGAGCGCCTTGCGAGCGCGGGCGCGCCAGTCGGCGACGGCGACGCTCCGGTGAGCACGCGCGTGCCGAAGCCGGAGCGTGCCCCGCTGATTCGGCTGAAAAGTGCGGTCGATTCCGGAGTGCTCGCCGTGGTGCTCGCGCTCGTCGTGGGCGCCGCCTTGGTGACGGGGGCGCTGTTCCTGCGCTCGGCGCCTGAAGTCGCGCCCGTCACTCCGCTGCCGGCCACCGCGTCGCTCGCGACGGGAACGGGCCAAGAGGCCCCTGCGGTACCTACGGCGCCGCCCGTGGCGACAACGCCAAGCGACAACTCCGTCCCGACCGGCACGGATCACGAGCGCACCACGCACGCGACACCAGACGACAGCACCGGGACCACACCGAACGGCAACGCGACCGCCCCGAGCCCGTCGTCACCCACCGCGACCACACCGAACGGCACCGCACCGAGCACGTCGTCCCCCACCGCGACGCCTCCCGCACGTCCCCTCGGCGCCCCGACGAAGAGCAGCGCGCCCTCGTCCCACGCGTCGACTTCACGCGCTGTCCCCTCGGCGCCCAACACCGCCACCGAAGCTCCGCTCGCGGCAGGCGCTCCGATCCTGAGCGAAGTCGAGCTCTTGAAGCAGGCTCGGAGTGCGCTCTCCGCGGATCCGCTGCAAGCCTTCGCGCTCACGGAACAATGCCGCTCGCGCTATCCCGACGGCTCGTTCGTGCAAGAACGGGAGTACATCGCCATCGTCGCGCTCGCTCGACTCGGCCGCATCGACGAGGCACGCTCTCGAGCGTCGTTGTTCCGGATGCACTACAAGAATTCAGCTTACTTGCCGCGGCTGGGCACGCTCTTAGGGGAGCCGTGACATCCAGAGCGGCGCAGGCGCTCGGAATCATCACCGCCACGATCGTGGCAGCTACGACCTTCGGCTGTGGGGAGGGGCACGACATCGATCTGGGCGCGGTCGTCAGCGCCACGCCGCTCGGACCGCCCGTGGGTCCCACCGGGTTGTCTTGCGGCGACAAACCGTGCGCGAACCACAGCGGCGACCAAACCTTCGTCGAGCCGAGCGCGTCCGACACGCTGCCTGACGCGTTCGACGCCGCGCTCGAGGAGCCGCCGGGCACCGACTCGACCGCCGAACCCGCCCTCGTTTACCCGAGCGACGAAACGCTCGTGCCCGTGAACTTTTCGACGGTGCGCTTCGCGTGGAGCGCCGCGGACGACATGCCCTTCGCCGTCGGTACGCGCTTCGCCTTGGATTTTTTAGGTCCGCACACGAGCGTGCGCGTCGTGACGGCCGACACGCACTGGGTCGCCACCGAGGACGAGTGGGCGTGGATCGCCGAGTCGAATCGCGGCGGGCGCGTCGACGTTGTCGTGCGCGCGCTCGATTCGGACGGGCAACGCGTGTGGCGCTCGCGCCAGGTGGCGCTCTTCGTGAGTTCCTCGGCGCTCGAAGGTACCGTCTATTACTGGTCCACGGGCAGCCGCGGGCTCATGCAGGCTCTCGCGAGCGGGACGCATGCGGCGCGCGTCTTCAGCAATCCCTCCGGCCCCGACGCTGGGACATGCACCGGTTGTCATACCGTCTCGCGCGACGGCAAGCGTCTCGCGGCCGGCTACGACAAAAATCAACTCGCTGAGGTTTCCCTCGACGACGGCTCGGTCATCGTGCCGCTCGGCAGCGCGGGTGTCATGCCCCCGCCGCGAGCACCCGATCCGATGGCGATGGCGATGACCGACGCCGGCCCGACTGGGCCCACCATGCCGGCGCCGAAAGATGACAAACCACCGCTCGCTGCGTGGAGCACGTTCTCGCCCGACGGAAGACGCTTGCTGCTCGCAGGGGGCGGGCAACTCCACCTCATCGACGCCGACACCGGTGCCCCCGTCGGCGCGGACGCGGGTGCCGTACACTTGCCGGCAGGCAAGATCGCGACGCATCCCGATTGGTCGCCGCTCGGCGATCGCGTCGCCGTCACACTCGCCGACAAGGGCGGCGACAAACAAACCGAAAACGGCTCCATCGCGCTCATGCCCTTCCACGACGACACGTTCGACGAGCCCCAAGTCCTTCCGCACGCGAACGTCGACAAGGACAACAACTTCTTCCCGAGCTTCAGCCCCGACGGCCGCTTCATCGCGTACGTGACCGCGCAAGGCGGCTCGCAAGAAGCGACCTCGGCGCGCTTGCGTCTCGTCGAGGTGGCGACCGGCCTCGTCAACGAACTGACGCGCCTGAACGAGCGCGTCAAAGACGAGGACGGGATCGAGGGCCTCGGCAACACCATGCCGACGTGGGGGCCGCTCGGCACAGCGGGCACCTATTGGCTCACGTTCTCGAGCCTACGCGCCTATTCGGACGTTCGCCCGCAGGATGCCAAACAAGAGCAACTGTGGATCGCGGGCCTCGATCCGAACCTCGATGATGATCCCGGCTATGCGGCATTCTGGGCTCCGTTCCAGAACCTCGGCCAGGGCAACCATCGGGCGTTTTGGACGCCCGTCGCGCCGGAACCGGCCTGCTGCGGCGCCGCGTGCCGAGGGGACCCCTGCGCCGAGCGCGAAACCTGCGGCGACGGGCTCGACGACGATTGCGACTGCGTCGTCGACGATTGCTCGATCGAAGTCTGCGACAACGGCGTGGACGACGACGGCGACGGCAAGAGCGACAAGATGGATCTGACGTGCAGCGGCCCGTGAACGCGGCCCGTGAACGCGGCCCGTCGCTGTAAGCGGTGACAGGGGCGAGCCCCGCGCTCGGCAGCCAAACCGAGCGGATCGCTCGCCTTACGGAATTATGCACCCCGTGGGTTGGCGGCGAGGCGCAGCGCGAGTACGACGTCGGCGTGGACACTTGTCGCGTTTGCGGTGGTGACGGTCGTATCGCCAACTCGTTCGGCGGAGGCTCCAAGACGTGCCCCGCCTGCCACGGCAACGGGCGCCGAGTCGAAGAGGCGCTCATCAGGGACGTCACCAAGACGAAGCCGTCCCACTACGGCACACCGGCGAAAGCGGCGGCTCCCGTCAAGGCAACTTGGCCGACCACCCACGACGGGACGACGCTCGCGAACGAGGTGAAAGCCTCGGCCCTCTCCGAAGACACGAAGGCCCGCCTCGTACGCGAAATCATCGAGTACGAGGGGAGCCATGGCAAGTGCACTCAGACCTTCTCGAAGAAGGTCCGCAAGCAGCTGCGTTAGCTTCTCGCGAGTCTACGCGTCCGTCTTCGGCTGAACGGGCTTGGCCGCCGGCTTGGCCTTCTTCTTCGGTGCCGGCTTCAGCGTCAGCGTGATGAAGTCGCGCACGTCGAAGAGGTCGCGCGGCAGCTCGCCGTGCTCGCTCAGCTTGTTGGCGACCAAGCGCACGATCGCGAGGAAGCCCGCGTAGCCCGAGCCATTCGGCTGGAGCGCGACGGGACGGTGCGTGATCGACGCCTTCATCTGCTTCCTGAACGTGGTCGACTCGACGCACACGTGTTCGGTCGGATGCACGACGGCCGACAGTGCGGTCGCGAGCTCCCAGCGTGGGGGCGCGCCGAAAGCCGCCGTGAACGCCGAGCAGAAGCGATCGAAACGCACGTCGTAGGCCGCTCCGCCGTGGAGCAGCTCGCGCACGGCGAGGGCGAGGGCCCGTTTCTGTTCGTCGCCGGGCTGCTTGAGCTTCAACTGAGCGGCCGACACGAGGTCGGTACGACTCAAGACCTTCGCGACGGCTTCCCAGATTTGCCCGAACTGTTGAGCGCTCGCGAGCGAGTCGAGGTTCTTCTGCGACAGGACCTGGCGCGCTTCCTCGATCAACGGCTGGCGGTGCCGCGGCGCGCGCGCCGGAGCGCCTTCACCACGAATGTCGGCGACCCAGCGCGGATCGGAGAGTCCGCCCGGATACGCTGCGTGGAACGTTCGAAGCTGTTCCGAAAAATCCAAGCCGCCGGGCCGTGCGCCCTCGCTCGGCGAACGAGCCGCCAGGATTCCGCGCAGGCGCGCGTACGCGGCCTGCTCGTCATCGCTCGGCTTTTCGACGCGCGTCATCATCGCGGTGAAGCCACTCGCGAGCGTGCGCTCCTCTCCATTTTCGAAGAGGTAGCGCTGCTTCCCGTCCTTCTCGCCTGCCAGGATGCCCACTCCCCAATCCGCTCTCACTGAATGCCGAAGGAGGGGCGGGAACGGGTTCTCGATGGATGTCGTCATGGCAGACCTTTCTGGAAATGCGACAGCGCAAATTCCTTGCGCGGCACTTCTGAGCGGAACCGCGGCGCGTCGACTCTCGAGGGCGACGGCTTTGAGAAAATGAAAATAGCACGAAGCCGGCGCTCACGCACGAACTCCGGAATTTTCTCGGGCGCCTGCGAAATGAAGGTTTGTGCGACGCCGAAATACAGAGTAAACCCTCCGCCCCTGTTAAATAAAGCTCGGAAAGGTTACCGTGGGAAATCGGCTGTTCGTTGGCAATCTCTCGTTTGGAACAACTCAGGCGGACCTCGAAGCGGCATTCGCTGCTGCTGGTGAGGTGCGGGAAGTAGCAATCCCCGTCGACCGCACGACAGGTCAACCGCGAGGCTTTGCCTTCGTGACGATGGCCAACGCCGAAGCGACCGCTAACGCTATCTCCCAGCTCAACGGCGCCACGTTGGACGGCCGTGAGATCCGCGTCGACGAGGCCCAAGAGCGCTCGGGCGGCGGCGGTGGTTTTGGTGGCGGGCGCGGTGGCGGCGGTGGACGCGGCGGTGGCGGCTTCGGCGGCGGCCGCGGTGGCGGACGCAAAGGCGGCGGCGGCAGCCGTCGCGGCAGTCGCGATCGGTTCTGAGCGTCGTGTGGGGCGTGGTCGAGCGACCGCGCCCCGTTCGACCGTGGGCAATCTCGTGTTTCGAGGCCGCCAGCGTCGATCCGAACGCCGTTACTTCGTGTAGACGGTCGCCCAGCCCGTGGCCGGCACCATGAACTGCAGGTGCTTTCCGCCGATGGCGACGGTCATGCTCTTCGCCGACGAGCCCGAGTTGTAGACGACAGCGACGAGGCTGCCGTCGGGATTCTTGAAGCCGAGCGAGTCGTTGCTGCCCGTGGTGCTGACGACCTTAGCGCCGGGCTGCACGAACTCCGAGATGTGCCGGAACACGTAGTAGGCCGGCGTCTTGGTGATCTGGCCCGAGTCGGCGACCAAGAGAGCGTTTTGGGCCCACACGCGAGTGTTGTCGATGCCCTTGCCGCCCTTGTCGAGCACCATGTTCCACGCGTTGTACGCTGTGAGGCCGTTGTGGACGGCGTCGCGGATGTAGCCCCAGCTGTCCTTCGCGTAGCCGATGTCGTTCGGGGCCGTCGCGACGTTCGCGCCCGGGTTGCCGCCGCACTTGTGCTCGGTGAGCCAGATCGGAATGCCGGCGCCCTTGCTCTTGAGGTTGCTCACCTGGCTCGCGTCCGACATGCCCCACTGCACGCCGATCACCTTCGAGTAGGACTTCGCCTTGGCGTCGGCGAGCACGGCGTTCGCCACGGCGACGTCGGCGTTCGAGTTCGAGTTCGACATCGTGCCGAGCATGATCTGCGCCGTCGGATTGGCCTTTTCCAACGCGGGACCGAGATACGTGCTGATGAACGTCGTGAAGGTCGTGGGCGACCAGATGCACGACGGGTAATTCTGCGAGTAGTTCGGCTCGTTCTGCGGCGAGATGTAGTCGATCTTGATGCCCTGGTCGGCGTAGGCGGCGATGAACTTCACGAAGTAGAGGGCGTGCGCCTGCAGGGTCGCGGCGTCCGACTTCATCGAGCCGCCGTCGAAGGCGTTCACCGGGTTGCCCGGAGTTTGATACGGGCTCGACTTCATCCACGTGGGTGGTGTCCACGGGCTCGCCCAAAAGCGCAGGCTGGGATTCACCGCCTGCGCGGCCTTGATGTAGGGGATGAGCTTTTGCTTGTCGCGCTCGATCGAGAACATCGCCATCGACGTGTCGTTGGCGGTCTCGTCGAGCGTGTAGCGGTCGGTGGCATAGTCGCTCGCGCCGATTGGGATCCGTCCCCAGGCGAAGTGGCAGCCGTCCTGACCGAAGAGGAGCTGGAGGGCTTCGTCCTTCATGGCTTGCGTGGTGAGGTAGCTCCAGCCGAGCTCGTTGAAGGCGCCGCCCATGCCGTCCCACGTCTGCGCCGGCATCGTGTCGTTCACGGTCACGTCGGCGGTGCCGCTCGACGACTCCGTCGGCATGGCGTTCGTCTGCCAGTAGCCGCTCGGTCCTGACGTGACGAGCGACGGCGGTGTGAAGGTCGAGCCGCTGCCGGCGCCGCCGCCCATGCCCGAACCGGCCGCGCCCACGGTCCCGGCCCCGCCGCCTGCGCCCATGCCCGCACTGCCCGCTCCGCCGCCCGTCGAGTTCATGCCAGCCGCTCCGCCGGTGCTGGTGCCGCCGCCGGTGCTGGTGCCGCCGCCGGTGCTGGTGCCGCCGCCGGTGCTGGTGCCGCCGCCGGTGCTGGTCCCGCCGCCGGTGCTGGTGCCACCGCCGGTGCTGGTGCCGCCGCCGGTGCTGGTGCCGCCGCCCGTGCTGGTCCCGCCACCGGTGCTCATACCTCCGGCGGTGGCCGACCCGGATTGACCCGCCCCACCGCCGGTTGACCCGCCGGTGCCGACCGCGCCACCGACGCCGGTGCTACCGCCCGTGCTGGCACGCGAGCCGCCATTGCCGCTCTGCGAGCCTTGGTCCGGCGCCTCCGTGCTCGAGCAAGCTGCGAGGGCGAGGGCGAGGCCGACGCCCGTAAGAAAAAAGGGAGCGGTGTTCATCCGATACAAATTCCCATTAGGGCGTGGATTTGATCATCTTCTATCCGACTTCAGCGCCAAAATTCCCGCGTCTTTCGTTCAAAATTGCACCGTGATATGAACGCCGCGCCGACGCTCGGCTGGGAGATCCCGCCGAGGCTCAGCGTCGTGACCGTCACTGTGCAACTGGCGTTTGTTCTTCGCGCTGGACACGAGCCCCGACGCCGTGCGTGCACGGGTGCGCTGAAGGTTTGATTCAGGCCCCGTCATGCGCTCGCGTCGCACCCTGTCCAACGGCGTGGGATAGGCGCCCACGAGCGCGGTGCGCGTCCTGCAATAACGCGCTCGCAATACGTGAAAGTCAGCTCGATACGCCGTAGCGAAAGCTAGAATCCAGAGCATGAAAATTTATGGGGACCCGTTGAGCACGAACACGCGCAAGGTTCTGACCACGCTCGCCGAGCTCGAGATGGCGCACGAGTTCGTGCACGTCGACTTCGCGCGGGGCGAGCACAAGCACGCCGCGCACCTCGAGCGCCAGCCGTTCGGACAGATGCCCGCGCTCGATGACGACGGCTTCGTTCTCTACGAGACGCACGCCATGTGCCGGTACCTCGACGCGCGCGCGGGTGGTCGCTTGCTGCCGAGCGATTCGAAGAACCGCGCGCTCGCCGACCAGTGGATGAGCGTCGAAAGCGCGAACTTTTCAGCCCACGCGATGAAGTTCGTCTATCACTACCTGCTACGCGTCGAGCAAGCCGCCGACGTCCTGGCGCGTGCGGGCGCGGGCCTCGAGCAAGCGCTCGGTATCCTCGCGAAGGAGCTCGCCGCGAAGCCGTACATCGCGGGCCAGGGCTTCACGCTCGCAGACATCTGTTACATGCCGTACTTCGAGTACGCGCTCCTGACGCCGGCGCGCGAGCATTTCGAGAAATACCCGAGCACCCTTGCGTGGTGGTCGCGCGTCCAGGATCGGCCGTCGTGGCGTAAAGTCGTCGGCCGCGCCGCGGCCGCGTGAAGCGAGCCGCGCTCACGGGTACGTCACGCATTTTACCGCGTCGTCTTCGTCGTTGAAGACCAGCATCTTCTGGTTGCCCATGGCGCGGCCGACCCGAGCTGCCTGCATCATGCCGACGGGGGTGGCGAGTAAGATCGCACGGCGGTCGAACGCCTCTGCAAGCGCATCCATGCGTTCTGCGAGGGCCTTGTGCAGGTTCGGATCCGTCGAGATCGGACTCCGGCGCCAATCGAACAGGATGCCGTGGTGGGCTACGTCCACGTCCGTCAGCGCCGCCCCGCACGCGTCGAGCGCAGCCAGTACCTCCGTGATGGACTCGAACGGGGTTTCGGAACGGACCACGCGCACGTAGCCCGACGCGTGATGATGTTGGATCACGAGGTGAGTGCCGCGATACAGGGTAGGCATACTGACGCCGGGCTCGGAGCAGACTCCGAAGCCATCGTACCTCCGGGTAGCCGCGAAAAGGTCGCCAATTGAGCTGTTAGTGGCGGAGCTCGGGCGCTTTTCTCGGCCGGTGATATACGGGGCGCCCCGATGCCAACTACCGATGCGTCCGACCTGCTCGGACCCGAACTCGCCAGCGCGCTCTCTCAGAAGGGTTACGCCACCCTGACGGCCGTACAAGAAGCGGTGCTCGCTCCGGAGCTCACGGGCCGCGATCTCCGCATCAGCTCTCAGACCGGCTCGGGAAAGACGCTCGCCATCGGTTTTGCCGTGAGGCAAGGCGTCGGGCCGAGCGAAAAAGCGAGCGACGGCATCGCTCACCCCCAAGCGGTGGTCATCACGCCCACACGCGAGCTCGCCAAGCAAGTGGAGCTCGAGCTGCGCTGGCTCTACGCACCGAGCAAAGTGTCCGTCGGCTGCGTGACGGGTGGCTCGAGCGTGCGCGACGAGTTTCGCATGCTGGCGCGCGGCGTCGGCATCCTGGTCGGAACCCCCGGCCGACTGCTCGACCATCTGCAGCGCGGGGCCGTCGAGCTCGGCCAGACGCACGCCGTCGTGCTCGACGAAGCCGATCGGATGCTCGACCTCGGCTTCCGCGACGACCTCGAGGCGATTTTGGCGCTCGCTCCCGAAGGGCATCGCACGCACCTCGTGTCCGCGACGTTCCCGCGCGAGGTCGAGGCGCTGGCCCGGCGCGTTCAGACGAACGCCGTCCACATTCAAGGCACGCCGCTCGGCTCGGCCAACGCCGACATCGACCACGTCGTTCACTTGGTGAAGCCGGACCAGCGTGTCGATGCGCTCGTCAATTTGCTGCTCGCCGCACCCGGCGAACAGGTGCTCGTTTTCACGCGCACGCGCGCCGAGGTGACCGAGGTGTGCGAGGAGCTCGACGCGGCAGGATTCGCCGTCGATTCGCTCTCGGGCGAGATGGAGCAAAACGCTCGTCATCGCGCGCTCTCCGCGTTCAAGCAGGGCAAAATCCAGATCCTGGTCGCGACCGACGTCGCCGCGCGCGGCATCGATCATCAGGACATCGCCCGCGTCGTGCAGCTCGAGCCGCCGATGGACGCCGACACTTACACGCACCGGAGCGGGCGCACGGGGCGGGCCGGGCGCAAGGGCAAGAGCTCCATCATGGTGCAACCGGCGGGGCTGCCACGCCTCGCGGTGATGCTCAAGCGCGCGCGCGTCAAGTATCGCCTGGAGCCCATCCCCACCGCGGAGAGCATCGAAGCCTCACAGGATGAAACGCTGTTCGCCGAGCTCTCGAGCGCCAGCCAAACGCCCGTTGAAGCGGCCGACGCTGACACCGACGCGTGCACGACGGCTCACGCTCGCGAGGTGGAGCTCCCGGACGAGCGTGCCCTCCGCCTCGCCGCGCGCCTGGTGCAAACCGGTGACGCCGAAAGAGCGCTCGCACTGCTGCTCATGCGCTCGCGCGTGGCGGGTCGCTGCCCGCCGCGCGACGTGACCCCGCAAACGCCCGCGTCCGCCAACAAGCAGCGCGGACCGGGGAATTTTTCACGCCACACGCCGCGCGAGCCGGCGCCGGCGCACCGACGGCCCATGGCACCCGACCGCAAACAGGCGACCGAACACAGCGCGCCGAACCCCGGCTGGGTGCGCTTCAGGGTCTCGTGGGGACAGTCGCAAGGCGCCGACGCCCGGCGCCTTTTACCGATGCTGTGTCGGCGCGGTAAGATCCGCGGCAGCGACATCGGCGCGATCGAGCTTACGCCGAGCTTCTCGTTCGTCGATGTCTCTCAGCGCGTCGCGGTCGAGTTCGAGCGCGCGACACAGCGACCCGATCCGCGCGATCCGACCGTGCACGTGCGGCGCGAGCTCGCAACGACGTAGCGCGCCCTCCTCGGTCTCACGGACTCCCGCGGCTCCGCTCGGTGAAGCATTCCATCGCGGCCGCTCGCAAGGCACGAATGTTGCCTAATCGATCGGTCGATGCCCGATCCCGGTCACAATCCAGATCTGCACGGGAACGTCCCTGATTCGAGCCCCGTCGCGCTCGTGATCGTCGATGTACTGAATGCTCTCGACTTCCCGGGCGGCGACGCGTTTCTACCGCGCGCCTTGAAAGCAGCCGAAAATATCGCCGCGCTCAAAAGTCGGGCGGCGCGGCTCGGGATCCCGAGCATCTACGTGAATGACAATGGGGGGCGCTGGCGCTCCGATCTCCGGGAGCTCCTCGACGTGTGTACGCGAGAGGGCGTCCCCGGGCGTCCGCTCGGCCGATTACTCCGGCCCGCGCCCGAGGACTACGTCGTCTTGAAGCCGAAGCACTCGGGCTTCTACTCGACGACGCTCGACACCGTGCTCACGTATTTGGGTTGCAAGCGGGTCGTGCTCACGGGGCTCACGCTCGAACGCTGCCTCTTGTTCACCGCGAACGACGCCTTTCTACGCGACTATTCGCTGCACGTGCCGCGCGATTGCACGGCGGCCATCGACGCCGACGACGAAGCGGCCGCGCTGCGTATCCTCGAGCGCGTGCTGGGCGCGGACACGACGGCTTCGACGAACGTCGACCTCGAGCGGCTGCGCGATCGAGCGCGCGCCGGCGAAAGGAGCCGGGCCTGAGTGAGCCGCGTGCCCGTTGGCGCTCCGTCCGCGCGGATCCGCGTCGGCATTTCGGGCTGGCGCTATGCGCCCTGGCGTGGCGTCTACTACCCGAAAGGCTTGAGACAGGCGGACGAGCTAGCGTTCGCCGCGCGCGACTTTTCGACGATCGAGATCAACGGCTCCTTCTACTCGCTCCAGAACCCCGGCTGCTATCGACAATGGTACGCGGCGACGCCGCCGGACTTCGTCTTCGCGATCAAAGGCAGCCGCTTCATCACGCACATGCTGCGGCTGCGCAACGTGGAACGCGCGCTCGCGAACTTTCTCGCGTCCGGCCCGCTCTGCCTCGAGGAGAAGCTCGGCCCCATCCTCTGGCAGTTTCCTCCCACGCTACAGCTCGACGAACGCTTCGAGCAGTTTCTCTCGCTCTTGCCGCGCGACACCCTGCAAGCCGCGGAGCTTGCGCGGGACCACGACGATCGCGTTCGGGAGCCGGCGTACGGCGTGCGTGTGTGCCGTGAGCTGCGTCACGCCGTCGAAATACGGCATCCGAGCTTTTGCACGCCGAGCTTCGCCGCCATGCTGCGCCGGCAGCGCGTGGCGTGGGTGATCGCCGACACGGCCGGCCATTTCCCGTACTTCGAGGACGTGACTGCCGATTTCGTCTACGTGCGCCTGCACGGCGACGAAGAGCTCTACCGGAGCGGCTACTCGCCGGAAGCTTTACGCCGCTGGGCGCGCCGCGTGCGCGCCTACGCCGCGGGCGGGGAGCCCAAGGACGCGACGCGCTTCGACGGTCCCGCCCCGGTGCGGGCGCTCGGACGCGATGTGTTCGTGTATTTCGATAACGACGTGAAGGTGCATGCGCCCTTCGACGCCAGGGCGCTCGCCCAGGCAACGGCGCCGTCGCCGCGGATTGCCCGTCGCGGATCGCGACGAGCGGGGCAGGCGTGATCGGCGCCGGCTCGCGAGCGTCTCGGAGGGGGAGGAAAGCGCACCGAGGCGATGGCGCGCCCCGTGCGTAGAGACAGAGGAGCGCTCTGTCAGCGCGCACGAAGGAGAACGTAATGGCCATTCAAACTCGTCCACTCGCCATCGTCACTGGCGCGTCCACGGGCATCGGACTCGAGCTCGCGCGCCTCGCCGTCCAGCATTTCGACCTGCTCATCGCGGCCGACGAGCCCGCGATCAACGACGCCAAAGAGTCGCTCGGTCGAGTCGGCTCGGTGGAAGCGCTGGAGGTCGATCTCGCCACGCCTCAGGGCGTACAGAAGCTCTATGACGCGGCCCGGGGCCGGCCCGTCGCGGCGCTGATGGCCAATGCGGGTCGTGGCCTCGGTCGAGCCTTTCTCGATCAGGAATGGCGGGACATTCAACGCGTGATCGACACCAATATCGTCGGCACACTCGATCTGATTCACAAAGTCGGACGCGAAATGCGCGACCGGGGCTCGGGTCGCATTCTGATCACGGGTTCCATCGCCGGCTTCATGCCCGGCACATTCCAAGCCGCTTACAACGGGACGAAGGCGTTCCTCGACTCTTTCTCCTACGCGCTGCGGGCCGAGTTGAAGGACAGCGGCGTGACGGTGACGTGCCTCATGCCGGGCGCGACCGAGACCGACTTTTTCGAGCGCGCCGACATGATGGATACCAAGGTCGCCACGGGGAAGAAGCAGAAGCCCGACGAGGTCGCACGCCTCGGATTCGAGGCCATGCTCCGGGGCGAAGGCGACGTCGTCACGGGTTGGGACAACAAGCTGCGCGCCGCGATCGCCAAGATCGCTCCGTCCGGCGCGATGGCCGAACAACATCGCAAGATGGCCGCCCCAGGGACGGCCGAGAAGTAGAAGCGCTGAGTCGAGCCGCTGAGACGAGCGTGCCCGCTCGCGTGCGCACGCCGGCTCAGCGGCGCTCGCGCCCTTGCGCCCCGCGGGAAAATGTCGCGTCGGGGCGATGCTGCGGGGCAGCGGAGCTGAACGGCGCGTAAAAACACCGCATTCGTCCGCAATCCGGCGCGGCGCAGGACTTGCTTTGGGCACCCCACCTGCTTGGCCGCGTGTCGCGGCCCGCAAACGGGGAAACGCATGGCGAGAGCTCGCAGCACGAAGACCGGCGCAAAGCGAAATGTCGAGGGCTCGAAAGGCGCGGCACGCGGAACGGTGAGCGGCCCGTCCAAACAGAAGAGGACTCCTGCGGACGCTGCGGCCAAGAAGATGGCCGCCACCGACGAGACGGCTCGCGCGATGCCGTTCAACGCCGCCAAAGCCGCCGAACACGGCCGCGCCGCGCTCGATCCCGTCGTCGGTCAGGCAGTGCCGCCGCCCGACATGTCGGTCACGGGCAGCACGCTGACCGAGCTCACGCCCTCCGACAAAGTCGGCAGCGGTCGTCCCCCCCATTCCTTCAATCCCGGCAACGCGCCGCTCGACCGCGTCCGCACGGATGGCAGCGAACGCGCGCTCACGACGAACCAGGGCGTGTTCGTCGCCGACAACCAAAACTCGCTGAAGCTCGGCGCGCGCGGCCCCGTGTTGCTCGAGGACTTCATCCTCCGCGAGAAAATCACGCACTTCGACCACGAGCGTATTCCCGAACGCGTCGTGCACGCGCGGGGCTCGGCGGCACACGGCTTCTTCGAATGTTACCGGCCGCTCGGTGACCTCACGCGCGCGTCGATCTTCGCCGAGAAAGGTAAGCGGACGCCCGTTTTCGTGCGGTTTTCAACGGTGATCGGCGAGCGCGGCTCACCGGACACGCCCCGCGACGTGCGCGGCTTCGCCGTGAAATTCTATACGGACGAAGGCAACTGGGATCTCGTCGGCAACAACATGCCCGTCTTCTTCATTCAAGACGCGATGAAGTTTCCGGACCTGGTTCATGCGGCAAAGCCCGAGCCGCACTTTCAAATCCCACAAGCAGCCACGGCGCACGACACGTTTTGGGACTTCGTCTCGTTGATGCCGGAATCGACACACATGCTGATGTGGGCGATGTCGGATCGCGCCCTGCCCCGTAGCTACCGCATGATGCAGGGTTTCGGCGTGCACACGTTCCGCTTCGTGAACGCGAAGGGGAAGTCCACTTTCGTCAAGTTTCACTGGTCGCCCAAGCTCGGTACGCACTCGCTCGTCTGGGACGAGTCGCTCAAGATCTGCGGCGCGGATCCGGACTTTCATCGGCGGGACTTGTGGGAAGCGATCGAGGCCGGCGAGTTTCCGGAATGGGAGCTCGGCGTGCAACTCTTCTCGGAAAAAGACGCGGAGCGCTTCAGCTTCGACGTGCTCGACGCGACCAAGATCGTGCCGGAGGAGCTCGTGCCCGTCACGCCCATCGGCCGGATGGTGCTCAATCGAAACCCCGACAACTTCTTCGCCGAGACCGAACAGGTGGCGTTCTGCACGGCGCACGTCGTGCCGGGCATCGACTTCTCGAACGATCCGCTGCTCGCGGGCCGCATCCACTCCTACGTCGATACCCAGATTTCACGCCTCGGCGGCCCCAACTTCCACGAAATCCCGATTAACTCCCCGGTCGCGCAGACACACAACAATCAGCGCGACGGCATGCACCGTCAGGCCATCCATCGCGGCCGCGTCGCCTACGAGCCGAACTCGCTCGGCGGCGGCTGCCCATTCCAGGCAGGCGCCGCGGGCTTCAGCTCCTTCCGTCAACCGATCGAGGGCGACAAGGTGCGCGCAAAACCGGAACGGTTTGCCGAGCATTACGCGCAGGCGACGCTGTTTTACAAGAGCCAATCGCCCGCCGAGCAGCGGCATATCCGGAACGCGTTCCGCTTCGAGCTCACGAAGGTGCAGGTGCCGGCCGTGCGCGAGCGCGTCGTCTCCATGCTGCTCAACGTGGACGCCGAGCTCGGCCGTGGCCTGGCCGAAGATCTCGGGTTCGATCCGCCGAAGCCGATGCCGCGCGCGCTGAAGAGCGCACCGAAGCCGGAGGTCGAGAGTTCTCCCGCGCTCTCGCTCTTGGCGCGTCCCGGCGAAGGCGGGGTGCGCACGCGACGCATCGCCATTATCGTCGCGAACGGCGTGGACGGCGAGGCCGCGCAAATGCTGTACGAAGGCTTGAGCGCGGCGGGAGCTCTGCCTCGCTACCTCGGCGCTCGGCTCGGCCGCGTAGAAACCGAGGCCGGCGACGAGCTCGAAGCGGACGGTACGCTCGAAACGCTGCCCGCGGTGCTGTTCGACGCCGTGGCGGTCCCCGGCGGCAAGGACGCGGTCAAAGAGCTCGCGACGCTCGGCCACGTCGCGGAGTTTTTGAAGGACCAATACCGCCATGCCAAACCGATGCTCGCGCTCGGTGCGGCGGCGGCGCTCTTCGAAAGCGCAGGCGTGTCGGCGACGTTGCCCTCGGACGAGCCGGACCCCGGCGTGCTGCTCGAGACCGAGGCGCGCGCCGCCGTTGCCAAGTTCGTGAAAGCCATTGCGCGGCATCGTCACTACGAGCGCGAGCTCGATCCGCCCATGGTCTGAAGCCCTGTGTCCCCCCTCCCCTCCGAAAGACATGACATGAAGCGAGCACAATTCGAAGAGCTACTCCTCCAGTCACTCGAGCACGAAAAGGGCGGCGTGAAAGTGTACACGGCGGCCCTCGCCTGCGCGACGAACGGCGACTTGAAAGAGGAATGGCAGAAGTACCTCGGCCAAACGACGAAGCACGTCGAGAAGCTCGAGTCGCTCTGCGCGTCACTCGGTATCGACACGCGAGCCGAGCGGCCGGGGCAGCTCGTCGTGCGCAGCGTGGGCGAAGCGCTGGTGAGAGCAATGGAGCTCGCGCAGTCGGCAGGCGATCCGAGCGCCGCCCAAATCGTGGCGGCGGAATGCGTCGTTCTCGCCGAGACCAAGGATCACCTGGATTGGGAGCTGATCGTGAAATGCGGCGAGGAGCTCAGCGGCAGTGAGGCCGCAAGCGTGAAGCAGGTGGCTGACGCTATCGAGGACGAGGAGGACGAGCACCTCTATCACTCGCGCGGTTGGTGCCGAGAGCTCTGGCTGCAATCGCTCGGCATGAAGGCGCTCTTGCCGCCCCCCGAGGAGCGCAAGCACGTCAAGACGGCGATTGGCGCCGCGCGCGCCGAACAAGCGGCTGAACGCCAGCGTTAACGCGCGACCGGCCGCGCCGCCGCGCAGCGGCGGACGTGACGCATGACGGCGGGCGCCCGCCCTGGCCAGATGCTCGACCGCACATTCCGAACGGCGCCGCACCCTGCTAAAGTGACCGTCCATTCGGTAATGACGGACATTTACGCCGAGGGAGGTAACTACCGCATCGAGCTCGACGCCGGGGTGGCTTCTTGCCGCGTCTGGGCGCGCCCCGATCTGGACTCCGCGGCCGGCGCCCGCTTTGCCCGCGAAAAGGTCGGCCACTTCGAAGCGCTGTCGCTCGGCGCCGCTCGCGGAATGATCTTCGATTTGTCGGCTGCGCCGCCCGTCGCAGGGCCGTCGACGCAGGAGTCGCTCGGGCAGATGCTGGCCACCTGGGAGCGCGCGAAGCGACCGATTGCGGTGGTTGGCGGCAGTAACCAGATCCAGCTCCTGCAATTGCGGCGTCTGGTTGCGAGTCACGCGCCCGGTTACGGCTCGCTCTTCACGGAGCTACCTGCAGCGCGCGCTTGGATCCTGGGCTTCGGGACCGTTTCGCGCGCCTGAGCTTCCCCCGTACGCCAAACTCACGGCGCCTGCCGACAAGCGCGTCCCGCTGTGTCGATTGGCCGCGGCGCTTCGACCTCAGCGCCAACCTGTGGCCGTAGACGCCGAGCCCGGCTCGGCACGGCTTCTGCCTGCGGGCGATCACCAACCGGAGGGCCATGGCGTTCATCACTCACGTCGGTACGGCGGTCCCGCGAAACGCCATCGATCAGGCTGCCGTCGCGAGCGTCGTCGCAAGAACTCTCGGACTCGACGCGGACCGCGCCGCGTCGGTTCGAGCGTTGTTCGATCGCACCCGCGTCCGCGGCCGCTATAGCGTCGTGCCGCTCGAAGAGATCGGCGCGCCGCGATCTCTCACCGAAAGCATGGCGCTTTACCGCCGTCACGGGCTCGAGCTCGCGCTGTCCGCAGCGCAGAGCTGTCTCGAACAAGCCGGCCTCGCGCCCGGGGACATCGATCTCGTCATTACTTCGTCGTGCACGGGCGTGTTGCTGCCCTCGCTCGCAGCGCTGCTCGTGCGACCGCTCGGCCTGCGCGACGACGTGCGTCGCTTGCCGCTGACGGAGCTCGGTTGTGCGGGCGGTGCGGGCGCGCTCGCTCAGGCACACGCTCATTTGCGAGCGTTTCCCGCTGCTCGCGTCCTGATCGTCGCCGTCGAGCTGCCGAGTCTCACGTTTCAGCGGGACGATCCCTCGGCGGAAAACATCGTCGCGAGCGCGCTATTCGGCGACGGCGCCGCCGCGGTATTGCTCGAGGCTCGCCCGGCCTCGGCCGGAATCGAGATCCTCGCGACGCACACGGGGCTCTTGCCGGCCTCGCTCGAAGACATGGGGTTCGAGCTCAGGGATTCGGGTTTCTACGTCGTCCTCTCGAAGAACGTGCCGCACATCATCGCGGAGTTTACGCCGCGCGTGGTCCGCCAGTTCCTCGAGCGACACGGGCTTTCCCTCGAGGATCTCGCGTTCTGCGTCTTGCACCCGGGCGGCCGGCGCGTGCTCGAGGCGCTCGAGTCCTCGCTCGCCCTGAAGCCCGGCCTGACCGCCGCGTCGTGGGACGTGCTCTCGGACTACGGCAATCAATCGAGCGCGTCGGTGCTGTTCGTGCTGCGTGAGACGCTCGGACGTGGTGTGCCGGCGGGGTACGGTTTGCTCGCAGCGTTCGGGCCAGGCATCACCGTGGAGCTTGCGCTCTTGCGAGGGCACCCGTGTTGACGGTGCTGCTCGTCGCGCTGGTCGCACTGCTCGCCGTGACGCGGCTGCTCGAGCTGCGCGTTTCACGCCGTCATCGGCAGGCGCTCCTTCGGAGCGGCGCGCGTCCAGTGGAAGAGCGCGGATTTTTGGTGATGGTGTCGTTGCACGTCGGTGTTCTCGTCGGGGCCCTCGTGGAACCGCTCGTCACTCGACCCGCGGTCCCGCTGTGGCTCGGCCTCACGGCGGCCGCGGGCGTCGTCGGCGCAAACGTGCTGCGCCTAGCGGCGATTCGCAGTCTGGGTGAGCACTGGAACGTCCGCGTCATCGATTCGACGGCGCTCGGTGTCGTGAGCTCCGGACCGTATCGCTTCGTGCGGCATCCCAATTACGCGGCCGTCTTCCTCGAGCTCTTGCTGCTCCCGCTCGTTCAGGGCGCCTGGTTCACCGCCGTGCTCGGTTCGGTGCTGCACGTGTTCGTCCTCAGGCGGCGCATCCTGCTCGAGGAAGCGGTGCTGATGGCGCATCCCGCGTACCGCGCCGCGATGAGCGACAAACCACGATTTTTTCCGCGTCTCTGGCGGGCGGACGCGGCGCTCGCACAGACGGAGAAACCTTGAGCGACGTGATCATCGTCGGCGGAGGTCCCGCGGGCGCGTCGCTCGCCGTGGCGCTCGGACGCAGGGGGCTCGAGGTCGAGCTCTATGAGCAAGCGGTGTTCCCGCGCGAGAAGGCGTGCGGCGAAGGCTTGTTGCCGGCTGGCGTCGAGGCGCTGCGCGCACTCGAGCTCGACGCGGCTGTCGGCGGACGGCCACTCCGGGGCGTGCGCTATCACCTGACGGGCGGCTCGGTCCGCTCCGGCTTCGACGCGGGCGAGCTGCGAGCGCACGGCATCGGCCAAAAGCGCCTGCGCCTCGACGCGACGCTGTGGGCAGCCGCCGCGCAGAGCCCGCGCGTACGTGCGGCCGCCGGAACGCGCGTCGACGCACTGCTCCACGACCAGGGGCGCGTGAGCGGCGTCATCGTCGACGGCGAGCCAAGGCGAGCCGGTCTCGTGGTCGCCGCGGACGGTTCGAACTCGAAGCTCCGACGCAAACTCGGGCTCGAGCGGCTCGGCCGTCCGCGCCGCGTCGGGATCCGCGCGCATTTTCGCCGTCCTCGCGACGCCCAGCCGCTCTCCGACATCGAGATCTTCCTCCGTCCCGGCTACGAGCTCTACGTCACACCGCTGCCCGACGACGAGCTGCTCGTGGCAGCCCTCGCTCACGAACACTTGGCCGCGGGCGATCTACGGCACGGCTTCGAGCACTGGGTCTCGCGCGAACCACTCTTACGCGACTGGCTCGACGGGGCGACGCAAACGAGCGAGCTCCGCGGCCGAGCACCGCTCGTGAGCTCGACGCGAGGCCGCGAGCCGGCGGGATTGATCTTGCTCGGCGACGCCGCCGCGAGCGTGGATCCGATCACGGCCGGCGGGCTCAGCTTGGCGCTCGTGAGCGCCGAGTTGCTCGCGCGGCATGCGGCCGAGCTCTTGACGGGTAGTGTGCTCGCGCGGCGCCGCTTCGAGCGCGCACGGGCGGGCCTCGTGCGCGTCCATCGCTGGCTCGGCGCGGGGGTGCTCGCACTCGCGGGCCGGCCGCGACTCGCCGAGCTCGCGCGGCGTGGCTTCAGCGCGCATCCGAGCGCGATGCAGGCGCTCGTCGGGCTCGCCGGGGGAATTCGAGCATGAACGCCGTCGCTCGTGCGGTCGCGGTCGTCCGCCTCGGCCGGCCCATTTTCTTGCTCGGTGGCTTCGCGCTGTACGGACTAGGCGCGCTCGCGGCCGTGCGACGCGGGTATCGGTTCGACGGCGTCGCGTTCGCGCTCGGCCAGCTCGCCGTTAGCTCGATCCAGCTGATGACGCACTACTGCAACGACTACTACGACTATGACGCGGACAAGGCGAACCACACGCCCACCCGCTGGTCGGGCGGAAGTCGCGTGCTCGTCGAACACGAGCTGCCACGCGGCGTGGCCCTGCGCGCCGCGCTGCTCGTCGGGGCAATCGCGCCGCTCGCCGCGTGCGCGCTGCTCGCGCGCTCGCCCGAGCGCGCAGGCGTCGTCGCGCTCCTCTTCGTCATGCAGGCGCTCGCGTGGTCGCATGCCGGACCACCGTTGCGGCTCCACAGTCGTGGCCTCGGCGAGCCGGTGACGGCGCTGGTCGTCCCGCTCTTCACGCCACTCGCTGGTTTTCTCCTGCAGTCGCAGCGCTTCGAGCTGTTCCCCATCACGTTGAGCGCACCGCTCGTTTTCTTGCAGATCGCCATGCTCGTCACGATCGAATTTCCCGACTACGCGGGTGATCGCAGCGTCGGCAAACTGAGCTGGGTCGTTCTGCTCGGGCCGGAGCGTGCCGCGCGAGTCGTCCAAGCCTCGATCGTGCTCGCGTTTCTGCTCGCGGCCGCCGGCACTCGACTCGAAGTGCCGCCCCGAGTCGCGCTCGGCTTTCTCGCGCTCTCACCGCTCGCCGCGGTGCAATGCTTTCGCCTACAGCGCGGCGACCACCGACGAGAGTTCGCTTGGGAGAGTCTCGCCTTCACGAGCGTGGCGCTGTTCTTTCTCGGCATGCTGGCCGAACTCGCGGGCCTTGCGTCTTCCGCGAAGTAGCCTGCGTAGCCCGCTGCGACGCCTCACTGACGCGGGATCACGATCGGCTCCTCGACGACGCGCACCTCACCGTCGTCGAGCTCGAAGCTCAAATCGACGCTGCTGCGCGCGAATTCGGCGAGGTGCGCGGCGACGGGACGACCCTGCTCGTCGTAGACGCGCGCCGTACCGCGCCGCACGTAGGGAGCGGCCACGCGAACGACCTCGTGCCGCGGCTCTAGCGGCGAGGGCACGGCCGTCCTCAGCCATGCGACGAGAACGAGCGTCCGGCGCGCCGTGACGAACGCCCGCAGCTCGACCGCGGAGGACGGCTCTCGAGAGACTCGTACTCGAGTGTCCACGGCTTCGAAACCACGGCTGAAGAGTGACTGTGTGAACGCGAGCGCCGCGAACGCGGGTTTCGGCGCATAATCCGCGGAGGTGACGCCGAGGTGGCGATTGTGATCGTTGCCGATCATGGGAGCAGAACTACGCGGGTCCTTCAGCTCGTACCACGCGACGAGCGACACCGCCGGATGCGCGTAAGCGAGTGCCAACGTGCGCACGAGCATGACCGCCTGGTAATCGAGCGTGTGCTCGTACGGCGCGCCCGCGGGAGCGTCCGGCGCGCGCCAGTTGCTGTAGCCGACTTCCGCGAGCCAGATGGCTTGCCGTCCTCCGTGCCGCTTCACGATGGCGCTCACGTCGTCGAGGTACTGCGGCAGCGCCTCGAGCGGATTCGGATTCCAGGTCTCGTAGTAGGCGTGCAAGTTCACTATGTCGACGAGCTCCGCGCCGCCGTGCTCGTCGAACACTTCGCGCAAGAACGGGACTCCGCCCGCCAGCCCGCCCGAGACGACCTCGGCGCGCGGGTTGGCGCGCCGCACGGCCGCCGAACCCGCGCCGAGCAACGACGCGTACTCCGCGGCGCTGCCGAGCCAGTAGTCGCGATTGTCCGGCTCATTCCAAATCTCCCACGAGCCGATGCTCGCTCGATAGCGGGCCGCGAGCAGGCCCATGATCTCTGCGAATTCACCGAGCTCGCGTGGCGGCGTCTTCCAATACGCTTCCGGGGTGCCGTCCGAATCCCAGCGCGGCGTGTACGCGACGTACGGGATCAGACGGATACCGCTCTGCACCGACGCTTCGACGAAAGCGTCCCAAAAGGCGAAGTCGTAGTGGTCCTTCTCCGGCTCGACGCCGTCCCAGCCGATCGAGACGCGGAGCACGTCCACACCCGCGGCCTTGAGCACGCCGAAATCGCGCCGCACCTCCTCGAGCGAGCGAGTCTCCTCGGGGTAATCCTCACACAGTCCGAGCGGGACGTGCCGCAGCGCGGCGCTCGGTAAGGGCGCCGGCTCGCCGCCGGGCGCGCTCGCCGGTTTCGCAGTGCACGCGAGCGACGCCGCCGTCGCGAGAGTCGCGCAAATCCTTTTCGCTCTCGAGCTCAGCGCGACCACACCCTGAGTATCCCGCGCACCCACGGAGAGGGAACCTATCTCTCGAGGCGACCCGGGGCCTGCCATATCGGACTACGGGAGCCCGTTGGACCCTGCCGCAAAGATTGCGCGGACGTATCGAGTGGTATTTCGCCACGGTCCTTAATGCCGCACAAAGCCCGCCGTTCTTCGTGGCGGCTCGAACTTTCATGTCCGAAACGCACGTTCCGCGCCCCCTTTGGTCTTCGATTCAGAAGCTCGCTCCTTATTGCCGTCCTCAAGCCGGCGATCTCGTGCGCGTCGCGCTGCTCGGTGGAACGGCCGCCTCGCTCGCGGCCGTCGAACCGCTCACGCTCAAGGCGCTCTTCGATCGCTTCGTCGCCAAGCAGGCAGGGGCTGCGACGGCGCCGTTCGCGCTGTTCGTCGCGATCCTCGCCACGCGCGAGCTCCTCGCCTGCGTGCAAGATCGCGTGTTCTGGCGCGCTCGCCTCGGCATTTCGTTCGGCCTGCTCGAGGCGATGATCGAGCGCCTGCACGTGCTGCCGCTCGAGTACCACCGCGGCACGAGCGTGGGCGCGACGATGACGAAGATCGAGCGCGGCATGGCGGGCGTGACGACCGCGTTCAGCGACTTTGCCGTCCAGCTCTTTCCGGCCCTCGTTTACCTGTGCGTCGCGCTCGGCGTCATGCTCAAGGTCGATTACCGGCTTTCGCTCGTCGTGCTCGTCTTCGCGCCGCTTCCCGCCGTCGTCGGCACGTTTGCGGCACGCGAGCAGACCGAGCGCGAGCAGGGTTTGATGGACCGCTGGGTCAAGATCTTCTCGCGCTTCAACGAAGTGCTGAGCGGCATCCTCGTCGTGAAGAGCTTCGTCATGGAAGAGCGCGAGAAGCGTCGCTTCTTGGAAGGGGTCAAGGCAGCGAACGGCGTCGTGTTGCGCGGCGTCGCGACGGATTCGAAGCTCAACGCGTGCCGCAACGGCATCATCGCGCTGGCGCGCGTGCTCTCGCTCGGGCTCGGTGGTTTGCTCGTGCTACGCGGTGAAATCGGGGTCGGTACGCTCGTCGCGTTTTTGGCGTATCTGATGGGCGTCTTCCAGCCCGTGCAAGCGCTCACGGGACTTTATCAAGCGCTGAGACGCGCGACGGTCGCGGCCGACTCGGTGTTGTCGATCCTCGAGGCGCGCGTGTCGTTTGCGGACGCTCCGCACGCGCGCGATGCGGCTCCCCTGCGCGGCGAGGTGGAGTTTCGCAACGTGGTTTTCGGTTACGACGCGGAGCGCCCCCTCCTCCGTCATCTGGATCTCCACGCGCGCCCCGGCAGCGTCACGGCGCTCGTCGGACCGAGCGGTGCGGGCAAGTCGACCATCGTCGCGCTGCTGCAACGGCTCTACGCGCCCACGTCCGGTTCGATCCTGCTCGACGGCCAGGACGCGCGCGAGCTCACGCAGCGCTCGGTGCGCTCGCAAATCGCCGTGGTGCTGCAAGAAGGGCTCTTGTTCAGCGACAGCGTGCGCGACAACATCGCCTTCGGTCGGCCCGGCGCGACGCAGCAAGAGATCGAAGCCGCCGCGCGCGCAGCCAATGCCCACGACTTCATCACGGCGCTGCCGGACGGCTACGACACACCGGTCGGCGAACGAGGCTCGAAGCTCTCGGGCGGCGAACGGCAGCGCATCGCCATCGCTCGGGCGTTGCTGAAAGACGCACCCATCCTCGTGCTCGACGAGGCCACCTCCGCGCTCGACGCCGAGAACGAGGAAAAGGTTCAAGAAGCACTCGCGCGCCTCACGCACGGACGCACCACCTTCATCGTGGCCCACCGACTTTCGACGATCGTCTCCGCCGATCAAATCTTGGTCGTCAAGGACGGCGCCATCGCGGAGCGCGGCACGCACGGCGAGCTCGTGCGAGCCGGCGGTTACTACGCCACGCTCACGGCCAAGCAGCGCGCCGGCTCGTCTCCGGATCCCGCGCGGCACGAAGACCCGTCGTACCGGTCGAACGCCGCGGCCGCCGAGTGAGCGAGTCGAGGTTCGTCACGCCCATTTTGCACGCCGATTGCCGACGACGGGCGCGTCAGGAGCGCACGCCGTGGGGCTCGCTGGGCGTCGCGCGACCTACCTCGAGCAGCAGCGGCGCGAGCGCAGCGAAGACGAGCTGGCGAAAGCGCTGAAGCAAGACGAGCGTCACGCCGACGGAGGGACTCATGCCGAGCGCGGCGGCCACGAGCGCCTGACCGCCCTCTTGGACGCCGACTTGGCTCGGAACGGAAGAGAAGAACAGCGACAGCCCGATTGGCACGACGGCGAGCACGACCGCGTCCGCCGGGGAGAACGCGACGCCGAGCAGGCGGAGTGCCAGGTAGACCTCGAACAGGATCACCGAACGGCCGAGCATGTGCGTCACGACACCGAGCGCTAGGCGTGACGGACGCTCTCGAACGAGGCCCACGAGCTCGGCGTCGACCTCGGCGCCGAAGGTGTCCGCGGTGTAGAGGTTGCCGAGCATTCGCCGCAAGAGTGACTGCACGCGACGGCCGACGCCGGAGCGAATGGCGCCCCACATGAGCAAGCCCGTCACCGCGAGGGTCGCGAGCGCCGCGCCGGCCGCACCGAGCGACAGCGCCAGCGGCAGGGGTGTCGCTGCGAAGGCGACGGCAGAACCAGCGAGCAACAAGCAACCGTTCGAACAATTGTAGAGCACGCGATCGACGACGATAGCCGCGAGCCCCCGAGCGCGCGCGTTCGGGTGAAGCCACAAGAGGCGCGTGGGCTCACCGGCCAACCCGAAGAACGGCAAGAGCGCGTTGGCGCTCGATGCGACGAAGCGTCCGCTCACGACACCGAGCAAGCGCGGCCGCAGCGCGGGCGGCAGGAGCGTCGCCCACGGCAGCGCGCCAACGGCCGTACCGAAGGCATACGGCAGCAAGAGCCACACGACGCGCGGCCCCACCCGCAGGAGTTGCGCGCCAATCGCGGACACTCCCGCGCGCGAAACCGCCAGGACAAAAAGGCCCAGCCCCAGGACCAGCAACAGCAGGCCGAGGCGCGACGGGCCCTTGGCCCTTGACGAGGCACGGTCCGTGCTTGAGGCAAGTCGCATGACGGGTTCTCGCATTCGCTTGCTATATCTTCAGCCCGCCCCGCTGTTCGGCGGCGCGGAGCGACAAGCAGCAGAGCAAGCTTCGTACCTCCCGGAGTTCGGCGTCGACGTCACCGTCATGGCCGGACCGGGCCAGGCGATCATCGATTGGCTGGAAGCGGGGCACGCTGGAAAAATAATTCACTCGGAGAACTTCCCGGGCGGCGGGCGACCGCGCAAGGGGCTGCGCCGTGTCACGTTGCCCTATCACTTCATCGAGCTCGGGCTGCGCGCGCGCTCTCAAATCAAAGAGCTCCTCGCCGAGTCGCCGTTCGATGTGATCCTCGCGTCTTTGCCGTTCGCCTGGATCACGGGCAGCATCGTCGCGCGCGAGGCTGGCATTCCCATCGTCTGGCGAGCAGGCGGTTACTACATCAATCCCGTGCAGGTCGCCGGCATGTGGAGTCTTACGCATTTCCTGCGGCCCGATCTGCTGATCTGTAACGCCAATGCAGTCGCCGACACGTTCCATCCGCTCATTCCCGCTCCGCTCGAAATCCTGCCGAACGGCGTCGATATGAACGTCTTCAACCCGAACGCTGGCAGCCCGGGCCGGTACCGCCCGCCGGAGGCGCGCTTCGTGGTCGGGTTCGCGGGCAGGCTAGCGACGTCGAAGCGCCCGGAGGACGTGATCGCCCTCGCCGCGCGGCTGCGCGAAACGCAGCCCGATACACGCGTGCTGATCGCGGGCGAAGGCACGCGGCGCCCGGAGTACGAAGCATTGGCGCAAAAGGCCGGCGCCGACAACGTGCGCTTCCTCGGTTACGTCAGCGACATGCCTTCTTTTTATGCGGCGTGCGACATCATCGTGTTGCCGTCCCGCTCCGAAGGTTCGTCGAACATGCTGCTCGAGGCCATGGCGTGCGGCAAACCCGTCGTGGCCAGTGACATCCCGCCCATGCGGGAGCAGTTGGACCACGATCATACGGGTCTCACCTACCCGCTCGGTGACATCGACGAGCTCTCGCGCTTGGTTTCCGAGCTCCGCTCCAACGCCGGACTCTGCCGTGAGCTCGCCGCACGCGGGCTTGCCGCGGCTGCCCGTTCGTCGGCGCGTTCGTCGGCCAAACGGCTCGCGCGAATCCTCACTCGGATCGTCGTTGAGGCTCGCGCCAAGAGAAGCCCCGCAGAGCGCGCGCTTGCGGTCGCCGAATGACGGATCTCACGCCGGTTGGACGGGCATCAGGTACGGCGCGCGCGACGGCGAAGCCGGCCTCGACCTCGAGGTCCGCAACGTCGGTGTTGTGGTAGATGGCAAACGCCGGCCCCGCGGGAGACATGCCGAGCTCTGCGAGGTATTTACCGATCGCGCAGTAGCTTCTGCCGAAGTTCTCGAGCAGGAGCGCGAGCGGGGCGCGGAAGCGAATCGTCAGCGTGGGTTGCGACGGCTGATGCTCGAGCTTGCATCGTGAGTCCATGGCGTTGCTCCGAGGAATGCACGCTAGAACAGCAAGATGCGTGCGCGGAGTCGCGCTGCAGTCTTCACGCCCGACTCTCCGCCGTCTCAGGCAAAAGCTGCGGGTACGGCATAGCTGCGGAGCTCCGGCAGCTTGCCACGCTTAAAGCAGCTCGAGATTGTCGGGGTTTTCGTGCACCGCCGCGAAGGGCACCTGATGCGAACGCCAGGAACCTTCCAGCTTGTGGCCTTTGATTTCCTTCGGGCTCGTCCAGCCTTTGGGCTCCGCAAAACGAGCGAACGATGTGCGCCACTGCAGGGCACACGCGCAGAGTCTGCGCGCGCGGCTCCTTCCCGCATGCGACGCTCTCGCTCCTCCACGCGAGCTCAGGCAACATTCGCCGCTTGAGCGGCGTCGCGGATCAAGGCGGCCTCGCCCTCGCGGTGTACGTCGAGCTTCTCGAGCATGCTAGCGATCCGGAGCGGAAGTTCCACCCATCGCGCGGGGTCAGCCGCGAGCAGGCGCAAGTCGGCGAGCGCTTCGCTGAACGCCGCATGATCGGCGCGCATGTCGACCACCGCGGGCAATAGGTCGTGTCGCCGAGCCGCTACTATCCTCAAACATTCGTCCGCACCTTCAAAGTGATCGGCCAGCAGACCGTCCAATTCTTGCACGAGCTGTGGCGGATCGAGTCGCGCCGGGAGTGTTTCCACCCCCGCGTTGAGCGCGGCGCAAACCTCGCGCAGCGAGTCGCGAACGGCGGCGAAGCGCTTCTGTTCGCTCAAGAGCAACGGCATGCGACCAAAAAAGCCAGGCAATGTCGTGGACGAGATGCTCGGAGTCATACCTGTTGCCTAAGCAACAGCCGTGCCGAGCCGAGGCTTCAGGGCGTCCTCGACGGGCGCGTGAATCGCCCCGCGCACGGCTTGCGCGGCCCGAACCATAGGGCGCAAGAACCGCCGGGCGGAGCGCTCTTGTCGCGTGACGCCGGGTTCTCGCCGGCAACGGCGGCTCCGTACGCGATTCACTGGAGCGCTGGTGTGATGGTCCGCCGATCAGGGCGCGCACCGGACGGACCGCCGTGAACGTCAGTATCGACTACGCACGGAATCTGCTCGACGTGCGCCGCCGTTCGTTGCCCGCTGCTGCTGTTCCCGTATCGGGGCTGGAAGCTCCAGATGGCACAACCCGTGCAGCCGCAATTGTAGGAGACGCCATGCCTTCGACCGACAAGCCCTATGTGATCGTCGTCGCTGTCGACGAAGCTGCCGAGGATTTGCGCGCGTACGTCGATCGCCGCACGGTCGACTTCCGCGCTCTACCCGACGATCCCCGCGTTCGTCCCGGACTATTCGGCCGCGTGCGCGCGTTCTGCCGACGCTCCTTGTTGGCAGATCACGGCCAGTGTGTCGGCCAGGGCAACGCAGGCTGGAGCGCGATTGCCTGGCTGCCTTCTGAGGTCGCGCGTGATGTCAGCGAGCGTCAGGAGCCCGACGCAGCGACCGCCTTCGACGACCGGCAACCGACGAACGCGGTAGGCCGCCATCACCCGCAGTGCGTGGCCCACCGAGTCCTCCGGCGAGCACGAGTACACCAGATGCGACATCGTGCTTTCGACCGTGATCGCTCGCAGCGGTTGTCCGCGCGTGTACGCCGCCATGCAAACGTCGCGATCGGTGATCATGCCGACGAGGCTCCCGTCCGCTGCGATGACGGGAACCACGCCGCAGTCACGCTCCCACATCACGTGCGCCGCCTGCTCGAGCGAATCGTCCGGCGCGCAGGTGCTGAGTGCCGCGTTCATCAATCTGCCGACGGGCATTTCGAGTTCGAGGGTTCCGTCGAGCTCGCGCATGAGCTCCCTGGCGGCGTGTGCGACGTCGCGCACGCTCGTGGCAGCCGCCTCGGCAATCTGCTCTCCGCCCTGCTCGAGCTTGGCCTTCAATTCGAGGAACTTGGCATCGACGGCTTGCCACCGCTTCTTCGCGTCGAGCGAGAAAAGATGAACCTGAAGCCGCGCACGGTCCCTCGCGGCCGTGAGAACGTCGAGCAATTCCTGCGCGGACTGGGCCTTGAATTCGTTAGTCGGCATGGGGTCCTCCGAAAAGCGAGCTCCTTGCAGGTTCCGGGCCGGCAGTCTGAAAACGTCATGAAGGTGCGCTCGCGACGATGCGGCACGTCGTTCCGCCGACTTGAACCATGCCTTCACTCGTGGCCGACACGATCGAGCCGCAAAGCAGCGAGCGTGCCACGCGAGCTGACGCGCGATATCGGGCACGATCCCGAGTGCTTCGAATTCACGACCTACTTGGGCCGTCGGCTGGGCGTCGGTTCCGAGCTCGCCGCTGAATTGCTCGGTCAATGGCTCAGAACGTACGAGCCAAGGGCTTTCGGCGCCTAGCTCTCGCCGGTCTCGACCGCGGGGTGCGACAAAGGGGCGAGCCCGGCGCCGGCTCTCGGCTGCGCCACGAGCGCATCGAGCACGGCCTCCAGGTCCGCGACCTTCAAGGGCTTCGTGAGATAGCGATAGAAACCGGCCTCCTCGCCGCGGCGACGGTCGCGCTCGGTCGCCGCGGCGGTCACGGCGATGACGGGGACCGCTGCAGTTTCGGGCTGCTCGCGCAGGATGCGCAGCGCCGAGAGGCCGTCCATGCCGGGCAGGTTGATGTCCAAGATGATCACGCGCGGGCGCCTCGCTCGCGCGATCGCCACGCCCTCTTCCGCCGTGTGAGCGACCACGAGCTCGAGGTTTTCGAACGTGCCCAGCAAGTGCTCCATGAACGTGACGTTCGCAGGGTCGTCCTCCACGTAGACGACGAGGGCGTGCCCCTGCTCTCCTAGTCGTCCGACCACCTCGTGGAAGCTCGGGGGGATTGGCGAGCCGACTCGCGACGCATGGGCCGGCACTTCCACCCAAAACTCCGAGCCTTCTCCGTGCCGGCTGCGAAAGCCGACCTCACCTTGCATCAGCTCCGCCAAGCGTTTGGTGATCGCAAGGCCGATGCCCGTGCCTTCGATGGGTCCTGCTTCCTGACCCGCGCGTTGAAACGGTTGAAAAAGAAGGCTCTGCTTGTTTGCGGGGATGCCGACGCCCGTGTCGCATACGGTCACGCGCACTCGGCCCGCGC
Organism: Polyangiaceae bacterium; assembly: GCA_025936115.1. GTDB lineage: Bacteria > Myxococcota_A > Polyangia > Polyangiales > Polyangiaceae > PMG-095. The sequence goes on from JAICTZ010000001.1 coordinate 119,657, forward strand.
TCGGAGCCGAAACGACGAAGGTCGCCTTTCCGCCGGGCCGGTTGTACTTGATGGCGTTCGAGCCGAAGTTCATCACGATTTGCGCGAAGCGCGTGCGATCGACGGCAATCATGGGCAGGTCCGCGGCCGTCACGGAGAGCTCGAGCTTCACGCCGGCTTTTTCAGCAGCGGGCCCGAGCGTGGTTCGTGTCTCTTCGAGCACCCCGAGCGCATCGACCGGCTCCGTCGAAATCGAGAGCCCGCCGGCTTCGATGCGCGAGAGGTCCAAAATGTCGTCGATCAAGCGCAGCAGGTGCTCACCGCCCTTGAGGATTTGAGCGACCCTCTCGCGGTGTCTCGGCGTGAGCGGCTCCTTCTTGTCACGCTCGAGCAGCTGGGAAAATCCGAGGATCGCGTTGAGCGGGGTGCGAAGCTCGTGGCTCATCGAAGAGAGAAACTCGCTCTTGGCCCGGTTTGCCGTTTCCGCGGCGGCACGCGCGTCACGCAGCTCGGCCGTGAGGCGCGCGTCGTCGGTCAAATCCCAGATCGTCTTGACGACGCCGCCTTCGGGCGTCGGGCGATCGATGACGCGCAGCGTCCGACCGTCGCGCGTGCGCACGTCGAACTCCACCTTCGTCGCGCGGCGTCCAGAAAGACGTTCCGCACGAAACCGAGTTCGTTGCGCGCCGTCCGCGAAATCGAGCTCGGGCAGCCACGCGTCGAGGATCTCTTCGTAACGGCGCCCGACGAGCGCTCCGTGTAGCGCCCCGGCCAATAGGCGCCGGTACACGCTGTTGCAAAGCACGAGTCGGTCCCGGTCGTCGAACAGCGCAAACGCGTCCTGGATGGACTCGACGGCACTCGCGAGCCGTGCGGCGCTCAAGCTAGCCTCGAGCGTTAACCGCTTTCGCTCGGTGATGTCTCGAATGGCGGCCGTGACGGAGAGTCGCCCGTCGATGGTGAGAGGACTCAAGCTCACTTCGATCGCGACCTCGCTGCCGTCCTTGCGCCGGCCGAAGAGCTCGAGACCCGAGCCCATCGTCCGCGTCGTGGGCTTGTCGAAGTAGCGACGCACGTGCAGGAGATGCGCGGCGCGGAAAGCGTCGGGGATCAGCACTGCCACCGGCTGTCCCAGGAGCTCGGTACGACCATAGCCGAACACCATCTCGACTTGCTTATTGGCAAAGCGGATCTTCGCCTCCGTGTCCACCACGACCATCGCGTCGGGCGCAGCGTTGAGCACCTGGCCAAGGTGTTCTTCTCCGCGAATCGAGAGCTCCCGGATCGTCTCGTCGAGCTCGTGACCACGGCGCTCGAGCCGCACGAGGTGCGTCACGTCCTCGACCTGATGAACGATGAATGCGACCTCGCCATCGGCGCCGAAGACGGGCGAATTCACCGGGCTCCAGTGCCGCTCCTCGAACCCGCCGCCCTCCGACTCGGGGCGCCGGATGTCGTACTTCTGGACGGCCATCGTGTCGGGCCGTCCGTCGCGCAGCACCCGCTCGAGTGAACTCCTGAGGTTTCGAACACCGTTCGCCTCGGGATCGTCGGGGTTGTCAGGAAACGCATCGAAGAGTCCGTGCCCGAGCAGTCCCTCTCGAGTCGTGAGCGTCGCGCGCAAGTAGGCGTCGCTCACGGCCACGATGATGAGATCGGGAGTCAGAACGAGGTAGCAGCCGGGGGCAGCCTCGAAGAGTCTCCGAAAGTCAGGCGCTGGCGTGGATTTGAGGGAGCTCATGAGGGCGCCTCGTTGCCGGGGCAGGACGCTACGCCGGTTCCTGGCGGGGCGCCGCCATGTGAAAAATATCCGTGGATTTCCAGTATTAGCCCTCCACCCCAGCCTCGCGGCAACCGTCGACACGCAAATTTTTCGCGAAATCCAGCTGGAGTAGGCTCCGCGCATGCCCATCTGGCGCGACTCCGTTCCACTCGAGGTCTTGCAGCAGCGCAGTCAGAGCACCCTCGTTTCGCACTTGGGCATCGAGTTCATCGAGGTGGGCGACGACTACCTCAAGGCCAGGATGCCCGTCGACGCGCGCACGCACCAGCCGGCTCGAATGCTTCATGGTGGCGCGTCCGTCGCGCTTGCGGAAACGCTCGCCTCGTGGGCGGCCACGTTCGTGGTGGACCGAGAGAAGAACCACTGCGTGGGTCTCGAGATCAACGCCAACCACGTGCGCGCGATTGGATCCGGCTGGGTCATCGGAACGGCCCGACCCCTTCATCTCGGCCGCTCGACGCAGATCTGGGAAGTGCGCATCACGGACGAGTCGGACCGGCTCGTCTGCATCTCACGCGTGACGATGGCCGTGCTCGCGACGGCGAACCGCTACGGTAACCCGTAGTTACGGAGCAAACTCCGCGCGCCCCGGTACTCGCGCGAAATCTGCGCTTCTCCGCTGGCGAGTCGCGCGATTTGCCGGCGCCGTTCGAATCCCAGCGAGAAGCCGCGCCACGAGAGGGCTGCGACCGAGGCACGTGTCTTGCTGAGGTTGGCTTCCGGAAGCCAGTTGCGAGGTGTTGCCATGGACATGATGAGAGCGGCGGTATTCGTCGAGAAGGGCAAGCTCGAACTACGCGAGGTGCCGAAACCGACACCGGGGCCAGGCGAGGCGCTGATGAAGGTCACGCTCACGACGATCTGCGGCACCGACGTCCACATCTTGAAGGGGGAATATCCCGTCAAAGCTGGGCTCACCATCGGGCACGAGCCAGTGGGACGCATCGAAGCGCTCGGCCCCGGCGTCAGAGGCTTCGCGGTCGGAGACCGCGTCATCGTCGGCGCGATCACGCCGTGCGGGCAGTGCAGAGCTTGTCTCTCGGGTGACGGCGCGCAGTGCAGTCACGGCGCAGACGGTTTCGAAGCGATGGGCGGTTGGCGCTTCGGCAACACGATCAACGGCTGTCAGGCCGAGTACGTGCTCGTGCCGGACGCGCAGGCGAACCTCGCGAAGATCCCGGACGGCTTGGCGGACGAAGACGTCATTCTGTGCCCGGACATCATGTCGACCGGATTCTCAGCGGTCGAGAGCGGCGGCGTCCGCATCGGCGATTCGGTCGTCGTGTTCGCTCAGGGACCGATTGGGCTCTCGGCCACGGCGGGCGCGCGCATCGCCGGCGCCACGCTGATCATCGCGGTAGACAGCGTCTCGCGCCGGCTCGAGCAAGCCAAGCGCATGGGCGCCGACGTCGTCTTGAATTTCAAGGAGCAGGACGTCGTCCAGGAAATCAAGCGGCTCACCGGCGACGGCGCCGACGTGGCCATCGAGGCGCTCGGTACGCAGCCGACGTTCGAGTCGTGCTTGCGCAGCGTGCGTCCCGGCGGCGTCGTTTCGAGCCTCGGCGTCTATTCGGGGCACCTCAACGTTCCGCTCGACGCGTTCGCCGCGGGCCTCGGGGATCACACGATCGTGACGACGCTCTGCCCCGGCGGCAAGGAGCGCATGCGGCGCCTCATGAGCGTGATCGCCGCCAAGCGCGCGCCCTTCCGCGAGCTCGTGACCCACTCGTTCCCGCTCTCCGAGATCGAGGCCGCCTATGACCTGTTCGCTCACCAGCGCGACGGCGTCATGAAGGTCGCGATTCGGCCCTGAGTACGCGCTCTTGCCAGCAGAAAGACGACCATGACACACAAGGAATTAGTGATTGCGGATCGCATGACCAAGACTCCGCACTTGATCGGAGCCGAGCAGTCACTCAAGACCGCACACGCTCTGATGCGCGAATACCACGTGCGGCACCTACCGGTGCTCCACGGCGGCAAGCTGCTCGGCATGGTTTCGGAGCGCGATCTACACCTCGTCGAAACGCTTCACGACGTCGATCCCGCCCACGTACGGGTCGAGGAGGCGATGACGCAGGACGTCTACACGGTCACGCCGAAGACGCCGCTCAAGACGGTGGTGCAAGAGATGGCCACGCGCAAGCTCGGCTCCGCCGTGGTGATCGACGGGACCAAGGTGGTCGGCGTCTTCACCACCATCGACGCGCTCGAGACGTTGATGGAAATGCTGTCCGCGCAGTGAGGAAACGACGATGACGGAAGCGACGCTGCGCGTCCGTGACGTGATGAGCAAGGACGTGGCAACCATCGAGCGGAACGAGACGCTCATGGTCGCCGACGACGTGATGCGCCTCGGCCGCATTCGGCACCTGCCGGTCGTGGATGCGGACGGGGCCCTCGCAGGGATCGCGGCCACTAGCGCCGCGGACGGGGCTCCGACGCAAATATTGCGTTAGCCTCGATCGGCCCCCGGAATCGGCGCATAATTTGCGCACTCTTCGGAACCGCGCGGTGGACGCTAAGCAAATTCCTCAATGATTTCGCAGGCGGATCAGTGTGGCACGCTTGTCGCTTAGGGCACGACCAGAGGCGCACGTGCCTCGAACCTTTTCGGAGCGCCATGAGCAAAGCAAAGATCCTGGTCGTCGATGATGAGCCCGCGGCCCGCACCGCACTGGCGGAAGTGCTCCGTCAGGAAGACTACGAGGTCGAGACAGCCGGGGACGGCTTCAAAGCACTCGGCCGGATGGAAGAGTTCGCGCCTGATCTGATCCTGACCGACCTGAACATGCCGGGTATCGACGGCGTCGAGCTCCTGCGCAAGGTCAAGGAAGGGAACGCCGAGCTGCCGGTCGTGCTCATGACGGCCTTCGGGGGCGTCGAACCGGCCGTGCGCGCCATGCGCGAAGGCGCCGAGGATTATCTCACCAAGCCGCTCAACACCGACGAGCTCATGCTGGTGCTCGCGCGCACCCTGGAGCACTCGCGGCTCCGTCGCGAAACGTCAGTGCTCCGGAGCCGACTCGAAGAGCGGTACTCGTTCGACAACATCGTCGGGTCGTCGCCCGAGATGCAGCGCTTGTTCAAGGCGGTGGCTCAGATTGCTCCGAGTCGCGCGACCGTGCTCGTGACGGGCGAGTCCGGCACCGGCAAGGAGCTCGTCGCCGCCGCGATTCACCATCACTCGCCGCGCGCGTCCGGGCCGTTCGTGAAGCTCCATTGCGCCGCCCTCGCGGAGAGCCTGCTCGAAAGCGAGCTCTTCGGGCACGAACGCGGGGCGTTCACGGGTGCCGACCGCCGGCGCGAGGGACGCTTCGAGCAGGCAAACGGCGGCACGTTGTTTCTCGATGAAATCGGCGAAATTTCGCCGAGCACGCAGGTCAAACTGCTGCGCGTGCTGCAGGAGCGGGAATTCGAGCGCGTGGGCGGCACCCAGACGCTGCACGTGGACGTGCGCGTGATCGTGGCCACGAACCGTGACCTCAAGGAGATGGTCGCCGCCGGTAAATTTCGCGAAGACCTCTACTATCGGCTCAACGTGATCAACCTGACGCTGCCTTCGCTCCGGCAGCGCCAGTCCGACGTGCCGGCCCTCGCGAGGCACTTTCTCAAACGCTACGCCGCCGAAAACGAGAAGAACGTCACCGCCTTCAGCGACGAAGCGCTCGCGCAAATCGCCAGCTACCCCTGGCCGGGCAACGTGCGCGAGCTCGAAAATGTGATCGAGCGCGCCGTGGTGCTCGCCGACGGCGAAGTGATCGAGGTTCGGCATTTGCCTCCCGAGCTCGCCGCGGCCTCACGCCGCGGGGGCCCTCCGGCCATTCCGGGTGCGACCCTCGAGGAGCTCGAGCGCTTCGCTATCCTGAAAACGATGGAGTCCGTCGGTGGTTCGACCAGCAAAGCGGCGGAAGTACTCGGCATCAGCGTGCGCAAGATCCAGTACAAGCTGCAGGAATACAGTAACGCGCAGAAGAGCCAGACTCCGTCCGTCGCGCCGCGCGAGGAGTCGGACCCGTCAACGCAGAACTGAGCTCACGCGGCTCACTCGTAGCGGAGCGCTTCGATCGGGTCGAGGCGCCACTTGTTTCGCCGTTGCGGCCCTTTGACCGAGCTCGCGAACGCCCAGCAACAAGGCACCCAGGCGCTCACCGCCGACGGCACCGGCATCATGAACATCATGCTCGCCGCCATCTCGGCCGTCGATGGGCGAGACGATCGGCTTCCTCGAGAAGCGTAGCGGCAGCGGTGGTCATGGCAGCGCCTCGTCCTCGGGCGGGACCGTCAAGACCGGGACCGGTGCGAGGCGCACGAGCTTCTCGGCGACGCTTCCGAGCAGCATGTGACGCAGGCCGGTGCGACCGTGCGTTCCGACGACGAGGAGCTGGTGCTTGCCTTCGTTTAAGGCTTTGAGCACCGTGGCCGCCGGGTTGCCCGCAAGGAGGCGCGTCGAGAGCTTGAGGCTCGCGGGCACGCTGAGCTTGGCCATGAACTCTGCCATTTCCGACTGGGCGTTCTCGCGGATGAGCTCGACCAGCGAGCGCGCGTCATTGCCGTGGCCGACCTGAATGGCCTCCGAGACGTAGGCGGGACGATCCCAGACATGAACCACGTCGAGCTCCGCGCCGAACTTGCTCGCGACCTCGGCAGCGAGTCTCACGGCCGCGGCGGAGCACGCCGAATAGTCGACCGGGACCAGGATCGATTGGATGTTCATCTTGAACCTGCTTGGGAGATTCGAAGTGGCTCTAAGCAAGGTCCGAACCACCCGGCGTGTGTCCAGGCGGCGCGTCCGGACCGCGTCAATCGGTTGCGCGAATAGAGCGGATGTCCGACGTTCGGGTGCAGCAGTTGCGCGGAGCCGGCGCCCCCGCGCACGCTTTGCGGCTCACCACCCGTCCAGAAAACGCGCCGGGCGCGCGCGACGCCGAGCGTCGTGCTCCGCCGTGCGCCTGCCGAGCGGGAGCTCGAGGCACTCATCCGTTGCGTGCAAGGCGACGTTCCGCCGGGAACGCAGCGCCCAGGAGATCTCATGCAAAATCATGTTTGCTCGCGCCGTATCGCGCTCAAAGTCCTCGCCGCGGGTGGCGCCGCCGGTACGCTCGCCAGCGCCTGTTCCGGCCCCGCCGGCGCCGCGCCGGCTCCGGTCGGCGTGGTCCAGGCCGGCCTGGTTTCCTCGTATCCCGTCGGTAGTTTGGAGCCCGTGGGCAACCTGGCGCTGGCAGTCGGCCGTGACGCCAAAGGGCTCTACGCCATGACGCTCACTTGCACGCACGAGGGGTGCAACATGGCCGTCGAGGGCAACGTGTCCGCCAGCGGGATCGTGTGCAGTTGCCACGGCAGCCAGTTCGATGCGAACGGCGGCGTCACTCGAGGCCCTGCGCAAGAAACGCTCACGCACTTTGCCGTTACCGTCGACGCGAGCGGGACGATCACGGTGCACGGCGACCAGACGGTCGCTGCAAGCGCTCGCACGCCCGTGGCGTAGACGGCCATGCCGGGAGCGCGTCGGTGATGCGGAGTTTGCAACCGCTCGCGACACGGCTATGAATCCTGGGTGACAGCCGCCTCCGGCGCGCCCCCGCGTAACACGAGCGAGCTCGTCGCGAGCGCGCGCGCCGGCAATCGCGAAGCCCTCGAGGAGCTGCTCGCGAGGGTCGCTCCATCGATCCATCGCTTCGGCCTGCGCATGTGCAAAAACGCACACGATGCCGACGACATCCTGCAAGACACGCTGCTCAACATCGCCGGGCACCTGCAAGACTTCGAGGGGCGGTCCTCCCTTTCGACCTGGGCATTGGCGCTTGCTCGCAGCGCCTGCGCTCGCAAGCGGCGCTGGTTGAAGAATCGCCCCGCTGACGACGCCGAGGCTTTGACCACCAAACCCGATCCGGAGCCCGGCCCCGAGCAGCGCGCCGGCGACCAAGAGCTCGCGGCCGCTCTTTCAAAAGCCCTCGAGGCCCTGGCCGACCCTTACCGCGAAGTGGTGCTGCTACGGGACGTGGAGGGGCTGTCCGCGCCCGAAACCGCCCGAGCGCTCGGGGTCAGCGTCGATGCCGTCAAGAGCCGCTTGCACCGAGCGCGCGAGAACCTCCGCGACGCGCTCCGCCCGCTGCTCGAGCCGGCGCGCGCGGCCACTGCCGGTGGATGTCCGGATGTCGTGACGTTGTGGTCGCGTAAGCTCGAAGGCGAGCTCGACCAGGCCGATTGTGAAGCGATGACGGAACACTTGCGGGGCTGCTCGGCGTGCAGCACCGCATGCGACGCCCTCAAGCAAGCGTTGCTCGCGTGCCATCGCATCGGAACCGACACCGTGCCACCCGAGGTTCAAGCTCGCGTCAAGGCGGCCGTCCGAACCTGGGCCGGAAGATAGGACCCGCCAGCGGCAGCCTCTAACGCAGCGCGGGGACACCGCGAAACCTTTGCGCGGCGCTAGGACGCCGGCGAAATGAATGCGCCGAGCGAGCAGCCTACCTGCCGGCGTAGCTGGATTTTTGCAGATAATCAGGCGGCCCGCCCCTTGCTACTCCCGCTGCACCATGAACAAGACGCTGCCGAACCAGATCCGCCTAGAGCTGAGGCGCCAGCACACGTCCATCGCGGAAGCCCTGCAGGATCTCCTGCGCTTGGCGAGCGATGCCGATCCACGGGCGCTGCAACTTGCCTGGTCCGCCTTCGAGCGCGAGCTCTTTCGGCATCTCGAATTCGAAGAAACCTCCTTGTTCTCCCTGGCCGAGGGGGCGTATCCGGATGAGGTGCGCGCCATGCGCGCCGACCACGACCGGATTCGCGACGTGGTCTGTGAGCTCGGACTCTTGTGTGATTTGCACGCGGTGCGCAAGCGCGCGGTGGAGCGGCTCGTGAGCATGCTGCGCACGCACGGCGAACGCGAAGACGCGACGCTTTACCGCTGGGTCGACGAGCAGGCGCCCGTCGAGACGCGGCGCCACTTGCTGCGCTTGTTCATGGATACGGCACGCTCCGAGTTCAAGGCCGGCTCCGCGGCGAAGGCAAACGCCGGCGACCGGCCCGGGACGCCGGTCAGCCAGTCTCGAGTCTGAGCGCCGCGCCACAGCTTCGCTCCGTCTGGTCGTCGCTCAGCTCCGTCGTCGCTCAGCGGGCCTTGAGCGCTAGGATCCCGACCGAGAGCGCGACGCCGCGGTGGGCAAACCCGCGCTCGGCGCGATAAACGATGGCGCGATCGGTGAAGAGGGAGGCCATGCAGTCGCGGACGGCCTGCAGCAGGCGCTCCTCGCCGCGAACGTTGAGGTACGTTTCCTGCTGGCCGGCGAACGAAGCCGTCGGCAGGTCCTCCGCCGTGGCGCTCGAGCGTACGGCGACGTCGGTCGCGTCTCGTTCGTAGCGTTTCGAAAGCTGGCGGTACGCCTCGAGGACGCCAGGCACGGGCGAGCGCGTCGCACTCTCGAGAAGAACGTCGCCGTTGGGCGCACGCGGGCAGCTGGCCACCCCTGTTGCCACGAACCGTGAGCGTAAGTGCTGCGGCACGAGCGCGGCGTTTGCGCAGTTTATGCGCGCTGAGCGCTCGCGCGCTGCTCGATGCGTGGCCGGAGCAGGCGATGCTTCACGACCTCGACCAGTCCGAGGTACGTGACGACGATGGCGAGCAGCAGCGGCAAGAGCACGCTCGGCAGCGGTTCGAAGCCGAACGCTCGCGCGATGGGGAGATACGGCACCACGACGGCCGTGGCGGCGATCGTGAGCGTCGTCACGGCGAGGGCGCGACTCGGGCGGCTCTTCCAGGGTCGCCCCGCCGTGCGGATCACGAACAGCACGAGCGTCTGCGTCGCGAGTGACTCGACGAACCAGCCGGTACGAAACGCGGCCTCGTTCAAATGAAATACCTTGAGCAAGAGAAAGAACGTCAAAAAGTCGTAGACGGAGCTGATCGGCCCGAGCACGAGCATGAAGCGGCGAATCAGCTTTACGTCCCAGTGCTGCGGCTCGTCCAGGTACGCAGCGTCCACGTTGTCGGTCGGAATCGTGATTTGGGAGAGATCGTAGAGGAAGTTATTGAGCAGGAGCTGCGTCGGCAACATCGGTAGAAACGGCAAGAACAGGGTCGCTCCCGCCATGCTGAACATGTTCCCGAAATTGGAGCTCGTGCCCATGAACAAGTACTTGAGGACGTTCGCGAACGAGCGGCGGCCGGCCATGATCCCGGCGTGGAGCACGTCGAGGCGGTTCTCGAGCAGCACGATGTCGGCGGCCTCGCGCGCGACATCGACGGCGCCGGCGACGGAAATGCCGACGTCGGCGCCGTGGAGCGAGGGCGCGTCGTTGATGCCGTCGCCCAGGAAGCCGACGGTGTGTCCGTTCGCCTTGAGGGCGCGAATGATGCGATGCTTTTCCGCCGGCGAGACGCGCGCGAACACGTCGTGCGTCTCGGCCACTTTGGCGAGCGCGGGCGTGTCGAGGCCCTCGAGCTCGGTGCCGAGCAGGATGCGGGTCACGTCGATGCCGGCTTCGCGACAGACGTGCGCCGTCACGAGCTCGTTGTCGCCCGTGAGGATCTTCACGCGTACGCCGTCGCGACGGAGGTTCGCGATCGACTCGGCGGCGCCCTCGAGCAGGTGGTCCGCAAAGGTCAAGAACCCGACGAGCGTGAGGTCGCGCTCGTCGGCGACGCCGTAGCCGTCCGGGCGCTCCACCGAGCGTTCCGTGACCGCAAGCACGCGAAAACCCTCCGCGCTCAGGCGGTGGAAGGTGGCGAGTGCCCGTTGATTCGACTCGGCGTCGAACGGCTCGATGCGCTCGCCGGCCCGGAAGCGCGTGCATACGGCGAGCACGCTCTCGGGCGCGCCCTTGGTGACCAGCGTGTGCTCACCGGCCGCGGCGACGACCACCGAGAGCCGCCGTCGCTCGAAGTCGAACGGAATTTCGTCGGTCTTGATTTGGTCTTTTGCGATTGGGCCCGAGCGCGCGAGCACCGCCGCGTCGAGCGGGCTCTTGATGCCGGTTTCGAGGCAGCTGTTGAGCGCCGCGAGCGACAAGGTGCGCTCGCACGGGGCTCCGAGCGTATCGAGGCTCCCGTCGAGCGTCATGCTTCCGCTCGTGAGCGTGCCGGTCTTGTCGCTGCAAAGAATGTCGATGCTGCCGAGGTTCTGGATCGCCGAGAGGTGCTTGACGATCACCTTCTCCCGCGCCATGCGCACGGCGCCTTCGGACAGCGTCACGCTGGTGATGATGGGCAAGAACTCGGGCGTGAGCCCCACCGCGAGCGCGACAGAGAACAGCAAGGACTCGAGCGCGTTCCGTCCGAGGCTCACGTTCACCACGAGGATGAAGAGCACGAGGAAGAACACCGTCTTCAGGATCAGCAAGCCGAAGTGCCGCATCCCGCGCTCGAACTCGGTCTCATCGGGCCGCGCGCCGAGCCTCGCGAGCACGTCGCCGAAGGCCGTGTCGGCTCCCGTGCGACGGACGAGTGCCGTCGCGGTGCCGCTGATGACCGACGTGCCGAGGAAGACCAAGGCAGGGCAATCCGGCCCGTTCGTGTCGAGCGCCTTGATCAGCGGCGCTTTTTCCACGGGCAGCGATTCCCCCGTGAGCGCACCCTGCTGAACGTGGAGGTCGCGCGCCTCGAGCAGCCGCGCGTCGGCTGGCACCAAGTCCCCGGCACCCAAGCGGATCACGTCGCCGGGCACGACCTCGGAGCGTGGTAGCTCCGCCCACGTGCCGTCCCGCAGGACTGCGGCGGTCGGCGCGACCGTCGCTTGCAGCCGGCGCACGGCACGTTCCGAGCGCTTCGTCTGCCAGACGTCGAGGAGTGTGCTCAGAAACACCATCGCGCCGATGATGGCCGCGTCGGCACGCTGGCCGAGAAACGCCGAGGCAGCGCCCGCCACGAGCAGGATGGCAATAAGAGGGCTCGTCAACGGCCGCACGAACGCGACGAATCTCGACGCCCAACCGGGTCCTTTCGCTTGATTTTCGCCGAGCAGCGCCCGCCTTCGTTTCGCTTCCGAGCTCGTGAGCCCTGCAGCCGTCGTCTCGAGACGCGACAAATCCGCTGCAAGCTCGAGCCGCTCGCCGGCTGGGGGCGCGTGGTGCTGGTTCGGTACCAAGGCGGACTCGATCACGCGGGTTGCACGGCGGGCGGTGTGCCCCGCGGCCCGAGCATAGCGGCATGAACGTGTCGATGGTTGAGCCGCGCCTTGGCTAGAGAATCGGTCAAAAGCACCACGGGAAAGCGGGCTCGGCGCTCGTTCCAGGTATCCCGAGAACGCGCGCACCAGCCATCACGCATCGCCCAGGCAGACACCGAAATCACGCGCCGTCGCGATAGCGTCGTCATCGGCAGGCACCGCATGCGTCTTGGCGAGAGCCTCGTCGAGAGTGATGGAAGTCATGCGCGGCGGCTGCCACGAGACCATGCGTCCCCACTGCCCGGCCGCCGCGAGACGCACCGCTTCGGCCCCGTACCGCAGCGACAGCAGACGGTCGGTGGGCGTCGGCGGGCCGCCTCGTTGCAAATGCCCGAGCACCAGGCTGCGCGTCTCGAAGCCGGTGCGTTCGGCGATCCGTTCGGCGACGAGGGCGCCGATGCCGCCGAGCGTCGGTTCCTTCGAGGTTTCTTGGCGTACCACGACCCGGGCCGCGCCGCCGGGCTTGGCTCCCTCGGCGACGACCACGACGGCAAAGGGACGTCCCGTATCGCGCCGGTGCACGAGGGCCGCACAGAGCACGTCCCAGTCGAAATCGAGCTCCGGAATCAAGATGGCGTGCGCCGCCCCCGCAAGTCCGGCGTGCAGCGCGAGCCAGCCGGCGTAGCGACCCATGAGCTCGACGACCATGACTCGGCCGTGTGCCTCGGCGGTCGAATGCAGTCGCGTGATCGCGTCCGTCGCGAAACTCATGGCGCTGTCGAAGCCGAAGGTCGCCTCGGTGCCGCCGAGATCATTGTCGATCGTTTTGGGCACGACGATGACGGGCATGCCTTTTTCGCGAAACCGCGCGGCAATGCGCAGACTTCCGTCACCGCCGAGCGCGATGAGCCCATCCGCCCCCAGGGCACGAAATGCGTCCATCATGCGATCGCTCAGGTCGGTGACGGTCACGGCACCGTCCGCGCCGTGCACCGGGTATTCGAACGGCTGGCCGCGATTCACCGTGCCCAGGATCGTCCCACCGCGGTCGATGATGCCGCGAACGATGTCGCGATTGAGCCGCAATAGCCCTGACTCACCCTCGAGTAGGCCGGAATAGCCGCGACGAATCCCCGTCACGCGAAAGCCTCGACGGATGGCCGACAGCGTGACGGCTCGAATCACGGCGTTCAAGCCCGGAGCATCACCGCCGCCCGTGTTGATCAGAAGATGCATGGCGTTCTCCGTAGAATGGCCGGGTTGCAGGACGCACGCCGACCCGAGTCCGAGGGACATTCGCTCGGCCCGGCGACGCGCGCAACGCATTCCTGGGCGCGCTCGTGCGCGCGACTGCGCAGGATTTTCTTCGCCCGCCGCAGGCTGCGCAGATTCCGCGCGCAGCGCGGCGCGAAGTGACGAACAGACTGCGCTCGCGCCGCAACCTGGCTCGGGCACGGACTCTGCAGCCGTAACGCACATGCCCGTGGGTGAACTTCGCACGCTCGACGCCAACGAGGCCGTCGCTTCGGTGGCGTATCGCCTGAACGAAGTGATCGGCATCTATCGCATCACGCCTGCGTCGGCGATGGGCGACTGGTGCGACGAATGGTCGGCGAGCGGCAAGCCGAATCTCTGGGGTGCGCTGCCGAGCGTGGTCGAAATGCAGTCGGAGGGCGGCGCCGCGGGAGGCGAGCTCCTGCCGTGCGTGATTCACGTCGCGGCCCGCACCGTCGCGGCGCACGCGCTCAGCATCTTCTGCGATCACTCGGACGTCATGGCCCGCCGGCAAACCGGCTTTGCGCTGCTTGCCTCGGCGAGCGTGCAGGAGGCGCAGGACAGAAGCTCGCCGTGGAATCGGGCGTCTGGCCCCTATTTCGCTTCGATCCGGCGCGGCTCGAGCGCGGCGAGCCGCCACTCGAGCTCGACGTCCTGCCCGGTAAATCCACGTTGCGCGAGTACCTCGCGGGAGAAGCGCGCTTTCGCCTGGCCGAGCGCCGAGACCCGGCTCGCTACGAACGCCTCATTGCGGCGGCGGAACGCGACGTCCGGCACCGCAGCGAGCTTTATCGTGCCCTCTCCGAGCTCCGGCTCTCCGCCTCGAAACAGGAATCGTAATGGATCTCACGACTCGCTATCTCGGGTTGACCTTGCCGCACCCGCTCATGCTCGGCGCGTCGCCGCTCGTCGACGATCTCGACGCCGTTCGGCGCGCCGAGGACGTGGGCGCGGCGGCCATCGTCATGCACTCGCTGTTCAAGGAGCAGATCGTGCGCGAGCGCAGGGAGCACGACTCCGTCGCGCGGCACGAAGACTCGTTCGCGGAAGCCCTGTACTTTTCGCCGCACCGCGCGGAGCTGCCACTCGGGCCGCACGAGTACCTCGAGCAGATTCGCCGCATCAAGGACGCCGTGCGCGTCCCCGTCATCGCTTCCTTGAACGGCACGAGCAATAGCGGCTGGCTCGAGTACGCCGCGCTCATCGACCAGGCCGGCGCGGACGCGCTCGAGCTCAATGCCTACCGCGTCGCGACCAATCCGGACGAGTCCGCAGAGAGCATCGAGCGAACCACGGCGGAGATGCTCGCGAGCGTGAAGGCTCGCACGCGGCTCCCCGTAGCGGTGAAGCTGTCACCGTATTACACGTCGCTCGCGCACTTCGCACGCCGCCTCGAAGCGGCGCACGTCGACGGGCTCGTGCTGTTCAATCGCTTCTACCAGCCCGACATCGATCTCGACGCGCTCGAAGTCGCCCATCACCTCGAGCTCTCGACCTCGGCGGACATTCTGTTGCGGCTACGCTGGCTTGCCATCCTTTCGGCGCAAGTGGACGTGAGTTACGCCGTGAGCGGGGGCGTTCATTCGGCGGAAGACATCGTCAAAGTCGTGATGACGGGCGCGGACGGCGTTCAGCTCGTTTCGGAGATCCTCGCCCACGGCATGCACCGCTTCGCCGAGCTCAAAAGGGATCTCGAGCACTGGCTCGAAGCACACGAGTACCACTCGCTCGCGCAGGCGCGACGCAGCATGAATCTTTCGCACTGCCCCGACCCCGAGGTCTACGAACGCGTCAACTACATGCGTATTTTGAGCTCCTGGCGGCCTCCGCCTTCACCCGAACACTGAACCTTCGCTCCCATTCGGACGCGTTGGCCCGCGGTGGGATCCTCTGCTTCCGCCGCCGACGCTCGATCGCATTGCCTGGGTCCCCCATGCTGCCCTGCTGTTTGGCGCGTTCGGCGGCGCGCTCGGCTGCACGGGCCGGATGCTGCGCGGGTCGGTCGGGCAGGTGCTCGGGACCTTGGAGGAACTCGGGATTGCTGCGTCCGGCGCTGACTGCCGCCCCGAAGAGCGCGCAGGTCTTGCGGACGCCTGGCACGAGGCCGCAAACCTAGCGCGCGGGTCCGGCGAACGAATCGAAGTTGCCCGTGCGCAGACGGGGCACACGGCTTGCTAACTGAGGGGAGCAACGGCGTATCGCCGACGAGAGGAAGCATCATGTCAACCGCTCCGATTTCCAAGATCCTGGCACCCGTCGACTTGTCCTCCTGCTCGAGGGCGGCGCTCGAGTTCGCGTACAAGCTGGCCGTGCCCTTCGGCGCGAGCATCGAGGCGATGTTCGTACGCCCGCTCCATGGCGTCACCCCGAGCGGCGAGACGCAGCCGCCCAAAGGGGACGAGCTCGAAGCAGCCCGCGCGGAGCTGCATCGCTTCGTCATGAGTATCCCCGGCACGCGTCCCGGTGTGATCACGGAGCGCGTCGAAGCCGGCGATGCCCACGAGCAAATCCTACGTGCCGCGGAGCACGGCGGCTTCGATGTGATCGTGCTCGGAACGCACGGCCGCACGGGACGCGTGCGCTCACTCGCCGGCAGCGTGGCCGAAAGCACGGTCCGAACGGCGTCCTGCCCGGTCATCACCGTGCGCGAACCACGCTGAAACGCCGGCCGCAGTCGCTGCGGGGTCCAGTGTGAAGCGGGCCGGGAGCGCGGAAAGCGCCCACCGGCTCGTGACGTCGTCGAGCGGCGTCTCGGGGCTCATGGTGTACGGCTCGTCCAGCATTGCACCGTCGACGGGCTGCTTTTCGGCATCGACACCGACGAGCGACGCCGCAAACCTCAGATCCCGCTGGGTGAGAGGCTCAACGCGTCTCGACGCGCACGCCGTCCTTCACGCGGTCGCCCGGGTGCACGGCGACCACGGCACCCTCTTTGAGGCCGCTCTCGATCTCGACTTCCGTCTCGCCCCGATGGCCGAGCGTCACGGGCGTCAGCCGGACGCTCGCGTCTCCGACCTGGAAAACGGCCCAACCGTCGCCGCGACGGAACACGGCCCCTTGCGGCACCTTCAGCACGCGCGCGCTCTGCCAAAGCACGATGCGCGCTTCGACGCGATAGCCGTCGGCGAGCGCCGACCAGCGCTCGTACGGGTCGATCAGCGCGACGACCACGTTCACGCGTTGCTCGTCGACACCGAGCGCCGACGGACGAGTGAACGCGGAGGGCTCCACGCGCCGCACGCGACCCGCGACGTCGTGATCGCCACCCCAGCCGCGGATCACGACGGGCGTGCCCGGCAACACGTGTACGGCATCCGTCGTCAAGAGATCGACCACGACCTCGAGCGCGGCCGGATCGCCCACCTCGAGCAGGGGCGCGGACGCCTGAACGACGCCGGCGCTCTTCTGATGCACGCGCAAGATGCGTCCCGACACGGGCGCGAGCACGTCCACGTGGCGATCGGGAGCGCCAAGGCCGCCACGCCCGAGCGAGACGCGCGCGACGCGCACCTCCTCTTCGGCCACCTTCGCCCCGAACTCCGCCGAGGCGACCTCCTCCGTGCGCATCTTCAACGCAAATTCCGCCTGCTCCACGGCTTGCGATGAAATCGAGCCACTCTGGCCGAGCTGGCGAGAGCGCGCGAGCTCTTGTTCGGCGAGCTCCTTGGCGACTTTGGCACGCGAGACTTGCGCGCGCGCCTGCCCGAGCGACGAGAGGGCTGCGCCGAGGCGCGCTTCGGCTTCGGCGCGCGTTCTTTCGTCGAGCAACGGCGACGTCGCCGGAGCGATCTCCGCCAAGGCGTCGCCGGCGTTCACGGCGTCGCCGGGCTCGAGCGAAAGGCGCGCGAGACTGCCGGTCACGGGCGCAGACACGAGGAAGCGATCCTTCACCCGCGTGATGCCATCCTCCTCGACGGCAACGACGAGCGGGCCCCGAACGGCACGCGCCGTATCGACGGGCACCGGCTGCGGTCGGAGCGCGAGCACGGCTGCCAGGCATCCGCCGAGCAACCCCACCGCCAAGACGGCGTGCCGCAGGTTACGCCCGAGCGCGCGCCGCCGCTCTCGCGCCTTGCGACTCTTCGGCTCCGCCGCAGTGAGCGAGGCAGAGGGTGGTGCGGACGTGGCCGCTGGGAGCAAGACTTCGCTGCTGGTGCCGGACATGAATTTCCTCACTCTCGTGCTTTGAGAACCGCCACCAAGTCGAGCGTGTCCAGGCTGCGACGCACCCAGAGCGCGCTCGCTGCCGCGGCGAACAGCGTCACGACGACGGAAAGCAGATACGTGCGCGGCGCGATCGCGACCTGCCAACGGAACGTCTCTTGGTCCACCGTGCTCATGAATTGCCGGGCCCAAGCCCTGCCGAGCCAAAGCCCGACGGGGATGGCGAGCGCGACCTCGAGGGCCTGATTGCCCAGCAAAATCCAGGAGATCTCGCCGCGAGTGAAGCCGAGCACGCGCAGACTGGCGAGGTCACGCGCGCGAGCGGCGAGACCGATGCGCGCGTTGTTGTAGACGACACCGAACACGACGCCCGCCGAGAGCGCGATCGAAATCGCCGTCCACACGTTCATGAAGGACGTATTCATGTCGAGCATGCGCTGCATGTCGCCGCGAGCGTCCGACACGTCGATGATACTCGGCGAGCGACGGAGCTGGGCGTCGACCTGCGCCGTCCGCAGCGGATCCACTTTGAGCAACACCGAGGAGACGGCGCCGAGATCCCCTTCGAGCGCGGCGAGCGTCCCGGCCTGCGCGTAAATGGACATGCCGACCGACTCGTCGACGAAGCCGACCACGACGGGCCGCACCGTCCGCCGGTCGCCTTCGCGCACCTCGACTTCCGGCCGATCGCCGATGCGGAGGCCGAGCACGTCGCCGAGCGTCTGCGTGAGGACGACGCCGTCGGCGGGCACCGCCACCTCTGGTCCGCCGTGACCGACGAGGCGCCGCAGCGTGTTCGGCCTCGGTAGGCCCATCATGACTGAATCGCGAGCACGGTGTTCGTAGCGGATGCGCACGGGCACGGCGCGCAGGCCCTCGGCCGTGAGCACGCCGGGCACGCGAGCGAGCTCGGCGACGACCCCGGGCGCGACGGGCTTCGCGAAAACGACCGCCAGATCCTGGCGCTGCTCGCGCCGGAACGTGCCCTCGAAGTAGCTGATCAGCGAGTCCAGGCCGAAATGGCTCAAAATGAGCAGCGAAATGGCGCCTGCGATGCCGAACGACGAGAGCAGCGTCCGGAACGGCCGGCGCGTGATCTCGCGCAGCACCATCATGCCGCTCGTGCCGATGAGCGCGCTCACACCGAGCCGTTCGACGACGCTGCGTCGATAGCGCGCCGGCGCCGGCGGCTGCATGGCCTCCGCGGGCGGCAGACGAACGGCCGAGCGCACGGCACCCCAAGCGCCCGCGAGCGCCGCGACGGCGCTCACGACCACGGCCGTCGCGACGAGGCCCGCGGTCAGATTGAACTCGAGGTTCGGAAATCGGAACGTCGTTCCGTAGAGCGCGAGCACGAAGTGCCCGAGCATGAGGCCGCCCGCGAGGCCGAGGACACTGCCGGGCAAGAGGACGACGAAGACGAGCCCGAGATAGTGCCGTCCGATCTCGACGTTGGAGTAGCCGATCGCCTTGAGCGTCGCTATCTCGGGCCGTTGCAGCCGAATCATGCGACCGAGCACCAAGTTCACGAGGAACGCCGTGACGCCCACGAACACGGCCGGCACCATGGTCGAGAGCACACCGAGCTGATCGAGCTCTTGGGAGACGATGCGATTCGAAATTTGGTCCTTGCGCGCGATCGAGCCGTTCCCGCCGAACGGCGCGAGCAGTCGGTCGAGCCCTTCGCGCACGGACTTTTCGGAAGCGCCCGGCGCAAGCTTCAGTGAGACGTCGTCGAACGCGCCGCCGAGCTGAAACGCCGTCGCGAGCGCCGAGCGCTGCATCCAGAGCACGGTGTGCCGCTTGGGATCGTCGACGAGCGCGCCGGGGCGAATCGCGTACACGAACTCGGGCGACAGCGCGATACCGGCGATGCGAAAGGAGCGGCGCTTGCCGTTCACGACGACTGGAACGTGGTGTCCCGGCTCGAGGCCGTACGCCTCGGCGAAGGCTTCGAGCAGCACGACTTCGTCGTCGCGCTCGGGAAGCCGCCCCTTCTTCAAGTAGATGGCGTTCGTGGTCGGCACGCCGGAGGGCGGCAATGACAGCATGCGCCCGTAGGCGGGGTGCGACAGTCCCTCGATCGGCAGCGTTACGTCCTTGGCGACGCGCGTCTGCACGGTCGCGACGCCCGGCAACGCTTCGACGCGGCGTGCCAGCGTTTCCGGCACGCGCTCGGCTTGAGCGAAGACGTCGGCGAAGCGGAAACGATCGTAGTAGTCGAGCTCGGACGCGAGCAGCGAAGCGTACGTTCCACGCAAAGCGATGAAGCACACGATGCCGCTCGCGAGGACGACGGCGATCGTGAAGATTTGGCCCTTGAGCGTGCGCGTCTCGCGCAAGAGCTTGCGGTTCAATGCGTTGAGCCACATCGGATCACCAGCGGAGGTCGCTCGCACGTGCCCGCGTCGCGTTCGTGCGCGTCCCGTACACCCGCCCGTCACCGAGCGTCACCACGCGATCGGCCGCGGCCGCGATCGGCGCGTTGTGCGTGATGACGGCCGTCGCCGTGCCGAGCTCGCGGTTGATGCGATCGAGCACCTCGAGGACCAAGATGCCCGTGCGAAAGTCGAGCGCGCCCGTCGGCTCGTCGCACAGGAGCACCGACGGACGTTTGGCGATCGCGCGCGCGATCGCGACGCGCTGCTGCTCGCCGCCGGAAAGTTGGGTCGGAAAGTGGTCGAGCCGTTCGGCGAGACCCACGAGTCCGAGAGCCTCCTCGGGGTCGAGCGGATCGTCGGCGATGTCGGTGACGAGCGCCACGTTCTCGCGCGCGGTCAGGCTCGGGACCAGGTTGTAAAATTGGAAGACGAACCCGACGTGATGGCGGCGGTAAGCCGTGAGCTGGTCGTCGGCGGCGTCGGTGAGCTCCTCGGCGCCGAAGAAGACGCGGCCCTCACTCGGAACGTCGAGGCCGCCGAGGATATTGAGCAGCGTGGATTTGCCGCTGCCGGACGGTCCCAGGAGCACGAGGAATTCGCCGGCACGGAGCTCGAAGTCCACGCCGTCGAGAGCGCGTACGTCCACTTCGCCCATGCGATAGATCTTGCGCAGCCCCACGCAGGCCAAAATCGCGCTGCGTTCGGCTGCACGCACGGCCGGAGCGGAGACGGCAGCGGCGTCGTGACGAGCGAGATCCATTGCCCGCCCGTTCGCAACATGCGTACCAGCGCCGCGCCGCGCGAAGCGTGCGCTTCGTGGGGTTGATGCGCACGAACTGCGCGCGGGCCGAGCTGGTCGGGAAATTCTGCGCGTCTCCGGCGCGCCCTCGACCCCGGCCTTCGGTGAGCCGGGCGCCGGACCTCATCCGATCGCCGGCCGCGCGGGCATATCGTGCGAAACTGCGTCGGGCTGCTCAAGACTGCGCCGCGACGCGGACTCGGCATGTGCCATGCAGTCGGAGGTCAGCATGAAGGCCATTCGTCACATCCTGGTCCCTTCGGACTTCTCGGAGCCGTCGCGTGCGGCTCTCGAGTATGCGGCGGAAGTTTCGCGCGCGTTCGAAGCGAGCGTCGACGTCTTGCACGTCTGGGAGCCGCCGACGTTCATCCCGCCCGCAAGCCTGCTCGAGGCGGGCGTGGCCGATCTCTCGCTCGTCGAGGTTTTTCGCAAGAACGCCGAAGACGCGCTCGCAAAATTCGTCGACGACGCGAGGAAACGCGAAATCGTGGTGCGCGCCTCCTTCACGGAGCTCGGTCCGCCCGCCCGCGTCATCACGGAATTTGCACGCAAACGCGACTACGACCTGATCGTGATCGGCACGCACGGCCGAACCGGGCTCTCACACGCGCTGATCGGCAGCGTTGCCGAACGGGTCGTCCGTCACGCGTCGTGTCCAGTGTTGGCGGTACGGGGCCAGTAGCCCGGCACGCCACGTTTGACGCGAACCCTTTCGAGCTGCCGCTGGCTCCAAGAAGAGAGGACCACGAAAGCCATGTGCCAGCGCATCAACTGTTCCACCTGTGGCAAACCCACGTACGCCGGCTGCGGCCGCCACATCGAAGCGGTGCTTGGCGACGTCCCGGTAGCGGACCGCTGCCGTTGCCGGGAGAAGAAGGCGGCGTCCGGCCAAGCCGGCAGCCGGCCGCCCGCAGGTTTTTGGTCCTGGTTCGGACGCGAGAAAGGCAGGCAACCATGAAGTTCACCGTCAATTCCGCGGGTGGCGTCGCCAGCCGCGTCACGCTGGGCTCCCACGAGCTCGTGTTCGACCAGCCGAGCGCGGTCCCGAACGGCACCGATCGCGGGCCGTCGCCGCTCGACGTGCTGGCGGTCGCCGTGGGAGCTTGCGCGCACTATTACGCCGCGGCGTTCCTCGCGGCTCGCCAGATGCCCACCGAAGGGCTCAGCGTCGAAATCGAAGCCGAAAAGTCACGTCAGCCCGTCACGCGTCTCGGCACGTTCGTCATCCACGTGAAGTTGCCCGCAGGCGTCGCCCTCGAACATCTGCCGGCGATCGAGCGGGCGATCCGGCACTGTCCGGCCTACGGGACCCTCGTGCATCCGCCTGACGTGACGCTCGTGGTTTCGCCGCACGAATCGCAAAATGCACGCGTTGCGTGAGCACCTCGAGCAGAGCGCTCTGCCGCCCGGGGTCGGCGCTAAGGTAGCGGCGCATGCGCCTTGGTCGCCCTTCGCCTCTCGTCATCGCTTTGCTTGCACTAAACCTCGGGGCTTGCGCGGGCAGCGTCCCCCCGGCGTCCAGTGCCGATGCCGTTCGCATCGATAAGGCGCCGGCGCCGCCGGGCTCGCAACCGGTGCGCGGCCTCCGCGCCACGGACGGCGAAGGCTGCGGTCTTTTCACCCACGTCGGCACGTACGAGGGCGCGAGCGCGAAGCTCCGCGAGCAAGCCAAAGCGCTCGGCGCGGACTACGTCCAGATCACGGACGTGAAGGAGCCTTACGCGGACCACGGCTGCGTGCACAAGGAGTTCACGCTCGTCGGCGTCGCGTATCGCTCGCCGCTTGCGCCGCAGCCCGCCGTGGCGACGCCTGCTCTGCCGAGTGCCACGCCCGCACCGCCTCAGAGCGGCTCGTGCACGGGCGCCCGCACATTAGAATTTTCGGCGCGCAGTCGGGATATGGCGTCGTTCGGCGCCTGGTTCGATCAAATGCCGAACGCAGCGCCGAGTGGACTCGAGCTCCGTTACGAGCCGAGCCGGCGCGAGCTCGCGCTCGTGCGCTACCCGGAAGCGAAGACCGTCGCCGTCGCGGATGCTCCCGTCGAGCTCGGCACTGACTGGCACGGCTTCCGTCTCGAGCGCTCGCCGGGCAAAGTAGCCGTTTGGCTCGACGGCAAGCTGGTTCTGCTTCACGCCGCCGCAGATCCCGGGGCCGGCTCGAGCTTCGCCCTCGACGCGGGAAGCATCGAGCTCCGCGGGATGCAGCTCGGCTGCACGGACGCGGCGACGCGCTGAGTACACGCAGCGGCTTACTGCCACAAAGCTCGACCGAAAGTCGGCAGTAGGGATTTGTACGAAATTCACACACCGTTGCGGAAAAGGCGCGGCGTTGCGATGCTGAGCGGCTTTTGGTCGCGACGTTGCGACGAGCTTCAAAGAACGAGGTACGCGTGAAGAACCGATGGGTGCGTGGTTGGTGGGTAGCGATGGGAGTGACGGCCGCGATGGGAGGTTGCGGGGACGGCTCGAAGGGTGATGCTGATACCAAATGTGCGCCGGGCAGTGAGGCCTGTAGCTGCCGTGCGGAGAGTGCCTGCGACGACGGCCTCGTGTGCCTGTCGAAGCTTTGCGTGTCGGATCCCAACGGGAGCGGCGCTGGGCAGCAGGGCGTCGCGGGAGACGACAGCAGCGCGAGCGGCGGCGTGGGTGCCGGGACGTCGAGTACGGGGGGCAGCGGGAACAACAGCGCAACGGGCGGGACTCAGGTCGGCAGCGGCGGCACCAGCGCGGGTAGCGCAGGGACCGGTGCAAGCGCGCAAGGGGGCACGGGCGCCACGGCAGGGACCTCCAACCCCGGCGGACCGACGCCCGTCGAGCTTCATGGTCAGCTTTCAGTGAGCGGCACGAACCTGGTCGACGAGCACGGCAAGCCGGTGAAGCTCGAGGGCATGAGCAGTATGTGGCTCAATTGGGAGCCGACGGGCTACGCGCTCGACAAACAAGGCCTCATGTGGATGCGCGACAACTGGGATCTACGCGTCTTCCGCATCGCGATGGGCGTGTACTCGGCGGACGACACCGTGAACACCTACCTCGCCAACCCTCAGAAGAACGTCGGCTGGGTGAACACGATCGTGCAAAACGCCATCGACGCGGGCGTCTACGTCATCATCGATTGGCACGACCATATCGCGCTCGAGCATCAGAGCGACGCCGTCGCGTTCTTCGACGACATGTCGAGTCGCTGGGGCCAGTACCCGAACGTGATTTACGAGGTGTTCAACGAGCCGCTCGACGTGAGCTGGTCGAGCGAGCTCAAGCCGTATCATGAGGCGCTGGTCTCGACGATCCGCAAGAACGATCCGCGCAACGTGATCGTGCTCGGAACACCGAATTGGGATCAGGACGTCGACGTGGCCGCGCAGGACCCGTTGAGCGGCTCGAACCTGATGTACACGCTCCACTTCTACGCTTGCTCGCACCAGGCGACCTTTCGCAATCGAGCCAAAGCGGCGTTTCAAAGTGGACTGCCGCTCTTCGTGACCGAATGGGGCGCGACGGCCGCGGACGGAGGCCTCGACGGCGTCGTTTGCGACTCGGAAGCGCGCACCTGGCACAGCTGGCTCGACCAGGCGAACATCAGCTGGGCCGCGTGGAAGCTCGACGGTTGCACGGACGCGACGTGCATGTTCAAAGACCGCACGGCGCCGGTGACCGGCGGCTGGGGCGCGAGCGTGCTCAACGGCCACGCGCCGCTCGTCATCGACTTGATGACGAACGACCCGCCCGACACGGGCGGCTCAGGCGGGACGGGCGGCTCAGGCGGGACGGGCGGCTCGGGCGCGACGGGCGGCTCGGGCGCGACGGGCGGCTCCGGCGGCTCAGGCGCCTCGGGTGGCTCCGGCGGCTCGGGCATCGATCTGACGGAAAAGCCGGCAGCGTGCGCGCTCGTGACGAGCTGCGCGTCGTGCTGCACCACGAGCGGCGTATTCGCCCTCGACGACGCCGATCCACCGAGCGATGCGACCGCGACCGCGGTGACGGCATGGTCCGCCGGCGCGTCCGGTGCGAGCGCGTCATTTGCGTTCACTGCCGCCAACGAAATCGGCGCCATCTTCTTTCGCTTCGCGGCGGCGGAGTACATCTCCGCGCTCGGCATCGACGCGACCTCGACCGGCGCACCGCTCGAAGTCGCGCTCACGAAGGACACGGGCGCTAGCGGCTGCATTTTCGTTCAAGACAGCGTCGGCTGGTACGAGACGGGGTGCTGGGGAACGCCCGACTACACCTACGACCAAATCGAAGTGCGCGTGCGCTCGAGCGGCAGCGGCACCGCGACACTTTCCGTGCAGGACGTTCAATACGAGTAGCGGCGGCTGCTCGCGCTCAGGGCACGCGGCGGCCTCCCGCGTGCCCGGGGCTCTTGACGTCGGCAGGTGCGGGCTCGAGGTGTGTTCTCGGCGTGGGCGTCGGTCAGCGTCCGTCTGGTATTACTGCCGAAGTTTTGGAGCTCCTGGCTAAATTTGGCTGCGCTGATTAGTTCGGCCCGAAGTTGGTCCGGCTGGCGACCGCGCTCGTATCGGGCGAGAAGGAAACGGCAATGCGCCGGCCTCGCCGGTGCTTTCGTGGCTCATGGCGACTCGGGGCGATCGTGATCTGCTCGTGCCAAAGACTTCGGCAGTAGTGCTAGGTGCGGCGGCGTTGCACGCTCCTGCGTTCGAGACCGCATGAATTCCTTCGTCCGTCATCGCTATGCAGGGCTCACGCTGTCGCTCGCTTTCGGCTTCGGTTGCGGAGACGATGCGTCGCACGTCACGCGCGCGCAGGCAGGACGCGCGTCAGTCGCTCCACCCCAAGGCGACGGCGGCGCGAGCGGAGACGACACGCCTGGCGGAACACCCGCCGCCGGTGGGGACCCCGCCGCCGCTGGAAAACAGACCACCGGTGGGCGAGCAGGAGTCAGCGGCGGCTCTGCGACGCAATCCGGAGGATCCGCCGGTCGTTCGGTTACCGACCCGGGTGGGCAACGCGGACGGGAGCAGGGCTCCGCCGGCGAGGCCACGGGCGGCACCAGCACGACGACCGATGCGGGTGACGGCGGGCAGGCAGGCGGCAGCGAGAGCTCCGCGGGCAACGGCGACGGTGGCGCGAGCGCCGAGCCGCTCGGTGTCGTTCTCGTTCCTGGCTTCTCCGAGCGAAAGTGGATCCACTCGACGCACGGAGGTGACCTCGTCCTCGAGGAAGCGTTGACCGGCTTCGCTTCGCTCACACCACCGAAGACACGCGTGAGAAGGCTCACGCGTGAGCGCGAAACCAAGGCCGAGTGGGCGGCTCCCGACGACCAGTACATCTCCGACTTCTGCGAGCACCCGTCGGGCGAGCTCTCGCTCGTACTCCGCTCTTCTTCGTTCGAGTTCGCGCTGGTTCGGCTCGACGCGGGGCTCGACCTGCTTCAGATGTCGACGCTCCACGATCCGGCAGTCGCCACGGATCCGCACGCCGCCGAGGCGGGCGCGAGCGATCTCGTCGCCAATGGGTTGCTGAACGACGCGGCGCGCATCGGCGCGTTCGGTGAGGACGTGTTCGCCGTGGCCGTATCGTCCATCAACGCCGTCATCGGCTACCGTGCGCGTTTCAGCGCGGGGCAGTGGGCGGAGCCGGAGCGCACGTTGATCGAGCCGCCCGTCGCGCTCGCGCCGTTTCTGCCCATCGGCGGAAGCTTCGATACGTTCGGAGCCATCGGGGAATGGTTCCGCACGCCACTCGACATCGACGAGAACGGCAATGCTTACGTCGCGGTCTGGGCGAACCCCTCGCGGATTCGCAATCACGCGCAGCTGTTCCAAGACGGCCTGACTCCACTGCCGGGGGATCCCGCACTACCGAACGCCGGCGATTCGGACGTGCTCCTCACCAAGCTCGCGCCGAGCGGCGAGCGAGTCTGGTCGCGCGTCGTCGGAACCGAGCACGAGGACGAACCGTATGCCATCCGCGCGCAGGGCGGGTTCGTCGCCGTCGCGGGTCGCTCGCGGCGCTTTCCGAGCTTCGACAACACGGCGTGGGACGCGCTCCTGAGCGTCACGACGGCCGCGGGCGACGCGACCGACACCCTGTCGCTCGAGCTCGACGCGTCGAGCATCTTGCTCGGCGTGGACACGCGCCCCGGTGGCGGCTTCGTCGTCGCGGGCAGCGACGGCTGGTCTCAGAACCCTGACGGCTTGAGCATCCTGTCTTTCGGCCAAAAGCTCCTGCTGGAACTGCCGACGCTCGACGAGCCGCCCGTCCGCGTCGCGCTACCCGCCGGCCCGCGGCACAACGAGCTCCACGCCGTCAGGACCACGCTCGACGGCATTGCGCTCGCCGGGCATGAAGACGGGCCCCTCACCCACTCGGGCGACGGCGACGCGACGGAAATTCACGCGAACGGTGTGCTCGCGTTCGTGCCGCCGTAACGACTGCATCGGGCGCCCCCCATCGTTTTTAGCGCAGCAAGAAATCCTGCGCTCCGCTTGCTCACGAGCGACAAACTGTCTCGGCTTCACGGATGCACCCGGCGGCGAAGCGTGCGCGCGACATGCTAGGCTCCCCGCCTCAATCGAACAGGACGCTCCGCACTCCTGTCGAGACGGAGCCATGTGCACGCAAATATCCTAATGGCAGACGACGAGCCCGAGGTAAGCGAGCTCGTAGAAGCAGGGCTCGCTCGCCTGGGCCACCAAGTGACGAGCGTCAAGACCGGAGAAAAGGCGCTCGAGCTACTCGGCGCGACGGAATTCGACGTGTTGCTCACCGATCAGGCGATGAGCGGGATGACCGGCGTGGAGCTTTGTCGCAAGGCGCTCGCGCTGAGGCCGCACCTCTGCGTCATCATTTTCACGGGCTTCGGCAGTATGGAGCTTGCCGTGGAAGCGCTGCGCGCCGGGGCCTACGACTTCGTCACGAAACCCGTGGCGCTCGACGTTCTGACGCTGACCCTGAAACGCGCGGCGCTACGTCAGGGTGTCGGTCGAGACCTCCGCCAATCGACGGGGGGCGAGACGCCCGTGACGTTCGGAATGGTGGGCGGCAGCGCGGCAATCCAGCGTGTATTCGACGTCGTGGGCCGCATTGCCCGCACGGAGACCGCCGTCCTGATTCAGGGCGAGACCGGCACGGGCAAAGAGCTCGTCGCGCGCGCCATTCACGAGCAGAGCGGACGCAAAGGTCGGTTCGTCGCCATCAACTGTTCCGCCATGCCCGAGGGCCTGCTCGAGAGCGAGCTCTTCGGTCACATGGCGGGCGCCTTCACGGATGCGCGTGAAGCGCGCGCCGGACTTTTCGTCGAGGCGCGCGGGGGCACGGTCTTCCTCGACGAAATCGGCGAAATGCCGCTCGGCATGCAGGCCAAGCTTCTCCGCGCGTTGCAAGAAAAGAAGGTGCGGCCGCTCGGGGGCGCACGCGAGATCGCCTTCGATGCGCGCATCGTTACCGCGACGAATCGGAATTTGGCGGACGAGATCGAAGCCAAGCGCTTTCGCGCCGATCTCTATTATCGGGTCAACGTGGTCACGGTGGACGTGCCGTCGTTGCGGTCTCGCCCGGACGACATCCTTCCGCTCGCGCGTTACTTCCTCGGGCGCTTCAAGCGGCCGGGACACGAGCCGCTCCGGCTCGGCCGCGCCGTCGCCGAACGGCTCGTCGCCTACTCGTGGCCGGGCAACGTGCGTGAGCTCGAGAACTGCATCGAGCGCGCCGTCGCCTTCGCGCAGTTCGACGAGATCACGGTGGACGATCTGCCGCCCGAGTTGAAGCTCGTGTGGGACGATGCAGCGTCGGACAACTCGACGCTCGACTTCGTCGAACAGAGCTACATCCAGAAAGTATTGGAGGCGGTAGACGGCGATACCCAGGCCGCCGCCGGCATCCTCGGCTTCGACAGTCGTACGCTCCGTCGCAAATTGGGGCTTTCGGATGCAGAGCGCGACGTTGAATAAAAAGAAACTCCAGGCACGCGCACCCAAGAGCCCTGAAGAAGAAGCAAGTCGCTGACAGGTAGTGCCGACGGCTTGCAGGGTGCGCCGGAGTAGCCGCGCGCGTACATCCTCGCTCAGATCGGGTACTGACGACGACTTGCGCTCATAAGATTTCGGAACACCGCCCACGTACTCCCGTATGAAGTATACGGGTCTCCTTTTCGTTACTGGTTTTGCAAGTTTGTTGACGGCGTATGGCTGCGGGTCCGACGCTGGGACACCGCCGGTCTCCGGCGGCGGCGCAAAGGCTGGCTCCGCAGGCTCGTCGGCTCATGCCGGCTCGAGCGGCAAGGGTGGGAGCACGAGCACGGGCGGCACCGGCGCGATCGGCGGCTCGAACGCCATGGCTGGCGAAGCCGGGCAGGGACAAGCCGGCATGGCCGCGGGCGGCAACGACGCGACGGGTGGCACGGGCCAGGCCGGCGCACCTGACCAGGGAGGTCAGCCGGGCGAGGCCGGCATGGCCGGCGCAAGCGCAGGCGAAGCCCCCATGCTCACGGGCGGTTCCTCGAGCATCGGCGGCACCTCGAGTAGCGGCGGCTCGCCGAGCACGGGCGGCTCATCCGGCACCGACACCGGCGGCACTGCGGGCGCGGCGACGGGCGGCACGGCAGGCGCTTCGAGCGGAGGCAGCGCAGGCTCCGGCGCCGGCACGACGAGCAGCGGCGGGATCGGCGGCAACGCGCAGACCTGCACCGGCACCGCGACGGCGTGCGACCTACTCACCGCGAGTCAGTGTTCGGCCGCGAGCGGTTGCACCTCGGCGCCGAGCTGCACGGGATCCCCGCTGACGTGCGCCACCGCGGTGACACAGCCGACCTGCAACAGCGTCAGTGGATGCGGCTGGAACGGCACGAATCAGGTCTGCGAAGGCACCCCCCAGGCGTGCAGCACACACGGCTCGAGTCTCGCGTGCGTGACGAACGGCTGCACTTGGAAGGAGTGTTCCGGCACGGCAGCGGGGTGCTCTACGCTGAGTCCGACCGAGTGCGTGACGCAGCCGGGCTGCTCGCTCAACTGACGCAAGCTCGAGGCTGGGAGCGGCGCGGGCACCGAACCGCCGCGCCGCTCCACGCGCTCACGACCGAGCTCGAGTGACGCCGACGAGTCCGCAGAGCTGCGGCAGAGACGATGTGGTCAGTACGGCGCGCGCGTACGACTTATTTCGTACGTGATCGACAACCGCTCACAATCGGCCACAAGAAAAGCCACTCACGGGAAGCATGCGCACTCCGCACTTGATCGTCACTTTGGGGGCAGTGATAGGATGTTTCAATTCGGCTTGCAGCGACGGAAGCATCGACTCGTTCTCGGGACCGCGGCTCGGCGCCGGTGGGGCCGCGACGGCGGGTAGCGCCGGAGCGACGGGCGGCATCGCGACCAGCCCGAACGCTGGTGCGACGAGCACGGGTGGCAGCGCTGCGTCGGCGGCGGGCGGCCTGATGTCCTCGGGCGGCAGCGGGACACTGCCGGCGTGCGAGCCGACCGCGCAATCGATTCACGACACGATCATCGTCCCTTCCTGCACGCAGCGCTCGTGCCATGGCGCCGGGCAGGCCGCCGCGGCGCTCGATCTCTCGACCACCGATTGGACTTCTAAGCTCGTGGGCGTGAGCTCGTCCACGTGCGACGGCTGGGCGCGTGTCGTCCCCGGCAGTCCCGCACAGTCGTTCCTGTATGAAAAGATCTCGAACCCGATGCCCGCTTGCGGCGGCGATCGCATGCCGAGCGGCGGTGTGCTGCCCGACGCGTACGTTCAGTGCGTCGCCGACTGGATCACGAGCTTGGGACAGGGCTCGTGCGAGACGTGCGGCGGCTCCGCGTGCGTGTCGCTGCCGACCGATCCGAATCACTGCGGGACGTGCGACCGCGTGTGTCCCGCCACGGCCGCGTGCGACAGCGGACAATGTGTGTGTCCGGGCGCACAGACGGCCTGCGGCTCGACCTGCGTCGACCTGACGAGCGATCCCGACGACTGCGGCAGCTGCGGCAACGTCTGCGCAGCGGGAGCGACCTGCAGCGCCGGCAAATGTGCCTGCTCGGGCTCGCTCAGCGCCTGTGGCACGAGCTGCGTCGATCTCGGCTCGGACGCGGCTCACTGTGGCGCTTGCGGCTCGGCCTGCGCTGCGGGCGAGGTGTGTTCGCAAGGAAAGTGCACGTCGGGCTGCGGCACGCTCATGCAATGCGGAGCGAGCTGCGTCGACGTGCAGACCAGCGTCACGAACTGCGGCTCGTGCGGTAACGCCTGCGCTGCGGGGCTCACCTGCGCGAAGGGCTCGTGTGGCTGCGCCGCAGGCCTGAACCAGTGTGGCACGAGCTGCGTCAATTTACAGACGGACGGCCAGAACTGCGGCATGTGCGGCACGAGCTGCGGCCCTGGCTCGACGTGCTCGAGCGGTCAATGCCAGTGTGGCTCGACGAGCATTTCGTTCGCGAGCGACGTGCAACCCATCTTCACGGCAGCATGCACCGCTGCGGGCTGCCACTCCGGCACGAAGCCGAAAGAAAACTTATCGCTCGTGGCCGGCAAAGCCTACGACGAGCTCGTCGGCGTCACCTCGGCCGAGTGCAGCGGCGGCCGGAAGCTCGTCACGGCCGCGGACGTGCGGCAGAGCTACCTCGTCGACAAACTGCTCGGCACGAACCTGTGCAGCGGCTCGCAAATGCCCAAGGCGGGCCAAAGCTTGTCGGCCGCCGATCTCGCCAAGGTCAGCGATTGGATCTGTCAGGGCGCCAAGCGCAACTGAAATCGCGATCTGACTACTCGCCATGGACGACGCTAAGACACGTTGGCCTACATGGTGGTTCTTCGCGCGCGAAATCGTAATCGGGCACGCTGGTCGCCACTGAAGTCTCAGGCAGCGTGGCCGTAGCTGACACGAACCCCCCGCCTTTTTTGGCGCCGCGCATCGAGGACAATATGAGCGTACATGCAACGACGTGCTTTTCGGAGGAGTCGGATTCAGAGGACGCGGGACGCGCGGTCGGCAGCGCCTTGCGCCGCGAATTTGCCGCCGAGCCGCTACGCGCGGCGCTCGTCTACGCCACCATCAACCACGACATGAAAGAGCTCGTGGCCTCGATTCGGCAGGAGCTAGGCCCGGATGTCCCCCTCATCGGGTGTTCCGTCCAGGGGGTAGTTTCCAACGACACGCTCACCGAAGAGGGATACGCCGTCGGAGTCATGGGGTTCGGCGGAAGCGAGCTTGCGGCGGTGACTACCGTCGCTCACGACATCGAGCTCGAATCGTTCGAAAAGGGCAAGAGCATCGCCCACGACTTGAAGAGCCGTCTCGGTCGCGAGCCGAAGCTCGTCGTGCTCTCGTATGATCCGCTGTGCGGAACGGATGTCGAGGCACTGCTGCGCGGAGCCCAGAGCGAGCTCGCCTGTCCTATCGTGGGCGGCGCAGCCGGGCAGCCGTGGGGCCCGCCCGTTCGTACGTACCAATTCGACGGCGAGCAGGTCTTCTCCAAGGGCGCAGTCGCGCTCGCGCTCGCGGGACCTTTCGAGGCGGAGATTGGCCTCTGTCACGGCACCGTGCCGACCGGTTTCACCATCACTGTCACGAAGACCGACGGCAACCGCATCCTGGAGATCGACGGCCGCCGGGCGCACGACGTGTGGTGCGAACAGACGGGCCTGGATCCCAAGGCCGGCGCGGTGATTCACCAAGACTGGGTCGCGAGCTGGGCGATCGGTGTCGAACGGCGCTACCAAGCTCCTGGGCCGAACGGCCCGACGGAAGAGGTCGTGCGCATGATCCGCGGCGCGTTCGGCGTCGACAACGAGCAGGGTTCGATCATCCTCCAAGCCGCCGTACCCGAAGGCTCGAAGGTGATGTTCCACCACCGCGAAGTCTCGCAGCTGCTCGCCGGGACGAAGGCGATGGGTGTCGAGCTCGCGGGTCGCTTGCAGGGCAAGAGCGCCTGGGCGGTCTTGGGCTTCGAATGCGCCGCGCGCACCTTTCCGTTCTTGGGTCCGGCAAACACCCGTGAAGAGCATGCAGGGCTGCGTAAGGCGGTCGCCCCGAACACTCCCTGGCTCGGCATGATGGCGTGGGGTGAGGTCGCGCCGCTCGGCGGGCAGCCTGCGTTTCACAATTACACGTATCCGCTCGCCGTCTTGACGCGTCAGGCGTAAAGTACCGGACTGCGTCGAGTGCCTGTCGACGACGAACAACAAGTCCTGAAGGAGAAAGCGCTGCAGCTTCTCCGGAACGAGCGCGAGCTTTTCGCGCTGCGTGTCAGGCACGAGCAAACCGTGTCGTGGCTTCGGATCCTGCAGTCAATCCCGCAGCTCATCGATCACGAGCTTCCCCAGGCCGAGCTCTGCAAGCGCCTCGGCAAGAGCCTCATCACGGGCTTGCGCGTGCAGCGCGCGAACTTCTTCGCCTATCGCGGCGGCGAGCTCAGGCTCGTCAGCGGCAAGGGCGCACCAGAGCAAGCTGCGCTCGGCCGAGAAGCCCAGGAGTTGGTCGAGCGGGCGCCGGCGGGTCTCTGCAACGAACCGAGCGACGCGGGCAGTATGGAGCTCGCGAGCGCAACCGGACTTCACCGCTTCCTGTTCACGCGCATCAACGCCGAGTCCGGCGAGAGCTTGCTCCTCGCCACCGGCTACGACAGCGAGCGCGCACAGTTCCAGGCTCCGTTCGACGAGGCTCACGCGACTCAGCTCGCGAGCCTCGGCCAGCACATCGAGATCTTGTTGCGCAACGCGCGTCTCGTGAGCGAGCTCGAGCGTGACAAGGAGCGGCTCCAAAGATTCAACGAAACCTTGGAGCAAAAGGTGCTCGAGCGCACCGCAGAGCTCGCCCGCAAGAACCGCGACATGCGGCTCGTGCTCGACAACGTGGATCACGGCTTCATCACGCTGTCGCCCGAGGGCCGCATGGCGACGGAGCGCTCGCTCATCGTCGATACGTGGTTCGGAGCGGGTCGAGAGTTACTGCTGCTCTGGGACTACTTCGCGCCGTTATCGGAATCGTTCGCGACGCAAGTCAGGCTCGGCTGGGAGCAGCTCGCCGACGGCTTCATGCCGCTCGACGCGAGCCTCGCCCAACTGCCGGCGCGGCTCGTGACGGCGAACCGGACGTTTACGTTTCGTTATTCGCCGTTCTTTCGCGACGCCCAGCTCGAAGGCGTTCTCGTCATCGTCAGCGACGTCACGGGGCAGCTCGCACGGGAGCGCGAGGAAGCCGAGCAGCGCGAGCTCATGCAGAGCTTCAAGCAACTGACGCTCGATCGCGCCGGCTTCTTCGAGTTCATGCGCGAGACGACCACCATGATGGAGACCGTCGCCGCCGCAGCGGCAGCCGGCGATCGGCGCGCGCTGCTACGTACGATTCACACCTTGAAGGGCAACTCGGCGACGGTGGGGCTGTCTCGCATCGCGCGCTTGTGCCACGCCATCGAAGAGGGCCTGAAGGACGAGGACGAGCTACCCACGCGCGAGCTCGTCGCCGAGCTCGATCAGCGCTGGAAAGCAATCGCCGAGCACGTGGGGCAGCTCGTCGGCCCCACGCGCGAACGAATGATCGAAGTCTCCGAAAGCAGCTACGCGGCGCTCGTCAGGACGCTTGCCGACCCCGCGCGCGCCGGCCACGCGCTCGATCATCTCCTCGCCTTGCGGCTCGAACCGCTGTCGCGCGTTTTCGAACGGCTCGCGGAACAAGCTACGACGCTCGCGCACCGCAAGGGCCTCGAGCTCGAAGTGCGCCTGGAAACGGCCGGGCTGCGCGTCGATCCCGAGCGCTTCTCGCCGCTCCTGAGCGAGCTCACGCACCTCGTGCGCAACGCGGTGGCGCACGGGTTCCAGTCGAAGGCCGAACGCACGGCTCAGGGCAAACTGCCGCAGAACCGGCTGTCGCTACTGGCGGACGTCGGAGCGGGCGAGCTCATCCTGGAAATCGCCGACGACGGTCGCGGCATCGACTGGCAAGCACTGAAGAACCGCGCGCGCGAGCGCGGACTAGCGGCCGAGACACGACTCGAGCTCGTGCAGGCACTGTTCGCGGACGGCATCACCACGCGCGCCGACGCCGACGAAATCTCGGGGCGCGGCGTCGGAATGTCGGTGGTCAAGAGCCGCGTCGACTCCATGAACGGACGGATCCAGCTGAAGTCGGAGCCCGGCTTGGGTACGACCTGGTTCGTGTCGCTGCCGATCCTGGACCCGAAAGAAGTCCGCCGCGGCGAACAGCTCGCGTACTCGAAGCCCCCCGAGCGCTGACGAGCGGCGGCCCGAGCGCCGCGGCGACCGGCAAGCCGTTCGTCGACCAGATCTGGTCGGCGTCGATTCCCACGGGCACCTACCGCTACTACGACGGCACGCTGTACATGCTCGGCCTGCTCCACGTGAGCGGCACCTTCAAGCTCTGGCTCTGAGCGCTCGCCCGCGTCGCGAGACTCCGCGTTCAACCCCGCCGTGAGCTCCGGATACGGTGAGCCGGCCTTCGACGCCCGGCTCACCGGGGCCTTCCAGGGCGACACGAACCCCTCGCGCTGCCCACGTGGGGTCAGTGCCGACGGGAGGGCACCACGGAGCTCCCAGCCGACTATAATTCTTGGGTGACACGCGTCGGCATCACCGGGCATCTCACGCTCACGAAACAAGCGAGACGGTCCGCTCTCGATGCGGATCCGTGGCTATGGGTGCGAGCGAAGCTCGAAGAAGAGCTTGCGCTACTGCCGAATTCAGTGGTGGGCATCTCGGCACTCGCGCCTGGCGCCGATCAACTGTTCGCGACCGCCGTTTTGGCGCGCGGGGGGATGCTGGAAGTCATCCTGCCGTTCAGCGATTACGGAGATTACATTCCGGAGAAGCGTGACCGGCAGCAATACGACGCATTGTTGCAGCAAGCCGCCAAGGTGATTTGGGCAGAACGTCACCCGCCGGCCCCTCGCGCCAAGGCGCACGCGTACTGGGAAGCGGGCAAACGAATCGTAGACGCCGCAGAGGAAATGTTTGCCGTTTGGGAGCGCGGCCGCGGTGGAGAAGAAGGCACTACGTTCGACGTCGTGGGTTACATCCGCTCCGTCGATAAGCCGCTTACCATCGTGGACCCGAGGTCACGAAGCGTCATTCACGAACGCCTTCAACGACCTCACACCGACCGCTAGGCTGACCGCCAGCGACTAGGCTCGCGACCGCGCGAACGGAGATCACCTTGCCTGCACACGCAGCTGACGCGCTCGCTCTCTCAGCTGAGCTTCGACCTTTAGCAAACAGGCGGCTTGGTCATCGTGCGGGCTGCGGGACGCCGCTAGTAGCTCGAGGTTACGCGCCGTGCTCTCGAGCTGCCACGGCTCGCACGCGGCCTCGAGCGCCACGCGCAGGGAAAGCTCTGCGGCGTCGGCTCTCTTCATCAGCAGCGCGAGCTCCAGCGAGGAAGATAGGTCGAAATAATCGCACGACGAGGCCGCCACGCGCTCGCGGAGCAGGTCTCCGAGGGCGCGATAGAGATCCTGCAATTCGGCGTCCGTGGGATCGCGGATCGCCATCAGCGTTGCGGCGTTGACGCCTGCGTAGACAGAGCCGGGATTTTCGGCGAAGCCACGCCGATATGCTTGGATGGCCTTATCGAGTTCCGTCTTGGCCGCCATGCGATCCGGCCCCTCCCGCAGCTCCCGCCAGCGGTCCTTGTGAACTCGCCCGAGCATACCGAGTGTGTCGGCGTGATCCGGTCGCGCCAGCAGCGCCTTCAGTACGTCCTCGGCGTCGCGGCCCCTTCCGAGCTGATGAAGCGCGAGAGCACGCTCGCGTTGAGTTTGTGATTGCTCGGCAAACACCGGTGACAGAGTTGGAATCGCCTCGAGGAGCTCCTGCCATCTGTCCTGCTTGCGCAAAGCCTCCAGCCTAAGCCGCGTGTCACGATAGCAGTCGTCGACCGCAGTCTTGCGTCGCGCATCGATGGCTTTACTCACGTTCGAAAAAGTGGCC
This sequence comes from Polyangiaceae bacterium, assembly GCA_025936115.1. Lineage (GTDB taxonomy): Bacteria > Myxococcota_A > Polyangia > Polyangiales > Polyangiaceae > PMG-095. The sequence continues at coordinate 156,034 of JAICTZ010000001.1, forward strand.
ATCTTCGAGTGTCGCGTGAGCTGGTCATCGATATGGAACAGTGCGCGCTGGATTTGTTTCGCTAGCTTCCTCAGACCATCGTAGGTGGGCGTGTATTGCGAGTATTTTTCGGTACTGACGGCAAAGACCGGCTTGTCCTGGGAAATCAAGATCGCGGTGCCCGGTTCCGCGTGTCTGAGGCCGAGCTCGTAAAAAACGTTGGCGTTACTGCCTGTCAAGTCGGCAATGACGACATCCGCCTCGAGCAGATTCTGGATCAAGTCCGGAAGGATGGGCCCTATAGCCGGATCGGAGCGCGCGCACTCATAGCGCCCAGTCTCGATCACGGCCTGTTTTATGGTGCTCTCGAAGAAATCGGTCCAATAGTCCGTGACACCTTGTTGATCGGAAAACGGCATGATGACGAAACATTTGCGTTTCTGGCGCGCCTTGGCGTGCGACGCGAGCGCCTTGAGCACCGCGTCGAAAAAATTGGTGGGAGCGAGCGTCCAAATCGGAACGCAGCCCCGGTGCCAGCGCCCGGCGTCGACGGCAAGGGAGGTGACGATGACCGTGTTGGGCGGAAATCGGGCCACCAGCTGGTCGACCAGGTCCGAGTAGCGAGCTTCGTCGCCGTAGGTTGCTTCGAGCGCAACCACCGCGACATCATGAACCCAGTAGCCGTTATCGGGGGCTCTCGGCTCGCGGGTGGTTACCACGTAGCCCGCGCGCTCCAAGACGGTCGCCATATCCGCCCGTGCCACGCGATCGTCGTCGATGACGAGCACGCTGCAGGGATTATCCGGACGTTCAGGCATCGACGCTCCGGCGAATCGGGATCCTCACGGTGACGAGGGCGCCGGCCAGCGTTTGCGAGCGACCGCAGTCCAGCCTGCCACCGTGCGCCTGGGCGATACCGTGAACCACCGACAAGCCGAGGCCGAGGCGCTCGGGGTCCAAGCCTTCGAAAGGGGCCTTTGGCTCGATGCCCTCGGGAAAGCCCCCGCCGTTGTCCTGAACGCCGAAAGCGGCGTACCCGTCGAGGTCCGCCCGACTGAACAGGATGATTTCCGGCGGCGACGGTGAGCGAGCGACTTCACGATCCGCGTTGGAGAGGAGCCTGCGCAGGCAATCCGCAATACGGAAGGAATCGAGTTCGATAGGGTCGTCGAGACTTCGGTCGAGTTCGAGCCTAGGCACCGCTCCGGACACCAGAAAGTGCCGCGACTCCTCGTGCACGCTTTTAAGCAGCTGATTCAGGCTCGAGAGTCCCTTGTCCAAGACGACTTCACGGCCGTCACGCTCGAACTCGCTCAATAAGCGCTTGAAGAGCACCGTTGTCTTGAACAAGCGCGACTGAATCTCTTCTATCGTGTGTTGTCTCGGTGAGTTGGCGCAGGCGGCGAGCTCCCGGACGCTGAGGTCGTAGCCCTTCATGTGCTGGTTCATGCGCACGGCAACGCGATGAGCCACCTTCTTCTGCCGCTCGTAACGCGCCGCATGCGCCGTGGCCGGCGCGATGTGACGTGCGAATACGGTCAATAGATTGCGCTGCCCTTCGTTGAATTCTATCGGATCCTGGCTGGCGATGAACATTGCACCGACGATGCGATCGTCGTGCCTTAGCGGCAGTGCGGCGAAAGACTTGAGCCCGCCCTGGATGGCTTCCCCCCGCACGGGCGGCGAGCCCGTTGGGGGCTGGCGTACGTCGGGCTGAAAGATGGGCTCTCCGGAGTCGACGACACGACGGCCCGTCCCGTTAGCGCGCGGGGGCAGCTCGAGAACAGTCTTCAAAGGGCCGTCCGCCTGCGGAGAGCGGAAGACCTCCGACTCCGAGTCCCAGAGGTACACGCACGTGGACACCTCCGCGCGCAAGAGTTCGCCGACGCTGCCACCCATCGGGGGCAAGCGGGCGCGCTCGGCGCCTTGCGAGCGCGTCGTCCGCTGCAGTGCGATGGCAGCGAGACCCGTCAAAATGCGGAGCAGCGACACTTCCGTATCGTTGAAGACGTGCGGGTCCTTGTCGTCGATGAAGAGCACGCCAATCACGTCCTCGTCGATCAAAGGCACGCCGAGCAACGACTTATAACCGAGCCTCGACAGCTCCGGGTTGGCGCCCCATTTGGGATCGCTGAGATCGGCAATGGCGATGTGGTCGCGCTCTCGGATGATCCTGCGCGTGAGGCCGCTCTCGTTTTCGAGCCGTGGTTGCGGGTGTCCGGACGTCGGCGGGTAGGCTTCGCGCACGGCGAGCTTGTCGCCGTCCGAAAACAGATAAATCACGCCCGCGTCCGCGTTCGCGAGCTGGACCGCGGCTGCCACCACCCGCTCCAAGATGTCGCGACTACTGTCGGCGGCGAGAATGCGCCCGGCGATCTCCTGAACGAAGCGGATGGCGTGAGAGCGCTGGATCGCAATACCCGCTTGCTGCGCCAGGGCCTCGACGAGACGCGCGTCGCGCTCTTGAAACCAACCGATCGCGTCCTGATCGGCGCTGATGACACCGATAATCTGGTCGCCCGCGATGATTGGCACGACGAGCATCGAGCGCTTTTCCGGTTCTACGTCTTCTTGAGGCTTGCGTCGCGACGGTTTATAGCGTTTGTCGCTGTGGGCGTCGGTGATGAGTACCGTTTCGCGCGTCTGCCAGACGTAGCCGGCGATCGCTTCATTCAGCTTGAAACGTCGAGAAAGCGTCGCGCCGAAGCTCGCGTACTCCGCAACCAACAGCGTCTCGTCGCCGATCTTGCGCGGGAAGAACACGGTGCAGTGGGAGCAGTTGATGAGGCGCGCGACCTCATCGACGATGGTCTGCAGCAGCTCCTTGGGCTCGAGCTTCTTCGCCACCAGGTCCATCGTTACCTTGACGAGGTGCGTGCGTTCGATGAGCTGCTCCTCGTGAAACAACTCGCGACCGTTGATCAGCAAGGCCTTGGCATCGCCGAGCAGACCCTCGATGGCCTTCCGGTATTTTTCGATGTCGAGGATCGGTTCGCTGAAGTCGACCGTCAACAGTCCGATCGGCTTGTTACTAGCGTCGAAAATTGGCGCGCCGATCCACGCGCCGATACCCTGGATGACTTGCCAGTCTGCGAGCTGGTTCGTGTCAGCGGCGTATTCCGCCTGTCGATCCCTCAGTAGCCGGCTGACCAAAGCGTCACACGAAATCGGTCGGAGCAGCGAGCGACTCTCGGTGTGGATGCGGTGCCGCCAGACCAGCATGCGCATGTCACCATCGATCAGCTGGAGCGAGGCCGACCGCGGTCGCACCGCCGAATCCAGGCGAGCGAACAGCTGGCCCAGGCGGTCCTTGATTTTCAGAAGATTCTGCGAGTGAGCGGGGCCGTCCGCGGGGAACGGCAAGACCGCGTCCGCACGCGGCGGGTGCGCGCTTTCGAGATTCAATCGCCGCTTACAAAAGGCCTCGGTCGCCGCCCGCAAATCGCCGTAACTCCACCAATCATTGGCGGCGCCCAACGCGAAAACGAGCCGCCCCCGTAGCGATCCCAAATCAAGCCCGTAACAAATCGTGGTTGGCGGGAGCGCTGCGCTCGGCAGGAGAGCGCCGTTGGGCACCTCCATGGCCGCGTCGCTCGTGCCCGCCAGCACCAAGAGGCGACCGGGATCCGTACCGTCGCCGCGCGGTACGCAGATCCAATGTTCGGCAAGATCCAGTGCCGACAAGAGGCGACTGAACTCGTCAGGCTCCTCGGTCGTCGTCTCTCGCAAGTTGCGCACCGCACCCCGTCGGCTCTCGCTCTGCAGCGCCAGTCTCGAGCCGAGCGTCGCGACCTTGTCGAGCTGCAATTGCCAAAAGCGATAAACGGTTTGGCTGATGGCTTCACCCGCGGGTAACTCGTTCAACGCCGCATCTCGCAGCCCGGCTAGAGCGTGGCGCACGGCGCCCGTGTCGCTGCTGGTCGCCCGCGTCTCACGCGCGCTCACCAAACGCTCGACCTCCATTTCCAGGACGTGCATTCGAGCGCTGGTGTCGGTGTCGGCCTGCAGCGTGCGCCTGAGCCGCGCAGCAGTGCGCGCGTCAGGTGCCAAGTGCGAAAGCCAAGCATCCACCTGTGAGGGTCCGTGCGACGCGCCCAAGGGACAACCGCACGACTCGCGCACGTGCAGTGCCGTGCTGAGCTTCACGAAGGAGCGTACCTTCTTGCCTTGATGCAACCGAAGTAACCAACGTGCGGCTAGCTCGCCTTCCACCTCGAGAGGCTGCCGCACCGTCGTGAGCGGCGGCTCGGTGCCGACCGCGAGCGCTGTATCATCGAACCCAATCACGGCGGGCCGCGAGCCCTTGGCATACTTTCGGTTCACGAAAGCCAGCGCGCCGCGCGCGATGTCGTCGCTTGCCGCTACGAGCGCGTGAAGCTTGGGCCAGGCGCCGAGCAGTTGCTCGGCGGCGGCGAGACCCCAGTCGACGGTGAATTGACCCGGCTCACTGACGAACTGTTCCTCGTAGTTTCCCTGCGACAACAGCGTTTCGCGGAAGGCCTTGAAACGGCGCTCGGCTTCCTCGTTCACGGCAGGCCCGCGGATGAAGCCGATCTCCTTGCAGCTGTGCGGCGGCGAAATGAGATGCTCGACGGACGCGCGTACTCCAGCCTCGTCGTTGACGAGGATGGAGGGTACGCCACTCACGCGTAGCCCGATGCTGACGATGCGCGTGCTGCCGTCGTCATGCCGGAAATGATCGCCGATCGCCAGGACGTCGCTCGCTTGCAGCCGAAGTGCGCTCGAGAGCACGATGATTCCGTCCACCAACCCACGGTCGGGCAAGTGCGCCACCAAACGCTCGCGTTCGCGTTCCGGATCTCCCGAAAGCTCGCGCACCACGATTATCAGCGCGTGCGCTCGCTCACCGAGGCCCGTCAGGATGCCGCGCAGGAGATCGCTCTGGTACTTGCCTTCGAGCGAGTTGAGGACGACCCCGAAACGCGGAAGCGAAGAGTGGATCGCCATATGCCCCAGTCCAGCGACACCGAGCAACGTGTCGGCGTCGCCCGAATCATCGATTCATCAGCCGCGGCACGCTAGCGAAAAATTCAACACCCTGTCCTTTTTTGAGCGCCGGACCTCGTGGCAGATTGTTTGGTTCGCGGCGAATTTTCCGGTCTCGCACGAGCTCACCGCTTCAGTACTGTGAGTGCGCGCGCGTTTGCGATTTCGACGGGCAGCTACTCAAGTGCAGCCCACCGCCGCGCCCGCCGTTCAGCCGCGGAGCTGCTCTCGCCAGCGCACGAGACATGCGTCGTTCAGCTTCAGGGATTGCTGCACCAAAGTCAGCCCCTTTTCGATGGACATGAGATTGTCTTTCGATGGCGGCGGACGAAAGTCCCTGATCTTGTGCAGCTGAGCGCTCGCCTCCCCCATGTTGTCGGCGACGATCGCGGCCATGGCAGCCGTAGCGTGCGTCCAAATGTTGCGCTCTCCAAGGCGATCCACGATGGCAACGGCGGCCTGGTAGGCATTCGCCGCCTCCTGGCGCTTGCCCGCTCGTAAGTGGGCTTGCGCAAGGAGCTCGACGAGATAGTACGAATCGGGGTTTCTATCGTGGGCGGCCTGATACGTGGCGGCGGCTTCGCTGAAATTGCCTCCCTCGACCAGGTAACGCCCTTTGAGCGCCGCGCACTCCTGGTTCGTCGTAAAGGCGTGGGCGTCTAGTCCCGCGATGCGGTCGAGCACTGCCCTCGCACCTTCGCGATCGTTGTCATCGAGCAGAGCCTTGCCGAGACGACGCAAGAGAAAGAGATCGCGCGGCGCGAGCCGCTCGGCAAGGCGAAACTCGGTTGCGGCCTTCTTGGGTTTGCCGGCGGCCTGGTAGAGCTCGCCGAGCCGGCGGTGGATCCTGAGGTCAACCGGCCGCTCCTGGGTCGCGCGATCACCACGAAGCGGGTCCTTCTTGTCCAAGTCTCGTCCGAACGCGACGCGCAACCATTCATGGACGTGCTCGACCTCCGAGAGCCTGCGCTGAGAGTCGAGATCGTCGAGTCGACCGAGCCACTCCTGAACTGCCGCTTCCGTCACCGTGAGCGGTGCGTCCTTCAGAGCGGTGATTGCAGCTTCGAGATAAACCGCTGCTACGGTGCCCAGCATCCCTCCCGCCTTGACGGCGTCCTCGAAGGTGAGCAAGTCCCTGAAATCGTTGAGGAGCTCGCGCAAGAGTTTTTCCATGTCGACGCGCAGTAAGCCGTTCAAGGTCTGCGAACGCTGCAGCGGTGAAGGCACCTCGTCGCTCGCGAGCTGATAGACGAGGGGTCTTACCTTGGCCGCGATGTCGGAACCCTTGCGCAGTGCTTCGGCGGCGCCGTATACCGCTCCACTCTCCCATAAAATCCATGGCTTTTGAGCGGAGGCCGGGGTGAGCAAGACGAGCGCCACCTGGCACTCGCTTACCTGCTTGACGATCCACTGGTACCAGTCTTCACCCGAGCGAATCCCACCATCGAGTTCCTTGCTCGATGAATGGGAGACGACGACGTGATCGCCGAATACCGCCTTAATCATGGCGTGCAGAGCCGTGACTAAGTCAATATCGCTGTGCGTATGACTAATGAAGATCTTACCTTGCGCCATCAGACGTCACCTTACTACAGCACTGTACACTGAGACCGCTTGCGCTGCAGAGGCATGGCACGCATTGGCGGCCGGCGGCCGCCAACTACCTGCACTAAAGAAATGACTATGCTCGGAACCAGAAGACCGCTGAACGGCGCCCCCCGGCTTCCGCCGTCATCGTTCGGGAGCAGCGCCGTTCGACGGCCGCGCTGGGCGGGCGAGGGCATCGCAGAGCGCGTCGGCGTCGACCGGTTTCGTGAAGTGAAGATTGAACCCCGCGGCCATGGCTTTGCGTTTGTCGTCGTGGCTGCCCCAGCCGCTGACGGCGATGAGCTCGGTTTCGGCGAACGCTGCGTCGTCGCGCAAGCGGCGGGCGACCTCGTAGCCGCTCATGTCCGGTAGTCCGATGTCGAGGATGATGACGTCGGGTGACCATTCCTTCGCCGCGGCGACCGCCGTCGCGCCGTCGTTGGCGCTCTTGGTCTCGTAGTCGGAGAGCTCGAGCATGGCCGCCAACATGTCGACCGCGTCATGATTGTCGTCGACGATGAGGATGCGTCTTCTTTCATGCCCGACCGTCGCCCCTGCCGCCGCTTCGCCCTGCGATTGGACCTGCTCGCGCGCGAGCGGCAGACGCACGGTGAAGGTGCTTCCGCGGTTCACACCCGGACTTTCGACCGTGATCGTGCCGCCGTGGAGCTCGATCAAGCTTCGCGCGAGCGCGAGCCCGATGCCCAGGCCGCCGTGCGAGCGCGAAAGCGCGCGGTTCACCTGGCTGAACATCTGGAACACGTCCTCCTGCTGTTCGGCGGGAATACCGACTCCGTTGTCGCGCACCTCGATCGAGCCGTGATCGCCCTCGCGCTTCGCGCGGATCTCGATAGAACCACCGGGCGGCGTGAATTTGCTCGCGTTGTTGAGGAGATTGCTGACGACCTGCGCGAGCCGGGTCGCATCGGCGTCGAAGGTCAGGTCGGGATCCTCCAAGCTGATTCCGAGCTCGTGGTTCCCGCGCTCGATCAAAGGCCGACTCGTTTCCACCGCTGCGCCGACGACTTCGGACAGCGTCACGCGCGCGCGCTTGAGCTCGACCTTTCCCTGGGTGATGCGGGAAACATCCAGCAGATCGTCGATCAACCGCACCATGTGCTGGAGCTGCCGACTCATGACACCGAGCGTGCGATCGGCGGCCTCGTCGTGAGGCGACCTCTTCAAGATATCGAGCCCGGTTCGGACGGGGGCCAAGGGATTTCTGAGCTCGTGCGCCAGAGTCGCTAAAAACTCGTCTTTGCGTCGATCGGCGGCTCGCAGCTGCTCGGCCTGTTCGACGAGCTCACGCTCGGACGCTCGCAACGCAGAAAGGGTGTCACGGATCAGATACTGGTCGCTCCGCGCTCGCAACGCCGAACGAATCACGCTGAGCAGCGTCCGCGTTCGCACCGGACGCTCGACCACGATCCAGCTCCGCCGCGCTTCGGCTTCCACCGCTTTGAGTCGACTGGCACTTTCATGCGCGACGACGACGACGGGAACCAGCGACCACGGCGGCTCCTTGCGCAGGACGTTCGTCAGCTGCCGCAAGGGCTCGCCGGTCAGGAATTCGTCGGTGAGCAGGACGGCGCCAGCACCGCGCCCGAGCTCACGGCAGAGCACGGCCATGTCGGCGCAGATGGTGCTCTCGATGCCATTTTCGCGGAGCAGGTTGGTCGTCCGCTGCGCGTCGCGAACGCTCGGCATGAGCACGAGCACCCGCTTCGAGTGCAGATCGCTGGCTTCTGGTTCAGCGTTCATGATCGGCGGTTTTTGCCGACGAGTCACCCGGGCGCTCGTCCTCGAGCAGCCCCGCCATGATGCCGCGAAACTGTCGCAACGGCTCGCCGACGTGGATGCCGCGAGGGTCGATGGTCAGCTGACGAATGGTGCGCTCGTGGGGACCGTTGCGTCGCTTGAGCACGCTGAGTGCCTGGTTCACCTGTCCGTCGGACTCGAAGTAACGGAAGAGAAGTACGGTGTCGGCTAGGTAGCTCACGTCGATCTCGCCCGAAGAGCTCGGGGCGTTGACCATTCCGTGTTGAGCCGCGACGACGAGCGTGAGTATGCCGTTTTGGTTGAGGTAAGCGAACATTTCGTGGAGATGCGTGGTGAGGAAGCGCTCTTCCGGCATCGCGTTCAGGTAGCCGTTCAAGCTGTCGATCACGATGACCTTCGCGCCGGACTCCACGGCACGACACACCTCGCGCGCAAACGCGCCCGGTGACATCTCGGCCGGATCGATTTGCTGCGCGTGCAAAAGGCCTTGGTTGACGTAGCTCATGAACTCGCCCGCTTTGCCGAAGCAAAGCTTTTCCGTGCGTTCGATGAGCAGGTGCATCACCTCGTCGAAGGCGTACACGGCGGCCTTGTGCCCCTGCCTCAGCGCCTCGACGACGAACTGCATGCTCACGGTCGACTTGCCGGCGCCTGCGGGGCCGAGCATGAGCGTGGTCGAACCTGCCGCGAGGCCGCCGTGGAGCATGGCGTCGAGGTTCGTGAGGCCGCTCGGACGCAGCTCGCGGGCAAATTGCTCGTGGTGCTCGCCGGCGACGAGCCGCGGGTGTACCCGCAGGCCACCGGTTACGATTTCGTAATCGTGGTAGCCCTCGCGAAAGTTCGAGCCGCGCACCTTACTGACGTGGAGCCGCCGGCGCGTGCGGCCGTAAGCAGGCAAGAACCGCTCGAGCACGAGGCTGCCTCCCACCAAGCTCTCGGGCTGAGTGTCGTTGAACTTCTGGGTCCTGTCGTCGAGCAAGAGCACGGTCGCGCCGCTTTTGGCGAAGAACTCCTTGAGCATCAGTAGCTGGTGGCGGTACCTGAGCGGATCGCCCGCGAGCAGTCGGATTTCCGATACGCCGTCGAACACGACGCACTCGGGACGAGTGCGCGCGCACTCGTCCGAAATCGCCTTCACGATTTCCGAAAGCTCGGTGTCCGCGGGGTCGTAGACCGAGGACGGATTTTCGTTGAGTGCGACGAACTTTTGCGTGAGATCGAGCAGCCCGACGTGCTCGAGCGACCAGCCGTGGGACTGACACGTGCGCTCGAGATCAGCGCGTGATTCCGTCAACGAGACGTAGAGGCAACGCGCATTGTCGCGTAGCCGGCGCTGAATGAACTGCAGCGCAAGCGTCGTCTTTCCGGATCCGGGATCACCTTGTACGAGGTAAAATCCCCTGCTCAGAAACCCTCCCATCAGGATGTCGTCGAGACCGGGGTCACCGGTCGGGAGGCGCTCGTCGCGCGACGTCGAAGCGTGATCTTGCATCGGTTCGTTCCAGCGGCTGCGGCCGCTCACCGCTCTTTTTATCGCGTATTTACCGTGGCGTCGCGTGGACGCGCGGGCTCACCGCCGCTGGGCTCGAGACAATTAATCCCAGCGGAGCGCGCCGACGCGTGCGCGTCCCTTCGACGCCGGGGGAAGCTCCCCTCACAAGAGGAACGAGAATCCGAGCGCGAACGCCGGATAGCCGATGCGCATCGTCAAGGCCACACCGGGTGCGAACTGCCAGCGCGCGCCGCCGTAAAGGGTCGGATCTGCGTTCAGGGTGTCGAATTGGTCGCGCCAGCGCATGGCGACGCCGGGTTCGGCGAACACCGACCAATGCTGACTCACCCAGAAGTTCCACTGCAGGACGATAGGTACCCAAGTCGTGTCGTGCGTCCAATCGATGCCGACCCCGAGTCCGACGGTGTCGTTCACACTGCGGATGAAGCCAGAATCGGACAGAATGAACGTGCCACGGAAACCGACGCCGAAAGCGCGCGGTTCGAACAAGCCGACGAGCGCGTGCGGCTCGGCCTCGAAAAAGTAGTGCGGATGCGCGTCGGGCTCGCGGCCAGTCGCCGTATCCGCGAGAGCCGTGCGACCGAGAAGCAAGACACCGGAAGCAACGACGGACGCTAAGAGGTGCTCGATTTTTCGCATGCCGCAGCGCTCAAGCAAAGAGCACGCCGCCTCCAAAAATCCGCCGGATCTGCGCGGCGCCGTGTGGCGCCTTGTTACGACTGAGGCATCCTGGCTTTCCATACGGAGTGACGCACGCCTACCCGGCGCGGGGTCAAACCGTGTCGAACACGCGATGGGGTAGCGCCGACGCCGCGCTGATCAGCGGAGGTCGTAGACGTCGTCGGCCCGCGGCGGCCGCGGGGCACTGGAGGCGCTCGCGGACGCGTTCGGTAGCGGGGCGCGGCGCTCGCTGCGTGCGGGCGCTCGCGCGGTCGGGTTGCGCGACGGCGTGCTCGCGGAGGTGGCGGGCGACGGCGGGACGAGGTGACTCGACGGAGCGCTGCTCGCGCTCGGGCCGAGCGGCGCGTGAACCTCGGCTGAGGGCGGAGCCATGCGCTCGGGCATGGGGGGAATGGTGCTCGCGCCCGCGTCGCTTGCAGCGGGGCCCGCGGGAGCGCGTATCCGTGACCAGAGCAAGAACGCAGCGACGCCGTTCAAGGCGAGCAGCAGGCCGATGAGCACAGCGAGGGAGGAGCGCACGGGACCTCGACTGCCGCGCGAGCTCGCCGCCACGCCGCTCAGGTCGCGAGTATTCAACCCCGAGCTCTTGGCGCTCGCCGCCTCCCTCGCCCCGCCGAGCTCGCCGAGCGGTGGCGCCACGACGGGCCGAACCGACACTCCGATAGCGCGCGCGAGCGCACGCGCCGCGTCCCCCGCGCTCGCGTGGCGCGCCGCGGGGTCGCGATTCACGCAGCGGAAGAACCACGCGTCGAAGGCGGGGCCGAGCTCGACGGACGAACCGAGCTCTCGCGCGCGTTCGCTCGCGGGCACGAGCGGCAACGTCAATACCTCGCCGAAGATTTGGGCGCGGCCCGATTCCGTCCGCGCACCGCGCCAGTACGCGTGACCCGTCAGTAAGTAAAAGGCGATCAAGCCGAACGCCCAGATGTCGGTGGCGGGCGTGACCTCGCCGCCAGCCGCCTGCTCGTAGGCCATGTACTCGGGAGTGGCCCGGAGGATGCTGCTCGCGTGGCTGTCCTCCGACAGCATCTTGGCCGCGCCGAAGTCGAGGATTTTGAGCCACGCCGTGCCGTCCTCGCGCCGGGTCAGAAACAAGTTGGCGGGCTTCAGATCGCGATGCACGATCGGCGCGGGCTGCCCGTCGTCGCCGAGGACGCGGTGCACCTTGTCGAGGCCGAGCGCGACTTGCCGCAAGTACTCGGCGGCTTCGTTCGCGCTCACGGGTCCGCGCGCGTGCACGAGCTCGGACAGGTTCGAGCCGGACAAGAGCTCCATCGCGACGAACACGAGGCTCGACTCGGCGTCGATGCCCGCGTCGAACACCTGAACGATGTGCTCACTGTTCACGCGTGAGGCGATGCGTGCTTCGGCGAGCAGCCGGTCTACTGAAATGGCGTAGAGGTGCGCCGTCAAGAGCTTCAACGCGACGCGACGCGCCGTCGCGAGTTGTTCGGCCACGTAGACGATGCCGAAGCCGCCACGAGCGAGGATCGACACGATGCGGTACCGCTCGCCGACGAGCGTCCCGGGTGCGAAAGCTTCGCGTGCGTCCGCAGCGGCCATCGAGTCAGCGCCCCCGCCGGCGGAGGAACAAGAGTAGCGCGAGCCCTGCGAGCGCCGGCGCCGCCCTCATGGGGTCGCCGACGGCCGTAGCGAGAGCGCAGCCCGGTCGTCGAGGCGGCGGCTTCGGCGCGGACGTCTCGCGTCTCGGCTCGGCACCCGCGGCTTCGAACGCGCGAGCCGCGAGCTCCGTGAGCGGCGCCACCTCCACGAACGCACCGTGCGCGCCAGGTTCCCGGCAATCTCCGGGCAGCGGTTGCCGGAACACGCCGACGACGGCGCCGGTTGCTTCGCTCAATGCCGGCGCGCCCACGTCGCCCGCGCAGGGGCCGTCGTCGACGACGAACGTGCGCGGCGGCAGGTTGCCGAGACCCTCGCTCGTGTCGTCCGGACCCACCTCGACCACGCTCACGCCGGAGCGTCGCGCACGCGCGGTTTCGGGGAACTCGTTCTGGCCGTAACCGATGACGGTCAGGCTTTCCCCTTTGACGACCGGGCGCTCGTTGCGCAGGGCGACGCCGCCGGCCGGCAGTGCGGTGTCGAGCACGACGAAGGCCACGTCGTCGACGCAGGCGAACGTCGAGTGCGTGCCCAAGATTTCGGTGCCGTGCGCCGCAGCCGCCGTGAACGGCACCTGCGTGCCGAAGTACACCCCCACGTTCGCAGGATCCAGAGGCTCCCCGACCCAACCGGCTCCGCTCGGTGTCGCGCTCCCATCGGGACGACAGCCGTACGCTTGTGAGTCGAAAACGGAGACGCAATGGAGCGCGGTTAAGAGCAAGTTGGGCGCAACCAGCGTGCCGCTGCACACGACGTCGTCGTAGGGGTCAGGCTCGTCGGCCCGGATTTCTACGACGAAATCGTCCTCGGGCCCGGAAATCTCGCCACCCACGACCCCCTCCGTCACGATCGCGACCATGCCGTCGTCGGGCGCACCGGCACACGCCGGGGCGAGCGCGCCGAAGAGCAGAGCGGTGAGACACCTGGCCGGCCTCATGGCTCGCCGAAGTCGAAGCAGGGAAAATCCCCGGTGAGGTGGCCCGTGGCGTCGACACGCAGCACGTCCATGTGGAGCTTGCCCGATGTGTCGACGCACCACACGCTGCCGGGCTGCACGCGAGCACCCGTGCCTGGGTCGAAGTCCGGCGGCCCCATCGCACCGTTGAGCACGATGCCGCTTCCCGGCTCCGCGAGCGCCGTGAACCCCGGCACGAGGTCGTCCGGCCCCACGCCGAAGCTGTAGGGGCCGGAGAGGAGGCGCTGCATGCCGCTCGCGAGGTCGGCGCCCGTGAGCGGCGTGACCTTGCCCGCCGCGGCGGCCGCGTAGATCAAATAGTACGCGGCGTCGTAATAGTTTTCGCGGTCGCGCGTGCCCGCGTACACCGGAAATGCGGCGTCGAAGCGCGTCTGATACGCGTCGTAAATGGTGCGATCCTCCGCGGCGGCAAAATTCACTCCCGCGATGCGTCGATAGATTCCCGGGTTTTCCTCGAGCAGCCTGCCGAGCGGGTCCGACTTCACGTTCCAAGGCGAGAGCAGATAGAAGGGCTCCGAGCCCTGCGCCGTTCGCTCGAGCGCCGGCGCGATCGTGTCCATGAATTCGTCGGTCGCGGCCGAGATGATCACGTGGGGCGCGAACTCGCGTAAAAGCTCGATGGTTTCCGTGTAGTCGGGTGGACTCGAGGCAAGCTCCGAAGACTCAATCGTGACGGCGCGGAAGGTGTCCGAGGAGTTTTCGAGCGCCGGGCGGCCGTTGATCGTCAAGATGCCGCTCGTGAGGGCGCTCGACATCATCGAGAGCATGCGCACGTCGTCGGTGGTGACGAGCGCCACGCGTACGGGCTCGTCGGGTCCGAGGGTCCCCACGCCGCGCAGGTGCGCCACGGTGCGATCCAGGAGCGGGCCGTAAGGGATCGCGACCGACGCGCCGCCGGGCAGGATGTGCCAAATCAGGTTGTGCTCGTCGACGGCGATGAGCGACGGATCGGCCTCGAACGCGCTCATGATGAAGACCTGACGCTCAGCGCTATGACGCCGAAAGGCGTACTCGAGGTCCGACGATTCGAGCGCGGCGAGGATGCCCGGCACCTCGAGCTCGACGATCAAATGATCGATCGCGCGGTCGAAGTCTTCGGGCGAGTGATAGACGTTCCTGCAGAGGACCGCCAAGAGCGGCCGGCGTTTGTCTCCCTCGGCCGGGATGCCGCCCACGGTGCGCGCGGCCTCGCTCAGCGCCAGATCGTAGTTGAGCCCGTCGAGACCGATGAGCTCCGCGGGAACGTTGCCGAACACACCGAAAATCACCGGGTCCGGATCGGAGTGGCGCAAGGCGTCGAGCCAGCCGTCTCTCGTGTTCGGCAAGAGGGCGGGGCACTCCGGCGTGATGAGTCGCACGCAATGTCCCTCGACGCAGGCGCTGGGATCGGGCTCGCCGCTCCAAGCGAGGCACTCCGAGTTCGTGCTGCACGCGGGCGCCGCCGTCGCGCCCGTGCCTCCACTTTGTCCCGACGTAGCGTCTTCACCGCGGTAGCTCGTGTCGGAAATCCCGAGCACGACGTTGCACCCGAGCGCGACGGCGCCGGCCGAAGCCGCGAGCGAGCGTGCGGCGCGCGCCACGTTCAGAACCATCCCCTCACACCCAAGGTGATCGAAGCGGGGCCGGCCGCAACGTGCGCCTGCGCGGGCGTTTTACGGCCCCGCACGTCGTAAAAATAAAAGAGCGTCGCGCAGAGTCCGGCTGCGACGCCAGCGAGCGCGACACCGGTGGCCGCGTTGCCGAGCCCGCGCGCTCGGGCCGTTTCGTCGAGGCCCTGGCTATTGCAGGCGTGCGACGCGTCGCAATCTCCGCTGTCGTGCGCGTGGTCCCACTTCGATTTCGCAACCCACGCGAGCACCCCCGAGCTCACGAGCGCCGCGGCGCTGACCCCGCCCGCCACCCAGGTTCGCGCGGAAATGCCGTGTGCTTCGGGTGGAGGTGCTTCCGACGCGGCCGCAGGCGCTCGCTCGGCGCGCGACGGAGCGGCCGCTGGCGCAGTGGGCAACGGCGTGAGTGCGGGAACGATGACCGTACGCAGCTGCCCGGGGTGCGTCACGAGCACCGTCGTCGACCACTCGGCATGCCCCGGCGCCGTGGCGCGAATCACGTGACTACCTGGATCCACGATCGCAGGGATGTTCACGTCGGACGCCGTGAGCTGGACGCCGTTGCGCGACACGACCAGGCCCGGGGTGCCGGCGGCGTCGAGCTCGATGCGCAAACGCAAGAGTCGCGGCTGAAGCTCGGCGGCGCGGAGCTCGGCCTCGGCAGCTTGTTGCGGGCGCTCCTGAGTCCGAGCGAGGCGAGCCGCCGCGAGATACTCGGACCAGGCCGTTCCCGTCATGCCCGCGTCGGCGTGGCAGCGCGCCAGGTTGAGGAGCGCGCCCGGTGACGGCTCGAGGCGCTCACTTTCCGCGAACCTGTCGCACGCCTCGACGATCTGGCCGTCGGCGAGGAGCTTTCGCCCCTCACGGAACAGCTGCTCGGCGGTGGGCGCTTCTTCGGCCGCTGCCCTGACGGAAACCGCGAGCGACAGCGCCGTGAGCGCAGCGACGAAATGCCGGCGCCTCCGACTACGAGAAGTTTGCCAAGAGGCAGTCCACGAAGGCTGATTGCTCCCCCGCACAGGCCTCCTCCTTCGGCAATGGGCGACCGTCGTCGGGCGCGCACTCGTAGCTTGTGCTCGGTTCATTCGCCATGCAGGCGAGGAATGCGTCGGACTGCTCCTGGCAACCGGGATAGTAGAGATCCGGATCCAAGCACCAGCCCGTCACGCAAGCGTCGTAATCCTGGTTGGCGCACGCGGTCTCGCCCGCCGTCGTGCAGACGCTCTCGCAGAGCGGGAGCCGCGCCGCTGCGGCGGCAGCGTGGGCGTCCGTCGACGCGCCGCCTTCACCCCCGGCTTCATTCGCGGTGTCGGCCATGCCGCCGCTTCCCATGCCGCCCTTGCCACCCGTTCCTGCGCTCGCGCCGGAACCTTGGCCTCCCCCGTTTACAGCGTCCCGATTGGACTCGCCGCACCCGAGTGGGAGAGCAGCGAGAACGATCGCGACGACGCCCAGTCGCAGCGTTCTCATGGCGCGCATGGTACTCGCCGTCAGGCCGCGTGGCACAGCGCATAAATGGCGCAATCCTGCCCATTCGCCGGCCCGTCGTCCTGCCGTCGTTTAGCAACGGATCAATCGAGCGTCACTGTCGCCGGCGGCGTGGACGGCGGATACGATAAGTGTTCAAGCGGTTGAGCAGCGTGCTGCGCGAGATGCCGAGGAATTCGGCAGCAAGCGATTGGTTGCCACCGCACTCGTTGAGGGCGAGCACGATCCGATCGCGTTCGGCGCGCTCCTCAGGCGTGAGATCCGTAACGGGAAGCTCCGCGTCGGGGCCGCTCGGCGGCGCGACTTGCGTCGGCCGGACGAGCACGACCGAACGCATCTTCTCGAGCGGCAGGTGCTCGGGTCCAATCGCGCGCCCCTCCGATAGCGCGAATGCGCGTTCGACGACGTTACGCAGCTCACGGATGTTTCCGGGCCACGCGT
The DNA here is from genome assembly GCA_025936115.1 of Polyangiaceae bacterium. Lineage (GTDB taxonomy): Bacteria > Myxococcota_A > Polyangia > Polyangiales > Polyangiaceae > PMG-095. The sequence continues at coordinate 172,712 of JAICTZ010000001.1, forward strand.
AGTCCATCAAGCACACGGCGGCGTCGTCGCGAATGCGCGGGCTCGCCCCGCCGGCTGCTACCGAACGCAGAAAGCTCGAGGCGAGCGGCAGCACGTCCTCGCGACGGGCGCGGAGCGGCGGCACCGCCGCCGTGAACCCCGCGAGGCGATAGTAAAGGTCGCGGCGAAATACACCCGACAAGGCGTCTGCTTCCAGATCGCGATTGGTGGCGGCGATGAAGCGCACGTCGATCGTGCGGGGTTTGACGGAGCCGAGGCTCAGGACCTCGCGAGTCTCGAGCGCTTGCAGGAGCTTCGGCTGCAGGCGTTGCGGCAGCTCGCCGATCTCGTCGAGGAACACCGTGCCGCCCTGCGCGGACTCGAGCAGGCCGGGCTTGCGCTGCACCGCTCCCGTGAACGCGCCCTTCTCGTGGCCGAACAGTTCGCTCTCGAGCAAGGACTCCGCGAGCGCGACGCAGTTCACGCGCACGAAGGGTTGGCCGTGCCGGTCCGAGCGCTCGTGGATGTGGCGCGCGAGCACGTCCTTGCCGACCCCGGTCTCACCGAGGATGAGCACGTTGATGTTGCTGCGCGCGACGGGCTCGAGCTGCGCATAGAGCGCGAGCACGGCCGGCGAGCGCACGATCACGTCGGTGGGAGCGCTGCCAGGTGCCTCGCCACCGCGAGGTGCGGCCGCGGAAAGCAGCGAGTTCGCCGAAGTGCCGTCGCGCGGGTACTCGAGGACGGACACGCGCGCCTCCGTGCTCGTCCCGGCGAGCGCCCGCTCGACCCGCGCGGCGACGTCGGCGACTTCCTCGGCGGTGTGCTCGATCAGGAGCACGGCCCACGCGTTCGCTGCGAGGCGCCCGAGCACGTCGGACGCCTTCAGTTCCGCGGCGATGCGGAGCGCGGCGTCGCCCTTCGGCTTGGCGACGAGCTCGACGCGCACGAGGCTGAAGGCTTGATGCCCGTTCTCGCGCGCGCGTTCACACTGCTCGGCGAGGCGCGCCTCGAGGTACTCCGAGCTCAGCACCTGCCGCACGGCGGCGCGCGATCGCACCGGCCGCACGAGCAGCACGAACTCGCCCACGACGAACGCCTCACCGACCGCGATGCCCGCGCGCGTCTCGGGCGGCACCGGCTGCCCGCGCACGAGCGTGCCATTGGACGAGCTCAAGTCCTCGACCGTAAGCCCTTCGGGTTCGACGCACAGCAGAGCGTGCCGGCGGGAGACGCCGTCGGCCACGAGCCGGACGTCGGCGTCCTCGCCCCGCCCGATCACGAGCGTTGCCGTCGGCGGGAGCTCGACCGTCCACGGATCGCCGTGTCCGGCTACCAGCAGTTCGTACCCCGCCGCATCGGCCGAGAGCTTGGCGGTGGACTCGTTCGCTGCCGAAGGCACGGCCCGATGCTATCGCGAAACTCGGCCCTCATGCAGCTTCCGCTGACCAAATGACCTCCAGCGTGCCGCCGTATGGCGTCGCCCTCCACTGCCCGCTCAGTTGTCGTATCCGCTCCTCGACGCGGATCACTAGCTCTTCCGTGAGCCACTCCGGCAGCTCGGTATCGAGGGCGTCGGCATAACGTCTCAAACCGGCGATGAGCTCACTCGGGGGGCGCTGCTTCGTGGCTCCGTGCAGCGCGCCCACGAGGCGTTCGATAGCGAGGAGCTCCGTGGCGCTCGGAGCGGCCGGCTTCGTGCGATCGTTCATCTCCTCGAGCGTCGTCCCCGCCGCGAGCTGGCCCCAAAAGCCATGAGTGAGCCTGGCCTCGCTCTCGACGGCGAGGTGCAAAAGATCGTGTATCAGGAGGCTCCGTGTCTCGCAGACGACGCGTTCGGTGCGCCCGTCGCCGTGAACGACTTCGAGCGCGTGCTCACGGTCGGTGAGCTTGATGAAGCGGATGCGCACGGCCGGTGCAGCGAGATTTAGCAGACGGGCCGCGTGACTCCAATCGCGGGGTCACCTGACCTGCGCCCGTCGTACGTCCTCACGAATTGTCGTGATCCGGACCGTCCTCTTTGCGGGCGTGATTGAACATCTCCTTCATCGTCGCCTCGCGGTCGAAGTCGGGCTCGACGAATTTGATGTCGTGAATATCGACGTCGAAGGGCTGCCCCTCACGGTACGTGAAGGGAAACATCGCGCCCACGCGGAGCGGCGGCTTGTAGCTGAGCTCCTTGCCCCCGAAGTCGTGGTGGTAGAGGTTCTTCGTGTAAAGCCAGAGGTCGAGGTTCACGTCGAAGGTCGCAAACACGCGGAAAGTCAGCTCGGCTTGGGCCGTGAGCGCCGCGTACCCCGCGAGCACGATGCCTTTACCGGGGCGCCACTCGAAGCCTGCGCCGAGCTCGGCGAGGAGCTTCAGCGCCGCCGTGACCGACACGTGGCCCACGATCTCGGCCGTGAAGACGAGCACGCGACCGCCCACGCCGAGGTGAAGCTCCGCGGTGAGCCCCACCGTCGCAGGTAGCGCGAGAATGCCGGCGCCGACGACGCTCGTCTCGTCCTCTTTCTCGGGGTTGTACTTGACGCGAAAGAAGGCTTTACGGAGCTCGAGCGGATCGAGGCGCGCGAACGCCTCGAGACTCCCGCCGATTTTGACGTACAGGCTCGCTACGCCGAGATTGATGAACGAAAAGTCGAGATCGATCGGCCTGCCGATGGGGATCTTTTTGTCGAGCAGCGGCTCCTTCGTGATCTTGACGGTCTCGGCGATGCCGACTTCGCCGACGACGTGCCAGGAGCCGTTCGGCAGCACGACGAGCTCGATCGTGCCGAAGAGCCAATCAGTGAAAAAGACGGTGACGATGCCGCCGCCGTAGGCGTGGAACGACGGCGCGATCTTGCCGGTCGGCTTGCCGTCCTTGTCGTACTCGCGATTGGTCGCGCCGAGCGTCACCTCGCCGTCGATGCGCTTCCACTTGAAGGGCACGCGCGCGCTCACGTCGATGATGCCGCGGTCGTACGCGCCCTTGAGCTCGGCGCGGTGGCCCGCGATTTCGACGAGGACGCGGCCGTTGCCGGAGAGCGCCCAGTCGCCTTCGGGTGAACGCCGCACCTCCGCCGCGAGCGTGCCGCTCTTGACGATCGAGAGATCGGTCTTGAGCTCGAACACGCCGCCGAGCACGAGGCCGTCCTTCTCCGAATATTCGAGGTGGAGGGCGGCGCGTTTGAAGAGCGGCACGTCGAGCTCGGCGTCGCCGTCCGCGATGAGCTTGCCCTGCGCGTAGCTCACCGCGAGCGTCGCGTGTTTCACGCCGGGCACGCGCTTCGACGGGATCGTGAGCGTCCCCGAGGCGCCCCACTCGTTCTTTTTGTACCAAAAACGAATGCTGCTCTCGGCAAGCTTCTTTTCGAACGTGAAGTCACCGTCGAGCTCGAAACCGCCCTCCGTGCTGCCCTTCGCGCTCAAGCTGCCGGAGCCCACCCGCTCGATGCCGAACTCGACGCGACCGTCGGCGTAGAAGGCGAGGTTTTGATTCACGCCGAGCGTGACCCGCGCGCGTGGCACCGTGAACGGCTTCGGCACGTTCAGGTCCTCGGCGCCGAACGTGGTCTCGAGCGCGACGGAGTTGCCGCGAAAGACGAGGTTCACCGGCAGCTTCTCGAGCACGCTGAGGCTCGGCTTGATGCGGCCGGGCAGGTACAGCTCCCGGCCGTCGAAATCGAGCGCGCCGAACTCGATCGGGCTGAGCGGCCCGAAGTGACCTTGCGCGTTGGCCAGGCCCGGGACGCGCATGGCCCAGGCGTGCACCGTGTGCTCGAGCCGCCGAATGGTGAACTGTCGGCGTTCACCGATCGGCGTCGTCACGCCGATCTTGGTGCGCGGGTAGCGCCAGAGCTCGTCGGGCGTGAGCACGCCGAGCGGTTGATTCAGATCAGCGCCGCCTTTCGAGCCCACGTCCATTTCGATGCGGGCGCCGGGCGGGAAGCCGAGCGCCAGGATCTCCCCGGGGGTGAGCTGCCGCTTCTGGTCTTTCGGATTCCAGCGAATCGGGACTCGCATCAAGCCCGCGACGTAAATCACGGTGACCTTCGAGGAGCCGATCAGCTCCTCTCGCGTCCAGCGGTGCTTTTTCAGCGGCTTTTCTGGGTTCGGATCGCTCAGATCGAACAGCCCCACGTGGGACGAGTCGAGCTCGAGCGTCGCGATGTGCCGACCGGCGAGCACGTCCGCGAAGGGCCAGCGCGACGGCTTACTCGAGCCCTCGAGCGCCTCGATCTTTTCGAACACGACGTCGTAGTTGTCGAAGACGGCCTCGGCGCTACGGTGCTTTGGCGGCAGCGCGTCCAAGACTTGCTTGGTGCGGAGCGCGCTCGCGACGGCCTGATCGACCTGCTTTGCGATCGTGGAACCGGAGGCGGAGTTCGCCTTGCTTTCGAGGAGCTCGAGGTTCGTCGCGGGCGTCGCCAGAAAGGCGCGGTTCGGCGCGTCGGGCCAGCCGCCGATCTGGAGCTCGACGACGTGATCGACGTCGTGAGTGATCTCCCCGCTGCCGGCTTTGTCCCAAAACGGACGCCGTAGCCGCGCGGCGAGCTCGACGATGTTGTCCGCGATGACGGCGCGTAGGCCCTGCGTGCCCGTGACGATGTAAGTATGCTTATCCTTGACGAGCGGCTTGAGCGCCGCGACGGTGCCGGCGTCCGCGCCCATTGCCTGGTTCCAGCGCGAGACCTGCTCGGCGTCGTTCTCGCCTTTGCGGCTGAATTTGTGGGAGCGATAGTACGTGCGGCTGGTCGGGTAGCGCTCCGCCTTGAACTTCGGGATGTGGAGCACCGGGATGTAGAGGGCCTGCTCCGAGTTCGCGATTTTGGGACCGAGGCGCGGCTTGGTCGCGTCGACGGCCGGGGGTGGCGCAGGCGCGTCGGTCTTGTTGGGGGTCTTCGCGCCCGGCGCTGGCTTCTGGGTCACACGTTGGACGAGCTCGTTCGTCTTGCGCCGCGCGCCGCCCGTCTGCTGGACGGTGTGGGCGAGCTCGTGTGCGAGGAGCCAGCGCCCGGCGTCGGTGTGCGGCTGGTATTGGCCGGCCGCGAAGTACACGTCGCGCCCGCGCGTGAACGCCTGCGCGTCGATTTCGCGCGCGGCCGCGGCGGCGCGCGTGTCGTCGTGGATCCTCACCCCCCCGAGATCGGTGCCGAGCCGCGGTTCGAAGAACGCGCGTTCGGCGCCCGACAACGGATGCCCGCCGCCGCCCTCGAGCAACGACTCGAAGCGCGGACCCGCCTCGAATGCACCCGCGCCGCCGTGACGCTGGACCGCGGGCTCGTCGTGCTTCTTTTTGTGCTCGTCGTCGAGGAGCGGCCGCGGCTTGACCGGGTCCGTCTTCGGCTGCACCGCCGGGGCCGTGGCCGCGCCGCCGAGGCTCGCCGGCGCGCTGCGTTTCTCTCCGTACCCGACGACTTCCGTCGCCACGCGATCGGCCTCGTGCTCGAGCTCGTCGTGCGCGGAGCCCACCGTGAGCTTGGTGGCGATGCCGTGCTTGCGTTTGATTTCGGCGACTCGGGCGGGAGCGAGCGGCGCGCGCTGCTTGTCCGCCCGAGCGTTCATCGCTGCACGCCCCGCTGGACGCCGAATTCGGCCGGCGTGACGAGCTTGTCGAGCTTTGCGTACTCGCGGCGCGCGGCCGTCATCACGTGCGACATGCGCACGGGCTCGCCGGCGTGGGCCGCGGCGAGCGCCGCGTTCAGCGCGATCGTGCGGATGCTGCCGCCCGTCAGGTCGAGGCGCGCGAGGGCGTCGAGCTCGAGCCCTTCGCGCGGCATGCCGGCCGGAAAGACGCACTCCCAGATACGGCGCCGCAGCGCCGCGTCGGGGTGCGGGAAATCGACCACGAAGCGCAGGCGGCGCAAAAAAGCGCGATCGATCGCGGCGCGCCGGTTCGTCGCGAGGATCGCCACGCCGCGATAGTCCTCCATCAGCTGCAAGAGGTAGTTCACCTCGGCGTTCGCGTAGCGGTCGTGGCTCGACTTCACGTCGGTGCGGGCGGCGAAGAGCGCGTCCGCCTCGTCGAAAAAAAGTACCGCGCCGCTCGTCTGCGCCGCCTCGAACACACGCTGGAGGTTCTTCTCCGTCTCGCCGATGTATTTGTCGACCACCCCCGCCAGCTCGACCCGCAAGAGATCGAGCCCGAGCTCGCGAGCGAGCACCTCGGCGGCGAGCGTCTTGCCGGTGCCGCTCGGGCCAGCGAACAAGACGGCGGTGCCACGCCCGCGCGAAAGCTTCGCCCCGAATCCCCACTCGTCGAGCACGCGCCCGCGCGCGCGCACCTGGCCGACGATGGCGCGCAGCTGCTCGAGCGAATCTCCCGGCAAGACGAGGTCGTCGAAACCGCGCGTGGGCTCGATGCGCGTCGCGCGTCCGTCGAGCGCCCGTGACGCGCGTTCGCGACAGCTCTGCCAGAGCTCCGTGGCAGCGATGGCAGCGCCGTGCGCCTCCGCGCGCGCGACGAGCGTCGCGCCGAGCTGCTCGATCGCGTCCGCCTCGAGCTCGAACTGCTGCGCGACGCCCTCGACCGCCCCGTTGAGCGTGCTCGCGTGCTCGCCGAGCACGCGGCGCCAGAGTCCCACGCGCTCGCCCGAAAATAGACGCGGGCAGCGCAGCACCACGACCGGTCGCGCGAGCGCGAGCGGCTCTTCGCTGCCGGCGAGCACGATCGTGTCGAGGCGTTCGCAGACCGCGCGCACGTCGCGGCCCGTCGCGTCGACGTAGTAGGCGCGGCGCGCGAGGGTCGCTTCGCGGGCGAGCAAGCGCAGCGTTCCGTCGAGCTCGTCGGGCGCTACCCGGCTCACGACGAGCTCCGCGACGCGTGCACCGAGCCCCTCGAGCGCGGCCCGCGCGATGCGGCGCTGGCCCGGACCGCCCACGAGGTTCACGACGGGGCGCGCGGTCTTGCGCACTGTCGTCAGCAGTGCCGTGAGCTCGGAGGCGAGCGCTTGCTCCGCGTCCGTCAGGAGCGCGGGCGCGAGCGGTTCGAGCAGCGGCTCGAGGCGTGCGTCCTCCGTTCGCAGCCCCTGCACGAACGCGAGCAGCCGCTCGTCCACCGAGAGCGGACGTAGCGCGTGCACGGGGTGCTCGCCGAGCTCGACCAGTCGGTGGCGGCGCAGCGGACTCGTCGGCAGAAACGCAGTCAGCGCTCCGGCGCGCTCGGCCACGCTCGGCGCGAGGAGCTCGAGCGCGAGGGCCGGCGTCGGCAATCGCGACTTCTCGGCGCCGAGCGCAGAAAATAGGGCGAGAAACCCCGGCTCGAGCTGCGCCGCGCAGGCGAGCACGAACACGCGGCTCTCGAAGGGGTCGAGCGCGAACGCCTCGCGCAAGAAATCGAGCGGCGGCGGCCGATCCATCGCGCTGGCGACGCGGTCGCGCTCCGCGCGGAGCGACGCGCTCGTCTCGGGCGCGGCGGCTTCAATGCCCGGCGCGCTGCCGGAACGCTCGCGACACAGCTGTTTCAGGCTCAGAAGCTCGAGCTCCAAAACGCGACGGCTGGCCTCGCCCCACGCGTCCATCACGTCACCTGAACGACGGGGCCGGTATAAGCCTGCGTGCCCGGATCGACGGTCAGCCGACTTTCGGCTCCGTTGACGCGTACGCGCACGAGGTAGTTGCCGGGGCTCAACGCAGACCCGAACTCGCCGAGCGCGAAGGTCGGACTCGCCGTCGGGCTCGCGTGCGGCTCGGCCGGGATTTGCACGTCACCGAGCAGCAGGCTCACGTCGTCGTCACGCGCGACGGGCGCGGCGAGCGTCAGCGTGAGCACGCCGCTCGCGGGCAGGCTCGGGGGCGTGATGCTCATGAGCTTCGGCAGGACCTGGAGCGGAACGGCGTTCGAGCGCAGGCTGCCCTTGGCGATCGGCGGCGGCCCGTCTGCTCCGTCGCGAACCACGCTGAGCTCCACGAGACCCGCGGCCGCGTTCGGCGGCAGCGTGAACTCGAGCGCCGTGTCCGAAACGACGGCGGGGACGAGCGGCGCTTGAGCTCCCAGCGTGACGCGCGTCGACGGCGAGCGGAAATGGAGGCCGCGGACGCGCACGACGTCCCCCGGCTCGGCGACCCACGCCGGCATACCTTCGAACGGCGGCTTGCGGCTCACGTCGTTCACGCTGGGGCGCTTCAGCGGTACGACGAACAGCCGGCGATCGCGCACGGGCGGCGCGCTGTGGCGCACCTTCCGGCTGCGGATCTGCACCACGGTGACGACGTACGCCGCCGACACGCGGTACGGTACGGCGAGCGCCGTCCAAATCTTGGTCAGATCCTCGAGGCTCAGCGGATTCTGCGAGATCGTGAGACGCGTGCCGTCGTCGGCAAGCACGGGATCGAGCACGGTGCCCGTGGTGCGCACGAGCGGCAGCTCCGGATCGATGATGCCGAAATCGTGCAGGACGAGCATCGCTTCGCCGAGCAGCTGCTGGGCACTGAGCTCCTCGTCGGGCGTCGTGCCGAGCACGGTCAAGAGATAATGGAGATCGAGCGAGAGCGGCGGTGCGTTCGCGGTGCGGGGATCGGGAGCGTCTTGATTGCGGAGCGCCGCATTTTCCTGAACTTTGTAGAGGAATAGGTTGACGCGCTTGCTGTCACCCGCGACCGGCGGACCTGCCGAAAGCGAGGGCGCCGGCTGCATGCGATCCCCGAGCAGCGCGAGCAACGAGGACGTCGCCCCCTGAATGGCTTCTGAGCTCGCCATTGCTTCCGCTCGACAGTACGCCCGAGCGCGCGCCGCTTCCAACGTAAATCGATTGGGTGACCGCGGCGGTTCGCGCGCACCTCGGTAGCTCGAAGTGACGCGCGCGTACGAGTTCTCGCAAGCGTTCGTACGAGTTCTCACGAGCGCTCGCACGCGCTCGTGGTTCTTTGTTCTGTCGCGAGGGTTCGCGCTTGACGAGTTGCTTTCGGAAGAAAGAGGATGTGATCGAGATCGCGCGGGCGCACCGTCGCGGGGACACGCCGAAGTACCGAGAGGACGCGACACTCTGCGTCCATGGAGGAGTCATGCCGGTCACGCCGACTTATCCTGGCGTCTACGTCGAAGAGCTGCCGAGTGGCGTCCACACGATCGTGGGGGTGTCGACGTCGACCACCGCGTTCATCGGCTACGCGCCGAGCGGACCCATCTTGGAGGCGACCAGCGTCGAGAATTTCACCGAATATACCGCTATTTTCGGTGGTCTAAGCCTCGACGGCGATCTGGGACACGCGGTGCAGCAGTTCTTTTTGAACGGCGGCTCGGAGGCGGTAATCGTACGGGTGACGACTGGGTCGGCCACCGCGAGCATCAGTCTCGCGCTCGGTGGCGCGCCGGTTCTCGTCGTCAGCGCCGCGAGCGCCGGCGACTTCGGGAACCTGGTGCGCCTCGACGTCGACTACAGGACGCGCCGTCCCGACTCGCTCTTCAACCTCACCGTCACGCGCTACGAGCGTCGCGGTTTGGTACTGAACGCCGTGGTGACGGAGAACCACGTGAACCTCAGCATGTGCTCGAGCTCACCCGCGTTCGTCGAAGACGTCGTCAACTCGGCTTCGAAGCTCGTGCGTGTGAGTCGTCCGCCCGCGGCGAGCATGCCGGCGTTCGCGCCGGGCACCACGGGAACGGCGCAGAGCGGCCTGCACACGACGCTCCCCGTGCTCGCGCCGAACCAAACGACTTTGTACGGTGTGCTCGACGGCGTCAGGCCGTTCACGCTGAACCTCGGCCCCTTCGGGACGAGCGGCATTCCGGCCGCGGACATCGCTTTCGCGATCACGAACGCCATCACGAGCGCGGGCATCACGGGCCTCGGCGCGGCGGCGAGCCCCGGCAGCAGCGCGAGCGGCGGCTACGTCTTGCTCAGCTCCGCGAGCACGACCGAGGATTCGAGCGTCGAAGTCACCTCGGGCCCGAACGACGCCGCGCGCGCCCTCAAGCTCGGCGCGCAGAACGGCGGGCGCGAGTTCGATCTGGCCGGCGAGTGGCGACCGGAGGAGACGGGGGCGACGTCGGCGGATCTGCAGGCGTTCCTCGACGCGGGGACGCCGATCCCAGCGGCGAGCGTGACACTTGCCGTGATCGACGAGACGAACCCGGCCGCTCCGGTGAGCGTGCTCTCGAAGACGGGTGCGTTTGCAGGCGGTCCGATCGCGAATCTGCTGACTTTGGTGCGCAGCGCGCTCGCGGCGGATCCGGATTTGGCCGGCATCAGCGTGGAGCTCGTCGGCGGTTCACACCTGCGCGCTCTGCCGAGCCCGGCGGAACCAGCGGGCAAGCCGGCTGCAGCGAACCTCACGCTCTCGGTCAAGGTCGGCGCGACCGAGCTCTTGCCCAATCAGAACGTGCGCCAGTACTGGCTCGGGGTCGGTCCGCAGTTCGGCGGGCAAACGGCTGCGTCACCCGGCGCCGACGGCAGTCCGTCGCAGCAGGCAACGGACTACGCCGGCGCGGCGATCGACGCGCTGCGCAAGGTGGACCTCTTCAATCTGCTCTCGATTCCGGACACGACGGCCATGACGGACACGTCCGCGCGCGCCGTGATCGCCGCGGCTCAGGCGTTTTGCCAAGAGCGGCGTGCCTTCTTCCTCGTCGATCCGTCGCCGAAGGCGCGCAGCGTGAGCGAGATCGAGACGTGGGTGAGCGCGCTCGATTCGAACAAAAACTCGGCCGTGTTCTTTCCGCGCATCGCGGTCGCCGATCCACTGCGCGGCATGCGCGTGCGCGAAGTTCCGGCGTCAGGCGCGCTCGCGGGCGTGTTCGCGCGCACCGACACCGAGCGCGGCGTGTGGAAGGCACCCGCCGGCACCTCCGCCGTGGTCCGCGGCGTTCAGGCGCTCGGCGCGCAGCTGACGGACGGCGAAAATGGGCAGCTCAACCCGCTCGGGATCAATTGCTTACGCAGCTTCCCCTTCATCGGCAGCGTCGTGTGGGGAACGCGGACACTGGAGGGCTCCGACGCGCTCGCCTCGGAGTGGAAATACGTGCCGGTGCGCCGCACGGCGCTCTTCATCGAAGAGTCGCTGTTTCGCGGGACCAAGTGGGTCGTGTTCGAGCCGAACGACGAACCGCTCTGGTCGCAAATCCGCGTCGCCGTCGGCTCGTTCATGAACTCGCTGTTCCGGCAGGGCGCGTTCCAGGGCAAGACGCCGCGCGAAGCGTACCTCGTCAAGTGTGACGCGGAGACGACGACCCAGGACGACATCGATCGCGGCATCGTCAACATCCTGGTCGGTTTTGCGCCGCTCAAACCCGCCGAGTTCGTGATCTTGCAAATCAAGCAACTCGCCGGCCAGCTCTCGGCCTGAAGGAGTAGGGCATCATGGCTTCACTCGTCGCGCAACCGAACCGCTTCGATCCGTACAAGAACTTCAAGTTCCGCCTCGCGTTCGCCGGGCAGCCCGGGTACGTGGCCGGCATCAGCAAAATCAGCGCGCTCAAGCGCACGACGGAGGTCGTGGAGCACCGCGACGGCGGCGATCCCAGCACGGGCCGCAAGAGCCCGGGTCGCACGAAGTTCGAGGCCGTATCGCTCGATCGCGGCGTCACGCTCGATCGCACGTTCGAGCAATGGGCCACCAAGGTCTGGAACTTCGCCGGCGCGCCCGGCGCCGAATCGTCGCTCGCGGATTTTCGGCGCGATCTCGTGCTCGACGTCTTCAACGAAGCCGGTCAAAAGGTGCTCGCCTACACGATCTTTCGCTGCTGGGTGAGCGAGTACCAGGCGTTACCGGATCTCGACGCCAACGCGAACGCCGTGGCCATCGAGCACCTGAAGGTCGAAAACGAGGGCTGGGAGCGCACTGATTACATGCCGCCGCCCGAGCCCGTGATCGAACCCTGAGGTGCCGTGCAGCACTTGGAGGTAAATCTACCGTGCGGCCTCGAACGGGGCGGTCGTTTCCTGCGCACGGCGCGGCTGCGTCCGGTTTCAGGCGCCGACGAGGTGGCGCTCGCCGACGCGCCCGCTTTGGCGGCGTCGCGGGTATCCGCGTTGCTCGCGCGCTGCGTCGAGCGCATCGGCGACGAGCGGCCGGCTCTCGCCGACGTGCGCGAGCTCTTCATCGGGGATCGCGAGGCGCTCCTGCTTCATCTCCGGCGCCTCACGTTCGGGGAAGCGCTCCCGTGCGTGCTCGCGTGCCCGCGCGCGGGCTGCGGTGAAACGCTCGAGCTGCCGCTCACGGTCGGAGCGCTGCTCGTACCGCCCGTCGCCGAGCCCCGTGCGGTGCACGAGACGGAGCTCGCGGGGGTCCGCGTGCGCTTCCGGCTGCCGACGGGCAAGGTGCAGGAAGCGGCGGCCGAGCTCGCTCAGCGCGAACCCGCCGTCGCGCTTGCCGAGCTCGTCGCCGCGTGCGTGGTCGATGTACAGGACCGGAACGGCGAGCGACTCGACGCGTTACCGGCGCAGCTCGTCGCGCCGCTCGGAGCCGTGCTGGAGACGCTCGATCCGCAGGCGGAAATGCGCGTGTCGCTGACGTGCGTCACGTGTGGCACGCCGTTCGAGGCGTTGCTCGACGCGGCGACGCTGCTGTTCGCCGAGCTCGGATCCGGACGCATTTTCCGGGACGTGCACGTGCTCGCAAGCCGCTACCACTGGAGCGAAGCCGCGATTTTGCGCTTGAGCTCGGAGCGACGGCGGCACTACCTCGCGCTCATCCGCGAGGAGGCGTCGTGAGCTTCTTCGCGAACCTGCTGCGCCGCGGCATCGGAGCAGCGCCACCGCTCGGGGCAGGAGCGCCACCTGGAGCGCCGCGTGAGGCGCCGCCCGTGCGCGAAGAAGAGCATTTCGTGGCGGCACCCATGCCGACTGTTTCGCACACGCCAGCCGCACCGGACGTCGTGGCGCGCAAGGCGTCGGCGCCGTTCGTTGCTCCGACGCCCGCCGTCGCGTTGCCGTCGCGCGCCGAGGTGCCTGCCGGGCGCGTCGACGTCCCACCGGCGCGCCCGCTCAGCACACTGGTAAGTCCGCTGAACGAGATGACGCTACCGCTTGCACGCGCCGTCACGCCGCCGAACGTAGAAGCACCTGCAGTCCCAAAACCGTCGCCCCCGCCGGCTGCGCCAGCACCCATTTTGCCGTCCGTGACGGCTTTCGACTCGCCGGAGCCCACGCGTACCGGCCCGGCGCACGCGGCGCCGCTCGTCCTCGCGGCGCCGCTCCGCACACTCGTGGTCCATGAAACCGAGCGTCACGTCGTCGAACGCTCGCTGCCCACAGTCGCGAGCGAGCCCGCGTTGAACGATACCGGCAGCGCCGTGCGAAGCGGACGCGCCTTCGACGAAGCGCCCGCCCCGCTCGCGAAGCCGCTCGTGGCAGTGACGCATAGCCGCACGCCCGCGGTTCACGCCCCGGCGCGAGCGGAAGTCGAGCCCGTGTCCCGCGCGGAGCGTGCGCCGCTGCAGGCTGCGCCGCCTCCACCGGCCGAGGTGCGCATCGAGCGCATCGAAATCCTGGCCGAGCCCGCGCCGGCACCCGCCGTCGAGCCCGAGCTCGCTCCGCGTGGCTTCGACGACTACCTCTTCGCGCGCAGCTACGTGCGGAGGGCTCGTTGATGCGCGTCGTGATCGAGCGTCTGGTGCTGCGCGGCGCGGTTGAACATAACCGCGTGCCCTGGCTGCGCGCGCGGCTCGAGCGTGAGGTAGCGCGCGCGCTCGCGCGTCCCGGCGCGGAGGTGCCCGCCAGCAACGCAGCCGTGCCGGCGCTCGACCACCCGCGCTTTCCCGCCGCCGTCGCCGAACGCGTTCGAACGGCGGTCGCACGCGCACGGAGGGGCGCTTGACCGGCTACACGCAAACACCACGCGTGGCTCGCGGGGCCTTCGCCGTCTACTTCTCGAGCAACTCGGACGGGACCGAGGACTCGAGTCAGTCCCCGACGATCGTCACGTTCCAGTACAACCCCGAGACGATTCGGCGCACCGTCGCGCTCAAGGGGCCGGACGACAAGGGCGGCAAAGGCGCCAAAATCGCGGGGCGCCGCATTCAGGGCTTCCCTGACGAGACCATCACGCTGTCCATCGAGCTCGACGCGACCGACGCCATCGCCGCCGCCGACGACACCACCCTCGCCTACGGCCTCGGCCCTATGCTCGCAACGCTCGAGCTCCTCGCGCATCCACCGCGCACGTGGGAGCAGGACGTGAGAAAGCAAGCGGACGCCGGCAAGGTCGCCGTGAAGCCCTCTTCGGCTCCGCTCACGCTGCTCGTGTGGGGCGAAGCGCGCGTCGCGCCCGTGTTGCTCACGAACCTCGCGATTACCGAAGAGGCGTTCGACCCGAAGCTCAATCCGATCCTCGCCAAAGCGGAGGTGACACTGCGCGTTCTGACGACGCTCGAGCTCGCCGACTCGACGCTCGGCGTAAGAGCGTACGGCGCCTACGCCGATAAGAAGTGGAACCTCGCCGACAAGCTGAAGTCGGCGGACGCCGCTGCGCGTTCCGCGGCGCAGAAAGCCACGAGCGGAGGGTAAGGTGTTCTTCAAGGGTAGCCGCTACGAAAACGTGGCCACGGCGACCATCGCCGACGAACACGGCCGGACCGTGCGCTACAAGCTGATGCGCGTGATCGGCGACGTGACGCCCGAGGGCGAGCACGTCGTGCGCCAGGGAGTGCGCATCGATCAGGTCGCGGCCCTGAGGCTCGGCGATCCCGAGAAATTCTGGCGTTTGTGCGACGCGAATCGCGCCGCCTGGCCGCCCGAGCTCGTCGGCGAGGTCGGGCGGCGGCTGCTCGTGCCGAGCGAGGACGGCTGACGATGGTGCCGTGGAGCTACCGTTTGAAGATCGACGGAGCGCCCGCGAGCGCCGGCGTGCTCGCCGCGGTTCAGGAGATCGAGGTCGAAGAATCGCTCGAGCTCGCCGACATGTTGCGGCTCCACTTGGCGATCGATCGCGACGCCGCGAGCAGCGGCTGGACGGTCGTTGACGACGATACCTTCCGCCGTCTGCAGAAGCTCGAGCTCGCCGTGACGATCGGCAACACGACGCAGCCGCTGATCGAAGCGTACGTCATCGACGCGGCGATCGACATCGCCCCCACACCGGGCAATTCAGTGCTCAGCGTCGTCGCGATGGACGCGAGCGTGCTCATGGATCTGGAAGAGAAGCAGCGCGCCTGGCCCGACATGAGCGACGCGAGCATCGCGCGCACCATTTTCGGAGACTACGGCTTCGGCCTCGCCGTCGACGACACCCAGCCGACGCGGCAAGAGGTCGATCACACGAACGTCCAGCGCGGCACTGATATCCAATTTTTGCGCCAGCTCGCGCTGCGCAACGGCTTCGAATGCTTCGTGGAGGTGGACCCCGTCACACGGCGAACGACCGGGCATTTCCACGCGCCGCGCCTCGACGGCGCCGCGCAGCCGACGCTTTCGGTCCATCTCGGCACGGAGACCAACGTGGCGGCCTTCAAGGCGCGCTACGACATGCTGCGCCCGACGAGCGTGAAAGCGGCGGGCCTCGACGTCGAAAGCGGCGAGCCCCAGTCGGCCTCGAGCGACAAGAGCGAGCAGAAGAGCATGGGCACGACCGCGACCGACGCCCGCGACAAGCCGCGCACGGTGCTCCTCAGCAATACGGGACTCAGCGACGCGGGAGAGCTCGCGACGTTCGCGCAGGCGGTCGTCGATCGCTCGGCGTGGGCGGTGGACGCCGAGGGCGAGCTCGAGGGTGAAGTGTACGGCGCGCTGCTCAGGGCCAAACGCACGGTGCTCGTGCGCGGCGCGGGCAGCCAATTCAGCGGCACCTACTACGTGACCAAGGTGCACCATCATTTCGCCGGCGGTCGCTACGTGCAACGCTTCAGCTTGCGGCGCACCGCCACGGGCGTCCCGCGTTCGCAGCGCTTCGACGACCAGCAGGGGCTTGCGTCGTGAACGCGTCCGAGGAGACCGCGCGCCTGATTCGCGATCAGGTCGAGCGCCATTTCGGCCGTTATCGCGGGACGGTGACGAGCAACGCCGATCCCAAAAAGCTCGGCCGCATCCGCGCCAAGGTACCCGAGGTGCTCGGGGAGCTCGAGAGCGGCTGGGCGCTGCCCGCGGCGCCGACGGCCGGCAAAAATGCCGGATTTTTCAGCATTCCCGCGAAGGACGATCACGTCTGGATCGAGTTCGAGGCCGGCGACACGTCGCGTCCGACCTGGGTCGGCGCGTTCTGGAGCGACAAGCAGGTGCCGAACGGCGTCGAGCCCGTCGTGCGCGTGTGGAAGACCCCCGCAGGGCACACCATCTCGCTCGACGACAGCGCAGGCGGCGAAAAGCTCACGATCAGCGACGCTCACGGCGCGAGCATCGTGCTCGATCAGAGCGGCGTCGAAATCACGAAGGGCAGCCAGAAGCTCAAGCTCACCGCGACCTCGGTCAGCATCAACGACGGCGCGCTCGAGGTGACGTGATGGGCGCGAGCGTGCTCCAGCTCGGCTGCACCATCCAGTGCCCACACGGCGGCAGCGCCGTTTGTGTCACGCAAAACACGCGCGTCATGCTCGGCGGCGCCCCGGCGCTGCTCGCGAGCGATAGCTTCACGGTCGTCGGCTGCAGCTTCCCGCTGAGCGGCCCGCCGAGCCCCTGCGTCACGATTCAATGGCAGGCGCCCGCGACGCGCCTGAAGATCGGCGGTGAGCCCGTGCTGCTCGAGACGTCGATCGGGCTCTGCAAAGCGGCGACGCAAGCCGTGCAGGGTCCGGCCGTGGTTTCCGGAGTACAGACGCGCGTGAAGGCGAGCTGATGGCGCGCTACCTCGCGTATCCGTTCGCGATCGACGGCCGGGGCCGTTCGGCCGCTGCGACACCGGACGAGCACGTGCGCGACATGATCCATCAGGTGCTGTTCACGCGCCCGGGCGAGCGCGTGAATCGGCCAGATTTCGGCTGTGGCCTGCTCGATCTCGTGTTCGCGGCCAACGGCGACGTGCTCGCGACGGCCACGGCATTCTTGGTGCAAGGGTCGCTCAAGCGCTGGCTCGGCGACGTGATCGACGTGGTCGACGTGCAGGTCGCTGCGGAAGAAGCCTCGCTCGTCGTCACGGTCGTCTACGTGCGACGCGACACCGGCGATCGCATTCAAGATCAATTCGTGGCGGAGGGGTCGCTGTGAACTCGGTCGTGTGCGACGGCGACGACGGGCGGCGGGCACTGCTCGAGCAGCAGAATGCGCTGAACGGCATCGACTACGTCGAAGTCGAGCAGGTGCCGCCGACGCTCCGCGTCTTTTTCGTGAATCCGCTGCCGCCGAACGCGTACGGCCTCGCCGCCGATCCTTCCCGCGTGCGCGTCGAAGGCGGCGTTCGCATTCGGAACCTGCACGTCACCGGCGTCGTCAACGCGGGCGACCACCTCGTCGTCAGTGTTGACCGCAGCGGGGACTTTTCGACGTACACGCTCGTGCTGCAAGCGGCCGAGCTCGATCCGCTGTTTTCGGCTTGCGATTTCTCGTTCAAGGCCGGGTGTCCCACGCGTTTCGACTGCCGGCGGCAGGACGTTTGCCCGCCGACCGCGACGGCAGCTCCGCTCATCGACTACCTCGCCAAGGACTACGCGAGCTTCCGGCAGGCCTTGCTCGATCGGTTGCCCGTGCTCGTACCCGGCTGGACCGAGCAGCACGAGGCCGATCTGGGAGTGACGCTGGTTGAGCTCCTCGCGTATGCCGGCGACCTTTTGAGCTACTATCAAGACTCGGTCGCGAACGAAGCGTTTTTGCCCACCGCGCGACGTCGGGTGTCCGTGCGCCGGCACGCCCGGCTCGTCGATTACGCGATGCACGACGGCGCGAGCGCGCGCGCTTTCGTGCAGTTCGAGACGGAGCCGGGCACGAGCGCGTTCGTGCCCGCCGACACGCCGGTGCTCTCGCGCGTGCGAGCGGGTGAAAACGCGGTCCTCTACCAAGCTAGTTCGGGCATCGTCGACCGCGAGGTCGAAAAGGCCCTCCGTGAGGTGGACGTCTTCTTCCGCACGCTCGAAGACATCACGTGCGCCGACGAGCTCGGCGCCATGCAGATTTACACGTGGGGCCGCGACGACTGCTGCTTGCCGCGCGGAACCACCGAGCTCTTCCTGCGCGGCCCACTGCCGTCCCTCACCGCCGGCGCCCTCGTGATCCTCGAGGAGGCGCTCGGGCCCGCGACGGGCCTGCCCGAGGACGCCGACCCTACCCACCGGCAAGCCGTGCGCCTGACCGAAGTGTCCGCGACGAACGACCCGCTGCTCGGCGTGCCGCTCGTGCACGTGCGCTTCGCCGCTGAAGACGCGCTTACCCAGCCCTTCTGCCTTTCGACGAGCATCACGTCCGGCGACACCAAGCTCGTGCTCGAGGACGTGACGCTCGTCCGCGGCAACGTCGTGCTCGCCGAGCACGGCCGCAGCGTGGTCGAGGAGTTTCGGCCCGCGGGCGTCGCCCTTTCGCCGGGCGCCGAGCCGCATCCCGGTCCGACGCCGCACGCCGACGGTGTCCGCTTGCGGCTGAGCGAATCACCGCTCGCGCAAAGCGTGCCGGCCGTCGTGGGGGCGCCCGTCGCAGCGATCCTGCAAGCCGACATCGCCGCCGCTCAGCCGAACGTGGTGCTCACGCTCGGCGTGCCGCCGGCCACCTGGACGCCCGAGCGCGACTTGCTGCACGCGACGGCGTTCGACCGCACGTTCGTCGCGGAGGTCGACGAGCGCAACGTCGCGACCTTGCGTTTCGGTGACGGGACCTACGGCGAAAAGCCGAGCGACTTTTCGAACTACGCGCTCGCCTACCGTGTGGGCGTCGGAACGGCCGGCAACGTCGGCGCCGAGGCGCTCGCTCACCTGCTCCTGCCCGACTCCGCCGCGCCGCTCTCGATCCGGCGCGTGCGCAATCCACTGCCGGCGTTCGGTGGCGTCGAGCCGGAGAGCAGCGAGCGCGTCAAGGCCGCCGCGCCCGTCGCGTTCCGCCGCGGCCTCGAGCGAGCGGTCACCGAAGACGACTACGCCAAGCTCGCCGAGCGCATCCCGGGCGTGGCGCGCGCGGTCGCGACCTTTCGCTGGACGGGCAGTTTTTACACGGTGTTCGTCGCCATCGATCGAGTGGGCGGAGCGGACGTCGACGACGCGTTCCGCGCCCTCGTGACGAACGCCCTCGAGCCGTACCGCATCGCCGGCTACGATCTCGAGGTCAACGGCCCGACCTACGTGCCGCTCGAGCTGAGCATCGACGTTTGCGTCGCGCGCGATCACTTCCGCGCCGACGTCGAGGCGGCCGTGCTCGACGCGCTCTCGAGCAAGCTGCGCGCCGACGGCTCGCTCGGCTTCTTTCATCCAGATCGCTTCAGCTTCGGCCAACCGCTCTACGTGTCCGCGCTCTACGCCGCGGTCATGGCCGTCGAGGGTGTCGACGGGGCCAACGTGACGCGCCTGCAGCGCTGGGGCCGGACGGCGGCAGGCGAGCTCGAGCAGGGCTACGTGCCGGCGGGACGGCTCGAGATTTTGCGGCTCGACGACGACCCGGACGCGCAGGAAAACGGCGTGCTTTCGCTCGAGCTCGGAGGCGGCAAGTGACGCCAATGCACGCGCCGGGGACGTGCGGCTGTTGCGAGCCGCCGGCGACGACCCCGCTCGCGGAGACGAATCGTCCCGGATTGACCCAAATCCGCTACCGCGCGGGGACTTACGCCAGTTTCCTCGCGACGATGCTCGAGCGCATCGGCCGCGTCACGGTGCCGGACGCCGTCAGGCCCCTCGCGGGTCTCACGACACGAGCAAGCGACGACCCCGCGATCGCGCTGCTCGATCTGTGGGCTTACGTCGGCGATATCCTGACCTTCTACCAAGAGCGGTTCGCCAACGAAGCGTTCTTGCGCACCGCACGCGAGGAGCAGTCGGTCACCTGGCTCGCGGCGCTGCTCGGTTACCGCCCGGCGCCCGGCGCGGCAGCGCAGACGTACGTCGCCTTCACGCTCGAGCCAGGCAAGAGCGTCGACATTCCGGTCGGGCTGCGCCTGCAAAGCGTCCCCGGGCAGAACGAAGAACCGCAAAAATTCGAGACGGTGGAGGCGCTCCACGCCGTCGCGGCTCTGAACGCCGTGGCGCTGAAGACGACCGAGCCGGTCGCGCTCTCGAACACGACCAGGCACCTCGTGCTCGCCGGGACGAATCTCGGGCTCGTGCCGGGCAGCTACCTCCTGATCGTCGGCGATGAGCGCTTGGCCAGTCCGTCGAGCGAGCAGTGGGACGTGCGCCGCATCGAGGCCGTCAGCGTCGACAACACGCGCGGCACGACGCGCGTCGAGTGGAACGAGCCGCTCGCTGGCGGCACCTCCGTGCCGGAACCTCCGAAGAACGCGAAAGTCTACGTGTTCCGCGCGCAGGCGTGGCCCTTCGGCTTCAACGCGCCGCTCTTCTCCCTCGTGAGTGGCGTGCTCGGGACGGCCACGAGCTGGGAGGACGACGTTCTGCGCTCCCCGCTCGATCTCGATACCCTCTACAAGGGAGTGGCCAGGGGAGATTTCGTCGCGCTCGTGTCGCCGGGCCGCGCAAAGACCACCTCGGGCTCCTTCCCGGCGTACGTGGAGCTTTACCGAGCTCTCGACGTCGTCGACACGGTGCGCTCGGGCTACACGCTCTCGGCCAAGGTGACACGCCTGACGCTCGACACGAGCGTGCACCTCGAGCTTTTTCCCGTTCGCGGGACACAAGTCTTGTTGCGCCCCGAGGAGCTCACGCTCGCCGAGGAGCCTCTCACGACGCCGCTCGAAGGCGACGAGCTCGTGCTCGACGGCCTGTTTCCCGATGCCGCGCCCGGTCGCCAATTGATTGTCACCGGCAGCGACGCCTCCGGTAACGCGCGCTCGGAAGTCGCGGTCGTCCGCGAAGCGACGCTCGACGCCGGTGCCGGCACGACGACCCTGACGCTCGCGCTCGCTCTCACCGGCAGCTACGACCGCACGAGCGTCAGCGTGCTCGGCAACGTCGCTTTCGCGACGCACGGCGAGACCGTGCGCGACGAAACTCTGGGCGACGGTGACGCCACGGCCGTTTTTCAAGAGTTCGCGTTCTCGCGAAGCCCCGTCACCTTCGTCCACGACGGCACGGCGCCGCATGGCGTCCGCAGCACCGTCGCGCTCAGCGTAGCCGGCGTGCTCTGGCAGGAAGACGAAGAGCTCTTCGACCACGGGCCGACCGACAGCGTGTACGTCACGCGGCGCGACGTCGCCGGGACGCTCCACGCCGAGTTCGGCGACGGCGAGACGGGAGCGCGGCTGCCGACGGGCAACGGCAACGTCGTCGCGACGTATCGCCGCGGCCTAGGCCTTGCTGGCAACGTGCGAGCGGGGACACTCAGGACGTTGCTCGACCGCCCGCCGGGCCTGCGTTCGGCGACGAACCCCGCGCCGGCCGACGGCGGCGACGATCCCGAGCCGCTCGAGCTCACGCGCGAAAACGCGCCGAACGGCGTGCGTACGCTCGGCCGCATCGTGTCGCTGCGCGACTTCGAAGACGCGGCGCGCGAGGTTGCGGGCGTCCGCTACGCGCGCGCCACGGCGGCCGTCGCGCCTTCGACATTCGAGCCCGAAGTCGAGCTCACCGTGCTCGGCGCCGGCGGCGTCGCGCTGTCCCAGCAGACGCTCGCCTCGGTGGCCACCTACCTCACCGCTCGCCGCGACGGTAACCGCCGCTTGCGCCTCAGGCCCGGCACGCCGGTGCCGGTGCGAATCGCGCTCCGTGTTTGGCTCGACCCGCGCTACGACGCTGACGCGGTGGTGCTCGCGGCCCGAGCGCGCCTCGCCGGCTGGATCGGCTCGCTCGGCTTGGGTGAGGGCCTGCATACGAGCCGGGCGTATGCGGTGCTCGCGGGGTTACCGGGCCTCACGGCTAGCCTCGTCGAATCCTTCGCGCGCCGTTCGGGCACGCCGCCGCCCGGCCCCGTGCTCGTGCTCGAGCCGAGCGAGCTCGCGCTGCTCGAGCATCCGGAAACGGACGTGCTGGTCACGCGGGTGCGCGCATGACCGAGCCGCTCGATCTCTACGAGCTCTTACCGAGCGTCCATCGCCTGCGCGACGCGGGACGCGGCTATCCGCTGCGGGCCCTGCTGGCCCTCGTGAGCGAGCAGGCGAACGTGGTTCGCGCCGATATCGACCGGCTGGAGGACGATCTCTTCATCGAGACGTGCGCCGAGTGGGTCGTGCCTTACATCGGGGACCTCGTCGCCAATCAACCGCTGTACGAGATCGTCCAGCCGCGGCGGGCGGACGTGGCGAACACCATCGCGTACCGCCGTCGCAAGGGCACGCACGCGATGCTCGAGCAGCTCGCCGCGGACGTGACGGGCTGGTCCGCTTGCGTGGTCGAGTTCTTCGAGCGCCTCGGCTGGACGCAGAATCAGAACCACCGCCGCCCGGCGAGTCAGTGGTTCGACCTCAGACGTCAAGAAGCGTGCACGCGCATCGGCGAGGCGTTCGACGGCGCGAGCCGCAGCGTCGACGTGCGTCCCCTCGCGGGAGACGAGGGCTGGTTCGGGGTGTCGAAGCTCGGCTTTTTCTTGTTTCGTTCGTTGTCACTGCCGGTCGTCGACGTGCCGGCGCGCGCGTCCGCGGTGCCGTGGGGTTTTCGCTTCGATCCGCTCGGCGCGCGCGCTCCGCTGTTTCAGCGCGTCCGCACGCCGGACGGCCGCGTGACGGAGCTCGACGTGGCCGCGGCGATCCGGCGTGAGCGGGTCTTCGTCGACCTCGAGGCCGCGCACGCGGCCATGCCGCCCGCCGTCGCCTCGGAGCTGTACGGGGACTTCGCGGCAGGGCCCGCTGCCGAAGCGCGAGCGAGCCTCCACGTCGAGGTAGACGGCACGGCCGTGCCCGCGTCGCGCGTCGTGTGTGCGCGTCTGTTCCCGTGGCCAGCGGCGCCGCCGAGCGGTGACGTGGTCGCCGTCGACGTGGAACACGGCCGCCTCGCGCTCGGTGCGGCCTGGCCCACGCCGGCCCCTGCCGTCGACGTGTCCTACCATCGCGGTTTTCCGGCGCCCCTCGGCGGCGGCAGTTACGCGCGGACGCCGTTCACGGATCCGAACGCGGCGACGCTGCGCGTGCGCGAAGGAGCGACGCCCACGGGTCCGAGCGGCCCCTACCCGTCGCTCGACGCGGCGCTCGCGGTCTGGCGCGCAACGACCCCGCCGCTCAATACGGTCGTGCGCATCGAGGACAGCCGCACGTACGCGCTCACGGGCCCGCTCGCGGTCGCCGCCAGCTGTTCCCTCGTGATCGAGGCGGCGTCGGGCGAGCGACCGCTGCTCGTCACGGGCGGCGCCGGGGTCTCCGCCGGTTCGCCGACGCTCGCGCCGCTCTCGGCGCTGCGCTTCGACGGCGTTGCGCTCGAAGGTTTCGTCCACGTCAGCGGCGACCTCGGCAAGCTCCGCTTCGAGCACGTGACGCTCGTGCCGGGCCGCGCGCTCGACGACGACGGCGAGCCCGCTACCTCCGGGCCGAGCGTCGTCGTCGAGGCGAGCGCGGGCGGCAATCCCATCAACACGCTGCTCGACATCGAGCTCGCGCGCACGATCAGCGGTCCGCTTCGGATCCCGGAGACGATCGGAGAGCTCACGGTCACCGATTGCGTGCTCGACGGCGTCGGGGGTGCCGCGCTGTCCGATCCGGCTGGCGTTTCGGGGCCGCGCACGACGCTCGAACAGGTCACGCTGCTCGGCGCGACCTTGGCGCACGAGCTGTTCGCAAGCAACTGCGTGTTCAGCGGGCGCGTCAACGTCGATCGCCTGCAGCAGGGGTGTGTGCGCTTCTCCTGGCTTTCGCTCGACACGACGCCGCCCGGGCGCGCCCCGCGGCGTTACCGCTGTCAGCCCGAGCTCGCGGTGGAGAACGCGCTCGAGGCCGCATTGAAGCTCGATCCCACACTCGACGCGGCGGCCAAAGCGGCGCTCACGGCACGTGAAGAAGCGCGCGTGGTACCGAGCTTCGTCGCGCGGCGTTTCGGACACCCCGCGTACGCCGAGCTCGCCCCTCGCACGCCTGCAGAAATTCGAACCGGCGCCGACGATGAATCGGAGATGGGGGCGTACCAGCTCGTGCACGCGCCGCAACGCGAGTCGAACCTCCGCGTGCGGCTCGCGGAGTACGTGCCCTTCGGGCTCGAGTTCGGACTCATCGCAGTGACCTGAGGACAGACCATGCCTGGCGATTACACGCGCATCCCTCCGAAAACCCGCGGCCTCACGCTGATGCAGCAGGGCCGCGTGCTCGTGGACGCCGACTGGAACGAGCTCGTGCGCACGAACGACCGCACGCGCCGAGTCGAAACCATCGACACCATCGGCCGCGCCGTGTACCCGGCGGCGCTCCCCGAGTCGTTCCACGTGACGCTCGACGGTTCGACCTCACCGGCGACGGTGCTGCTCGGACTCGGCCGTTACTACGTCGACGGACTGCTCGCCGAGAACACCGGCGTGCCGGCGGCGTTCGATAGTCAGAGCGAGGAGCTCGTCGGCAGCGCACCGATTCCGCTCTCCAAGCAGCCGTACCTCGCCCCCGACCTCGAGGTCGCGATCCCCGCCAACGCGACGGGGACGTTCCTCGCCGTGCTCGATGTCTGGCAGCGCGAGGTCTCGGTTTACGAGGACCCCGCGCTCGTCGATCCTGCGATTGGCTTCGACACTTCGACGCGGCTCGAGACGGCGTGGCAGGTGCGCCTCTTGCCCGTGGCCGGGAGCCCTGACTGCTCGACGCCCGACGGGCAAATTCCCGAGCTCGGGCCGCTCTTCGCGCCGTCCGGTGGTCGTTTGAGCACCGCCGCCGTCGGCCCGGTCACGAGCGACGATCCGTGTGCCGTCTCGGCACAAGGCGGCTATCGAGGCGTAGACAATCGACTGTACCGCGTCGAAATTCACGACCCGGGGACGTCGCTTGCGGACGCTACGTTCAAGTGGTCGCGCGACAACGCGTCCGTCGCCGCCAGCGTGCTCGCGACGAACGCCAAGCGGCTCACGGTGCAGCGCACGGGCCGCGACGCGTATCTGAAGCTCCGCGTCGGGGACACGGTCGAGGTCACCTGCGACGAGCGTGAGCTCGCGCGCAAAGCCGGCGACATGGCGCACGTCGTCGCGGTCAACGACGTGGACGGCCTCGTCGACCTCGACGTGGCGCCGGCGGCCGACCTCGTGAGCGGGACGCACGTCCGCGTCCGGCGCTGGGACGGAGGTCCGCTGCCGGTCGCGAGCGGCACCACACCGACTCCGATCCTGCTCGAGGACGGCGTGCAAGTGACGCTCGAGCTCACGCCGGGCGGCAAGTTTCACGTCGGCGACTACTGGTGTTTCACGGCGCGCGCCGCCGACGGCAGCGTCGAAACACTCGCGGCCGCGCCGCCGCTCGGCACGCACCACCACTATGCGCGGCTCGCGACGCTCATGCTCACGGGCGGTCAGGGCAGCGCGACCGACTGTCGCGTTCCGTGGCCGCCGGCTACGGGGTCGGCGCGTGACGACTGCGCGTGCACGCTGTGCGTGAGCCCGGCTGAGCACAACGCGGGCCAGCACACGCTGTACGACGCCGTTGCCGCGATCGCGAAAACAGGCGGCAGGATCTGCCTCTTACCCGGCGAATATCGGCTGCCGAAGACGCTCGCGCTCGACGGCGTCTCCAACGTCGAAATCGTGGGACAGGGGAGCGCAACCACGCTCGTCGGACCCGGGCCGGCCATCAGCGTGACGGGCGCCGCGCACGTCGCGCTCTTCGACTTCACCGTCACCGCCAAGGGAGACGCCGTCAGCATCAAGAACACCGTCGACGTGACGCTCGCACGGCTCGGGCTCACGGCTCCAGGCGGCGCCGCCGTCAGCGCCGACGGCATCCTCGAGGAGCTCGTGATCGAGGAGTGCACGCTCGACGGCGACAACGGCGTGACGCTCGGCGGGGCCGAGACGTTCGCCTTGCTCGCGATGGTCGCCGTCCGTTCCAACCTGTTCACGAGCATCGCGGCGACGGGCGTCCGGATTTTCGCCGAGACCATCTACCTCACCGATGTCATCATCGCCGACAACGTCTTTTTCTTCGCAACGAACACGACGGGCAAGCTCACGCAACAAGGCGTGGTCTTCGACGGGCACCCCTTGACGGGCGCCGGCGTGGCGCGGGTTCAACGTAACGAGGTCTGGGGCGGGAATCGCGGCGTCGTCGCGAGTTATTCGCTTTTCGACGTGAGCGACAACACGTTTACGAACGTGCAGGGCTCGCTCGAAAGCTCAGCCGCTATCGTGCTCTCGGCCGCTGCGCTTGCAGACGACGGCGACGGGCTCGTCGCTCAGAACGACCTCGTCACGGTGACGAACGGCATCCTGTTCCAAAACTTCGCGCCTGCCGCAGTCGTTCGGGTGTTCGACAACGCGTTCGAAGGGGTGACGGGCGCCGCCATCGTGCAGGTGCGCTCCGCGGTCGCCGCCATAGTCGAGGTCCGCCGGAATAGCTTGATCCTAGTGGCCGCCGGCAGCCCCGGAGCCGTGAGCTTCCAGAACGTCGCGGCGCTCACGATCGAGCGAAATACCCTGATCGTAAGTTCCGCCACGAGCGGTGTGAAGAGCGCGTACGGCATCTGGGTGCGCGGGGGTAAGTGGGTGAGCATCGAAAACAACGACCTGTTCGTCGATGCCGCGAGCGAAGAGAGCTGCACGGCGATCCGCGTCGACGGCACGAGCGACGATATCCAGGTCGTCGGCAATCGGCTGCTGAACGCCGGCGCGCTCGCGCCGAGCTGGTCGGGCATCGTGGTGAACGCCAACGTCGCCGCCGTCGGCGCGTTCGACGTGCTCGAAGAGCTCCAGGCCGAGCCGAACGCGGCGAAAATCGTCGCGCTCGCCGAGCGGATGCGAAAAGATCCGGACGTTTTCGTCCAGGCGCTCCAAGCCGTCGAGGCAGGGCAGGTCCCGGCGGGCGCGATCCTGCGCGGGCCAAATGTGCGTGTGGATGGCAACACGCTCGTGCGATCGCAGATGACGGAGGGCATCCACGTCAGTCGCGCGAGGCGCGTCGTGGTCTCCGGCAACCGCTGCCAGGCGAGCGCGCTCAACGACAGCCCGGGGCTCGTGGCCGTGAACGACGCGTTCTCCGCGCTCGTGAACGGCAATGAAGTGCTGACGAGCGCCAATCTTGCCGCCTTCACGTGGAACGGCGTGACCAAGCTCGTGTTCTCGTCGAACGTCGTGACGGGCACCATCGCGCCGCCGCTGCCTCCCGTCTGGCAGCCGCTCAACATCGTCAATTGAGGCCTCCATGTCCGGAATGACCACCGTCGCCCCGCGGGAAACCCTGAGTCAGCTCCTCGAACGCATGGCGCCTCACGGCGTCACCAAGAGCGCCGCGCGCGAAGCGCTGCTCGAGGCGAATCCGCACCTCGCGAGCGCGGGCTCCTCCGAGCACGCGCTGCCCGAGGGTTACCTCGTGCTCGTGCCGTTCGCGACGAAAGGAACGAGCGTGCGCTCCGCGAGCGACGACGCCTTCGCACGCGCCGCGGGACTCGTGCGCGCGCTGAGCACGCTCGAAAACGCGCTCGCCAAAAGAAAGCCGTCTGCCGCCACCACCCTGCTCGGCATGACGTCCGCCGCGACGACGAGCGAAAAGCCTTCCGATGCCGTCGCCCGCACGCTACAGAAGATTCTAGCCGCACTCCCCGAAGCGACCCGCGGATTGCGTTGACCCATCCGATTCGGCGGCGGAGTCGACGAGACGGCCCTTCACGGTGAGAGCGTAAAAGTGCCGAAATCGGCCGAGCTCACGCTGCCGGTCTGATCGCCGTCGCTCATGAGTCCGATGCCGAACAAAGCGGGAACCTCGGCGTTTGCGTTGCCGTCCGCGAAGTGGCTGCGAAACTCGGCGTTGAGGTCGAGCTCGACGTTGCGCCATTCACGATTCGTGAGCCCCGATTCGAGGATGACCGTGTCCTGCGCGAGGAAGGGGTTGCGCTTCCGGTCGCAGACGTTCCCTTTCTTCCCCACGGAGCCCCAAACGTACTTGAGCGTGTAGTAGCGGAGTCCGCGCTTCCAGCTCACGTACACCACGGCCGCGGAATCGCCTTTGCCGTCGACGCACTCGTCCCCGCCGACCGGCAACACCTGCGCTCGCCACCACCAACGCAGCCGGTGCAGCCCGCGAGCGGTGTCCGACGGTTTCCAGCCGAGGACTACGGTCTTGAGCGGAGGCGTGTAGCGCGAGCGGACGAACGTCTTACCCCCTTCGCTGACGACCGAGTAATAGTTGACCGGCCCGGACTTCTGCTCCACGACGTGCCACGCCGCGGCATCGATGCTGATCTCCCCCGCAGCGCGAGCCGACGGCGCCGCGCCCGCGAGGAGGCACGACCAAAAGAGCACGGCTAAAAGAACGACCTTCACGGCTGATCACCCTAGTGCGTTTCCGCCACCTTGCACGCGGCTCCCGGCCCTCGCGCCGTTACCGTGAGGCGACGCTCGGCGTGTTTTGTGCGATAGGTCGGGAGGTACTTGGAAGGAGGTCTTATGGCTTACGCGCGCAGAGCGGTTGGGCTTTGGGTCGGCATGGCTGTGGTGTCCGTGCTTGCCGCAGGGTGCGGCTCGAGCAAGCAGGGTGACGATGACAGCCGCGCGACCGGCGGGCTCGGGCAAGGGGGCGGCGCTGGGACTGGCGCCAGGGGAGGCGGAGGCGGAGGCGGAGGCGGGACGAGCGGCGGCTCCGGGTCGGTCTTCGTCAACTCGATTCGGAGCTCGACAGTCGACAAGGTCGACCTCCTTTTCATGCTCGATAACTCGTCGAGCATGAGCAACAAGCAGCGTCTCTTGGCGCAAGCGATTCCACCGCTCGTGAGCCGACTCGTCACGCCCGCCTGTCTCGACTCGCAGGGTCAGCCGAACGGCACGAACGCCGACACCCACGGCACGTGCAGTCAAGGCAGGCCGGAATTCGCGCCCATCCGTGACCTGCACGTCGGGATCATCACGTCGAGCCTCGGCGACCACGGTAGCGGTGACGTGTGCTCGGCCGCGCAGGCCACGGCGAATCAGGCGAGCAATGCGCCGACTTCATTTTACGACGATCAGGCAGAGCTCCTGCCGAGCGTCAGGCCCGGCGTGCCCCTCGATAGCTGGAACGACTCCGGGTTTTTGGTGTGGGATCCGCGCGATCAGACGACGGTCACGGATCCGCATCCGAATCTCGGAGCATCCGGCACCGCTGCGAGCGCGTTCATCGATGCACTGTCGACGCAGGCCTTGGCGGTCGGTGAACACGGTTGCGGCTACGAAGCGTCGCTCGAGGCCTGGTATCGCTTCCTCATCGACCCGGCTCCCGTGCATGGCATGAGCAATGACGGCAGCCAGAGCGTACGCGGCGTCACCAATCAGACCGTGCTCGCGCAGCGCGCGGCCTTTCTCCGCCCCGACTCGCTGCTCGCCATCGTGATGATGTCGGACGAGAACGACTGCTCCGTGCTCGACGAGGACGGCTCGAACGGCTGGCTCGTCGGTTACAAAGGAGGCGTCGGCCGCCCGATTACCGCGCTCATGCCGAGATCGTCGTCGGCGTGCTTCGATCCCAACGATCCATGCTGCCGGCCTTGCCCGTCGCCGCCGCCTGCCGGCTGCCGGACGAACGAGGCGGACGCGAGCTGCGCCATCTCGGAATACCTGAGCGTCAACGAGGACTCGATCAACCTGCGCTGCTTCGACCAGGCGCAACGCTTCGGGGTCGATCTGCTCTATTCGACCAAGCGCTATGTCGAAGCGATTCAGAGTTCCACCATCACGCCGCGCCCAGGCGGCCCGGCGGTGCCGAACCCCCTCTACGTCGCGGGCCCCCACTCCCCCTCCCGCTCGCCCGAGCAGGTGATCCTCATGGGGCTCGTGGGCGTGCCTTGGCAAGATATCTCGACCGAGAAAAGCTGGACCGGCCAGGGGCTCGAGTTCATGACGGCCGAGGAGCTCGCGGACAAGAAGCGCTGGGACGTGATCCTCGGCACTCCAGGCGCTCTGATCCCGCCGAGTGACCCCTTCATGATCGAATCGATCGATCCGCGCCCGCCGGCTCGACACCCGTTGCTAGACGAGGGCGTTTTGCCGTCCACGAGCACGACCTTGAACGGCATCAACGGCCACGAGCAAGCGGTCACGCCGAACCGCGACGAGCTCCAATTCGCTTGCATCTTCTCGCTCGCGCCCCCCATGTCGAGCGCTGAGTGCGCGGCGAACGCGGACGTCTGCGCCTGCAACGCCGACGAGTTCGACAAGCAAAGCCCGCTGTGCAGCGGCGTCACGAGCGGCACGGACGGCAGCCAGCTCTACGACAAGGCGTACCCCGGCCTGCGTGAGCTCGAGGTGCTGAAAGGCATTGGGACGAACGCTGTCGTTACGAGCATCTGCCCGAAGAACGTCACGCTGGCCGTCGGAAACACCATCACTAGCGACGCAAACTACGGATACAATCCGGCCATGGCGGCATTGGTTGCAAAAATCGCCGAGGGACTCGCACCTGGCTGCCTCGCGCGCCCGCTCCAGCCTTCGGCAAGTGACCCGAACCGCGTCACTTGCACGATCATCGAGGCCTACTCGCCGGCTGACAGCTGCAACTGCGCCGCCACCGGGCGCCGCGATGCGTCGGCGGACACGGCCCGGGCCGTGACCATGTTCATGCACGACGAGGGAGCTTGTGACGGCGTGAACGAAGTACCGTGCGAAAAGCTCTGCGTGTGTGACCTACCGCAGCTCGGCGGCGACGAGCTCGCGGCGTGCCAGGCTGGTGAGCCGGACACCGGGTCCGACATCGGCTTCTGCTACATCGACCCGTCGCAAGGCATCGGCAGCGACTCGGCCGTGGCCGACTGTCCGACCGCGAACAAGCGCAACCTCCGTTTCATGGGCGCCGGTGTGCCGAGTCCCGAGGCCGCGTTATTCATAGCTTGCGGAGGTTAGGTGTTGTGAGTGGCTGGCGTGCGAACCGAGCACACCTCGGCGCACCATGACTTACGCGAAAGAGCCCGGGTGAGAAAAACCGGATGAGCTCTCCACTCAGGTTCTAGCCGGGGCCATACTGGCCGCCGAGGAGGCTCTTCAATGCGTTTCAGTTTCTTGGCAACCAGGCTCTCTGTCTGTGCGTTCGCGTTCGGTGGCTTTACCGCTTGTGGTGGTGGGGACGACGCCGAACCACCGAAAGCAGGCGCGCTCGGGACGTCGTGCGATGCCGCGTCCGCGAGCTCCTGCGCGTCGGGTCTCGAATGTACACCGCGCACTTCGGGAGGCAACGTCTGCTCCCTGGCCGCGGGCGCCAAGTGCGACGCGACCAATACGAAACTCCACAACGGCGGCTGCGCGGACTCCGCGACCTGCGCGAAGAAGGACGGCGAAACGGCGACGACCTGTCTCGTTGCCGAGGGCGGCGATTGCGACCCCGAGAGCGATCACTGCGACAACGCGCTCGTGTGTTCCGAGCTCGAAGACGGCCAGCACCGCTGTTTCGGCGAAGTCGTGTTGCGCGGGGAGGTGGAGGACGCCGGCGACAGTAGCCCGCTCGAAGACGCGAGAGTGATGGCGGTGAACGAAGAAGGCGTGGCCGTTACGGCGGTGGCGCGCACGGACGCCAAGGGCAATTACGAGCTACCCGTCCCCGCCGTGCGTCACGACGACGGCACGCCCGTCGACGCCAAGTACACGCTGCGCGCCGCGGCCCAGGACTATCAGGCGTTTCCGAGCGGTGCGCGCGTCGCACTGCCCATCGACGTGTCGACGGGCATGCTCGCCGAAAAACGCTACGTCGTCGAAAATGCGCTCACGACCATCGATCTGATCGGGCTGCCCGCGGGAGAGCGCTCGATGATTTCCGGTTCGATCGTCGCGCTCGATTCGGCGGCGCCAGGCGCCGTCGGCGGTGTGCTCGTGGTGGCGAAAGGCACGGACGCCGCAGTGAGCGGCCTCAGCGACAAGTCCGGCGACTTCACGATCTTCAACGTTCCGGCAGGCGACTACGAGCTCAACGCCTACGGCGCGGACGTGCAAATCGAGAGCAAGTCCGTCTCCGTCGGCTCCTCTCCGCTCGACGGCGTCGAGCTCAAGCAACTCGACGAGGCGACGACGACCGTGTCAGGCACCGTTCAGATCGTCAACGCGGCCGGAACTTCCGCGACGAGCGTCATCCTGGTCGTCGAAGACACCTTCGACGCCAACGTGGCGCGTGGGGAAGTCCCGCGCGGGCTACGTTCACCGAAGAGCGGCACGCCGAACGTCACTGGCAGCTTCATGATCAGCGGGGTGCCCGCGGGCAAGTACGTCGTGCTCGCCGCCTACGAAAACGACGGCCTCGTGCGCGATCCGGACACGAACATCGCCGGCACCGATTTCGTGCATCTCGAGGTCATGCCGGGGCAATCCGACGTGACGATCAGCGATTCGTTCAAGGTGACGGCCGCGCTCGGAACCGTGAGCCCCGGCGCCGACGCGCCCGAGGCGGTGACCGGCAAGCCCGACCTCGTGTGGCTCGATGATTCGAGCGAGGACTGGTACGACCTGCACGTCTTCGACGCGCTCGGCAACGAGGTCTGGAAGAGCCTCATGCTGCCCGCCGTAAAAGGTTCGACGAACGTCACGGTCAAATACGAAGGACCGCTCGATCCGGGCATGTACTACCAGTTCCGCGTGAGCTCTTGGCGTCAACCCGGCAACGGCAGCGCGGCTCCGATCGCCACGACCGAGGATCTGCGCGGCGTGTTCTATCTACCGGCAAAGTAACGCCGCCGCTCGTCGAGAAACTGCCGTGACGGTGCGTTGCGATCTGGCGCGTGGTGTGTCGAGGTGCGCGGCGCACCGACTGACTTGAATCGACGAACGCGCCGCGCGCTGGATTGTGTTCGTGCGATCGCGCATCCTTGGATGCATGAGCACGGATGGGACGGGCACCGAGCCTCGGCGAGCGCCGCTCCCGCCTTCGGCGCGGAGCGCGATCGGTGGATCGACGCGGCGCCCGAGCAATCGCCCGCCGCCGAAGTCACTCTTCAACGGTCCGGCGAGTCCCGCAGCGCGTGAGCCCGCGGGCTCGATCCCGCGGCCGAGCCCCGCCGCTGGCTCAGCGAGCACGGCGGGTCGGAGCGGCGGGGACAACGCACGCTCCGTGCGCGACGAACTCGTCCAGACCGTCATGCCCGAGCTTCGGACGCTCGTGGAGCATTTGGTCAAGACGACGGTCGAGCGCTCCCTCGCCCCGCTGCTCGACCGGCAGCGCGAGCTCGAAGCGAAGCTCGAACGCGTAGCGAGCTCGCTCGAGAAACAACGCGCACTCCCCGCCTCCGTCGAACGAGCGGGCACGCCCTCCCCCGACGAGCGACGCGGGCTCGAAGCAGCGATCCAGAGCGCGCTCGCCCCGTTGCTCGACAAGCAACGTGACCTCGAAGCAGCGCTCGGTGATGTGCGACGCGCAGAGCCCCGTGCCGAGAACGCGCCGAGCATCGTCTCTCCACGTGCGCCCGAGCCCCGAACCTCGCTCGGAGGCGTCGCGCTTGCACCGCCTGCTCTCGCGGTGCGAGCCGCCCCGATCGCTCCCGCCGTCAGGGCGGCCCCTCATCCCGTCGCCGCGAAGCCGCTCACGGCTGCGTTTACCGCCACGGCCGGCCAGAATGCTTCCTGGGACATCCCGAAGGAGCTCAATGGCTCGCGACGCAAGCGCGCGGTGATTTGGATTCTCGCGATCGCGGTGGTCCTGCTCCTGCTCTCCGTCGCCGGGCTCAGCGTACTGAGCAATACCGGCAGATATCTCTGAGTCGCGCCGGGGCCGTTCGCGGGTGCCCATGTGTTGCGCAGGACCTCGGTGAACGTAGGTGTCTCTGCGAGCAATCTGCCGGGACGATGCAAATTACTCTTATTCTGAACCACTCATCAGCGTATCTGGTACTTGGCCCGCTGCCGCTGAAGAGAAAAGATGCGCATTCGATTGCGGTTCGTTTTGGGGATGATTCCGCTCGTGCTCGCCTGCGGTGGCTCGCCCACCGTTTCGAGCAAGGGCACCGGATCGGATAAGACGCTCGGGCAGGGCGGTGCCGGCGCCGTCGGCGGCTCGGCCGGCAAAGGCGGCTCGGGTGCGCGGGCCGGCGGCGGAAGCGGCGGAACCGGAATCCCGATCGGTAACGGGGGCGAGGGCGATACCGGCGGTGAGGCACCAGGCATCGCCGACGGTTGTGGCGACGGCAATATCGACAGCGGTGAGCAGTGCGACGACGGGAACGCCAAGAGTGGAGACGGCTGTTCCTCGGCGTGTCAGGTCGAGAAAGGCTTCGACTGCGTCGCTCCGGGCGTGAGCTGCGAAGAGTGCGGTAACGGCGTCACCGAGAGTGCCGAGGCATGCGACGACGGCAATCGCGTCGCCGGCGACGGCTGCTCGGCCGACTGCAAGACGGTCGAGCGCGGCTTCGATTGTTCAGTCCCGGGCGCGGCGTGCAATCGCTGCGGCAACGGTAAACTCGAAGGCGTCGAAGTCTGCGACGACGGCAACACCTCGTCCGGTGACGGCTGCAGCCGAGATTGCAGCGAGATCGAGGCCGGCTATTCGTGCCCCGTCCCGGGCAAGGCCTGCGACCAGTGCGGAGACGGCGTGCTGGAGCCCGGAGAAGCCTGTGACGACGGCAACCGCTACTCGGGAGACGGCTGCCTTTTCAACTGCAGCGCCGTCGAGGACGGCTACGACTGCCCACCCGACGGCGGTGAGTGTCAGAGCTGCGGTGACGGACTCGTCGAAGGCAGCGAAGCGTGCGACGACGGCAATACCGACAGCGGCGACGGCTGCGACGAGACGTGCACGGAAGTGGAGCCCGGGTTTCTCTGCGTCGTGGAAGGCCACACCTGCTACGAGTGCGGCAACGGTGTGCAGGAGGGGGCGTTCAGCGGCGAGCACGAAGAGTGCGACGACGGCAATACGTCGGACGGCGACGGCTGCTCGTCGTCGTGTCAGCTCGAAGGCAGCGACTGGTCGTGCCCGGTCCCCGGACAACCCTGCGTCAACTGCGGCAATAGCCACATCGAGTCCGACGGCCTGTTCATCAAGGAACAGTGCGACGACGGCAACAACCGCGCCGGCGACGGCTGCAGCGACGCCTGTCAGCTCGAGCCGGGCGGCACCTGCGCCGCGGCCGGCCAAGCCTGCGTGCTTTGCGGCGACGACCTCGTGACGGCGACCGCCGGAGAAGTCTGTGACGACGGCAATGCCTACGACCGCGACGGCTGCTCGTCGACGTGCCAGCCGGAACCCGGCTGGACGTGTCCGTCCGACGGCGGACCGTGCTTCAAGTGTGGCAATGCCGTCAAGGAAGCCGGCACCCTCGAGCAGTGCGACGACGGCAATAATACCGACAACGACGGCTGTTCGTCGACGTGCCAAGTCGAAAGCGGCTGGACGTGCCAAGGGCTCAACGGCGCGCTCCGCTCGACTTGCGATCGCTGCGGAAACGGCAAAATGCGCTTCGACGAGGAGTGCGACGACGGCAACACGACGGCCGGAGACGGCTGCTCGGCGACCTGCACGCTCGAAGCCAACTACGCGTGTCCGGCGCCGGGCGGCATCCCCTGCAACGCCTGCGGTGACGGCAAGCTGCAAGGTATCGAGGTGTGCGACGATACGGGCGCACCCGGCGGCTGCACCAACGATTGCTACTCCGTCGCGAGCGGCTACCAGTGTCCCGTCGTGGGTCAGCCCTGCATCCTGTGCGGTGACGGCGTAGTTACTTCACCGTACGAGGCGTGCGACGACGGCAATCGTACGAGCGGCGACGGCTGCCGCGGCGACTGCCGTGCCGTCGAGCCCGGTTACTCGTGCGT
Organism: Polyangiaceae bacterium; assembly: GCA_025936115.1. Classification (GTDB taxonomy): domain Bacteria; phylum Myxococcota_A; class Polyangia; order Polyangiales; family Polyangiaceae; genus PMG-095. Next base: position 208,417 of record JAICTZ010000001.1, read on the forward strand.
GCCCGGCGGCTGCACGCTGTGCGGCAACGGCTTGCTCGATCCCGGTGAGGAATGCGACGACCACAACACGGCGAGCGGCGACGGCTGCTACCTGTGCGCGGCCGAGGCCGGGTACCACTGCGGCCCGAGCCCGCTGAACCCGCTGAAGAGCGTCTGTGATCGCTGCGGCAACGGCCTCGTGCGCGCTCCGGAAGCCTGCGACGACGGCAACGTCACGAGCAACGACGGCTGTAGCTCGACCTGCGCGGTCGAAGGCGGCTGGACTTGCCCCTCGACCGGAGGCGTGTGTTTCCGCTGCGGCGACGGCGTCCTTCAAGACGGCGAGGCGTGCGACGATGCAGGCGCGGTCGGCGGCTGTGCGAACGATTGCCAGAGCCTCGCTGCCGGCTGGTCCTGCCCCGTGGCCGGCCAGCCCTGCGAGCTCTGCGGCGACCACGTGGTCAACGCGCACGAGAAGTGTGACGACGGCAATACCGTGAGCGGCGACGGCTGCCGTGCCGACTGCAAGCTCATCGAGCCCGGCTGGATCTGCGCGGCTGGCACCAGCTGTACCGAGTGCGGCAACGGCTTGCTCGACCCGGGCGAGACTTGCGACGACGGCGGTTATCCGGCCACGAGCGGCGACGGCTGCTCGAGCACGTGCAAGCTCGAAGGTGCGCCTTACTACTGCAATGTCGCGGGCCGTCCGTGCTCGCGCTGCGGCGATGGCGCGCTCGGGGCAGGTGAAGCCTGCGACGACGGGAACACGGTGGCAGGCGACGGCTGCTCGCTCGACTGCAAAACCATCGAGTCGGGCTTTAGCTGCGCGATCCCGAACATCCCCTGTAACCGCTGCGGCGATCGCATCTATCAGGGCGCAGAGCAGTGCGACGACGGCAACAACGTGGCGGGCGACGGCTGCACGGCCTGCAAGCTCGACCCGGGTTGGAGCTGCGAGCAAGGCGGTAGCTGCGTCTCGAACGGCTGCGGTGATGGCTTCGTCGCCGGTTCCGAAAAATGCGACGACGGCAACAAGCTGTCTGGCGACGGTTGCAGCTCGCGCTGCACGGTCGAGTCCGGCTGGGTGTGTCCCGCCAAGGGCGGCGCGTGCAAGCTGACGACGTGCGGCGACGGCATCGCCGGCGGCACCGAACAGTGCGACGACGGCAATCTGACCAACAGCGACGGCTGCAGCTCGACGTGCCAAGTCGAGACCAGCTGCGGCGACGGTCGCGTGGGCGGCACCGAACAGTGCGACGACCACAACACGACTGCGGGTGACGGCTGCAGCGCCACCTGCCAGTGGGAGTCGGGTAAGGCGTGCACCGGCACGGCCCCGAACTACACCTGCACCGCGACGACCTGCGGCGACGGCATTCGCGGCAACCTCGAGCAGTGCGACGACGGCAATCTGACCAACAGCGACGGCTGCAGCTCGACGTGCGCGCTCGAGAGCTTTTACACGTGCACGGGCGCGGTCGGCGCGAAGAGCAGCTGCCGACAGACGCTGCAGTGGGTCGCGACCCGCAGCTTCAACGTCTCGTTCGTCGCACCCGAGGGCATCGTGTACGACCCCGGGACGCGCTCCTTCGTCTCCTACAAGTCAGGGTCGTCGCAGCCGCCGCTCGAGCTCTGTCTCGACGGCACCATGATCCTCCACCCCGGCTCCTCGAAGAGCGGCATCTGCCCGCCCGGCAGCGATCTCGGCTCGACTGCTTGCCAGCCGATCTCGGCGAGCGACCCCATCGCGCGCACCTGGCCGGCGTCCATCGGCGTCGCGGGAGCGACTTACGACTCCTTCGCGGGCAATTACCTGTTCCTCACCGGCGCGACGCTGTACCGCTTCGTCCAGGTGCGGAGCGCCAACACGGCGCTCGCGTCGGCGAGCCTCGCCGGTGACGGCATCGCCGTCGGCGAGGACGGGCGCCTTTACGTCGTGCGCGACGCGTCGCAGACCGTCGCCGTCTACGCGAGGAACTCGAGCAGCATCGGGTTCGATCTGTCCTCGCCCGTGCAAACCTGGACGGTCCCGACGAGCGGAGGCGACAAGCTGACGGACGACTTCGTCCTGCCGGGCTTCAGCATGCTCGGTACGTTCACCGGCGTCGCCGGCGTCGAGACGTTCCGCTTCTACTCGTACTCCTCCACGGGCACGCCGACGCCGGACGCCACCTCGAGCTTCCCGGGCGCGCTGATCCCCGCGAAGACCGCCTTCGGCGTGACCCTGCCGAACCCGGCGTGGTCCACGTACATGGGCAGCGCTGAAACGGCGACGGACGGCTCGGGCTTCGTGATGTGCGCCACGAACCCGTCGAACCCCTGCTACCTCTTCGGTCTAGCCTGCACGACGGACGCGGACTGCGCCGACCGCCTGCCGGGCACGGTGTGCCGCAAGACGGACGCGCAAGGCGCTCCGCTCGCCATCAACTACTGCTGGGCTCCGGCCAAGGCGCGCGACGACTACTCGAACGCCGACACGGGCCAAACCAAGGTCGTCAAGGTGCTCGACAACGACACCCGCGGCGAGGGGACCTGCAAAGACAGCACGGTCGAAGTCGTCAGCACGACGCCGACGGTTTACGGCGGCACGGTCGAGATCGTCACGAACAACACGAGCGTGTGCGGCACTGCCGGCTCGTGCGTGAAGTACACGGCGCCCGCCGGCAAGTGCAACATCATCGATTCCTTCGATTACACCGCGCTCCTCGGCGGCGGCAGTCAGGACACGGCCACCGTGTTCGTGACCATCACGTGCGGCTGCGGCAACGGCAAGGTCGACGCGGGCGAAGAGTGCGATCCGGGCGTCGCGGGCGGGCCCGCCTGTAGCTCGACCTGCAAGCTGATTGCCAGCTGCGGCGACGGCATCGTGCAGAGCCCCGAAGCCTGTGACGACCACAACAACAAGTCCGGCGACGGCTGCTCCTGGGATTGCCAGGTGGAAGGTTGTGGCAACGGCCGGATCGACACGGGCGAAGGCTGTGACGACGGCAACACCGTGAGCGGCGACGGCTGCCGCAACAACTGCACGCTCGAAGTCTGCGGCGACGGCATCCTCGACGCGCGCGAGCAGTGCGACGATCACAACACGACGAACGGCGACGGGTGCAGCTCGACCTGCACGCTGCAGGCTGCGTGCGGCGATCACATCGTGAACGGCTCCGAGCAGTGCGACGACGGCAACGCCATCAACACCGACGGCTGCCGCAACTCGTGCCTCTTGCCCGATTGCGGCGATGGCATCCTGGACAGCGGTGAGGGCTGCGACGACGGCAACGTCCGTTCGGGCGACGGCTGCTCGTGGGATTGCCACGTCGAAGGCTGCGGCAACGGCTCGATCGACGCGGGCGAGGTGTGCGACGACGGCAACACGACTTCGGGCGACGGTTGCAGCAGCGCCTGCCAGTTCGAGGCTTGCGGCAACGGCGTGAAGGACGCGGGCGAAGCCTGTGACGACGGCAACGCCGTCAACACGGACGGCTGCCGCAACAACTGCGTGCTGCCTGCCTGCGGCGATCTCGTCAGCGACCCGGGCGAGGTCTGCGACGACGGCAATATCACCTCGGGCGACGGCTGCTCCTCGACCTGCCAACTCGAATCGATGTGCGGCGACGGCCAGCTCGACGCCGGCGAGCAGTGCGACGACGGCAACAACCTCTCGGGTGACGGCTGCGCCTGGAACTGCCAGCGCGAAGCGTGCGGCAACGGCCTCATCGAGCCCGGCGAGCAGTGCGACGACGGCAACAGCATCGACACGGACGCGTGCCGCAACAACTGCACGATTCCGAGCTGTGGTGACGGGCACCTCGACACCGTCCGCGGCGAACAGTGCGACGACGGCAACAAGCTGTCGGGCGACGGCTGCAGCAAGTTCTGCACGAACGAAGCCGTGTGCGGCAACGGCGTGCTCGAGGGCGGCGAAGATTGCGACGACGGCAACACGAGCCCCGGCGACGGCTGCGGCTCGAGCTGCACGTGGGAGAGCTGCGGCGACGGCATCGTCGAACCGGGCGAACTCTGCGATCCGCTCGACGCCGTCACGGGCGCAACCTGCCGGCGCGACTGTACCGTGATCGCTTGCGGCGACGGGATCTACGATCCGGGCGAGCAGTGCGACGACGCCAATACCACGAGCGGCGACGGCTGCTCCGCGACGTGCACGCTCGAGACCATCTGCGGCAACGGCACGCGCGAAGGCTTCGAGCAGTGCGACGACGGCAACAGCACCGCCGGCGACGGCTGCTCGCGCACGTGCCGCTGGGAATATTGCGGCAACGGCGCGCTCGATCCCGGTGGTAGCCCGCTCGAAGCCTGCGACGACGGGAACAACGTCTCCGGTGACGGCTGCTCCTCGACCTGTCAGCTCGAAGCCGTGTGCGGCAACGGCAAGCGCGAAGGCAACGAGCAGTGCGACGACGGCAACAGCACCGCCGGCGACGGCTGCAGCCCCCGCTGCACGATCGAGCAATACTGCGGCAACAGCGTGCTCGATGCGGGCGAAGAGTGCGACGACGGCAACAACGTCAGCGGCGACGGCTGCGACGCGAACTGCACGAAGCCGGTGCGCTGAAAGCCGACTCCGTTCGATTCCAAACCGCCGCGTGGCAAATTTGAGCGCGCGGCCGGCTGGAACGCCGCCTGCATGCAACGGTTCGCATGGAAGGCGGCACCTCGCTCTCGGAAACCGCGGACAGGGGCCGTGCGGCGGATTCGACCCCGCCCTCGCCTCGCGAACCGTGGTGGCGCAGGTTGTGGGGGCGCGCGCCTTTCAATTGGCCACGACGGCGCAAACTGCGCTGGTTAGTCGCAATCGTGCTGCTGCTGCTCGCGTATCCGGTCCTCGGTACGCTCGCCCTCTGGACCGGCTTCGTCGAGCGGGTGCTCGCGTCCGAGGACCTGCGCGTCGAAATCGAAAACCCGGCGTACACGATCTGGCCGGGTCGCATCCGCATGAAACGCGTGCGGATCCTGATGAACGGCACGACGCAGTTCATCCTCGACGGCCAGGACTTGGTCCTCGACGTGCGCGTGCTCGCGTTGCTCCGCCGCCGCGTGCACGTCACGACGCTCGCCGCCCACGATGTCATCTACCAAATGCGCGTGCAGGTCAAAGATCCGAAAGGCATCGAGAAGCGGCTCGCCGCCTACCCGCCACTGCCCGGGCTCCCGGGCAAGAACGTGATTCACCAACCGAAGGCCGAAGCGAGCGAGAAGCGTGACGCTGATTGGACCGTGGAGGTGGGCGGCCTGGACATCTCGGTGAAGGAGCTTTGGTTCTTCGAATATCGCTACCTCGGCAAGGGCCGGCTGCGTGGCGGCTTCATGGTCGGCCCACGCGTCATGCAGGTCACGACGGCCGTCCAAGACTTGGGGCCCGGGGAGGTGCGCTTCGGCGCCGACCAAGTGGTCGCCGAGAATCTGCGCGGCCAAGTCACCGCGGACATTCCCCGCCTGAACCCTTCGGAACACGCCGACGCGAGCTTCATGGAGCTCGTCAGCTCGCGCGTGAATCTGAGGGCGGACGTGACGACGCTCTCACAGCTCGACGCCTACGCACCGGAGCTCAGGGTGCGCGATGGCGCGGGGCCGCTCGCCGTGGATGCGTACCTCGACCGCGGCAAACTCGGGCCGAAGACGCACTTCGATTTCTCGACGAACGCCGTGCGTGTCATGGGTGACGGCTTCGGCGTCGCCACGGACCTGCTGCTCAAGCTCGACGCGGCGGGTTCCAAACAGCACCTACCGCTCGCGCGTTCGAGCGCGAAAGCCACCTACGTGTCGCTCTCACGCGGCATGCGCTCGTTCACCCTCCAGGTCCTCGATCACGTCGAAGAAGCCGAGCTCGACACCATCCAGCTGAGCCGCTCGACCGATCTCAAGCACGCCACGGTGCGCCTGCCGAAGATCACCTCGACGGACTTGCGCGATCTACCCGTCGTTCTGCCCGAAGGCGCGCCCGTCAAAGTGCTCGCTGGAGAGCTCGAAGCCGCCGCCAACCTCGACATGGACGAGAAGTACTGGATCCGTGGACCGCTCACGACGAACGTGCGCGGACTCGATTTGGATCTCGACGGCATCCGCACGCGCGCCAATCTGGCGCTGAAGACGGCCGTGCGCGTCAATCCGAAGCTCAAGACGAACAGCGCCGAGGACTTCTCGCTCGCCTTCCGCGACGTGAGCATCCACGCGAACGGTCGCGACATCGACGGCTGGTGGCTCGACCTCACGAGCTCGCGCATGACCTTCAAGAACACCGAACCGTCGCGCTTCGACGGCATCGTCTTGATTCGCGCGCGCGACCTCGCCCCGATCCTCCAGGGCCTCGCTCAAAAAGACGTCATCAGCAAGCTCATTCCCCTGTTCACGAAGCTCGGCGATTTCCGCGCCGCGACGGGCATCCGCATCGCGGGCCCCGTCACCGACATCGCGGTGACCTCGGAAAGCGACGTATGGGACGCCTCGGGTCGCGTCTACAAGAAAGGCCAAGACACCAAGCTGGCAGTCGTCGTGGGCGGGCAAGCCGTCTCGCTCGGCGTCGCCGACTTGGGCCACGGCCTCGAAATCGTGCCTTTCGCCAAGACGGACTGGCTCAACGAACACCTGCGGGAATTCCCGAAACCGCTCGTGCAAATGAGCGAGGGCAAGCCCTGAGTTCACGCGGCGGGCACGCCCGGCTCCTGCTCGAAAACTGCGCCGAGAAATACTTCGAGCGCACTTGCGGCAAGCTTCCCGCTCTTGGCTGTGGACAGATCGGTCCGCAGCTGATGGCTCCGTGCACGGATTTCCTCCCAGCGTCGCCGATAATCTGCCGCCTGCTGCTGGCTGTCATCGAGCGCCGCTTTCAGCGACTGCGCCTCCTTTTCCAACCTTCGAGTGTGAGCTTCGAGCATCGTCGTATCCCGCCGGAGCTGGAGCAGCTCACGACGCTGAGCGCGGGCGCCCTCCACCTCCACGCTTGACGCTGCGAGCTCGGCCTCCCGAGCTTCCAGTCGCTCATGCAGGGTTGCCACGGCTCGTGTGAGCGAGTCGGCCTCGGCACCGCGCCCGGCAGCGTCCGCACGGACGACCTCTAGCTCTCGTAACGCGTCGACGCGCGCACGTTCCGAATCCTCGAAGCGGGCGCGCGGAATCCATTCGAGCACGAGCCCCGCCGCAGTCGTGCCGGCAACGAGCTCGGTCAACGTGATCTCGAGCGACCAAGCCAGAGCAACCACATGCTCCATGCGGAGCTCGCGCGCACCCGACAACACGCGGGAGAAGGCCGTGGGCGCCAGGTCCGCAAATTCCGCCAGCTCATTCTGACTCCAGCCTCGTTCTTCACGCAGCCGTCGCACCCGCTCAGCAAAAAGCTCGACCCCACCCCGCTCCCGATTCGCCCGTTTCATTCTGGCATCAGGCTAACGAGAAAGCTGATAGTAAGCCAATGACAAAATGAAACACCAAGATTCGGACGGCCGGTACCCCATCCAGGCGCGCAGCAGCACGACTTGCGCATTCGTTTGAATGTGCCACCGGTGCGCGCCAAACGGCGCAGGCTGAAAAGCATTGCCGTGCGGCTCGGGAGGCAGCGGCCGCTCTGTCCTGTGCGACCAGCGCGAAGTACACAGGGCCGCTCGCCGTCTTGCCGGATCCGGCGCCCAGGGTGAGCCTTCCCATTCTCGATCCGCTTTTGAAGCCGAACTCAGCGTATTCGGGACGGTGAGCGGGCAGAATGGGGAGAGTACGGGGCTATGGTTCACCGTCGACAGCGGCTGGGCTCGAGGTGCTCATCAACGTGGGCGCGGAGCTCGGGCTCTCGGCGCGCACGCCGGGCACGTTGAATTTTGCGCCGTCAGTCGAGACCATTGGCAAAAAGCGGTTCGGCAGCCTGCTCCCGAAGCACCGGCTTACTTTGTCTGGCATGACCATTCGACTTTCGCGAGCCGTCCGGGCGATGCTCGTCTCGTTCGTTTCGAGTGCGGCGGCGTGCAGCGGCGGAGGTTCGAACGACGGGGAGAAATCTGCGGCGGCGGGCTCTACGGCCGTATCTCCAGGTGGCGCGGGCGGTGCGGCGCCGAGCGGTGCCGGCCAAGGCGGAAGCGCCGGCACCATGACGCCGGGCGGAGCCGGGACGAGCATGACGGGCACGGGCGGTGCGGGCCAAAGTGGCGCGGGCGGCTCACTGAGCGGAACCGCAGGGACGAGGCCCAGCGGAGGCACGACCGGCGGCGGCGGTGGAGCAGGCGCCGGCGCAGTGGGTGCGGGCGGGGCAGCGAGCGGCACGGGCGGCACGGGCGGGCAGGCTGCAGCGGCGGGCATGGGCCCCGCGAGCGGCGCCGCAGGCACGCATGCGGCGGGTGCGGGCGGCGCGCCAGCCGTCGACGATTCATTGTTCAAGGTCAGCGCGATGCTCGCGAGCGAGGTCGACAACAAGGCGCCGACGACTGTCGGCATCGTCACCTGGTCGGCGGCGACGCTCATGCTGAAGAGCGCACACCTCGAGTTCGGCCTCGACACGAGTTACGGCATGATAGCCCCGGTCGACCTCAGCGAGCCTGACTACCGCACGCTGCTCCTCGGCATGAAGCCGAACAAGACGTATCACTTCCGCGTCGTGGCCTCCGACGGCAGCGCGGACCACGCGAGCGGCGACTACACGCTTCAAACCGGCGCGGCCACCACGGCCGTCAAGATTGGCAAGTTCGACGTGAAGCAGGACACGGGACGCGAGCGCGGCTTCATCGTGCTCTCGTATTGGGCGGGCAGCGGCAGCTCGGTCCCCTTCATCCTCGACGCCGACGGCGACATCGTCTGGGCCTACGACACCGGCATGTCCGGCGGCATCGCGCGCGCCCGCATCAGCTACAGCGGTCACGATCTCTGGGCCGTCACGGCCGACAACGCCGGCCAATCGATTCGCCGCGTCGGCATGGATGGCTTGAACCCGCAGACGTACTCGTCGACGAAGTCGTCTCACGATATTGCCGCCGTGAGCGGCGACACCATGGCCTACCTCGACTACAGCGTCAGCTGTAACGACATCAACGAGATCGATCCGAGCGGCACGACCAAGAAGATCTTCACGGCGAGCGCGCTCTTCGGCAGCCAATGTCACGGCAACGCGTTGCGCTACTCGCAGGCGGAGGACAATTACACCTTCGGCGTCGTCGACAAAGACGTCATCCGCGTGAGCCGCGCAGGCGAAAAACTCTGGAGCCTCGCCTCCACGGTCTCGGGCGGCAACGCGAGCTGGGGCGGCGTCAACCACGGGCATCACCTGCTCGCCGACAGCATCCTCATTTTCGCCAACAAGGGCGGCGCGAACGGCAGCTCCGCCATGATCGAATACGACTTCAGCGGCAAAAAGCTCGCGAGTTACGAAGACGGAACCACCAGCGCAAACCTCGGTGACGTGCAGCGCCTGCCAGGCGGCAACCTGCTCGTCGACTTCTCGAACGCCGACGTCGTCAGGGAAGTCAGCAAAGACGGCAAGGTCCTCGTCGAAATCACCGGCGGAAGCTCGCAGAACAGGTTCGGCTACGCGACGTGGCGGCCAACGCTGTACGGGGCGTCACCCGACATTACCGACTGACGTGAGAGCAGTCCTTCCAGTCTAGGGTGTAACGAATGACCGAGGTCCTCATCATTGGTGCCGGCCCGACCGGCCTGACGCTGGCCTGTGAGCTCGCTCGCCGAAGCGTCGGCTTTCGCTTGATCGAGGCTGCGCCGGGTCCACAGGCCGGTGCGCGAGGCAAGGGCATCCAACCTCGCAGCCTGGAGGTGTTCGAGGCTCTCGGCATCGTCGAGCGCGTGCTCGCCCACGGGCAGATGGCGATGCCGATGCGCGTGACAGCAGCCAACGGGCAAGTGACATTCGGCGGCGCCATCCCCGAGACACTGCTCAATCGCCCGGACATTCCGTATCCCGCAAGCGTCATCACGCCCCAATGGCGGACCGAGGAGGCGCTCAGGTTGCGCCTGGCGGAGTTCGGCGGCGCAGTCGAGTTTGGCACTGCTCTCGTCCGCTTCGAGCAATCGGACGAGCAAGTGTCCGCCGTCGTGGTCAAAAGCGGCGAGACGGAGACCATCACTGCCCGCTACTTGGTCGGCTGCGATGGCGGCCACAGCAGCGTTCGCAAGCAAGCCGGCATCGCGTTCGAGGGCGAGACCCGTGAAGAAGTGCGGATGCTCGTCGCCGACGCCAAAGTCAGCGGCCTCGCTCGCGATGCCTGGCACATTTGGCAGCATGCTGACGGCATGGTCAGCCTGTGCCCCTTGCCCTCGACCGACGCGTTCTCCTATCAAGCCAGCATCGCGCCGGGCCAGGAACCGAGCCTCGGCCTCCCCAATCTACAGGCGATCCTCGAGCTGCGCAGCGGGCGCACCGACCTTCGGCTCGAAGAGCCCACGTGGTCCTCGCTCTGGCGCGCCAACATTCGCCTGGTGGATCGCTATCGCGTGGGTCGCGTGTTTCTCGCTGGAGATGCCGCGCACATCCACTCGCCCGCCGGTGGCCAGGGCATGAACACCGGCATTCAAGACGCCCAGAATCTCGGCTGGAAACTCGCCGCAGTCGCAAAAGGCGCGCCGCCGGCGCTGCTCGACAGCTACGAGACCGAGCGCCGCCCAGTCGCCGCGCGGGTGCTCTCCCTTTCGAACGCGCGTCTAGCCCAAGTACTCGACCAAAAAGACTTCCCCGTCCGCCGCGACACGAGCACCATCCAACTCGACATCACTTATCGCGGCACCGCGCTCGCCCGTGACGACCGCGCCGAAACGGCGTCCCTCCGCGCCGGTGATCGCGCCCCAGATGCAACCAAGCTCAAGACGACGACGGGCGAACGAAGGCTTTTCGAGCTGACACGCGGTGGGCGCTTCATCTTGCTGAGCTTTGGCGCCACGACTTCGCCAATCGCGGCGCCTTGTGGCGTCGACAGTTTGCATGTCGTCCCAGAACCGAGTGGACCGGACGAAGTCGCTGATACCCAGGGACATCTCGCACGTGCTTATGGCGCAAGCGCTCGCACGCTCGTCCTGATCCGTCCGGATGGATATATCGGGATGATTTCCGATGCTGGCGATCTTTCGACCGTGACGAGTTATCTCGCCGCGATCGGCCGATAGAGGCGTCCTCCCCGCTTCGGAGCAGCACTATCGTACGGTGTCCCTCCATGCCGGGGCAGTATCACGGTGAAGCACGTGCTCCGAGCGCTCAGCCCGAAAAGATCGTCGGCTCGAGCGTGAACGTCGCGTCCAAGATGTGCGGAGGCAAGCTCGCATCGTTCGAGTCCGTGAGCTCGAAGTGCAGCGCGCCCGTGGTGAACGTAGCCCCCGTGTCTTCGTCGATGATCACGCTCGCGTTCAGCTTGCTCGCTCCGGGGACGAGGTTGCCTCCTCCGTCCCGAGACCACACCCCACCGTAAATGTCACAGCTCTCGTCACCGGCGAGCCCGAATCCTGCGTCACCGTAAAAAGTGGAGTCGTCGAAACTGAACTCAAGGGAGAGGCCAATGAAGTAGGAGCCTCTGGCGGATACGATCGCGCCGGGAAGTCCTTGGCCGTTGTCACCTCGAAATTGCACGAGGCGCCCGTCGAAGGTTCCGGTGAACTCGACCGTGAATGCGTCGGGCACGTGTCCCCAGGCAAGCTCGTTCGTCCCGCAGAAGCGCGACTTGGGCGTTGTGTAACCCGCCGTCATGCCCGCGACGCCCGTCATGCCCGCAACGCCCGTCGTGCCCGCGACGCCCGTCGTGCCCGCAACGCCCGTCGTGCCCGCGACGCCCGTCGTGCCCGCAACGCCCGTCGTGGCGGGGACGTCGTTGTCCGTTCCGTTCGCTTGCTTCTCGCGGCTGATGCCGCCACAGCCGACGAGCAAAAACGTCGCGAGGACGATGCTCGCGAGCGGCCGACGCTTCAGTTCCGCGGTGCGTTCGTCAGCCTCGACACCCACCCCACCAGATTAGCATGGAGCGCTGCATCAGGGAGGTGAAGCTGCCAGCCATCTACACCGGAGACCGTTTCGATCGATCGTGATTTTTGCGGGCCCACTTGGGTGAGGCCCGAAAACGCGTGAAGCGCCCCGCAAGCCGGCTCTCTCCGAACGCGACGGTGCGCGTGATTCCGCCACCGTCGAAAGAGGAATCGGTCGGAGTAGCCCTCGCTCGGCGCGCTCGTGCGAAGCTCATGCGCATGGCGGACTCACGCATCGACGACATTCTGGGGTTCTGGTTGGAGCCGAAGCCAGTCACGAGCGAAGAGCTCGAGCAACGCGGACGGCTCTGGTTCGGCGGCGGACCGGAGCTCGATCGGCAGATCAAAGAGCGCTTCGGTGAGCTGGTCGAGCAGGCGCGACGCGACGAGCTCGGAGCCTGGACGAACACGCTGCGCGGCTCACTCGCGCTCACGCTCTTGCTCGATCAATTTCCGCGACACGTGTATCGGGGTACGCCTGCGGCGTTCGCGAGCGACAGCCAGGCCGTCGAGCTCGTCAACGAAGGCTTCGCGAGCGGACGGTTCGCCGAGGCGGATGGTCTCGAGCGCCTATTCTTGACCTTGCCGTACTCGCACGCCGAGGACCTGGGGCTGCAGCGGCTTGCCGTGGCCCACGCAGTTCGCACGGTGCTGGTGAGTCCACCCGAGTGGAAGCAGATGCTGACGAGCGCCACGGACTTCGCACGCAAGCACCTGGACGTGATCGCCCGCTTCGGCCGTTTTCCGCACCGGAATGGCGTCCTCGGCCGCACGCCGACAGCCGAAGAAGCGGAGTATCTCGAATACTTGCGTGTCGTCGGACAATGGCTCTGACGGCGACGCACGCGTTCCTGCTTCCGTCACTATCGGGCGCAGCGAAGTAGCATCCGAGATCGTGACGGCCGCGTCGGTGCTCTGCGTCTCCACTTCGAGAGCGAGCTCGCGCAGGCGCTCTTCGATGTAACGGCGTCGCTCGGCGTTACCGGCGCTCCCCGTCTGCCCGGGGTACGCGGTCAATCTCCGCACGTGTTCGAACGCGCGCGTCACGTCGAAGGTCCCGACTGAAGCCGGCGTGCGCGCGAGCGAAGGCGGCTCCGTCGCCGCGGCGGCGGCGAGCAGCGCGGTCACGAGCCAGACGAGAGGCACGAACCAACGAGCGAGCCGCGCGGTAGCCACCGCACGGACTTGTATCAGCCCGCAGCCTGGGCGGCTGCTTTTGTCGCTGCTCGCACCCCGTAGCCAAGTGGCAGGTACGCCGAGGCATCGCTACGTCGTTGGGACGAGGTACTGCTCAGCGTCGAACGCGCCCGCGATGGCGTGCCGGTTCTTGCCGTCGCCCTCTCCCGCCTCGAGCTGCCGCCGGGGCATTTCGAACCACCAGCGCGCCGATTGCCAGATCGCTTCGGGGCAGCTCGACCGGCTCGGAAACCCGGGAACGAGATCGTAGCCTACCGACGAGAGGACGTATTCGCTGAACGCGGCGGAGGGAATGCCGATACCCTCGAGCAGCGGATTCGGCGCGCGGCCGACGCCCCAGACGAACGCCCACCACGCGAGCTGATGCTCGAGCGCGTCCATCGTGGAGCGCTGATGCTGAAAGCGCTCCACGGCCGCGATCACGGCCTTGGCGGGAACCGGAATGCGGAGTACCGCTATGTTCGGATAGTGCGTGACGTCGGCGTACTCGCCGAGCAGTGCCGTGGCGACCCCGTTCGTCGCCGGAGGATAACCGATGCCGGCGCGCCCGTAGAGCGACACCTCGTAGACCGTCGTCTTGGCCGCCGATTTGGCGGCCGCGCCCATGAGGAAAGCGTGCGAGAAGGCGGACGGGGCAAGGTCGTCGCGAGCATGCGCTTGCGCGACACGCAGGCGAAAATCGACGGCTCCAACGCCGCCGATCAGTACGAGGGTCGTGTGGTCCTTTCCCTGCGCGCCGTGCGCAGCTACGTATTGGGCATTGTTCTGCCCCTTCTTGCGCAGGATCTTCTCGAGTGTTTCGTTGTGCGACGTGGCTTGGGAGCGTTGGAGACGAAGCATGGGGCTCCTCAGTTCGGAATACGAAGATCGACCAGGGGTACGACCTTCCGGGTGGGCGGCTGCGCGTGGATTGCGTAGTAGCTGACACGGGCCGTCAGGCGTCGGCTGTCGGGGTCGAAAGCGAACGACAGCAGCGCTAGTTGATCGCCCTTGATCCCGTCGACGACCTGGCACGCGTAGCGGCCGGCGCCTGTTCCGAACTCGGCCGGAGGCTTCTCGGGGTCGCTGTGGCGCGGCCACGGATCGGGTTTGCCGATCAACCCGCCGAGCGCGCCCGTGACACCGTGGAACTGATCGGCACCGATTGTCGTGACGAGCGAGAGCGGCGAAACGACCACTTCTTGAATCCGCTTGGCGTTGTTGCGATCAAAGCCGGCGACGACCCGCCCCCAATGCACGTCTCCCGTGAGCGACAGGAGCGGCAATTCGGCGCGCTTCAGCTCGTCGACGATGGCCGGGTAGTCGCCGTAGTTCGGTAGTTCCCAATCGGCGACCTTGCCGCCGCTCTCGCTGACGGGCGCTCGAAAGAGCGACTGACCCGTGACGAACACTCCGACGAGGCGGCCGTCATTCAGCTGGGTGACCCAGCGTGCCAGCTCGGCGCGGCACGCGGCCGTGAGCGTCGCCGAGCGATCCGCCTGACGTCCGCTGCGTCCGTCGGCGAAAAAGAACGAGACCGGGGGAATCGTCAGCACGAAGGGACTGTCACCGGGGCCGCCCGCAAACGGTAGTGGTCGCGCGAAACCGTCGAACAACGACTGCGCGGCTAGTCGCCAGGTTTGCCTGCCGGCTTCGGTCCAGGAGTTCTGAATGAACGGGCTCGAGTGGGGCGCGTTGTTCCAAAATTCGTGATCGTCGGGCAAGCACACGCTCGGCGCGAGCGCGAGCACGGGCGCCAGCCGGTCACGCCAGTTGAGCTCGTAGTCGTGCTCGAACTTGGCGGTGAGCCATTGCTCGGTCGTGCCGAAATTTCTGAGCGTCGGCAGATCCAGGTAGACCTGATCGCCCATCAGAAACGTGCAATCGGGCCGGCGTCCGATGCGGGGCTTGGCTCGCACCTCGGAGAGCAGCGTCGCGAGCCCAGCGCGCAGATTGCCACGATTGTACTCGTCACCGCAGAAGCACGAGGCGAGCACGATATCGAAGCCGCCTTGCGCATCCGATGGGATTGCGTCGGGCGGCGCGTTCAACGGCAAGAGCTGGGACTCCGCGCCGAGCGTCACACGCAAGGTGCTCATGACGCCGGCAGGCAGATTGCCAAACTCGTATACGCCGGTGAAAGCTCGCGGGGTCGTTGCTGCGACTGCGGTGGGACCGCGCACGCTCCGCATGGGGCGCAGCACCGCGGGCGCGACCGCGTTCCCGTCGAGCAGGAAGCGCGGTGTCCGCGCGCTCGTCACTGCGAAATCGCCGATGAAGACCTGGGCGCTTCGCGGTGTGGACGAAAGGCGAGGAAAGGCGACGAAGGGCATCACCAGAACCTCCACCAAGGGTTTCTGCTTCGGTCCCCGATGGCGTGAGAGGTGACGACAGCACTCACATTGCTACCCCGACTGACGCCTGCCATCTATGGCAGCGCGTGCTCACGATTTTAGGACACTACACTGTTTCGTTTCATCGTGGGGCGGAACGACGCGCCTACTAAACAAAAACCCAATCGTCGCGACGAGGCGGCCGGCATCATGCGAATGCGCCGTGACCGCGGGCGCGTGCTCGCGCTAGAGCGCGCCGAGGTCGATCACGGCGGACCCTTTCGGCGAGCGTGCTCGTGGTCAATCGGAAGCGTTCATAGACTTATTCGGCGATCCAGAGTCGCCCGGCCCCGACCGACCGAGGCGGCTCACCGGACGGTAACGCGGCCGCAGCGGTGGCAGCCCACGCCGGAGAAAGCTCGTCTATGATGCGCCCGAATGCGCCGAACCCCAGGGCTCTCGACCGCCGCCGGCGCGACCGTTGCGCGCGGCGTTGCCTGCCTGGCCCTCGCTGGCGTCGGGTTCGGGTGCAGTGCAGAAGGGAAGCGGGCCGGTGCAACGGCGGCGGGGGACCGCGTGTTCGTGAGCCAGGCGGGGTCGAGCACCGTACTCGCCGTGGACGGCGCGTCGGGCAAGACGCTTGCTCGCCTCGAAGTCGGGATGTTGCCGCACAATCTGGTGCTGTCCCCCGACGGGCGCACGCTGTACGCGGCCGTGGTGGGCTCACAAGCCGTCGCGGAAATCGACACCGCGACGCTGAAGCTCCGGCGCACGTTGCTGACCGCGCCCGTCCCCGAAACGCGCGACGACGGCAGCATCATTCAGGAGCACGTCGACGAAGACGCGTTCGGCGCCACCACTTGCTACGCGTGTCACCGCGCCGACGGCGCACAGCCGAAGTACGCGGGCGATCGCCCGTTCGGCCTGCTCCTGTCGCCCGACGGCACGAGCCTTTACGTCACGCACCTCCGGCAGTCGCGCTTGACGGTGCTCGACCTCACGCAAGGCCGGATCGAAAGCACGACCTCGCTCGCGTCGGCAGGCACGGCGACCGAGGTCGTCGCGATCGCGCGGCTCGACGACGAAATCTGGGTGGCGCTCCGGCCTCCGCAGCCGTCGACCGACCCCGGTGCGCTCCGGCGGCTCGACGCCGAGACGCTCGAGCCCATCGCAGAGCTCGAAATCGGCTCGGATCCGGGCGCGCTGCTCGCCCTGCCCGAGCGGGGCGGCGTGCTCGTGTCGAACTTCGAGAGCGACACCGTCACCCTCGCCGGCGCGGACGAAGATCCGAGCTCCGCGCCGTTCCGCTTCGAGGCCGCACCAGGACCCTTGGGCCTGCTCGCCCTCGACCCGAGCCACGTGCTCGCCCTCGATTACTACTCGAACGCCGTTTCATTCCTCGATCTCGACCACGAGAGCGCCGAGACGCTCCCGCTCGAACATGACGGCCAGCCGTTCGCCAACCCGACGAACGCCGCGCTCGCCGAAGGCGGGCAGAGCGCCTGGGTCGTGTCGAGCGGCACCGACGGCCACCTGCTCTCACTCGACCTCGCTTCGCATACCATCGCGCGTGACATCCCGATCGACGGCCTTTCGTTCGGGGTCGCGGTACTTCCCCGAGCCTTGCACTGATCCCCTTCGACCATCCTCAAGGAGCCTCACATGAAATCGAAACTTAGCCTCGCGTTCGCCATCGCTCTCTCGTGCCACGGCTTTTTGGCCTGCGGCGGCGGCGACGACGACACCACTGCGAGCAACGGCGGCAACGCGGGAACCGGCGGGACCGGCGCGAGCGGAGGCAGCGGCGGTCATGGAGCGACCGGAGGCAGCGGCGCGAAGGGCGGCACCGGCGCAAAGGGCGGCAGCGGCGGCAGCTCGGAGCCCTTCGTGCCCGCCGACGAGGCCGGGACCGTCTACGGCATCGTCACCGATATCGGCACCGGCGCGGGCGTGCCGGGCGCGACGGTGACCGGCGGCGGGAAGAGCACGACGACCGACGATCAGGGTGCGTTCGAGCTCGACGGCCTCGACGCGGGCGACGTGACCGTCGCGATCAGCGCCGACGGCTACGCGCCTGCGTACGCGGACACGACGGTCGGGGACATGACGGCACCGGTCCTCACGAAGATCAAGAAGCAAGGGGAGGCGCAGCCGTACCAAGCCGACACGGCGCTGACGCTCTCGGAGAAGACGGACGCCGGACCGTACGCGGTGATTCTGCAGCCGAACAGCCTGGACACCGACGACACGGATCTGACCGTGGCGATCACGCCGCTCGATCCGACCAAAGAACGCGACGCGCTGCCCGGTGAGCTCGTCGCGGGCGGCGATTCGTCGCTGCTCGTGCCCGTCACGTTCGCGGAGTTTTCGATCCTCGATTCGAGCGGCAAGCGCGTGAACCTGAAGCCGTCGGCGAGCGCCCAGGTCGAGCTCCCGATTCCGCCCGAGCTCCGGCCCGATTACCCGCTCGACGCGAAGATCCACTGCTACGCGTACGATCCGACCACCGGCAAGTGGGAGGACTTCGTGGAAGGCACCGTGCGCGTGTCTTCGGTCGACGGGATGACGCCGGTGCTTGCGGCTTCGGTGCGGCACTTCTCGTGGTACGGCGGCGCGCCCGAGGGCAACAACTGCGTCGATGTCTACGTGAAGGTCGTGAGCGCCGTCGACGGCACGCCGCTCGGCAACGCGCGCGTCGAGGCGAGCCCCGGCACGGTGGCGTACACCGACGCGGACGGCGTCGCGCTCGTGCGCACGGCAGTCGGCGGAACGCCGTCGAGCTACGTCGCTTATCAGACGGGCCTCGACGTCGACGGTTCGCTCACCGGCATGAAAGGCGCCAAGTACATCGAGTTCGGCAAGGTCGAGGAGGACCTCGTGGGTCTCGTGCAGAAGCCGTGCACGGGCGATCCGAGCCCGACTGCGGGCCAAAAGGGCGTCACGGGCGCGATCGATCAGCCGCTCGAAATCCAGGTGGGGCACCTCACGGGCCTGCTCTACGAGGCGACGGCCATCCTGGCGGCGGGCGAGAACGGCAGCGCGGGTGAGATGGAAGTCGTGCTCGAGCAGGGAGTCCCTGGGCCCGACGGAACGATCGACAACGGAGAGCCCGCTAGCGGGGCGCGCATCTTCGTGAGCGAAGTCGGCAGCACTGACGCACCCCTCGAGCTCAGCGAGATCGCGCCCGGCACCGGCCTTTACCTCCTCGCCGATTCGACCGCGATCACGGCCGGCAAGCAGTACTCGCTCGCCATCGACGGCGACGGCAACGGCAGCATCGACGGCACGGGCACCGCCTTTGCGCTCGGCGACGTCGCCTGGACCAATCCCGTGGATGGCGACACCGTGTCGGCGCAGAACTTCACCGCGAGCTGGTCCGACACGGGCAGCGACGTGGGCGGCGACTCCTACGCGCCACTCTATGAAGCCGTCATCTCCGGCGACACCGACGCGGCGATCTACCTCGGCACCGATCGCCAATTCTTGGTCAAGAGCGAGCTTTCGATGGACATGGACCTCGCGCCCGGCAGCTACACCGCGAGCGTCACCGGCTTCAGCGGCGCCTTCTCGGCGACGGGCTCCGTCTCGAACAACATCACCGGTCAGGGCGTAACGGGCATTTTCTACAGCGTCTCGAACTCGTCGACCTCGATCAGCTTCACCGTGAAGTAACGAGCGGTGCCGCTCTCGGGCGGCGCGTTCGCATTGTGACGGCAGGCGCCCGCCTGAGGGCGCCTGCGCGGTGGTCGCGCTATGAGACGGCGCTCGTGGAGCGTGTCTGCTCCAGTCGATGGCAGCGCTCGCAGTCGATTTCCAAAGGTGTCTCTGTGCTGCCAGCAGTGTTCACCGCGTACACTCACCTGTTCACGGTGGACAGCTTGCCGGAGGATGGACCGCACTTTCGGGCCGCTCGAGTACGCACTCGAGGCGGCACACCGTGTGCTTGAGCGCGCCCGTGCCGGCGCGGGGCCGGCGAAGGAGACGCAAGATGAATCTAAGCAGGCTAGTGCGCGGCTTCGCAGCCGCAGTGTTCTTCGTAAGCAGCGGCTGCACTCAAGCGGTCGACGACGCGTCGACGGCGCCTGTCGGCACGGAGACGCAGGCCGACCAGGGACCGAATGTGCGCGGGTACGCGTTCGTGAACGCGGACGGCTCGATCAACGCCAATTCAACGTCAGCTGCGGGCAATCCCCCTATTCGGGCGTACGCCCAACATTTCGCTAGCGGCGCGTATACCGTTTGGTTCCCTAACCTGGGCAATGGGCTTACCAGGCATGGACATCAGGGCGTCGCGGAAGTGAGCGCCTACGGTGCCACCAACGGCCACTGCGAACTGAGCGGCGTCCCGTTGTCCACCCCCATCAGCGCGACCTATGTCGAAGTGGACGTCCTTTGCTACGATCAGTGGGGCGCACGGAAAGACACTCCGTTCATCATTACCCTCGATCGTCGTGCCGATACGCCCGGAGTTGAGGGCGGGTATTTGGCGATGACACTAACCATGGCGTCCCAATCTTTTTCGACCAACAGCACGACCCTTGCTGGGGACATGTCAGCCTGGAATTCGACTGGACAGGACATCATCCACCAACGTTATGCCGCGGGCATCTACCTCGTCACATTCAAGGGCCAAAGCTACTCCGAGGGTGGAACTGCCCAAGTCACGGCGGCCGCCAACCTCGATGAGTCGGGCCTGGCCAAGTGCGAGGTCAACGGCTACGGCCCATACTACGGCGATACCATCGCTTGGGTCCTCTGCACGGACGTGAATGGCAATTACACCGAGTCTGGTTACAGTCTATCGGTCACACGCAACAGCCCCTCCGGCCTGCCGTCGTTCAGCTACGCTCTCGCCGACCAAGCCACTGCATCGGGCACGTACGTGCCCCTGGCCGCTTTCCAAAAGGGCGTCCACGGCGGTGAGTGCCAAGTCAGCACGAACCGGCCCGTCACCGTCACGCCGCGCTCGGGTTCGACTGGCGTCTACGACGTGACATTCCCGGAAATGGGAACCTTCGCCGGCTCTCATGCTGTCACTACCGTCACCGCCTACGGCGGGTACGGCGAGCACTGCAACGTCATGTCGCAGTCAGGCATTCAGAACGGCGACGCCTACGCCACCGTGGCTTGCTACGACACACACGGCATCCCAACGCCGGCTCAGTTCATCATCTCGTTCGGACTCGACGTCGGCATCATCTGCTAAGACGACGCTAACCGACGCAGACGGTCGGATCGGCCTGTGCGCCGGCTCGGCCGTCTGCGCTCTGCGCCGACATCGCGAGGCTGAAAGCGTTCCCGGTGCACGCTGCACGCGGGCGCGCACGACCGCTGTCGTGCGCGCCACTCAGCGTGCCCCTGCGCTCAGCCGATGCGGCAGCAGCCCGCCGCGTCGCAGGTGTTCGTGCCCGGACAATCGGCATCGGTCGTGCACTTACCGGACGAGCAGCACTCTCCGTTTTGCACCAGGCCGTCGTCGCAGCAGGCCGCAAATCCCGGCGTGGTCGCGATGCAGCTCGAGCCGCTCGCGCAGCACGTGTCCGTCCCGCAGCTCGCGACGCCGCCCGCCGCGCAGCAACTCAACACCTGCCCACTCGGGCAGCCCGTCACCGGCTTGAACGTGCACGAGCTCGGATCCGTGGGTGACGGCTCCGGGCCAATCCATTTCGCGATGTTGCCGAGCGTGCACGACGCGTAGAGCGCGTCCGTGCCGTGCGTCCTACAATCCGGATCGGCCGCGTTCTCGACGCAGGGGTTGTTCGGCTGGTGCGTCGCGAACAGGCGACACAGGTCGCACCAATTGGAACCGTGAGCGTACGCGGCGTCCGCCATGCCGCCGAAGATCGCGTCTTGATCGAGGCTGATGCCGCGCCGGTTCCGGATGCCGTCCGCGATGGCCGAGCCCGGCAATTGCACCTGCTCGTCGCCGAACTGCCCCGAGTCTCTGGGGTCGCTCACGAGCGTCGACAGGCCGCCCGGGTTCGTGTTCTCCCAGTAATTGCCGTTCGTCGCGGTGTCGTTCTGGAAAACGTCCACGTGACCGTCCACGAAATCGTGGAGCGTTGACGTCATCCTCGCGCGATCGGTGTGGCGCGGATCCTGATGCGCCGAAGCTTGACCTTGGCCGCCCACGCTGTCGTCGAAGCAATCGACCGCGGTGCTCGGGCAGTAAGACATGAGCACGCCCGTGCCGAAGCCGGTCGGCGACGAAAGGTCGAGCTGATAGCCCGACACGTCGTCGATCATCCCGTTGTACTCGAATTCGTTCGCGCCCCCCACCAGTTGGTCCGCGTAGAAGTCGGCGAAACCCTCGTTGCCGCACGCCTGGTCGCACTCGCCGAGGACCTCCACCGGAGGAACAGGAGAGACGGTTTCGAGAATGGCCGCGTTGTACGCGGACGCGAGGTCCCCGCTCGAGAGCATGTTGCAGAGCGCCCAATGGCCGTATTCGTGCGAGGCCACGCCGCGTGAGCGGGCGTAGCCGCTCTCGCTCGGCACGACCATGTCGGTTTCGAAGATGCAGGAGCCGAGCGACACGAGGGCCGCGGCGTCGCTCGGGTTTTCGAGCGCTGCGAACGCGGAAAGGAGCGTCGCCATCGTGGACGCCGCCGGGTTGGCGCGCGTGAAGCACGGCGTGATCGGGTTTGGCAGCATGTTCGCGTAGTGACCGACCAAGACGTCGGCCGCCGAGGGCGACAATCCGACGACGCTGCGCGAGAAATTCCTGCCGTCCGTCATCTGCGCGAAGACGTTCGTGTAATCATCGACGAGCTTCAGATCGAGCGCCTTCTTCTGGGGCGGCGTCGAGTCGCTGAAGCTGTAGGGGCCGAAGTCGCACATCTCGGCCGTGGTGATGAAGTCGATGATGTTGGCCGCGTCGTTTTTCGGCAACAAGCACAGGCCGACGTCGGTGCCTGCGACCGCGGTGAGCGGTCCTGCGAACCCGGTCGCGTCGAGCGTCGCCGTCGAGTACTGCGGAACGTGAACACCGCGGAGCTCGAGCGTCATGCCCGCGGGAACGATGGGCGTTTTGGCCTCGGCGCCCCAGGCCTGCAGGATTGGCGTCTCCGAGCCGTTCACGCTGCGGACCACGCCGGAGGCGGCCGACGCGGGATCCGGCGTGTTGAACGTCGGGTCCGTGTTGAGCAAGTGGAGGTGCACCCCGATGTGCTCGGTGCTGACCACGTCGCCCCACAGATCACCGATGAAGCTTTCCACGGCATTGCCCACGTCGTGATAGATGCTCGCCCCCTCCTGGATCACGTCGCGCACGCCGCCGTCGAAATCGATGCTGCAGAGGACGGGCGCGAGCGGCGCTTGCTGGCGGGCGGTCGCCGGATCCAAGCCGCGGTAGCGAAAGCCGATGTTGGCGAGAGCTTGGTAAGCGAGGGTGACGCCGTCCGGATTCAAGAAAGCCGCGGGAATGGCGCGAAAGTTGATGGCATTGAACGCGACTTTGCCGGACAACGCCGCCTGCCGGATGAAGTTGTATTGCGAGCCCGTCATGACGGCGAAGGTGTAGACGCCGGTGCCGTCACCGTGATGCGTGAACACGCCCGTGAGCCCACGCCAGCGGTCGAGCCCTTCGAAGATGGGCAAGAAGTCGTGATGGATTTGCAGCTGATCGAGGAAGCCTAGCTGATCGCGACTCTCGATGTAGACGAGCGCGTAATAGAGGTTTGGCCGGCCCTTGGCGTCGAGCTCCGCCACGGCCTGGGTGTTCGCCCACGAGAACGACTGCCGCAGCGTCTGGGTTTGTGCGGCCGAGAGCGGCTCCGGAAGCTCGGGTAGCGCCTTGGAAGGCAGCGGCAATTTCGCCGATACGGCCGAGTGGGCGCACACGCCGTCGCCCGTGGCGGGCACGCCGGTCGCCGACGTGATTTGCAATGAAATGTTCTCCGCGTTGACGCCATGGCCCGGCGTCGAGCCGTCCGAGCAACTCACGAACGCCGCTTGGCGCTGAGCCGTGCTCGAGGCGGCCGCCGCCGAATACGTGCAGACGACGCTGCCGCCCTGGGGACGCGCGTAGCTCAGGCTCAAGGTCGTCGCGGCAGTGCCGGACATGCTCACGCCCGCCGGAATCGTGAGCGGTACGGTGGCGGGCACGCTCAAGCTTTCGCGCGAGCCCGTGCACGCCGGACGGAACGCGTCGAGCTCGAGCGGCCGCGACCAAGTGAGCGCCGGCGCTTGCGTCGTGGCGTCGATCGCGCAGCCGGGCACCGCGCTGCCGACGCAAGCGGTCGCCGTGCATGTGTCGCCGCTCGTGCACGGGTTGCCGTCGTCGCAGTGCGCGCCGACGGTGTTCGCGCTGCACGTCGCGAGCGCCGGCGTGAGCATGAGATTGTCGAGCAGGTACGTGCCCGTGTCGTTGCTCGGGACGTTGAGTGCGAGCGTGATGCTCACGTCGTTCGCCTGGGGCTTGATGCTCGCCGCCAGGCCCGAGGGGACGCGGAACGAGACGGTCTGGAATGCTCCCGCGGGAAATCCGGTGAGCTCCCGCTGCCCGATGTACGCGTTGAAGACGTTGCTGCTCGGTGAGCTCACGTACAGCTGCAGCGCCCCGAGCCAAGCGGGATTGGCCGCGGTGGTCGGGAGCTGCAAATCGACGGACACCGTCGCTCCGATCGTGACCGGGCCCGGCAGCGGTGCGCTCACGAGCGGGACGTAGCCGTGCGCCTTCACGGCCAGGGAAAACGAGCCTTGCGTGTGCGCGCTGTTCGCGCTCAGCGTAAAGCCGCTCGCCGACCAGGCCGCGGTCGACTCGAACCCGAGAATCGCCGTCTGCGAGAGCGTGAGCGCTTGTGAAGTGGTTCGGGTCGGCTCGGACGAGCCGCCCTGCGCGCAGCCGACCAGAGCCGGCACGGCCCAGAGCGCCCAATGGAAGGGCCGAACACGTTCAGACATTCGCGCGATCAACATCATCGTCTCCTGATACTCAGCGCGTGTGCGCTCCTCGAACACCGAGCCGCTCCGACAAAAGAGCGTGCGAATCTTGTGAAGCTTTCCCGCAGCGCGGGTTCAGCGTCGCCATCTCGTGGCTCTGAAACCTCGGCTTGTGCCCCGTCTCGAGCGGGTACATCACGTCTTCGGGATCGGCCGTGTGCTCGAGCCCCACGAGGTGAGCGCTCTCTTGAGCGATGCGCACCGCGCAGGCCTGCACGTCGCGACACGCGAACACGTACGCCGTGCTCCCCCAGCGCGCGTCACCGGCGCAATTGAGCGGCGCCATTCCGCGGACGCGCGGACCGTAATCCGGATTGCACCACTCACCCCCGGCGCTCGAGATCACGACCGTGAGGTGTGGGCCCGCGGGAGGCGTCAGCACCACGTCAACGTCGAAATCGGCATAGAGGCGCTTGACCTCCGCCAAGAGGGCGCGCTCGCAACCCGCGCGGCCGCAACGGAACGGCGGTGCTTCTCCGGCTCGGCACACGCTATCGGCCGCCCTCGCTCCGCCGCGCGCGAACTCGAGATAGAGCACGTGCTTCGCCGCGTGCGCGGGCTCGCCCTGAGCGACCGAAGCCCACAGCGCGAGCAGCGCCGGCAAGAATGCACGAGTCACGGGCACCGCTCAGCAACAAGCGTTCCCTTGGTCGGCCCCCGTGAATGCGAGCGAAAGCCGGGGTCGTCTTCGGTGTCTGGCGCTGATTGCGCCATTCGCAGGCCCAAATCGCGCCCGAGCGGCGGCGCAAGTCGAGTCACCGGCGGGCGGCACCGCGTGAACGGCTGCCTTTCGCGCCGTAACGCAAGCGACTTCTCTGCGCAGCAGGATGACTTGACGGAAAGCCTGGCGGGCTCAAGGCAGGGTCGTGATGCGCGCTTTGCGGGTACATGAACGAGGTGGCCCGGGCCACCTCATCGAGGAGGAGGCGGGGATCCCGCAGGTCGGGATCGGGGACGTCCTGGTTCGAGTGCATGCCGCAAGCTTCACGCCGACCGAGCTCGAGTGGCCCTCGACCTGGGTCGATCGCGCCGGGCGGGATCGACGCCCGTCGATCCCCGGTCACGAGGTGTCGGGCGTGGTGACCGCCCTCGGCTACGGCACCACCGGCCTGGCGATCGGGGACGCGGTCTACGGGCTGACGGACTGGTACCGCGACGGCTCCGCGGCTGAGTACGTGGCGGTCGAGGCGCGCAACTTGGCCCGGAAGCCCGACGGGTTGGACCACCGGACCGCTGCAGCCCTTGCGATGGTGGCGCTCACCGCCCAGCAGGCGCTGTTCGAGCACGGCGGACTCGCGCCCGGCCAGGTCGTGGCCGTGCTCGGCGCTGGGGGCGGGGTCGGGACGTTCGCGGTGCAGCTCGCCCGGGCCGCCGGAGCGCGAGTCGTTGCCGTGGCGCGTCCCTGGGCGGGCGACCTCTTGCGCGAGTTGGGAGCCGATGTCTTCGTCGACGTCGACCGCGCGCCGCTCCCGGAGGTCGATCTGATGTTCGACCTGATTGGCGGCGAGACGCTGCGCCGGGCGTGCGGCATGGTCAGAGCGGGCGCGACCGTCGTCTCGGCCGTCGAGGACCCACCGGTGGACGTGAACCGCCGCGGCCGGTTCTTCGTGGTCGAGCCGAGCCGCCCGCAGCTCGAGGAGCTCGGCAAGCGCGTCGTCGCCGGCGAGCTCCGTCCCGTGGTCGGCGCGACATGGCCACTCAAGCAAGGGCGCGAGGCGTTCGAGGCGAAGCACCGCGGTGCCCAGCCAGGCAAGGCCGTCCTGCTCGTGAGCGAGGAGAGCTGAGCTACGTCCAGGGCTACTGGGCGAGTGACGGACCCAGCGCCCATGGGATGCCCGCGCGATGAGCGGCGCGATCCTGCCGTAACCTTGATCTCGGCGGTGCGGGCGGGAATACTCCGCGGGTTGATCGGGCCGCGAAGCTTCCCATTCGAAGGTGGGGTTCAGGCGCGCGGCGCGCGGCCGCCACGAGCGCGTGACTGCCGGCGTTGGAGCGGGCACGCGGCCGAGCTCGCCGGTGACACACTCGCCTTCTACGATCGCTGCGAACGGGAGCAGGGTGGCGTCCTCTACACGCACGTGTGGGGGCTGCCCGTGTGGCTCGTGTTCGAGCCGGCAGCCATCGAGCAGATCCTGGTGCGGCAACACCGCGCATTCGCGAAATCCGTGGGCTTGCGCTCGACCGTTCGCGCGTTCGGCGACGGCTTGCTGACTTCGGACCGGGAGCTGTGGCGGCGGCAGCGGCGCATCATCCAGCCAACCTTCCAGCCGCGGCGCCTGGACATCTACGGCAAGGAAGTGCAGCGCGCGACGCTGCGTCTCCTGGAGCGGATCCGCGCCGACGAGCCGCGCAACGTTCACGCCGACGTGACCGGCCTCTGCTTCGACGCGCTCACGCGGGCCATGTTCGGCGAGGACGTGGCGCAGGCCAAGGACGTGCTCGCCGCCGCGGCCGAGGCGCTTCACGGGTTTCACGATCACTACTCACGCCAGGTCGGCGGCGTCCGCGGCGTGCTGTTCTCGGCGTTCCGCGCGGCGGTGACTCGCTGCGGCAAGCCCGATCTGCGCGTTGATCCGACATTCATCCCGACGGCGCACGCTCGTGCCTTCCGTGGCGTGATGCACGAGATCGACCGCTTCGTGTACGAGCTCATCGAGCGCCGCAGGCAGGAGCCTGGAGACGAAAATGACCTCGTGACTCTGCTCTTGCGCGCCCGGGACGAGGCGGGTCGAGCTCTCGGCGTGCGCCAGATCCGCGACGAGGTCGTGACCATGTTCCTCGCCGGCCACGAAACGGGCGCTGCGGCCATCAGCTGGGCGCTCTACCTCTTGGCGCAGAATCCGGCGTGCCAGCGCACTCTGCAGCGCGAGCTCGATGAAGCGCTCTGGCAGACTGTCCCGGACCAGCGCGCGACGGAGTTTCTGCCTTACTTGAAGCGCGTCTTGAGCGAGAGTTTGCGCCTCTACCCACCGGCCTACCGAATCAGCCGCACCTGCGTGCAGCGCGCGAGGATTGGCGATTTCACGATCGAACCCGGCACGGAGGTCCTCATCTCGCAGTGGTCGATTCATCGCTCGGCGCGCTACTACGAGGCCCCGGAGGAGTTTCGGCCGGAGCGCTGGACTCCGGAGCTGCGGGAGGCGCTCCCACGCTTTGCGTGGTTCCCGTTCGGGGGTGGGCCACGCATCTGCATCGGTGATTCGTTCGCACTGATGGAGAGCGCGATCGTCGTGGCGGCCCTGGTGCGCGCGTTCGAGCTCGAGCTCCCCAGCGGCGCGCCCGTTCTCCCATTTCAGGGCGTCACGCTGCTGCCGGCGCGCAACGAGATCCGCATGATCTTGAAGCGGCGGCAGCGTGCGCCGTCCGCTGCCCCGCTTTGACCGACGACGCCGCGTTTGACCGCCGTCGCCACGCTGGGACGTCTAATCATCGCGGAGTAGATGCGCCGGCGGCTCCTTGATATCCCAGATGAGTCCCAGCGCTGCGAACGCGCGCAGCACGTAGTAGCTGAGGTCGACCTCCCACCAGCGGAAACCTTGCCGCGCCGAGCCCATGAAGCGGTGGTGGTTATTGTGCCAGCCTTCTCCCATCGTGTAGAGCGCGATCAGCCAGTGGTTCCGGCTGTCGTCCGCCGTCGCGAAGCGTCGCGTTCCGACCAGGTGCGAGAGGGAATTGACCGAGAAGGTTCCGTGCCAGAGCGCCACCGTCGACCAGAAGCCGCCGAGCACCGCGCCGCTCGGCCCCGCGATCAGATAACAGGCGACTAGCCCGACTACCGGTGAAACCCAGTGGTACCGATCGAGCCAGCGGAGCTCTGGGAACCGCTCGAGATCGCGGACCAAGCGCAGATCGGTCTCCATCTGCTCGACGGCGGCAACCCACCCCAGGTGGGCATACCAGAAGCCGCGCTGCACCGGGCTGTGCGCATCGCCCGGCTGGTCCGAGTAGCGGTGGTGCTTGCGATGCGTCGCGGACCACCAGAGCGGCCCGCGCTCGAGGCCCATACAACCCAGAAAGCCAAGCAGGAACTGAAACACTCGCGAGGTGCGATACGCGCGATGAGCAAAATAACGGTGGTATCCGCCCGTCATCCCGAACATGCGCGCCCAGTACAAGCAGAAGGCGAGCACGACAGCCCGCTTGGTGATGCCGGTGAAGACGACCAGCAAGCAGAGGGCGTGTAATACCGGAGCCCACACGCGGAACGACGTCAGCCAAACATGCCAGCGCGAAGGGGCGACGATGTCGGTCGTCACGGCTTCGAGCTTTGGGGACGGCCCCGGTTTCGGCATGGGGCGGGATCCGACATGCTACGTTAACTCCCGCTGTACTTCGAGATCCAAGAGCTGCTCGATAGCTTGCCGTTTGCGGATCACGGTGAGCTTACCGTCATCCAACATGAGCTCGGGCACGAGTGGCCGGCTGTTATAATTCGACGACATCGTCGCGCCGTACGCTCCGGCATCGCGGAGCACGGCCAAATCACCAACCTTTGGCAGGGGAAGCGCTCGGAACACGACGACCCCTCCGTCGTGCTGAGTAAATACGTCGCCCGCCTCACACAGCGGTCCGGCAACGGCGATCGGGCAGACGGGCCCGACCACCGAAGCCCCTGTCGGGGTCAGGAAGCAAATGTCGTGGTGGCTGCCGTAGAGTACGGGGCGAGCTAACTCGCTAAAGCCGGCATCGACCAATACGAAGTGATTTTCGGCCACCTTCTTGACAGCACGGACCTGGGCGACGAGAACGCCCGCGTTGGCGGTGAGGTATCGCCCCGGCTCCAGCTCGAGCCGGACCTTGTTGCCGACGATACGCTCGACCTCGAGCCTCGTCGCGTTCCAAGCTGCATAGTATTGCTCTATGTCGACTTCCGGCTCGCCTGACTGATACGGAACCGACAGCCCGCCGCCGGCGGAGATGGCGTGTATCGGCCGATTCCAATGCCGCACCACATCCAACATGCTGTCGCAAACCCGGTGCAGATGCGCGTAGTCGACGCCGGAGCCGATGTGCATATGAAATCCCACTAAGTTCAAGCGGTGCACGTCGACAAGGCGCAAGGCCTCAGCCAGCCCCTCGTGCCAGATGCCATGTTTGCTCAATGGGCCGCCCGTGTTGGTCTTGCGATTGTGGCCGTGACCGAAACCCGGATTGATTCTGATCCAGACCGGATGACCTGGAGCAGCCGCGCCGACTTGAGCCAGCATGTCCGGAGAGCCGCAGTTCACGGGTATTCGCAGCTCGACCACTCGGGCTAGTGTCGCCTCGTCGATGATGTCGGCCGTGAATACGACCTCGTGCGCTTCCGTCCCGGGCGTGAACCCTGCCCGCAGCGCGCGTTCGATTTCGCCCAGCGAGACGGCGTCCAGGACGACGTTCAGGGCGCGGAGCACGCGTAAAATGTGAACGTTGCTGTTCGCCTTCTGGGCAAACCTGATGGTGTCGAACGCCCGCAATCGGCGGACCCGCTCTCGCACTGGTTCCGCCTCATATAGCCAAAAAGGCGTACCGACACCGCGCGCCGACCGCTGCACGGCATCAATCAGGACCGGCCCCAGAGAGTCGGGCCTGCTCACGTCGAAGGCCTCCCGTAGGCACACCGGTTCGTTCCTGACCGCACTGCTCGCTTCGCTATCCTGCGCGACATCGTCGATCTTCTAGCACACCTGGAACCTTCGACGACAGAGACTGGGTCCTCGTTCAAGAGACGAGGAGCGTCTTCTGCAAAACCGCTCCACGAGGGTTGTTCTTATAGCTGCCGATGAAACGCTCCAACATCTCACCGTGAGCAAGTCATTCGATCGCATGCGCGAACGTATGCCCGTATTCCAGGACGACACCGAAGTGCTTTTCCGTCGGGTCCGTCTTCAATATCTCCAGCTTGGACACGATGATCTGACGACACGGATCGTGGCCTTGCCGCGATTGTCGGCTCGAACGCTCGAACATCGCGTTCGGCTCGTTCGCAATGTCGCGCTCCGGTCCCGCGGGCTCGGCGGACCGGGCCGCGAGACCCGACTCACCTTACGAAGTCGCTCCTTACGTCAGCGCGCGTCGCGCGCCGGGATTCCTCCGGTGCTCGGCTCCCTAGGCAAGCCTGCGCTCCTCGGGACCTCCGTGCGGAGACGAACGGCTCCACAGCTCGCCGTCCGTCGTGGTCCGTGAAATGTGCCGCTCGGTGCGAACCCGCCGCACTGCAGCTCGATGGGCGACGTGGTCCGCCGTCGGGTCAAGACGGTTCGAATCCCGCCCTTGCACCGGTTTCGGCATGGGCGGGAACGTTCCGAACCGTCTTCGAACCTTGCGGAGAGGGCGGGATTCGAACCCGCGGTGGGCTTTTGACCCACGCCCGCTTAGCAAGCGGGTACCTTCGGCCACTCGGTCACCTCTCCGGCTCCGCGTAGCGGCGGCCGCACCCTAGCCGGAGGAATCGAGCCGTCAAGCATGGAACGTCAGGCGCTCGGTTCGGTCTTTCGGCCAACCGCGCGGAAGCAGTGTCGAAACGGCTTCGGCTCGATCGCCGCCGGGCCGTACGTGGGGTAGGACGCCGCGGTGTTTTTGGCTGCGGCAGTCGCCATGGCGGCGGTCGGGCTCGGGCTCTTGCTCGGGCTCGGCTCGGCCGGCGGCTCGGTGGTCGTCGGGCCGCTGCGAACCTTCGCGTTCACAGCGGCGCTCGGCGTCGCGGTGACGCACCTGTTGCCCGAAGCGCTCGGCGAGCTCGGCGCGCCCGCGCTCTTGCTGTTCGCGGCGGCAAGCGTTGCTCCCGCCTGGGGCGTCGTCGTCCGCGAGCTCGCTGGTGTGCCGGCGAGTCACGGCCATGATCGCGCCGTGCTCGGCGCCGGTTACGCGGGGCTGCTCGTGCATCACGTGGGTGACGGACTCGGACTCGGCGCGTACAGCGAGCTACCCGGCGGTCCGCTCGCGCACGCCGATGTCCTCGCGGCGCTCGCCGTCCACACGGTTCCGCTCGTCGCCGTCGTCACGCTCGCCTTCCGCGCTCAGCGCGGCGCGCGCGCGGCGGTCGAACGCGCCCTCGGACTCGCCGTAGCGAGCGTCGGCGGCGTCATGCTCTCCGGCTCCGTCCCCGCCGCCTTCACGCAATCGCTCTCGGCGTGGATCGCCGCCGGCGTCGCCGGACTGCTGCTCCACGTCGTCACCCACGATCTCGGACGCGATCTACCGGCAACTCCCGTCGCGCGCCTCACCGATTGGGCAGCCGCCGCACTCGGCTTCGTCACGAGCACACTCGGCGCCGATGCCGACCTCCAAACACTCCGCGCCTCCCTGCTCCACGCCCTCACGACAGGAGCGCTCCAGGGCGCATTCGCCATCGCTCTGAGTCTCGCTGCGGCGCTCCTCGTCGCCCGTTCCTCCGCACGGCGCCGACTCGCTGCTCTCCCCCAACCTGCCGCCGCACTCGACGGTGCAGTCTTGGCCGCCAATTTAGCCAATGTTCCTTTTGGCATTTTTTTTGGTTTGGGCACGGCACTGACCGGCTCGCTAACTTCCCTGCTCTCAGGGCACCGGCTCGAAAACACCCATTCCCACTCCCCTCACCCGCTCACCCGCACTCCTCCCGACGCGCACTCCCACACCGACGACGCGCACTCCCACACCGATGGCGCGCACTCCCATGTCCACGCACACGTCGCCGACGCCACGCCCCCGCCCTCCTCACCTGTTCACATCGACTCGCGCGCCCCATTCGCGACTGCCACGACGCTCCTCCGCGAACCCATCGCCTGGGCGCTGACGGGACTCGTCCTCTACGCGCTCCTCTCGGCATCGCTCGGCCCCGACGCTCTCGCACGGCTAGGTCTGCCCCTCGCACTCGCCGGCGCCGCGGTTTGTGGACTACCGCTCACGCTCCCACCCATCACCGCCGTCTTGATCGCTGCTGCGGTCTGGCAACACGGACTGTCGTTCGAGGCTGCCCTCGCGTTTGCCGTCATGGCTTCATTGCGCGCCCCGAAGCGCGTCGCCGAGCTCCTCCTCGCGGTCGTCGCTGCAGTCAGCGTGGCATGCGTCGCCGGCCTCTTCGATGCCGCCCAGCGTTTCGCGCCGCTCGCCGTTCCGCTCCCGCTCGGCGCGCTCGCACTCGCGCTCGTCATTGCCGCGACGGCCGCCGCGGCGTGGGCCCACGGCATTCGCGGCCTCTTTGCAGGCGTCTTCCACTCACACGACAGCGCCTGACGGCCTGACGAGCCGACGGGCGCGCCGAGGTCCCTTCGGCGCCCAGCACGCGGCGGACTCGACGCACACCGCACGCCGCAGACTCGACGTGGTCGACGCACTCGGCACGAAGCCCCGCTTGCAACGGCTACGGCTAAAACTGGATCCACAATTTTCCCCACCCGACCCCGTTTCGACATATATGTGCCAAATTCAAGATTGAGAGCCATGGTCCGATCCCTCGTCGCGAATCAACGGGGCGCGGACTCGTGACGGACCCGAGTTCCGACGCCTGATGCTCGCTTCGGGAGCAATGACCGCGTCGGCCATCATGGCCATTTTAGGCGACATGACCGCTTGAATGCGTGAGGGAGCTTCGGTTCAGTGAGGGGCGCCTGGCCGCGGGATCGGGAGTGTTCTGAAGAACACGCGCCAGTGGGCGTCACGCTGCCACTGCAGGCCCGAGTAGCTGGCGTCGAGAACAGCGGTGACGAAGGGCCTGCGGTCGTTCCACGGCAGGTGCCCGACTCTGCGAACGCGGACGCGCTGGTCTGATCTGTTACCCATGTCTCTAACTCGGACCCAGCCACAAGTCCCCCCCATTCGACGCACTCCGAATATATATGCCAAATTCAAGATTGAGAGCCATGGCCGGATCCCTCGTCGCCAAATCCGTGGGGGGAACGGAGCGGACCGGAGCAGACCGGACTTCTGCTGCGTGAGCCGCTTCGGCGATTTCCTCCCGGCTCTGCCCGACCGCCAGGGATCCTGCCGGCGGGATGGCCACGTCGGGCTTCATGGACGCCTCAGGGGACATGGCTTGAGAGCGTGAGGGAGCTGCGGGTTCCGTGAAGGCGCGTGGCAGCGGCCGCGATGGCCGCGTGGGAAGCCGTGCTCGTCGAGCGGCTTGCGCGTGATGCAAGCTTCGCTGCGTGATGGGCGCTCCCGGTGTGGACTCGTTCATGTCCTTCCCGCTTCGAGTGAATGGAACGCACATTCACCCGCGACAACTGCTCGCCTCGAGCAGCGACGTGCTCGGGCCGCGGTTGCGTGCGATGGGTTCGCCGACCGCGAGCATTCGCGGAGATGGCGCGTAGCGTCACATGCCGTGCGCCGGGAGCCTCCTCCTGAGCACGCGCAGGCCGAAGGTCGAGCATGCGATTTGGAGGAGGCAAGCCCCTCGCAGCGCCGCAGGCGCGAGAAGGGCGGGTGGAGGCAACCCTCGAAGGACTCGCGCCGCGTCAGTGCACGTCCCGCGCGTACGCCGCGACCACGCTCGCTCCCGGGCGACTCAATGTACGTCCCGCGCGTACGCCGCGACCGCGCTCGCCGGGCGACTCAGTGTACGTCTAGCCCGTACGCCGCGACCACGCTCGCGCCCGGGCGACTCAGTGTACGTCGAGCGCGTACGGCAACGCGGCGACGACGGCTTCGCCCATGAAGAGCGGCGAGAGCGACGCGACGAACGGGCGCAGTGCTTCGGGCACGGCGTCGAGGGCGATGGTGCGGCGAGCTTCGTAACGCGCGAGCGCTGCGGCGATGCGCGCCGTGTCGACGCGCGTCGCGTCGGCTTCGTCGTCGTCGCTCAGGTTCAGCATGTCGAGGATGCTCTCGGAGCCGCCCTCGACGGTGACGGCGCTGTCGGCGGCGACTTTGCCGAGCGCGCGCGCTTCGACGATCGCGTCGTTCAGGCCGCCGATTTGATCGATCAGGCCGCGCTCGAGGCCTTGCGGCGCGCTCCAGATGCGGCCTTCGGCGCTCACGAGCACCTTTTCCGCGGGCATTTTGCGGCCCTCGGCGACGCGCGCGATGAAGAGGTCGTAGATGCCTTGCATGAGCGAGCGCACGCGAGCGCGCGTCTCGTCGTTCCACGGGATCATCGGCGAGAGGTAGCCCGCGCGCTCGGCGGCGCCCTCGGCGTGGCTCGCCGGGAACGTGTACGTCGAGACTCCGAACTCTTTGAGCGCCGGCGAAAACACGAGCTTGCCGCCGAACACGCCGATCGAGCCGACGATGCTCGACGGCTCCGCGTAAATCTTCTGCGCGCCCGAGGCGATGTAGAACCCGCCGCTCGCCGCCATGCTGCCGACCGACGCGAGCACCGGCTTCTTTTTGCGCAGGTTCATGAGCTCGTGCCAGATGAGGTCGCTCGCGAGCGGCGAGCCGCCCGGCGAATCGATGCGGATGACGACGCCTTTGACTGCGTCGTTGTGCGCGAGCTTCGCGAGCACTTTGACCATGGACTGCGAGGTGATGCCGCCGCTCGCGAAGGGGCCGCCCGCGCTCGTGCTGATCGCGCCCTGCATCGGGACGACGGCGACGTGCGGCGAGGTCGTTTCGTTGTCGCTGCCGATGAGCGTGCGGACGATTTCACCGAGATCGAGGCCGCGCTTGCCGCCGGCATGTGGCCCGTAGACGGCTTCCGTCGCGGTCGTCTTGCCCAAGCGATGCGCCTCGGCGACGGCGTCGGAGGCGTAGCCGAGCTCGTCGACCAGGCCGTGCGCTTTCGCTTCGGGGGGACTCCAGGGCCCGAGCTCGAGCGCGGCTCTGGCGTCCGGCTTCACGGCGAGCGCGAGCCAGCCGTCGCGAATCGAGCCGAGCGCGCTGTCGAGCGCCTCACGCGCTTCGGGGCTCGGGCCGTCTTGGAGCAGCGGTTCCGGGCCGCTCTTGAACTTGCCGACGTGCAAGAAGTCCACTTCGATCTTCAGGCGATCGAGCAGGCTCTTCATGTAGACGACTTGGGCGCCGAGGCCGACCGTCTCGGCTTCGCCCGCGGCGCCGAGGTAGCGGCGCGTGCAGGCGCGTTGAACGAAGGCGGCGGTCGCGTTCGAGAGTCCGTCGGCGTGGCAGACGACGGGCACGCCTTTTTTGACGAAGCGCGCGAGCAGGCCGCCGATTTCCTGCGCCTGCGCGAGGTCGAGCCCGCCGTCGCCGAGACGCACGAACACGCCGGCCGTCGTGCTCGCGTCGAGGCCCTTTTCGAGCGCGCGCACGAGCCCGGTGTACGTGCGTGACGCGGGCATCGCGAACAAGCCGCCCCCGAGCGCTTCGGGCGCGCCTGCCGTCAGATCGAGCTCGATGACGCGCGCTTCTTTCTTGCCGGGTCGCGTCGAGCCCTCCTCGTTCGGCCCCGACGAGCGGTGGCGCGTCGAGCACGCGAGAGCGCACGGCAAGAGCAACGCAGCCGCACGGCGGCGCCATATCCCGCGACCAAGCTTCGATTTCACGGCGCCTTCACTCCCGGTAAATCCGACGTGTCGATCTCGGGCCGCGTGGGCGCAGGCGAGTCCGTGGACGTCGCTGTCGTCGTCGCGCTCGGCGTCGGCGATCCGCTGCTCGACGACGAGCCGCCCGAACGCTCCGCCTCGTTGATGCGCGCTTGCGCTCGCATCCCGTAGTCCGTGGACGGCCCCACCTGCTCGATCACGCGCCGATAATAACCGAGCGCGGCTTGGTGATCGCCCGCCGCCCACTTCTGATCACCCATCGCCATGAGCGCTGGTAGATAGCTCGGGTTGATGCCGAGCACACGCCCGTAGAGCTCCTGCGCGGTCGCGGTGTCGCCACGGCGGCGCGCCACGTCCGCGAGGCCGGCGATGGCTTCGGTGTTCCCCGGCTGCTCGTCCAGCACGGTTTGGTAGAGGAGCCGCGCGTGCTCGAGCTCGCCGCTCGACACCGAACGCGCCGCTTGCGTCAGCTGCCAGCGGAAGTCGCCGGGCGGCGCCGCCTCGCTCGAGGTGCCCGCGCGGCTCGAACCCGCGCTCGGGCTCGCTGCGCCGGCCGTCGCGTTCGTTGCCGTCGCGTTCGTTGCCGTCGCGTTCGTTGCCGTCGCGTTCGTCGCCGTCCCGGACGGCGCCGCAGCGGCCCCGCCGTCGAGCGGCGCGCTGAAACGACCGACGAACGCCTTGAGCTCGGCAGCGAGCGGGTGGCGGCGCTCCGCGGCGTTCACCTTGGCGAGCTCCGTCTCGGCTTCGACGCCGCGCCCGGCGCGCACGAGCGCGTAGATCAACGCCGCGCGCGCGCGCATCGCCTCGTGCTCGGAAACCGCCGCGGCGCGCAGACGATCGATGACGGTGCCGAAGGCGGGCGCGGCTTCCGACAAATCGAGCGCGGCGAGCACGTAGGCATTTTGCGGATCGCTCGCGTTCGCAGCGATCGGCGCGATCCACTCGCGGGCCTTGCTGCCGTCGCCGGCAATGCGCATGGCGTCGATACGCGCGCGAATCACGACCGGATCGTCGGCGGCGACGGCGAACGCCGCGTCCGACGCTTGCCGTGCTTTGGCCGCACGCTCGCCGAGCTCTCGGGTCGTCTCTTGCACGAGGTCCTTCGACGTCGGATCGAGCAGGCGCAGCTTGAGCCAGAACAAGTCCGCGCGCGCCACGGCGACGCGCGCGAACGCCGCGAGCACCGCCGGATCGCGCGGGGCGAGCGCCTGCGCTTTCACGAACTCGGCCTCGGCCGTGTTGTAGTCGGCCCGGTCGAGCAGGCGCGTGCCTTCTTGCAAGAACGCCGTCGTCCGAGCGTCGCGCCGCACTGGCTCGGCCTTGCGGCCCGTCGAGAGCCGGACGAGATACTGCCGCCCAAGCGTGGCGGCCAGCAGCGCTACCACCGCGATGAAGACGACTCCCGCGATCCAGCGCGAGCGAGCGCGGCGCGAAGGATCGGCGTGCTCGAGGCCCAGGTCGTCGTACGACGACAGGTGCTCGCGCGTCGAAATCGGCGCGGGTACCGGCGCGGGTGCGGCTCGAGGTGACGACGGCACCGGGGCGAGCGGCGCACCGCCGAACTCGTCGTCTTCCACCGACGGCAAGAGCTCGGGCGGCGGCGGAACCGGCAGCGTGGCGTCGAAGTCCGGCAGCGGACCCGGACGCGTATCGACGTGCGGCGCCGGCCGCGCGACGACCTCGCCACCGCCAAATGCCTGCGGGGCGGCGCCCGGCCCCGGTCGCGGCGGCGGTGGCGAAGCGGCGGGCAACGTCGTGTCGAAGCTCGGCGGTCGCGATTCCATCCGCAGCGTGCTCCCCTGACCCACGGCCCTCGACGCGTCAGCGGCATTACCGAGGGGCGGCGCGGACGGGTTGCGTTCCGTCACTGCGTCCACCTCGCCGTCATTGCGGAGCACACGCGACGGGACGGCTTGCTGTTCGAAGTCGCGCGCGACTCGGCCCGAGGCGCGCGCTGCCTCGCGCACGGCGTCGGTCGGCAGCCCGAAACCACGCCGCGTGGCGTGGGCTCGCAGATCTTGCGGCCGCGGTGCACCGCTCGGCGGCGGTGCGATGCCGTGGATCGTCCGCGGGGCACTCTGCATGCCGCGCGGCGCCCCCGACGCGCTCGTGAAGAACGGCTCGAGCTCGGGAATCGAGCCGAGCGGCCTCGACGGCTGATTGCCGCGCGAGAGCAGATCCTTCGGCCCGACCTGCCGATCCCCGATGGCGCGCTGCAAGTCGCGAAGTGACGTATAGACGAGCTCCCGGCCGCTCATCGTGTGCACGACCCAGCGCTCGGGCGGAGCCGCCTGCGAGCGTTCCGGATAGATCTTGAACTGATAGCCGCAGTTCGTGCACTGCACGGTCGTTCCCCGATCCGAGATCAACGCGTCATCGAACTCGTAATCGGTCGAGCAGCGGTTGCATCGGACGTCCATGCCGGGCTCGGGAAAGCACGGTCACGCTAGCACGACCCCGCTCGCCCACACGGCCCGGCCAGTGACGCATTTGGTCGCTCCGGCCGCCCCTGCTAGGCTTCTGCCGCGCGGCATCGCGCCTCTCCATGCTGCGACCATCCCACGCACTCTGGCTCATCGGTCCGAGCGTCTTCTTCGGCGGCTGCCCCATGTACCCGAGCGGTTGCGAGTCCGACCAAGACTGCGATTACGCCTACGTCTGCAGCGCGTCGCAGCAATGCGTCCCCTACGACGAGGGCACACCGGGCCCGGGCCCGGACCGCTGCCACACCACGAGCGACTGCGAGCCCGGCCTCGTGTGCGACGCGTACGATCGCTGCGTAGCGCCGGGAGAGGGCGGAGCTAGCGGAGCCGGCGGCGCAAACGACGGCGAAGGCGGCGCAACCACGACCGCTGGCGAGTCCGGCGCCGGAGCGGCCGGCTCGGCGCGCTGACTTACGGCGCGCTCACTTCACGATGCGCAAATACGGCGGCAGCTTGCGCTTGCTCGCGCCGCCTGCGGCCGCGGCGGGAGCGGCAGCGGGCGCGGCTTTCGGCACAGCCGCCTTTTCCGGCGCCGCACGCTTGGTCGCGCCGGCCTTCGCGCCTGCACGCGCCTTCACGGCGCGCGCCGGTTTCGCGGCAGCGGCGCGCGGCTCGGCCTTCGCCGCGGCCGTCTTGCGAGCACGACGCTTCGGCGCGGCCTTCGCCTCGGTGACGTCGGCCGATCCGGTTTCTTTGGCGTCGACAGGAGCCGGTGCCACCTTGAGCTCGGCGCGCGCGGCGGCGGGCTTGGCTTGTTGCTGAGCTTGCTGATTGAGCTCGGGCGGCACGTCGTCCGGCCAGACCATGCCCTGGCGCCGATCGTCGACGAGCGCAAACACGCTCGACCACGGGATCACGCACAGAAATGGCGAGCGATTGAAGCTCAGCGTGCACGACAGCCCCTCGTCGTCGACCTCGAGATCGGGGATGGGCACGGCCATGTTCAGACCTACTTGGAGCACGAGCTGCGGCTGGCGCTTGAACCACGGCGGCACGCGCACTGCCTCGGCGCGTGGATCCAGGTGCACGAAGACCGTGGCGTGCTCGAGCAATTCGAGCGCTACGTCTTTCTTGCGGGGGAGCCGCGTCGGCTGCATGGGCCCCCCATTACTAGTGCGGCCAGGGCGGAACCGCAACGCGAAACCCGGCCGGGGCGGATTTGAAGTAGGCCTCCGTCAGTCCTCGCGCGGGTACGAGATGGCCGTCAGCTCGGCGCTCGTCTGCTCCGTGACGTCTGACCAGGTTACGACGTCCACCGTACACTCGACGAGCGCCGCGGTCGGCAAGCTCACGCGCTCACCCGTGAGCCGTGTGACGAGCGCTTCGAGACCAGGATTGTGACCGACGAGCAACAGCCGGTCGGCATTGCCACCGTGCGTCTTGATGGCCGTCAGGTACGCCGCCGGTTCCGCCAGATAGAGCGCATCGAGGTATTCGACCGGACCACGATAGTGCGCGCTCTTACTGAAGCGCTCCACCGTCTCGCGCGTGCGCGCCGAGCTCGACGACAAGATGCGATCCGGCAGGCGATCGGCGAGCAGCTCACCCGTGCGCTCCGCCGCCCGCCGGCCACGCTTGGTGAGCTGCCGGTCCTCGTCGCGAACGCCGTCTGCTTGCTCGGCTTTCGCGTGGCGCAAAATGAAGAGCGTGCGAATGGCTGGTGACGGCAATAATACCAGGCGCCGCACGGGGTGCTAGTTTCGGGCTCAGGTCATGAGCGCGAAGATCCTCGTGGTCGAGGACGAACCGGCCATCGCGGAATCGGTGGCTTACGCGCTCCGGCGCGACGGCTTCGCCGTCACGATCGCGCAAACGCTCGCCGAGGCGGAAACACGGCGCGAAGACGCCGATCTCGTGATTTTGGACTTGATGCTGCCGGACGGCAGCGGCTTCGAGTGGATCAGCGCGCTCCGCTCCGAGCGCCGTGATCAGCCCATCATCGTGCTCTCGAGCCGCGACGGCGAGGCCGATCGCGTCGCGGCGCTCGAGACGGGCGCCGACGACTACGTGACGAAGCCCTTTTCGCCGCGTGAAATCGTCGCGCGCGTGCGCGCCGTGCTCCGCCGTACCGTCGCGTCCGTCGCTCCGAGCGCCAGCGCCGGCGCACCCACCGTCGAGCTCGACGAAAAAGCCCGCCGCGCCTGGGTCGGCGAAACGGCGCTCGAGCTCACGCGCGTCGAATTCGACCTGCTCGCGACGCTGCTCGGCGGCCCCGAGCGCGTCCACACGCGCGCCGACCTCATCGATCGCGTCTGGGGCGACGGCTTCGCCATCACCGACCGCACCATCGACTCCCACGTCAAAGCCTTGCGCAGGAAGCTCGCCGAAGCCGGCGCCGATCCGAGCACGATCGAAACCGTGCGCGGCGTCGGTTACCGCTTGGGGCCCGGCTCGAACGGGAGCGGCGCATGATTCGCCTCGTCGCCGTCGCGACCGGAGCCGTGCTCCTCATCCTCTTCGTCGCGTTCGTCGTCTCGCGCCTCTTGCGCACGCGCTCGCGCGGCATGTCGATCCGCATGCAGGTATTCCTGGCGCTGGCGCTGATCGTCGGCACGTTCGCCTTCGGTCTCGGCATCATGGTGCTCGATCGCATCGAAGCGCGCGCCGTGCGCCTCGCCACGCAAGCCGCGACGGACGAAGCCGCCGCCATTGCGGGCATCATGGCCGGCGAGCTCGATCGCAGCGGCAACCGCATCGACGTCATCGCGCACCGGCTCGAGGGCGAACGCGCGCACGGCGCCGATTTACGCATGGAGCTGCTCGATCGCGACGAACGCCGCGTCTTCCCGCGCTCGGCGCCCGCGCGTGAGCCGGGCAGCGTGAGCGTGCAGGCGCCCATCGTCGTGCGCGGCTCGCGGGAAGGCTTCGTGCGCGTGATCAAAACCGCCGTCGCCATGCGCGGCCTGCTCACCGATTTTGCGCCCACGGTCCTGCTCATCAGCGCCGTGCTCGGCGCCGCGGCCGCGCTCGCCGCCGCCTGGATCGGCCGCGCCATCGCGCAACCCATCGAAGCCCTCAACACCTTCAGCAAGCGCGTGAGCGAAGGCGAGCTCGGCGCGACACCGCCGCCCGTCTACGGCCGCGAGCTCATGAACCTCGTGCGCTCGCTCGACTCCATGCGCCGCCAGCTCGAAGGCCGCCCCTTCGTCGAAGCCTTCGCGGCCGATCTCTCGCACGAGCTCAAAAATCCGGTCGCAGCCATCCGCGCCAGCGCCGAGGTGCTCGAAGAAAGCGCCCTCGA
The DNA here is from genome assembly GCA_025936115.1 of Polyangiaceae bacterium. Taxonomy (GTDB): domain Bacteria; phylum Myxococcota_A; class Polyangia; order Polyangiales; family Polyangiaceae; genus PMG-095. The sequence continues at coordinate 249,917 of JAICTZ010000001.1, forward strand.
CGAACCCGCCACCGCGCGCCGCTTCGTCGGACGCATTCGCGAGGCCACCGCGCGCATCGAGCGCCTGCTCTCCGAGCTCTTGAGCCTCGCGCGCATCGAAGCACGCGGCGCCGAGGCGTTCGAGCCGGTGGATGTGGGGAAGGTCGCAGAAAAAACGCTGGATGCACTCGGAGATACCCGTACTCGGGTGACACTCGCCACGGGCGGCAACGCGTTCGTCCGCGGTGACCCGCAATGGCTCGGCCGCGCCCTCTCGAACCTGATCGACAACGGACTCACCCACTCGGAGCCGGACTCACCCGTGAAAGTCGACGTGCGTCGCGACGGCGCGCTCGTGCGCATCGGTGTCAAGAGCGCAGGCAGCGTCCCGCCCGCCATCCGCACGCGCCTGTTTCGGCGCTTCGTCACCGCGCGCTCCGATCGCGGCGGTACGGGGCTCGGTCTCGCCATCGTGCGCGCCGTCGCCGAGGCGCACGGCGGTCGCGCCGAGCTCATCACGCCAGGCCCACCTGAAGTCGAATTTCGTCTCACACTCCCGGCCGCGTGGCGGAGCCCGGGCGAACAACTGCGCGAAGCCGTGAGCGAAGCGCGCGAGAGCCTCGGCAACATCGCGCGCGACGAAACACAGAAAACATCAATAATTACGCCTAGTTAGGCCAAGCGCATCGTCTCGCGAAACCGGTCGCGCGCTTGCCGGAAACCGCGCCTGCTGCACGCTCGCCCCGACTTTCTCCATCAAATCTCCACCGTTCCGGAGCGCGCCGCGAGGTCATAGTGAGCACCCTCGGGCGGCCTTGGGACGCCTGAACTCCGACGAAAGTGAGACCTTAGCGTGGGCCAAAACGGACATCACTTGCCGAAACACGTCGCAATCATCATGGACGGCAATGGGCGTTGGGCGTCCTCCCGCGGCCTCGCCCGCGCCGAGGGCCACGCCGAGGGCGCGCGCGCCGTGCGCGACGCCGTCGAAACGGCGACGCGCATCGGCATCCCCTACCTCACCCTCTACGCCTTCAGCGTCGCCAACTGGGCGCGCCCGCGCGGCGAGGTCGAAGCCCTGATGCGCCTGCTCGTCGAGTTCGCGAAGTCCGAGCGCGCGGAGCTCCGGCAGAACGGCATTCGCGTCAACGTCATCGGCGCGCTCGAGGACCTGCCGACCGTCACGCGCCACGCCGTGGAGGACCTGATGGCCTACACCAAGGACGGCGACCGCATGGTCCTGACGCTCGCGCTCTCCTACGGCGGCAAGAAAGACATCGTCGAAGCGGCGCGCACGCTAGCCGTCAAAGCCCGCGCCGGCCTCGTCCTGCCGGAGGAAATCGACGAGCGGAGCCTGCAACTCCACATGACGACGCACTCCTTGCCCGACGTCGATCTCCTGATCCGCACGGGCGGCGAAACGCGCGTGAGCGACTTTCTGCTCTTCGAGTCCGCCTACGCCGAGCTCTTGTTCCTCCCGATCATGTGGCCCGACTTCCGCCCCGAGACGCTGGTCCAAGCCGTCGACCACTCCGGCAAAAAAGAGCGACGCTTCGGCCTCACCCCCGAACAGCTCGCCAAGAAGAATCTGCAGGCGTTCGACCCGTTCGATCAACCGAGCTGAGCGGACGGCGATGAGTCGGGATGCCCCCGCCTGACGACGCCGCAACGCCGCGCTCATTGTCGTCTGCGTTGCTCGACTGAGGGGCGCCTCCGAATACGTCGCCATCGATAACCGATGGGAGTTCAGGGCGCGGCTTCGCAGCTTCCCTGAGAAGGGCTACATTGCCGGCGCTCCCCGGGCAACGGGATGAGATGGCACGTGCCCTATGCCGCCCGACGAAAAACTGATCAGCGCCGAGCGCAAGCAGACAGACGAGAGCCTGCGTGCCGAACGCGAGAAGGCAGATCTCGTTTTGGGGGAGAAGCTCGAGGCCATCGACGAGACCGCCGACGCGGTCATCACGCTCGCGCGAGCGCGCGCCGACGCCGTGCTGGCGGCCGCGCGCAGGAAGACGGATCGGCAATCGATCCACGCGCGGAGTGGGCCGCGCGCGAGCCAGATCGTCGCCCAGGAGAGGCTGGTGGCCGATCGCTCGCTCAACGACGAGCGCGTCGCGGCCGACGAGACGCTTCGCGCCGAGCGGGATGCGCACACCGCCCTGCTGTTGATGGAGCGCAAGGAGACCGACGAGGATCTGCAAGACGAACGCGTGCAGTCGGACGACGCGCTCGCGACGCGTGACGCGTTCATGGGCATCGTCAGCCACGACCTGCGCAACATGCTGAGCGCGGTGATCGGCTTCGCGGCGCTGATCCAACAAGCGGTCGCTCAGCCGGATCAGGCACACGAAGTGGCGATGCTCGCCGGGCGCATTCAGCGCGCGGGCGGACGGATGGCCCGCCTCATCGGCGATCTGGTGGACGTCGCCAGCATCGAAGCGGGCATGCTGGCGGTCACGCGCGAACTGGGAGACCCCGCACGCGTCGTCAGCGAGGCGGTCGACACGTTCCACGCGCAGGCCGCGGCAGCAGGGATCTCGCTCGTAACAGAGATCGCGACCGCTCCCTTGCTGGTCGGGTTCGACCCCGCGAGGATTCTCCAGGTGCTCACCAACTTGCTCAGCAACGCGATCAAGTTTACGCCGGCAAACGGGAGCATCGTCGTGCGTGTCGAGCACGTCGGAGATGACGTACGGGTTGCGGTGGAAGACTCCGGGCTCGGGATCGCCGCTGAAAATCTGGAGAAGATCTTCCTGCGCTTCTCTCAGGTCACGAAGAATGACCGCCGAGGATTGGGCCTCGGACTGTTCATCTCCAGGTGCATCGTGGAGGGCCACGGCGGCCGGATCTGGGCGGAGAGTACGCTCGGCCGAGGCAGCGCCTTCTGCTTCACGCTGCCCATCGACCCCCCTCTTGCATCGCGTGATTGAGAGCTACCGTCGCGACCACGGCATCCCACGACCGAGTGGCTGCCGCATCTTCACTGCGCGGGCTCGACCACGGTGCTGGCGTCCAGACTGACCGCCGTCTGCGCCAAGAGCCTCCCGTTGATTGACGCGCCGGTGCCGAGCGTCACGGCCGTTTGGCTCAAGACGACGCCCTCGAAGTGCGAGGCCGTACCGAGCTCCACCTGCCCCGAGACTTGCCAGAAGACGTTCTTGGGCAGCGCGCCGCCGTCGAGCACGACGTTGGTGCCGTTGCTGACGGTCAGGTCCTGCGCAACTTGGAAGATCCAGACGGCGCTGGCGCTGCCCTTCAGCGTGAGATCGGTCGGAATCAAGAGCCCGGTGCCCCATTGATAGACGCCGGGGGCCAGCGTCATTCCGCCAATGTCCCCCGCGCCGAGCTCGGTCACGTCCGCAGCGCGCCCAGCCGCGTCGGTGAACGCGAGCTCCATGTCGCTCACGGCGGTCGTCATGTCGGACGGCGTGGGCGAGGCGTAGTCAGCGGCGTACACCTTGCCGGTCACCTGCGGACAGGTCGCGTATGTGTTCGTCGAATGCTCCGTGAGCGAGAAGCCCGTGATGTACGTCGCCGCCGCGGGGCTCACGCCGATGTTGCCGGTGACGGCGGAGGTCGGCACAGTGGAGATGGCGCTCTTCGCAAGGATCGCGAAGTTCTGCGCGGAGCCTAGCGGTACCTCGAGCCCCGAGTACCCGGCGTCGCCGAGGCCGCCTGCGCCACCACCCGCGTTGCCGACGCCACCGCTGCTGCCTGCCTCGCCTCCGCCGCCGTTCCCGCTCGTGGCGTCGCTGCCAGAGGTCGCAGCGTTGCCCCCACTTGCAGCGCTGCTCCCGCCCTTGCCGCCCGTCGCGCTGCTTCCGCCAGTCGCGCTGCTGCCGCCTTTCGAGCCACCGGTGCCGCCCTTAACGCCGCTGCCCCCAGACCCACCGCCCGCCCTCCCACCGGTTCCGGATCCAGCGGAGCTCCCCATCAGATCATCGTCGTCACTGCCGCACGCGGTGACGCAAGCGCAAAAAAGCGCCAGCGCAACGCCGGCTTTCGAGAAATCGGTACGCAAATACATGAGTTATGTTTCCGTTATGGGTTTTGCTCGTCACGACATGGCGGGAGTCGTTCGACTCTCTTCGAGTCGTGCCGGGCAGAACCTACATAAGCAATTTGCTTGCCAGCTCAGTTTGCCTAAAGAATGCCTAAATTGCGCTCAGTCCAAATGATCTAAATATCATTATGATTGAGTTACCAGGTCAAATTGATGTACACACAACAGCCGGACGCTGCTGTTCCGGCGCTACATGTCCCGCCGTGGAATCTCGCGGCGTCGCTTGCTCATGACCGCGCGCGCACCCAGGCGCCCTCCATCACGTTGACCCAGGGTCTCTCGAATCGAATGAACTGACGCATGCGCGCCGAGGATTTGAAGCACGACGAGCTCCTGGAGCTGGACGCCGAGGGAGGCATCATTCGCTTTGCCGGCCAGCGCGCGGTGCTCTTGGACGCGGTGGCAATGGGCTTGCTCCGAAAGTACTTGGTCGAGAACTTTGGGATCACGGCGGCTCGCGCGGTGCTGACGCAGTTCGGCTTCGCGCACGGCTGGCGCATGGCAGAAGCCATGCAGGCCGAGTTCAAATGGACGAGTGACGAAGAGTGGCGCCGCGCCGGCACGCGTATTCACACACTCGAAGGCCTATTCCGCGTCGAGTCCGGCAGCTTGGATCCGCTCTCTCCCGCCGGTTCGACGCTGGTCGCGTCCTATGAGGCCGAGCAGCACCTCCTGCACTTCGGCCGGGCCGATGCGACCGCCTGCTGGACGCTCTCGGGCCTCACGAGCGGCTACAGCAGCCGGATCGCGGGCAAGGACATCTACGTGCTCGAAGATCGCTGCATGGGCAAGGGCGACGCCGCGTGTCACCTCGTGGGACGCACGCGTGAAGAATGGGGCGACGAGCACGCCGACGAGCTCAGATTCTTCGACGCCAAGCGGCTCGCGGAATGCCTCGACGTCTCGCTCCAGCGCGTGACGGAGACGCTGAAGTCAGCGGAGCGAAAGCTTCGCGAGCACCGACGGGCACTCGTGCGCGTCGCGCGCGACGTGGAAGAGCCGCTCGGGATCGTGGCCAAGAGCGACGCCATGCGCACGCTCGTCGACCTGGCGCGCCGCGTAGCGAAAGTCGACTCCACGACGCTCATCACCGGTGAGAGCGGCTCCGGCAAGGAGCGAGTCGCGCAGCTCGTGCATGAAGAGTCCACGCGTGCGGCCGGACCGTTCATTGCCGTCAACTGCGGAGCCATCACGGAGACGCTCCTCGAAGGCGAGCTGTTCGGACACGCCCGCGGAGCTTTCACCGGGGCCACGCAAGACCGGCCGGGCTTGTTCGAGGCGGCCAACAACGGCACGCTTCTGCTCGACGAGATTGGGGAGGTCTCGACCGGGATGCAAGTGAAGCTCTTGCGTGTACTGCAGGAGCGCGAGATCCGCCGGGTGGGGGAAAACAAAAGCCGCAAGGTGGACGTGCGGATCGTGGCTGCGACCAACCGCGATCTAACCCACGGCGTGGCCGGCGGAACCTTCCGGCAGGACCTCTACTACCGGCTGAAGGTCGTCGAGCTCCGCGTGCCACCGCTGCGCGAGCGCAGGGACGACCTCTTGCCGCTTGCGCGCGCGTTGCTCGCTGACGCGGCGCTCAGAATGAAGCGCAAGATCGCGGGGCTTTCGCCCGGTGCCGCCGACAAGCTCATGCGCTACGAATGGCCAGGCAACGTGCGCGAGCTCGAGAATGCCATGGAGCGCGCCGTGGCCCTGGCGCGGAGCAATCGCGTCGAGGTCGAGGACCTGCCCGAAGAAATCCGGCATGCGCTTCCGAAGCCCGCCCTGCAAGGCGCCGTGCGCCCCCTCGAGGACATCGAAAAGGAATACATCCTGGCGGCTCTCGCGCTGAACCGCGGCAATCAAACTCACACTGCCGAGCAGCTTCGGATCGGCTCAGCCACGCTGTACCGAAAGCTCAAGCGCTACGGGCTGATCACGACGAAGGCGGCCCGACCCGCCACCGAGCCCGCGCGGGAGCTCAAGGCGCGGCTTCGCAGCGGATCTCTGCCGTGACCCGCGCCGCCCGGTCCGCGCCGCCGACGAAGCGGAACGGATTCGGCGCCTTCTCGCAGTGATCGAGCAAATCGGGCACTTGGGTCGCGCACCAGCCGGGCTCGCAGTCGGCGCAGTCGAGGCTCGAGACGCAGCTCGCGAGCGCTGAGCCTTCGAGCTGGCGGATTTCGCACACGCGATGAGCTGCTCCTTTCTCGTTCACGACTTGGGGAGCGCGCCTGCCGTCCCGGCCGAGCGGATCGTACCCGCTCGCGTTTCGTCACGAAGGCCAGCGCTGCGCTCGCCGATTGAGCAGCCTTTGCGCCTGCGCTACGCTGGGTGCATGAACTCGCGGGGCTCGACGGGACGGATTCACGCGGGCGTGCTCGCGACGCTCGTCGTACTCCTTCTGGGTTGTGGTCGCTCCGTCGAACACGTGGGGACGGACGGCTCCGGTGCAGCGGGTGAAAGCGGCGCGAGTGCCACGGACGGGAGCACCGATGCGGGCGGATCCACTGCCGCCGGGAGCGGCGCAACGGCCGGCTCGAGCGCGGGTGGAGGCGGCTTTGCGGGCGAGGACTGCAAGGCGCTCGAGCGGGCAGCGCAAAAAGCAGCGGACAGGAGCTGCGAGCAGGACAGCGATTGCGAGAAAGCACCGTACACGGCCGGGGACTGCACGGAGTGCGGCTTCGTGACGAACGTCGCGAGCGAACAGAGCTCGCTCGCTGCCGTGCATTCGGTGTGCGAGCACTTCTACGCGCAGGGCTGCCAGGTGCCGACACATTCATGTCCTGCTTACCTTCCGGCGTGCGTCGCCGGCGTGTGCGAGTGATCATGCGTTCGTAAATTCGTTCGGACGCGAATGGGGCGCGTGACCGGTCGTGTCCTCGACGCGCGCGCTGATGATTCCAAAGCGTCGCAATTTTTTTCGAGGCGCGCGCAAAGATTCATGTAGAGTGCCCCCGCGCTCATCACTCAGGGAGGGCGTAGCCGTCGAGAACACGCGTTGTTCGCGGGCTGCGAATCGCTGTCATTTTTCGGGAGGTCGAATCGATGTCGAGTCGTTCATTGCGTCCGAGGCATGGGGCCGTGTCTGTCGTCGCGTGTTTGCTGGTTCTGGCGGCGTGCGCCGGGATGACGGATCGCGAAACAGCGGAAAACACCGCGCAAGTCGGCTCTGCCGATCAATCCACGCCCGCGGACGCAGTGCCCTGCAGCGCCTGGTCCGACGCCGTCGTGGCCAATTCCGGCGCCATGACGCTCAACGCGCGCACCGTCATCGACTCGTATGATTCGAGCTCCGGCCCGTACGGCGGGAGCAACATCGGGTCGGGCGTCCTCGTTCAGGCCGCCAAGTCCATCACGAACAACGGCGCGATCGTGCGCGGGCTGCTGCAACCGAACACTCCGGGGGGGTTCAGCGTCGTCCCCGTGCCGGCGAACGCCATCAAGCTCCCGCTCGGCTCTTCGAGCCCCGGCTCGATCAACATCAACACGGCCGCGGACAGCATCACGCTCGCTCCGGGCAATTACGTCGCCGCCAACATCAACGTGAACTTCCCGGGTGCCATCAAGATCGCGCCCGCCGGTCAGGTTCGCATCTGGGTCACGGGCAACCTGAACCTGGGCGGCAACGAAAACCTGAACGGCACACCACGCAACCTCGCGTTTTTGGTGACGAGCTCGAGCTTCGTCAACGTCAACAGCGGCGGCGCGCTCTACGGCATGATTTACGCGCCGACCTCGTCGGTGTCCGTCAACTCCGCGATCTTCGGCTCGATCATCGGTAGCGGCGTAAACTTCGTCAATTCTGGCGCGTCCTTGCACTTCGATCGCGGCGCAGCCTGCTCACAGGTCTCCACGACTCCCGGCGGCACAGGTCTCGCTCCGCTACCGAAACCGCCCGGCCAAGTGGGCTGCTACATCGGCACCTTGAACGGCTGGTTGCAGGTCCAATGCAAGGATCCGAAGGCGATTCTCGGCAGTGGCTTCCAGTCGCTCGACGTGAGCGCCGACGGCCTCGCCACTGTCCCACCAGTCGGAAGCCCGACCATCCCGCTCGTGTACGGACAGGTCGAGTCGACCCTCCTCACCGGCACTGAGGCCAGCACCGGCGCCGTGACGGGCAACCTCTGGGGCGCCCAGCTCAACACGAATTGGTTCACGTGCCCGAGCCCGTACCCCGGAACGTGCTGGGTCCAATTCGGCATTCCCACCGACGGCTCGACCGGCCACACCGCGGTGTGCATCGAGACGTGGCAGGGCGGGACCGCTGCGTGGACCGATCAAAACTTCTGCGTGGGCGCTGACGGCGTTCAGCAGACGGTCGGCGGCGGCGTCTCGCTGGACGTGACGACTCGCGTCGGACCGTTGCAGGCTGGCGACTTCTCGAACCTCGCGGCGTACGCGTACACGTCGGGAGGCAACGCGCTCATCGGAGCAGTCGCGCAATTCAGTTGGGTGTCGAGCCAGGACGTCCAACCGACGAGCGAGACGGCCTTGCCCAATCGAATCCCCGGACTCTATGCGGTCGTCACCCCGGATCAGTACGGACTCGCGAACTCGTGGACCAACCTCACGGGCGGCTTCATGGGCGCCTACAATCGCGCAGTCGCCTCTTTCTCCAACGCCGAAGTGGTGCAGCGTTATGCGGTTTCGAATTGCCAAGACGACGTGTCGGCCGCAGGTCCTACTTGCCCCAGCAAGACCGCTCTTTCCGCGAGCGACGTGCAGTACCAGACCAATCGCACCTCGGCTGAAAAGAACAACCTGCTGCTCGTTCCCGCACCCATCGTGTCGTTCCCCAATCGGAACCTCGCAGTCACCGAACAGGTTTCTTCGACCAGCGACGCGGGCTCCGGCACCGGCGCATGCCTCGCGAGCTTCTCGAATCACATTTACCTGAAGGACAACGAGGGTGACAACGGCGGTACGCCTTCGAACTCCGGCGGCGTGCCGTTCTGGGAAAGTCCGGACATCTTCGTGGTGCCGCACGGCGTTCCGGCGCCGACGGTGAACGACACGCCCGCCGACGTCGCGCTCACGGGCGGGGCTCCGTACGACGTGTACCTCCGCATCCACAACGACTTCGGGTGCACGAGCGTTCCGGGCCCCATCAGTGTCTACATCGACGCGGCGGATCCGAACCTCGGATTTGCGAACTGGCAGGGCGTCACCTCGAATGCCGCCGCCGGCATGTACAACTCGTACGGCACCGGGACGATCGTCAACGCGTTCAGCTCGGCCATCATCGGGCCCTTCGCGTGGACGCCCGGCGCGGGCGGTCACAAATGCCTGCTCGCCGCGATTTCCGGACCGAACGAGACTCCGCCCGCCGTCTCCGCAACGGCTCCGGTGCTGCCTCCGGCCTACAGCTCGAACCAGATCGCGCAGCGCAACGTGCAGATCGATTCGGAGTGCTCCTACAGCATCACGAACACGACAACCACGAGCGCGAATCTGCTGCTCGGCGTCAGCATGACGCCGGCAACACCCGCCCCGGGAGCGGCTGGCGGCCCGAGCGTTTCGTTCGTCTTCGGCGACGCCGGTGGCGCGTGGGCCGCACTCTGGAACGGCACACCCGGACTCTCGTCCGTCACCAACGACGGCACGAAGACGACCATCGTCCTTGGCGCAAGCTACGTGGCGCTGCCGGTCGTGCCCCTCGCGGGCGGACAATCGCCCTCAGTCCAAATCATCATCAACCCGCCGGCTTCGGGTGTTCTACCCACCGTCAACGTTTCGGCGATGCTGACTGACCCCGAGACCGGCAGTGTCCTGCAACAGAACGGCGGCTCCTGCACGGCCACGCAGCAGGTCATTCCGCAATAGCGCGGGCACCCGCGACGAACCGCGACGGGCATCCCTAGGACAAGGTGCCCGTCGCGCTCGGAAGCGTTTGGAGTATCCTCGGTCGGATGAACCTGAGCGCCTGGGCCTTGATCGCGTCCGCCTGTTTCATGCTGTCGCAAGCCTGCAGCTCGGGTGACGACGACGCGAGCGGCGGCGCGGGAAGCGGCGGCTCCACGGCGCAAGGCTCGGGCGGGGCGTCCGGCACGGGTGGCGGGACGTCGACGTGCGACAGCGGCTGCGCCTCGAGCATCGCTGCACACTGTCCGCACGGCCCCACCGACCAAGTGAGTTGCGTGAGGGATTGTCAGGCGCTCAGCGCGGGCACCTGCGCCGCGCCCTACGCCACATTTCAGACGTGTGCCGTCGGCGAACCGATCACCTGCAACTCCGACGGCATTCCGGCCGTCGAGGCTTGTGCCGACGAACAAGCGGCGTTCATTGCCTGTCTAAACTGACGCGCGACGTGGTCGTCCGGCAGTGCTGGCGCACGGAGCGCCCTTCGGAGCACGGACAGAGCTAGGGTGCGCCGTACACGGACGCGATGTTCGCCTGGACCGCGTCGTCGGCGGCGTCCGAGGAGTAATGCGTGGTCATGACTCCCTCGAAGAAGTCGCCCTGACCGTTGGTGCTGTTGTCTCCGGCCGTTCCCAAGCCGATGGCGCCCTGCTTCCGCATCGGATTGTAGCGAGCGCTCGGGCGCTGCCCGTCGAACGGCGTCGTCAGTGGTCCGGCTTGGGCATCGCCGGTCTTGATCGCCCAATGGTTCGTGCCCGGTGCGTCGCCCTTCAGCATGGCCGTGACGTACCTGAAGCTCAGGGATTTGTTGCTCGGGTTCGGCGAGAAGCTCCCCGCCCAGAGACCGTTCTCCAAGTCGCCCATCACCCACGGACCGGCGCCGTCTCCTCGGCCCCAAATGGTGGTGGCTCCAAAGTAGATGGCCTCCGCCGCGCCCTCACCATCGTCTCGATTGCCGCGTTCCATGTTGCCGTAGTCGAAGCAGCAGCCGTTGTTGTAAAAAGTGCCCCCCACCACCGCGTACTCGGTCTCGGCTGCGTCGCCCGTGGCCGTATCGCAGGCCGCGTTGTTGCGATAGGCGACGCCCGGCACGACGTGGACGCCGTACACCTTCTGGCCCGCAAAGGTGGCTGAGACAGCGCTCGCAGCCGCCTCGTTGTCGGGAGTGTTCTTGGCCATTCCGCCGGGGGCGGTGGTGAGGTGGTTTCCGTGTCCCGATTGGTCGTAGATGATCGCAATCGTGCAGGTGCGACTGCCGCAGAAGCTGTCTTGCGCGGCGGAGTCGGCGAGGCCGCCCGGCGTCACCACGGAAATGTCCAGGGTCGCGCCGCTTTCGTCTTTCACCTGATAGAGAGGGCCGTCATACGTCGCATACAGCGCGCGCGCCGTGCTGTGGGCCGCGACACAGGGGCCGCCGTCAGCGGCGTAAATGTCGCAGGGACCTTGGGGCTCTCCCGCAGCGGGAGCGGCGGGCGCGCGCAGCGGGCCCTTGCAGTCGATGCCGTAGTCGTGGCCGCAGTCGTTCGGGCAACCGTCGTCGTCGATTCTGTTGCCGTCGTCGCAGAGCTCGTCGCCGGCAAGGATGCCGTCGCCGCAGATCGCGATGCAGCCAAGACCCGGCGCGCAGCTGTAGCCCGCATCGCCGTCGGAGCAGGTGGCGTTGCAGCCGTCGCCCGAAAGGGTGTTGCCGTCGTCGCAGACCTCGTCGCCTTCGAGGACGCCGTCGCCGCAAACGACCGCCGGGCCGCCACCCGTCGAACCGCCCTGAGCCCCCGTCCCCCCCACGTGAGAACCCCTCCCCCCCACCGTGCCACCCTCCCCGTTGCTGCTCCCGCCCACGCTCATCGCGCCGCCGGAGCCGCCGCGCGTCGCGTCGCCCGTGCCGCCGTTCATCGCGTCGCCGGTGCCGCCGCTCGCGCCGTGACCAGTGCTGCCACCCGCGGGCTCGCCGCCGAGATCCACACTATGCGGACCACACGCGCCGATCACCACGACCGCTGCGAAGCCAACGAATTCAGCCTTCATGCTTGGCGTCCTCTTTCCAACAATGAGCCGAAGCGTGGCCCGTGATCACGAATTCGTCGGGCATCAGGGATGCGCTCGCGCATCGAGCGCGGCGCGGACCGCCCGGGCGTGCTCACTGCGTGGCGCCTGCGCGATGATGCGGCGGCCCAGTGCCTCCGCTCCAGCGCGATCGCCCGCGCCGAGGAGGGCACGCACCTTGAGCACCGAAGCCTCCGGCTCGAGCGCTCCACGCGAGAACTCGCGTTCGTAGCCGGCCAGCGTGGCGAGCGCACCCTGCGCGTCGCCCCGCGCGAGCGCACGGCGCGCCGCATCGATCAGCGCCGTCTCGCGTGCAAGCGCCGCGAGGGGCGCCTGCTCGACGGCGAACGAAAGGTCCGCCGGGCGAGCGCTCGAGGCGGGCGCGGGCCCGAGCGGCTCTTCGACGAGTCGCTGTTCGTCGGTGCGCGGGGGTGGCGCTTCGCGCGCCGCCGCAGGCAGTCGCGCAGCTCGAGGTGGCGTCTCGGGCGTCTCGGGCTGCGCCATGCCCGAACTCGGGTTCGCCGGCGCTGGGCGGCTCGCGGCGCTCGCTCGTACGTGCGGAGCCGCGCTATTTCGCGCGTCCGCCCCCGTGGCCCGCTGTCGAGGCTGGCCGATCACAGCCGAAAGATGCGCGGCCCCGGCCGTGGCCAAGCCGAGCGCGACGCCGCTGAGCAGCCACTTCGCGAGCACGGCCGCACCGAGTTTGCCCCCGGCAGCGACGCTCGGCGTCGCTCCTGCCGCCGCCACCGGCACGGCCGTGAGCCCCACGCCGAGGCTCAGCAGCGTGCGCTCGAGGGCGCGCCGGCTGGGCTCGTCGCTCCGCGCGGACAGGATGAGCTCACGCTCGAGCTCGTCTTCGGCTTCGATCAGGCGGGGCAGCTGCTTACTCACGCGGACCTCCAGGGAACTCGAGCCGGGCGCGCAGGCGGTTGACCTCGGCGTGGAACGCTTCACGAGCCCGGCGCAGGCGCGACGCCGCGGTGCCGCGCGGGATTCCGACGAGCTCGGCAATTTCCCGGACCTCGAGCTCTTCGATTTCGTAGAGCACGAAGACGGTGCGCAGCTCGAGCTCGAGCGCGCGGAGCACGCGATCGAGCAACAGCCGCTTCTCGCCGCGGAGTGCGCTCTCCTCGGGCGTCGGGCCAGCGTCATGAAGTGCCTCGATGTCGCTCTCGGCAGCGCGTGCGCGCGTCTGTGCCGAGAGACGCCGCGCTTCGGTCGCGACGAGGAGCGCCGTCTTGAACAGAAATGCCTTCTCACGCCGGGGCTCGATATCGGCGAGCCGCCGCGCGGCGACCTCGAAGACCTGCTGTGCGGCGTCATCGACGCTGCTCGGTGGCACCCCTAGCCGCCGCAACGAGCGCCAGATGAAGCCAAAGTGCTCGCTGGCGAGCGAGGCTAGACGCGCCGTACGCTCGTCAAGTCCGCCCGAGGCGACCTCGTCGGCGCCGGCGGGACTGACGACACTAGGGGCGGACATCCACTCACCTACAATGAGCCGCAGCCTCCCCCGGGATCACGGAAAGCGCACGCCAAGCCCCAGCGCGCCGTTGAAGCCCACGACAGCCGTCTCGTAGAGCGGGGGCTCCCCGGTGAAGGCGAACCGATAGCGCGTGAGCGGCAGGTGCAAGCCGAGCTCGGCGCCGATGACGAGCCGGCGCGCGAGCGTGAGCGTCGGTCGAAGCAAGATGCCGGTGGTCGCCCACGGTTCGATGCGGGTCACGTCGCCCGATGGGTGCAACCCGAGCGCGTGCAGCTGCCCAGCTTCGAAAAAGACGCAGGGCTCGATGCCGAGTAGCCCGTTCGCAGCGCGCGCGACGCAGCCGTCGAGGCGCGCCGCCCAAAGCTCGAATTCGGCTCGCGCGCCGCTCTCGGAGCTCGTTGCGTGATCGAACACTCGCGAGAAGGAGAGGCTCGCCGAGCTCAGCCAAAGCGACCCAGCGCCCCGTCCGGCACCGACGAAAATTCGTTCGCCGAAGCTCGGCTCACCGAGCAGGCTCGTCACGAGCTCGGCCCCGACCCCCGCGACGAGCCACGGCGGGGGAGCGGGCTTGAACGTGGGGGAAGTCGGAGCCGGGCGCGGCGTTACGACCTTGACGGGGGGCGCCTGCTGCGAGAGCGCGGGATCGAGCAGGATGGCTACGATGAGCGCGAGCGCTCGAGCAAGCTCCTCGCAGCGCGGCGAATTCAGCTGTCGCACGGTCTCATGCGCCGCGCGCACGAACGTCACGTCACCGACGAAGCGCTCGCCGTCAGCGGACGGTTCGATCTGGATCATCACGGCGAACGGCGAGGCCGGAGCGAGCCAGGCGTGCGTCCGGGCTGCCACGAACGCCGAAAACTCGGCGCGCGACGGGCAGGTTGGCGGCGCCTGATACCGGAGCTCAGGAATGTCCGCTGACGCCGCGAGCGCCGGTGTGCTCAGGAGCGAGCTCACGCCGAGGGCTAGCCGGAACGGCACGCCGAACTTCATGTGGAAGAACGTCTAAACGGTTACGGTCCGTACCGGAAGCACTTGGCCTCGCAATCGTGCGCCGCGTCCCCGCCGCTGCCGGTCAGAACGTGTATTCGACGATGTTCAGCGACTTCACCTTGTCGGGCCAGGTGATGGAGCGGATGCGCTCGGCGACGCAGGCGGCAAGCTTCGCGTTCTTCGGTGTGGTCGTCAGGTCGAGCCCGACGGCTTTGCCGTCCCAGATCGCGACCTTGGCTTTGAAGTGCGCGCTGCCGGGCTTACACGGCTCGTAGAGCTCGGGGTTATTGAGCGGACGACCAAGCGCCTCTTGCTCGATGTTGAGCCGCGGCGTGCCCTGGGGCACCGCGTTGATGGCGTCGATCACGGAGCCGTTCTCTTTGAACTCGGGCGCCGGCATGTCGGCGCTCGCCTTCTTCGGAGTGTCGGCGGCGTCGGCGGCAGGCTTCGCGTCATCGCTCGACGCGGAGTCGGATGCCGGTTTGGCGGCGTCGGAGGGCGGCGTCTCCGGCACGTCCTTGGAGCTCGAGTCGGACGTGGGCGCAAGCTCAGCCGGATGCTGGCTGCCACCACACGCCACAGGGAGAACCAGCACGAACAAACAGCCGATGATGCCCACTGCCCGCATGCCGCGACCATAACGCCTGTGCAAAAGCGCGGCAATGAGTGCTCGCCGTTCAGCGAGCGCGACGCCGCTTCGCGCTCGGACGACGCCGCTTCGTAACGGGCGGCTTCGCGGGCGCCGTGTAGTCGGGATAGAAAAATCTAAGCTCGCGCTGCGTCTCGGCCAAGTCGAGCTGACCGGGCGCCGTGCCGCGGTCGAGCGACGCAAACGTAAAGAGCGAACCGAGCGCAGGGAAGAAGACCCGCGTCTTTTTGCCGTGCTCGCCCATGCCGATGACGACGAGGGGCCGCGCGGCGTGACGAGCGAGCAGCGCCGCGAGGCGAGCACCGTCGCCGTCGTCCCGCGCGTGCGCCGCGATTTTCACGATGTCTGCGCCCGACCCAAACCCGCGTTTCACGACGCGCTCGAGCGCGCCGTCCGCGGGCGTCCGCCGAAAATCATGGTGCGACAGCACCACCAAACGTTCAGCGCGACGAGCCGCCTGCACCACCGCCGTCCGAATCGACGCCGCAAGCTCGACGTCCACCGCATCGACCAGCGGCAAGAGCGCGCGATAGAGCTCGAGACGCTCGGCGTCGCGCCCCTTCCAGGCGCCGCCCTCGCTCGCCGAACGGATCGTGAGGAGGAGCGGCGCGAAGCGAGCCGCTCGCGCGAGACACTCACCCACGGGCTCGAGCTCTCGATCGCGAAACAGATCGACGCGCGCTTCCAGCAGGTCGAGCCCTGCGCGCACCGCTCCGTCGAGCACGCGCTCGGGCGTCGTGTCCGTGAACGGCGCGATGAGCGTCGGACGGTGCGGGCGGAGCGTGACGTTGCCGATACGAAGAGCGCGGTCTGTCAAAGCGGGTGACGGATAGCACGAATTCACGCACCTTCGCCGCAGTCAGCGCCGAGTTCCGCGCTCTGCCTCCAAAGACGTTCGGCGACAGCGCGGCGTGGACAGCCGTGCTCGCCTCTGCGATGAACGGCGACGACCCGCATGGCTCTCGCTACCGTCCTGCTCCTCATCGTCTCGAACGTCTTCATGACGTTCGCCTGGTACGGGCATCTCAAGCACCACCAGGGCTCGCCGCTCTGGCTCGTCGTCCTCGCGAGCTGGGGCATCGCCTTCTTCGAGTATTGCTTCCAAGTGCCCGCCAACCGCATCGGCGCGCACGCCGGCCTCGTGACCGCGCAGCTCAAGACCGTCCAAGAGGTGATCACACTCTGCGTCTTCGTGCTGTTCGCGCGCTACTACCTCGAGGAAACGCTGCGCTGGAATCACCTGGTCGGCTTCGGGTTCATCGGGCTCGGCGCGGCGTTCGTGTTCAAGCCTTGGTGACAGTTCGTCGGGACGACGCCTACCTGAGCCCCATCGCGCGATCCAGCAAGATTCGCGCCGCCGCCTGCGCGTAACGCGCATTCTCGAGCTTCAGGCGCGCTTCGGTGAGCGCGGACTCCGCGTTCAAGAGGTCCGTGGTCGTGCTCGTCCCCGCTTGCACTTGCACCGCCGTCACGCGGTACGCTTCCTCCGCGCTCGCGATATTTTGGCGCGCGAGCGTGACGGCGCTCGCCGCCGAACCGAGTGTCGCCCTGCGCGCGGCGACTTCACGCAAAACGCGGCGCCGGGTTGCCTCGACGTCCTGCGCCGCTGCCCGCACTTCCGCCGCGGCGGCTTCATGCGCGCTCGATTTCGCGCCCCACTCCCAGATCGCCCAATCGGCTTTGACACCGACGTATGCCGAATTCGGATCGGCGAATTTTTGGCCGTCCGTGCGCAAGTAGGCACCTTCGAGGTCGACCTCGGGCAGCATGGCGTAAAAGCTCGCGCGTTCATCGTGCGCGGCGGACTCGGCGCGCAACTTGACCTGCCGCATCTCGGGCCTGCGATTGACGGCATCGGCGGCAACTGGAGACGGCATATCGGACTGCGCCAGCAACTCGAGCGGTGGCTTGAACTCGGTCGTCGTATCCTCGGGCGAGCGTCCAATCGCCGACAAAATGATGCCGCGCGACACCGTCGCCTCGGCGTCCGCAACGATCACTTCTTGGCGTGCGTTCGCTTCGGCGACTTGGATCCGAAGTAAATCCGAGTTCGTGAGCGTGCCCGCTTTGACGCGCGCTGCCGTCTGCGTCACTTCTTGCGCGAGCTCGTTTGCCGACGCCTGCGCAATCTCGGAGCGCGCCTTGGCCTGGAACAGGCGCAGGTACTCGAGCTCTACGTCCGTGCGAGCATCGGATTCGCTGACCTTGACTCCTGCGGCGGAGGCTTCAGCGTTGCTCGAACGCGCCTTGTAGTCCTGAGTGCCGCGCAATAGCCCGAGCAGCGGTTGACGGCCGCTCACGACGAACACGTTGGTCTGCTGATCACGCACCGGAAACTTCAGTGTGGGAGTTCCGGGAGGTGACCCCGGCAAGAGGAATGGCGGAGCGAACTCGTGATTCCAATACTGGTACTCGTCACTCACGTGCACGCTCGGAAAGAGCCGCGAGCGCGTACTACTGCTCTGCCGCTCGGCCGCCGTCGCGTGTTCGCGCGCCGCCTGCAGCTCCGCGAGATTCTGCACCGTGAGCTTCGAAACGTCCTCGATCGCGAGCTCGTCCGCCCGCGCCGAGCGCACCACACCCAGCGCTCCGAGGAGCGCGACCGAAACCAAACCGTAGCGTATCACTGCCCTACCTCGACCTCGGCGTCCACGGAGAGACCGGCGCGGAGCGCCACGTCGGTCGGAGGATTGACCCACGCGATGCGCACCGGCACGCGCTGCACGACCTTCACGAAGTTGCCCGACGCGTTGTCGGCCGGAAGCAGCGAAAAGCTCGCGCCCGTGCCGCCCGAGATGCTCTCGACCTTGCCGGCGAACGTGCGATGCGGATACGCGTCCACCTCGATCTTCGCCTCTTGGCCGGGCCGCATGCGGCCGACCTGCGTCTCTTTGAAGTTCGCGAGCACGTAGGTCGTCGTCGGCACGATCTGCACCACCTGTTGCCCGGGCGCGACGAGCTGCCCGTCGTGGACGCCGAGCTTCGAGGCGATGCCGTCCGCGGGAGCGGTGATCTGCGTGTAGGAGAGCTGAAGCTTCGCGAGATCGAGCGCGGCCTCGGCGCTCGCGACGCGCGCGGACGCGAGATCGGCCTGGGCGTGCGCGGCCGCAATTTGCGCGTCGATGGGCGCGCTCTGCGCGACCTTACCCGCCGCTTCGGAAACACGCGCGATGGCGCCGCGCTTGCCCTCCTGCGCGGCCAAGAGCTGCGCCTTCGCCTGCGCGAGGGACGCTTGCGCGAAATCGTGGGCCGACTGGGCGTTGTCGAGCATCTCCTGGGGCGCCGCGTTGGCGGCGCGGAGCTCCTGCGCGCGCTTGAGGTCGGCGTCGGACTTCTTCACGTCGGCCTCGGCGCGCACGATCGCCGCTTGCGCCGCCGCAACCTGCGCGTCGGCCGACGCCACCCCGACATTCGAGCCGGAGTATGCCGCCTTGGCGCTCGAGAGCGTGCCGGTCGAGGTCGCCGTGACGATCGAGACCTGCGCATCGGCTTGCGCCTTTTGCGCGTGCGAGCTCGCGAGCTCCGCCTCCGCCTGCTTCACCTTCGCCTTGTAGTCGGCGTCGTCGATGGTCGCGATCGGATCGCCCTTTTTGACGCGCTGATTTTCCTGAATCGCCACGTGCAGCACTTGTCCGCCCACGCGCGCCGAGACGGGCACGACGTCGGCTGCGACCTGCGCGTCGTCCGTGCTCTCGCGACCGGCGGTGAGCAACACGTAACCGCCGTAGGCGGCGAGCGCGACGGCCACGACGGCGCCGAGCACGAGGAATGGACGCTTTCCCTTGGCCTTCGTCGGCTCGACGGGCGCCGCGACTTCGGGAGCGGCGCCGCGCGTCTCCGTCTTTTCGGTCCGCTCGGCCTTTGCGCCGTCGAGCTTGACGGTGGCTTCGGATACTCGCTTGGGCTGCGACTCTTGTCGCGTTTCGGCTTGCATGACTTGTTTCCTAAAAAAAATCCCAACCAATATTCGTAAAAGTCGCGCTCAGAGCTCGACGTGCACGGGCTCCGCCGGCGCCGCCTGCTGCGGCCCATGATCCGGCGACTTCAAGAAGTAGAGCAACGGCAATACGAACAAGAATAGAATCCCCGACAGCAAAAATAGCCGTTCGAAGGTGAGCACCATCGACTGCTGCGCGACCATGCCGCCGATCACGCGCCCCGCCGCCAGGCGCGCGGACGCCGCGTCATAGCCGCCTCGCTCGAACACGCTCGTCAGCATGGCGAAGCGGGCGGTCACTTCGGGGCGATCCGCCGTGATGTGCGCGGCGAGCGCGGTGCTGCTGAACTTCGCGATGCGGGGGATGAGCGACGCGAAGATCGCGAGCCCGAGCGAACCGCCGACTTGGCGCAAGAGCGAGTTGAGCCCCGTCGCGTCCGCCAGCAAATGGCGGGGGATGCGGCTCAATGCCACGGTCGTGAGCGGAATGAACAGGCAGGCGAACGCGACGCCCTGAATCGCGAGCACGAACACCACGTCGCGCGAAGTCGTATCGAGCGTGTAGTGGCTCATGAGCCAGGCGCTCCAGCAGAAGAGCAGCACGCCGAAGGCCACGAAGACCCGCGGCGAGACCTTGTTGTAGAGGCGCCCGATGATGGGCATCGTCACCATCATCACGAGCGAGCGCGGCATCAGCGCGAGGCCCGCCTGCACGGCCGTGAAGCCGAGCAGCTCCTGCATGAACACGGGCAAAAGGAACGTCAGCGACAGCAGCATGGCGAACATCACCGCGCCCACGAGCGTGCCTGAGGCGAACACCGGCTCCTTGAAGAGCGAGATGTTGACGGCAGGCACCGTCGCGGTGAGCTCGCGGATGACGAACGCCGCGATCGCCACCGCCGCGACGAAGGTGACGTACGTGATCTCCCTCGACTCGAACCAGTCGTTCTTCTGACCTTCTTCGAGCACGTACTGCAGCGTGGCGACGCCCATCGTGAGGAGCGCGATGCCCTGCCAGTCCAAGTGCTTGCGCTGCTTCTCCGCCATCGCGAGGTTATTGAGCCGGATGTCTTCGGGCTCGTACACGAAGCGGTGCACCATGAAGAGCGCGAGCGCGCCCACGGGCAGGTTGATGTAGAAGATCCATTCCCAGCTGAAGTTATCGACGATGTAGCCGCCGATCGTGGGGCCGAAAGCGGGACCGATCACGACGGCGACGCCGTAGAGCGCCATCGCCATGCCCTGCTCCTTCGGCGGGAACGTCTGGCGCAAAATCGCCTGCTCCGTCGGCTGGAGCGCGCCGGCACCGAGCCCCTGCACGAGCCGGAACGCAACCAGCGCCGGTAAGCTCCGCGCGAGGCCGCACAGCCCCGAGCCGATCACGAACAGCACGAGGGCGGACTGATACACGCGCTTCTGCCCGAAAAACCGGCCGAAGAACGCCGTGAGCGGCATCACGACCACGTTCGCGATCACGAACCCGGTCGTCACCCACGTGATCTCTTGCACCGTCGCACCCATGGCGCCGCGCAAGTGCGGCGTCGCCACGTTCACGATCGAAGCATCGATCGTGCCCATCAACGTGCCGAACGTCACCGAGATCGCGACGAGCCACTTGTTGACGGGCGGTTTCGGCGACGTGCTCATCGTTCCTCCCGCGCCGCACCGTCGAGGAACAGCCCTACCACCGAACGCGCCGCGTGCGCCGGCGAAAGCTCGGCGAGCCCTTGGTCGTCGCGCGCCAGCGTCCCCTTGGCCGACCAAAACAGCGTGAGCGCAAAGCAGTGGTCGCCGTCGCGACGCAAGAGCTTTTCACGGTGCCCGCGCTTCAGCATGTTCTCGAGCCGCGTGAACATCTCGCGCGACATCCGCTCGCGCCCTTCTTGCGCGCCAATCTCCCGCGCGAACACGAGCTTCAAGAACGGGCGGTGCTGAGCCATGTGTGTGAAGAGTGTCGTGAAAAACCCCACGAGTTGTTCTCGGAACCCCGCCTGTTCGAGCGCCTGCATGCTCTCGTCGAGCTGACGCAGCAAATCGCCGCGTCGTTCGGCGAGCAGCACCTCGATGAGCTCGTCGCGATCGCTGAAGCGGTTGTACAAGGTGCCGACCGCCACCCCGGCGCGTTCGGCGATTTTCGCCATCGTGGCGTGCTCGACGCCGTTCTCCACCAGGATCTCCTCGGTCGCGGCGAGAATCTCACGCACGGTGGCTTCGCGCAGCCGATCCCTCAGCCGCTGACGCGCGCGTACATTTTCTGAATCCGCGTTCACTTCGTGGAAGTAGATAGTATCCGTTGAGGGCTCGTCAAGCCGATGCACGGGAGTTTTTGGGGCCGGCGCAGCCGGGGTCAAGCCGTCTCACGCCGGGACGGCGGCGCCGGTCGCAGCGGCGCCGCGTTTCACTCACAGTGGAGTCACGGCTACGCCTCAGTCGTCTTCCCAAATCATGCCGAGCGCGTCGCTCGTGTCTGCCGCTTCCTTCATGGCGTCGAGCGCACCCTGCGGCAGCGACGTCCTATGGCGGATCTCGGCGCCGTTTTCGAGCGCGACCCAGATGGGCGGGCGGCCGGAGCGCGCTTCGCTGTAAAGGACGATCAGGCGCGGGTGGTGCTTGGGACTCGCCCAGAGATCGAACGCGAACGCCTCGTCCGGCTTGTAGAAGGCCTGGAGCTTCTCGCGCGCGTCATCGAGCGGCACGCCCTCGACTTTGCCGTCCTGTTCGACGCCCGCACCCTTCGTGCGCAGGCGATACATGTCGTTCCAGGCCGTCATCACGCCGTCGAGCAGCGCGGCGTGAGCGCGTCGACGCGCGGCGGACGTGCGCCAAGCCACGCGCTTGCGCGTGAAATAGGAGACGATCGGATCGCGGCGACTCGAGACGCGGTAGGTGACGGCAGCCGTCGAGACGAGACCCGCGAGTAAGACGACGACGAGCCGCCGGCGCCGAAAGCTGGCGTGATACCAGACGACCGTCGTCGCGATCGGCATCAAGAGCGAGAGCACGAGCAACGTCTCGACCACGAGCGAGATCGCGACGGCCGGCAAAAATCGCCGCATGCCGAGCTCCGGCAAGTAGTCGCGGTGGTACTGCCAGCCGAGCGAGAGCAAGAGGATCAGCAGCGAGCCGAGCGTGTAGCCGCGAAACATCAAAAACTCGCGGCGCGCCTCCCGGTTCGAGAGCCAGTACGGAAACAAGAGCGGGTAGAAGAAGTAGTAGACGAAGCGGCGCGGCGGCTTCTCGCGGTAATATCCTTCGAAAGCGAGCGCTTCCTTCAGGAGCACGGTGGCGACGCGCGAGCGCTTGGCGACGCTCCGAGCGGCCTCGCCGGCGATGAACACCGCGAGCGCGAGGCCCACGTCGATGAGCGCCCCGCGCACGGGAAAGAGCTCGGCGGCAAGCACGATGCCGACGGGGGCGAGCGCGAAGAAGCCGAGCCGGAGCAGGAAATCCCCGAAGGAGACCGGCGAAGTGAGCAGCGTGGAGGCCCGCATGCGGGCGTGAACTCTATCAGCGTGGCGCGGAAGCGACCGGCTTCGGCGCCGTCCCGAGCGCGCCCGTCACCGCGACCGAGCTCGACGGGCTCGGCGGCGGCACCTTCGCAGCTTGGGCGTCGACGCGCTCGCCCTCCATGAGCTCGGGCCCCGGCACCTGCACGACGCGCTCCGTCCCGTCGATGCCGCTCGCGATGTGCACGGTGGAACCGAGGTCGCGCTCGAGCACGATGCGCTGCAAATGCACCCGATTGTTCGCATCGACGACGCCGATGCGCAGGCCCTCTGCGTCGTTCATCAGCACGGTCGCGGGCAGCTCGAACACGTGACGCGCCGAGGGCAACGTGATGCGCACTTCCGCGTACATGCCGGAGAGCAGCCGGCCGTCGGCGTTCGGCACGCGCACCTCCGTGCTGAGCGTGCGCGTCGCTTGATCGAGCGCCCCCGCCGTGCGCGCGACCGTCCCTTTGAAGGTCTCGTTCGGGAATTCGCGGATGTTGAGCTCGGCGGGCGCGTTCAGCACGATGCTCGGCGCCGCGTCCTGCGGCACCTGCACGAACACGCGCACGATGCTGGTCGAAGCGAGCCTGAAGAGCGGCGTCGCCGTGCCGCCGGCCGAGACGAGGCTGCCGCGATCGATCGTGCGCTCCGTGATGGTGCCCGCGAACGGCGCCGTCACGCGCGAAAACGACTCGAGGTCGCTGATGCGGCGAATATTCGCCCGCTGAGCGTTGACGTTCGCCTCCGCCACCTTGAGATCGGCTGCCGTGACCTCGGTGCGCGACAGGGTTTGATCGAGGTCCTGCTGTGGCGACAGCCCCGCTTCGACGAGCTTGCCCGTGCGCTGGTGCTGCGTGGCGGCAAACCCTTTGTTCGCTTGGGCTTGCAAGACGTTCGCCTGCGCTTGCGCGAGCGAGGCGCGCGCCTGAGCGAGCTCCTGGTCGAGCTCGGGCGTGTCGATCTCGGCGAGCAGCTCGTTCGCCGCCACGTGCGCGCCGATATCGACGAGCCAGCGCCGCACGTAGCCGCTCGCGCGCGCGTAGATCACCGCCTCTTCGAGCGGCTGCACACTGCCGGGCAAGGTGAGGGTACGCTCGTTCGAGAGCAGGCGCGGCTTGACGACCGTGACGCGCGGGAGCGCGTGGGCGCGCTCGGCCGCCGTGCGTTCGAGCTCGCTGCTCGCGTGATGGCGCGGTAGGAACGCAATCAGGAAAGTCCCGACCAGAACGGCGACGCCGAGGACGACCAAAACGAGGACGCGGCCGCGCGACACACGCGCTGGCTTGGCGAGCTCGAAGCCGAGCTCGGCGTCGGGCGGGAGCGGCTCGGTGCCGCTCGCATGGCGCGGAGTGCTTGCGGTCATGTGTTCTCGGTCTCCAGCTGGTCGTGCACGGCCGGCGGGCGTTTTCTCAGCACGGCATATGCCACCGGCACGAACAAGAGGGTAGAGGCTGTCGCCAAGAGCAGCCCGCCGATGACGGCGCGTCCGAGTGGGGCATTCTGTTCCCCGCCCTCCCCGAGCCCGAGCGACATGGGCAGCATGCCGATGATCATGGCGAGCGCGGTCATCATGACGGGCCTGAGCCGCGTCATGCCCGCTGCGAGCGCGGCCTCTTTGGCGTCAGTGCCGTAACGGCGGCGGCTGTTCGCGAACGAAACCACGAGGATGCTGTTCGCCGTGGCGACGCCGACGCACATGATCGTGCCCATCTGTGCCGGTACGCTGAACGTCGTGTGCGTCACGAACAGCATCCACATGATCCCCGCGATCGCACCCGGGAGCGCCATCAGGATGATGAGCGGATCGAGCCACGACTGGAAGTTGACCACCATCAGCAGGTAAACGAGCACGACGGCGAACACGAGCCCGATGCTGAGGCCGCGGAACGACGAGTTCATGCTCTCGATCTGGCCCTTGACGTTGATGGTCGTGCCGCGCGAAAGCTTGGGCTTCTCCTGCTCGACGATGCGGCTGACCGCAGCCGCCACGGACGCGAGATCGGTGCCGGCCACGTTCGCTTGCACGTCGTAGGTGCGCGAGGCGTTGAAGTGCGTGACGTTGGCCGCGCCCGTCGCGCGCACGATGTGCGCGACGTTCGAGAGCAGTTGCGTCCCGGCGTCGCCCGGCGTCGAGATCGGCGTCGCGCGTAGTGCGTCGAGCGAATCGACCGCGTACTGCGGTGTCTGCACGGCGACGAGGTACTGCACGCCGCGCTTGGGATCGAGCCAGTAGCTCGGCGCCACCTGGCCGCTCGAGGAGAGCGAGACCAAGAGATCGCTCGCTACGTCGCGCTCGCTCACGCCGAAGCGCGCCGCCATCGTGCGGTCGATTTCGACTCGAAATTGCGGCACGGCAGGCACTTGCGCCAGGTGCACGTCCTCGGCGCCCGGCACGGCGCGGAGCGCCGCCGCGAACTTCCGCGCCGTGGCGTAGGCTTCCTGGTCGCGACCGGGCGCGCTCACGATTTGAATGTCGATCGGCGCCGCGAGGCCGAAGTTCAAGACTTGCGTCGAAATGTCGGGCGGGAGAAAGAAGAACGTCGCGCCGGGGTAGCGCTCCGGCAGCTTCCTTCTGAGCTCTTCCACGTACCCTTGCGTCGGCGGGTGGTCGGGCTTGAGCGCGATGAGGATTTGGCCGTCCGCGGGCGAGATCAGCGCGCCTTCGCTGAGCGACAGGTTCAAGCCGCTGTACGGGACGCCGATGTTGTCGATCAACGTGTCGATCTGCGCGGGCGGAATCACCGTGCGGATCGTGCTCTCGATGTCGGCGAAGCGCTTCTCCGATTCCTCGATGCGCGTGCCAGGCTGGCCGCGCACGTGCAGCTTGATGAGCCCCGCGTCGACCGTCGGAAAGAAATCGCGGCCGATGAGCGGGTAGAGCGCGAGCGAGAGCGCGACGAACCCGCCGAACAGGAAGGTCGTCGTGCGGCGGTGCTCGAGCGCGAGGGCCAGCACGGCGCCGTACGCGCCGCGCAAGCGATCGAAACCATTCTCGAACGCACGCACGAAGCGATCGCCGAGACCCGAGCCGCTCGGTCGCGCGCCGTGATGCCGCTCGACGTCCTTTTCGAGCAGGTAGTGCGACAGCGTCGGCACGAGCGTGCGCGACAGGAAATACGACGTGAGCATCGCGAACACGACCGCTTCGGCGAGCGGAGTGAACAGGAATTTCGCCGGGCCCGTGATGAACAAGACGGGCACGAACACGATGCAGATGCACAAGGTCGAGACGAACGCCGGCACGGCGATCTCGTGCGCTCCGTCGAGGATCGCGCGGACGAGCGGCTTTCCGAACGCGATGTGCCGGTGCATGTTCTCGAGCTCTACCGTGGCGTCGTCCACGAGGATGCCGACGGCGAGCGACATCCCGCCGAGCGTCATCACGTTGAGCGAGTTGCCCAGCAAATCGAGCGCGACGAGCGAAACCAGAATCGAGAGCGGGATCGAGATGACGACGATGAGCGTGCTGCGAAAGCTGCCCAAGAAGACGAGGATCATCAGCGCCGTCAGCACCGCCGCGATTGCCGCCTCGCGCACGACGCCGTTCACCGCGGCGCGCACGAACAGCGACTGGTCGAACAGCATCGAAACGGACAGCTCCTTCGGGAGCTTCGCGAGCGTCGTCGGCAACATCTCGCGGATGTGTCCGACCACCTCGAGCGTGCTCGCTTCGGCCAGCTTCAGCACGCTCATCAGCACCGAGCGCCGGCCCCCGACGTGCACCATGTTCGTCTGCGGCGAATTCCCGTCACGCACGCTCGCGACGTCACGGATGTAGACGGTCGTGCCGCGCACCGTCTTCACCGGGATCGCCGCGATTTCGTCGAGCAGCTCCGGGCTCGAATTGATCTGAATCGGGTACTCGATGTCCCCCATTTTCGCCGTGCCGGACGGCAGGATCACGTTGCCGAGCCCGAGCGCGCTATTCACGTCGCGCGGCGAAAGACCCCAGGCGTACAAGCGGGCGGGATCGATGTCGATCATCACCTGGCGCTGCTTGCCGCCGTACGGCCACGGGATTTGCGTCCCTTGGACGGTGGTGATGTCCGCGCGTACGAAGTTGACGCCCAGGTCGAAGAGCTGCTGCTCGCTCAAGGTATCGCTCTTGAGCGCGAGCTGCAGGATCGGCACGTTGCCGGCGGAGTAGCGAATGATGAACGGCGGCGTCGCGCCGGGAGGCATCTGCCGCACGACCGTCTGCGAAATGGCCGTCACCTGAGCGGTCGCGGCGTCGATGTTGGCACCCGGCTGAAAGAAGATTTTGATGACGGCGATGCCCGTCAGCGACTGACTCTCGATGTGCTCGATGGAATTGACGGTCGTCGTGAGCGCGCGCTCGTAGTTCGTGACGATGCGCTTCTCCATCTCCTCCGGCGGCAGGCCGCTGTAGTGGAAAACGACCGAGAGCACCGGGATGTCGATGCTCGGGAAGATGTCCGTCGGCATCCGCAGGATGGAGCCGACCCCGAGGATCAGGATGAGCAGCGCCATCACCACGAAGGTGTAAGGGCGCCGTAGAGCGAGCCTAACCAGCCACATTGCGGAATTCTTTGGACAATTAGCCCGACCCCTTCGGCTTCACACCGTCGGCGAAAGGAGCTCGGCTAGACCTAGGGTCAGGTAAGGCAAACGTCCAATATATCGATCGGGTTGCAATCATACCTTTGGGGTATCATTCGACAACGTGGAGCTCCGCCACCTGCGCTATTTCGTCACGGTCGCTGACGAGCTCCATTTCGGCCGCGCCGCCGCACGGCTCGGCATCGCGCAGCCGCCGCTCAGCCGCCAAATCCAAAACCTCGAAGCCGAGCTCGGCTTTCCGCTTTTCGATCGCAGCCGGCGGCGCATCGAGCTGAGCTCGGCGGGTGCGGTCCTACTCAGCCACGCGCGCGCCGTGCTCGAGAGCGTCGATACGGCAGTTCGGGAAGCGCGCCGCACGCACGCGGGCGAACGCGGGCGTGTCGCCGTCGGTTACCCCTCGTCGCTCGCGTACACCGGGCTCGTCGGGCTCCTGCGCGCGTTCCGCGCGGAGTTTCCCGACGTCGAGCTCACCGTGCGCGAGCTCTCGCTCGCGGAGCAAATCGAAGCCATCAAGAGCGGCGCGCTCGACGTGGGCTTCGTTCGCGGACCGCTCTCGGACAAAGCGCTCACGGCCGAATGCGTGCGGCGCGAACCGCTCGTCGTCGGGCTCCCCGCCGATCATCCGCTCGCGGGCATCGGGCCGCTTCGGCTCGAGACGCTTTCGTCCGAGCCGTTCGTGTTCTTCCCACGCCCGCGCGCGCCGGCGTTTTTCGACCTGCTGATCGCGCTCTGCCAGCGAGCGGGCTTCACGCCGCGCATTTTGCAAGAAGCGCCGCAAGTGGACGTGCTGAGCCTCATCGCCGCAGGCTTCGGCATTTCGATCCTGCCGGCGTCCGTACGCGAGATCCGACGCGGAAACGTCGTGTTCCGTCCGCTCGTGGGGGCGCCGACTACGGAGCTCTTGCTCGTGTGGCGCGCCGGCGATACGTCGCCGTCACGCCAGGCGTTCGTCGCCGTCGTGCGGCGCGTGGGTGTGCGGCTCGAAGCCTACGAATCGTAGCGCTCAGCGCATCACATCGACCGTGTACGTGTCGTCGCCGGACGTCGCCGTGCCCGTGATGTGCGTCGTATTCGGCTTGCGCTCGACCTTCGTCGGATCGTCAGCGCTCGCTTGGAGCTCGCCAGAAAAGGTGAGCGCGAGCGTGACGCTGCCTTTGAGCGCGCCGTCCATCTTGAAAGAGCCGCCGAGCGTGCCGTCGAGCGTTCCCGTGGGGACCTTGGTGAGCTTCAGCTCGAGCAGCGGCAGCGCCGCGTCGTCAGTCGCATAGGCGAGCTGCCCGTCGTCGCTGTAGGTGCTCAGGACTTCCGTCAAATGCATGGTCTTGTTGGACGAGGTGCCCTGGTCGACTTGGCCGCTCACCGTGAGCGTGCCCTTGTCGTCGCCGTTGGCGACCTGCGGCGCGATGTTCGCGTTGGTCGCGGCGTTGAAACCGTCGAAACCGAGCGTGATGGCTTTGTCGATGGAAGCGTCGAGTCCGACATACGCGCGCTCGGCGTCGGCGGTCGATTTCACAGCGGGTTGTTTGGACGCATCGTCGCCACTGCCCCCGCAAGCCGCGAGCAGTACCGACGTAAGAACGACGAGATGAAACGTGCGCATTGCCCGATGAGTGGGGCGCCGCGGGAGCCATTCTGAGCTCACGGCGCGCACGCCCCTCAATCGGTGGGTGATGCGCGCCCCGTTGCCTACATCGGTGTACTCGCGTCCACTTCGTCACTCGCGTTCACGCCGTCCACTTCACTAAGCGGTCGGGCAGAAGCGGCGCGCCGATACGCCCGCTGCGCGAGCTATCCACGCCGCGCGTCGACTCGACAAAGCGTGATAGGATTCGAGCGATGCTTCGTCGCACGTTCGAGGGTCCGTTCGCTTCGTCCTGTTTGCTCGTGTTGGCCGTCACGTTCAGCGCCGGCCGCGCGCACGCCGGTGACGCGACGCCGCCCGCGACCGACAACGCCGCACCCGCACCCGCCGCACCCGCCGCAGCCGCGCCCACCGCGCCGAGCGAAGCTGCCATTCGCGAAGCGAGCGATCACTACGAAGCCGGCCTCGCGCTCTACGCCGACGGCGAATTCAAGCGTGCCGCCATCGAGTTCGATCGCGCTTACGAGCTCGTCCCGAACTACCGCGCGCTCTACAACATCGGCCAGGTTCGAATTCAGCTTCACGACTATGCCCGCGCCTACAAAGCACTCCAATCCTACCTCAAAGAGGGCGGCGACAAGATCGACGCAGACCGTCGCAAGAGCGTGGCGGACGACCTCCAGATGCTCTCGACCCGCACGGCGACCCTAAGCATCGACTGCAACGAGGCCGGCGCCGAAATCCTCGTCGACGGCGAAGTCGCCGGCACGACCCCGCTACCCGAGCCGCTCCTCCTCGACACGGGCGACCACCGCATCATCGTGCGCAAAGACGGCTTCGACCCGCGCGAGACGCCCCTCACCCTTGCGAGCCGCGACACCCAGAGTCTTCGCGTCGACCTCCAACCGACTCCGCCCGATCGCGGCCCCGTCGTCGTCGTTGCGCCGCAACAGGCCCCGACTGATCGCACCGCTTGGATTTGGGGCACCTGGTCCGCAACGGCAGCATTCGCCGCCGGCGCCGCCGTCACGGGGGGCCTCGGCATCAGCGCCGCGAACGACCTCGACCACCTCCGCTCGACCTACGGCTCCTCGCGCGACCAACTGGACTCCGCCCAAAGCCGCGCCACCACCCTCCTCCGCGCCGCCGACGTCCTCGGCGCCGCCGCCATCGTCACCGGCGGTGTCGCCCTCTACCTCACGCTGTCGAAGCCCCCGACGACCAAGGACCAAGAGAAGGAAAAGGCGTCACCGCACGCCTCCCTGCGTCTCGGGCCGAGCAGCGTCGCGTTTTCACAGACGTTCTGAAGCGGCGCTGCGTCCTACACGCAACGTTCGAAGGTCAGAACGTCGGCGATCTCGGCAGCTAGACGCAGCTGAACCGCGCGCTCGCGCGCCACGCCCGACCGCGCGCCACGCCCGACGTGGGCGTGGCGTCGACTGAATTCCGCAGACTAGGCGCTGCTGCCGCACGTGACGTACGCGGCATAGATCTGGGGGCAGGTGTAATACCCCGCTTGGTCCCAAATGATGCCGTGGGGTCCGCCGCAGACGAAGAGGCTCGGATCGGCACCCTTGAGGCAGGCCAAGTAGGCGTCGAACACGGCGACGCATTCGTTGGTCCAGGTGCTCACGTCGCACACGGTGGTCACGCAGTCACCGCCGCAGCTCATCGCCCCGGCTCCGCCTGACCCAGAATCGACTTCCATGTTGCAGAGAGCCGTACAGCTGGCGAGTCGGTCGGCCGCCGGATCGTGCGCGCCCGCGGAGCCGCCTTCGCCGCCAGCACCGGCGCCGCCAGCGCCCGTGCCTGCGGTTGTTCCGCCCTCACCAGCGCCGCTCTGACCCGCGTTGCCCGCGTTGCCCGAGGTGCCCGAGGTGCCGGCGGTCGTCCCGCCCGCGCCGGTGCCAGCCTTGCCCGCGACGCTGCCGCCGGTACCAGCCGAGCTGCCACCTTTACCGGCCGAGCTGCCGCCCTTGCCCGCAGAAGCGCCGCCAGCGGCCTTGCCCGCCGTGCCGCCCTTGCCGGCGGAACCGCCCTTGCCAGACGAGCCACCCTTGCCAGCCGAGGGCGCCACGTCGTCGTCGTCGCCTCCGCAAGAAAGCGGCAGCGAGATCAAGCCTAAAACCAAAGCAACTGTAATGGATCGATGGCCCATGGTGGCGGGGAGCCTACAACGTCCCTCTGCGGGACTGCAACTTCTCTGTCGCGGGCCTTCGCGGGCCTTCACGAACATATCGCGTGCGCCGAGAGTGAAACGCACGGCATTGCGCGTGTTCCGGCGTGAGAACCCTGCGAGACAGCTGAGACGAGACAAACGGCCACGCGGGCGATGTAGGTGCGGAGGGCACACGGTGCGACCCAATTATTGGTGATCGCGGTGCCAAAGCCAGCAGGAAGGCGGGCGCGGCGCGGGCTCGAAAAATCAGCGCGCGGCCCCCTTAGTCGGAACAGCGGAGCGACCGTTTGCAAGACCCCTGTTTCGGCAGCGTGCACATGTCGAACGTACCAGTTGTGCAAACGCGATCGTGTTGTGCACCTGCTTGTACTCACCGCGTCGCACCCGCGACAACGGCGTCGTCTTCTGTGCGGCCGAGTCGGGAGCCTGACGTCGAGCCGCATATTTCTCGCTGTTTTCGCGATCGCACATCACTCGCGGGAGTGACGAGCCAGGCTGCCTCCAAACACCCACGTGTAGGCCTGCTTTGGGCTCGGCTCGGCACGGCACCTGCAAAAGGACCTCCCGAACTCACTGAGGAGGTTCAACAGATGACTAAGTTTGCTCCAATCATGATCGCTGCGGTTGCCATGGGTTCCTTGGCAGGCTGTGCCAGCGAGACGGGCTCCCCCCACGAAATGACCGCGGAAGACAGCGCCGCGACGTGCACCAACCCCGACGGCAGCAATGCCGCCATCGCCGCGCTCGCGACAGCGATTGCGCAGGAACTCCACCGCTGGAACATCACGACCGACTTCTACGCCTACAACGGCTACAACGGCCAGCAAATGCTCGGTCTCACGTGGGCGGGCTTGCAAGCTTGCGGCGGAAGCTGCCCGATGACCCAGAACATCCTGGCCCTGCAAGACTCGCGCATGGATCTGAAGGTCGTGTTCGACGGCACCAAGCTGAGCTCCTGGACCTTCGCATCGCGTCTCTACTCCGGCTATCAGAAACAGGTGGCCTGCCAGCAGGGTGGCTGGTGCCCCTTCGTCACGGGTCACGTCTTCGGCTGGACGCCGTCGGGCGCCTACACCAACTTCACGGTAGCGCCGGGCTCTTGCGACACCGTGTTCACCTTCGGCGTGACGAAGAACGCCGCGGGCAATCACGCACCGCTGAGCTACACCGAGATGTCGCAACTCAACAACGCGCTCGTCTGGACGGCTGCCAACGGCGCGAACCCGTACATCGCATTCCAGAACACCGCGAGCACGGTCTCGATCGATCCGACGGGCCAGCTCAATCCACCCGGCCAGCAAACGGGCGCCGAAATCTGCCAGAAGTTCAGCGTCTCGAACATCAACGGGACACCCTGCACCTGCTCGGCAAACGGCGTCTATGCGAACGGTCAGCTCAAGAACGACCAATCGCTGACCCCGATGACCTACTTCTGTCGTCAGATGTAAGTCCCTCACGTAACTCCGAATTGGTGAGTTCGACGAAAGCGGCGGCCCCCCACGGGGGCGCGCCGCTTTCGGCTGTTTGTGGCAGTAGACAGGAGCATCGACTAGCCACGAGGGGCGCAGGCCCGCGACCTCGCGCTGCGATACGGGCCAACGGTAGGCGCGTCGCGCGCTAAATGCGCCGATTGCGACGACGGCCGAGAGTCAGCACGAGGCCGAGCAGAGCCAGCAGGCCGGGTGTCGCAGTGCTCGCCCCTCCCGCAGTGCGGCAAGTGCAACTCGGATCTCGACGCGAGCCGCTGCCGGTATCCTGATTGTCAGCGGCGGCGAAAGCACCCTGTCCGGCCGTCGGGCTGCTTCCGCCAACGCCGCCAGAGCCACCCAGGGCCGCACCGCCGTCAGCGACCGTCGAGCTACCGCCCACGCTCGACGAAGGGGCTCCACCCTCAGCAACCGTGTTCCCCTCGCCACCCTGCGCGGATGCTCCCGCGTCACCGCCTGATCCACTCACCGGTGCTGGCTCGACGAGAGGCTCATGTCCGCCGGCGTCGAGCGCCTGGCGGATCAATGATTCGAAAGCGGCGACCTGAGTGTAGGTGTTCCGAACGTCCGCTCCGACACAGGTTTGGGACAGGAGCAACGAGTAAACGCCGATTTGCGCGCCCGTCTCCTCCGAGAACAATGGGCCGCCGCTGTCGCCCTTGCAGGATCCCTCACCGGTCATGATGGTATGGGGAATGATGTCGGGATTTCCCGGCATCGAGGGGCTCAGATCCCCGACGTCGAGCACGGCGACGTCGTCGCGTTCCTGCCGACCCGGCGCAGCGGCCTCGAACACGGTGTTGCCGTACCCGACCACGCGCGTCAGCTCGCCTTTCTGCGTTGTGCGGCCGAACCTCAAGCTCACGAACGGCGCGCTCCCCACGTCGATGTCTTGATCGAGCACGACGACCGCCAAATCGTTCTTGCAGACCGTCGTCGCACCTGAACCAAAGATGGTTTTACCGTGAGCGACGAAATCAGCCACTACACCGACCCCCACTTTCAAACTGGACGGCTCGATGATGGGCCCGAACTGACCACTACCCGGGGTATCGGTCTTGAGACTTCCGTCAGGGTTGCACGTGAACCGCGCATTCGTATCGAATTGCGTGACGCAGTGCATCGCGGTCAAGACCACGTTCGGTGCGATCAGGGTGCCGCTGCAACCGTTGACCGGTCCCACGAGCGACACAACCGCATTGTCGGCGTCGGTCGAGAGGTTGCCCCGCACGATGCCGTCTTGTTCGATCTCGAGCGAGGGACCTGTCCCCGCGTTCGTACAAGCCGCAGAGCAGACCGCCAACCCTAGCGTGGCAAGCGCAAAACGTGTCCGGCTCATTGCGGTGGCGG
Organism: Polyangiaceae bacterium; assembly: GCA_025936115.1. Classification (GTDB taxonomy): domain Bacteria; phylum Myxococcota_A; class Polyangia; order Polyangiales; family Polyangiaceae; genus PMG-095. Next base: position 283,581 of record JAICTZ010000001.1, read on the forward strand.
CTGGTCGAAGCACGACGTGCCCGTGAGCATGGAGCTGTCGGAATCGTAGCGAAGCTGATCGGGCACATAGCCGCCGAAATTATTCAGGCACCAAACGCTGCCGGCGTCGTTACGCGCACCGAAGTCATCCCAATTGGGTGGTCCCATGGCACCCACCACCTTGATCTTCACGGTCGTGTCGGTCTTGAACTGATTGACGAACTGAACCATGGCATCATTCGGCCCCACGTCGACTTCTGTCGTACCCTTCGTGACGCGCAACATGGATTTCACCAGACCGCTGCCCGTGAGCGGCGTCCGCGACGCGGCCAACGCGTACAGCAGGTAATAGGTCGCGTCATAGAAGTTCTCGTAGCCGGGGAATTGTCCGCCGTACGCCGACTCGTACCGAAGCTGGTAGGCGTCGTAGACGGTCGTATCGACAGCGGCGGGCCAATTAATGCCTTGAATGCGCTGGTAGAGCGGGATCTGCGGCGGCTGGGCCACGAGCGACCGATCCGCCGCAATCAGCGTCGGCATCTGCGGATCGTTGTAGTCGAGCGCGCCCAGAATGTAGAAGGGCCGTTGGCGACCGGGATTTTTCGCGTCCCAACTGGCTTCTACACCGGGAATAATCCATTTGAGCATTTCGCTCACGGTATTGCCGATGACCAGATGCGGAGCGAAGTTTAGAATCGAGGTGATTGCGGTCGTTTGCTTATCGGCGCTGTCGAAGTACGAAGACTGCACATTGATCGGATCGTACAGACTATCAGGAGTGGCCGCGGCGTTGTCCGCCATAGACTTACCGTTGTACTGGAGGTGCGCTTCGAGGTAGGCGCTCGTGTCGGCGAGGAACGGTTCGTCAGTCGCTTTGACCATCGCGAGCTTCACGTCCTCGCTCGCGCCGAGCGAGCCCACGCTCTTCAGGTGATCGACCGTCATGTCGACCAACGGCTGGTACGAGACGGAGAGCGAGTTCGCGCCCGAGAGCATGTGCCAGACGAGGCCATCATCCGGCAGGTCGATGAGCATCTGACTCGAATAGAGCGGCATCATCATGAACACGTTGTTCGGCTGCGCCACCTGTTCGAAGATGTATTGCTGATCAGGTAGGAAGAGCGCGCTCACGACACCGGGTACCTGGAGCTCTTCCATCAAGTGCCTGGCCGGCGGGAGTAACTGCGCCGACACGTTGAAGTAGTCCTCGCAAACGACCATCACGATCCCACGCCGCTGGCCGCTACCGGTAAAGATGCCACCCTGCCCCGTATGCTTCCAGAACTCGTCGACGGCAAGGTCGTAGTTACGCGTAACGACTTCCGGCAGCCCGTTGTTCAGCGGCGCAAAAGCGCCGAGAATGACCGCGTCCGTTGACCTGAGAGTGTTCCAAACGCCGTTGTCCGAGAGCGGGAGGATCACAGGGCATTCCTTGCTCTTGAGCTCGACGCATTGATTGTTGACGCAGGCGTACGGATCGGCGTCGTCCGTGTGGGTCAGGAAGCAGTCGGCGTGCGTGGTGCACGTGTCGCTCATGCCGGCGGCGCCCCCTTCCGGGCTCGTGCCACCGGTCGAGGTGGTGCCACCCCGCCCGCTGGTGCCGCCTTTGCCGCCCTTCGCGGCGGTGCCGCCCGTGCCGCCGCCGGTGCCGCCGCCGCCGACTGCGCTGGTGCCGCCCGTTTCAGGGCCCATGCCCGCGTCGCCGCCGGTCGCGAGCGTGCCGCCGGTGCCGCCGTCTGTGCCGCCCGTGCCGCCAGTCCCACCCTTGCCGCCAGTGCCGCCCGTGGTCATGACGGCGCTGCAGTTGTGACCTGCAAGGCAAACGCAGACGCCGCTGTTGCAACTCAGGTTGGGACCGAAGTGATCGCAGTCAGAGTTCGTGCCGCATTGATCAGGGCTCAGGTCGTAGACGAGCGAGCAGCCTGAACCGAGCACCAAAATGAGAGGCAGCCATCCGAAGGCGCGAGAAGCCAAGTTTTTCCGCATGAGCGACGACCAAGCCTAGCGCGGTCTCTCTGCCCACTCAACAAAGGTTCCCGCGCTCGCGCGTGCGCGAAAGGTGAGCACTCGCGCACCTCGGTCATGCGTTGGCAGCTTCCATAAGCGCTGCATGTCGCGACGAAACACGCGCAGGCCGATCACGCGCAACTTGGAGCGAAACGTGACGCGTTTGAGTCGCAAGTCGAGGACGGCGACGCTTCAGTTTGCCGTGACCGTTCGTGACGGAACTCGTCGAGACGATGGAGACGGTGTGGGTATGTCTGCGCGCATCTGCTCCATGAGCGTCCACAGCTCCCCACGCACGCGTCAAACGCTAATTTTTAGCAGTTCCCTGCGTTGCGAGCGCCGTCGCGCGTTCGAGCAGTAGCTTCCGCTCGCGGGCGTTTTTCGTGAGTTTCGCGGCGCGTTCGAGCTCGGTGCGCGCTTCGCGGTAGCGGCCGAGTTTGGCGAGGAGGTCGCCGCGGACGGCGGGGAGCAGGTGATAGTGCGCGAGGGCGGGTTCGGCGCGCAGGGCGTCGACGAGGGGGAGCGCCGCGGCCGCACCTTCGGCGCGTGAGACGGCGACGGCGCGGTTCAGTTCGACGACGGGCGACGGCGCGACTTCGGCGAGGAGCGCGTAGAGAGCGGCAATGCGCGTCCAATCGGTCGCTTCGGGCGTGAGCGCACGCGCGTGACACGCCGCGATCGCGGCTTGTAGCAGATACGGACCTGGCGCGCCACCGAGTGCAAAGGCGCGCTCGAGCGCCGCGAGTCCACCCTCGATGAGCACGCGGTCCCAGAGCGTGCGATCTTGATCGAACAGCAGGATCGGTTCGCCGTCGGGGCCGCTGCGGGCGCGCGCGCGGGACGCTTGGATTTCCATGAGTGCCACGAGCCCGAGCACTTCGGGTTCGTTTGACGCGAGCTCGGCCAGCGTGCGGCCGAGGCGCAACGCGTCCTCGCAGAGTGCCGGGCGCATCCAGTCGTCGCCGCTCGTCGCCGAGTAGCCTTCGTTGAAGATGAGATAGATGACCTCGAGCACCGAAGCGAGGCGGGACGCGAGCTCGGGACCGCGCGGTACTTCGAAGGGGACGCCCGCATCGGTCAGGGTGCGTTTGGCCCGCACGATGCGCTGCGCGATGGTGGGCTCGGAGACGAGGAAGGCGCGCGCGATTTCTTCCGTGGTGAGGCCGCCGAGGAGGCGCAACGTGAGCGCGACGCGCGCTTCGGTCGAGAGCACGGGGTGGCACGCCGTGAAGACGAGTCGCAAGAGGTCGTCACCGATGTCGTCGTCCACGGCGGCCTCGATTTCAGCGACGCGCGCCTCGACGAGCTCGTCTTGTTCGCGGCCGAGGGCCTCGTGGTCGCGCTCGATGCGCTGTCGGCGACGCAGCCAGTCGATGGCGCGGCGTTTGGCCGTGGCCATGAGCCACGCGCCCGGGTTGTCGGGCGTGCCTTCCGCAGGCCAGTGTTCGAGCGCCGCGACGAGCGCGTCCTGCGCGAGCTCTTCGGCGCGCCCCACGTCCCGGAGCATGCGGGTGAGTCCGGCGATGAGCTTCGGGGTTTCGAGGCGGACGATGGTCTCGATGCTGCGCGTCGGGTCGACTGCCGTCACGGGCGTCAATCAGTACGAGCTTTGGCTCGGGGTGCAACGCCATGGCGAAACCGGGGGGCTCGCCTGGACGACGAACGACGCGAGCCCGTCTCGACAGGCTCGACGCGAATTTCGACTCTGGGCCCGGCGGCCGGCGCTCAGTCGGTGACGAGCCCGATTTTCGCGTCGTAACGCAAATGGCCGTATTCGGGGTCGTCGAACTCGATGCTGTAGTCGTTCGGCGCCTTGATGAGGACGCTCGGTTGGCCACGCCAGAGTGGACGGGCGCCCTTTTGCTTGCCGAGCTTCACGCGCACGCCGTCGGCGCCTTCTTCGCTGAGCTCGACCGTGCCGACGGAGACTTCACGCAACGCCGAGCCGTTGCGCTTGTAAATCACGAGCGAGACCGTCTTCGCCCAGTCCTTCTTGTCGTCCGGGCCGCGCTTGAAGCGGATCACGTCGCCTTGGAACGCGTCGCGCGCCTTTTCCTCGCAGGCGTGGATTCGCTCGGCGTCGGCTTCTTTCGCGCAGGCCGCTTGGGCGCGCGCCTTGGCATCGGAGTTCGCGTAGTCGATGAGGAACGCGGCGTCGCGCGCCGTCATGATGTCGATCGGCTTTTGCGAGCGCGACGGTCCCTCGTCGGAAGTAGGAGGCGACGGAGGCGCCGCACTACTAGCCGGCACGGCTTCGGAGCTCGAAGCTGATACTGGGGCCGCCACCGTCGCGCTCGGGCTCGGCGGCGGAGCGCTAGCGACGGCGGGCGCGCTCGCCGTGGAGAGCGACGGGCGGGGTGCCGGCGGTGGTCGCGTGCCGCACGCGGCGAGAACGCTCACGAGCGCGAGGCTCCGAAACGGGGCTGCAGGGGCACGCCAGGGAATCGTCGGGAACATGCGCCGCGAGCATACTCTATGCCGCTCACGCCGGGGCGCCGCCGCGAGAGCGCGTCAGAAGCGCAGTGACGCCGCGCGTGCACGCAGCGACCGCGGCGAAGCGTCACCAGCGCGCAGCATCGCGCCCGCTACTTCGCCGTACGCCGTGACCCACGCCGCGCGAACCTCGGGCGTGAAGTCGTCGCGGAGCACCTGCGCGAGCGTGAAGATGAGCGCATCCCCCATGGTCTCGAAGTGCGCGCGTTCTGCGCCGTAGCCTTCGTGATGTTCTGCGAGGCGCGCGAGATAACTCTCCGGATCGACGCCGATCCGGTAGTACTCGACGATCTGCGCGAGCGCGCTCATGAACTTTGCCTTTTGCGATTCGAGATCGTGCTTGAACAGGTGCCGAAGCGCGGGCGCCGTCGTGAAGAGCCGCGCGTAAAAGATGGTGGCAGCGTCGTCACGACGTGCAGCCACACGCGCAAAAGTCGCCGCCAAAAGCTCGATCGTCCTTGCGTCCATGCTGATGCTCGCGACCGACCCACGGCCGCACCGGCCCATACGGCACGCCCACCTACGACTTAATCAGTCGTCGCGGCGCGCCGGAGCGGGCCGCGAGAAAGCCAAGCATCCACGTGACTTAGCGACCGCCGGCCACGTCGAGCACCGTGCCGGTACAAAAGCTTGCGTCCGCTGACGCGAGCCAGAGAATGGCCAGCGCGACTTCCCGCGCCGTGCCCGCGCGCCCGAGCGGCTGCGCGGGGGCGAGACGCTCGACGCGGCCCGGGTCGCCGCCACGGGCGTGAAATGCGGTGTCGATGATGCCGGGACGTACGGCGTTCACGCGGATCCCCTCGGCCGCCACTTCGCGCGCGAGGCCGAGGGTGAAGGTGTCGATCGCACCTTTTGACGCGGCGTAATCCACGTACTCACCGGGCGAACCGAGCCGCGCGGCTGCCGAGGAAACGTTCACGATGACGCCTCCGCCGCCGCCGCGTTGCGTGGACATGACGCGCACCGCTTCACGCGAGCAGAGCAGCGTGCCGGTGACGTTCGTCGCGAACACGCGTTCGATGCGTGCGGCGTCCATTTCGACGAGCCGTGCTTGGCCGTGGGCGAGTCCAGCCGCGTTCACGAGCGCCGTCACGGGGCCGAGCTCGCGCCCGGTGGTTTCGAAGAGCGCGAGCACGTCGCGTTCGCGCCGCACGTCGGCTTGGAGCGCAATGGCCCGGGCGCCGCTCGCTTGCAAAGCGCCGACGAGCGACTCGGCGCGTTCGGCGCTATCGAAGTACGCCAAGGCGACGGCATAGCCGCGCTCCGCCGCAAGGCGCGCGGTTTCGGCACCGATACCGCCGCTGCCGCCCGTGACGATCATGACTTCCGACATGCGAACTGCAACGGCCGAGGCCGCTCTGTTGGCTTTCCGGAAGGACGGTCGCCCGCGCGGGCGCTTACTTCAAGCGAAACTTGCGCTCAACCGGCGAGCGCCGCTCGTTCGCGTACGGCGCGTCGAATCGTGTTCGCCAGATCGCCCACGTGCGCGGGTTTCACGATGAAGCGATCGGCGCCGAGCGCCGCGAGCTGTCGCCACTCTTCGGGACCGCCGCTCGCCGTGAGCAGGATGATGGGCACGGTTCGCGCGTCGGCACGCAAACGCAGGAGCTGCGTCAAGCTCGCGCCGTCAACCGTCGGCATCTGCAGATCGGAGACGACTACGGCGGCCGGCTTGCGATCGAAAGCTGCGAGCGCCGCCGCCCCGTCGGGCACGCATTCGACTTCCGACCCGACGAATTCGTCCTCGAGCGCCTGCTGCAACACTTCACGCTGGTCGGGGTCGTCTTCGACCACGAGGATGCGCGACGGCTCGAACGCGCTCTGGTGCGCAGCCCAAAGCCCGCGCCGGAAATGTTCGACGCTCGGCGTCCGCTCTTCCGGCTTCTTGGCGAGCGCCTGCACGAGCACGTCGTCGAAAGCCGTGGCGAGCCCGCTCCGCACGCTGGTGGGCCGCTGCACCGGCTCGACCAAGTGCCGCGCCGTGAGCGTGATGTCCTGCTTGGCCTCGAACGGCGCGCGCCCGACGATGAGCTCGTACGCGACACAAGCGAGCGAGTAGAGATCGCTGAGCGGCGTCGCGTCACCTTCACCGCGCAAGATTTCGGGCGCCATGTAGCCCGGCGTGCCCACGACTTCACGCAGCGTGCGTTCGTGACGATACGACGCCGCCAAACCCAAATCACCGATGCGGAGCCGCCCGTCGTGATCGACCAACAGATTACCGGGCTTGATGTCGCGATGCACGGTGGACGCTTCGTGAATCGCCGAGAGGCCGAGACACGCTTGATCGACGAGCTTGAGCGCGCGCTCGAGCTCGAGCGGCGTCCGGTTTTCGTGCAGAAAGCGATCCAGGGATTTGCCCTGAACGAGCTCCATCGCGAAGTACGGCATCTCGCCGTGCTCGCCGAAGGCGTAGATGCCGACGACGTTCGGGTGGTTGACGAGCGCCATCGCGCGGGCTTCGCGTTGAAACAGCGCGCGGAAGCCAGGGCCGTAAAGGTTCGGGCGGATCACTTTGAGCGCGACGCTGCGTCCGAGCCGCTCGTCGACCGCTCGCAACACGACGCCCATGGCGCCGCCGCCGAGGACCGCTTCGACACGATAACTGCCGCCGACGAGCTCACCGATCCCCGGCACGCATTCGGTCGCCCAGTGCTCGGCGGTTCCGAGCTCGGCGGGTTCCGTCAATGGGACGAGAGAGACCTCGGTCAGTTCGCTCGAAGTTGAAAGGCTCACGATAGTCCTCCTTCCCCATGCATGAGTCGTGCGAGCTCTCGGCACGCGAGTTCCGCCCGAAAAGTCTCTACAGCCGTGAAATGGCGTGCTCTTCCGTCCCGGTGCGAGGCTTTTTGGCTCACTGGAGCGCCGCGCAGCCGAGTTTGACGGGCCTCCCCCTGCGTAGTTCGGGTACCATCCCCATGGCGTGAACGTCTCCGGCCTTTCGATCCTCGCGCGCAAGGCGATCGTCACCCGCCGCTTCGGCAGCGAGGCATGGGGACAGCTATTTCGGGAGGTCTCGGGGTCGCATCGCTGCTTCCGCTCGCTCGTTACGGCGGACACGATGGTGCCGCTGCCGGCGTTCCTCGCCTTCCATGACGAGCTGATGCGCCGCTTCTTTCGTCATGACGAGGAGGCGCACGCCGCCCTCGGTCGGGAAGCGTGCCGCTTCGCGCTGGCCGACGGCCCGCTCAAGAAACTCGTGGAAGGGCGCGATTTACCGCGGATGGTTCAATCGCTACCCGAGATCCATCGACTGTACTTCAAAGAAACCGACACCTGGTCCGAGGCCGCGCTCGCGGGCGCCAGCATCGAATTCAAAGTCTTCGAGTTGCCGCAATGGCACCCGTATCTCGAGCACTTCATCGTCGGCTACATCAGCGAGGTGCTCGAGACGTTTTGCGCGAACCCGATCCGCACCGTGCGCCTGCAGGGCGGCACCGGCACGGGCTATCACTACCAATTTCAGGGTTCGGCGAGCGACGAAGGTTCCGAACCGGCGACGCCTGAGTCGCGCCGTTTGCGCGGCATCGAAGCGCAGCGCCATCTCTCGCACCGCGAGCTCGAAGTCTTGCTGCAGGTGGCGAACGGCAAGACCAACGAAGCGATCGGACTCGCGCTCGGTATTTCGCGCAAAACCGCGCAACATCACGTCGCGCGTGCCTACCGAAAAATCGGCGTGTCAGGGCGCGTCGCCGCCGCGGTCTGGCTCGCGGAGCATGGCCTGCTCGGCAGCGCCCGCGGCACGCGGACCGGCGTCACGGCAGCGTGAAACGGCTGAGGAACGCCCAACCGGCGTTCGCGTCGCCCGGCGCGTGACTGCCGCCTTGCTTCACGCACAAGCCGAGCTCCACGCCGGCGTCACATTGTTTGTAGTACGTGCAATCACCGTCGGCCGTCGTAGGCTCCATGCAGCCATCGATACCTGCCCAGCGTTCGAAGCTCCCCTGCGCGCCGAGGAACGTGATGCGCCCGCTCGAGCCTTGACCGCCACCGAACGGCACGACGGTGTCAGCCGTCCCCCGAAAGGCGAGCACGCTGATGGGACGTGAAGGCGCGCACGGCTCCTCGTCCGGGACGAGCAGATCGAACGACGCCGGCGTCACGGCCGCGATCAGGTCCGCCGCGTTGCACGCGAGGTACTGCGACATGCCGCCGCCCATGGAGAAGCCGGTCGCGTAGACGCGCTTCGTGTCGACGCAACCGTCCGCCTCGATCGACGCGATCATGGCTTTGGCGAAGCCGAGATCGTCGACGTCGCGCGAGTTGGTGCAGCAGGGCCCGATGTTCCAGGCGTTGTCGATGCCGTCGGGAAACGCGATCAAGAAACCTTGCTTGTCGGCGATGGCCTGATAACCCGAGCTCGATTGTTCTTGGCTGCCCGTGCCGCCGAGCGCGTGAAAGTCGAGCACGAGCGGGACCGCCATCGTGCCCGTGTAGCTCGTCGGGACATGCAAAATGTAGGTGCGCATGGCTCCGCCGACGGACAGCTTGAGATTGGTATTGCCCTTGGCGAGCTTGGACGCCGCGCAGCTCGAGCCGCCGTTCGTGCCGGCCGTCGCGACCGTTCCCGCCGAACCGCTCGTGCCTGCACCTCCAGCTCCCGAAGCACCGCCGTTCGTCACGCCACCCATACTGCTCGTCCCGCCGCGTCCTCCGGAACCTCCGGAACCTCCGGGAGCCGTGCCGCCGGCGCTCGGATGTCCGCCGCCGGGCTGTCCGCCATCAGCGCGGCCGCCAGCATTGGACGAACCCCCCGTGCCCGCGCCCGCGCTAACGCCCGCGCTACCGCCGGTCGAGACCGCACCCCCCGCCGCGCCTGCACCTTGACCGCCGCGCTCGGTAGCAACACCACCGGAGCCGAGCGTCGCGCCGGCAGCGCCGTGCGGAGCGCCCGCGTTCGCGACGGCGCCCGTACCGTCGTTAGCGGCGTGCTCCCCGCCGCACGCCGCGGTGCCGAGTAAAAGTACACCGTAGGTGATCGACACTCGTGCCGCACGCGCGCGAGCGGCGCTCACCGCACTCGGCACTGGATACGAACGGAGCGGCATGAACGCTAATGTGCGAGACTCACGCCTTCCTGACAATGGGCTATTCGGCCTATCGAGACTGATTCACGGCGACGCGTCGGACGACGGCGACGCCGTCGGATACGCCACCGCATCGACGCCGGCCATATCCACACCACTCGTCTGGAACGACCAGGTACCTCGCGGCGCGATGTCCCCGCCGCCGCTGGCCGTGGCGACGCCGAGCGGCCGCCCCGCGCAATTGACCGGGAACACCGTGACGGTCGGGCCGCTCACCGCAAAATCGAGTCCGTTCACCACCGTCCCCGTGTACGTCGCTCCGCCCATCGTGGGCACGGCTTTGAGCCCGCTCACGTTCAGGTGACCACCGACGGGCGCGACGTCCAAAGCGAAGTACGGTGTCTGGTAAACGACCGAGCCTACTCTGTCGATCACGAGATCGGCCGGCAAATCCGAGATTGCGCCCATCGCAATCTCGCCGGGAGCAATACAGGAGACGATCGTGCCGGAGCCATCGGTCAAGCGGTAGAGATTGTTCGAGAACAAAGCCGTGATGCTCGCTGCGAGGGATTGCCCCGACAGGTCGAAGAGTTGGACCGAGACGCCCGCGCTGCAGGCGGGCACGTCACCGTCGTTGCGCAAAGCCGCGTAGAGCTCGGTGGCGCTCGCGCCCGCGCGCAGCGTCAGCGCGATCATGTCGAGCACGCCATTGCCGCCCTCGAGCGCTATCACGTCGAGTCCGGCAGGAACGATGAGCGCATCGGCTGCGCTCTGCTCGGCCCCCCCCGCCATGCCTCCGCCCGACTGGCCGGCGCTCGCGCGCGCACAATGACGACCGCCCGTGTTCGCTCCGCCGTTCGCGCCTGCGGTGCCGCTCGGCGTGCCGCTGCTCGAGCAAGCGAGCGCGAAGCTCGTAGCCGTAAGGGTGATGAAACGCTTCGACGGCATGCGGACGAGAGCTTAAGGAAGCGTACTCCGCACGCACTGTCGGAGCCAGCGCCGAAGTGTTGCGAAATTGAACGTCACATCCCGGAAATTTTTTGCTGGAACGGCCGCACGGCGATCTGAGCGCGCCGCATTGCATGAATGAAAGACGCTCGAGGCACTAGCGTGCGATGCCGTCTCGAAACACGGCGCCGCGCTTCGAGTTTTGTCGGGGCCACGTTTTCTTGCGGTGCTACGCTCCCCTCCTCAAAATCATGAATCGCGTGACACACCTCAATCTCAAGCGTGTTTTGACCCTGGGCCCCGTAGTGGTGCTCGGCTTCACCTCATTGCTCGCCTTCAACGGTTGCTCGAGCGACGATCAGCCCACCGAACCGTCGACGGGCGGCACGGGCACTGCCGGGCGCGCGAGTGCCACAGGTGGCACCGGCGGCACGGGCGCCGCGGGTACCCCGGGAACCGGCGGGACCACGAGCGCTGGCGGCATGCCCGGCACCGGTGGCGCCTCGGGAGGGGCGAGCGGCGGCACTGCGGGCAGTGGCTCGATGGTTCCGCTGCCGATGCCGGCGGAGTGCACCAATCTCACCACGACGCTGAACAACGGTTGCGCAAAAATCGGCTGCCACAAGGGCACGTTCGCGTCCGCGGGGCTCGACCTCACGCCGAATAACGGCTTGGTCGGCCGCGTGAAGGACATTGCCGCAACGCACAAGGACATCATTTGCCCGGGCAGCACGGAATCGTGCGTCCCGAGCACGTGCCCGAGCGGCGTGAAGCTCGTCGATTCCTCGAACGCGATGAACAGCTGGATCATCACGAAGCTCGAGGGCATGCAGAACGGTTGCGGGGATTCGATGCCCGGGAGCGGTACGACGATTACCGCTGCCGACAAGACGTGCATCGAGGCGCTCGTCAACGCCATCGCGGCACTACCGAAGTGACGCGGGGCTCGCGGGCAATGCGCGCGCCGAGCTCGACCGAGCGCAGCGCGCGCTAGCCCCGCGGCGCGCCTCTAGTACTACTGCTGAAGTTTTGGCTCTTCGGGCAGAATTTGGCTGTGCTGATAGTTCGGCCGCGAAGTTGGTCCCGCTGGCGACCGCGCTCGTCTCGGGCGAGAAGGGCAACAACGATGCGCCGGCCTCGCCGGTGCTTTCGTGGCCCGTGACGACTCGCGCCGATCGTGATCTGCTCGTGCCAAAGACTTCGGCAGCAGTGTTAGCAAACGCGAAGAATCACACCCGCACGGTGTAGAAGTCGTCGACGCGCGTCTGTCGCGCCCCATGCCGACCTTTGCGTTTGATCGCAGGGAACCGAACGGTATACTCCGGATCTCACCGCTTCGTTCCCGTCATGAAATTTCGATTCTCGATCTCGGTCGCGGCCAGCAGCGTCGCCGTTTTGTCCTTCCTCGCAGCTTGCAGCAGCACGGAGACGCCTTCGCCCGCGAGCGGCGGTTCGTCGTCGGCTGGCACGAGCGCCACGGCAGGCGGAGCCGGCGGGGCCGGTCAAGGCAGTGGCGGGACTAGCCCCATCGGCCCGGCAGGTGGTTCCGCCACCGGCGGCCTGAGCGGCGGTGCGGGCACGAGCGCGGCCGGCCATAGCGCGGGCGGCGCGAGCGCGGGCGCCACCAGCACCGGAGGCGGCGCAGGAATGGCCAGCGGCGGTAGCGGCAACGGCGGCAATACCGTGGATCCGACATGGGACACGGTGAAAACCGTGCTGACGGGCACTCACCCGCCCTGCAACGGCGCCGATTGCCACGGCCCCGGCGGCCCGAATATTTTCCAACTGCCAGTCAGCGACGACGCGGCACTCTACATGTCACTCACCACACACGTGTCGGTCGACTGCGGCAACATCCCCGTCGTCACGCCGGGCGATCCGAGCAAGAGCGCCCTCGTCAAGGTCCTCAACGGACCCTGCAGCGCGAACGTGCCGCAGATGCCGAACGGGTGCACGCCCGCCGACGACAATTGCGTGCCGCCCGACTACATCGCCGCGATCAGCACGTGGATCGCCAACGGCGCGCCGCACTGAGGACAACGCTGGGCGGCACAGACCGCTGTGGGAGTGACGTTCTGTTTCCGTTGCTGCCGGCGTTTGCGTTAGTTGCGTCCTATGCGACCGGACGTCTGCTTGGGCCTGAGGCGTTTCGCCTCACGCCCTACGCGATCAAGTGTTACCGGAGTCGAATATGACGGCCTCCCGTCGCTCTTGACGCGCGAGTGTTTCGCGCCGTAACTGCGTAGTGCACTCGCTGTCGACGGCGATGCGGGAATCGGCAACGCGAACAGGGGTTCGTGTATTGCGCTTTTGGGACAAAGTGCCTGCACGCTGCTCGTACTACGAGCGCAAGAGGAGAAGGTCATGACTCTACGCTCATCAATAGCAACCACGTCGTGTGCAAGCATTCTCTTGTTCGTAACAGGCACTGCTTCGGCCACCATTCCGCTCCCCGACAGCGGTTCCTGTAGCAATCCTGGCAGCGGAGTTTGCCTCGATATCGGAGGATTCAACACCGGCGTAACCTTCAATGTCGAGACCACGGGCAATGGCGCGGCAATCGCTGGATATTCCGAGAACGACAACGGCGTGCGCGCAAACTCCGAGAACTACATAGGCCTCAGCGCCTCATCTGGAGCCGCCAACGCCATCGTGGCAGGCAACAACGACACCAATCGCAGCGCCGCAACCATTTCTGCCTTGTCTGGTAGCGCCACGACCGGCTTGGCTTACTGGGGAACCGGCGGTATCCAGATTACCGGGACCGCATACAAACCTGGGGGCGGTTCATGGACCAACCCTTCCGACGCTCGCATCAAGAAGGACATAAGGCCGCTGCGTTGGGGCATTGAGGAGCTGCTGGAAATCCGCCCCGTCACCTTCAAGTACAATGGCCTGGGAGGGACGACCGACGACGGGCGCGAGTACGTAGGCGTCATCGCGCAAGAACTCGAAAAGGTACTGCCGACGATGGTTACGAGTACAAAAGTGAAACTTCACCCCACCGACACGAACGAGCTGGATATCAAGGCCGTCGATCCCAGTGCATTCACCTTCGTGCTCATTAACGCGGTGAAAGAGCAACAGGAGACCATTGATCGTCAGGAACACCGCATCGCCTCTCTCGAGCGCAGTCGCACCACCTCGTCCTCGGCATCTCTCCTTGGTGGGGGGATCGGGACTGGCATAGCGCTCGCGTGGCTGCCTCTGGCGTTCATCGCGCTTCGCAAACGTAAGGAGTCGCGAGTCACGCCATTGACGTAGGGCTTGCAATCGGGCGCATCCCACTCAAAGACCTACCCATCGAGACGACCAGACGACCAACTCGCCTCCCTCTTCGACGAATGCCGAGGAGGGAGCCGACCCACGTGAAATGGGCCGATGCCGGAACTCCCGAGGGTGGCGCGAGTGGGCGATTCGCGTAGTTTCCGTTGGACGCACAAAGCAAAAACCCCTCCGTTTTCCGGAGGGGTCCTTGCCTCGGCTAGCGAGCGACTAGCGAGTCTGTCTTAGGAGTTCTTGAGCTGCGTGAACTCACCGGGGTTATGGATGGCGGCGTTGGCGTTCTTACCGTGGATGAAGTCCGTGGTCAGATCGGAGTAGCCGTACGAGGTCACGTCCGCGGTGCCGCCCTTGACGGGGACGCCCTTGGCGTCACCCTTCACGCCCATCGCGTTCATCAGGTTGCAGAAATACTTGTTGATCGGCGCGTTGGCGACCTTGGGATCCGTGCCAGTGCCCTGGCTCAGGCCGTTCGAGGTGTTGCTGGTGCCGTCGGTGCACTGCGACTCGCTCTGTCCTTGCGACAAGGTAGCGGAGCCGTCGTCCACGTTGACCGTCCAACCCTGCTTGAAGTACCCACCCATGCTGCCGGCCTGGATGATCGGCGCATTGTTCAGGTTGTGAGCGTTGCCGTCCGACATCTCCGAGAACCACACCGTGGCGCTGTTGTCGAGCACCGTGCCGTCGCCCTCTTGCATGCTGTCGAGCAGCTTGAGCAGGTAGGCGAATTTCGTCGTGTAGTACGTGTCGACCTTGATCAGGTCCGCGACCGCGTTCGGCAAGCAGGTGCCCGACATGCCCGCGTTGTCGAGCCGGTGCGACAGCGAGTGCGATTCCATCGTGATGCCGAGACCCTTGAATACGTAGCTGCCCGGGTACTTGAGCACGATGACGGGGTTCGCGTTGCAGACGGCGGCGAGCGCCGCGACGCTCGAGTAGATGTCCGCGCCGTCGAGGTCACCGCTGATCTTCGTCGTGAGGAGATCGGAACCGAGGCTGCCCTTGCTGGCGGCGGAGATATTGGCGCTCGTGGCGCCGAGCATGTCCGCCACGTCTTGGTTACACGACGCGGACGCCATCACGGTGCCCATGTCGTTCAGCAGGGCCTTCCAAGCCTCGAGCTTGTTCTTGTCATCCATGCTCATCGGCGAACGCTCGAGGGTTGCGAGATCGTCCTTGACGAGATCCGTGACCGCTTTACCGCGGACAGCCGCGTAGTCGGCCGGGGTCATGTTGGTTGTACCGCTCTTGAACAAACCCGTGAGCCCGCTGAACGCCTGCGACGGGCTGCCGAGACCCGGGAACGCCGTGCCCGCCGAGGCATAGGAGATACCCGACTGGGGCGTGTCGTTCTGATTGCCGACGCGCATGAGCATCGGAGTGCCCTTGCCGTCCGCGCTCAGGCACTGCGCGATCACGTGATCGAGCGACGGCCCGATCGGCATGGCTTTGAACTTCGTCGAGGAGTCGAAGCTGAACGGATCGTCGCTGTTCGGAGTGACCGGCTGGCAGGTGAAGTACGAGCCTACGACCTGGGTATGGGGATCGTTGCCTTGGCCGCGCTCCATCTTCTGCGTCCATT
Source organism: Polyangiaceae bacterium (assembly GCA_025936115.1). GTDB lineage: Bacteria > Myxococcota_A > Polyangia > Polyangiales > Polyangiaceae > PMG-095. The sequence continues at coordinate 298,899 of JAICTZ010000001.1, forward strand.
CGTTCATCGAGCGGATGCCGCGCGGGATCAGCAGCTTCTTGATGTACGGAGCAAGCGGCTGGAGCGTCGGCGACAGGTCCGTCGCCGCGGCCAGCGGACCGTGCGACATCTTGGGGAAGAACTTGGTCGTGATGCACCCGTAGTGGGTGAACATCATGATCAGCCGCTTGGGAGCAGCGGCCGACTGGGCCTTCACGCCACGTTCCGCCAGGGAGCTGAGGAACGGGGCAGCCACGGCGGCACCACCCAGACCTCGGAGGAAAATTCTTCGGTTAATCTGCTTGATCATGGTCGGAATTCCTCAGCTTTCACGGAGTTGCTTGAACGCGCAAACGGAAGGAATCCGCTTGGGTAACATCGGCGAGCATGTCGAGAACGCTGTAGCCGTCCTGAGATAGCTTCGTGTTGATGTCATCGACGAGGCACTGATCGTTGTTGTTCGGTGCGCGGCCCGTTGCGTAGGAGACCCACAGCTGAGCGTAGATTTCCTTCGCCTGCGGCGTGGCAGCGATCTGCTGCATGAGCTGTTGCGGCGAGGTGACGTGGACGACGTTGCCTTCGCTGAACGTCACGTCCGCCGTTGCATCGATGGGTCCGCCGAGCGGATCCACCGTCTGCCACTTGCCGATCGAGTCGTAGTTCTCGAGGGCGAAGCCCGGGGGATTGACGTACGGGATATGACAGCCCTGGCAGCTGCTGTTGGTGTTGGCGAGCGCCGTCACCTTTTCCCGGTTCGTCTTGTACGTTCCCGGAGGAATCGGGGTCATCGTCGCGCCGGGCGACGGGGGCCCCGGATCGACGCCGATCATGTGCACCGTCACGAAGGCGCCGCGCAGGATCGGGCTCGTCTCGTCGGGATGAGCGTACGAGCTCAAGAATCCGACGCGCGTCATGAAGCCCGGGCGCTGCGCGGGGTCGAGCTCGACGCGGGTGGGGGTCGACGTGTACTTCGAGGGATCGAGGCCGTAGATCGCGGCCGTGTCCTTCGTCACGAAGGCAACGGGGCTCGTGAACAGGTCTGCGAACGAGCCGCCGGAGAACGCCACGTCCTGGAAGAAGGAATCGAGTTCCGCCTGGTACTGCGTCTTCAGCGCCGAGTTGTAGAGCGGGTTACCGTCGTGGTCCATCTTCCACCAGTGAGACGTGGCGGTGCCGTCGTCCTGGGCCCACGCGACGCGGTGGAACATCGCCACCATGGGACCCGTCTTCTCTTTGACGGCGACCATGCGCTGGGCCTGAGCCAGGATCTGGTCCTTGGTCTGAAGCATGTCCGCGTCGGCCGCCGCGTTCAGCTGATCGTCCGGGACCGAGCCCCAGAGGAGGAAGGAGAGACGCGCCGCGACTTCGTAGCTCGAGAGCTTGATCGCGCTGCCTTCCACTTGCTGCGAGAGCTCGGGGATGAGAAGGAACGAGGGCGAGACGAGGAACGCGTACAGGGCCGCCTCGGCTACCTGGTCGGGCGTACCAGCAGGGGTGGTTTGGCTGAGGGTCTGCACGAAGTTCGTCACCTCGGCATCCGTCATGGGCCGACGGAACGCTTTGCGACCGAAGGCTTTGATGCTGTTCGTGAGACAGTCGGAGGCACTCGTGGAACAGCTGATGAACTTGGACTTGTTGGGTCCGGTCATCACGTCGTGAGCGATCTGGCTGCCCACTTGCTGGTAGATGCGCCAAGCGTCGGACTGCATGCCGCCGGTGAAGTCGGCGTAGAGCAGTTGCGACGGGGGCTTCATGTCCGGGCTCACACCCGTGACGCCGAGCAGGTCGCGCACGACGGCGTCGTACTGGCGATTCAGCATGCGCGGGACTTGAGTGCTGGCTGGAATGCCTTGAACGCAGGAGACGTTGGTGTTCACACCGCCAGCGCCGCTCGAGCCGCTCGAGCCCGCCGAGCCGCTCGAGTTGCCGGTGCCGCCGGCGCCTGGGCTATTGCCGGTGCCGCCCGAGCTCGGAGCATTACCCGTACCGCCGGTCGCTTTCGTACCGGAGGAGCCGCCTGAGCTGGGCGTCGCACCGGAAGACCCGCCGCTTCCGGGGTGGTTGATCGAGCCCGAGCCATCGGACGCGCCGGAGCCGTTGCTTCCCCCGGGCTTGATATCTGCGGAACACGCGCCGGCCGCGGCCGACAAGGCTCCAACGGCGACCAGAAATCGCTTTTTAATCATGGCAGACCTCTCCAGAGACGGAGCTCCGTTCGTTCATGCGTTGTGACTCCTAAACGCGAAACAAAAAAGACGAGTTCTTTCGCGCTCGGGTGCGTAGAATTGTGAGATAGACGGAACCACGGGGATCGACCCATAAAACTCAACGAATCCATCGGCTTACATAACCGCCGCAGGGCACGAAATCTTCGATTGTCAGGCGGGACAAACCGGCCAATCGTGTATCCGCGTGCGTGAGGATTCTTGCGTGCAAAAGCGCCGCTGAGATCGGCACGCACGTTGTTGATCCCCGATGTTGGGGTTTCGTATTCAGTCTTGGCGTGTCCTCCGCATTTTTTTCGGCCCCTGAAGCGCGGATCCGAGGGAAAAATCGCGGGGGCATCCAGAAAATTCGCGCACCGACGCAACGCGCAGATACCAAAGCTGCTCCGGCGCGATTGCCGACAATCCCACTGGTTGGGGCGAAGCGCGACGGCGCCGAGGCATTGTCGTCGGCGTGCGGCCGCAGGGAAAGCCAAAATCGGCCGCATCGAGAAGCTATCCGGAGCTCGTGCGCGAGTGGCTACATGCCCATCGCGATTACCCGTATTCGCTCGTCCGAATAGCAACTACGGAGTCTACGAATCCGGTGCTCGAGCCTGCGGGATCGGAACGCGCACCGCGCGGAATGAGACATCGTCCGGGGCGCACGAACGAGGCGACCGAAATCTTTTTGCAGACGGCAATTTAGGCGGGCTGCCACTGCACTTCGATGAAGCTGCCTCAGCGCGACCCGAAACCGCATCGCCGTTTGCCGCTGCCGGCAGCCTGGCGGCGCGCGGCCGGACTCGCGCTGGCGTTAGCCACGGGTCTCACGCCGAGACCAGCCTGCGCCGTCACCACCTTGACCGTCGAGCTCTCGACGTCGCTCGGCCCGGCGACGCATGCGGCGAGCGGTTCACTCTACGGAGTGACCGAAACACTGCCGGCCGACGTGAACGCCCTCGTCGCTCCGCTTCACCCGCACATGTTCACGAACCCGGCCGCCAACGTGCAGCAGCCTCGCGGCGACGCCATCGTGGTGGCTGGCAGGCTAGCTCCGACCGGCGCCACGGTGACGATCCGCCTGGCGGACTGGTTCCCGAGCTGGCCGTACGCGTTTACCAACGTGAACGATTGGTTCGACAAGCTCGCCCAGACCGTTTCGCGCAAGCAGGCGGCGACCAAGGACAACTTCTACGGCTACGAGATTTGGAACGAGCCGGACGGGACCTGGAAGAATTCGCTCTCGTTCAATGATTTCTGGCAGCAAAGCTACGCAAAACTGCGAGCGCTCGATCCGACCGCGAAGATCATCGGGCCGTCCTACTCGTATTACAACGCCACGACGCTCAATAGCTTTCTGTCGTTCGCCAAGGCGAACTCCTGCTTGCCCGACATCGTGAGCTGGCACGAGCTCAGCGGCGGCAACCTCACCGCGAATCTTCAGGGCTACCGAATGCTCGAGCAGCAGCTCGGCATCGGTCCTTTGCCGATCAGTATCAACGAGTACAGCGGCAAAGACGACTTGAGCGTCGAGGGGCAGCCCGGCGCGTCAGCACCGCTGATCGCCAAGTTCGAGCGCTTCCGCGTCGACAGCGCCTGCATTTCGTACTGGGACGTCGCGCACGCGGGGCGACTCGGCAGCCTCCTGGCAACCGACACGGCGCCGAACGGCGGCTGGTGGTTTTACAAGTGGTACGGCGACATGAGCGGCAACATGGTCTCGACCACACCGCCCACGCCGTCGAGTCCGTCGGCGCTCGACGGCTTCGCGAACCTGGACGCAACGACCGGCTTCGCGAGCGTCGCCTTGGGCGGGACGAACGACGGCAGCGTCAACGTCGTCGTGAAGGGCTTCACTGCCGCGCCCTTCTTCGGCACGAGTGTGCATGCAGTCGTCGAGAAGACACCCTTCGCGAACCGCAGCACCGCCGTCATGGCCACGACGACGCTTTCCACGGCGGACTACACGATTAGCGGCGACGCCATCACGGTCCCAATCACGGGCACCAATGGCACTGACGGCTACCGCGTCTACCTCACGCCAGTGGGCGGCTTTTCGGGCAGCGGCGGCGCGGGCGGCGGCGCTGGAGCCGCTGCGGGCGGCGCGAACGCAGGACGCGGTGGATCTGGCGCCGGCGCGCGTGGCGGTGCGGGGGGCCGACCCAACGGCGGTGCCGGCGGCGTCGTTCCATCCATGGGCGGCGCGGGCGCGGCGAACGTCGCCGGCGCGCCGAGCTCCGTCGGCACGGGCGGTTACGGCGGGGCCTCTTCTGCGGCGGCAGGGACAGGCGGCGCTATCGCGGCTGCTGGCGGAAGCACGAGCGGCGGCACTTCACGCACGGGCGGACACGGCGCCGTGCCGTCCGGCGGCGGTGCAGCGGGAGATCAGCGCCCCTCTCCCGAGCCTCGGTCGGATTCGGGCTGCGCGTGCCGGACACCCAGAGGTCGTCGCGCTCCGTCCCCAGCACCTCAAGCGACGGCACTGCTCGGCTTGGCCGCGTGGTTATACCGCAAACGACGACGCCGAGATCGATACTCACGCGCTCACGCGGGCGACTGACGCACGGCAGCTTCGAATCGGCTAGTCCGAGATCGTCCGCGCTCGCCGGTCACAGTGTCGGGTCACAGTCGATCACTGCATCCGAGCCGACGGCGTTCAATCGTGCGCTCAAGAGCGCGCAACTCGTGCCGTATGATGCCGGCGCCGGCGTGAGTCGTGGCACGTCGACGCTCTGCGCGGGCGGCACGATCCCGTCGAGTAGAAAGCCCGGGGACGCGACGAGGGCACCGCAGACGCGGCGCAGCCCTGCTGCTGCGGAGGTGAAGTCGGTAGTATCGAACGACATGCCGAGCAACGCTTCGAGCTCGGAGCGCTCGGCGGAATCGATTCCGGGGTCGCCGAGCAGACGATCCTTGAGTGCTCGCACGCCGTCGCCGAGTGTGACACCGGGCGTTCGCACGGCGTCTGCAATCAGCGCCGAAATGAAGTCGCCGCCTGCTGGCTCGGGACAGCCGCCGTAGTTCGCTTCCCACACCAGGCGACCCTGAAAATCGAGCTCGCGGTGGCCGGGTGCGGCGTCACGCAGAAAAAATCCGAGGTCGAGCTGGAGCTTCTCTTCGTCGCTGCCTGAAGCTGGATACTCGGGGAAATCCGGCCATCCAAGCGCACGATGGAGCGCGCCGCGGAGAAGGCGCGGCGGGACGGCGTGCACGGCGTCGCTCGGGCCGTTTCCGCGCGCGGCGGCGTCGGATTCGCCGTCCGTCCAGGGATCGAAGACGCGGTCGAACGGATAGGGCCCCGAGCCGCAGCCCGCGCGCGGTGACGCGAGATTGAAAGCCGGCTGCACCACGATGGCAAGCAGCAGTCCTTTGAGCGAAAAATGGGTGCGCACGAACGCATCGGTGAGCTGGACGAGGATGTCACGTTGAGCTTGGGATCGCGGGAAATGGTGCGCGATCGTGAGCGGCGTGCCGAGCAGTTCGATCCATACCTTTTCGACGATGGTGGCCGCGGTGAGGTACGCGAACGCCTCGTCGGGATCCGGCAATGTTCCGTCGTCCAATCGCGTCAGGCCGTGGTCGGCAAGCGCGTCGACGCCGCGATGTAGAGCACCTTCGAGATCCCAGACGCTCGCGCGGAGGCCGCGCCCGGGGTCGTCGGGCGTGCTTCGCACCGAACCGAAGTAGGTGTCGACGCCGAGCGGGTCGTCGCTTTGGGGCACGGCGAGCGTGCCGCAGCGGCTCGCGTCCCAGCCGAACGGCGCCTGTCCCCCGCCGTCGGTCACGCCCATCACACGAAACATGCCGCGGGCTCTGAGCACGTCGCTGCCCTGGAGTGCCGTTTCCGACGGCGGGTGCGCGCCGGTGGAAGCGCCGAAGAGGGCGAGTTCGAACAGGCCGGGGATGGGCCAAAATCGATTGCGCGCGGGATCGGGGCTCGACGTCACCGAGTACTGGCTGTTGTGGCAGCCGAGGCAAACCACGTCACGCCCCGTGTACGTGGCTTCGAACTGGGTGCCGAAGTCGTTGCGGCGCGTGAGCTCGAGCTCGAGGCCCGTCGAGTTGCCCACGAACGGACGGCTCATCATCGCGAGCAAGTTCGCGCGATAGAGTACGGAGAGGTCGTCGAGCGCCATCGCCGACGGGAGGAGCTCCTTCAGCGTGAAGTTCGGGACCGGCGGCGACGCCGCCCTGGCCTCGTGGTCGCGCACGTAGGCGGCAAGCACGGTCGTGGCGCTCGTGCCGGCGGCTGTTTCGCCGTAACAACTCTCGAGCGATTTCGTTTCGGTGCGAGCGACGTGGAGGGCGTCCTTGAAAAACTCGCTCCAGCGCCGGCTGAACCCGTCGTCCTCCATCAGCGCGCGCCCCAGGATGCGGCGAGGCCCCGTGAGGTCGTCCGCATTGCCTCGCCAAGCGCGAAGCTGCGCGAGCACATCGACCGCAGCGTTGACCTCGCCTTGACCGTACGGTCGACGTCCGGTGAGCTCGAACAGGGCGCGCCGTACGAAGGCGCGATCGCCCGCGTCACACGCGTCCAACGGCAGAGACGTGACGGGCGAGCTACTCGCGGCGAGCGGCGGCGGGGTGGTGGCCGAGCTGCTCGCCGAAAGCGCTGGGGGGATGGTGGGTTCGTCATTGCAGCCGGCGAGCGTGAGCACGCGGGCGAAGGTGAGCAGCGAGCCGATGATGTGCGCGCAGCGCCCCCCGATCGCTCGCGCGCGGCTCATGTGAGCCCCAGCTGTCGCGCGGCGACGAGCGCGGCGGCTTCTGTCTCCGTCGTCGCCGCGGCAACGTCCGCCACGCTGAACCCCGCCGAAGAGAACGGCCAGATGCCGAGCGCGAGCAGCGCCGCGATGCGTGTCTCCGCCGGGCTCGCCCAATCGATGGCGATGGCGTCCGGTCCGATGCTACCGACGACGCCCTGCGTGTGAATCGGACCCCCGATCAACGTGTTCACGTAGCCGTAGGGCCAGTGGCTCCGACCGGTCGTGCCTTCTGCCGTCGGCGAGCGGCCGAACTCCGTGTTCAGCACGATGAGCGTCTCGTCCAGATTGAGCTTTCCGGGCGTATTTTCGCCGGGAAGGTTCACGAGCTCGAGCAGGGTCGCGAGCGTGCTCGTCAGATTCCGCGCTTGAATCACGGTGTTTTCGCTATGACTGTCGTACGCGCCTCCGCCGTTGCCTGCGGGGATGAAGCCGCCGTCGACCACGCACACGTAACGTGCCGGCCGCGTCGGATGGGTGAGCAGATGCGCCGCCAGACGCAGCTGCATCGCCACGCCGTTGACGGCCACGCTTTCTCCGCAACTCTGTCCCGGCTGACCCACGATGCTGACGGGGTCGATGACGCTCCGGATGTCGTCGACCCTGCCGAGGGCCCGCGTCGCCGCGCTGTAATCGTCGAACGGATGAGCTCGCAGGCGCTCGCCTTGCCCGCGGAAGCGGAGCTCCTCGGCATAACGCTGGGTGTAGCCGGCGACGAGGGCATCGAACTGAGCGCGGTAGCCGCCGACGCCGCTCCGGGCGAGCAGGGCCGTGAGATCGCCGGCACGATCCACGCAAATGTCGAGTGGGCGCGCCGTGGCGGGATGGAGTCCCGTCGCGGTCACAGCCTTCAGGTTGTCGATGGGTAGTCCGGCGAGCGAGCTCGTCAAAAGCGCGTACGAGTAGGGCGCGAGCGACTCACCGAGCGTATCCAAGTAGTAGCGTTGAACGTGGGCACCCAGGCCGGCGAGCGCTGGATTGCCGAGAGCGCGCCCGCTCAATGCGAGTGGGATGGCCGCCTCGTGAGGCGCCAGCGCATGGGCAGTGACCGACACTCGTGTGCGAGCGAGCACGTCATTCCGCGCGCGCAGGGGCGCCGCGAAGGGACCTAAATGGACGATCTGCCCCGCGCTGTCCTCCGCGAAGGGCTCCGTGACGGGGCCGGAGAGACCGCAGCGCTCGAGCTCCGTCGCGAACCCCGGCGTGTCCGCATAGAGATGAAAGTGGGTGCGGTTCGTCGCGCCGTGCTCGGGCACACAGTAAAATGATTCGTAGTGACTGACGCCGCCGCACAGGAACACCTCGAGCACGCTGGTCGCGCGAAGCGCGGTCGGAACCGGAGACTCACCGCTCGCGGCTGCGAAAGCGAAGGACGACCTTCTCGCGCCGAAGGCGCCGAGTCCGCACGCAAAGCCTGCCGCGAGGCCACCGAGTCGTCGAAGTGCGGTGCGCCGCTCCATTCGAGACGGCCGTGGCCGGTGCTCGCTCGTTCCGTGACGTCAGCCAGCGCAGCGTCGCGCTCGGTCACGACGGACAGCTAGGCCGACGCCACGTGCAGCCCGCAGTCGTGTCGAAGCGGCACTCGTAGTCGACGAGCATGCCGCCCGCACACATCAAGCCGGGCGGCTGCTCGCCACATTCGGAAGGCAAGCAAGCGACCTGGTGGCAGACCGGGTGCCACGCGCACGCGAGCGGGTCAGCGTCGTTCGGCGCACACTCGTAGCTGCCCATCTCGTCGAGCTCGCACATCGCCTGTTCATGCGGAAACTCCCCACAGTCGCTGTCCGTGCACATCGGCTCCGCGGGTGCGGCCGCCGGATCGTCCTTGCCCATCGAAATGAAGCCCGTATTACACGCCGCCAACAGCCCGGCGGCGATCGCGGCCCACCACCGGCGCAGCGGCGCGTCCCAGGGCGCACGGCGCGAGCTCATCTGCCGGTGCCCGCGTGGAGACCGGTCGCGGCCCGCACTCGCTCCGCGAGGGGCGACATCGGGTTCGATGCCAAGAAACGCTCGGCGAGCGACCGCGCTTCCGTGAGTCGACCGAGCGCCGAGAGCGCAAACACGCGCGCGGCACGCCGCTCCGTCGCGAGGGCGCCGCCGCGGAACTGCCTATCCTCTGCGTCGAGCAGCGTGAGTGCACTCGCCGCGCGCCCCTCACGTAACGCACGCTGCACCTCGACGAGACCATGCGTCTCGACTTCGAGGCCCGAACCGACCGAGCCAGACGCGCTCGCATCGGTTCGCGCCCGAAACCGGGTAGCCACACGCGAAGGCTCGACGGTTCGTGCTCCGATCTCCGCCGACGGCACGGGCGCGTGGCTCTCCGAAAGCACCGCGGGTATCCGTTCCGAAACCTCCGCCGAGCCCGACACAGTGGGCGCCGGCGCCGCGCCAGCGTGCGAGCGCTGGGGTTCAGAGGTCGCGGCCATGCTCGCGCGCCGCTCAGGCAGCCGTGCAGGCGCGCGCGGACTCGGCGCTCCGCGCTCGAAGGCGTGTTGACCGGCCACGAGCACTCCTCCACCCGCCAACCCGCCGAGCACCCAGAGCAGCGTGCTCTTGGCGAGCCAAACCTTGGCGACGCCGCCCACGCCCGAGCCGACGCCCGTCGCCGTGCCGCCCGCTGCGGTTGCACTCCCGGCCGCGCTCGCGCTTTCGGCAACGCTCGTCGTGGTGAGGGTCACGACGGCGGCCGCACTGGCGCCGATGACGATGCCGTGGTGCAGCCGCAGACCCGCTCGTACTGCCTCGCGATCTGCTGGAGTCGCCGCTTCCAGGTCGCGCGCTGCACGACACAACCGCCCGAGCTCGGTATCGAAGTCACTCATCCTGCTCTGCCTTTTCGCGCCGCGCGCGCTTCGAGCTCTGCGCGGAGCTCACGGCGCGCGGCACGCACACGCGAGTACACCGTATTCAGGTTGACCTCGAGCGCGGCCGCAATTTCGGGCACCGTCATTTCCTCGAGGTCCGAAAGAATGAAGGCCTCTCGCTTGTCGTCGTCGAGCTGGTCGAGCAGCTCGAGCAGGCGCCGCATTTCCTGGTTGCTCTCGGCGTGTTGCTGTGGATTCTGCGTTCGCCCGTCGGCAAGCTCATCCGGTTCCGTCGGGTCGCCGAGGTCCTTGCGCCGGCGGCCGCGCCGGTACTGGCGCGCCGTGCGTGTGATGATCGAATAAACCCACGAACGAAGCGGCGCGCGCCCCTCGAACTCGGGCAGCCGGCGATGAATCACGACGAAGACGTCTTGCGCCACGTCGCGCAAGTTCGCCTCGTCGATGCCGAGCCGGCGCAGATTGCGCCAGACGAAGTCGAACTCCCGCTCGTACACCTCATCGAAGTGAGGTCGAGGAGCGTCGTGCGCGTCCGCCAGCGACAGGGAACCCTCCACCGCAAGGGCGGCTTCTAACGAGCGGCTCGACACGAGCACCTTCCCGACCGAGGTGCCGGCCGGCGTTCGAGAACACGGATGAACTCCGCAGCCTGGCCGTGGCCGGGGCAGCCCATTTCCGTGATCAGCGCCAAACGAGCGTCCAATCGACCCAGCCTTGGACCCAAGATGGCTGATAGACGGGCCCGATCCCGTCCAGCCCGAAGACGGGCCGCAAGAGGGGCATGCCGGCCTGAAGGCCGATATCCACGTCCACACTCGCGGTGCTCACTGGTCGGACCCGCACGCCCGCGAGCAAACCGAGCCACAGCGACTGTCCCGTCGTGGCGTGATCGACGCCGAAGCCCCGCCCTGCGAGCCTCCCCACATCGAGGCCAGCTGCGACGAAACACCATCGTGGGCCAGGCAGGGCGAGAGCCCCGGTGAGGCGCGCCGATTCCCAATCGAAAGTGCCACCGTGCCCCGTACCGTCGCTCAGCTCTTTCGAGCGCGGGAGTGCCGCCAGCACGCCGAGCTCAGCGTACGCCTTGGACGAGCCGTAGCGAATCCCGAGGCCGGCTCCCAACGTTGGGCTAGGTAAAACACCCGCGTTACCGAAGAACGTAAGGGCCAAGCCCCAGCGAGTGCGCTCCGCTTCGGGCCGAACAATCCGCGCCGCAGGCTCCAGGGCTCGCAGGTCGGCGTCATCGGTAGGCGCTCGTGCGCTGGGAGTATTCGCCGTCACCGAGGGGGCGCCGTGGGGCGCGGGAGCGCGCACGGCGTCGGTTGGTTCCGCGGCACCGAGCGGATCCTGCGGTACGCTGGCGTGGGGGTTGATCGCGAGCGCCAAAATCACGATCAGTGCCTGCGCGGCTTCGCGGCAGGTCGTCGTACGGAGCTCGCGCACCGCGCCGCCCGTGCGTAGGACGCCGACCCATAGCTGACCTACCGGCACTAGCTGAATTTCCGCGGAATACGGCGCCTGCAGCTGCCCGACCAACGCGAGCGTGGCACGCTCCGCCGCAGCTTGCGACGGGCACTCGGGTGGTGCGTCCCATTTCAATTGAAGCGTCGTGCCCTCGGCCAGCGCCACGAGCGTCCACGCTGAGCCAAGCGCCCACACGAGTACGCCGACCGAGCCCGCGATGCACCGCACCACCCCAATCCGTAGCGCGAGCCTCGCGCGCCGTAAAGGCCGAGCTCTCTCGCCTCGAGCGCCCGTTTACACGGGCAGCGAGCGCGCAAGCACAGCACCCGCGCCTCGCCCGTCGTTGCGAATCTCTTCGCCTCTTTCCCATGCGGGGAACGTGATGATCGACCGGGTGTCAGTCACGGAGCACAGCACGCTTTATGACCGTTGGTCGGCGTTGCCTCGCCCTGCACGAAGGTGGAAGGCTCGCAGGAACCGGAGCCGGCCACCGGGTTGCCGATGATGCGCGCTGATTTCGGCCCGAACGAGAGCCCACAAGCGTCGCCTTGATCCTGCACGCTCTGGAGCGGCAGCGCATTCGTGCCGCAGCCGCCGTCGGAATAGACGCCGATGTAGCTCGCGCTGCAGTCAGCCGTGCCGAGACCGCACTGGCAGGCGCTGCATTCGCGCTGGTCGTCGACGCCCTCGTACCAGGTGCCGCGATCGTCCGTGTAGTCGGCGCTGCACCCGCCGTCGCCGAGCGTACACCACGTGGGGACTTCCGCCGGGACGCAGACCTTCCCCGCGCCGCAACCCCCGCCCGTGCGATCGGCCAGGCAGAAAACGGCGCTCGCGCCCCATGTCGTCGGGTCGAACGTCGGAGTGCCCGACGGTGTGCACTCCGACGTGCCACGAATCGAATAGTAGTGCACGTTCGGATCCCCGGGCAGCGACGAGCAGCGGTCATTGAAGACGTCCCAGAGTTGGCCGCTGAATTGGTAGCTCGGGCACGCGTACGTGCCGTGACCGTAGACGCCGCTGTCGCACAGCAAATTCGTCGGCGTAATGCAGCTGCACCCCTTGCACTGCATCGGCACGGTCAGGTCTTGGTAGAGGTCGACGCGCGTGTAGCCGCTGAGACACGTTTGGCCCGATCCGAGGAAGTAGCCGAGCTCCGCGCCGGACGGTCGCGACCGGCACTCCGCCGGCCCGTTGCAAGCCGAATCCGCGCAATCGACGTCTCCGTTGCAGTCATCGTCGAGGCCGTTGAAGCAGTTCTCGGCTCCGCGGCTCACGCAGCTCGGAGCGCCCGCGTCACCTCCCGCACCCGCGGGCTCGCCTGCTCCGCCGCCCTCCCCCGCGTCGGCGGCGCCGCCCTTCCCACTGCTTCCGTTGCGGCCTGCGGTTCCGCCCGTGGCCTTGCCGCCGGCGCCCGCAGCCTTGCCGCCGCTGCTCGTCGAGCTGCCCGCCGTGCCGCCTTTGCCTCCAGAAGCGCTGCCGGTGGTGCCAGCTTCAGGCTCGGAGCCTGGCGCGCCGGCGCGTACGAGCACGTACTCGCTTTCGTTGCCGAGAATCGCGTTGCACGCGCCGGCCAGCGTTACGAAGCCGACACCGGTGAGAAGGAGCCTGAAGCGCATCAGAACGAACCTTGGAGGTGCAGGCTACCGGGCGTGATCTGCAGCGCGGTGGTGACCTGAGCCTTCGGAGCCGTGAGCCACAGCGTCACGCCCGCCGCTAGACCGACACCGCCGATGATCATCGCCACCGTCGAAACGTTGCCGGCAGAGTGCGCCGCATTGCCCGCAGTGACGCCACGCGGGTCGGTGCAGCGACTGCCGTCGCAGTACTTCTCCGCTTCGTCGTGGTCCGACTTCGATTTCAGCCCGAAAATGCTGCCGACCACGGCGCCCACCACGCCGACTCCGCCCGCGACGAGCGCGACGGTGCGTTGCGTGCCGAGGCCACCACGCGAGCGAGCGGGCTCCGCGGCGTCCACGGGAGCGGGCGGCGGCTGAGCATTCGTCACGACGGGCGTTGCGCCGGCCGTCGGCGGGAGTGCAGGAACCGCGGCGGTGAACGTGCCGCCCGGTCCCTTGACCACGACGACACCTTGCCACGGCTCACGTCCGGGCGCGCTCGCTCCGACGCGATGCTCACCCGCGTCGGCCGGGATCGGCACGTTCCATTGTGCCGGACCGACACGCTCTCCGTCGCGCGTGATCTCGAGGCCGCTCACTGCCTTCGCGTCCGCCGACACGTCGATGACGAGCTCGGAAAGCGTCGGGCGGAGCGCAGTGGCGCGCGCTCGCGCTTCCTTTTCTCGCTGCGCGTTGCCCGAGGCTGCTGCGGCGGCGGCAGCTTCCAAATACTTGTTCCAAGCCGACGCCAGGCGATCGGTCTGCTCGTAGCAGCGCGCGAGGTTGATCAGCGTTCCGCTGCCCGGATCGAGGCGTTGACTCTCCTCGAGCTTCGGGCAGGCCTCGGTCGCCTTGCCCTCCTTCAGCAAGCGTTTCGCTTGCTCGAACAACGCCTGCGCGGCGGCGCTATCCGCGGGGGGAGCGGCCCAAGCCCGCGCCGGCGTCAGCGCCAGCGCGCTCACCGCCCCGATCCCTGCGAGCACGCAGCGACAACGCAGCGTCGACAGGCTGACTCTGCCTCGCTCACTTGCGATCGTCATAGACGTCGAGCTTACCAGCCGGCGCCGCCTTGCCGGAGATTTTGGCCGATGACTTTTGCGACTTGCCACTCGCGGCGGCTGGGCTCGTGCGGGCGTTGCGTGCGGCGCTCGGCTGAGGCGCGATCGCCTTGGGCGACGATGTGGGCGCGGCCGGGTTCGAGGTCGCCGAAGGCACGGTCCGCATCATCTCCGCGCTCGCCGCTGGCGCGGCGGACACGGGCGAAGGTCGTGGCATCGCAGCGGAGACTTGCGGAGCTGCAACCGCGCCGGTCGTGGCTTCGGGTGCCACAGCCGACGCCGTCGCGCCGCTGCCCGTGCCCGCATCGTGACGGAGCGCGAACCACGTCGCGCCGAGCAGAGCGAGCGCGCTCCCGGCAAGCACCGCAAAGAGCGGCCCACGACTACGCTTGTTCGACAGCGTGCCCTGATTCCATGCCGCCATCGTGCCGGCCGCGTTCCCGGACACGGCGCTCGGCGGGGCCGGTGTCGCTTCGGTCACGCTGAGCGAGATCCCGGCAGCGGCCATGATCCCGGCGACGCGTTCGACCGAGGTGCGCGAGCGCGGGGTACCGAAATCGACGAGCGCGTGCGCTAAGTCGCCGATGGTGGGCAAGCGCTTCGAACGATCTTTTTCGAGGCACCTGAGGATGAGGCGCTCGAGCGCCAGGGGCACTTCGGGGCGAAGACCACGGAGCGACCGCGGTTCGCTCGCCGTGATCTTCAGCATGACCCCCGGCACCGTTTCCGCGAGGAAGGGCGCTTCCCCAGCGAGGAGCTCGTACAAGATCACGCCGAGCGCCCACACGTCCGTGCGTGCGTCCGCGTCTTTCGACGAGTTCAGCTGCTCGGGCGACATGTAGAGGGGCGACCCCATCACGGCCGCCGTGCTCGTGATGTTCACGCCCTGCGCCGCGCCGATACGTTTGGCGATGCCGAAATCCAGCACCTTGACCGAAAGTCCGCCGTCGGGCCGCCGGATCACGAACAGGTTCGCCGGCTTGAGATCGCGATGCACGATGCCGAGGGCGTGCGCTTCGGCGATGGCTTCACACGCCTGGAGCAGGAACTCGACCGCTTGGTCGATTGGCAATCGGCCGCGCTGCTGGAGCCACGCCGAAAGGTCGAGCCCCTCGAGATACTCCATCACGATGTACGGCGCGCCGTTGTCGAGCCGGCCGACATCCGTCACGCGCGCGACGTGCTCGCTCTTGATCTTGACGGCGGCCTGCGCCTCGCGCGCAAAGCGCGCGACCGCCTCGCCGTTGTGCAGCGCTTCGGGCAACAGAAACTTGATGGCGACGCGATCGTCCAATTCGACGTGATGAGCGGCGACGACGACGCCCATGCCGCCCTGACCGAGCACGCGGTCGACGCGGTATTTCCCCGCCAAGATGTCGCCTTCGCGCACCCCTGCCGCCGCGTGCGGGACGCTCACCGCCGGCGCCTCGAAGCTATGAGCCGCATTCGCTAGAGCGGTTATTTATAACAGATCCGCGCCCGGGGCTCCGGGTCGCCGCCGTGCGCTTCGCGGCACATGCACCTACATCGCGCCTATTGCTCGAGCGGGCGCTCGTGCTCGCTCAACCACGTCAGCATTTCATCCATCGTCTCTTCCGGGTGGGGCCCCATGGACCCGTGGGTGGCCTCCGGAATGAGGAGGAACGTCGCGGGAACACCGGCCTTGGCCAACGAGCGCGCGCTCGCCTGCATCAAGTCACGCCGATCGCGTTCGCCCGCCATGGCGACCGCGCCCCGCAACGCTTCGAGCCCCGCGGGTTTCGCAGCGTACGGGCCGCCCATCAAGACGAGCCGCGTGTAGACGTCGGGATACTCGCGGGCCAACGCCTCGGCACGCGTCGCGCCCTGCGAGTAGCCGATGACGATGACGTCTCGAATCGGCTCCGTATGCCCGAGCGCGCGAAATGCTTCGGTGATGCGCCGATGGAGTGCGGCGACGTCTTTCGACCAGCGCGCCCACGGGCCCCCACCACACGGAACGTCCGCTTGAGGAGCGATGAGCGTGCCCCATTTTGCGGCGGTGCGCTGGAAAGACTGCGCGTAGCCGAGACCGTGGCCGCACATACCGTGCAAGAACACGAGCTTCTGCGGCCCCAGCGGCCCGCCGCGCAGCACGAACACGGGCGGCGTGCTTCCCTCGAGCGGCTCCACACGAAGCGGGCCGTCGACCGCACGCACGGAAGCGACGCTCGACGGCCCGCTCGGCACGGCGCGCGCGCCTGGACTCTGCCGCGCGCATTGCGGATCCACGATGGCGAGCGCGACCAGACCAAGTAGCGTCGTTGGGCGCACGACTGAGGGATACCCGTCACCAGTCCTCGGTCAACCGCGCGGAAACGGCCTAAGTGCCGCTCAGTAGCGGAAGCCGCACGGCGACTTTTGCCCCGGGGCTGGGCATTCGGTTCTCGAGCCTTACGAAAACGCTCGAGTCGTACTCACGGGAGAACGTGCCATGCATCTAGGCAATCGGGTCGCGCTCGTCACGGGCAGCTCGCGCGGGATCGGCGCTGCTATTGCCAAGCGCTTCGCCGAGGCCGGCGCGAAAGTCGTGCTCCACGGTCGGGACGACAAGGCCCTCTCGACGGTACGCCGAGCGATCGAAGACGCTGGCGGGAAGGCGATTCACCTGCTCGCGGACGTGACGAAGTTCGCGGAGCTCGAAACGCTGCGAGACCGAGCGGAGGCCGCGTTCGGTCCCGTCGACGTGCTCGTCGCGAATGCGGGCGGCAATTCAGTGAGTCCGCACCTGTCGCTCGAGGAAATTCCGGAAGAGGGTTTTCGGTCATCGCTCGAAGGCAACCTCACGGCGACCTTCCTCACACTGAAGAGCTTCGTCCCTGGCATGAAGGCGCGTCAGGCGGGCAGCATCATCACGCTGTCATCGGCAGCGTCGCGCCGCCCCACGCGCTTTTCACCGCTGGCCTATGCGGCGGCCAAAGCGGGCATCGAGCTTTTGACCCAACACGCGGCCGCGCAGCTCGGCCCGTACAACATCCGCGTCAACTGCATCGCCCCCGAATCGATCCTCACCGAAAAAGCTCGCGCCCAGATCCCAGACGCGCAGAAGACGAAGATGATCGAAGATCACCCGATTCGGCGGCTCGGCACGCCGGAGGACGTCGCCGAAGCGGCGCTCTACTTGGCGTCCGATGCCGCGGGCTGGGTGAGCGGCGTCGTGCTCGACGTGGCAGGCGGCGCGGTGCTCGCGCGTTGAACGAACATGTTCCTGGTCGCGGGCGCTCCGAGCGAGTGGTCGCGGGCGCTCCGAGCGAGTGGTCGCGGGCGCTCCGAGCGAGCCGCTCAGTTGCTCGCGGCGGCCGCGTTGTAGTCGTACACCTTGATCCAATCCACCTGCGCGCTCGTCGGGGCCGAAGTCGACGTGAGCGCGCCTGCCCAGTCCGCTGAGCTCGAGGCCCAAATCGTGAGCAAGATGGTCTCTGGCAGCTTGAGGAGCCCGATGTTCGCCGTCCACGTCCGCAGGAGCACGCCGTCGGCGAAGTACTTCACGCCGGCGGGCGTCCACTCGACGTCGTAAAGGTGGAAATCCGTTTCGGCGTTGAAGCCGAGGTCCACGACCGCGGGATCCTGGGTCGGGCTGACGGAGGCCGTGCAGCTCGGGTTCGGAGTGCCCGTGTACACCATCGCATTGAGCTGCGATGAGTTGCTGGTCTTGCCGAGATGTTCGATGTCGATCTCGTTCCAATCGCAGTTCGGGTACGGAGTGTAGAAGAGCACGAGCCCCGACACGACACCCGACCCGGTCGCGAAGCGCATGCGCGCCGAGACTTTGCCGTAGGTGAGCGTCTTCGCAGAGCGCATCTCGACGCCGAGGTACGGCTTTGCTGCGCCACTAGGAGCCGCCGTGAGTGAGATCGTGAGCACGCCGTCGGCGACGCTCGCGTTCTGTGTCGAGAACGTCGCCTGGTTGCCGTCGAAGGTGAACGTCTGGAGCTGCCAGGCGGAGCTGTCGAGCTTGTCGAAATCGTCTTGCCACGCGAGCACGAAGGGCTCGTTGGAGCCCGCGCCTGCAGCCCCGCCCGTCGGTCCGGCGCCCGCGCCACCCGGGTTCGCCGGTGTCCCGCCCGCGCCTGCCGAGCCCATGAACGCGCCGCCACTGCCGGCAACGGGAGGTGACCCTCCGGTTCCCGTACTGCCTGCCGAGCCGTTGTCCCCGCCGGTTCCGGCCGTCTGCTCCGTGCCGCCCGTACCGCCCGTGGCGCCCGAAGCGGGTGCTCCGGCTCCGCCACCGCCCTGGCCTCCGACCGATGGTGCACCGCCCGCGTCAGTCTGACCGCTCCCCGCCCCGGACTGCAGCGTCCCAGCGGTACCACCGGTCCGCTCCGGTGTTTCTTTCGGACTCGAGCACGCGCAGAGGGCGAGCACCGAACACAAATTTGCAAGCGCGTGGACTCTGAACAGCATGAGCTACGAACGGAGAATTACGGATGGCTCGCCCCCGTACTTCGCGTTTTTTTACAAATCACCGGCAACGCGACGCTCGTTCGACGATGGGCCTGCGATCGGCCATCTTGGTAGACGTGTCGGCCGCGCTCTTTCAGCCCTTTCCGATGCTGCCCGGCCGCGCGGCGCAGCTCTGGCGACACCAGCCGGAGTACCGCCGTCCCCGCCATTTTCACGAGGAGCCGGAGCTGAACGCCGTCGTTCGCGGCAGGGCCAGGGTCGGAATTGGCGATCGCACGCTCGAGCTCGGGCCTGGTGAGCTCGTGCTGTTCGAACCTGCGCAAGATCACGTGCTGCTGGAAGCGAGCCCCGATCTCGAGCTCTTCGTCGTCGCGCTACGTCCCGCGCTCGCGGAGCGCGTGCGCGGCGGTCGTCTCAGCGTGCTCAAGGAGAAGGTTCTGCTC
Source organism: Polyangiaceae bacterium (assembly GCA_025936115.1). Lineage (GTDB taxonomy): Bacteria > Myxococcota_A > Polyangia > Polyangiales > Polyangiaceae > PMG-095. Next base: position 317,682 of record JAICTZ010000001.1, read on the forward strand.
TCCGAGTCGGAGGTGGGAGACCTCCGCGAACGGGCGCTCGCGCTCGGTGAGATACGTGATCATGTCGCCGTCGAACGCGAGCTTGCCGATGTGTTCGCGTCCCTGGGCTCGCGTCCCTGCACGACTCACGTCAGCAGCCGTCGCGCCGTCGGCGAGCTACGGGCCGCACCTGACCTCAGCGCCGCCGAGCTGGCACGGCGTCTACGCACCGCTCCGGCGCAGGTGAGCCGCGAGTTCCACCGAGATCTCGGCCTCACGCTCGTCGAGTTCCGCGCGCGCCTCCGGCTCATGCGCTTCATCCACCTGGTCGATCAGGGCGCGACGCTGACCGCGGCCGCCCTCTCAGCCGATTTCGGCAGCTACGCCCAGTGCCACCGCGCCTTTCAGCGCGCCGTCGGCTGCTCTCCCCGCGCCTACTTCCGCGGCGCTCGCTCCGCCGTCGACCAAGCGACCGACCCCGCGCTCGGGCCGTAGCCGCTCACCCGCGGGCGCCGCCGCCGCTGCCCAACGTTGGTCGGTCAGACAGCGCCGGCGCCCAGCGCGTAGTCGCTCAGAAGAAGAAATTCTCGTGCATGGGGAGATCGGTCCGGACCCAGACGTCGCCCGTGAAGCCGCCGCCTGCACGGCCTGTGTACTCGTACGACCCGTCCCGGGTTTGGATGATGAGATCCGCTTTGCCGTCGCCGTTCAGATCGCGAGAAGTGTAATCGACGACCGAGCTCGGCAGATCCGTGCGATACCACACGTCGCCGGTGAAGCCGCCTGCGGTGAGCCCGGTGTACTCGAACGACCCGTCGCCGATCACGATCATGAGGTCGCTGCGGAGGTCGCCATTGTAGTCTCCGGGGACGAGCCGCGCGAAGCCGAGGGGGAGATCGTTGCGTACCCAGACGTCGCTCGTGAAGCCACCCGCAGCGAGCCCCGTGTATTCGTACGCGCCGCTCACGTTCTGAATGACGACGTCCGAGCGACCGTCGCCGTTGAAGTCACCGACGGTGTAGCCGGTCGTCCCGAGGGGGAGATCGTTGCGTACCCAGACGTTGCTCGTGAAGCCGCCGGCAGCAAGCCCAGTGTACTCGAAGGAGCCGCTGGCCGTCTGAAGAATGAAATCCTTGCGTCCGTCGCCGTTGAAGTCACCTACCGTGTAGCCCACGTACGAGAGCACGAGATTGGTCCGGTACCAGACGTCGCCCGTGAAACCGCCGGCAGCGAGCCCGGTGTACTCGAAGGAGCCGCCCGACGTGACGATCATGACGTCGTCTTTGCCGTCGCCGTTGAAGTCGCCCGGCACGAAGCTCGCTTTGCCGAGCGGTAGATCGTGGCGCACCCACACGTTGGGGGTGAAACCGCCCGCGGCGTTGCCGAGGTACTCGTAAGAGCCGCTCGTGTTTTGGATGATGAGATCGGTGCGGCCGTCGCCGTTGAAGTCGCCGGGATAATAGTGCACGAGATTCAGCGGCAGGTCCCTGCGCACCCAGGCGTCGGCGGTGAAGCCCCCCGTCGCTTTTCCGAGGTACTCGAAAGTGCCCGCGGCATTGACGAGGAGCAGATCTTCGACGCCGTCACCGTTGAAGTCGGCCTTGACCTTGCGCACGCCGACCTCGGCGTTCACGAACCAGGGGTTGTCGGTGTTCCTGATGGTAATGCCCGACAGAGCGGCCGTGAGGCTCGTGTAGGCCGACGTGCTGCCCGTCATGGCCTGCCAATTATCGGAGAGCGTGGCTCCACCCGCGCGCGCGACGGCCCCGATGGGGAAGCCCTGCATCGTCGCCCAATCGGTGTACGCCACGGCGGCCCCGATCGAGGTATAGTTCCTATCCGTCGCTTCCGTCGAACCAATCCAATCCGGGAAACCGGCGCTGGCCCAGCTCGGAACCGTGAATCCCCAGCTCGGAAGCTTGTTGGGTGCCATCTCATACTCGGCGAGATAGCGCGACAGGCCCTCACCATTGCTGCCGCCGCAATTCCAGCCCAAGCCCTGCGCGCCCATGAAGGATTCGCTGAGTTCGGCAACGTACAAGCCGACCTCCAAGGCGAGCGGATCGACAGTATTGTTCGCATACGTGGCGTCCGCATAGATCACGCCGCCAGAGGTGAAATCGCAGCCGTAGTGATAGGCCCCGGCGCCCCCGTCGTGCGCCGCGCTGAGCGGCGAAACCACGAGTTTCACGTTCCCTCCCGTGACGCCGAAAATCTTCTCCATATCGGCGAAAGGAGCGGCCACCCGAGCGAGCATCTGCTGTGCCTGGGTGCGACCGGGGGTGCCCAGCGAGGTTGCGTAGTACACCGTAATCTTGCCGACGGTCCCCACTGAGGTCACGTCGTAATCGAAGCCCGGCGTGACCGCGAGCGAGGTCGTTGCGCTCGTGAGCGAGCTCGTCGGCACAGCTGAAGTCCGACTCGAACCGGTCGGCAGAAATTCGTGCCTGACACGCGCCGGAGCCGCTACGGGCGTAGCCACGGCGGCTTCTTGCCGTGAGATGACTTCGTCACCGGCATCGGCCCCACAGGCCGTGAGTCCGCAAATGCCCGCGAAAAAAGAGAACCAATTGATGAAACGAGATGGTGAGTTCATTGTCTTGCCTTTGGGGATGGACGCATCTCGACCCCCCTAGTTGCGACCATTCGCTGCCAGGATGTGCGGATGCTTCGTTCGTCCACGTTGCTAGGCGTCGGTGGGACCGAAAGTTCGCCGCGCCCCGCCTTGAGCAAGGCGCATGCCAGCCAGCTTGCCGCAGACAAGCGGGAGAAAACGTGTGACGTCTCGCGTTCGGGCGCCGCACTCACGTGCTTTGCGCAAGCAACTGCGTACGCGATTTGCTCGAACTCGCGCGCCGATGGAGGTTCGAGCGAGCGAGGAGGTCGGGGCACCGAGAGCGGTCGTCACGCGCCCCTTCTCGAGCTTCGCGGTCCCGCTTCGAGCCGACCTCATTGCGGCCGGCGTCGCCCGCGCCGAGCTCCACGCGAGGGAGAACCACCAGCCCATCCGGGCGCGGGACCTTCGCGGCCCCCTACCGCACCGACGGCAAGCCGGAGACCTGGATCTGCGACCGGACCGGCTGGCGCCCGTGGCAGACCGTGGCGAAGTACCGGCGGGTCGCTCGGTCTGCTAAAGAGCTCGGCCTCGGTTCGCCCCGCCCGATGGATCGGTCGATCCTCGAGCTCGACGGATTGGCCAACGATTACCCCACCAGAAACAAAGCGCCCGTAGCTCAGCTGGAAGAGCCGTGGATTTCTAATCCACTGGTCAGGGGTTCGAATCCCTTCGGGCGCGCCAATCTGTCTCGGCACTTTGGATTAGCGCGGCCGGGGCGCGCCCCTCACGGCACGTCGAGGCCGTGTTCGGGGACGGCCTTGATGAGTCGGACACCGCGGCGGGCCGCGAGCTCGACGTACCGCTGATTGTACGCGAAGCTGCGCCAAGCTCGGGGATCGCGTGCGATCCAACGCAGGTAACGGTCGATGTGCGGCCCCGGTGCGGCGAAGGTCCAGAGCAGGCACAGCCGCTCCTGCGTGAGCGCGAATTGAAAACGCCGCGGCACCAAGTTCTCGAGCTTCGGGTGCAGGCAAAGGTTCGGGAGCGCGCGCAGACGCACGTTGTGTCCCGTGTGCGAGGCACGCAGGTAAAAGACCACGAGATCGCCGAGCTCCGTCGGGACGTTCATCATGCGCCCGAAGTGGCGCGAGCTGAAACGATGCGAGCCCAAGCGCACCTTGAGTCCGCCGCTCGTCCGCGCGTGATCTTGAAGGTAGAGCACGAAGCGCAGACCGCCGCGCGTGGGACCGAGCACCGGATCGATGAAGTCCTTGTGGAAGCCGCGTCCGCCGCTGCCGACGCGAATACAGCTGTCCCCGAAGTAGGTGACGTCATCGCCGAGCAAGCGCCGCGCGACGGCCACGAGGCGTGAATCGAGCATCACGTACTCACGATCCCGGAGCTCCGGCATGCTCAGGAGATCACCGCCTATGGAGCGTGTCGCAGGATAGCGAGGGTCGACCGGAGCGTGCCGGTTCTCCCGGAACGCCGTGGCCACGACCGCCTCGACCCGCGTTCGGATTGCCCTCACCTCATGGGCCTCGAGCGCCCTCCGCACCAGCACCACACCGTGCCGCCTGAGTTTCGCGAGGTCCGGTTGCTCGGCCGAGACCTCGATGTCCGTGATATTCGGGTTTTTATGGACGAGCCACATCGTCTGACGACTTTCGTTGCCCGGAACGGTGACGGCATTCAGGCCCGGTCCGCGGACCGAAGCCGCGCGGATTCAGCGATATTAAGCCGACGCGCCATGAAGCTCAAACGTACGAGCGACTGATTTTCTCAGTCGCGCGGTCACGTGGCGCAGGTACTGACCACATAGGATGAGGCGAGCGAAGCTCTGGCGAACGGCGCCCCGCCGCGTCGCATGCCGGCTTCTTCAAACACAAGTTGGTCACGACCCGGTAGGACCAAGCTGCCGGCGATGACAATTTCTTCCCTTCGACTGTGGCTCAACGCGCGAGAACCGTCGGCTGTCACTCGCCTGCTTGGGCAGTTGGTACGCCGTTGCTCAAGTAATCTTCAAGGCAAGCCACGCGCTCCTCGTACGATTCGGTTAGTATTGACTAACCGTTCGCACTGACTTACCATTCGTTCCAGATGAACGCGGAGCGAGTTCTGGACGCCCTCGGTGACCCTACGCGGCGTCGCGTGTTCAAGCGCCTGCGCAGCGGACGGCGATCCGTCAGAGAGATAGCGGACGGGATGGACGTGACCCGCCCAGCAGTCTCTCAGCACTTGAAGGTGCTGAAAGCCGCGGGCCTCGTCATGGCACGCGTGGAAGGCACGAGGCACTTGTACGCGGTGGACACGCGGGGCCTGCAAGCCGTGCGCGGCTGGCTCGACGGATTTTGGGACGAAGCGCTGATTGCATTCAAGGAAGCCGCCGAACGAGAAGCGGCCGACGAAAGGAAATAGTGATGACGGAGCAGACGACCTCGAGCGGCACCGATCCGAACAGCGTACGTAAAATCATGCGGGTGCAGGCTTCACCCGCGGTGGCGTGGCGAGTCTTTACGGAAAAGATGGGTACCTGGTGGCCGCTCGCTCACTACAAGATCGGCAAGACGGCTGCGGTGGACGCGATCGTGGAGCCGCGCGTCGGTGGGCGCTGGTATGAGCGCGGCGACGACGGGAGCACGTGCGATTGGGGGACGGTCATCGCCTGGGAGCCGCCCTCGCGACTGGTATTGTCATGGGACATCAGCGCTGACTGGCAGCCGGATCCCGCGCTGAAGACGGAAATCGAGGTGCGTTTCATCCCCGAGGGCAAGGATGCAACGCGCGTCGAACTCGAGCACCGGCGTCTCGATCGGTACGGCGCACGTCGCGAGGAGATGCGGCGGATCTTCGATACCGAAGGGGACTGGGGACGCCTGCTCGAGATGTTCGCTCGCGCGGCAGTGGCCGCCCAGAGCGCTTAGCCAATCGACTTACGTCTCACGGCACTCCGTTCGACGGTCATTCGTCAGTCTCGCAGAGCAAGCGCTCGAGCACCGGACCCAAGAGTTTGGCGACCTCGTCGGGCGACGCTGACGCCAACGGCTCCGACCTGGCTCGGAGGCACAGCGGACCTCAGCCGGCTTGACCAAGCGACGAATTGCCCCGGAATCCTTCGGCCTGCTTGGCGGCGTCGCGCCAGCCTTCACGCACGCTCGGATAACGAGGCGCCCAATTGCTGGTCTCGCGCAGCTTACGGTTCGAAATCCGTAATGAACGCGCGGCTAGTTTGCCGATGGATCCGAACAGAAATGTCGCCCAGCTCGGCGGCAGCTTCGGGCTTCGCACGCCCAGGGCGGCGGCGAGCGCGTCCCAATACTGCCGGTGTGTCACCGGCTCGTCGTCGCTGACGTTGTAGACTCCCGTCGGCAGCTCGAGAGCAGCCACGGCTGCGGCAGCCGCGTCGTCGTGCGACACCGACGAAATGAAGGCGCCCGCGGGGCCCGGCATGGGAGCGAAGCCGCGCCGCACGAGGGGAATCATGTCAGCGTGCATCCGCGAATCGGGGCCATAGAACGCTGCAAAGCGCAGCACGATGCCGCGGCGTGAGCCGCCGCTGAAACGCACGGCGGAGCGCTCGGCATCCACGACCGTGCGATTGTACGCGACGGGGTCGAGCGGCACGCTTTCGTCGATCCACGCCGAGCCTCGATCGGGGTAGACCGGTGCAAACGACTCTTGCACGAAACGTTGCACGCCGGCAGAGATGGCAGCGTCGACCAGGTTGCGCGAGCCCTCACGCCGAATCCGATCGTTTTCGGTCCACGCACCGGGCAAAAGCGTGCGCGCGATCGAGGCGGGCATATGGGTCGCCAGGTTCATGACCACGTCGTAGCCCTCGAGCACGCGGACTAAGCCAGGGAGCTCGAACAGGCTCACCTCGGTAGCCTTCGCGCCCTGCGCTTCGAGGGCGTTCCGCTTCTCGGCCGTGTGAACCACGGCCAGGACGGAATGCCCCTGTCGCAGCAATAAAGGTACGGCTCTTCGACCAATGACTCCGCTTGCGCCCGTCAAAAAAACCTTCATCTGCCGCAATCAAGCAGCATTCGTGCCGCGTCCGCGGAACCCAGCATGGTCCGGAATTTGTACAAATGCCTCGACGCGCCCTGAGGGACGTCACAGTTCTCGGGATTCATACGCTCCGCCTCGAAGCGCATACCGACGCGATTCAGGAATCGGTTCCACAAAAGATTCGTTCCATCGTGCGGTTACCACTCGTGATGTACTTGTTCAGCCGACCCCGCTCGGAGCGACTTCGCTGGGGGGAAGTTCGCCGTAACTCGAATCACCAGAGTTTGGGAATCGCCGTAAACGCTTGTCTAATGGCATGTTGCCTGACAGCATGCGCCCACCATGCGTTCATCTGGGTTCGTTCGGGGCACGATGAGGGATCTCGGGTCGAAGTCTTGGGTGGCCGCAATTGCGGCCGCGCTCACGTTAGCCGCGTGCAGCAACAAGACCGAGGGCGGCTCCGGAGGCGCTGGCGACGGACAGAACGCACAGTCCGGTGCAGGAAGCGGGGGTAGCAGCGCCGGCGCTGGCGGCACGACAACGAACGGCGGCGTCTCCTCAATCACCGATTGCGGCGGCGCTCCGACCGGCGGGGTAGGCGGGACCGACGGCAGCATGACAGTCACCCTGCTCGGCACGGGCAGCCCGATCCCTTCACCAGACCGATTCGGACCGAGCACGTTGATCGAGGCGGCGGGCTTGCGGCTCGTGTTCGACGTAGGCCGCGGCGCACCGATCCGCCTCTGGCAAAAGCAGATCGCGCTCGGCAGCATCAACGCCCACTTTCTGACCCACCTCCATTCCGATCACGTCAACGGGCTTCCCGATCTTTGGATGAGTGGTTGGATCCAGACGGCATTCGGTAGTCGCAAGACTCCGTTCGTCATCTACGGCCCGGAGGGAACACAGGCGATGATGACCAGCCTGTGGGATGCGTTCTCCGAAGATCGTCGCATCCGCCTCGCCGACGAGATGAATCCCATCGAAGGCATCGAATTCGACGTCCACGACGTCGGCCCGGGCCTCGTCTACTGCCAAAATGGTGTCACGGTCTCGACGTTCGACGTCGACCACGGCGATCTCGTCAAACCCGCGCGCGGCTACAAGATCAGCTACGGAGCGCACACGGTCGTGCTTTCGGGCGACACGCGCTACAACACGAACGTCGAGCAGGCGGCCACGGGAGCGGACTTGCTCGTCCACGAGGTCGCGATGATCCCGACGGCGCTGATCGACAAGTATCCCGCCTACCAGGCGATCCTGGCGCACCACATTTCACCGGAGGACGCAGGCAAGCTGTTCGCGATCGCCAAGCCGAAGCTCGCCGTCTACTCGCACGTCGTTTTGTCGGGCTTGCCGAGTGAGGGTATCCCCTTCCCCACTCCCGCCGACGTGCTGGCAGCGACCAGCACGACTTACTCCGGGCCCGTCATCGTGGGTTCGGACCTGATGGCGTTCCGGATTGACGACAGCGGCGTGGCGATGGTGGCGGGTGCCGCCGGTAGCGGAGGCGCAGCGAACGGAGGCGCCCCCGGAGCAGCGGGCGCAGCCGCCGCGGGTGGGGGCACGGGCGGCACGGCGGGCGGCGGCGGCAACTGACCGGCCGGGGCGAGACGCAGCCCGACGCCACGATTTGCGTAACGTGGTGAAAGTCTCGCAAGGTCTGCGTCTACGCACCGGATTAGCGCGAAAACCCGCCCGGTGTCCGTTGAATGATCAATCTGTCGGCTCGGCCTCACACGTCTGGCTGACGGTGATCGGCGCGCTGCGGCGGATCTTCGTGCGCCGCACGTAGGCGCACACGACGTGCACGAGAGGCGCTCCCTTTCGATGTCATGGCCCCGGTGCACCGACATGTGGGAGACGACCGGTCGGCGTTGCGCAGTGCGGCAGGGGGTCCACCCCAGGGAGAACTCGCTCGGCGAATTCAACAAATCACGGGCTTCTAACATTAGCAGGCAGAGGATCCTCGCGGTCGCCGGCGAGACCGACCTTGCAGAGCTCGTCCACACGCTCGAAGAACTTGCGACAGCAGCAGCCAGAGCGGCCCTGCGTCGCCCCCGCGGTTCTTTCGGCTCGTGTTCCACGCCGGGCGAAGTTTTTCAGCGCTGACCCGTGCCTGTGTGCCGCCTGCGCACGCGCTCTGACGGATAAGTCAATTCGCTCTCACTGCCCACTCAGAGTCGAGCGCGTCAGGCACGCGAGTAGAATATTGGCAATCACCGAGGCTCCGCGATTCTCGTTCTTGGCTCGAACCGCGTGCCGTGGATCCATTCGCCGTCGAGCCAGGTCAGAATTTGCCAACCATGCACGAATAGGCGTGGCCGCTGCTGCTCGGGCGGCTCGCGTGCGGGGTGGTGACGACCGGAGCGCCCAGCGTGCGCTAGGCCGCGTTGGAAGGAATTTGCGGCCGCGTCTGCTTGACGCATCGTTGGTCTGCTGACATGATTCAACCGGTTGAATCAGTCGGAAATGCGATGGGAGACAGGATGGCCGGCAATTCGAAAGAACAGCTTCGGGCTCGCCTCGGAGCGGTGACGGCGCTCTGTGCGGCACTCGGTGCCTGCAGCGCGGACGTCCACGGCGACCGGCCCCAGAGCATGGGCTCGGGCGGCATGGCTCCGGCGGCGACAGGTGGAGCTTCGGCCGCGCCTGGGAGCGGCGGGAGCGGCGCGACGGTTACCGGCCACGGCGGAGCAACGACGACCGGGAGCGGCGGAGTGTCGGCGGGTGGTGGGAGTGTTGCGAGCGGCGGGATGGCGAGCACGAACGGCGGCTCGGGTACGGACCCCAGCACGTGTACTCCGATCGCGCCGATCACTCGGCGCCTGTGGCGGCTCTCGGTCGAGCAGTACCAAGCGGCGTTGCAAAGCTTGCTCTCGTTGCCGACCCTCCCGCAGCTCAGCAACCGCGGTGGAGAAGCGCAGTGGGCATTTTTTGGTGACGTGTCGCTCGGGGTCGATGACTCGTTTCAATACGCGCAGTACGAGCTCGTCGACAGCTTGTTACCGAGCCTGCCGGCCTCGCTCACGACTTGCAATGCAGGCGAGGCCTCGACGGCCTGCGCCACACGCATCGCCAAGGACTTTGGAGCGAAGGCCTTCCGGCGACCGCTGACGAACGACGAGATCGCGGCGCTCGTGACGAACCCGGGACAGCCTGCGAGCGGAAGCGCGGACGCCGTGTCGCCTGCGCCGTTCGTCGCCGGGGGAACGGACACGAAGACCGGGCTGAAGCTGATGATCGAGGCCATCCTCCTTTCACCATCCTTCACCTACAGGACGGAGCTCGGCCCGAACACGCTGACGGCGGATGCGAGCGGCAATTACCCCGACACGACCCTCACGCCTTACGAAGTCGCGACCCAACTCGGCTTTACGCTCTTGGGCTCGGGACCGGACGCCGAGCTCGAAGCCGCCGCGGCGGACACTTCCGAGCATGGGCTCGGCTCGATGCAGGGCATCGAAGCGCAGGTCGATCGCTTACTCGGCCTGGCGAGCGTCCAGCAGCACCTCACGGCCGTCGTCGCCGGTTGGTTCAACATCGGTCAGCTGTTTCTGAAGACGCACGACGCGTCGTTTCTGTCCGCGCTGCCGAGCACGGATCAAATGGATCAGACCGGGGTCCAAGGCGACCTTTATGCTTCGGCGCAGCTCCTGATCAAAAACCAGCTCTGGACTCAATCGGGGAAAATAACCGACCTGTTGACTACCCAAACGGGCTTTTTCAATTCGCGGCTCGCAGCGCTCTATCCCGAAGTCACGTATCCGAACGGAGCGCCCACTTCACTCACGACGTTCGTCCCGGGCACCTGGCCCGCGTCCGAGGATCGCATCGGCCTGCTGTCGGATCCGAGCTACTTCTGGGCGCAATCGGATCCAGCCGCCAACTCCATCGTGAAGCGCGGGAAAGCGATCCACGACGACGTGATTTGCGACGATCCACTGCCGCCGCCCGTGGACCTCAGTACGCCCATGGCCCAGGCCGTGATCGCGAAGGGTGACAGCGAGGTCACCAAGTCCGACGCGCGCTTGTCCACGCCACCTTGCCAGGGGTGCCATACGCAAATGGACTCCTACTCGCGCATCCTCCAGCACTTCGGCCCTGTCGGCGAATATCGCACGCTCGACGAGGCCGGACGCGCCATCGACACTGCCTTCACGTTCTCGGACCCGTCGCCGCTCGCCCCCCAAACCATCCCGGGGCCGAAGGAGCTCGCCCAAGCGTTGATCACGAGCGGGCACTTGAACGGCTGCGCCGTTCAGAAGATGGCGAGCTACTTCATCGGCTCGATGATTCAGACCTACGACACGTGTGAGATCGATACGCTTCGCGAAAAGTTCGCGCAGACCGACGGGACGCTCACCTCGCTGTTCAAGACCGTCGTCGTCGCCGATCTCTTCCGCGCCAGGAGTGGAGGTAAGAAGTAATGTCATACAAAGTTTCGCGACGGGCGCTGCTCGGGGCGGCGGGTGGCTCGGCGACACTGCTCCTGCCACTCCTCCGCAGCATCGAGGCCCGCGCGGCCGGCGCTGCGGCTCCGCTACGCCTGCTCATCATTCATCATCCGCTCGGCACGGCGCCCGGGGGCACGAACTGGGCCCCCAACGCGTCGAGCACCACGACGAACTTCACGCTGCCGATGGAGAGCGCGCCGTTCGCGCCGCTGCAGTCGAAGATGGTGATGATCGACGGGCTCAATCTGGTGACCGCCACCACCTCGAAATCGACCACGAACAGCGGGCACAACACGCACGAAGGCGGCATGGTCGCGATGATGACCGGGGTGCCGACCCTCGGCGTCTACGGGCAGCAGGACCATTGTGCCGGCGGCGCGTCGATCGACCAATTGCTGCTCGCGCAGTCGCCGTTGCTCGGCGGAGCGGCGTCCACGACCAAGACGCCCTTCGGCCACCTGGCGCTCGCGGCGGACATTCGTTCCGATCGCGACGAGGTGGCGCCGCGCGTCTTGTCTTACAACGCGCCGGTCCAGGCCAGCTCGATCCAACTGTCGCGTCAGCCCATCTATCCGGAAACTCAACCGCTCAACACCTTCAACCGCATCTTCGGCGGCGCACTACCCCAGGGCATGGACACCTCCGCCTTGCTCGCGCAAAAGCTGAGCGTCGTGGACTTCATGCGCGGGGATCTCGCGCGCATGAGCAAGCTCGTGCCTGCCAGTGAGAAGGACCGCCTGGCTGCGCACACGGTAGCCATCCAGAGCCTCGAAGCCAGCCTGAGGCAGTCGTACGGCACGACGGTTCAGACCTCGTCCTGCACCAAGCCTGCCACACCACCGACCTACAACACGGTCGGGGAAACGGGCGGCGGCACGATCGGCGGCATCTCGTCGAAGAGCAGCAACTTGAGTGGTGAGGACTACTACCCGACCACGGCGAATTGCACGCCCAGCACCGAAACGAGCTGCCATGCGCACCAGGACGTGGCCTTGAATCAGCTGCGCTTGATCAAAGCCGCCTTCGCCTGCGACCTCGTGCGAGTGGCGACGTTCATGTACTCGGCCGGCACCAACTGGGTCGTGTTCCCCTCGACGTTCCAGGGCGCCACGATCAGTTCGGCAGCGCTCGGCAACAACGGGCAATCGACGCCGCATCACCCGCCAAGCCACGTCGACGACGCGCCGACGCACGCCTGGCTCAATCAGATCAACGTCTTCTACTCGACGCTGACCAGCCAGATCCTGCAGGAGTTTGCGAGCACGCCCGACGTCGACGGCAACACGCTGCTCGACAATACCATCGTCGTCTACATCACCGAAGTGGCGCGGGCGTGGGATCACGACCAACGGAACATGCCGCTCATCGTATTCGGCGGTAAGAACACCGGGGTAAAGGGCGGGACGTTCTTGAAGGTGACTGGCGGTTCACTCCAGAGTCAAAATGGCGGGACCGGGAACCGGCCGTTCAACGACTTCTGGCTCGCGCTCGCTCCGCAGTTCGGCGTCAACTGGCCCAGCTTGGGCGACAAGACTCAATACACGGGTCCTCTGACCGGCATTTTTGCGTGAGCAGAGACGACTCCTGGTCGAGCGGGCACGGGTGCTCCGCCCTCGCGTGCGGCACGGGTTCGCGCGCGGCGCGGCGGTCGTCAGCGTCGCAGCCGTCTTTCCCTCTATGCAGGGCGCGGGCCAGTAATGCTTTGCAAGAGGGCCAATCGCCGGTAATGGACATACAAGGATACACAGCATGAAATCTTCGCGCCTCATCTCGACTGGAGCCCTCTGTCTGGCGGCATTTGCCTGCTCGACGGCGGCAGACCCACCGCCGCCCGCGTCCGCGGGGAGCAGCGGTTCGGGCGGTAGCGTCGGTGGCAGCGAAACCGCCGCGGGCGGCATGGTTTCTCCGAGCTCCGGCGGCTCGCTGAGTAGCGGCGGCGGCGCAGGGACGGGCGGCACGACGACGACCGGTGGAACCGGCGGCGCGGGCGGCTCAGGCGGCAGCCAAGCGGGCTCGGGCGGCAGCGGCGGCACCGGCGCGAGCGGCGGCAGCGGGGCGAGCGGCGGCACAGGCGGCACGACTGGCGGCAGCTCCGGCACCGGAGGAGGCGGCGGCACTCCGGCCGGCGGCCACGGCGGCATGGGAATGAGCGGTGGGAACGGCGTCACCGGTGGAGCGGGCAGCGGCGCGGCTCCTGCGGCGGGCGCCGGCGGCATGGGCGCTGGCGGCGGCAGCGGCGGCGCGGCACCGGTCGACACGACGCTCGTCGGCACTTTGGACGGCGCATTGATCGAGTTTGCGTGCGGTAACACCGGCAGCGGCTACGACTGCGCGCAGCCGAGTACGGCGAAGTGCACGAACGCGAGCGGCAGCACACCACCGGGCGCCATCACGCCCTCGAACGGCGCGGCCACTTCGTGGAAGATTGGCGGAGCCGCGGGCACGGTCTACGACGTCACCTTCCGCTTGCGCGGCATCGTGGAGGTCACCTCCTACGTCGGAGGCACTCGCGATGCAGGCAGCACGTCGATTTTGACGAGTCAAGATCTGTTCCAACAGGGTGGAACGGCACAGACCAGCGGCGGACCGAGCTTCGACTACAACACGTACGAGCTCGACGTGACGCCTGCCGTCACCGGCGCTGCCAACACGTACTATTTGAACTCCGTTACGACGGCCGAAAATCCGCACGCGAGCAATAGCCCGACCCAACATCTGACGTTCGCGATCGACTACACGAAGACGATCAAGGTGCAGGGCGGCGGCACGATTTCGCTCAAGGTCACCGACTCGAACTGCACCGAAGTGCAAAACTGCGGACCCACTTCGGGCAATACATGTGCGGCGCCGAGGACCGTGTCCCTGACGGGTGCCATGCCTGCTGCTCCTGATAACTTCGTGCAGCCGTTCCAGCAGCCGTCCGGAAGGTACGGGCAGTGGATCTTCTTCGACGTCACCAAGGTCGCGGTCGCGCAGTGATCCAGGCACGCGTCCGGGTCGCCGCGCTCGGCTTCACCTTGGCGCTCTCTCTTCTCTCCGGTCGAGCGCGCGCCGAGACGACGCTGGTCGCGCCGGGAGAAGGCTGGGAGGTCTACACGGGCGGTCGCGTCGGCGCGTTCGTCGAAGTGCTGCAGGGCGACGGCGTGCCGGCCACGCCGTCCGGTGTGACGCTCGCGAACGAAGGCGTGACCGTCCTTGCCGATCCCGGCCCGGACGGCACGCCCAACGCAGGTCACGTGCTCGCCTCCCGCGTGCGCAGCGGCTTCCTCGGCAATATCCTCACCATCGGCCTGCGCCGAAAGCTCTTCGCCAGTTCTACGCTGTCCGCCCAAATATCCATTTGGGGCACCGCCGAGACGGATTCCGGACGTACGTTTCTGAAGAACCTGCCGGACGAGCGTGAGGGCTACCTGCAGCTCGAGGGACCGGCGGGCAGATTGCTCGTGGGGCGCGCGCTCTCGCTGTTTTCGCGCGGCGCAACCGAGATCGATTTCTTGTACGGCCACGGCTACGCGGTCGGCGCGCCGAACGGATTCTCCGACTTCGGGCCGTCCGGCGGTCACATCGGCTACGGTGTCTTGGCGAGCGTGTTCGCGGCGGGCGTGGCGTATGCGACGCCCTCATTTTACGGGCTAATGCTGACGGCCGGTTATTACGATCCCGGCAACCTCGTCGGCCAATACTATGGCCGCACGAAGCTCGGCCGTCCCGAGGCCGAGGCGACCTTCGATACCAAACTCGGGACGCTCGGGAAACTTCACGTCTTCGTCAACGGCGCGTATCAGAAGCTCTACGCCACGCAAAAGAACGACAGCACGTCCGTGTACGGCGCGGGAGCGGGCGCCCGCATCGAGCTCGGCCCGTTTCACCTGGGAGTGGCGGCGCACACGGGCAACGGGCTCGGCGTCAACTACTTTCTCAACCAGACCGACAGCATCGTCAATCACCAATCCTTCGAGCTGCGCTGGTTCGACGGCGCCTACGTGCAGACGCAAACCGTCGTCGGTAAGTTCGACTTCAACGCGGGCATCGGGATCACGCGCGCGCACCAGCTCACTGCCGACATCGATCCCAAGTATTTCAATGCGCAGGGGCTGCCACCCTACAGCTACCTGAAATCACAGTTCGGCATCTCTGGAGTCGTCGTCTATCACTTCACGGACAACCTACATGCCTCCCTCGACTACTTTCGTTCCGACGTGAAATGGTGGCTCGGGCAACAGCAGGTGCTCAATTCATACAACGCCGGCATGATGGTGACGTGGTAGTCGCGTAGGTCAGCGCAGGTGGACAGACGCGTGAGTCCGCAGTGCCGCTCACGGACAGCTGACGGGCGTCTTGGGGTTCGGGAGCACGAACGTCGGGTTCTGCGCCGCCGACGCCGCCGACAGCGTGCCGGCATGCGCGGTGTGGCCGGCCGTAGTCACGGAGTCCGCCGCGGCCGTGCCCGACGACTCGTTGAACTGCCAATAACCGACTAGCCCTGTTTCGGTGCCCGTCAGTGTCTTGCTCATGCTGCCTGCGATGTCGCTGGCCGCGCGCGCGACGTTCCAGACCCGAAACTCGTCGATCAGGCCGGCGAAGTAGGCATTTTCCCCGGGGTAGCCGCCGATGGTGAGCGGCGAAGTGCCCGTCTTGAGCACCTTCTGACTGCTGCTCGCCGGGGCGGCCATGGTGGCGCGCAGGACGCCGTTCACATAAGCCTGAACCGCGGTCCCGTTCCAGGTCATGGCGAAGTGGACCCATTGCGGATTGGTGGTGGTCACGCCGCTCGACTGATTGTCGTTGTCGAAGATAGCGTTCGTGAACGGGTCGATGGTGCCCGTCGTGCCCTGCTTCGCGCCGAAATCCAGGCCGAAACCGTCAGCGTCGCGAGCCGAGGGGTACGGTCCGTAGAAGAACATCGTGTTCGTGTTGGCGTTCCAGTCCGAGTCCTGAGTGTAGGCCCAGTACTCGATGGTCCGGTCCGAGCTGGCGATCGGTAGATCGCTCATCAAGTCGATGGCTACGTGCGCGGCGGCGCTGTCGCTCGAGCTGCCCGTTCCGTTCTTCGCGAGCGAGAGCGCATGGCCCGCGCAGTCCATCGCACCGCCTGCGCCACCACCCATGCCTGCAGTCCCCATACCGCCCATACCGCCCATCCCGGCCGTGCCCGTAGCGCCCATACCCGCGGTGCCTTTGCCCCCCATGCCCGCCATGCTCACGGCGCTGCCGCCCATACCGCCGCCGCCTTTGCCCCCGACATTCCCACCGCCGCTCATGCCGCCGCCGTTCCCCGCGCCTGCTCCCGCGGAGCCAGCCATGTTCGCGCCGGCGCTGCCGGCGATTGCCGCTGCCCCGCCTCCACCGCTGCCCACCTTTCCCGCCGTTCCGCCCGCCGTGCCACCGGAGGCGAGCATCCCGCCACTGCCGGACGCCCCACCTGCACCCACGAGACCGGATCCTGCGATACCGCTCGGACTGCCGGCGGAACCCGGTTCAGCCCCGCCACTCGAGCAGGCGGCCAACGGCACGACGCTCCACAGCGCGAGGCCGGTGAGGCGCACACGCTGGGTGGTCAGTGACCGCTTCATTTTCGGACGTCGCTTCGTGGTGTGCACACGGGTCATGAGATCGCCGACCCTCGGGGCGGCGTTCACCAAAAAACACCATCGATGACCGGATGTCAACCGGTTGAATTCTGTAGCAGCAGCAGCTTCGCGCGAGCGCGATCAGCTCGTCGAACCTCGGCGGAGGACGACGGGCACCGATGGGTCGCCGATTTCGGCGGCGTTGTTCTTGATGAGCCCCCAAATCGCCATGAACGCTTTTTCCGCCAGCGCTTCGGAGTCGAACAGTGCCGTGGTCAAGCCCACGAGCGCGCCGTACTCGTCACCGTCGAAGCCGGCGAGCTTTACGTCCGTCGGAATCGAAATCCCGAGCTCGTGGAGACGGTGCCAAAGCTGCATGGCACCGCGGTCGTTCGAGCAGAAAATTGCCGCCCCCTTGCGATCGGCAATTCGCTTGAGATGTTCGTCCGTCACGCGGTCGAGCGCGACCCTTTCGAGGGTCGCCGGTGAGGCATGTTCGGCCCAGGCCTGCTGAGTGCCATGCCAGCGCTCGATGTGTCCCAAATGCTCGGCCACGACCTGGACGAACGTCAGGTGCTCGGCGCCTCGCGCGGCAAGGTGCCGCACGAGCATGCTCGCGCCAGCGTGATTTTCGATGCGCAGGCTGTACCCTGGATAGCTCGCGTAGCTCGGATGATGGGGATCGAGCACGATGGACGGCCGCGCATAAGTCGCCGAAAGCCGAGCGGTCTCCTCACTGGGGACGTCACCCCATACCAAGAGGCCGTCGGCGTGGAGCGGCCGGAGCGGTTCGTGCGACACTTCGGCGAGCTGCTCGCTTGCGATCAGATTCAACGTGAGGCCGCGGCGCGCAGCGAGCTTCGCGAGCGCCTGGGTCGTGTGGACGACCGGGGGGTGCACCAGGCAATCGAACGTGCTCGGCATGACGAGGCCGATGGCGTGCCCCAGCGTACCCGCGAGCTGCTTGGCCGCCCAGTTCGGCGAGTAGTTGTGCTCGGCCGCGGCGGCGCGAACGCGTGCGCGCGTCGCTTCGGCGACTCGCGGGCTGTCGCGCAGCGCGAGCGAAACGCTCGACTTGTCCATCCCGAGCACACGCGCGAGGTCGGCAATCGTCACACGCTTACCGAGCGGCTGTGTCCACGGCGGCGGGAAGACCCGGTTCGCGCCGTCGCGAGACTTTCGCTCTCGCTCGAGGACGTCGTCAGCGCCGGCGGCTTTTCTGATCTCGCTACTCATTTCCCTTGACGCAATCCCTGTGCAATAGGCTAAAGCAACCGGTTGAATCGGTGGTTCGCCGACGCGAGGGCCCCGCGCAGCACCTGATCGTCAGCCGGCAAAGTCACCCTCCTTTTATACCCTGAGCCGCTCGAAAGTGGGGCTCAGGCCCAAAAATCGCGACCGCGCGCCCGTTGCCACTCGTTTCTTCGTCTCCCGGGCGTGCACCTCGAGGGGGTCTCCTCGAGGTACTGAAGGAAGGCATCATGCAGAGGGCACAAGCCGACAAGCTTCGCACCACGGATCAAAAGCTCATTTTGGTGACCGGCGCCACCGGGAAGGTGGGGCAGCACTTCATCCAGCGCTTGCTCGCGGACCCGGACCGGCGTGAGTACCGCGTGCGCGCCCTGTGCCACCACCGGCTGCTCGAGGCGAGCGACCGCTTGGAAGTCATGCGCGGGTCGATGGTCGATCATCAAAGTGTGCTCTCCGCGGTGGCAGGCGCAAGCCACGTGCTTCACCTCGCAACCTCGAAGGAAACGCCGGAGACGATCATGGACGTCGCCGTCAAGGGCATGTTCTGGCTGCTCGAGGCGTGCCGCGAGAGCTCCGACTTCGAGCAGTTCGTCCTCGTAGGTGGTGACGCAGGCATGGGTCACTTCTTTTACCCGCACCCCGTGCCCGTGACCGAAACTCAGAAGCACAGCGCCTATCCGGGATGTTACGCGCTTTCCAAAGTGCTCGAGGAGGTGATGCTCGAGCAGTACTTCATTCAGTATCAGCTCAACGGCTGCTGCCTGCGGGCGCCCTGGATCATGGAGAAGGACGACTTCAAGTACCAGCTCTCGTTCGGGGAGGATGTATTCGGCGGTCCGCGCTGGTGCGATCTGGTGGGCCCCGAGCGCGCACGGCAGTACCGCGAGTCGAACGCCGTACCCATCATGCTCGACGCGCACGGCGTGCCTCTGAAGCGAAACTTCGTGCACGTTGACGATCTGGTTTCGGCAATTCTGTGCGCGCTCGATCATCCGCGCGCGGCGGGACAGACGTTCAACGTCTGCATGGATGAACCGGTCGACTACGCGGAGCTCGCGCGCTACCTGGCCGAGACGCGCGGCATCCCGAGTGTGCCGGTCCCGACCCCGTACTTTTCTACCTGGCTCGACAACGCCAAAGCCAAGTTCGTGCTTGGCTTTCGCCCGCGCTTCGACCTTGCGCGCATGGCCGAGGCCGCCTTCACGTACCTACGCGCCGCCGATGACCCGCGCGTCGTCTGGTATCCCGGCTGAGCAGGTATCCGTCGTCGTTGCGCTACTTCACGTCGCACGCTTCGCGCGCCGAGTCCTCTTGAAGCGAGCCGCGGCCGCGGCGAGCAAGTTCCGCTTTGGCCTCCGAGACGCGGCCGAGCCCGCACAGGGCTTGAACACGCGCGGCGATGCGCTCCTGCGTCAGCGTGCCGCGAGGGAACGTGCGCGCGTGCTCGTCGAGTAGCTTGAGCGCGCTCGCAAAGTGGCGCGCGTGAAGTTCCGTCGCCGCGCGCGAGAGGATCGCTACTTCCGCACCGAGTAGATCCGTGCGGCGTGAGCTCGTGGTGCGGGCGTTGCTCGAATCGCTCGGCGGAGCGGCCGCGGTGATTCCTTCTACGGCTGGCGTTAGCGGCGCGATGGGCGCGCTCGGCGTGGCCGGCGTCGCCACGGGCGCGCTCGCTCGCGGCGGCAGGACGACGGGCGAAGGCGAAGTGTTTCGAAACAGCGCGACGCTCGTGATCACGCCCGCGACTGCGAGCCCAACTGCGACAGCCGAGAGCACGGGCGAACCGACCGCAGCTTTCGGTACGCCCGGAGGCGGCGGAGACGAGCCGGGACCGGTCGCGAGGCGCGATCTGAGCGCTGCGAAGACGCGACTGCGGTCGTCGAGCGTCGGCCGCAAGACGGTGCGCCCGGCACGCAAGAGCGCGCGCGCCTCTGGGCCGAGCTCCGCCATCGTCAACCAACCGCCTTCATCGTGGGTAGAGCTCGGACATCGAAACGCAAACCATGGACGCCTTCGCGCGAATCCGGTGTGGATCGAGCGCTCGCTGCTTCATCGTTCGTACCCAAGGCAGTGGGTTTCAGGCTGAGGCTCTAGCGAAATCCAAGTCCGAGCCAAGCATGGACGAGACCGCGACGGGGCGGAGGTTTTTCACACCCCATGACAACCGGTTGAATATGGGCGTGCCGTGTCGGCGGACCGCTTCGAGCGCTCGAAGTCAGGCGCGCGGCGGGTGCGTCACCAACGATGCAAGAGCCCGGCGCCGTAAGTCCCGTTGCTCGCGGTCAGCGTCGGTTGCCAAGCGCGCGCGCTCTGCTGCGGCTTACCGTCGGAGCCCGTGAGCAAGAGCACGCCCCCGACCACGAGCCCCGCGATGCCCACACCGAACCCGATGTTGCTCACGAGCGCGAGGCGCTGGGCGCTGTTCACGGCCGAATAGCCTTCGTCATTGCATTCGTGATTCGGACAGTTGTCGCTCACCGTCTGCTTCTTGCCGAGCACTAGGACGCCCGTGACGGATCCGAGCACGACGCCTGCGATGCCGACGCCGCCGGCGACGTAAGCCGCCGTGCGCCGGCCGGAGCCGCTCGACCGCTCGATCGGAGGCGTCGCTGCCACTGTGGGTTCCGTGGTTACAGGAGGCACGGGCGGAGGCGGCGCGGGTAGCGCGGCCGTGGGTGTTCCCGTCTCGAGCTCCAAGCGCTTGGCGTCGCCGAGCGCCAGCGTGACGCTCGTCTGCCGATCCGGCATGCCCGGAGCGCGCGTGACGATGTCGTAGGTTCCGGGATCGACCGGTAAAGCCAAGCCGAGCGCCGCGCTGCCGAGCGTCTCCCCGTTGCGCGTCACGGTCGTACCGGCGGGCGCGTTCGCGGGAAGCACGAGCATCAGCGTGGGGACCGTGGGCTTGAGCTTCGTGAGTTGGGCGCGCGCCGTGACCAAACGGTCGCGATGACGCGCTTGCTGCTGCGGCGAAAGGAGCGACACGAGGTCTACGTATTCTTGATAGCGCGCGACGGCGCTCGCGACCTTGCCCCAGCCTGACAGGCATTCGGCCAGCGTGAAGAGCGTTCCGGGTCGCGGATCGATGCGCTGACTCTCTTCGATCGCCGGGCAGCCGCTGTCGAAACGTTTCGCTTCCATGTCCGCGACGCCCTTGTCGAACAGGGCTCCGGCCGTCGCCGTGTCCTCTGCAGCGGCGCTCACGGCGAAGAGCAGGCTCGCGATCGAGGCACACAACCCGCGGGCCAAGAACCGTCGCTGCATCGTCTCGAATTGGATCAGCGATCGAGCTGTTTGGCAAGCCATCCGTGGGCCCGACTTTCCCCGGGCTTGCGACGGGGTAGGATGTGAGCGTGCTGGGTGAGCTCGATCTTCCTCCGGCGTCGCTCTTCGCGGGACGGTACCGCATCGTCCGGCGCATTGCGGCCGGCGGCATGGGTGCCGTATTCGAGGTCGTGCATACGGAAACGCAACGCCGGCGCGCGCTGAAGATCATGCTGCCCGAGCTCTTGCACAACCAGCAGCTCAGAGAGCGCTTTCAGCTCGAGGCACGCGTCACGGCCAACGTCGACAGCGAACACATCGTCGACGTCTTCGACGCAGGCATCGACGACAGCACGGGCATGCCTTTCTTGGTGATGGAGCTGCTCAACGGCCGGGACCTCGGCAGGGTCCTCGAGCTCGAGGGGCCGCTCGATCCGGAGCGAACCGTCGCGTACCTACGCCAAGTCGCAAGCGCCCTCGACAAGACGCACGCCGCAGGCATCGTGCATCGCGACCTCAAGCCGGAGAATCTGTTCCTCACGCATCGCGAGGACGGAACGCCGCGCGTCAAGATCTTGGACTTCGGCATCTCCAAAGTCGTGAACGAAGCGCCGCACACCGCGCGTGTGACTCGCGGCCTGGGGACACCGCTCTACATGGCGCCGGAGCAGGCCCTCGCACACACGCTCGGGCCGCCGACGGACCTCTACGCGCTCGGGCTCATCGCCTACACGCTGCTCGTGGGCACGCCGTATTGGGAGCCGGAAGCGAGCCGTTTCGAGAACCCGATCGCTTTCGTGTTGCACACCAGCAAAGGCGCGACGGACAGCGCAGTCGGCCGCGCGCACGAGATGCGACGCTCCTTACCCGACGCGTTCGACGCCTGGTTCCGGCGCGCGACCGCGCTCGAGCCGGCAAGCCGCTTCGCGACGGCCACGGAGTTGGTGAACGAGCTCGGCCTGGTCTTCGGCATCGCGACGCCGCCACAGTCGCGCACGGCCGGATCCGTACGGCACGCGCCGGCCAGAGAGACCCAAGTGTCGCCGGAGGCACAGACGATCGCTGCCAAGACGGCACCGGGCACCGAGCTCGATCGGCGGGGGACGCTCACGGGCGCTGCGCGCAGTCGCTCCTTGCGACGCATGGGGTTGTTGGGTGGCGGATTGGGGCTCGCGGCGCTGCTCGGCGTCTTTGCATTGCGTGCGAGGCTGGTGCCGAGCGCTGCCCCAGACGCGGTCCAGTCGGCCGCCGCGACGGCAGCACCGGATCCGGAGCCGGTGCCTCCGGCACATGCTGCTGCACCCGCGGTCACGCCCGCCGTCACGACGCAGCCGAGCGCCTCGGTTGCAAGCATTCCGAGTGCTTCGCCCGTGAGTTCTGCGGCGCCGGCGCGCGGGAAGCCGGCGCCGGCAAAGCGGCCGAGCACGGCGACCAAGGCCGTTCAGGTGAAGTCGAAACCGGACGCAACCAGCGCGCGCTCGACCAAATACACTCGCGACTGAAGCGCGGGTATGATCCGGCTCGCATGAACGCGTCCCGGTTCGTCTTCTTCTTCGTGTGCAGCGGTGTCGTGAGCGCTGCCCCGGGCTGCGCGCAAATCGCGGGGCTCGGCGGCGATTATCGGCACGCGCCGAGCGGCGGCACCGGCCCGCAGGGCGGCGCTGCGGGCCTCGGTGGCAGCAGTGCGGGCTCGACGGGAACGGCGGGTGACGCTGGGGCGAGCGGTGAGGCCGGCACGCCGAGTAACGGCACGGGCGGGACGGGCGGCAGCAGCGCCGCGACCGGCGGCACATCGGCGGGAACGGGCGGCCGCGTCACCGGCACTGGCGGGACTTCAGCCGGAACGGGCGGCGACGCCGTGGATACTGGCGGTTCGGCGGGACAAGGTGGTGAGCCCGGCGGGTCTGGCGGCAGCGCCGCGGCAGCGGGCACGAGCGGTGCGGCGGGCTCGTGGACGGGGCCGGTGCGCGTCGGGTACTCCGAGTTTCACGACTCCGCCTCGGGCGGTGACGACGCGAGCGCCCACCTCGTGGACGCAACGTTCGAGACGCCGGCCGGCACGCAAGAGGGTGACCTGCTGCTGGTGTTCTTCGGCGTCGATCACCAGCTGGACCTCACCAATTACGACCTCATGATGAAGGGTTGGACGCTGCTCGACGCCGAAGAGGCCAAGGGAACGGACGGACAAGGCACCTACCTTCTGTACAGATTTGCGGGAGCCGATGAGCCGGCTTCGATCGTGTTCGAGGGCGTCAATTCGAACCTGTACGGCGTGCAGGGGCTGCTGAGCGTGTATCGCGGCGTGAACCGGACGTCCCCCGTGAATGCCTACGACGTCGTCGTCGTGAAAACAGGCACGGATGGCCCGACGCACATCGAGACGCCGACGCCCGCGCTCGCGACCACGGTATCCAACTGCTTGTTGCTCGCGGGCCTCTCGCCCGACTCGGACATCGATTCTCCGGTCGTCGCGTCGTGGCCGGAGGGCTTCACGGACGACGTGAGCGTGAAGAACCCCGAGTTCCCGCGCCCGAACGGCTGGGCCAACATCTACCTCGCGCAGCGACCCTGGGAGGTCGCCGCCACGTTCCCCGCGTCCTCCATCGGCTGGGAGATCGAAAGCGGTTATGCCTACTACGGCGCAGTTTCGTTCATGCTCGCGCTCGCCCCCGAGCCGTGAACTGACGGATTGAGAGCAGGCTCGCCACGCCTGGTGTGGCAATGTTGCGGCTTGCCGGGGTCGTCGCCCGAACCCATAGGGGGATCCGGGCGAGCATCGTCAACCCACCGAGGTGCGCCAATGACGTCTCCTGCGAGCGAGCACGCGGCGAAGGTCTTTACGGCTGACGCGAATACTGCAGTCGTCCGCTACCAGGTACGCGACGTCGATCGCGCCGTGGCCTACTACACCAAGCAGTTGGCGTTCGCGCTCGTGCAGCGTGCGGGACCGGTAGCCATCGTCGCGCGCGGGGATCTTCGCTTGCTGCTCAGCGGGCCCGGCGCTTCGGGTTCGCGAGCCTTGGCCGACGGCCGAGCGCAGGAGCCAGGCGGTTCGAACAGAATCGTCCTCTACGTCGAAGACATCGAGTCCACCATCACGTCGCTCAAGGCGGCGGCGGCTCGGTTTCGGAATGACGTGGAGGTAGGGCCGGGCGGCAAGCAAATCCTGGTGGAAGATCCGGACGGCAATCCGATCGAGCTTCATGAAGCTCCGCGAACCTAGCCGTCGGCAGTCCTCTGCGCCGCCGGGCCGACTTTCGTCGCTCTGCGGCGTCGCACTCCTCCTCGCGTGTTCCCACGGCGCCGATACGGATACTCGTCCAACGAACTCGAGCTCACAGGCGATGACCATGCAACGAAAGCGAGCCACGGAAGAAGTCGCGATTCGAAAGTTGGTCGACGCGTTCGTCACGTCGATTCGCGCGAAGGACCTCGACGGAGTGATGGCTGCCTTTGCTCCTGACGTCGTTTCATTCGACCTCGGTCCGCCCCTGCAACACGGGGGTGGCGAGACGTTCGCCAAGCGCTGGCGAGAGCTCTTCGACGCGTACGAAGGTGCACTCGACTACGAAGTGCGCGACCTCAGCATCACGGCGGGTGACGACGTGGCGTTCAGCCGCAGCCTCAATCATGTGAGCGGAACCCTGAAGAACGGGCAGAAGACGGCTCGCTGGCTGCGCTGGACGGCGGGTTACCGGAAGCTCGACGGCAAGTGGCTGATCGTCCACGAACAGGTGTCCGTTCCCATCGATGTGCGGAACGGCACGGCACTGCTGGACCTGGTGCCGTAGCGCTCGAAATCCAGTCCGTGAGGCGAATGGCCACACGCTCGTGCAGCGTAGGGTGGCTCCGAGAAGCGTCTGGACGACCCTCGAGCGAGAGCGCTCTCGCCTTGGAACGGCCTTTTCGCCTCGCCCGACGACGGTCGCCACGCGCAGCGTCTTGCCGGCTGATGCGCTGGGCACGCGGAAGTATCGGTGATCGACAGCACCTGCTGAGGGAGTTGGTTCGAGAAGCGTCCGTCATCGCGCGGGGAACGCTACTTGCCTAAACGGAGTGCGCACGGCAGCGGCAGCGGTCTCCTCACCTCTTCAAAGAGCCATGAAACTAAACTTCGTACTGGGATCTTTTGCGATCGTCGTATTGGTGAACGCGTGCGGTACGCACGTCAGCGATATGGGGTCGGCTCCTGAGGAGCACGGCGACGCCACGGGCGGTACGGGAGGTTCCAACGGCGACGGCGCTGCAAACGCTGGCCAAGCTAACGGCGACGGCACTGCGGGTCGAGCCAACGGCGACGGCACTGCAAGCGCAGGTCGAGCCAACGGCGACGGCACTGCGAGCGCGGGTCGAGCCAACGGCGACGATACTGCAAGCGCCGGGCGCTCTCACGGCGACACGACGGGCACCGCGGGCCGCGCCGATGGCAACGGCAGCGGGGTCAGCGGTTCCACGAGCGACGTCGATCACGATGCCGGCGGTGCCCCAAGCGACGACGATCATGACGCAGGCGGCGCCAAGGACGAAGGCGAGGGCGGCAGCAACGGCGAGGAAGACGCCTCCGGTGGGCTCTCGGCGAGCGCTGGTGCCGGTGGACGACCGGCGAGCGCGGGGACGGGTGGGCTCTCCGCGAGCGGCGGCTCGGGCGACGTCTCGAGCACCGGCGGCTCGGCGGGACTCTCCGCGAGCGGCGGCTCGGGCGATGTCTCGAGCACCGGCGGCTCGGGCGATGTCTCGAGCACCGGCGGCTCGGCGGGACTCTCCGCGAGCGGGGGCTCAGGCGATGTCTCGAGCACCGGTGGCTCAGGCGATGTTTCGAGCACCGGAGGTTCGGGCGATGTCTCGAGCACCGGTGGCTCGGGTGGTGGAATTTCGGCGAGCGGTGGTTCCGGTGGCGTCGCGGGGAGTGGCGCCAGCGGTGGTTCCGCGGGTGCCGGGGGAAACCAAGAGCTCGATCCCCAATATCTGTTCACGACGGAGACGTTCGGCGGCAACGGTAGAACTTGTACGACCTGCCATTCCCCGGCGACGGGCACCATCAGCCCCGACGAGGTCGAGGCCCTCTATTCCGCCGATCCCACGGACCCCCTCTTTCGGCCCCTCGACAGCGACGACGGGGCAAGCAGCGATTACACCGAGCTGCGCGAGCACGCGACGTTTCGCGTGTCGATCAACCTGCCCGCTGGAGTGACCCTCACCTCGGATCCCACGGCGACCTCGGTCGTGCTCCGCAGGAGCGTTCCCTCGACGATCAACACGCCGGCGCTCGATCCCATCCTCATGTGGGACGGCCGCGAGCCTAGCCTCACCGATCAAGCGCTGAGCGCGGTGCTTGGACATTCCGAGGGAACCATCGTCCCCACCTCGACTCAACTCGATCTCATCGCCGGGTTCGAGCAGGGGCCCGATTTCTTCTCGAGCGATCTGCTCCGGCAATACGATCAGGGCGGCCCCGCGCCGACCTGGCCGCCCGGCAATACCGCCGAAGAACAGCGCGGACGCAGGTGGTTCGCTCAGGACTCCGCGGCACCTCGTTTCAATATTTGCGGCCAATGCCACGGCGGTCCGATGGCGAACACGACGCAATCGAACTCGGGCTTGCCGGTTGGCCAGCGCTTTCAGACCGTGAACGTCTCCGAGTTCAACCACCTGAACAACCCGACTTATCAATTCACGGTCCCCGACCCCAAGAATCCCGGCAAGACGGTCACCGTTACGACGCCTGATCCGGGGCGCGCGCTCATCACGGGCGACGTGCGCGACGTGAACTTCTTCAAGATCCCGTCGCTCTGGGGCGTCAAGAACACGGCGCCGTACTTCCACGACAACTCCGCCGCTACGCTCGAGGAGCTGATGGATCACTACGAGCAGCACCTCGGGACGTTCCTGCCCAAGAACGGGACGTACCCCTCCCCCCACGTCCCCACGGCACAGGACAAAGCCGACATCGTCGCGTATCTAAAGCTGCTCTAACCGGCTGAGTCGACGTGATCGGCCGCTTCTGCTGCTTTGATCGAGTGGAGCACGAGTGATCGAGGCGGGCGTTGACTTCCGCGCTGCCGGCGCAACGCCGCCCCGATGCAGCTTCTTACGTTTATTGGCTGGTGCCGCTCGTGCCTCCCGTCCCCGGCCCCGTACCGTTCATGTTCGTGCCGCCCGTGCCCATGTCACCGGTGCTGCCGCTCGTGCTCGTACCGCCGGTGCTCGTCGTCGACGAGTCGGTCGAGGGGGGCGGGTTCGAGGCGTCGTGTGCATCAGCCCCTTTGTGGCCACAACCGACGGTAGCCAAGGCAGCGAGCGCAAGTCCGAGACAGATTGCGGCGGCAGAGTGACGTACGTGGCGAGCTCCGGATTCAGCCGTGCATTTGATCATATTCATCTCTCCTTTGCATAACGGTTCAATCGTCGGCGAGGGAACGGAGTGGATTAGGCAGCATCCGTGCCCGCAGAGCGTCGGCACGACGAGCGCGGCGTTCGGCCTCGCCGAGCCAGGCGATGAACAGCGCCAGCCCGCTCACGAGCAACAAGACGGCGCTCGGCACCCACATCAAGAGTCCCGCGAGCTCTTGATCTTCGAGAAGCTCGGCTCCGGTATCGAGTCCACGCTCGGCATAGATGGGATAAAAGCCCTCGGGTGCGACGGTCAGGAGTGCGGCGAGCAGGCTCGTGTGGAAGGCCGTGACGAACACGAACAGGAGCCCGACGCCGTACCCGGCGCGACCGAAGCGGCCGTGCAAGACCGTCCACCAGAGCCACGCGGCGCTCGCGAAGAACGTGAAATGCTGAAACGCGTGGAGCGCGTCGTTTTGCATCGCGCCCTCGAAAAGCGCGGGAATGTGCCAGACCCAGCGCACGACGGCGTGCAGCGTGAGCACGAGCACCGGCGCCGCGAAAAATGCACGCGCGACCTTGAAGTTCGGCGTGGCGAGCACGGCCGCCACGCGCTTGCGCCAGCCGATCGGCAGTGCCCACAAATAGACGAAGAACGGACGGCCGAGCACCATCAGCGGCGCGGCGACGACCATCAAGAGCTCGTGTTGCGACATGTGCGCCGCAAAGCGGAAGTCGCTCAGCGAATCGAGCGGGGACACGAGGGCGATCACGAGCGCGAGCACGCCGCCGGCGTAGGCCGCGATTTGCCAGCCACGCAGGGCGGCCGGTCTCACACCGGCCAGAGAGAGCGCGCGAAGTCCGAGCGCGTACGTCGTGCCTGCGGCGAGGATTGCCGCAAGTCCCCACGGATCCCAGCTGAAGCTCGACGCGCGGCTCGCTTCGACTGCCGTGAGGGGGTGTGCGAGCATCACGGATCCTCCAGACTGAAGACGACGATCGGCACGGTCTGAGCGAGGATCACGGCCGCGAAGAACAGGCCGAGCGCGCCCGCGGCGGTACCGAGGAAGAGCGCGCGCTCCTTGCGAGCTTCCGATCGCTCCGGTACCGAGGCGAGCTGCCGGGGAACGAAGGGCGCGCTGCCGGGTGGCCCGAGATCATTTTCGTGGTCGCCGGCGCGGCGCGCGCTGAACGCGAGCATGCTGCCGGCCAGCGCCCAGAGCCAGCACACGACGGTGACGGCGACGAGCGCCGCCTTGGTGCGGAGCCTCAGCGCCGGGTACACGAGTCCGTACGACAACGTCAAATGCAGCCCCCACGCGAGCGGCGACAGCGCCGCACCCACGAGCAAGCGTCGATCGCGTCCCACGAGCGGCGTCGCCTCGGCGGCCGGCGCGGTCGGTTCGCGCACGTCCGTCATCCGAGCAATGCCTCCCCGTAAACGACGGCAGCAATCGCGAGCCCGCCCGCGACGACGAAGTACCAATAAAACCCGTTCACTTCGAGATCCACGAGGTGCTTCTTCTCCACGGGTCCCTTGAACACCAGCGCTACGAACACCAGATTTTCGAGCACGCCGAGCCCGAGGTGCGTCGTGTGCAGGACGAGCAGCCCCCACACGACGGAGCCGTAGGCGTCGCTGTCCCACCGAAACGGCAGCGCGTGGAGCTCGAAGCCGCGCGCGACGACGGCCGCGACGGACAACAGCGTCGCGATCAGCATCCAGCGCTGGATCGCGCGCAGGTCACCGCTGCGCGTGGCGCGCGTCAGGACGTAAGTGGGCGGCACACTGCAGAGCAGCACGAGCACTTCCGCCCCCGCCGCCAGGAGCGTGCTCGTGCCGGGCGTGGTCGTCGGCCAGACGTCGACGCGTTGCCGTATGTAAAAGTAAGCGAGAAAGCTGAGCGCGAGCGTCGTGCCTTCCATCGCGATCAGCAAGACGACGCCCCACCACACGGGATCGCGCGGACCGAACGCGTAGCTCGGCAGTTCCCGCACCGTGACGCCGCGCGGTTCGTTCATGGCTGCTCCGCGAGCAACGGCTCGTGCGGCGGCCGCGGCCAAAACCAGCCGCAGAGGCAGATGGCACCGAGCACGCCGCCAAGTGGCACAGCCCAGGGCGTGAACAGCAGCACCACGATCGTGATGAACGTCGCCAGCGCCGCCAAGAACGGCCACATCGAGTGACTCGGCAACATATAAACGTGATCCGGCGCCGCATCGAGCGCGCTCGTCACGAGCACCTGACGCTGGCGCGGGTCCATGTCCTCCACGACCGCTCGCGGCCCGGGCTGCCAGAGCGCGTAGCGCCCGAAGACGCACGGCAAACAGGCGTACACGTACGGCGGCGGCGGCGAGCTCACGCTCCATTCGAGCGTGTCGGACTGCCAAGGGTCGTCGCCCGCGGGCTGCCCGCCGTAAGCCGCGCTCACCACGTTGACGAGCACGAGCAGCACGCCGACGCCGAGCACGAATGCGCCGAGGGTCGCGAGGAAATTGAGGCTGCCGAAGCCGGTCGCCGCGCGGTAGGTGTAAATGCGCCGCGGCATGCCGTGCAAGCCGAGGATGTGCATCGGAAAGAACGTCAGGTTGAAACCGATGAACGTGAACGCGAAGCTCCAACGACCCAGCCGCTCGCTCAGGAGCCGTCCGCTGAACTTCGGAAACCAGTAGTGAATACCCCCGAGCAGCGGGAACACGGCTCCGCCGATCAGCACGTAGTGGAGGTGCGCCACGACGAAGAACGTGTCGTGCACCTGCAAGTCGATGGGCACCGAGGCGACCATCACGCCGGATAACCCGCCGATCACGAAGATCACGACGAAGCCGACGACCCACCAAAGCGGCGTCTTCAGGACGAGCTTGCCGCGCGCGAGCGTCGCGATCCAACAGAAGATCTGCACGCCCGACGGGATCGCAATCATCATGCTCGCGGCCGTGAAAAAGCTCTGCCCAATCTGCGGCAAGCCCGTCGCGAACATGTGGTGCACCCACAAGCCGAAGCCGAGAAACGCCGTCGTGACGAGCGACAGCACCATGGGCAAGTACCCGACGATGGGCCGCCGGCTGAAGGTCACGACGATGCTCGACACCATGCCGAGGGCGGGCAAAAAGATGATGTACACCTCGGGGTGACCGAAGAACCAAAACAGGTGCTGCCAGAGCAGCGGATCGCCGCCGACCGCCGAATTGAAGAAGTGCGTCCCCACGAGGCGATCCATCGCGAGGTACATGCTGGCGAGCATCACCGAGGGCATCGCGAACACGACCATGAACGACGTGACGAGCTGCGCCCAGACGAACAGCGGCATGCGGCTCAGCGCCATGCCCGGGGCTCTGAGCTTCAAAATCGTCACGATCAGGTTCGCGGCGGTCGACAGCGCCGAAAGCTCCGTGAACGTGATGAGCTGTGACCACACGTCGACGCGCTTACCGGGCGCGAATTGCGAGCTCGAAAGCGGGACGTACGCGAACCAGCCGGTGTCCGGGCCGGTGTTGGTGAAGAGCGAGACGTAGAGTAGCAGCCCGCCGAAGCAGTACGTGTAATACGCGTAGGCGTTCAGGCGGGGAAAAGCGACGCTGCGCGTGCCGATCATGAGCGGCACGAGATAGACGCCCATCGCCTGCATGACCGGCACGGCGAAGAGGAACATCATCGTGCTGCCGTGCGTCGTGAACAGCTGGTCGTAGCGGTCGGGGCCCATGAAATGGTTGTCGGGCCGCATCAGCTGAATGCGCATCAAGAGCGCCTGCACGCCGCCGAGCGCAAAGAACACGAACGCGGTGACGATCATGCGCCGGGCGATCACGACATGGCTGGTCTCGCTGAACCAGCCGCGCAGGCCGCGCGCCAGGCGCCAGGTGAAGGCGAGCTCGGCACGGAGCTCGGCAGTGCGGCTACCGCTGTCGTCGTGAGGAAGAGCGTCAATCGCAGTCGTCATCGGAGCGTCTCGAGGTACGCGACGAGATCGTCGAGCTCGTCCGCACGCAGGCCCGTCGGCGGCATCTGAGCGCCAGGCTTGAACGCCTGCGGATCGCTCAGCCAATTGCGCAAATTGAGCGGAGAGTTCGGTAGCGCGCCCGCGGCGAGAAACGGCCGGCTCGCCACGTGCGTCAAATCGGGGCCCGCGCTCGCGCTTGCTTCACTGCCGACCACGTTGTGACAGAGCGCGCAGGGTCCGCGCGCGAAAAGCTCGGCGCCGCGGCGAGCGTCGGGCGCTGCGGGAGCCGCGGCAGGACGGCGTTGCTCTGTGAGCCAGCGCGAGAAGACTTCGGGCGGTTCGACCGTCACGGAGAGCTCCATGCGCGCGTGCTGGAGCCCGCAAAATTCCGCGCAGTGCCCGTCGTAGCGACCGGGGCGCGTCGGACGCAGCACCAGATGGCTCGTGTGACCGGGGATCAGGTCGCGCTTACCGTGCAGGTTCGGGAGCCAGAGACTGTGAATCACGTCGGCCGCGTGAAGCTCGAGGTCGACGGGGACCCCGGCCGGCAGGTGCAGCTCGTTGGCCGTCGCGACGCTGTCCGAGTCGGTCTTGCCTTGATATTGGATTTCCCACCACCACTGGTGCGCAATGACCTTGGCGTGGAGCGGCGCCTGCGGCGTGCGGAAGAGGGCTCGGCCGCCGAAGACACTGCCCACGAGCAACGCCACCAAGATCACGACCGAAAGCGCGGAGGCGGCCAAAACGGCGCGCTCGGTGCGGCGCTCGAGCGCCGCGTCCGGCGTGAGCTCGGCGCGCGTGTCGCTGCTCTTACCTCGCGCATGCCCGCGATAGAGCGCGAAGGCGAGCGCTATCAAGACACCCGTCAAGACGAAGAGCGAGGTCCAGAAGAAAACCCACCACAGGATGTCGATCGTGAGCGCCTCGGGCGAGATCGGATCGAGCGCGCCGCGACGATAATCGCAGGCGTTCGCGAGCGCCGCGAGCCCGAGCGCCATGCCACGGCGGCCCCATCCGGCGCTCGTCACGGATGTGTCCCCTTGTTGGCGGGAACCGGCTTCTTTTCGTACGTCATCGCCGGCGGCTGGCCGAGCGCAATCGCCTCGGGCCGGCCTGGCTCGACGTCCTGACGCAGTCTTCCACTCAGCGAGAGCACGTACGCGACGAGCTGCCAGATTTGATAGTCCGGCACGCGGCTGCCGAACTCCGGCATTCCGTTCGGTCTGCCCTCCACGATGGTCCGGTGAATTTCCTCGGGCGAACCTCCGTAGATCCAAGTTGCGTCACGAAGCGGCGGACCCATGCCGCCGCCGCCCGCGAGCGAGTGGCAACCGGCGCAATTGTACCAACCGAACAAGCGCTGTCCTTCGGACACCGACCAGGCGTTGTCGACGAAGGCGGCGACCGGCTCGGAGCTCGGTGGCGCGACGGCACGCTCGCGGCGCGCGACGAGGACCTGCGGCTCCGAGAAGCGACGCTCTTCGCGCCGGCACGCCGTGAGGGCGAGCGCGAGCGCGAGGCCAGCGAGCAGCGACGAACGACCCGTCATGGTGCTCGCTCCGTGTCGATGCCGTAGCTTGCGAGCAAGCGCGCGATCTCCGGACGGCGCGCTTTCAAGAAGGCGTTCAAGCGTGCGCGGAGTTCCTCGTCGCCGCGGCGGACGCCGAGTGCGATTGCGAAGCGCTGCGGAATGCCGGCGTCGTTCGGGACCGTGAGCTCGCGCACGACGAGCGGCGGCGAGGACTGGCGTGCAAAGTAAGTCGCAACCGGCGCCCACACGAGCGCTACGTCCACCGCTTTGCTTGCTACGGCTCGCACCGGTATCGCGAGCGGCGCCGGATCCCCGTAGTCCCCGAACACGCTGAAGCCGACGACGTTGCCGACGATGCCGCGGCGTGCGAGCGCGTGCACCGGCGGCGAATTGGCGCCGTCGTCGCCCACGAGTCCCACACCGACACGCAACGTGCGGAGCCGCGGATCGTCGAAGGAATCGATGGGCGCGCCGAGCTCCCGGCGCGAAACGAAGGCGTAACTCGCGGCGTAATACGGCTCCGTCGTCGCCGCAACGTCGAGCCCCACCGGCACGCCCATCACGACGTCGCAGCGCCCGGCCTTGAGCGTGTTGCGGAAAAATCCGCGCCGCTCCGCCCACCACGTGTACTCGAGCTTGACCCCGAGCTCGCGGGCCAGGAGCTCCGCCAGTCGATTCTCGAAGCCTTGCCCCCGCTCGTTCGAGAAGGGCAGCGCATTCGGATCGGCGCAAACGCGCAACGGATGAGTCCCGGCGGCGCGCGCTCGCGTGACCCAGACGCTCACACCGAAGAGCACGGCCACGAGCGCGAGACGCGCTCCCCAGCGCAGCAGCTCGCCGCGCCGGAGCCGCGAGCGACCGAACGAGCTTCGAGCAGTTGCCGATTGCATGGTGCTTCAGGGAAGGCCGAAGACGTAGAGCGTGCCGCCCGCTTTGGTGCGTGACGGCAGGTCACGCATGGCGTTCAAAAATCCGAGCGCGCCCGTCGGATCACTGGCGTCGAGCTTGGCGGGCACGATCACGCCTGCCCAGCCGCCGACGCCGCTCAGAACGGCAACGTACTCTTTGCCGTCGGGAGCGCGAAACGCGACGGGCTGCCCGATCACGCCCGAATCTAGCTGGTGCTGCCAGAGCAGCTTGCCACTCTGCGCGTCGACGGCTTTGAACCGCCCGTCCATCGTACCGTAGAAAACCAGATTGGAGGCCGTCGCGAGCGCCCCGCTCCAGACCGGAAATTCCTCCTCGATATGCCAGACCTGCTTGGCGGCGAGCGGATCCCAAGCCGCAAATTCGCCCCGCTTTCCCCCAGGTCCAGCGCGCATCTTCACCGCGGCGCCGACGTAGGGAGTGCCCGCCACGTAATTGGCCTCCATGCCCTCTTCGTCTTGGCACAGGTTATTGTGCGGGATGTAGAGCAGGTGAGTCTTGGGCGACCACGCCATCGGTTGCCAGTCCTTGGCGCCGGGCGAGGCCGGGCAAATGTCGTGGACCGTGGCCCCGACGTGAGGCTCCTTTTCAGGGACGTACGCGATGAGCCCCGTCTTCGTGTCGACGCCGTGGCTCGTCGTGATGTGGCCGAAGGCCGTCGCCGAGAGCACTTCGCCCGTCGCGCGGTCGAGGACGTACAGGTAACCGTTGCGATCGGCGTGGAACAAGAGCCGGCGCAGTCCCGCCGCAGTATCGACGTCGACCAGCACCGATTCGTTCACGCCGTCGTAGTCGAAAACGTCGTGCGGCGAATATTGGTAAAACCACACGGCGTGTCCCGTTTCGGGCCGGCGTGCGAAGATGCCCGAGGTCCATTTGTTCGCGCCCGTGCGCTGCTCGCCGTTCCACGGACCGGGATTCCCAGTGCCGTAAAAGATCAGATCGAGCTCGGGATCGTAGGAGACGAAGCCCCACACCGTACCGCCACCCAGCTTCCAGCGTTCGGGTGGCCAGCTCGTCGCGCCGAGATCCTTGCCGCGATCTTGGGGATAGAACGGCTGAAACTCCGAGCCGATCAGGACGTCCTCGTCGGGACCGGTGCTGTAGGCGCGCCAGACGATCGCGCCCGTGGCCGCGTCGAGCGCCGTGAGCCAGCCGCGCACGCCGAGCTCGCCGCCGCTGTTGCCGACGAGCACGCGCCCCTGCACGACGAGCGGCGCCATCGTCATGGTTTCGCCGCGATTCACGTCACCGAGCTTGGTATTCCAAAGTTCTTTGCCGGTAGCAGCGTCGAGCGCGATCGTGTGATCGTCGAGCGTGTTGAAAAACACGCGGCCCTCGTCGTAGGCGGCGCCGCGATTCACGACGTCACAGCAGGCCACCCCTTGCGCGCGCGGCTCGTTGGGAGGCTGATACGTCCAGCGCGGCGGAGCTCCCGGGTGCGTCAAATCGAACGCGTGCACGCGGTTCGGAAACGGCGTGACGATGTACAACATCGAGCCCACGACGAGCGGCGCGGCTTCGTGCCCGCGCTCGATGCCCGTCTTGAAAGACCACGCCACGTCGAGTCGTGCGACGTTACCCGCGTCGATTTGCGCGAGTGGGCTATAGCGGGTGTTCTGATCGTCGCCGGCGACTTTCGTCCATTCGCCGTTCACCCGCGACGGGGCGGCCTGGTGCACTCGCGCGTCGCGCAAAACCGTCGAGCCGGCCTGTGCGGGGGGAGCGGGTGGCGGACGGCGGTGGCACGCGAGCGCCACGCCGCACAGCATGAAAATGCCTTTCCGCAGCAGCCGCATGCTTCACCGCGAATGGAGGGCGCGCATCGGACCCGCGTCCAAGCAACATCCGTGCAAGCAGTGACCCTCGCGCGCAGCGCGAAGATTCACTATCTCCACGCTCACCGCCGCTCTGGCGCGCGGCAAATTGCCAGAGGCATCTCGACGCGCGCGAGGCGTCCTGTCCGGCGCAACGCGCTACTCTACGGCGAGATTGATCGTCGATAGCGGGTGACGCTCATGTCTTCGGCTCAGCACCCAGTCGAGCTGGTACAGACGAAATGCGTTTCGTTGTAGAAGCAACTATACCGGTAAGCTTCGCCCTCCGTGCCGGTGGTCTCGCAATCCGTGGCGCCGTTGCACTCGTCGTGGGGCGACTGGCAGTGGAAAGAGTCTGGCGTCGTCTTCGGAACCTGAGAGCACACCGACTCTAGCGACGCAACGCACAACGTGCCCGAGCCGCACTCCGCGTCGGTGCGACAAGTCGCGGGCGTGCACACGCCGAGTGAGAGAGGACTCTGGCTCCGCGCGCTCGACTTGGTGTCATCGCAGGCACAGAGCTCATTCGTCCCGCAATCCGCATCCGTCCGGCAGGCATACACACAGTGCGCTCCCCCCTCGACGTCGAGCCCGGCGACGCAGTAGCCGTTCGGCCCCTCGCTGCAATCGGCGTCGGTCTCACACTCGTTCTGAATACTGGACTGCCCGGCAGCGCCGCCCGATCCGTCGCCGCCAGCACCTTCGTGCGGCGACAGTTCGCAGGCGCTCGCAGTCGGCCGATGAACATAGCCGCCTTCACAGCCGACCAGATTCGACGACCAAGCGCTCGGCGAGGCGCAGCCACGAACCGCGACGTCACCCGCGAAACCTCCCGCATCGTCACCCGCGAGACCTCGCTCGCCGGCGCCGCCGTTCCCCCTGGCCCCCTCTCCACCGCCCGCCAGCCCGCCGGCATTCTGGTTCCCCGCAGCGTCGCCCGAACCCGAGCTTCCACCTGCTCCGCCAGCGCCTTTGCCGGCTGCGCCGCCGCGAGCGCCCGTCCCACCCTTGCCGCCGGCAGCATGGTTCTCGGTCGCAGGCTCCGAAGTGCCCGCGCAGCCGTAGGCGATTAATCCCAACGCAAATAATAGAACCAACGCTCGCATGACTGTTCTCGACCACATGGTTTCACATTTCGAGTGCACACCCAAGCGCACGCCGTGCGGGCTTCTTCTTGCGCGCCGGAACGCCTTGCCCCCATGGCACGGCCTACCTCGCCATCGAGTCGCCTGCGAGCCGAGGGCGACGCTCGCCGGCTCGGGGAGTACGCTCGGGCGGCGCCGATGGACATACTCGACTACCTAGCGCGGCTCGTGACCGCGGAAGATCCCCCGCAGCAGATGCTGCGTTCGGCGACGC
The DNA here is from genome assembly GCA_025936115.1 of Polyangiaceae bacterium. Classification (GTDB taxonomy): domain Bacteria; phylum Myxococcota_A; class Polyangia; order Polyangiales; family Polyangiaceae; genus PMG-095. The sequence goes on from JAICTZ010000001.1 coordinate 354,670, forward strand.
AGGCCATCGCGCTCGATCTGAGCGCGTCGTCATGCCGACTGTTCCTGGGCACGGGCGCGGAAGCACTCACCCTGACCGCGAGCTTCGGCGACGACGCCGGCAGCGACGCCGACGGCGACGCCGCGGCGCTCGCGCGCGAAGCCCTCGCCGGCGCCGCGCTCGCGAGAGCCGACACGCGCGCGGGCACGCTGCTGGCGGCGCCCGTGATTTCGCGTGCTCGCCGGCTCGGCGCGCTGGTCGTCGAGCGCGCCGACCGCGAGCGGCCCTTCCTCGAAGAGGAGCTCGACCGGTTTTCGGACATCGCCTCGCAGCTGGTCGATTTGATCGGCGGCCTCGACTTCATCGAGCGCGTCGGCGGACTGGCTCGGGTAACGCGCAGCGCAGCAGGTAGCTCGAGCGAAGAACTGAGCCTCGAAGGGACGGCGGCCGCGCCGGGCATCGCTATCGGCGTCGCGACCTTCCGGCATGCGTTTCCGAGCGAGCTGGTGCGCCGTGACGCGCGCTACGCGGGAGAAGCGAGGGAGCGTGAGCTCTTTCGGGACGCCGTGCAAAAGACGCAGAACGACCTCTTGCGCATGCAGTCCGCCGCTGCCAGCGAGCTCGGCGAGGAGCACGCACTCATCTTCGGAGCGCACCTGCTCTTGTTGCACGACGGGATGTTGCTCGGGGCCATCGAACGCGGTTTGAAACAAGGCCTGTCGGCGATCTTGGCCGCCGACGTGGCGTTCGAGGAAATCACGACACGGCTCCGCGCCGTCGCCGATCCGTACCTGCAAGAGCGTAGCGAGGACATCGAGGATCTGCGGAGCCGCGTGCTCGGTCACCTGTTCGAGCTCGAGACCGTGGTGTCGCAGCCGAGTCACGTCGTCGTGAGTCCGCGCACGTCGCCGTCCGTGATCATGGAACTCAAGGCTCGCGGCGCGCAGGGCGTCGCGAGCGAGCATGGCGGCACGACCTCGCACGGTGCCCTCTTGGCTCGAGCGCTCGGCGTTCCCGCGGTGACGGGCGTCCCCGAGCTCATGCAGCTCGTGCTCGCCGGCGACGCTGTCATCGTCGACGGCAGCGAGGGACGGGTCATCGTGCGCCCGCGGCCCGCCACGCTCGCCGAGTACGTGACGCGCGCCGAGGCCGAAGAGCAGACGCGCACGGAGTTTTCGAAGTTCCGAAATCAGCCGGCGCAGACGGCGGACGGCGTTCGCTTCCAGCTGCAAGCGAACGTCGCGCTCGGCGTCGACCTCGACGTCGCCCGCGACAACGGCTCGGACGGCGTGGGACTTTACCGCACCGAATTCGCGTTCATCGCGCGCGAAGCGATTCCGTCTCGCGACGAGCAGGTCCGCATCTACGCCAAAGCCTACGAGGCCTTTCCCGAGAGCTCGATTGCGTTTCGAATCCTCGATTTGGCGGGCGACAAGTTTCTCGCCTCGAGCGGCCTCGGCGTCGCGAGGAGCGCTTTCCACGGCTACCGCTCGATCCGCGTGCTCTTCGACTACCCGCACATCCTACGCGATCAAGTCCAAGCTTTCGCGCTGGCCGCGAGCGGCAGGCCCTTACGCATCCTGATCCCGATGGTGAGCTCACTCGAGGAGCTGCGACACGTCAAGGAGCTCGTGCTCTCCGCGCTGGCGCACGCGGGAGCGGCGGCGGCCGCGAGCATTCCGAGCTTCGGTGCCATGATCGAGGTGCCCGCCGCCGTGGAGATCGCGAGCGATCTGGCCGAGGAGGTGGACTTTTTCTCGATCGGCACGAACGATTTGATTCAGTACACGCTCGTGGTCGATCGGGAAGATTCACGCCTGTCGTCACCACATCACGCGTTCCACCCGGCGATTTTGCGCATGATTCGGCGCGTGGTGCGCGCGGCACACGACGCTGGCAAGCGAGTCGGCGTCTGCGGCGAGATGGCGGCGCGCCCCGAGGTCGCCCTCGCGCTCTTGGCGCTCGGGGTCGATGCGCTGAGCGTCGCGCCTCGCGCGATCCCCGAACTGAAGCAGAAGCTTTCGAAAGCCGCGCTCGCACCGCTCTTGGCGAGCGTCGACGACTTGCTGCGGCTCGGCGTGACGGAGGACATCGAGCAGAGCCTGCGCCGCTATCTGCTCGACGGTAGCCTGCCCTTCAAGGCGCCACTCGACCCGCGCGGCGCTCCTTCTCCTGACGCGCTTGCACCCGTGCCTCGTATACCCGCGGAGTGAGTGTATCGAAGCTCACTCCGCAGACACGCCGCGGGGCATGATGCCGCGGTGTCGCAATTTATCGCGCCCAGCGCCGCTAAGAGCTCGGCCAGCCGGACAGCCGTCTTTCCACTTTGGTCGGACTGAAAATGTGCGAGCCGCGTTCTTGGAGACAACCGGAAACGCGCGGGTTTCGGTTCTGTTGGGAACGAGACTCTGGTAAGTTTTGGTCGGAGGTCGGATCGGGTCGAAGCGCGTCAGCTCGTTCAGTCTGTCCCCAGAGTGAGACGAGTTAGTGACGGTTTCGGTGGAAGGACGTGAACGGCGTTGCATATGGCCCGCCGCTTGCTTGGATGTGCGCCGATGTGTGGCCCGGTAGGCAGAAATGAATAGACTAGCTTGCAGTTTTGAATGATAGCTGTCGAAATCGAAACACAACTGACACCCTTGATAAATCTGCATCGGAATAACGTAGTCGTATGCCTTCATATCGACAGACGCGTCCGCTCGACAAGCGGAATTGAACCGCTTGCCTGCAGGTTAGCCGGAAGACGGCGTACGTAACGTACTTGACTCGCTAGCTGGCCCCGCCGTCCACGCGTTCGGGTTCTAGGCTTGCCCCCATCATTCATCGAAGGATGGAGCGATGCTGAAACGATACCAATACATAATCGGCAATGCGCTGTTACTCGTAGACGCCTGTCTTATGGTCCTGGCGTGGTGCGCGGCTTACTGGCTGCGATTCTTCCACCCCTTTCACGTCCCCGCGTTTCTCGAAGTAACGAAAGGCATCCCCGAGTTCAGCAACTACGCGTCTCTCTTTCCACTCGTCGCCGGCATCTGGATCGGCGTGCTGCTCTGGATGGGCGCGTACCAGGGACGCCGACTGCTGATGGCGGACCTGCAGGTGGGCCTCGTCCTGCGTGCGCACGTGGTGGCGCTGTCGCTCTTCATCACGCTCACCTACCTGCTCGTGGAGTGGCGCTACTCCCGCCTCGTGATGATCTACTTCGGCGCGCTCGGAGCCGTCACCATGGTCGCCACGCGGTTCGCGGGGCGCGCGCTGCTTGGTTCGCTACGAGCACGGGGCCGCTTCGTCAGAAATGTGCTCGCCGTCGGACACGGTCCGGCCCTCGAGTCATTGCTCTACAAACTCGACCGCTTCCCGGAGCTCGGGCTGCGCGTCATCGGCGTCGTGACGGATCAAGACCCCGGATCCACCGCGCAGAGCGAGCGGATCCTCGGTCACACCGATCAGATGTTGGACGTGCTTCGCAGCGTCAACGCGGACGAAGTACTCATCGCCCTGCCGCCGATGCAAAGTCGGGCAATCGAACGATTGCTCGACGTTTTGAAGGACGAGACGGTGGACGTTTCGATAGTGCCCGACGTGTCGCAGTACGCCGTGCTCGGCTGCGATGTCGAGACGTTCGACGGCATGCCGATGGTACGGATCAACAACTCGCCGGTCATCGGTTGGGGCGCGCTGGCCAAGCGTGCCACGGACATCACGCTCTCCGCTCTCGCCCTGGTCGTGCTCTCGCCTCTCCTGCTCCTCATCGCCGTCCTCACGAAGCTGACCTCTCCGGGTCCGGTGCTCTACGCGCAAGAGCGCATGGGCCTCGACGGTCGCAGTTTCCGGATGTTCAAGTTTCGCTCCATGCGCGTCGACGCCGAGGCTGCTTCGGGCGCCGTCTGGGCACGAGAGAAAGACAGCCGCCGCACGGCGCTCGGTACGTTCTTGCGCAAGACGAGCTTGGACGAGCTGCCGCAGCTCTGGAACGTCCTCTGCGGCCAGATGTCGCTCGTGGGACCGCGGCCCGAACGGCCGGTGTTCGTTCAGCAATTTCGCGACAAGATCCCGCACTACATGCTGCGCCACAAGGTGCAGGCCGGCATCACGGGCTGGGCTCAGGTCAACGGCTGGCGGGGCAATACGTCGCTCGACCGACGCATCGAGTGTGATCTTTTCTACATTCGGAATTGGTCATACGGCCTCGACCTCAAGATCTTGACGATGACGCTCTGGAAAGGATTCGTCAATAAGAACGCTTATTGAGGCTAGCCTTGAAACCTTCATTCTTACTGTCGGCAATTGCCCTATGTTCGGCGATCGCCTGCGCGTCGTCGCCGCCCGTCGTGGCCAAGCGCTTCGAGTCACCCGTCGTTTCGCACCAGACGGAGCAGCTCGATCCGAAGCTCCTCGATGACGCCATCGGCGGCGTGGATGGCGACGCGTATCGCGTGGGTGCCGGCGATTCATTGCTCGTCGCGGTCTACGGGCATCCAGAATTGTCGATTGCGCCCTACACGGGGTCGGCGATTGGTGAGCAGGGCCAGCGCCTGTCGGGCCTCGTGATCGACAACGACGGAACCATTCAGTTCCCGCTCATCGGCACCGTTCAAGTCGCAGGCAAGACGACCAACGAGCTCAAGAACTACCTCGAGCGCGAGCTCGCCGTCTACGTCAAGGAGCCGAGAGTCACCGTCCAGGTGGTCTTCACCGGCAGCATTCGCTATTATTTGCTCGGCCAATTCACCAATCCTGGTCTCAAGTACAGCGACCGCCCGGTGCGCCTACTCCAGGCAATTTCTCTCGGCGGAAGCATCCAGCTCGAGCGCGGGAGCCTGGCGATGGGCTACGTGGCGCGCGGCAAGCGCCGCTTACCGATCGACTTTCGACGCCTGATTCTCGACGGCGATCTGCGGCAAAACATCAAGCTCGTCTCGGGGGACGTCATTCTGATTCCCGACAAGGCCAGCGAGCAGGCCTTCGTCTTCGGGGGCGCCGCGACGGGCACGTCCAAGGGTACGCCGGTGCCGTTCATCAACGGGCGACTGAATCTGTTGCAAGCGCTGGCCACGGCAGGCTTCGGCTACCGAGACAATTTCCAGGGCCGGCTGTCCGACGTCCACGTGATCCGGAGCGAGGGTGATCACGGCGAATATTTCGTGATCGACGCGGCGCGGATGCTCGCGGGGGAGGTCGGACCGTTCGAGCTCGCCCCCGGGGACGTCGTCTACGTGCCCGCGACCGCGCTGACCAATTGGAACGAGGCGCTGGCCCAACTGCTCCCGAGCCTCCAGACGATTTCCGGCGTCCTCACGCCGTTCGTGCAGATCAAATACCTTTCACAGTGAGTGCCGGTTGCCATGAGCGAGCTTCGTTACAATAGCGTGCGTCCGTCGAGAGCGCCCGGGCCATACCCGGAGGGGCCGCAGCCCGACGCCGGCGTCGAAGCGGCACAACTCTGGAACGCCATCCGCACGAACTGGGGCTTCATCGTCAAGACCGCGCTGCTCGTCACGGTCATCGTGCTGACCGTCACCTTCGCGTCGAGGATGCGGTTCAAGCCGATGGGCCGCTTGTATCTCGGGGAAACCGAGCATGGAGGCAGACCGACGCCTGCGAGCTCCGATCTCGCGCTGGCCGCCAATCAGGAAAGCCAGGTTGCCAGTGAGATGGAAATCCTTCGGAGCGAGTCGCTCGTCACTCGCGCCATCCTGCAATCGGGCCTGAATGCCACGATCGTTCGGCCCGGGCAATGGGCGACACGCTATCTGCCGTGGCTGATTTCAGGCCGGGATCCAGCGCTCGTCGATGGCATTTTCGACGAGATTACGATCACGGACGCGCGCACCCTGAACAACGCTTCACGCCAGCGGCAGCGCTACAAGGTGCGGCTCTCTCGAGGTGGCGGCTACGAGGTGTGGTCGGACGACAGGTCGGTCGGCAAAGGTAAACTGGGGGAGCCGCTCCAGACCTCGGAGTTGAGCTGGACGCTCGCCCGCGGTCTCAAGCGTACGCCGGCTGACGGTGCCGAATACGAAATCGTGATCCAGCCGCTCGATCGTGTGCTCGAAAATACGATGAAGGACCTCGACGTCTCGGCGCCGAAGCAGGGTCCTACGGCAGATCTCGTCAACGTCGTCACGCTCGAGTTTCGCGATACCTCCCCGCGCCGCGCGGCTGCGTTTTTGGAGGACTTGATTCAAGGCTACTTGGGGGAGCGGCAGTCGTGGAAAACCGAGGATGCTTCCGCGGCGGAAGCGTTCGTGGGCGAACAGCTTCAAGGTATCAAGGAAACGCTCGACGAGATCCAGCACAAGCTGGCTGATTTCAGAACGAACAACGAGGTCGTCGTGCTCGGTAAGGAGGGCGAGGCGATGATCGAACAGCTCGGCACGTACGAGGAACGCCGGTTGGCGGCGCGGCTCGAAGTTGCGGCGCTCGCGGAGGTCAAGCACCGCCTCGCGCGTCCCAATCCGCCCGTGGGTGCCTTCCTGATGGGCGAGGCCAGTGACACCGTGCTCCAAAGTATGGGCGACACCCTGCAGCAAGAGCGGGCAAAGCTCGCGGACCTGCAGACGCGCTTCAGTGACGCGGCTCCCGACGTTCGCGAGCAGCAAGCCCGTGTCAACGCCCAGCTCGCCAATGTGCGCGGATACGTCGAGACACGCCTTTCGCGCGCCCAAGACAACCTCTCCGCGCTCAGTGCACTCATCAAGCAAGTCAACGACAGGCTCAAGAGTGTGCCGGGCGCCGAGCTCGGGCTGGCTCAGCTTGCGCGCGAGTCCGAGGTGTACAGCAAGACGTACTCGTACTTGCTCGAGCGGCAGCAACAGGCCGCCATCGCCAAAGCCTCCACCCTGTCGAAAAATCGCGTGATCGACGCGCCGCAGCCGCCCCCGCGCGAAGACTCGCCGAAGCTGCTCTTGCGGCTCGCGAGCTTTTTCGCGGGGCTGTTACTCGGAGTCGCCGTGGTCGTCGTGCGTTCGATTTTCTCGGACAAGTTCCAAAGTGAGGCCGACGTTCAACGCGGAGCATCCGACCTCCCGCTTTTCGGTATCATCCCCGCGTACGAGGTTCAGAAGCCCAAGCGTAGGGTGGGCTACGTGGGTGGAGTGGCCGTTTTTCAGGCGTTCGCCGACGCGCCTCATTCGGCATTCGCGGAAGCCCTGCGCACACTTCGAGCCGGCCTCCGCCGCTGGGTACCGAACGGCGGCGGCTGTGTCCTGCTCGTCACGTCGCCGAGCCAGGGAGACGGGAAGACGACCATCGCGCTCGGGCTGGCGGCGGTACTTGCGGCCGAAAGCAAGCGGGTGCTCGTCCTCGACACCCATCAGACGCACGTAACGAGTCCCCCTGATCCCGCGGCGACCTTGAATTCCATCCTCAATGGTAAACGCCTTTGGGAGGCGTGCGTTTGGCGGGCGTCGCTACCGTTCGCGGTGTTGGACTTGATCCACGCCGGCCCCCCGAGCTCGGCGGGTGACCTTCACGAGAACCGGAAGCACCTGCTCGGCGAATTGCGCCAAGCGTTCGATTTCATCGTGATCGATTCCGCGGCGTTCCCTCCGACGTCGGACGTGCTGTCCTGGGCCGAGCTTGCCGACGGCGTGCTCAGCGTGATGCGCTTGCAGCACACGCCCCGCTCGCTCGCGAAAGACCACCTCGCGCGGGTTTCCGGCTTTGCGCAGTCCTTCGCCGTGATCATCAACGATGCCCCACTGGCTGGCCGTCCCCGCGTCGCCCTGACGGAGATCGTGCAAGAACCCGCCGAGGTGCTCGCGCAGTCGAACGAGATCACGCGCACGGGGCCGATAGGAGGCTCTTCGCGGGCTGCGGCGTCCGACGTTCAGGAGCTCCTCACGGTGCTGCCCGGCGGCCATCAGACTCCCGTACCGACTCGCTGGGATCGCCTCGGCCGCAAGTCCGATTGAACCTCATGCCGCACGTATTACACATAGTTGCAGATGGAACGCCAGGCGGCGGATTGACCTCCGTGCTTGGCCTTTGTGCCGACCTGGTCAAAGCCGATTGGAAGACGAGCATCGTCACCGCTCCCAACTCTTACGGCCTGACCGCCGCCGCGGAGATGAGCATGCCGGCCTACGGAGTGGACTTGTTCCAGTCCCCCTTGAGCCCGCGCACACCACGCCAGTTGCGCGAAACCGTCGCCGCCGCGAGCCCGGACCTGATCCACGTTCATGGTCCGCGCGCAGCTTATCCGTTCTGCCTTCCGCCCCTCCGGCGGCTCGGGCCCAAGTTGGTGTATTCCGTCCAGGGCTACCATTTCGCCAAGCGCGCACTGCCCCGCAGGCTTGCGGGCTGGCTCGCGGAACGAGCGATAGCTTCGCGCGTCAATCACATGATTTTCGTCTCGCAAAGTGACCGCGCGATCGCGCGCGACTGGTCGATAATTCCGGCTCACCGCGGTTCGCACACGATTTACAACTCCATCGATCCGAGCGAGCTCGACGGGCTGCCCGCGCCCGCGCGCAAGCACGACCTGGTTTTCGTGGCGCGCATGCACCTGCAGAAAAATCCCTCGTTCATGGTCGACATCATGGTCGAGTTGCGCGAAACGGCTTCGACCTTGCTGATGGCGGGCGGCGGGGAGCTCGAGCCAGCAGTTCGTGAGTATGCCGAACGGCGTGGCGTCGCCGACAAAATCACGTTCACTGGAAGCCTGGCGCGCCCAGACGCTCTGGCCGCGCTGGCTTCCGGACGAGTGTTCGTCCTGCCCTCGAGGTGGGAAGGCTTGCCGTTCACGCCCATCGAGGCGATGCATCTCGGGTTGCCGGTCGTGGCGTCGGACATCGGCGGCACCAACGAGGTCGTGGCGAACGGCGTTACGGGCATATTGGTACGGGACTTCAACGCCGCGGATTATGCCGCCGCAATTCGCAAGCTGCTCTCGGACCAGAATCTGTACGACAACTACTCGAGGGCAGCCAGGCTGAGAGTTCAAGACTTATTCCAGCGGAGCACGTGCAGCATGAAGCATATCGAGGTGTATCGGGAGCTACTGGCGCGCCCCAATTGAGCCGCCCTCGGCGCGCTTCGATACCTGCCACGATGACCAACAGGAACGGACAACGGGATCTAGCGAGTGTGGCGCTCGCCCTCTCCGTCGTACTAATAGTGTACAACGAGATTCTCGGCGGAGCCTTGCGGTTCCTGCTGATGAAGGCTCACGCGCCGTGGTTATCTTATGTGCCGATGGTCTTTACCGCCACGACGGTGTTCGGCTTCTTCGCGCGAAAGGCGCTGCCCCGCGGCGTGTGGGTCGTCGGCGGGAGTTTCCTGGGCTACGCCGCCTACACGCTCATCCTCCGCTTGGCCGTCGATGCGCGCGGCTCATTCGTCACCGAGATGGGTCGCGTCGGATTTGCGCTCTACACCTGGACGCCGTTCTTTCTCGGGCTCATCCTCGCGAGCACTCGTCGAGAAGAGTCATTGTGCAGGCAGGCTCGAGCCGCCTGGTTCCTGGCCGTGATCGGCGTGCTGATGAACCGCTTCGTCGTTTTCCCTTGGACGGGAGCGACGATCGAGATTCTAGGTCAGACCACGGAGGTCGCCAGAGACTGGAGCACGCGCGGCGTTCCCAGGCTGGCCGGGTTCTCGAGGGGCAGCGTGTTCACGGCCAATGACATCGCAGTCTTCGGGACATTGTTTTTCCTCTCCTTGCGCGGTCAGCCGCTGACACGTCTCGTTGTCTGGCTGACCTCGATCGTCGCGGTAGCACTCACGACCTCCAAGACGCCATTGGTGGTAATCGTCGCGGTGCCCGTGATGATATTACTCTGCTGCGGCTCCGTGAATAAACCGCTGCTGCGCGCCGTGGGGTATTATTCAGGCCTCGGCGTGGTCGCGGGGCTCTTGACGCTGACCGTCGCGCTGCCTCTGGCGTCGAGCACCGAGACCGTGCTCGACTCCGCGCCCGCGGCCAGTATGGATGTGGGCTTTCTGACGTTGTCGTCCATGTCCGAGCGCGCTCGCATCATGTGGCCAGGGGCCTTCGCGCTGCCGGCCCTCGACGCCGCTCCCATCGAATGGTTCCTGGGACGAGGCATCGGCGGCATTGGTGCGGCTCAGGGCATCTTCGAGCCACACCACGTCAATTCTGCCGACAATTTGTTCGTCTTTCTCTACCTTACCTTCGGAATCGGCGTGGTGTTCTTCGCCGTCATGCTCTTTCTCGGAATGCGCCGTTACTACGTTTGGGAGCCCAATACCTTCGAGCTCTGGCTCTCCCTTTCGGCGATAGTCGCCATTTTGGCGATAGCAACCAACGTGGTCGAATCCGCGGTGCCCTCACTGCTGATCGGATTGTTGGCGGGAAAAGGGTTCGCCCCCACGCTGTCACGAAGCACCAGCGCCCTCGCGCCCGCCCGAGAGCTCTTGCCGAAGTCTTACGGCAGTCAATTCCTTCGCGTAACCCCATGACCATCACCGCAGCAGAGCAACCCAGTCGCGACACGTCGGAGTTCTTCAAGGGCCGACGCATCCTCGCCGTTTCAGCGACATTTCCGCCCGACATCGTGGGAGGCGCGGAGGTGAGCGCGTTCAACATCGCGCGCTGGCTTCAGCAGGCCGGGGCCGAAGTTGGAGTTCTCACGACCGCCAAAAGAAAAGACGAAACGTGCGCCGGCAAGGTCGAGCGCGGCATGAAGATTTGGCGCGTGTGGATGCCGCGCCCGTACCCCTTCTTCGATTTCACGCGCGCGCCGCGCTGGGCCAAGCCGATTTGGCACTTGCAAGACCATTTCGACCCCAGGAACAAAGCCATCGTCGCCGATGTGCTCGACTCCTTCCGCCCCCAGCACGCAAACATCCACATCCTGCAGGGACTCGGGTACAACGTTCTCCCGGAGTTCGGGAAGCGCGACATTCCCGTGCTCTATTTCCTTCACGATCTCGGCTTGGCCTGCGTGCGCATGTCCATGTTCAAATCGACACACGCGTGCCCGCGACAATGCAGCACCTGCACACTGTCGGCCAAGTTCAAGCGCACGCAGGTCGCCACGCTACCGCGACTGGCTTATTGTTCCCCGTCCAGGTCGAATCTGGACAGACTTGCAAAGGTGTTCCCGCTCGAAGGTCGCCTACACACCTCGATCATGAACCCGAACCGGTACCCGGCGCCTACGGCGGTGCGCAGCGAGTCGGAAACGCTGCGGATCTTGTACGTCGGTCGAATTCACTTCACGAAGGGGGTTCATCTACTCTTGCAGGCGGCCGACGAGCTCGCGGCGAACAATAATCTCTCGGTCACCGTCATCGGCAGCGGCCCGCACGAAACGGAGCTGCGCGAAAAATATGGCTCGAAGCCGTGGTGTCGGTTTCTAGGCTTCTTGCCGCACCAGGAGATCAGCAACGTGATGGTGAACAGCGACGTCCTCTGTTCACCGTCGGTATGGGAAGAACCATTCCCCGGTGTTGCGGTGCACGCCTTGAGCCTCGGTTTGCCCGTGCTCGGCAGCAAAGCCGGCGGCATTCCCGAGATTATCGAAGATGGACGCACAGGCGCGCTGTTCGTTCCCGGGGACGCCTCCGCGATTCGCGAGAAGCTACGGCTGATCTTGGCGGACAGGGCCGTCTTGGAGAGCTGGCGAACGAATGCGCTCGCGGGGACCGACAAGTTCGATCCGGAACGCCTGGCGGCGCGCATCGGCGCCCTCATTCAAGAGGTCGCGAGGAACTGATGGACACCAGCATTACAAACCGGGGCGCGCGTGATGTGGCGTGAGGACATCGCCGGAGAGGTCGTGCTACTGCACGATTGGCTGACGGGCTTGCGGGGAGGCGAACGTGTACTCGAAGCCTTCTGCGAAATGTTTCCGCAGGCGCCCATCTACACCCTGCTGCACACGCCTGGCTCGACGTCCAGCACGATCGAATCGCGACGGATCCGGACGAGCCCGATGCAGTGGTTGCCTTACGTACACACGAAGTATCGTGCCGCTCTGCCCGTGATGCCCGTCGCGACTCAATTCTTGCGCATCCCGGGCGACACTCGGCTCGTATTGAGCAGTCATCATTGCGTGATCAAGGGAGTCAAAAAGCCCAAGGGCGCCATTCACATCAGCTACGTTCACTCGCCGATGCGCTACATCTATGACCAATACGAGCATTACTTCGGCTCCGATGCAGGGCTAGCGACGCGCGTCGTCGGGCGGATGATCCGGCGGCCGCTGACCACGTGGGATCGCTCCAGCAACTCCAACGTAGACCTGATCGTCGCGAACTCCGCGTTCGTGCGCGAGCGCATTCGACGCTATTACAAGCGGGACGCGCTCGTCGTGCACCCGTTCGTCGATCTGAGTGACTTCGAGGGCGTGCGACGCAACCCGCCGCCGAAGGGCGAGCACTTCACGATGGTGACGGCGTTCGCGCCGAACAAACGCGTCGACCTCGCGATCGCGGCTTTCGAGCGTCTCAAGCTACCGTTGGTCATCATCGGCAAGGGTCAACTCGAAGCCAAGCTGCGAGCGTCAGCCGGGAAATACGTCGAGTTTTTGGGCGCGGTCGAGCGTGAAAAAGTGATCGATACTTTGGCGCGAAGTCGCGCGCTCGTCTTTCCGGGAGTCGAGGATTTCGGAATAACGCCTCTGGAGGCGTTGGCCGCGGGTACGCCGGTCATCGCGTTCCGGGCCGGAGGCGTGCTCGAAACTCTGACCGAGTCCGACAGCGTCTTCTTCGACCACGCTACGGTGGACAGCCTCGTCGACGCGGTCAGGCGCTTCGATTCGGCCCGTCTGACCCCGTCTTTCGAGCGGTTGTCACGATTTTCGCGCGAGGTGTTCGTCTCGAAGATGGACGAAGTCCTGCGAGGAGCGTTCGAGGGGCAACTTCGAACGGCTTGACGTCAGGAGGCCCTCTTCGCGCAGGGGCTGCATGGCTCATAGCGGCCTACCGGGGAGCTCTTTGCACAGCGCGTCGGGTTCGGCTGTCTCCACCAGATCGACGTAGATCGCGCTGTCCATGGGCACGGGCACGCTACTGCCGTCCGCCGCGGGAGCGAGAACGTTGCCGTAAAGGTCGGTGAGCCGTTTGACGCGAACGCCGGGCGGAAGCGCCAAGGCGTCGGGATGAAGCTCGTTCCACGTCACCAAGGTCGTTTGCGGACGCCTATCGAGGACGAATGTCACTTGGCCGCGTACGCTTCGTCGTGCGCAAACCACGCGGTAACCCGAGAAGGAACCTGTCAGCGTGGCGAGCGCACGGTACGCCGGCTTGACGGAGCGGTCGCGCCTGACGAGCCCATAACGATGCTCCCGGTTCCCGGGGTCGTCGCCATCGTCACGCCAGTCGTACAAAATCGTGATCGGAACGGCGCTATACAGGTTCATCAGGGTCGCACGAATCAGATAAAACGCCTGTGCGTCCTCGTTCGGCAGCGGATGGGCAAAGGACTTCGCGCCGCCGGTCGAGAAGCCGGCCTCGGTGCAGACTGCGTTGGGCGGCCGCTGCACGCCCGCCGAGGCCGCGGCGGCGGCGATGGCGCGCCGCAGAGCCTGCCAATCCCGCGCGAGTTCGCCAGTACCCACGTAGTAGTGGACGCTGATGGCATCCAGGCAGCGGATCAGCGGACTCGCGATCACGGCTTCGAGAAAAGGCGGATGCGGATCCGCGTTGCTGAAAGCAAGAGCCGCTGCAGGACCGATGATCGTCGCCTGGGGCACCGCCGCCCGGATCGCCGTGCAGGCGGAGGAGGCCAAAGCAACGTATTGGTGCACGTCCGAACGCGGCGGCCAGAAACCGCGATCAGGTTCGTTCCACAGTTCCAGGATCGGATCGTAGGGAGCAAAGTGCGTCGCGACCGCGGCGGCCCACTTGGAAAATGCTCGTAGGGCGTTGCTGGTGGTCGGCGCGGAAAGCGTGGGGGCGGTCAGGGTCCCGTGCCCCGGAACCGCTGGAGCGTACAGGGGGTTGGAATCGCCTAGGATGAACAGCGGACGGATGTTCCGCGCTCGCAGTCGTGCCGCGATTCGATCGTAGTAGGACCAGTCGTAGGTGCCGGGCGTCTTTTCGGTGGCAGGCCAATGGACGTTCAGACGGGAGAACTTGAGTCCCGCGGCCGCGATCATGTCGAGATCAACTTCATCGACAGCGTGGACGGAAACCCCGATATTGTTGCCTACCAGTAGCTCCGGAAACTTTGGCGATGAACCGAAAGTAGCGGTAGCGTGCTTCGCCGCCGCCTTCTGGTCCTCGGGTACTTTCTGAGCAACCGCGGAGCGAGCGCAGCACGCGAGCGACGCGAGAAGGCACCCCCACACGAGCGCGGCTCTGCTGTTCATGACTGCGCGGGGTGTCACGGTGGACGCGAAATGCTGGCGTAGCACTGTGCCGGCCGCAAGTGACGGTATGCGACCAAGCGCCAACATCGGTGAAGCGACGATGGAGCGCGCGGCCCGATGGAGGAGGCGGCCGTCGTGCGCGGCGCCAACGGAGGGACTGGGCCGCCGCGCAGGTTCGGCCGGCCAATGGGTTACAATCGCTTCCTGGCGACGGCTGTACGCGCAAGCAATTTCGTCCCGTGAGTCGGGCAGCGCCCAAGAAACGAGGGCGCTACGCTCTCGACCGGTCGATTAGTGCTAGCGTCTGGACGACATGCTGTGCTCTAGGACGATGCTTACGTGCTTTCAGTGATCGGCCCCTCATTGGGTGCTTCCGTAGACGACTCGCAGGTGGCGGTACTTTGATGGACGCCAAAGCGGGCGGATGCGCTGACCAGGGAGTGACACCCGGCGGACCAGGGCCGATGGTGCGTGCAACGTCGGCAACCCGCCGCTCACGGCGCCGACCGAGCCGCGCCGCAGTGCGATTGCTCGAGGTGCCTTGTTGAATGGCTGTTGCGACCAGCGCTAGATGGATCGGGCTGTCACAAGGCAGCCGCTTGTTGGCTCAATTCGTGGGAATGTCGGTGCTGGCGCGATTTCTTTCGCCAGCGGACTTCGGAATGATGGCCATGGCGGCCGTCCTCACGACACTCGCGGGCATGCTCCGCGAGATGGGGACCGGAACGGCAATCATCCAACGGCGAGAGCTCGACGACACCACGATCTCGGGCATCTTTTGGTTGAATGTCGCACTAGGCATTACCGCAGCAGCGTTGTTGCTCGTGTTCGCCCCCGCGCTGGAGTCGGTCTTCCGCGCTCCGGGACTTCGGAACGTATTGCGGGTTCTGGCGCCCGTATTTCCAATTTCCAGCATCACGACCGTGCATCAGGCGATGCTGGAACGCAGTTCGGACTTCAAGGCCGTCGCACGCATCGAGGTCGTCTCATCCCTAACGTCAGTGACCCTCGCTATCGTCGCGGCGGTGCTCGGCGCCGGGGTCTACAGCCTAGTTCTACAGGCGGTCGCGGCAGCGGTGCTTTCCAGTGCCCAGTTGTGGCTGCGCTCGGATTGGCGTCCCACGGGACGTTTTACGCTGCAAGGGCTGGGCGGGGTCCTCAAGTTCAGCGGTCACGTCGCTTCGCTCAATTTGTTGAGCTACTTCTCTCGCAACGCGGACAATTTTTTGATCGGCCGCTACCTCGGCGCAGCGCCCTTGGGCGCCTACTCGATCGCGTATCGCGTCATGGTACTGCCGCTGCAAAATCTGACGTTCGTGGCGACGCGCAGCCTTTTGCCCGTGATGAGTAGGCAATCGACGAACGAGGAGGTCGCGGAGTTATACATCAGAACGATTCGATTGATCGTGATCGTGACGGCCCCGATGATGCTCGGCGTCGCCGTGGTACGAGAGCCGTTCGTACGCTTGATGTTCGGCAAACAATGGATGGCTGCCGCCGAGATTCTCGCATGGCTCGCGCCTACCGGCTTGTTGCAGTCCATCGTGAGTACGGTGGGCACGGTGTTTATCGCCAGAGGCCGAACTGGCACCGTCCTTGGTCTTGGATTGGTTACGGCCGTCTCACAGTTGATTGCCTTCGTCGTCGGCATTCAATACGGTGTCGTGGCATTGGCAGCGTTCTACTTCATTGCGAACCTCGTCGGCGCGGTTCCTTGGATTTTGCTGTTGGGGCGTCTTCTGAATATCAGAATGCGATCTCTTGCGCGCGCCGTGGCGGCGCCGATTGCGAGCGCAGCGCTGATGGCCGTCGTCGTGTCGGGGCTTAGATCCGTGCTGCCCCAGTCCGAGGGAACATGGCGGCTACAACTAGCCGAGAGTATCCTCTTGGGCGCCGCAGTCTACGTTAGCCTATTAGCACTCGTGTTCCGGGCGGATTTCGGAGACTTGAGCCTCATGCTTCGCGGCAAGAGCAAGGTCACTTAGGCGCGTTCGCTCCGCCATCGGGGCCGCTGGAAGGTTCAACTCGAGCGCGTCGAGGGCTCGAGCGGGATATTCCGGGCCGGCACTCCCACCGCACAGTTGCGCGCGGGAACGTCCTTCAGAACGACCGCGCCCGCCCCCACGACGGCACCCTCACCGATGGTCACTCCCCCGATGACCTTGGCGCCGGCGTAGAGGCGAACACCCTCACAGACATGCGGTACGCCCAGTTGGTCCAACTCTGCACGGCCCAGCGTAACGCCATGGTAGATTGCCACGTTTTCGTCGATACGGGCACGCTCGGCGATGACGATTCCCGGGGTATGCGCAATGTAAAGCCCCGGACCAAATTCCGCAGTTACGCCGATGTCGGTCCCACACCATGAATTGGTGAAGAACCAAATCGCGCGACGAGCGCCCTTGCCGACCAATGGCAGTTCCCCGGCCATTTCCTGAACTCGGAGCAATACAGTGAGCTGGAAGCCGCGTTGAAGCAGCAGCAAGCGCACGAACGTGCGAGAAGTCGGCTGCCAGCCGCCTATTTCCGCCCAACGCTCGAAATCCTTCTCTAATTTCTTGATGGCGGTTCGTACGCGCGACACGCTCACACCTGGGCTAGTCGTTTGCTTCAGGCAGCTCATGCTGTCAATGCTTTCTTCGGCTCGTGCGGTCCTGCTCGCGGCAGCCGTACATTTTTCGCCGCCGTGCCTACGCCCCATATTTCGACGCTCGCCTCTGCACGGACCTAACTATTCGCGGAGGGCGCGCTTTCCCCGTATCGGACGAGTCCCTGCCTGACCAGCGCCGTGAGCGGCTTTTCGATCCAAAAGTACGCTACGATTCCCGTGGGAATCGTCAGCAAGGTACCGGCGACTATCCAGAAGTCCCCCGGGATCGCCTGAAGTCTACTGGAGTGCTTGAGCACCATGGCAAACGCATTGACGACCAAACTGTGCGACAAGTAGAGCGAATACGACGCGTCGCCCAATAGCGTTAAGCTCTTAGGTCTATTCCTGCCGGCCAGCAAAGCCGCCCCCGCGACGACCAAGGCACTGGGGACGCCCCAGACGATCGCGCGGAGCGACGACGGAGCGTCAATCCATGCGGCCGACAACAAGGAGCATGCCCCGGCGAGCAGCAAGGCTCTGCCGATTCCTGCCCGGCGCTTCCCCAAATCCAAACGGCCGAGGAGATGCGCGACGCACACCCCGTACAAGAACTCCAGCATCAACGGGTTCGTGAGCATGCTCCGCAACGCCGTATGCGCTGGTAGCGCCAGGAGTGCGGCGAGTACCGTGATCACGAATCCGGCAAGCAGAACGATCACCCGCTGACGAGTCCCGCCCAGCCAGATGCTCGCTGCGAATAACGCATAAAAGAGCATCTCGAACGACAACGTCCACCCAGGATCGAGTAACGGGTGCGAGCTAGGACCGTTGAAAACCGGGATCAGGAGATAGGAGGCGACGATGTATGGCCAGCGGAAATGATGCGACTTGAGCGCGAGCCCCGAAAGCCAAAGCGTGAGTACGACCGTAGTCCACAGCCAATACAACGGCAGGACTCGTTGTACGCGCCGGCGCAGGAATTCACGCGCGGCCTCGGCTCCCGCCTGGAGCGAGGTCACGTACACCATGATGAATCCCGATATGACGAAGAACACGTCGACGCCGCACGCGCCGAGCGCGCCGAGGTTCGAGCTCACGATCCAGGATCGGGAACGACCGTATTCTTGGACGGCCAGGGCATAATGGTGGAAGACGACTGCGAAGGCAGCCGCGCCACGGAGGATTTGAATCTCGTCGAGCTTATGCCGACGCGGCAACGCCGCGGGCGTCGTTTCTCGAGCAGCAACGGCTTGCGAGAGCATAGAGGGACAGCCTGCGACCGACGCCGAGCGGACGTCGGAAGAAGTTGACCTCGAGTAGCATTTCACACCCGTTTCGTCCAGGTAAGCCCCAGGGCTCGAGACCCTCTTGGGTGATGTCGCGAGTTCGGCTTGCCAGCTCGAGTGCAGCGCGGCTGGTCGATCGACCGGCAGTTACAGGCGACTGGGTCGCAATGACTCAATCGTGCCGCGGCGCCTCGTCATCGGGCCGTGGGTGCGATGATTCGAACCTCTGGCGGGCGCGCGCGAGCGCTGCGGCCACGATGTTGGCGACGAGGGGAACGCGCTCGGTGAGCAGTTGATCGTGTCGACAATCGATCGACACCACCTCGAAGTTCCCGGTGAACACGGGCCGCCAGCCATTCGTCGGGTCGGTGCGATAGTCCACGTCCGGGCATGGTTTGCCACTGGTCCGGATCAGCAACGTGTCACCGTGATAAGGCCCCGGCACGTGCCGATCGAGCGCGGAGAAAAGGCTCACTTGGAAGGACTCCGGCGTGCGTTGCACTTCGTGTCTTGCGCGGCGCGAAAGTCGCGAGCCCAGCAAGCGAAAGCGCATTCCGAGCCGCATGCCAGCGTAACTTAGGCCATGGTGATAGGCCAACCGAAACAGATTCAGGACGCGCTCGCGCGAGGACCATCTCGGCAAGGTCGAGTTGAAGGCGTCCAGCAGCAGGAGAAGCGGGACCTGTTCTCCCGCGGCGACCAGCATCCTGGCGAGTTCCTGCGCGACGACGCCGCCTGCCGAGAACCCCGCGAGATAGTAGGGGCCGTGCGGTTGCAGGCGACGAATGTCTGCGAGAAATTCCTGCGCCATCTCGGCGATGGTCGTGTGCGGCTCGCGTTGCCCGTCGGCCCCGCGGTATTGCACGCCGAAGAAAGGCTGGTCGGGGCCGAGCGCGGTCGCGAGCGGGCGTTGCCCCAGCGGGCTGCCGCCGGCCCCAGCGATGCAGATCAGCGGAGGCAAGGAGCCGTTCGGCTGAATCGGGACGACGGTCGTCCAGCTGACTTCGTTCCGCGAGCGCGTCGACCACTGCTCTTGGCGTCGGATGCGGGCGGCCAGCGTCTTCACGTTGCGGTCCTCGAGTAACGTACCGAGGTGGATCGTCACGTCGAGGGCGCGATTGATCTCGTCGACCACGCGCATCGCTTGCAGCGAGTGTCCGCCAACGTCGAAGAAGTCGTCGGTCACGCCGATACGCGAGCGTTTGAGGAGCCGCTGCCAAATGTCGACGATGACTTGCTCCGTCTCGTTCGTCGGTGGCACGTAGGGTCGAGTTCGTTCCGGCTCGCCGGGCTTCGGAAGAGCAGCGCGGTCCACCTTGCCGTTGGAAGAGAGCGGCAGCGCGTCGAGGACCAGGACGCGAGCCGGTACCATGTACTCGGGCAACGTGCGCGAGAGCCGGTGTCGAACGGTGTCTTCGTCGAGGGCGTGACCAGGCTGGACCGTCACGAACGCGACCAGAGCCTTTTGGCCCGCTGCGTCGTCTTGGGCCGTGCAAGCCGCATCGCGAACCCCCGTGAGCCGGGCGAGAGCCGCTTCGACCTCCGGAATCTCGACGCGGAATCCGCGAATTTTGAGCTGCAGATCGGTGCGGCCGAGGAGCTCGATATTGCCGTCATCGAAAAGGCGTACGAGATCGCCCGTGCGATAAATGCGTGCATTCGGCGCAGACGAAAAAGGATTGCGTAGGAAGCGCTCGGCCGTGTGCTGCGGCAGGTTCAAATAGCCATCGGCCAGGCAAACCCCGCCGATATACAGCTCGCCCGGGCAGCCGATGGGGACCGGCCGCAGTCGTGCGTCGAGCGCATAATACGCGCAATTCTGGATGGGACGCCCGTAGGGCACACTACGCCAGTCCGGCGCGACCGCGTCGATCACGTAATAGTTGGACCAAATGGCCGCTTCGGTTGCTCCGCCGAGGCTCACGAGCGCGGCGCTCGGCCACGCGCTGCGGAGCGCCGGCAGCATGTTCAAGGGGATCCAGTCCCCGCTCAGCAATATCAGACGCAGCCGCCCGTGAAGGTCGCCTTCGGACAAGTACGGCAGCAATAGCTGGAGCGCCGCTGGCGTCGAGTTCCAAAGAGTGATGTCGCCCGATTCGAGCGCTCGCGCGAGCGCCGGGGGGTCCAACAGTAAGGTCTGGCTGGCGATCACCAAGGTTGCGCCGGCGCCGAGCACCCCGAAGATGTCGTAGACGGACAGGTCGAAAGCGGGAGAGGTGACGAATAGAAGCCTGTCGCCGGGACCCACGTTGAACGTGCGATTCACCCACTCCAGGGTATTGACGACCGCGCGGTGGCAGAGGACGACGCCTTTCGGTTTACCCGTACTGCCGGACGTGTACATCACATAGCAAGTGTCCGCCGCGCGCGCCGCCGAGTCGGCGCGGTCACTACGCTGCGTCAGGAGCTCTGACTGGAGCTCAGCGCTATCGAGTTCGAGCAGCGGTGAGTCGAAGAGGGCGCGCGAGGCGGAATCCGTGACGACCAACACCGCTCTGGTGTCTTCCACCACGAAGCGCAGGCGGTCGGCGGGATACCGATGATCGAGCGGTACGTACGCCGCGCCCGCCTTGCAGATCGCGAGCAACGTCAGCACGAGTCCTATGTCGCGCTCCAGGTAGACGGCGACGAATGTACCTGGGCCGGCGCCGCGTGCCGTGAGCACTCGCGCCAAACGGTTCGCCTGCTCGTCGACCTCACGGTACGTGAACGTCCGCCCTTTGGACTCCACGGCGCGAGCGTCCGGCTGACGCGCGGCACGTCGCTCGAAGAGCTCGTGGATCAACGACTCTTCGTCGAAGGCGCGAGCAGTGTCGTTCCAGGCGTAGAGCAGATTTTCGAGGTCGTTCGGCGGTATGGCCAAGAGTTCGGCCACGGGCCGTTCGGTGCCTTCCGCGAGCTGCTCCAACGTGACGCTGAACGCTTCGAGTAACCGTCGCGCGACGTTCGGAGCGACGCGCGAGCCGTCAGAGAGAATCCGCACGTCGAGAACGTCGGAATGGACGACCTGGAGACTGAGCGGGGAAGGCGTCCGTTCGATCACCTGCACCGCGCGCACGCGAGCCCCGTGCTCGTTCGACGCTCCGAGCTCGGCCGCAAGCGGGCAATCGTCGAAGAGGACATGCGTATCGTAAGGCAGAGTTTCGGAACGCACGTCGCGTTGCGCGCCGCTCTGCGCCGGAGCTGGCGGCTGGAGCGGAAGAGTCTGGAGCGCTCGTGCTTGCACGAGCCGCAACAAGTCCCCCGTCGTGCGCGCGTCCTCCAGGCGCACGTGCAAGGGCAGGTCGTTCGTCAAGACACCCACGATCGACTCGGAATCACCACCGAAAGCCGTACGCGCCGACGAAGAGGTACCGAAGGCTACGTCCTCGTCCCCCGTGAAGCGCGCGAGCACGACTGCCCAGGCCGCGAGCACGGCGGTGCCGAGCGTCGTCTGCGTACGATCGGCGACAGCTTGCAAGCGTCCCAAAGCATCTGACCCGAGTGTGTGGCGGTATGTCGCCGGGACCCGCTGATCCGCTGCACGCGTGCCCCCCGGCAGCACGCTAGGGCGCTTCTTGGTTTCGAATTCGCGAAGGTAGCTCCGAGTCTGCTCCGAATCTTGCGCGCCGAGCCAAGCAACGTAGTCGCGGAATGGACGTGGCCGGGGAGGCAAATCAGGTACGCGCCGCGCGCGGATAGCGTCGTAGGCCGTCAGCAGCTCGGAAAGAACGATCGACGAGGAGCGACGATCGAGCAGTATGCGGTGGAAGGACCAAACGAACTCGGTGGGGCCGCGCTCCGTAAGCAGCAACGTCACGCGCTGCAGCGGCGCCCTGCGCAGGTTGAACCCACGCGCGCGGTCTCGCTCTAACCACGCTTCGAGCGCGTTCGGCGCGCGCCCGTCGCCGCCCAGCTCCACCATGTCCACGGGCACTTCGACACCAGGTTGGACGCTCTGCTGGGGAGCAGCTGCTTCCTTCCACTCGAAGCTGGCGCTCAGCGCGGGGTGGCGCGCTGCGATGAGCTCCCACGCCTTTCGGAACGACGAGTCGTCAATGGGTTCGTTCAGCACGACATGGATCTGCTCGATGTCGTCCTTGCCACTGATGCCCGACGCATCCTCCGCGAGGACACGAAAGAGGATGGCGCGCTGCTTGGCCGAAAGGGAGTAACTCTCGGCACGCCACCGAGTTGCGGTAGGGTCGAATCCGTCGCCGCCCGTTGAAGAGAAAGCGTGGGACATCCAAGTCACGGGGACCGGCTGCCCCGTTTCCGTTCCGAGCCGAGAACCGGCGCGAGTAAGAGGACTATTGCCAGATTGAGGGTAGCAGAGGGTCTACGAGCCCCCGAAGACCCGTTGCCGACGGGCTACGGAAGCCGTAACTCCTCAGCATATCATCGTGAGTTCCTCGGGCGAAGGGCTACCGTCCGGCCCGCTGGCCTGCTCAAACCGCCTCACGCTCGCCACGACGACCGTGCCCGGGAGACTTAGACGAAACCCGCTAGCCCACCCGTACCCGTGTCGGTGCTCCCGAACGTTTCCACTTCAGGCAGGCCCATGAGGTTACAAGCCGACACGAGCAAGCGGTTATGCGGCGTGCCGCCAAGCTGCAGGAACCGTCCCGTCTCGAGTTGCCCAGCGGCTCCCCCGGCGACGACGAACGGGACGTTATTGAAAGAATGTGTGTTGCCCTTGCCGAGCTCGCTGCCCCAAATGACGAGACAGTTGTCGAGCAATGTTCCGTCCCCCTCGGGGATGGCGTCCAGCTTGTCGAGAAAATAGGCGAAACGTTCCGAGTACCACGTGTAGATCTTCGTCAGCTCGTCGCTCGCGTGCTGATCGGTATCGCTCGCGTGCGTCATGAGGTGGTGCTCCTGGTCGCTGACGCCGACCCAGTCGTACGTGTAGCAGCAATCATTTTCGCCGACGCTGTACTGCATGCTCATGACGCGGGTGAGATCGCAGGCTAAGCACGCGCTCATTACGTCCATCATGCGGTCGAACACGACCGGGATGTTGGCGGGCACGCCAGCGTCTACGGAATTCCCAAGGTCCGGCGCCATACAGGTCCCGAGAGCACGGTCGAGCGAACCTTCGATGCTACGAATGGCGGAGAGATGCGCGTCGATCTTGGCGCGATCCGCTGCGGGCACTTTCTTGTCGAGATCCGCGAGCTCCGCGCTGACGAGATCCAGCACACTATGTTTGTTGGTTCGTGAGCGTTCCAGATCTTGTGAGTTGTCTCCGAGAGCGCCGAGCAGTCGTCGCAGCGCGCCCCACGGATCGATTTCGGGCGCGAGCGGGGCTGCCGGTCCGGCATAGCTGATCCGGCTACCGGGATGATTGATCCCCGAGCGTACCCCGAACTCGAGCGATCCATAGGGAGTGGTGGGCGCGAGCTTGCTCAGAATGAACTGGTCGACGCTCGGCGCGCTGTTCCAGCCGTAATAGGTGACGGTAGTGTCGTCCGTGCGCGTGAAAGTCTTGTCCTCCTGCAGGGGCGATGCCGTGTAGAGCAGGGAGGGCCCCTTGGTGTGCGGCGCCCCGACGCCCACGTCCAAGATGTTCAGGCCGTCGAGGATGTTGATCTTGGAGCGGTGGCGCTCGAGGGGCGCGAGGATGGGGCTGAGGCTGAAGTCGGTCTTGCCGCCGGTGGGGACCCAGTTCTCGCGGAGCGTGCCGTGCGGGGTGAACCAGAGAATCAGACGCAAGGGGCGCTCCTCGGCGCCGCTCGCGTTGAGCAGGGGGATGAAGGGTGCAAGCGCGGTGCTCGCGCCGAGACCGGCGAGGAACGCGCGGCGCGAGGTGCGCCGGCGCTTCGGCGTGGCGGTGGGAGGCAGACGGCGCGCCGGGATGATCATGGAGAGCCTCCATTCACGTAGCGGAAGGAGTCCGAGGTGACGAGCGAGAGCAAGAGCTCGCGCATTTGGTAGCCGGAGGCCGCGAACGCGGCGTCGACTTGGGCTAGAGAGCAGGCGTCGGCGTCAGTCTCGTAGCGCCCGAGGGCGTAGCGGAACCACTGCTTGACGACGCAGTGCCGTACATCGGGGCTTTCAGCCAACATTTTCGAAAGCTGGATCGCGTCGGTGAACGACACGCTGGTTCCATCTGACTGCTGCAGCTCGCCGCTCGCGTCGATGGCCGCGCCGTTCTCCTCGTCGTGATAGGTCCCCACGGCGTCGTAGTGCTCGAAGGCGAAGCCGATGGGATCGATCAGCGAGTGGCAGCCCGAGCAAGCGGGGTTCGTCGTGTGTGCGGCGAAGCGCTCCCGCGTGGTGGCGTTCGGGTCGAGCTCGGGCGTCGCGTTGTTGACGTTCGGTGGCGGATCCGGCAGCTCGGCGCACATCAGGTTCCTGAGCACGACGACGCCGCGCCGGACCGGCGAGGTCTGGTTCGGATGCGCCTGAACGGCGAGGAAGGCAGCTTGGGTGAGCAGGCCGGCGCGCTGCTTCGGGTCGAGGCTCACGGGGCTATCCAGGTTCGCGTTCGGCTTGACGCCGTAAATGTCGGCGAGCGGGCCCTCGGGAAAGGCGAGCGGAGCCGTGAGCAGCGTCTCGAGCGTGCCTTTGGTGCGTCGCACGACGTAATCGACGAAGCGCGCCGTTTCGTGCCGCATGGCGAGCGCCGTCGCGGGCCCGAAATCGGGGTAAACAGCGGGATCTTTGCCGAGCTCGTCGATCGCGTCGAGGCCGAGCCACTGGACGTGGAAGCTCTCGAGTGAATCAGCGGCGCGATCGTCGGCGAGCATCGTTTCCGCCTGGGCGCGCAGGGCCTTCCGATCGTCGAGCGAGCCGTCGGCAGCAGCCTGCATCAACTTCGCGTCCGGCACGCTGCCCCAGAGCGTGAGGGCGAGGCGCGTCGCGAGCTCGTTACCGCTCAGCGGCCGCGGACCGGTGACCCCCGCTGCCGGCAACTCCTCTTGATAGAGAAAGTGCGGCGAGGACAGCAGCGCAGTGAAGACCTGACGCATGCCGTCTTCGAAGCTGGTCGCACCGGCGGCGTAGAGCTCGGCGTAGCGCTTCAGCTCCACGTCGCTCAAAGCACGCCGGTAAGCGCGCCCCCCGAGCTCCTGGATGAGCTCGCTCGCGCACTCGTCGTCACCGAGCTTGTCGCGGTCGCAGCTCGTGAGCTCCCCCAGGCGCCCGACGGCGAGATCGGCGATGTCGCCCGCTGCGTCGAAATAGCGTTCGACCGTGAGGCGGTCCAGGGGAGTCACGGAGTTGCTCGCAAAGCTCGCGACTTTCTCGTCGCTCGGGAAGTCCGCGCCCGGTTCGTAACTCACCCCCAAAAGGTCCCGCACGGCATGCTGGTACTGGTCCCGATTGAGACGACGCAGTGGCGTCGTGCCGGCGCTCGGACCGTCGCACTGAGTCGTGGCATCGCCGCCGCCCGCATCGACGGCGATGACGCCTGACTTGCCGTCGGACGACGGTGCGCCGGCGTCGGGTGTGCTCCCAAGAGCCGCGGGCGTCGCCTCGGCGCCCGCGCACCGCTCCGTCTTTTCGCAGACGACGTAGCCGGTGCACCCTGCCTGCGCGAGGAGGACGACGCCGAGCAGCGCTGCTTCGAGTACGCGCGTCACTGAACACGAGACTAAACGCGGCGCGAAAAATTGGAACCCGCTTCGCGCATCACACGATGTGCGACAGCCGCCGCGTGAGCCTGCCGACTCACTCCGTACTCCGCCACGCCGGCGTCGAAACGGTAGACGCGGGAGGGCGCCTGCGTGCTCGGTATGGCAAGGATCTTCGACGCGCATTGCGGAGTCGAGCCTCCAAACGCGCGGTCGCGCGCAACCTGAAGGTCTAAACCTAGAATTTTCGGCGTGGACCGCGCTCGAACGCCCTCGCCACGTCCAACCGCAGGAGTTACGCGCAGAACTTTCCTCGATGCTGGAACCTGCGCTCGCGCGCGTAACAGAAACGGCTGGCGCTCCGGGGCAAAAGTCCACTTCGTGGGCCACGCCGCTCCGCAGGTCGCTCCGCGCCGGTGAAGTGCCAGCGGGTTCCACACTCGAGCAAATCGTCATTGCACCGCGTCATGCGCCCGCCAGCGCGGCATCAGGGCTGCACGGGGTCGTCGCTGCGTTGCTTCGGTAACGTCACGCGGACGCGCGTCGCCCGCCCATTGCGTGACCGGCGAGACGAGGCCGAGCGCGCCGAGCAGCCGCGGACCTTGCTGACTTCCGATTCACGCTGCTCGGCGAACCGCGAGCCTCCGAACCCCGAGGCGTGAGACGCGAGTGCTCCTGCCGACGCGAGCGCGCAACCTGCGCACGAAAGCGTGAGTACGCAATCCCCCGAGCGCACGAAAGCGCGGCGGAGCTGCCGATCGGTGACAGCGGGGCTCGCTGTGTTCGGCGTCTCGCCGAAACGAATTCGTGCGCGCGCTCGGCCGTCGTGTAGTATGCGGCTTCGCTGAGAGCGGCTCCTCCGCGCTCTCCACCACTCGGCGTGCCGTGGCCTTCGTCACGATTCGCGCGCAAAGAAACTCTGGGCAGTGCCCAGTGAAAAGGCATATCCCATGGTCGCCAAGGACATTTTCTACACCGACCACGCCCGGCAGCGCATGCTCGCCGGCGTCAACGGCCTCGCCGACTTGGTGAAGGTCACGCTCGGTCCGCGCGGTCGCAACGTGGTGCTCGAGACCAGCTACGGCGCACCGACGATCACCAAAGACGGCGTGACGGTGGCGAAGCAAGTCGAGTTCGAGGACCGCTTCGAGAACATGGGCGCGCAAATGGTGCGAGAGGTCGCAACGAAGACGAGTGACGTCGCAGGCGACGGCACGACGACCGCCACCGTGCTCGCGCAGGCGATTTATCGTGAAGGCTCGAAGCTCGTCGCAGCGGGTCACAATCCCATGGAATTGAAGCGCGGCATCGACGCAGCCGTCGTGGTCGCCGTCGAAGCGCTCAAACAACTCGCGAAACCGACCAAAGACCCGCGCGAGATCGCGCAGGTCGGCGCCGTGAGCTCGAACGGGGATCCGGAGATCGGCCAAAAGCTCGCCGAGGCGCTCGCGAAGGTTGGGCAGGAGGGCGTCATCACGGTCGAAGAGAGCAAGTCGGCCGAAACGACGCTCGAGACCGTCGAGGGCATGCAGTTCGACCGCGGCTATTCGTCGCCCTACTTCGTGACGGACGCAGAACGCATGCTGGCAACCTTCGAAGACGCTTACGTGCTCGTGAGCGAACGCAAGCTCACGAACATGCAAGAGCTCATGCCCGTGCTCGAGGTCTTGGCGAAAGAACAGAAAGCCTTCGTCATCATCGCCGACGACATCGAGGGCGAGGCGCTCGCGACGCTCGTCGTCAATAAGCTGCGCGGCACGCTGAACTGCGCCGCCGTCAAGGCGCCGAGCTTCGGTGACCGGCGCAAGGACGTGCTCAAGGACATCGCCGTCCTCACGGGCGCTCGCTCGATCAGCGAGGAGCTCGGGCTGAAGCTCGAGAACGTCACGCTCGCCGATCTCGGCCGAGCGCGGCGCGTGACGCTCGACAAGGACAAGACGACGATCATCGGCGGCGCCGGTAGCAAAGAACTCTTGCAAGCTCGTATCGCCGAGCTCCGCGGCCAGCTTGCCACCAGCGAAAACGACTACGACAAAGAGCAGTTGAAGGAACGGCTCGCCAAGCTCGTGGGCGGCGTCGCGATCATCAAGGTCGGTGCTGCCACCGAGCTCGAGCTGAAGGAAAAGAAGGCGCGGGTAGAAGACGCCCTCAATGCAACGCGGGCGGCGGTGCAAGAGGGCATCGTGCCCGGCGGCGGCGTCGCTTTGGTTCGCGCGCAATCGGCGCTCGACAAGCTCGCGCTCGGCGGCGAGCAGGCCGTCGGCGTGCGCGTCGTGCGACGCGCGCTGGAAGAGCCGCTCCGTCAGATCGCGGAGAATGCAGGCGCCGACGGCGCAGTCGTCGTCGAGCGCGTCAAAGGCGGCAGCGACGATTTCGGCTACAACGCCGCGAGCGGCGCGTACGGCAATCTCATCGGCATGGGCGTCATCGATCCGGTCAAGGTAGTGCGCTCGGCCCTCGAAAACGCGGCGAGCGTCGCCGGCATGATGCTCACGACCGAGTGCATGATCGCGACGCATTAGCGTCCCCTGCTCCACCGACGGCTCGTGCCACGGGCCGTCGCCGGCGTGAAACCCATCGACCCTCGATACTGTCGAGAATCGATGGATGTTCCCGCTCGTACCGCGCCAAGCGCGTTGTCGTGGACAGGAGCATCGACGAGTCCGGCATCGGCACGCGCGCGACGAAGCTGCCGCGTGAAACGTCGCGCTCGGCCCGCAAAAATTCACGACCGATCGAAACGGTCTGCCGTCTAGCTCACGGGCGTCTGTCTCGAAACACGACCCAAGCGCACGAAGGGCAGGTTGATGCGCGGCTGCTGGCGACGCCCGTTTTCGTCGAGGCGGCGCGCGTGAGCCGACAGCAAGTCACTGCGCGTCAGGATGCCGACCACCTTGTGCCGCTCGGCGCGCGTGACGACCGGCAGGCGGCCAACACCCTCCCGCACCATCAAATCGGCGGCCTCCCGCAGGGAGCTGTCGTCGAAGGCCACCGCCGGGGGCCGTTTCAACAGTGTACGGATCGGTGTCGCCGCGCCGTCCGCGACTTGCAGGATTTCATGGCGTGTCACCACGCCGACTAGTGCGCCGTCAGGCCCGAGCACGGGGAACGCGTGGTGCCGCGTTTCGGGCGCGCCGCCCGTAAGCCAGTCTTTGACCGCCGCGATCATGTCAGTGGCTGAAAGCGCCGTCACGGTTTTGGTCGCGACGCTCCCCACCCAGACCTGATCGAGGTAGTCGGCCGCGTACTCGCTCGGCACCCGCACGCCGCGGCGAGCGATCTTCTCCGTCATGATCGTGTGTCGCATCAGCACGCAGGAGACGAGGTAAGCGCCCGTGCAGCCGCCCAAGAGCGGCAACAGGCCGAGCGGTTGCAACGTCGTCTCGAACGCAAAGACGATCGACGCCAAGAGCGCTCGCGAGGCGCCCGCGAAGATCGACGCCATGCCGACGAGTCCGGCGATCCGCGGATCGACGCCGAGTTCCGGCAGTACGGACGCGATGACGGCGCCGATCGCCGCGCCGAAGCCGCCCCCGATCGTGAAGAGCGGCGCGAGCGTGCCGCCCGAGGTGCCACTGCCGAGTGACACCGACCAGGACACGAACTTGAGCACGCACAACGCGAACAGGGCCTTGCCGACGAGCGCGCCCGAAAGGATGTGCTCGATGTTGTCGTAGCCGACGCCCATCGTGCGCGGCGAGAAATAGCCGACGCCGCCCACCACGAGCCCGCCGAGCGCAGGCCACCACATCCAATGTATCGGCAGCTTCTCGAAGTGGTCTTCGATGGCGTAAACCGCGCGCGTGACGCCGACGGCAACCAGACCGAAAAAGGCGCCGAGCAAGCTGTAGAACATGAGCGCGTAACCGCTCGGCTGGCTGAGCGCCGGCATGCCGAACACGGGCGCGTCACCGACCCACGCCATGCGCACGCCCGCAGCCGTGGCGCTGGCGAGCGCCACCGGCACGATCGAACGCGCGCGAAACTCGAAGAGCAAGAGCTCGACGGCGAGCAACACCGCCGAAACGGGGCTTCCGAAGGTCGCCGCCATGCCCGCCGCAGCCCCCGCGGCGAGGAGCGTCTTCCGTTCCGCCGAGGTCGTCTCGAACACTTGCCCGACGAGCGAGCCGAGCGCGCCGCCCGTCGCGATGATCGGACCTTCCGCGCCGAAAGGCCCGCCCGTGCCGATGGCGATTGCGGCTGAAATCGGCTTCAAGAACGTCAAGCGCGCCGGAATGCGGCTCTCGTTCGTGAGCACCTGCTCCATTGCTTCCGGAATGCCGTGGCCACGAATGGCGCGCGAGCCGTAGCGCGCCATCAGCCCCACGAGCACGCCGCCGATCGCCGGGATGAACAGCACCCAGCCGCCCAGGTGATTCACCGCCGGCGCGAGTGGCTCGAGCGAAAACGTGCCGCGGAAGGCGACGTTGGTCACGCCGGCGATGAGCGCGATCAGGATGCGCGCAATGACACCCGCCGCGAACGCGACGGCGATCGCGAGCGCGCTGATCCACACGGCGCGCGGCCCGAGGATGGTTTCGACCTCCGGAACGCGCGCCGCGACGAGCGTCGGCTCGAGCGAGGGCGCGACGGGTAAGAGACCGGACTGCGAAATAGGAGGCGGCTCGTCGCGGTCACGTCCCGCGTTGGCACCGCTATTTTCGGACATTGCTGGCTGAACCTTTCGAACCCACGAGCACGGGACCTTCCTCGAAGAACAGCGTCGGACTTTCGCGCGGGACCTGCGCGAGCTCGACGACCTTGCCGAGCAGCGTCGCGAGCGCCGCCAATTCCGAACGTTCGAGCTGGGAGAGGGCACCGAGCAGCCGCTCTTGAGCGGCTTCCGGCGCCGCCGCGAGCAGGGCTCGCCCGCTCGGCGTGAGCGACAGCTCGACGCGACGCCGATCTTTCTTCGACGGGGCTCGCTTGACGTGCCCGTGCGCGACGAGGCGGCTCACGACGACCGACACCGAGCTCTGATCGGTGGCGGTGTACGCCGCCAGATCGTTCACGGAGCACGGCCCTTGGCGCGACAGCCCCTGGAGCACGAACAGCTGAGCCCCCGAAAGCCCGACCTGCTGCTCGGCGTTCCGGGACGAGACACGCAGGGAACGGACGATGAGTCGTAAGGAATTCAAGGCGTGGCGCATCTCTTCCGTCGCGGCCGGCCGCGCGGCGCCGGGGTCTCGCGCCCGCGCGGTGCGGGTCCGGCGAGGATTTACTTGGTCACCCATATATTGGGCTCCCATACGCTCGACCGCAAGTCAATGCAAGGGCGGGCACACCGTGGCCGTTACCGCACGGACCGTCAGCTGCCCTTCGTTCCGATGGTGAGCGTCTGCGCCCCGGCGGGCAACCAGCGCAGACGCGGCTCGAAGGGGCGAAGGGACGCGAGCTGTTTCGGGAAGAACACGATGTAGTCGAGCCGCACGTTCGCAAAGCCGGAGCGGCGCACGAGGTTTCGCACGTCCCAGGGCCAGAGCAAATCCGCGTCGTCGTCGAATTCGCAGAGCTTCACCATGCGCTGCGTCAGCGGATTGAGCGGATTGTGCTCGAAGACGAAGAGGCGGCCGCCCGGCTTGAGCTTCGAGCACAAACCCGCGAGCAAACCGAGGCGCTCGGGCCGCGGCACGTGATGGAGCACGCCGGAGATGACGGCCGTCGTGAAATGGTTTTCGGGCAGCGAGCCTGGGTCGGAGTGAAACGTGGCTTTCGGCATGCGGCTGCGCGCCACGTCGAGGCTCTGCGTCGAAGGGTCGTAGCCGTGCACGGTCTCGAAGTGCGTCGCAAGACAGCTCGTGACGTTGCCGATGCCGCAGCCGTAGTCGAGCAGGGCCTCGCCCTGGGGCGCGCCGAAGCGCTTGAGGCACTCGAGCTTGTACTGCGCGAAGTACTCGGGCTTTTCGCCGCTCGCAGCCAGGTTCTTCGCGTGCAGATCCGTGTAGCTCTGCACGTACTCGTCGAATTTTTGAGGCGTTTCGGCGGGACCTTCAGTCGTCATATCCCGTCTTGCTTTCGGTAGGTGGCTCGAGCCGCGGACTGGATAGCACACCGTGAGCACCGCGCCGCCACGCCGGCCGGCGCCATGCACGACGCTCTCCATGAGCCGGCCCGAGGAGAGCCCTGTGTGCTGCCGACCGACATCGAAACATTCGCGAGACGATTTTACCTTTCCCGTGGATCGGCGACGGGGGAAAGTTGAGGAGCATGTTCGGACATTTTCATCCTGTGCGGGGGGTACGTGGTTCGTCGTTGCTCGTCAGCTTCGTCGTTGCGGCTTCGGCGTGCAGTAGCGGCCGCTCGGGAGACGACTCGAGGGCCGGCTCAGGGGGCGGTGGAGGTGCGGCAACTGGTGGTGCCGCGCCGGCGACGGGCGGGACCTCGCAATCGACCGGCGGTGCGGCACCGGCGACTGGCGGCGCTGGCGGGACGATGGCCGGCATGGGCGTCGGTGGCACGTCGAATGCGGGAGCCGGCATGGGCGGCGTACGAGCAGCTGGTTCGGGTGGAGCTGGTGCGACGTCCGGCGGCGGGAACGGCGGCAGCGGGCCGGCAGGTTCGGGTGCCGGTGGCTCAGGCGGGAGCGGCGCGTTCGCCGGCGTGTCGAGCTCCGCGCCGGACGTGAGTCCGTTCATCGTCGTCGATCAGTTCGGGTACTTGCCCGACGCCGAAAAGATCGCGGTCGCGCGCGATCCGCAGACGGGGGCCGACGCCGACCAATCCTTCACGCCGGGCGCAACGTACGCGCTCGTCGAAGCGGCGAGCGGCAAGAGCGCCTTCATGGCCGCTCCGAGCGCGTGGAACGGCGGGAAGGAAGACGCGTCGTCGGGCGACAAGGCGTGGTGGTTCGACTTTTCGAGCGTGACCACACCGGGCGAGTACTACGTACTCGACGTCGAGCGAAACGTGCGCTCGTACGCGTTCGAGATCGCGAACAACGTCTACGCGGACGTGCTCAAGCAAGCCCTGCGCATGTTTTTCTACCAGCGCGTGGGACAAGACAAAGACGCGGCGCACGCGGGCGCCGGCTGGGTCGACGGTCCGAGCCACGTCGGCGCGCTGCAAGACCACCACGCGCGGCTCTACAGCGACGCCAGCAACGCGGCGACCGAGCGCGATCTCTGGGGCGGCTGGTACGACGCCGGCGATTACAACAAATACACGAGCTGGACGGCCGGCTACGTCGAGAACCTGCTGCGCGCGTACGTCGAAACTCCGGCCGCGTTCGGCGACGCCAACGACATCCCCGAATCGGGCAACGGCATGCCCGACGTGCTCGACGAAGCCAAGTGGGGCATGGATTTTCTCACGCGCATGCAGGAGAGCGACGGCTCGGTCCTCAGCATCGTCGGCGAAGCGAGCGCGAGCCCGCCGTCTTCGGCCACCGGCCCGTCGCTTTACGGCAGCCCGAATACCTCCGCCACGCTCGCGACGGCCGCGGCGTTCGCCTACGGCGCGCTCGTCTTCGGCAAGCAAAGCTCGAGCGAGCTCAAAGCCTACGCCGATGATCTCCAAATGCGCGCCGCGCAAGCCTTCGCCTGGGCGGACGCGAACCCGAGCGTCATCTTCAAAAACAACGACTCCGCGAGCGGCACGTCCGGGCTCGGCTCCGGGCAGCAAGAGACCGACGACTACGGCCGCACGGCGTTCAAGCTCGACGCCGCGACACAGCTCTTCCGCGCGACGGGCGACGCGAAGTACCAAACCTTCGTCGACGCGAACTACACGAAGTCGCATCTGATCGCGAACGGCAACTACGTCGCCGAATGGGACGTCGCGCTCCAAGACGCGCTCCTCGAATACGCCGACGACTCGCGCGCGACGGCGGCCGTCAGCACGGCGATCCACGACGCTTACTCCAAGGGCGTCAGCAGCAACCTGACCGCGACGCTCGACGCTCAGTCGGATCCCTACATGGCCTATCTCCACGATTACACCTGGGGCAGCAACCAAATCAAAGGCTGCAAAGGCAACCTACTAGCGGCGGCCGTCGTTCACGGCCTCGCCGGCGATCAAAGCGCCGATTACCTGCGAGCGGCGGCGCGCTACTTCCACTACCTGCACGGCACCAACCCCTTCTCGCTCGTTTACCTCTCGAACATGAACGAGCACGGCGCCGAAAATTCGGTGAACGAGTTTTTCCACACGTGGTTTGCAGACAAGAGCCCAAACTGGGATCGGGTCGGCGTTTCCAAATACGGGCCGCCGCCCGGCTACCTCACGGGCGGCCCGAACCCGAGCTACGACTGGGACGCCTGCTGTCCGAGTGGTTGCGGCAGCAGCGACACTAACGCGGTCTGCAGCGCCGAATCGATTTCACCCCCCAAGGGTCAGCCGCCTCAAAAATCCTACAAGGACTTCAACACCAGCTGGCCGCTCGATTCCTGGTCCGTCACGGAGCCCGACGACGGCTATCAAATCGCGTACATTCGCCTGCTCTCGAAGTTCGTGCATTAGACGGCCCTTCCAGCCCCGGGCTCAGCGCTGCGGCTCGACGAGCCGCACGAGCGTGCCGATGACGCGATGAAACAGCGCGCCGAGCTCCGGGTCGACTGGCCCGATGAAGCCCATCGCCTCGGCGTAGCACTCGAATGCTCGGCGAAACCCGACGAACGAGCTCCAGAACGACAGCGTAAATCTTGAGCGACATAAAGGGTTCCTCCTGTCCCCGTTGCTCGAGGACCTGAAGTCCTCGGCCGGCGCACGCAGGCGGGGTCAAGGCTCGGCGCGCAGCGCCGACCGCGCGCCTGCGCGCGGCCCCGGCCTTGACCCCGCCGAGTACGCCGGCAAGCTGAAAACTCCCGAGACAACCTCCCTCTCTGCCCCCGACCTCTGCCGTCACCGTCCGTCGTGACCCTCCCCCGCAGTGCGCGAGCACCGCCCCTCGCGCCCCTCCCCCGACCCCCCAACACCCGCTCTCCCTCTGCCTCTGCCTCTGCCTCTGCCCTCTGCCTCTGCCTCTGCCCTCTGCCTCTGCCCCACACGCCTCCGCAATCCATCGTTACATCCGCAACGCGGCACTAGATCTTTCCATCCGAGGCCGCCAAACTCGACCTACCGCGCGCGCCTGACTATCGTGCGCGCCATGACTCAACGAGGCGGCACGGTTCGACCCGAAGCTCTGTTCATCGGCATGGGGGCGCTCGGCCTCGTGGCTTGCGGCGAGGACGCGTCGAACAAGCATTGGAGCGAGCTCGCGACGTGCCTCGCCGGTCCCGCGGCGAGCGCGCCGGTCGCCGAGCGCGTGCGGAAGATCCGGCAGGTGATGCTCGGCAATCCGCCCGGCGCGGCAGCGGGCAACGACGCGTGGCCCAAGCGCTGCGCGCCGTACGCCGACGACCTCTACGCGTCGCTCGACAGCTCCGGCAAGCCGTCGCTCTTGAAACGAAAACTGCACGAACGTTTCGGCTGCACCGACACGAAGGGCAGCTGCGCGATCGCGGCCGACACGGCGTTCGTTTCGACGACCACTGAGCTCTGGGAAGCCGCCAAGGGCGCCGAGCTCAAGCTCGAGCCCGCCGCGAACGTGAAGGCACCCAGCGCCGCGCCGCCGCCCGCCGTCGACGCGAAAAGCTGGAAGAGCTTCAGCGACAAACCGCTGCACGTCTCGGGCCCGGTGCTCACGGGCGACGGCCGCGCGCTGGTCGCCCTCAAGCCGACCGAAGGCCGCGCCCGCCCGAAAGCGTGCGAGTTTGCGCCGGGTTTTTCCAAGGTCCGCTGCGTGCAAGCAAACGACAAGGTGCCGGAGCTGCCGCCGCAGAGCATCGAGATCGTCAATAGCGACAGGGGGCTCTTCGCTGCGGGACTCACCGAGCAGGGTCTCGTCGCGTACGACCTCGAAACCGGCGACACCTCGGCCGTGGGTGGACGCACGGGTCGTCTCGTGCGCGACGGCGTCGTCGTGGAACGTGCCTCGAAGGAAGACATCGGCGCAGGTCCCCCCGATCCCACCAAGCCCGAGCCCAAGGCCAAAGGTGGCAAGGCGAAAGCCAAAGCTCCGCCCAAGGGCAAGAAGTCACCCATGTTGAGCAAGCCAGCCGGCGCCGCCCCCGCCGACGAAGGCTTCGTCGCGCTCGAGCTCACGAACGGCAAAGCCTCGAAACCGGTCAAGCTGCCGCTCACCGCTCCGGTGGGCGAGCCCATCACGCTCGGCAATCAAATCCTGGCGCTGGTTCCGGCCGAGGGCGGCGCCGAGCTCGCGATCAAATCGCTCAGCCACGGCCGGCTCAAGGACGGCGGCACCTTCAAAGGAAACTTCGCGGGCAGCTTCCACACCTGCAGAAAAGGCGACAGCTACGCGTTTGCGACCTACGCAGGCCACAGCGGGCAGGGCAGCGCCAAAGCGACCGGCGGCGACGGCAAGACCCAGGTGACCTTCAGCATGCTCGAGGGGAACGGCTGGTCGAAGCCCGCCGAAGCGACGATGCCGTTCGAGCGCACGGGCGAGTCCGACCTCGTGTGCACGGGCAACGGCGCGAGCATCGCCTGGTTCAAGGGCGGCAAAGCCGCCGCGACCGTGGGCCGCATCGACTGCAAGGCGGACGGCTGCAAATCGAGCGAAGTGAACCTGCCGAGCTTCGACAGCTCGTACCTGTGGAGCGTCACGCCGCTCGGCGACAAGGTGATGCTGCTCTACCGCTCGAGCATCGGCGAAACCCGGCTCCGTCTCGCGCCGCTCGCCGACTTGCCGACGGCCAAAGACTCCATCGTGTTCGACACGGGCGACTTCGGCGGGCCGAGCACGGGCGACCTCGCCGTCCTCGCGAGCGACAGCGCGGTACTGCTGCTCTTCCGCGGCGATCAACCGGTCGCACTGCGCGTCGGCAGCGACGGCAGCGTGAGCGTGGTTTCTTCGTAGATTGAGGGGCGACCGCTGGGGCGCGGGCGTGTGAAGACACCGCCCGCGCCGTTCCAGCCGGCGCATCGCACAGAGCCGCTGGCGCAACCGTAAACAGCGGCGCTCGCACGAGCTTTACGTCTTTGGCGCATCACGGCACGACCACCACGGCGACGCTGCCGCTGTACTTCGTTCCGTCCACCCCGGCGACGGTGAAATCGAATGCCGCCAGGCCCGTAGCCTGCGGCGTGGGCGTGAAACGCGCAGTGTGTCCGTCCGTGAGCACGACCGAGCCGCAGTTCGGCGCCGTGAGCGTGAACGTCGGTTTCACGTCGCTGAATCCGAGCGTGACGCTCGCGAGGTCGATGTCGACGCTGGCGCCGGCGGTGCTCACGGCGTGCGGCTCGGCGAGCCAGTCGAGGTAGCGCTCGATGAGCGCGTAGCCGTCGGACGCTTTCTTCATGGCGTCGTCGACGGCGGGATCGGCGCCGGTGGCTCGTTCCCAGAAGTCGGGCATGCCGTCGTGGTCGGTGTCGGTGGGCGCGGTGCCGCCCGCGAGGTCGCCGTAGCCGTTGTTGGGGAGGCCGGTTTGCGTTTGGCTCGTGTAGAGGGTGTCGCCGGGGCCCACGGTGTTCGCGCCCGTGCCCGTCGTGCCCTTGCCGAGCGTGCGGAGTTGGCTGATGACGAGCGCGTCGATGGGATCGCGCGGCAATGCGCCGGCGCGAGAGACGGCGATGCGGTACGCGGACGTGGCGTCGTAGGGCGTGGCGGACTCCGTGGACCACGGCTTGCTCAGGACGGTACCGGTGCCCTGGTACCAGTACGGGTGCGTGGCGGCACCGTCGAAGGAGCCGTTCAGATTGTCGTCCTTCAGATTACCGGCGTCGTAGATGCTTTGGTTCTCGTCGATCTGAAACCAGGTGTCGTCCGTGCCGGTGGAGGCCGGGCCGAAGACGAACGCGTTGTTCACGATGTCGTGCTGGAACGCCGTGCTCGTGTGGGTCGTGTAGCCGGCCGAGTCGTTGTAGAGCACGTTGTTCACGAAGACGGTGTTCACCTTCGCGAGCGGATTTCGGTTGTGGGAATTGGCGAAGACGTTGCGATACCAGGACCACTGACTCGACACGGACTCCGTGTGCGCGCCGAATTGCTGGCCCGTGGGATCGGCGAGCAGGCTGTCTTGGAAGGTGACGTTCGTGACCGGGTGGTTTTGCCAATCGTCGCTCACGCCGTCGACGTCGTTCCAGGGCGCGAATTCGAGCGACACGTGGTCGATGACGACGTTTTGAGCGCGATACAGGCTGAGCGCGTCGTCGTCGGTGCTCGCCGTGTCGCTGCCCGGACGAATGCGAAGGTAACGAGCGATGATATTGGACGACTCGGCGAACGAGATTTCCCCGCCGCGAAAACCGACGCCGTCGCCCGGTGCGCTCTGCCCGGCGATGGTGACGTTGCTCTTGACCGAGACGGCCGTCTTCAGCGCGACATAGCCGCCCACGTCGAAGACGACGATGCGATTGCTCTGGCTCACGGCGTCGCGAAATGAGCCCG
Organism: Polyangiaceae bacterium; assembly: GCA_025936115.1. Classification (GTDB taxonomy): domain Bacteria; phylum Myxococcota_A; class Polyangia; order Polyangiales; family Polyangiaceae; genus PMG-095. Next base: position 392,751 of record JAICTZ010000001.1, read on the forward strand.
CGCCCGAGTCGTTCAGGTTCGTCACGTGAACGACCGTGCCGTCGCGTCCGCCCGTTGCGTGACGCCCGAAACCCTGAGCTTCGGGAAACGCGAGGTCGGTGACCGTGACCGGCCCTGGACTCACGCACGCCGTCGGGGCGCCGGCTGCACTCGCGCCCGCGCTGCTCGGACTGCCGGAAGCGCCGCCTCTCCCCCCGGCGGACCGACCACCACTCGCGTTCATCCCTGCCCTGTCTCCGTTCGAAGACGGACCGCCGCTCATGCCCGCCTGCGGTGCGCCGGCCGATCCACCCGAGGCGTCCGCTCCTCCAGCGTTGCTCGCGGGCGTCCCCGCAGCACCGCCCACCCCGGTTGCGCCAGCTCCGCTCGGGTTCGTCGCGCCACCTGCGCCGCCGCCGCCTCGGCTCACAGCGCCGCCGTTCGCGCCGCCGTTCGCAATCGACGAATCACCGCCGGCGCCGGCGAGCGCGCGGCTTGGCGCGGGCGATCCTGCATCCGAGCTGCTGGACGAGCACGCGGCGAGAAACGCGAGGGTCAGCGCCCCGAGGCGCGCAGAAATCGTGGCCCAAGCTTTCGGCACGAGCATCACCTGCCAGTTGCCGAGCGGCACGCCGAGCGGTCGTCAAATTACGGCGGGGGCTCAGCCTGAATCTTGCCGGCGTGCTTGCGGAACATGAATGCGAAGTAGCCGAGCGCGAGCAGTAACGCGACGGGCCACCACACGACCGCGACCCTGAGTCCGTACGGCGAGGACAGGGTGCTCTCCGCGCTCAAGGACGCCTCGGGCGTGAGCGTGGAGCGGAGGAGTACGGGATACAGAGCGACTGCCGTGGCGGCGAGTACGCCCGCGAGCAGCGCCGCACCGCCGAGAAACACCCAGCCGTCCTGCTCGCGCCGGTGCGCCCGGATCCCGAGCGCGACTCCCGCGACGGCGACGAGCGACCCGAGCCACGCGAGCGGACGCGTGGCGAGCGCGCCGAAGAGCTCGGGACGCACCGCGGCCGTCTCGACGCTGACGACGACGAAGAGCAGCGCACCTGCAAGCCACAAGCGCCGCTCCGCTCGGCGCGCTCGCTCGCGCAGCGCGCCTTCACAGCGGTAGGCGAGGAACGCCGCACCGTGCGCGAGTAGCGCGACGAGCGCCAAGAGCCCGACGCTGAGCGTGTAGTAATCGATGAGCCCGACTTCGCCCACGGGCGTGAAGTTCGTGAAGAGCGCGAGCGTGAAATGGCGGCCCTGCCGAATCGGCACGCCGCGCACCACGTTGCCGAGCGCCACACCGAAGAGCAACGCCAAGAGCCCGCTGCTCAGCGCAAACACCACGTCCCAGAAGGCGCGCCAGAGCGGCTCTTCCACGTGACTGCGCACCTCGAGCGAAATACCGCGCAACACGAGAGCCCAGAGCACAAAAAACAACGCGAGATAAAACGCCGGAAACGCGGTCGCGAGTAGCGTCGGAAAGGCGAAGAAGAGCGTCCCGCCGCTCGCAATCAGCCACACTTCGTTCCCGTGCCAGAACGGGCCGATGGCGGCGATGGCGGCACGCCGCTCGCCGTCCGTCTTGGCCAAAAATAGACTGAGCGCACCGACACCGAGATCCCCGCCGCCGAAAACGACGAAGCCCGTGAGCATGAGGGCGAGCGCGCCGAACCAGAGCTCAGCCATGCGCGCCTCCCGCGGCGGTGGGCGGATGCTCGCCGTAGCGCTCGGGCGCGGGGGCGCCGGGACCGTGCGCGACCTCACGCCCGATCAGGTACAGAAAGAGCAGGCCCATCACGAAGTAGAGGCCGGTGAATCCAATCAACGTAAAGAGCGCGTTGCCCGAGCTCACGCTCTCGCTCGTCCCGTCGACGGTGCGAAAGAGTCCGAACACGAGCCACGGCTGGCGGCCGAGCTCCGCCGTCATCCAGCCGGCGGTCGTGGCGATGTACGGGAATGGAAACGCGAGCATCAGACACCAGAGCAGCGCCCGATGCGTGAAGAGGCGCTTGCGGAAGAGCGCGAGGTTCGCGAGCGCGAGCAGGGCGATGAAGAGCGTTCCGAGGCCCGCCATGACATGAAACGAGTAGTAGAGGAGCTCGATGTTCGTAGGCCAGTCTCGCTCGGGGAACGCCTCGAGCCCGAAAACGCTGCGCTGCGGCGTGCCGTAGGCGAGAATGCTGAGCACGGCGGGCGCTTCGATCGCGTTGTCGATGCGGCGATCGCGCACGTTGGGCTGGCCGATGAACGTGAGCGGGGCGCTCGGGCCGCTCTCGAAGCGTCCCTCCATCGCGGCCAGCGTGACGGGCTGATGTTCGGCGACGAGCTTGGCTTGGCGATCGCCCGTGGGAAACGCGACCAAGAACGCCGCCACGAGCCCGACGCGCACACCGGACGTGACGAAGCGCTCGGCGCTCTCGCGATGAACGCCGCGCAAGAGATAGTACGCCCCGACGGCGGCGATGACGAACGAGGCGGTGACGACGGCTGCCACCATCGTGTGGGCGTACTCGATGAGCGCCCAGCGATTGAAGAGGAAGCTCGTCACGTCGGCGAGGAGGAGTCTGCCCTGTGCGTCGACCGCATAGCCGGCCGGATACTGCATGAACGCGTTGGTCGTGACGATGAAGTAGCCGGAGAGCCACGCGCCAGCGAACACACCGACCGTGACCCAGAAATGCGCGCGCGGCCCGAGCCGCTTTTCGCCCCAGACGAGGCCGGCCACCAGCATGCTCTCGAGAAAGAATGCGAACATGCCTTCGAGCGCGAGGGTCTGACCGATCACGCCGCCCGCGTAGTTCGAAAAGCGGGCCCAATTCGTGCCGAATTGAAACTCCATCGGCACGCCGGTCGCGACACCGAACGCAAAATTTACGCCGAAGATCCGCGCCCAAAAACGCGCGGCGTCGGCGCTGACTGCATCGCCGTGACGGTAGGCTCGCCACTTCCACAGCACGAGATAGAGCGCGAGCCCCATCGTGAGCTGCGGGAACAAGTAATGGTAGACGATCGTGAACGCGAACTGTAAGCGATGCCACACGCTCGGATCGTCCATTGCGGAGCGACGCTACCACGCGCAGTCGCGTCTGCTACTCGCGCTCGCACATCCCCGCTCGCGGACTTTTTGGGGGTTGATGGGAGCACGGCGACGTCTCTCAAAGTCCAGCGTCCGTTACCGATCACTGACCCACGACGCGCCGGTCTCGCCGAGCCTAGCGCTGTCAGCGCGGCGCCCGATGAAAGAGCTGCCGGAGCTCGTCTTTTGCCGCCACAAGCACGCGCCGCCGCTCGGGCGACAGGTTCTTGCCGGCGCGGTTGACGTAGAAGGTCAGCATCGACAAAGCCGAGCGGAAGGGGTCGGCTTTGCGGCGCCGACTGCGCTCGGCCGAGCGCTTGAGTGAGAGCGCGACAGCGTGCGCGCTCTTTTGCTTGAACACGCCGCCCTCGAGGTCGAGGGCGTCGCTCGTCTCGGTCACGTGTTTCGACCAGCGCTTGGTTCGCGCGGGTACACTGCTGGTAGTCATGCTCCCGATCGCCAGCGAATAGTGTACCGGCGCACCTGCCGCCATCCTGCCCGCGGAAGTCGCAATGAAAGCTCCGGAGCGACGCTCGCATGCGAGGCGCGCCCCTGCGCCCACGCCAGATCGCCCCTCTGTGGCACAGGCGCTAGCCGTCACTCGGCTTCGAGAGTAGCGGTGCCGCGTGGAGGCTCTAGGTTGACGCCCCGCTCGCTCGGCGATTCGCACAATTTCGGACGGCGCGTATCGCTGCGCGGCGACCGGATCGTAAAGCCGCGTCCCGTATTGTGGGAATGGCTGCTCCTCGACGGCGAGAGCCCGCTTCGTCACGCGCTCGCCGCCGCGGCCGCGAGCGACGCCCTCGGGCGCGACGCCTTCGAGTTCTTACCGTCACTCGCATTCACCCGTAAGGGCGCGCGGGCGGGGGGCGGCGTGGAACGTATCGCGCTCGAGCCGCTCGGACGCCTGTCCGGCACTGAACGGGCTGAGCTCGCGCGCGTCACCGGACGTGCGCTCGCGCTCTTCAGTTGGCTCGGCGTCGCGGACTTGCACTGGGAGAACCTCGTGCTCGGCCGCGAGCCGCGCAGTCGCGAGCCGCGCGGTCGCATCGTGTTCGCTCCGCTCGACATCGAAATGCTCCTGGACGACTTCTCGTCTCCCGCCGAAACGAAGCTCATCCCGGACGCCGATCCCGAGTACGCCGCGATGAACCGACACGCGGCGGGACTGCGGCGCGTGCTGCCGTATTTGGGCAAGCCGCTCGCAGGGCAGCTCCTGGTGACGCTGGCGGGCGCGTATCGCCGCACCCTCGCGCTGCTCGAGAAGCACGCGGCCGAGATCGCAACCGTCTTCGACGATCTGCCGCACTTCCGCGACACCCCAATCCGCGTGTGCTTGCGCGGAACCGACGAATACGTGCGCGCGCTCTCGGTGCCGCCGTGGCCGCCGCTGCTCGACGCCGAAGCGACCCAGCTCGCGCGCGGGGACATTCCGTACTTCTTCCGCTTGTACGGCGAGCGCGGCATTCACTACTACGAAAACCGCGCCCTCACCCGCCTCGGCACGCTGCCCGCACGCGGTGACGTGCCGAAGCTTCGGCCCCTGCTCTCCGTCGCCTCCCGCCTGCGTTCGCCCACGCGCGCGCGGCTGCGAGAAGAAGGCCTCTTCGCGCTGGTCGGTGCGTTCGATCACCCCAGTCTCGCGGGCCGCTACGTCGACGCGGAGCTCGAGCTCACGTTCACGCTGCGGCGCATCAGGGGCAAGCTGCCTGGGAACGAGGAGCTCGTCGCACGTCGAGACCTCGGCGCGTTCGTCGGCAGCGTTTACTCGCCGTGTCGCTGCGGCGAGGTTCGTTCCGTGTTCGTGCCGGCCGTCACGCGCTGCCGCGGCGGGCTATAGTCGAGCACCGTGGCCTCAATTCATTGCGAGACCTGCCGCCGGCCGAAAGCCGCCTGCGTTTGCGATCGCATCGTGTCCTACGCGACGACGCGCCGTGTGCTCATCCTCCAGCATCCGCAAGAACGCGACGCGCTGCTCGGTTCGGCGCAAATCCTCACGGCGAGCTTGCCCAAGGCGCAAATCGTCGTCGGTTTGAGCTGGCGCAACCTCGCGCACGCGCTGGGCGAAGAAAGCGTGGACGCGAGTCGCTGGGCCGTACTCTTTCCCGATCGCGAGACCGCGGGCGATCACGCCACCACACGCCGGGGCGCGCCGCTCGAGCCGGCGTCCCTTGCGGGCATCGTGGTGCTCGACGGCACCTGGTCGAAAGCGAAAACCTTGTGGTGGCGCAATCCCTGGCTCAACAAGCTCAATCGCCTGTCACTGACGCCGGCGCAGCCCTCGATTTACGGCCGTCTCCGCGCCGAGCCACGGCGTGAATTCGTCTCGACGCTCGAGTCCGTCGCCCACGCGCTGACGCTCTGCGGCGAACCCCCCGAAATCCAAGCCGGCCTCGAGCGCGTGTTTCGCACCCTCGTCCAACGCGTCCGCGATGCGAAGCTCATTCCCGCGCCCGCCCATCGACCGCCGCGTAAAGCGCCCCCGCTGAGGCGCGCGCCCGCGCCGCGAAAAACGACGCCGTGAGCGCCGCCATCGGCCGCAGAGCCACGCCGCTTGGCGACAAACCGCGCCGGTACTGAGGCCGCTACGCCGCCGATTCCGCCGGCACCTGCGCCGGATCGTAATTCAGGTTCGAGCCGAGCCAACGTTCGACTTCGGCGACGGTCATGCCTTTGCGCACGTGATAGTCGAGCACCTGGTCGCGTTCGATCTTACCGAGCCCGAAGTAGATCGCGTCGGGATGCGCAAAGTAGAGCCCGCTCACGCTCGAGCCGGGCCACATCGCAAACGACTCCGTGAGGAGGATGCCGGTGTTCTTTTCCACGTCGAGCAGGCGCCAGACCGTCGCTTTTTCCGTGTGGTCGGGGCACGCCGGGTAGCCGGCGGCAGGGCGAATACCGCGGTACTTCTCGTGGATGATCTCGATGGGCGTGAGCTGCTCGTCGCGGCCGTAGCCCCAGTCCTCGCGCGCGCGCTTGTGCAGGTACTCGGCGAAGGCTTCCGCCAGCCGATCGGCGAGGGCCTCCGCCATGATGGCGTTGTAGTCGTCGTGCTGGGCTTTGAACGCCTCGACGAGCTCCTTCAAACCGATGCCGCTCGTGACGGCGAACGCGCCCACGTGATCCGGCAGCCGCGTGTCTTTGGGCGCGACGAAGTCGGCGAGTGAACGCGACGGGCTCCCGGCTTCCTTCTGCGCCTGTTGTCGCAAGAAGTGCAGCTTGTCGAGCAGACGCGTGCGCGTCTCGTCGGTGTAGAGCTCGACGTCGTCGCCGACGGCGTTGGCGGGGAAAAAGCCGTAAACGGCGCGGGCCGTCAAGAGCTTCTCCGCGATGATGCGATCGAGCAGCGCGTTCGCTTCGGCGAAGAGCTGACGCGCCTGCTCGCCGTATTGCGGGTGCTCGAAGATGCGTGGGTAGACGCCCGAAAGCTCCCAGGTATGGAAGAACGGCGACCAATCGATGTACTCGCGGAGCTCGGCGAGCGGGAAATCTTCGAGCGTGCGCACGCCGGTGAACGCGGGCGCCGGCACGTCTTCGGCGCGCCAGGTGATGGGCGTCCTGTTCGCGCGTGCGGCCTCGAGCGGCATCAAGGGCCGGCGTGGCGCGCCGTGGCTTTTACGCAACGTCTCGTACTCGGCCCGATGCTTCGCGACGAACTCGGGTTTCGCCTCCGTGCTCAAGAGGCTCGTCGTGACGGGCACGGCGCGGCTCGCGTCGAGCACGTGCACGACGGGCTCGCTGTAGTAGGGCGCGATCTTGACGGCCGTGTGCGCTTTGCTCGTCGTCGCGCCGCCGATCAAGAGCGGCAGCTTGAAACCCTGGCGCTCCATCTCGCGCGCGACGTGCGTCATCTCGTCGAGCGACGGCGTGATCAGCCCCGAAAGGCCGATCAAATCCGCCTTTTCGCTCTTGGCCTTCTCGAGGATTTTCTCGCACGGGACCATCACGCCCATGTCGATCACCTCGTAATTGTTGCAGGCGAGCACGACGCCCACGATGTTCTTGCCGATGTCGTGCACGTCGCCCTTCACGGTGGCGAGCACGATTTTGCCCTGGGTCTTCACGGCGTGACCCGCCTTCGCGAGCTCCGCCTTCTCGGCTTCCATGAACGGAGTGAGGTACGCGACCGCCTTCTTCATCACGCGCGCGCTCTTCACCACCTGCGGCAAGAACATCTTACCGGCGCCGAACAAGTCACCGACGACGCCCATGCCGTCCATCAGCGGCCCCTCGATCACGCCGAGCGGCCGCCCGAGCTTCACGCGCGCCTCCTCCGCGTCGAGCTCGATGTGCGTGTCGATGCCCTTGACGAGCGCGTGCGAGAGCCGCTCCTCGACGGTGCCGTTCCGCCACTCCTCGGTCTTCTTCTCGACCTCGGCGCCGCCCGCGCTCGCGGCTTGCGCCTTCAATCTCTCGCCGAAATCGACCAACCGCTCGGTAGCATCCGGCCGGCGATTGAGCAGCACGTCCTCGACGAGGTCGCGCAGCTCTGGGTCGATTTCCTCGTACACCTCGAGCATGCCGGCGTTGACGATGCCCATGTCCATACCGGCGCGAATGGCATGCAAGAGGAACGCCGAGTGCATCGCCTCGCGGACTTTGTTGTTGCCGCGGAAACTGAAGGAGACGTTCGACACACCGCCGCTCACCTTGGCGTGCGGCAGGTTCTTCTTGATCCAGGCCGTGGCGTTGAAAAAATCGACGGCGTAGTTGTTGTGCTCCTCGATGCCGGTCGCGACCGTGAGGATATTGGGATCGAAGATGATGTCCTCGGGCGGGAAGCCGAGCTCCGTCAAGATCTCGTACGCGCGCTGGCAGATGCGGATCTTGTCCTCGTAGGTCGCCGCCTGACCTTGCTCGTCGAAAGCCATGACGACGACCGCCGCGCCGTAGCGTAGGACGTGCCGCGCGTTCTGGCGGAACTTGTCCTCGCCCTCCTTGAGCGAGATGGAATTGACGATGCCCTTGCCTTGCAGGCATTTCAGGCCCGCCTCGATCACCTCCCACTTCGAGGAATCGACCATGAACGGCACCTTGGCGACCTCGGGCTCGCTCGCGAGCAGCGAGAGGAAGCGCTTCATCGCGGCGACGCCGTCGATCATGCCCTCGTCCATGCAGATGTCGATCACGTTGGCGCCATTTTCGACTTGCTGGCGCGCGATGCTCACGGCCTCCTCGTACTTGTTCTCCTTGACGAGCTTCGCGAACTTGGGCGAGCCGGCGACGTTGGTGCGCTCGCCGATCATGATGTAGACGCCTTCTTGCTGCGTGAACGGCTGCGAGCCGGAGAGGCGCAGCGGGCGAAACGCGCGCGCGGCGCTGACGGGCGGCGAGTTCACCTCGAGCGCGGCCGTGTTCGCGGGCACCTGCGCCGCCTTCGCTTCCGCTGCCGGCGCCGCACCGCTCGTCCCGGCGGGTTCGGCCGTGTACGCGCGCGGCGGGGCGTGCTCGAGCGCCTTGGCGATGGCGGCGATGTGCTCGGGCGTGTTGCCGCAACAGCCGCCCGCGATGTTCAGTAGCCCGGAGCGCGCGAAGTCCCCGAGGAAGCGCGCCATATCGGGCGGCTCGAGATCGAAACCGGTCGCCGAGAGCGGATTCGGGAGCCCGGCGTTCGGGTACGCCGAAATCGCCGTGTTCGACTTTTGCGCGAGCTCGGCGAGAAACGGATACATCAGATCGGGACCGAGCGAGCAGTTGAGCCCGACCGACAGCGGATGCACGTGCTCGACCGCGTTCCAGTACGCGCCGATCGTCTGCGCCGAAATCATGGTCTCGCCGCCGCGCCCGACGGCGGCCGAAATTTGGATCGGCAATTTGACGCCGTCGGCGTCGAATACTTCCTGAATCGCGACGAGCGCCGCCTTCGCGTTCAGTGAGTCGAAGATGGTCTCGACGAGCAACGTATCGACACCGCCACGAATGAGGGCGCGCACCTGTTCGACGTACGCTCGTTTGACCTGGTCGAACGTGACGACGCGGAAGCCGGCGTCGTCGGCGTCCGGTGAGTTCGAGAGCGACACGGTGAGCGGACCGATCGCGCCCGCGACGAAGCGTGGCCGGCCGTCGTTGTTCGCGACGCGGTCCGCCCACTCGCGGCATTGTCGCGCCGAGGCTTCGTTGATCTCGGCGGCGAGCTCGATCAGGAACGGATTTTCGAGGATCTTTTGGTAAAAGTCCGGGTCCTTCTTGCCGCCGTGCTCGCGCGGATCGTCGACGAAGAATTCGCTCTGCGCGATCGTGGTCGCGCCGAACGTGTTGGTCTCGATGATGTCGGCGCCCGCTTCGAGAAAGCGGCGGTGAATGTCGCCGATCATCTCGGGCTGCGTGAGGCAGAAGAGGTCGCCGTTGTTGAGCAGATCCTTGGTGGCGTTCTTGAAGCGCTCGCCGCGGATGTCCGCCTCCTTCATGCCGTAGGTGCGAATGGTCGTACCCATGGCGCCGTCGATGATGGCGATGCGCTCACGCAGGAGTTTTTGGAGGGGATGTAGATTTTCCATGGGACGCTGCTTCAGCTCGAACGAACGGCGGGCTTGTTCGCGACCGCCAGGACCACTTGCAAATGAGGTTTCTTGAGCTCGCGTGATGCCACGTGCGCCGTTCGCACGTCGAGACCGCTGGCGAGAAGCAGCGTTCTGAGCGCATCCGGCGTGAAGCCCGGGTGGAGCTCGCCGTAGCGCGCCGTGATTTCCTGCTGCTCGTGCCGGTCGAGGCACAAGACCACGAGCCTGCCGCCGGGACGTAGCACGCGCGCGCATTGCCGCAGGGCGGCGGGCGGATCCGCCGCGTACGTCAGCGTGTGAAAGAGGAGCACGCTGTCGAACGTGTCGGCATCGAAGGGCAGCGCGTGCACGTCGGCCGTGAGCGCGCGGACGTGGGAAAACTTTGCCAGGCGTTGCGTTGCGACCTCGACGAGTCGCGCGTTCACGTCGAGGCACGTGAGCGAACGGCAATACGGCGCGAGCACCGCGGCGGCAGCCCCGTCACCGGCGCCCACGTCGAGTACGTCCCCCAAATCCAACAAACCCGCGATGCCGGCGGCCAGCGACTGCCAGGTCCGACCGGGCGAGTAAAAGCGCTCGAGATCGTCCGGAGCAAAATCGGGTAGCCCTTCGCGCCGTTCCGCCTCGAGCTCGGCGAGCCGGCGCTGATCACCCGCGAGCGTCGCATCCGCAGAACGCGCCGCGCCGTCGAGCACGGCGTGCGCAGCGGGCGGCAGCGCGCTCTCGGCGAGCGCATAAAAAGACTGCGCCCCCTGGCGCCGGTCGCGCACGAACCCCGCCTCACGCAGGCGCCCGAGGTGCGTCGACACCCGCGATTGCGCGATGCCCGTCACCCGCACGAGGTCAGTCACGCAGAGCTCCCGATCACGAAGCAACGCGCAGAGCCGGAGGCGGCTTTCGTCGCCCAGCAGGTTCAGCGTGTCCACGTACTCGGAAAGACTCATGTATCCTTCTATCTGAATGGAGAGATAATATGCGCTGCCGCTCGGCCCGCGTCAAGTACACTGCCAAACCATGGGCTCCGAGCCGAATCCAAGCCATTGTCCGCTGTGCGGGAGCCTGAACGGCTGCGCGATGGCGTCTGGGAACGTCGCCGCGGCCTGCTGGTGCATGGAGCTCGAGATCCCGCGCGACGTGCTCGCGCGCATTCCCGAGACGGCGCGGGACCGAGCGTGCGTGTGCGCTGCGTGCGCGAGCGGTGAGAGTGCGCGCGAGAGCGCGGCGAGCGCGCCAGCCGCACGACCGCTCCGCACGGTCGCGCGCTGAGTTCACGCCGCCGTTCGGTGACTCAGGCGGCGAGCATCGAGCAATAGTAGAAGTCCGGAGCGCAGGTGCCACTCGGAGCACCGATGCACACGCCGCACTCGCAGTCGTCGTCGGTCGCGCAACCACGTGCCGAGCAGTAACCCGCGCTGTTACAGACTCGGTCGGTGCCGCACACCTCGTCCGACCCGCAGCGACAGCCGTGCGCGTCGAGTACGGTCGGGTCGCCGCAAACGTAGCCCGCCGCGCAGGCATAGCCGTCCGTCTTGCACGATTTCGGCGCGCAACCATGGACATCGGCTCCGCTCACGCTGGCGTCGCACTTTTGCTCGCTCGTGCAGCTGAAGCCATCACTCGCGCAGCTCGCTGGGCGGCAGCCGTGCGTGTCGGCGTTGGTCGCGGCGCCGTCGCAGACGGTGCCCTCGGCGCAGGCGAAGCCGTCGCTGCACGGCGTGGGCTCACAGTGCCCGTTCGTCGCGCAACGCATGCCGCTCCCGCACGAATTGGCGGTGCACGCGGGGCCGCACGAGGTTGGTGTGCCGACCGTGCAGACAGGAGTCGGCTGGGACAGGCACACGTTGGCGTCCGTGCAGTCAGCGTCCATCTGGCAGAGTCGAGTCGCCTGCAGCTGCGCGCCGCAGCCGCCGGTGAGGAGCGTCGGCGAGCAGAACGAACCGTTGTTGCAATCGCTGCTGTTCCTGCACCGAAGGGCAGGGAGCGAATCGTTTTTCTTGCAGCTCGCGTCCGGTTTGCCGCCGCTGCCGCCAGCTCCCGCGTTCCCACTCGCTCCGCCCGCGCCACCCGGCGCCGAACCGCCCTTGCCGCTGCTGCCGCCGGTCTGCATGTTGCCGGTGCCGCTCGCGCCGCTCGAGCCAGAGACGGCCCCGGTCCCGCCCGTACTGCCGCCCGCTCCGCTCGCTGCGCCGTTGCCGCCCGTGCTGCCGCCGACGCCACTCGTTGCGCCGGTTCCTGCGCCTGAACCTGCCTGAGCGGCGCCGGAGATCCCGGCGGAGCCACCGTTCATTCCCGCCGCTCCCGCGGCGCCCGCATCAGCCGAACTGCCGCTGCCACAGCCGCTCTCGCAGCATGCCAGTGCGAGCAGGACCAGGTGGGATGCGTGACGGAGCCTCAGCGACAAGTGAGTCACGAGCGCGAGAATGCAACCTTTGCGCCGCGGATTACGGCACACAATGGCACAACGATCGTCGCAGCATCTTCCGCGAGCGTGAAACGCTGGAATCAAGCTCAGGGCACGAAGGAAAACGCGAGGAACGCGCACAGCAGCACGAGGTGAGTCAGCCCCTGGAGCGCCGTGCTGCTGCCGCGACCGAGGGTGAGACCGCTCGTCACGAACGTGAGCGTGAGAAACACGATGTTTTTCGAGTCGAGCCCGAGGACGAGCGAGCGTCCCGTAACAATGGCGAACGCGCTCACGGTCGGAATCGTCAGCGCGATACTGGCGGCGCCCGAGCCGAGCGCGAGGTTCAGGCTGGTCTGTAGCCGATTGTGACGAGCCGCCGATAACGCCGCGAACATCTCGGGCGCGAGCACGAGCAGCGCGATCACGATGCCGACGGTCGCGCGGGGCGCTCCTACGGCGTCGATGCCGGCTTCGATCGCGGGACTCAGTTTCTTCGCGAGGCCGATCACCGAGACGAGGCTCAGCATGAGGCAGGCGAAGCTCAGCCATGCCATGCCGGGCGTCGGCAATGCATGCTCTGCTTGCGGCGCTGTTTCGGCCGCACCCGGCGGCTCGAAGTAATCCTTGTGCGTCCTGGTTTGTGCGAAGAGCAGGCAGCCATAAAGCGCGAGCGAGGCGACCGACGCGAACACCAGTTGCGCGGAGTTGTAGACGGGTCCCGGCGTGGAGATCGTGTAATTAGGCAATACGAGCGTTAGCCCCGAGAGCACGGCGAGTACGGCGAGCAGCGAATTGGTGCCGCCTGCGTGGAAGCCGAGCTCCTTGAAGCGCAAACCGCCGACGAGCAGACAGATACCGAGGATGCCGTTCGTGACGATGATGACGGCCGAGAACACGGTGTCGCGCGCCACCACGGCGGAATCTGGCGTGTCGTTCGTCATCATCGACACGATCAAGCCGACTTCGATCGCTGTGACCGCGAGCGCGAGCACGAGCGCGCCGAGCGTCGGCCCGACGCGCGCCGCAATCACTTCGGCGTGATGCACGGCGGTCGTAACTGCCAGCGCGAGCGCCGCGACGGCAAACAGCGTCCACCCGAGAGTCTGACGGCCGAAGATCCCGACGACTCCGAGCGCCACGATCGTGAGGAACGAAGATGCGTGGCTCACGCCCAAGCCAGCAGCGGCTTTGTACGGCGAACTCGCCATGCGCGAGCTAGCCGATAGCTCACGGTGGCTGTCAACCGTCGCAGCGGAACGTCGGCGGCGACCGCCGCGGGATGGAACTACGGTTCGCGCTTCTTCGCGTCGGGGAGTAGCTCGTGCACGACGCGCAGGAGCTCGTCCGGTCGGGCCGGTTTGCGCACGAGCGCCGCCACGCCGTCGGGCACCGCGGGCGCATGGCCCGTGAAGAGGACGAACGGCGCGCGCGTGCGCGCCCGCAGCGACGGAATCGCTGCGAGACCGGACTCGTAGGGCATGGAGTCGTCGAGCACCACGAGATCGATCGACGTCTGCTCGAGGATGGTCCGCGCCTCTGGAGCGCTCGCGGCCTCGAATACCTCGAGACCCGCGCGCTTGAGGATGCGCCGGAGCGTCGCGCGCACGAGATCCTCGTCGTCTACGATCAGGATACGGCCCGACAGGCGCGCCGGCATGGACACGCGCTGTTCCGCCGGGCGCGCGGCCGAGCTCGATTGCAGGGGAAGCTCCACGATGAACGTCGTGCCCCGCGCGGGCTCGCTCCTGCACTCGATGGTTCCACACGCGTCCCGCACGCGCGCCGCCACGGTGGCGAGCCCGAGCCCCGTGCCGCGCTGGCGGGTCTTGGTCGTGAAGAAAGGGTCGAAGATGCGGCTGCGGGTCTCTTCGTTCATTCCGACGCCGCTGTCGGCAATGGTGATGCGCGCGACGGCCGGCGTGGTGTCTCGGGAGTAGCCGACCGTGACGCGGATTTCGGACGCGCCGCGGGGCTGCTCTTCGATCGCGTCACGCGCGTTGGTGAGCAGATTGAGCACCATTTGCTCGAGGTTGCTCGACGCCACGCCGACGGGCGCGGGCGCCGGCTCGATGCTGCACGAAATATCGATCTCGCGCGGGAACGTGGCGCGACACATGGCCACGGTGCGCTTGACGACGTCGCTCGCGTCGGCGCTGCCGCGAGCGAGCGCATCCGGCGCCGTCGTGAGCGCGAACATGCTCTGAACGAGCTCGCGCGCCTGGAGCGCGGCGGTGAGGGCCGCTTTCAGCGCGCTCGTGTCTTCGGGCGTGGGTTGCTCGACGGCCAGCGACAACGTCGGAACGATCACGGCCAAGAGATTGTTGAAATTGTGCGCGATACCCGCCGCCAGCTGCCCGACGGCTTGCACGCGCTCGGCCAGCTCGAGCTGGCGAGCCAGCTGCTTGCGATCGGTGATGTCCAGGCCGCCTCCGTGCAAGAGGACGGGACGACCGCTTTCGTCGCGCGCAACGGTGGCTGCCGCCAAGACCCAGCGCTCGGCGCCGTCGTTCGCGCGCAAGATGCGGTGCTCGGTCGTCGGGTACGTACCCTGCTCGAGCGCGCGTCGCACGGCAGCCTGCACGACGGACAGGTCTTCCGGGTGAATGAGCTTGGCGTAATGCTGATAGTCCGGCGGCGCGCGTTCGACACCGTAGATCTCGCACAGGCGCGCGTCCCAGTGGATGGCATCGCTCGCCACGTCCCAGCGCCAAAAGCCCATGCCGGAAGCCGCGACCGCGAGTCGCAGGCTTTCGTTGCTCTCGCGGAGCGAGCGCTCGAGGCGCACGCGCTGCGTGATGTCCGTCGGTACGAGAACGATCGATTCGACACGGCCGTCCGCGACGATCGGCACGCCGCGCACTTGGTATACGTGGTCCGCCTCGCCGTTTTCGCCGTAGCCAGCCGCTTCGTACGTGACGGGCTGCAAGGTTTCGTTCACCTTCGCGAGCGCCTGCATGACGGTGTCATGCGAGCTCGGCGGAGTGAACTCGAGCACGCTGCGCCCGACGACCGAGCCGAACCCCTCGGATTCACGGCCCGTGGCCACGAGCCGCCCGTCGGGCGTGATCACGGTGAGGAACGCGGCCGCATTTTCCAGGAGCGCCGCGAGCAGCGGGTCCGAGCGCGTGGACATCGCGCTCTCGAGTTGCGCCACTCGCTCGCGGAGCACTCTGAGCTCCGATTCGGGATCGCGACTCGGCTCCACGCGCGAATCCTTTCAGGCCGCGGGGCGGCTGTCTACTAGCACTAATTCGCCAGTCTTTGGCAGGAGCAGATCTCGATCGGCGTGAGTGGCGATAGGCCACACAAGAACCCGGCGAGACCGGCGGACGCGCTCGGGTGAGTTCGCGAAAATCGCGAGTCGTCGGCGGGCCGCCCGCAGACGACGGCTGATAACGCGCGGCGGCTGGAGCGTACGGACGGACGGCCGTCCACCGGCCTCGCCGGTTTTTTTCGTAGCCCGTCTTCACCCGCGCCGATCGTGATCTGGCCATTCAAGACTGGCGAAGTAGGGCAGCCTAATTCGAACAGGTCGTGTTGTCGCTCGACTTGATGGGGTTCGGCGTCACGGAGCACGGGACGTTCGAGCAGCTGCCTGGATCGTCGCAAACGTCACAGGCGATCTTGCTAGGTCCGCCACAATCGACGTCGCTCGCGCCGCAGCCGCAGTCGCAGGCTCCGTCGAAGAAGGCATCGACCGGGCACGTCCATCCCGCAGGCGGCGGCCGATCGAGGCACTGGGTGATGTCGTCTTGATCGATGCGACCGCAGTACCCCTTCGCACAACCATCGCAATATTCGCAGTACAGGTTCGGCAGGCAGTCGATATCCATTACGCCACAGCCGCAATTGCAGGTGAAGTCGGCGTAGGACTCGGGCGCACAAGTCCAGCCCGGCGGCGGAGGCACGCATTGGGTAATATCGGCCGGGTCGACTGCGTCGGCGCAGTTGAAACCGCAGGCGCAGCGCTCGCAGCTGTCCAGGGTATTAATGCGACAGTCCGGATCCGGGGCGCCACAGCCGCAGTCACAGAGCTTGGCATCCGCGTACATGCTCGGGTCGCAGTGCCACGCGGCTGGCGGGTTCGGAACGTAGCAGCGCGCGGTGGCAGCCGGGTCGATCGTGCCGGGACATGGTTGGTGCGAGCAGGAACCCGGAGAGTCGCAGGTTTCGCAGGCGGCGACGTCTTTGTCCGTGCAATCCGGATCGCGAAAGCCGCAGCCGCAATCGCATTGCGTGCCGTCGCGATAGAGCCGCGCATCGCACGTCCAGCCGAGAGGCGCGGTCGTACAAACGCTGTTGTCGTCCGGGTCGACCGTCGAGCAATCGAACACGCTCGTACAGCCGCCAAGCGGGCAGAACTCGCAACCCTCCGCCTTTTCGCTCGCGCAGTCGATGTCGATGGCGCCGCAACCACAGTCACATTTGCCGTCGCCGTACGTGGCCGCATCGCAGAACCAATCTGGGGCCTCTGCGCAGTGCGCGTTGTCGTCCCGAACGATATTCGACGGACACGTCGCATGACCGCAACCGCCGAGGAGCGAGCAAACGTCGCAGCTCTCGACGCTGTCGTCCTTGCAATCGGGATCGGGCACGCCGCAACCGCAGTCGCACGACTTGCCGTCGCGGTATTTCGTCGCTTGGCATGTCCACCCCGCCGGCACGTTGACGTTCGAACCGCCCGTACCGGCTCCGCCCCCCACGCTTTGGAACCCGCCAGCGCCCGCGCGCCCAGCCATGCCCGCGAAACCTCCGCGCCCAGCGAGCCCGTCCGCTCCGCCTGGCCCGCTCGCGCCACCCGCACCGGCGCCGCCCGACTTCGACCCAGCCGTCGCAGCGCCGGCCGATCCACCGCGACCTCCGCCGGCGCCGCCGACGCCGCCGACGGCCAATCCCATCTCACCGGCCTCGCCCGCATCGCTCGTCACGATCGACGGTTTTCCGGCATTGGTCGGCGAAGTGTGCGGCCTCGACGATTTCCCGGAGCAGCCGAGGAAAGCCCCACACACAAGGCTAGCCACGATGAGCCATCTCCCGTCCAACATGCGCCCTGCATTATGCTCCATGAAATACGGTTGCAGCTCCGCCGCGCGCGAATAGCTCTGACGCTCGAATGCTTGCGACCGCGGGTGCGAATTTCCTCGTCTGGTTCCCCAACTGCAAGCGGAGTGGCTCGGATCCGTGCGGGTGGTGCGGCGTTCGCGTTCCGGGCATAGATCAGCGGATGTCCACTCGCTGGCGCTTGGTCGCGTTGCTCGGACTTTCGATCACGACCTGGCTCGGCTGTTCGACTGACGAAGGCAACGAACCGGCCGCTCATGCCGGACGCTCCGCTGCCGGGAACACCAGCACCGGCGGCGCCGACACGAGCGGCGGCGCCGACACGAGCGGCGGCGCCGACACGAGCGGCGGCGCGGAAGACGGCGGCAGTTCGGCTCGTGCAGGAACAGGTGGCCCACGAGCAACCGGCGGCGTAGCGGGAACGGCGCCGAGCGCGGGGAGACCGGCTGCGCTCGGGGGCGAGGCTGGCGCTGGGGGTGCAAACGGCACGCCGCCGGGGTGGAAATGTATCTATTTCGCGTACGGAGACGGGCAGTGCGACTGCGGCTGCGGCGTGCCGGACAAGGACTGTAGTGACGCGGAGCTCGCCCATTGCGACGTGTGCAATGCAGAGGGAAGCTGCAGTACCGGCGCGTGCCCGGGGCGTATCGATCCGGACGACGTGACGGCGTGTGTACCGCCGCCCGCGCGCTGGACGTGCGATCCGGCGACGTATGGCGACGGCACGTGCAATTGCGGCTGCGGCGTGGTCGACGTGGATTGTCCGGACGCGATGGCCGCGTCGTGCGAGGTCTGCGACCAATCGAGTTGCTGGCCACTCCACTGCAACGAGCTCATCGCCGACGACAACGCGCATTGTCAGAATCCGCCGCCCAGCTGGAACTGCTCCGCGCGGCTCTATCACGACGGTGTACGCTGTGACTGCGGGTGCGGAGCGCTCGACCCCGACTGCGAGTCGGCGACGGTCGACGCGTGTGACAAGTGCGACTCACCGGGCTCGTGCTCGGCGCACGCGTGTCCGAGCGTCATCGACCCCGCGTCGAACGGCATTTGCGCTCAGCCGCCTGCACCGCCGGGGTGGCAATGCCCGCCCGGCGCGTACGCGGACGGCATCGAGTGCGACTGCGGCTGCGGGCTCGAGGATCTGGATTGTCGGGACGCGGCCTTCGATAGCTGCGTGCGTTGCCTCGTCTGCGGCGGCCACGGCGCGTGTGAGGGCACGGTGGATCCATCCGATACGACGCAATGCGCGCCGCCGCCGAGTGGTTGGACTTGTTCGGCCGCCGCGTTCCGCGATTCCATTTGTGACTGCGGTTGTGGCATTGCCGACGTGTTCTGTCAGGGAATCGAGCTCTCGTACGTGTGCGGCAACTACCCGGTCGAGGGTTGCTCCGCGGGCAACAAGTCGCACATCGACCCGAACCACAACGCAGAGTGCCTCGTGAACGTGCCGAACGATTGGACCTGCGACCGGCGCTTTTACGACGACGGCTTGTGTGACTGCGGCTGCGGCGTCGTGGATCCCGACTGCCCGTCGAACGACGCGAGCGCCTGCGAGCAGTGCAACGGCGTCGGCAGCTGCTCGACGGCAGCATGTCCCGGCACCATCGACGCGAACGATACCGCGCACTGCACGCCGCCGTGACGGGAGCGACGGTAGAAGCCCGAGCGCAAGATCGTCGCTTCAGTTCGAGCAGTGTGCGTTGTCGCTCGGCAGGATCGTGCCCGGACAGTTTGCCGTGGAGCAACTGCCCGCGTTGTCGCACTTCTTACAAGCGGCCGCGTCCGGCGAGCTGCAATCGGCGTCGACGGCTCCGCAACCGCAGTCGCAGAGCCCGTCGCCGAAGTAACCGCGGTTGCAGGTCCAGCCGCTCGGGACGCTCACGAGGCACTTTGCGTTGTGGTTCGGATCGATGTGCGACTTGATACCGCCGGAGCAGCCCTCCGCCGGGTAATTCTGGCAAACGTAGCCGTCCTCGATCCCGTTGCACTTCGGATCGGGCACGCCGCAGCCGCAGTCGCAAGTGGTATCGGTGTAGTCCTTCGCCGGACAGGTCCAGTCTGACGTCGGGGGATTGCACTGCGTCGTGTCCGTGGCCTGGACCGTTTTTCGGCAGTCGATACCGCCGCAGTTCGAGCACTGCGCGCAGAGCTCGATGTCGCTCGTGGCGCAGTCGATGTCGGGCGCGCCGCAGCCGCAGTCGCAGACCTGATTGCCCCCGTACTGGTACGGATAACAGGTCCATTCCGGGGGCGGTGGCGGCGGCTTACAGCTGCCGTTCATGTCCGGATCGATGATGCCGGGACATGCCTGCAACGAGCAGGAATCGTTGTCGTTGCAGCGATCGCACGCGTCGACACTCGGCGAGTCGCAATCCGGATCGAAGAAGCCGCAACCGCAATCGCACTGCGTGGCGTCACGATAGAGCCGCGGCGAGCACGTCCAGGAGCTGGGCGGCGCCGTGCAGATCGAGTTGTCTCGCTGGTCGATGGTGTTGCACGAAGCGTCGGAGCAACCGTGGCAAGCCTGGCAGGCGACGTAGGTCGCGTCCGCGCAGTCGATATCGAGCATGCCGCAGCCGCAATCGCAGTGACCGTCGCCGTAAAGCCGCGCCTCGCAGACCCAGCGCAGCGGAACCTCACACTGACTATTGTCGGTCGAGGAGACGTCGGACGGACAGGCGCCGTTCGCGCACGACCCCACGGTGGCGCAGCTGTCGCAACTCGAGAGTTTGCCATCTTTGCAGTCGGGGTCGCGGATGCCACAAGCGCAATCGCAGACGCTGCCGTCGTTGTAGGCGGCGGGCGTACAGGTCCAACCGTCTGGCGGTGGCGTGCAGCGCGTGATGTCGTCGGGATCGATGTTGCCCGGACACGCCGCGCGATTGCAGCTCCCCTCCGCATTGCACACGTCGCAGTGGTCGAGCTCCGCCTTCGTACAGTCGATATCCGGAGCCCAGCAGCCGCAGTCGCACTTGCCGTCGCCGTAGGCGGCGCGCAAGCAACCCCACGCGGACGGCGCGTTGTTCGCTCCGCTCGCGCCGCTCGTCGCATTGCCGGCCGTGTTCGAGGATATGCCAGCAACGCCCCCCGTCCCGAACCTTCCGCCCGCGGCGCTATGCCCAGCCGCGGACATTCCGCCACTGGAAGGCTCGGCGCCGCGACCACCCTCGTTGTCCGAACCCGCCGCACCAGCTTCGGTACCTGCGCCACCGGTAACGCCTCCGGCGCCCTGGCCTGCCGCGCCCTTGCCTGCGGTGGCGCTCGATTTTCCCGCAGCGCCGGCGCGTCCGCCTGCATGGTTCGGTGGCTCGTGACGGCTCTTGCCGGAGCAGCCGAGCCACGTCACGAGCGAGAGACCGAGTAGGGCCAATACACGCCAGCGCACCATCGCGCTGATCAATGCCCGCAAACGAAAAGAATTGTCAGCTGAGAAAAAACTCCGGAGACTCGCTGACGTGCGCCGCTGAGCGACGCGCTCGCGACGCGCGTCAGGTCGGATCCGGGCAGAGCATCGACATGCTCGACGCGCACATGTCGTTCGTGTCGCACATGGGGTTGCCGGCTTGCTCGCTCGCCGTGCCGCAGCTCAACACGAACTCGTGGTCGCCCCCGTTGCACGCCACCTTCTTGATCGTGCCGCCCGTCTTGAGCAGCGTGAAGTCTGCCGCCGTCACCTGCACGTAGTGATCGTGCGTTGCCGTGCCGCGTGCGTTGTAGATCTTGGCGACGCCGGCCATGACGTCGGCGATGGGCAGGGTCAAGGTGTGACCGTGGTTCATCGAGATTTGTGCGGTGATATCCTTCGTGCACGTGCTGCCGCCGCCGCTGCCCGCGCTGCCGCCCATGCCGCCCGTGCTCATGCCGCCCGCGCCGGCTCTGCCCCCGCCACCGGCGCCGCTCACCATTCCGCCGCTACCGCCGGTCGTCGCGCCACCGCTGCCGACGCGTCCGCCAGCCGAGGAGCCACTCATGCCCGCCATACCGCCCTGCCCGGTCCCACCCGAACCCGCCGCAGCGCCCGCGGTCCCCGCCGCACCCCCACTCGCGGCCTGACCGGCGCCGCCGCCCGTCGAGCTCCCAGCGACACCGCTACCGCCACTGCCGCCCGAACCGCTCGTCGCGCCACTGCCGCCCGTACCACCCGTCCCAGCACCCGTGCCGGTGCCACCGGTACCGGCCGTCGGCGTGGTGCCACCAGTGCCGCCACCGCCGACTGCGCCCCCCTGACCGGACGGCGAAGCATCGTCATCTCCCGAAGAACACCCGACGAGGGCGAGCACGCCGGTGCCAGCGACGAGATGAATGAAATCCTTCCTGCTGCAAGTAGGAAACATGACAACGCTCCAGAGTGACGCGACGAAAGAGTGACGCGACGAACTGCTCGCTTCTCTAGCAGACTTTGGCGGCACGCTTTACTGCTTCGAACGCGGAGCACCGACGCTGACGCGCAGCGCGCACGCTGATTGGATTTGTCGGGCGGTGGCGGATCGACGCAGGTGCAACACGTCGTTCACTGTGGCAACTTGCGCTGCTCCACCAGTGAGACCCTTCGCACCCGTCCGCGTAATTTTGCGCGGCTGCTTCTACGCTTGCAACCGCCGCAGCCGCATTTGCGGTCAGGTCGCTCACGTCATCTGCGTGTGCATGCTCGAGCGCAAGTGTTCGACCACCTTGCGCAACATAGGTGCGCCACCGCTCGCCACCGGCAACTTGGGAGCGAGATGATTGATGGCCTCGTCTACGCTGCTCACGAACTTGAAGGGGATGCGATGCGGCATGAGCGTCGCGAGCGCGAGTCCGACACCGCGAACGAGCGCCGATCGGAAGCCGCTGCCCTCGGCGACGATCACGGCGCCCACCATCCTCGGCACCACGTCCCGGCTCCACTGTGCGAGCGCGGCGCGGACCGGCTCTTCCGGCGGGGGCGAGCTGCGCTCGACGATGGACAGATAGGTGACCGGTGCACGACTACTCGAAATCAGCTCGTTGCAGGTCGCTACCATCTCGGCGATGCTCTCTACAGTCGGCTGCCCGCGCCAGATATGGATCACCGTTTGCTGCCAGACGGCTAGGCAAACGTCAGGGTTCTGGTCGACAATCCGCGCGTCCATGAACCTCAACTTTTAACATATCTTCCGGCGCAGGAGAATCCGCTGTACCCCCATGCTTTCCGGAGCAGAGCGGGACCTCGTGCCGTCGGACGCGGAGCATGACTCCGTTGGAAAGTGGTCACTCGAAGCGCAGCGGCCGGGACGAAAGCTTCTTCTACTCACTCGTCGCCTAGTGGGCGTCCAACATGGGCGGACTCTGCGCAAGCTCCAGCATTTCATCGGCAAAATCGGCGAAGAGCTGGAACGAGCGGTCAACCACGTCGCAGAGCCGGCGGAACGCGTCCGCCGGGAGCTCCACACGCTCGAGCCGCCGGTGAAGCTCGGGATTCTCGAGCGTGTGGCTTTCCTCGGATTCGGAGTGATCGCGGCCGAGGTAGCGTAGCCTGATGCCCGTCCGCTCGGTGAATTGCTTCGAGGCGGCTCCAAGATCGGCGACGGTCGCCTGAAACGCGCCCTCGACACAGTGCACGAGCACGAGCCGCCCGAGCGAGTCCGCGGCGAGACCCAAATGACAGAGCTGGTACGACAGCGTGCGTGTGCGGCGTGTGCGGTCGCTCCAGATCGCGCGGAGAGCGTCGCTGTAGCGAAGCGTGGGATCTTGCTCGAGCTCGGAGAGGTCGGCCAGAAACCAACCCCAATGTTCCGTCTCCTCCGTGACGTTCGCGTTCACGAGCTCTTGGAAAAAGTCGCGCGGGGGATGTTCGGGTAGTACGAGCGAGCAAAGGTCGGCAAACGTGAAGACGAAATGCGCAACGTGTGGCGCGAAGCGAAACTTTTCTCGGGCGTCGACGTTCGGGTCGCGCAAGTAGCGTAGGAACGGCGCTGCTCGGTATTCGGCCTTCCGCTGCTCGATCCGTGCAAACAAATCTTTGAGCGTCGCGCCTGCGGGTGCGGGCGGAATGCTCGGTGGACGTCGCGTATTGCGCGGCGGGATGCTCGCGCCTGGCAAGCCCCAAATCGAGCCGGAGCGATCGGGCGTAGGCGCAGGAATGGTGCCGGGCCGGTGGACACGCTGCGCTTCGGTCGCAAGATATACGGTCATGCGCGCCGACGCGCCGAAACGGCGTAGTGCGATCCAGGATTGCATGCCTACACCCTCCGCGAGGGGCCGATTGGCAAAGCCGTTCACGATGCTTTCGTAGAGCGAGGAGTCGAAGCCCTGCCGCCGCATGTAGCGGCGCACCCGTTCGAGCACCGCAGCGTCGTCGCGCGCATACGCGCAGACGGGGACGTAGACGGTCGTCGCCACGGGCCGCTCGATCTTGCGTCCCACGAACGAAGAGCACGTGAAGGGGGCGCGCTCGTTCAAGCGCTCGCCGCTGCCGCGCATCTCGCGGACGAACTCGAGCGCTTCACCCTCTGCGTAACTCTCGGCGATGCTCGAAGCGCACTCGAGATCCTCCGCGGTGGCCGAGTGGTGCCGCACGTACACTTTCACGCGCGTCTCGGCGTCGTCCGTCAGATCGAGCGCGAAGTACTTGAGCTCGTCGAGCTCGGAGCCGCGGCGCAGCACCGTTTCGCTCAGGTTCTGCCAAGCCGCGGAGAAGCCGAGCCGCTCGAGGCCTTGCTGCACGAGCTCTGCCGCGTGCTCGGGGCCGCGCGCCTGCGGATTCAAGTACGCTTTGAACGCGGGGGGTCGCCGGCGCGAGAACACGGCCGAGCTCCAAATCGCGAACGGTCCGTGCATGTCCTCGGGCAGAAACAGATCTTGCAGCTGGCGGTAGCGGTCGAGGCTCGCCCCGAACTCGCGCTCGAGGCGCTCCTGAAAGGCGAGGCCGGCGGCTCGATAGTCGGCGAGGACGGGTCGGTCCGCTTGAGGCTCGAAGAGCACGCGCACATCCACGCCGCTGTCGGCGATCGCGACGGAAAATTCGACGGGCGTGTTGTCGTCACTGATTTCGGACGCCCATTCACCGTGCTCGGTACGCGAGCGCTCCGCCCACGGCGAAATCAAGCTCTCGAAGGTGCGAGTCACGTTTTCCGATTCGTCGCCGAAACCGGCCGCCTTGCACAACATGCCGAGTCGCGTGCTGGCATAGTCGATCAGTCGGCCCCCCACGGGCATTGTCCCCGATTCTGTCCGTCCCTCTCCTTCTTTCGATTTTTCTATTGGGGATTGCAAGCTGCTACCTCCGTGTGAGTTGTGAATGCGGCGCCGCCGCCCCCCCACACGGGCGCTCCGGTCGGGTTTAGAAGATGCCTGGACCGGGCGTCAGAATGCCGCGCGGGTCGAAGCGCTGCTTCCAGCGGAAGAGCTCGTCGGCGACCGGCCCGTACTGACGGAGCCAGTCGAGGCGACTGAATTCGAGCGTCCCGATCGGATAACGCGTGCCACCGACGGCTCGCGCCTTCTCGAACAGCGTACGATTGCGCGCGAGCATGCGTGCCACGTACTCGTCGCCGGGGTTGGGCGTCGGCGATGAGGTCAAGATGTCGAACAGGTACACCCATTCCCCGCACTCGGGCACGCGCAAGAGCGGGCGGTGCAGCTTCGAGCGTTTCAGCGCGAAGAGCAGCATGAATCCCGTGGGACCCACGTCGTCGGGGCCGAGCGTCGGGAGCACGTCGCCCACGTAGGCTTCGATGCGATCGTCCGGCAGGAATACGTCGAACCAGGGATGGGTGAGCGTGCTGAACATGCCGATCGATTCGAGGAAATCGACGAGGACATCGACACTCAATACCTGGTCCAGGTATGACGAATCCGAGCTTTCGACCCCGCTGTAGTGCAGACCCCGCAGCAAGTGTGCGTCGTCGGGCGGGCTTGCAGGATCGAAATTCTTGATTGCGTTCAGCTGATACAGAAAGCCACCCGAGCCGTCGGGCACCCAAATATTGTAAAGGCCGTCGAAGTCAGCGCGCTCGAGGAGCTTGCGAAAGTCCGCGAAGAAGGTCGCGTTGTCGGTGTACGTGATGAGATAGACGCGTGATTGCGCGCGCGCGGGCACCATGTCCACGACCGCGCGCACGATGATGCCGCACTGACCGAGGCCCGCGAGCGCCGCGGAGAAGAGATCGGGATTCCGCTCCGCGGAGCACCACTCGGCGTGACCGTGACCGGTGACGACCTGAAGCGCCTGAACACGATCGACCAGCGCGCCCTCGCGATTCGTCGGCGAGACGCCGCCCATGGACAGCGTGCCTGCGAGCGAGAGGTTCGTGTAGCCGGTGAGGGCGGGCGGCGTCAGTCCCAGCGGAACCGAAGCTTGCAGCAGGGATTTCCAGGTAGCGCCCGCGTCGACGTCGGCGGAGTGCGGCCCAATCGAATGAATTTGATTCAGGCTGCCGATGTTGATGACGAGCCCGCCCTCCGCCTGCGCCTGACCGAACGTGGCGTGACCCTGCCCGCGCGCCGCGACTTTGATGCCGCGTGCTTTGCAGAAGCTCACCATCTTCTCGACGTCGCGGACCGACGCGGGGAACAGCACGGCGACGGGGGTGTGGTGGACGATATTGCCGAGATCCTTGGCAAACGGCGCTACGGAACTCGGATCCGTGACGAGCTCACCGTCGAGATCCGGCACGTGATCGAACGGCGCAGCTTGCGCTTCCGAGATCCAACCCCGAGTCGCCGGATCGAAGCCGAACACGATGGCAGCCGCACCCAGTCCAGCCACTACCGCGCGTCGAGTCGTCATGGAGTCGCGTTCCCTTCTGTGTACAAACCTGCAAAAGTCGACAGAGCAGGCGAGTGAATAGGATATCACTTCTGAAGCGAAACTCGCAACCCCTCCGTCACGTTTTCTCGCGCACCGCGAGCGCTCTTGCCTCGCGCCTCACGCGCGAGCCAGGCGCGGCGTCTCACACGTCGTCACACTCATGTCGATCGCACAGTGACGACTCGCTCATGAACGCCACGCTGCGCGGCATCTTTGCTATCGCTCGTTCGATTTTTGGATGACGTGCTCGACCGGCGACACTCCCACACACTCGGTGACGCTGTGAGCGCGTGTGGTCGCGAGAGCGGCCGTTCCAACGCAGGCAGGCGTCACGCCGGTCACTTGTACGCACTCATGTGCTTCACACTCGCGTGCTCGCGCTCACTCGGCGACCTCGTTTCGAAAGCGCGTCCGCTCGCCGCTCGGGAGCTTCGAGGCCGTCAAGCCGGCGAAACGTCGCCGAAGCTTCAGTTGCTCTGACAACTCGCTTCGCCGCAGCAATACGCCACACCGCAGGTGTGATCCGCCCGGCAGTATTCGCTGGCGCAGTCGTCGTTGCCTTCGCAGGGCTGCCCCGTGGTACGCGCTGTGCCGCAGATCGAGCGCGGCAAGCCGTCGGGTCTAGGCTCGTCCACGCTCGAATCCGAGCCGAGACAGATGAGCCCAGCGTTGCAGTCGCTCCACGCCGCATAGTCGATGGGGTGGCACGTCGCACCCTCCGTGCCGTCACCCACGAGCTCGCACTTTTGGTTCACGCAGTAGAGGCGTCCGAACAAGTCGCAGACTTTGATGAAGTCTTGGTCGCAGTCGTCGCCCACGTGCCCCTCGAGCGTCACGATTTGGCAACGGCTATTGCGGCAGAATTGTCCACCAGCGCACACGTCGTCATCGGAGTCGCACGCGGAGTCGACGGGCAGAGGCGGGCGACAGGTGCCGCTGGTGCCGTCACAGAACAGGCCGTCGTCGCAGGCCGTCGATTCGCCGCTTTCGGAGACGCCGAAACTGCAGGCTTCGTCGAGCCCAGGACGGCGAAGGACGACTCGTTGACAGGTGGACGTCGATGCACCCGACCCGTTGCTCACGACGCACGTCGCGGGGCCGTCGTGGTCATCGCAGTCGGACGCCGACTCGCACGCTTGACCCACCGGCACGCGCGCCGTGCAAACGCCCGGACACGCCGCGCCGATCACGCAGCGCGCGTCGTTCGCGCAGTCCTCGGCGCGCGAACAGGCGCCGGCAAGCGGCGAGGAGCCGCGAAACACGGCGCGGCACGCTGGCCCGTCGTACAAGCGCTTCATGCTGGCAGGCTCGCAACGCTCTAGCGAGTCGATGCACGCCGGCACGGCCGCGAGATCCATCTCGATCGTCCCCGCCCGCACCTTGGCGTCGAGATCTTCGAAGGCGGGCTCCCGCAGCGCCGAACCCTCGAACACGTCACGACAGCGCTGCTCCGTCCGCATCGCGAAGCGTAGATCCTGCATCTCGCTGTCTTGCTCGTCGCAACCAAAAATATAGCGACAAAGAGCGTCGTATTGAGCGCGTCTGAAACTATCGACATCGGTGACTCCGGCGGGTTCATGCCCCTCGTCCGCTCCGCCTGACGCAGCCGCGCCGCCTGACGCAGGCGCACCGCTCGAGCCGCCGGCCGCCGCAGCGCCCGCCGTGCCGCTCATGCCGCCGGAAGCGCCGTGCAGTGCCGCGTGATGCTTCGTCCGACCACAAGCCGTGCTCACGAGCGCAACCGTCCCCGCCATACACAGAATCCTCGTAAATTGAGCCATGCGCGTACCTCCCGCAAGAGCGTTAAGCCAAACCCACCGTTATGTTTAGCATGCAGACGAAAATGGACAGCCCTGACATTCGGATCATGCCTTGCCGAGGACTCACACGGCACGCGTGCTAAAAGGCGCTGGCTTGACGCGTCGCTCGCCGCTCTTGCCGCTCGCCGTCTCCGGTCTCCTGATTTTTGCCGGCTGTCGTCGAGCTTCGAGTGAGCGCCATGCCGTGGCCTCGGCTACACCCACGTTCGCGCCGAGCACGGCGCCGCCGGCATCGAGCAACGCTACGTCACCTGGGGCCGCGCCGCCGAGCAGCGCCGCGCCGAACGGCGCCGCACCTCTGCCGCTGAACGTCTTGCTCATTACCGTCGACAGCTTGCGCGCCGACGTGCCGTGGCTCGGGTACGCGCGCCCCATTGCGCCGAACCTCACGCGCCTCGCGGACTCGTCGGTCGTGTACACGCGTGCTTATTCCGCCTCGAGCTACACCGCGAAGAGCCTCGCGGCCGTGCTCAGCGGGCGCTTTGCGTCGACGCTCTACCGCGACGGACGCTTCTTCGCGCGTTACGCGCCGTCGAATCTGTTTCTCGGCGAGATCCTCCACGCCAACGGCGTTCGCAGCGTCGCCTGGCACTCCCACCTGTATTTCGGCCGTGAGAGCGGACTCGAACAAGGCTTCGACGTGTGGCGGCTCGTGCCAGGCATCCACTTCGATCCCGAGACCGACAACGACGTCACGAGCGACAAGATGACTGCGCTCGGCATCGAGCTCCTCTCCGACCCCAAGAATACGGACGGTCGCTTCGTCGCCTGGGCACATTACATGGACCCACACGACCAATATCACGCCCACCCCGAAGCACCCGAGTTCGGCAAACACGCGCGTGACCGCTACGACCAGGAAATCTGGTTCACGGATTTTTGGATCGGCAAGCTCCTCGCCTGGGCAGAGCAGCAAGCCTGGTGGAAAAACACCGTGCTCGTCGTCACGGCCGACCACGGCGAAGCCTTCGGTGAGCACGGCATGTACAAGCACGCCTTCGAGCTCTGGGACGTGCTCACGCACGTCCCGCTCTTGGTGCACGGCCCCGGACTCGCTGCTCGCCGGATCGACGCACGTCGCTCCGCCATCGATCTCGCGCCCACGATCCTCGAGCTCGTCGGCGTCGAGCCGCCGGCAGACTTCGAGGGCAAGTCGCTCGTCGCCGAGCTTCGCGGCGCCGAGCCTTCGTCGCGCGAACCCATCCTACTCGAGCTCAGCGAGGACACGCACAACCCGCCGCGGCGCGCGCTCATCCAGGGCAATTACAAGCTCATCGACTTCGGACATGACCATTTCGAGCTCTTCGATCTCGCGGGCGATCCGAGCGAGAGCACCGACGTCGCAGCCAAGCACCCGGCAGAGCTCGCAGCGCTGAAGCAGGCACTCGCCGCAAAGTACAGCGCGATGCCGACCGTGGCGCCGTTCGGCGGACAGAAGCTCCACGACGGCGGACGCGCGAACGGACCGCGCGGGCCGCGCTGAGCGCAACCGGAGCTCGCGGCGCCGAGTGCGAGTATGTGTTCCACGCTCCGTGGCTTCATCACGTCCGTCCACGACGCCCTCGGCTGATAGCCCGCCGCGCCAAGGCGAAAATCAACGCGTGACCGCGAGGCAGAGTGCCTTTGGGCGCCTTTCCGCGTTAGCCTCGTGCGCGAGTGGCCAGCGGACGCGTCATTGCAGACAAGTATCGGCTCTTGCACGAGCTCGGGCGCGGCGGGATGGGCACCGTCTGGGCCGCCGAACACTTGAGCTTGGGCACGCAGGTGGCCGTCAAGCTCATCGATCGGCAGTCGCCGAGCCCGAGCGCCTTGCGCCGCTTCGAGCAAGAGGCTCACGCCGCCGCAAGACTCCGAAGCCCGCACGTCGTGCAGGTGCTCGACTACGGAGTCGACGGCAAGACGCCGTACCTCGTGATGGAACTGCTCGAGGGCGCGAGCCTGAGCAGCCGGCTGGGGCGCGACGGCTTGCTGCCACCGGTCGAGACTTGGATCGTCGTGAGTCACGTCGTGCAGGCGATCAGCCGCGCGCACGAGGAAGGCTTCGTTCACCGCGATCTCAAGCCGGACAACGTTTTTCTCGTCGAAGGCGGCGACGAGCTCCTCGTGAAGGTGCTCGACTTCGGAACGGCCAAGGCGCTGCTCGGACCGGACCTCGCGCTCACGAAGACGGGCGCGATGCTCGGCACGCCCGCATACGCGAGCCCCGAGCAAATCGCGGGCGGCGAAGTCGACACGCGGGCCGATCTCTGGAGCCTCGGCGTGATGACGTTCGAGTGTTTGACCGGCATCTTGCCGTTCACGGGCTCGTCCCTCAAAGCGCTCCTGACGGCAATTTGCCGTGAACCGATCGTGGTGCCCTCCGATGTCGCCGACGTGCCGGAGGGGTTCGACGCCTGGTTCGCCCGCGCGGTCGAGCGCGACCGCGAAAACCGCTTCCAGACGGCGCGTGAGCTCAGGGAAGCGCTGCGTCCGCTGATCGGTCCGGGCAGCAAGCGCCCGTGGGTGGGCCCGCTCGACGGCGATACCCTGCCGCGCAGGCCGCGCCCTGCCAACACGCTGCACGTCCCGACCTACCCGAGTCCCGATCCCGAGCCGCGCCCGAGGGCTCGCCTTCCGTCGGCGATCCCTGCCGGCATCGACGGCAAGCGCGACCTGCGGCACGCCGCGATCCTCTGCGACACGAGCCCGAACGGCGCGACCCTCCTCACGCGCCATCCGTTCCGGGTCGATCAAGCGCTCATTCTCACGCTGCACCTCGAGAGCGCCGAGTTCGGCGACGACGTCGCGGCGCACGTGACGCACGTCAAAACCCACCAAGAAGCCGTATGGAAATACCGTGTCGGCGTGCGTTTCGAACAGCCGCTCTCCGCGGAGCTCGTCGCGCGCCTCGCGAGCAAGGCGAGTTCGAGCGGACGCCGGTAGTGAAACCGGCTAGCAGTACTTTGCCAGTCTTTGGCAGGAGCAGATCTCGATCGGTGTGAGTGGCGATAGGCCACACGAGAAACCGGCGAGACCGGCGGACGCGCTGGGGTAAGCTCGCGAAAATCGCGAGTCGCTGGCGGGCCGCCCGCAGACGACGGCTAATGATGCGTGGCGGCTGGAGCGTACGGACGGACGGCCGTCCACCGGCCTCGCCGGTTTTTTTCGTAGCTCGT
This sequence comes from Polyangiaceae bacterium, assembly GCA_025936115.1. Classification (GTDB taxonomy): domain Bacteria; phylum Myxococcota_A; class Polyangia; order Polyangiales; family Polyangiaceae; genus PMG-095. The sequence continues at coordinate 423,519 of JAICTZ010000001.1, forward strand.
CTCCACCCGTCCCGATCGTGATCTGACCGTTCGAGACTGGCGAAGTAGTACTCAGAGCCGGACGGACACGCCCGTCAGGAAAACGAGGCTCAGCACGTCGTGATAGTAAAATGCATACGGCACTTCTACCGAAACGCCGAGACGCACTCGCTGCGTGATGGGGAAGGCCGCGCCGAACACGACTGAAATCGACAGGTCGGGGATCGCCTTGCCGCGCGTCCGCGGCGCGTACGTGAACAAGGTCGAGACGAAGAACGGATCGAGGAAGTTCCAGCCGAGCTGCGGCATCAATGCGAAGCGCTGAAAACGACTCGCGTCGGGCGGCGGCTCGGGCCAAAGACGCTCGGTGTACTGCAGGCTCATTCCGAGCCGCAGCGCGTCCGCGAAGTAGTAGTGGAGGCCCACGGCGGCGGCCAGGTTCACTGCGTCCGCGACGCTCGTCGTCGTCTTCAGCGTGAAGTCGCGGCTCACGAGCGTCGAGCTCAGGACATTGGTCTCGAGCCACTCACCCTTTTTCGGCGCGCCGAGCGCGATACTCGAGGCGAGCAACGTCACGACGAAGCCGATGAACGCGGCCGAGCGCCGGCGCGCGCGCCCACCGCAGCGTGACGACGGATCGCGCTTGGCGGTAGGCCGGGCGCGAAACCCCAAGGTAGGCGTTTGTGCGAACGGCAGAGACAGCACCGTTCCTGCTAACGACCACTCGCACCCCTCGACTTAAGTGCCGTCCGCGAGCATGCGCCGGCACGTTCGGCGCACCACCGACATCAACCACGAGAGCGCCCCCCAAATCGCGCAGAGCCCCAATCCTGCCGCCGCCAATCCGCGCGCGATACGGTCCCCGGGTCCAACGTTCTTCGTCATGTGAGTCGTTCCTTTCGAAACGGAGAAGGCAGGCCGCGCGACGAAGGATTCGAAAAAAATGCACGTGGATCGTGCTAGCGTCCGCGAAATGGCGGTTGAGGTTGTGGCGTCGGACCCGACGGAGCGGCCGCGGCTCAGCATTCTGTTACGCGCGATTTTCGGGGTCTGTGGTGCGGCGCTGCTCGTGGACTTCTTCATGCCCTGGTTCTTGGCGGGCGCGTTGCTCTCGCTCAGCGGCTTCGCGCTCGTGTTCTCGAGCGGGCAGATGGTGGGCATGCTCTCGGGCGCGAATCGCTTTTTGCTGTTTGCCGTGCCGCTGCTCGGCGTGCTCTTGGTGGGCGGCAGCATCATCGGGCACCGCTTGACGTCGTGGGTTGCCGTGGGCGGCTCGGCGGCGATTCTGCTCTTCGGGCTGTTTTCGCTGATTCGCGTCTTCATCACGACGACGGGATTCGGCATGTGGCTCGTGATCGCCTCCGCGCTATTGTCGCTCTGCTTCGGCTTGATCCACCTCGGCAGAGGCACCGCCAGGTAACGAGACAGCGCGGCGCGTGCGAGGGGACACCGGCATGCAAGGAGAGCGCATCGGAGACGAACGGCTCGGCGCGGGCGGCGCCGGGAGGGTCACGGGCGAAACGCGGCTGTTCACGCGTATCGCGGCCGCGGCCGGCTCGCCGCTCGGCGTGCTCTTGCTCGTGCCGGGCATCGTGCTCGCGATCGGCGCCTGGCTCACGGTGCTCGGCCATCACTCGCTCGAGGAGAGCTCACTCGCGCTCGGGCTCGCGCAGCTCCGCGCGCGTAACGGAATCGTCGCGCGCCAAATTGGCCTCGCCCTCGGACAGTCCGACGCACTCCTCGACCGGCTCCGCTCCCTCGCGCGCGTCCACACGCCCGACGCGCCGCTTTCGGCCGTGGCGTTCCCGCTCCGCGACATGCTGCAAGGCCGCGCCGGAGTCGCGTACGTGAGCATCAGCTTCCCGGACGGCACCTTCCAGGGCGCCTACGTGCACGACGACGGCAGCATTCGTTTTCAAGACAGCCGTGTCATGCCCGACGGCACTCACATCCATCGCTACGGCACGGACGATCGCCACGGCCTGCTCGAGCTCGGCGAAGAGCGCTCGAGCTATGATCCGCGCCAGCGGGGCTTTTACGCGCTCGCAACGACGAGCCGGGGTGCCGCCTGGACTGCGCCGTATCTCTTTTTCAAGACGCACTACACGGGCGTCACGCGCACCGAGGCCGTGCGCGCGCCGGACGGTAGCGTGAGCGCCGTGCTCACGGTGGATTTCGACGTGAACGAGCTCTCGCGCTATCTCGAGCGCATCCCGCTCGCCGGCTCGCGCGTCTTGCTCTACGCCGACGACGGCACGCTGCTGGCCGATCCGGCCGACACCGACCGCATCCGCGTGCTCCCGGCAGCGGCCGACCGCACGCTCCAAATCCGCGATCTGAAAGACCCCGTGCTCGACGCGTTCTTCGCGGCGCAAAAATCCCATGATTTGGCGGCTCTCGTCGCGGGCGGCCGGCGCTTCATGACCAACGTCGCGAGCGTCGGCGATCCGTCGCTCGGCTGGCACGTTGCGTCGTTCGTGCCCGAAGACATCCTGCTCGAGCCGGCACGCGCCTACCAGCGCCGGGCGCGCAGCGTCGGGCTCTTGTCGGTGCTGGTCGCCGTCGGCATCGCGTACCTGTTCTCGCGGCACATCGTGCGCATGCGACGTGAGAACGCCGAAGCGCGCGCCGCCGCGACGCGCGCCGCAGCCGAAGCCAAGGAGCTCGGCAGTTACCGGCTGTCGACCCGCCTGGGCGCGGGCGGCATGGGCGAGGTGTGGCGCGCCGAACATCGGCTGCTCGCCCGCCAGGCCGCCATCAAGCTCATCCGCTCCGACGGCGATACGGGCGCCGAAGCCCACGAGCGGTTTCGCCGAGAAGCTCAGACGCTCGCGAGCCTCCGCTCGCGCAACACCATCGAGCTCTTCGACTACGGCATCACCGACGACGGCACGTTCTTTTACGTGATGGAGCTACTCGACGGCATGGATCTCGAGACGCTCGTCGTGCGCCACGGGCCGCAGTCGCCCGCGCGCGTGTGCTCACTCTTGATGCAAGCCTGTAGCTCGCTCGCGGAGGCGCACGCGTCGGGGCTCGTGCACCGCGACATCAAGCCCGCAAACCTGTACGTTTGCCGCCAAGCCGACGAGGTAGACGTGCTCAAAGTGCTCGATTTCGGCCTCGTGCGCTCACTCGCCGACGCGCCGAGCTCGGGTCGCTCGCTCGAAGAGCTCGCGCGCGAGCTCGAATCCGGCGCCGTGCCGCTCGCGAAGCTCACCGCCGCGGGCGCCGTGATGGGCACGCCCGACTACATGGCGCCCGAGCAAATCCTCGGGCAAGACACGGACGCACGCGCCGACATCTACGCGCTCGGCTGTGTCGCCTACTTCGCCCTCACGGGCATGTTGCCGTTCCACGGGCGCGACGCGATGGCGATCATGATGGCGCACCTCACCGAAGAGGCGCCGCCGCTCGCGTCGCGCTGCGAGCGGTCGTTGCCTGCGCGCCTCGTCGAGATCGTGGCAAGCTGCATGGCCAAAGAAGCGTCCCGCCGTCCGCCGTCCGCCAGCGTGCTCCGGCGCGACCTCGCGCTCGTCGAATTCGACCGCGACGCCGCGTGGACGGAAGAAGACGCGGCCGATTGGTGGGACGCGAACGTGCCACGCATGGTATCGAGCGCACCGAGCGCGGGCCCGCTCTCGCCGCGAAGTCACGTAGCTTGACGCGCGTCTCGAAGCGCGTCGCTGCGTGGTCAGAAATGGCCCATCCACGTGAGGTTCACGCTGCGGTCGACCTGGGACGACCCCTCGGGGGCATAGCGCTGCCACCAGGCGTATTCAGCGAGCAATGAAGTGTATTGGTTGAACGTCACGCCGAGCCCGGGCAAGTGGAGGACCTCCTCCACGCGTACGTCGGCGTAGCGCGCAAGGCTCAGATCGTAGCGTGCGACGAGGGGACCGAGCGCGTACTCGACGCCCGCGAGCAGGTACGTGTTGTCGGCCGACGCGCGCCCGGGCAGTGGCGGCTTCGCGCTCGGTGCGGCCGGATACGGAAACGCATCGACGTTGGCGCCGGACTGGTGCAAAACCTCGCCCCAAAATCCGAGACCGCCCCACGTGAGCTTGGCGTCGACGGCCATCCGCCACACCGAGTGCTTGGCGCTCGGCAGATCGGCCGTGAAGTGCTCGCCCGACAGCCCGAGCTCGAGCCGAGCGTTCGGCGACAGCTGGGCGAACGGCGCGAGGCGACCGGCGAGCGTGTTGCGCCGGCGCGCGCCGGGAATCGAAATCGTGTCGCGCCCCGTGAGCGACGCGTTCGTGTGTCCGTCGATCACGAAGTACTGCGCCCAAAAGGCGAGGCCGAGACGCTCGCCGAGCTTACCTTCGAGTGACGCGCCCGCGTTCGGATCGAACTTGAGACCCTCGTACACTTGAATGTTACCGTAAAAGGAGTTGTCCCAAAATAAGCCGAGCTGTTTGTAAATCTTGCCGACCTTCAGCTTGAAAAAGTCGTGCTCGAAATACAGATACGCCTCCTGAACCCAGGCGAGACCCTCGTAATAGGAGCGTAGCTTTTCGTTGCTGAGACGCGGCTCGAAGTGCAGGCCGAACGGCTGAAACTGCGCGTCGAAGCGCAGGCTAGAATACACGAGGAACTGATTGTCCCAGCCGTTGGTCGGTTGGTAGAAATAGAGAGCGATGCCGCCGCCGAGCGTGAAACGCTCGGCCCAAGAGGTGGCTTTCGGCGCGGCCAGGCTGTCGGCGGGGAGAGCAGCCGCCGCATCGACCTTGGACTTGGCGGGCGCGGGGGCCGGCTCGTCCCCCGGGCCCGGCACGGCGCGAGCGGGCAGCGCCGCCGCGATTAGAAATCCAAGTCCGACGCACGCCGGCAGCAAGAGCTTCATGATCCAAACCTCGGGCGTGGCGACCGATTGCGGCTGCGCGGGAACGACGCTACGAAAGCGCCCGTGGGAAACGTACTCTACGTCGGCAACCAGAACTATTCCTCGTGGTCGCTCCGGCCCTGGCTCGTGCTCACCTGGGGTGGCATCTCCTTCGAGACACGGCTGATTCAGCTCGGCGGCCCGGGTTACGCCAAGCGTCAGATGCCGAGCGTGCTCGCCGTATCGCCCACGGGAACGGTGCCCGTGCTGCACACGGACGGCGAAGTCATCCCCGATTCGCTCGCGATCGCCGAATGGGCGGCCGAACGCGTGCGCGCACTCTGGCCGGCAGATCCGATCGCGCGCGCGCATGCCCGCGCGGCGGCTTGTGAAATGCACTCGGGCTTCGGCGCTTTGCGCTCCAAAACGCCGTGCAACATCCGCCGGCGCGCCGAGCCGCGCACGTTCGGCGCGGACGTCCTTTCCGACGTGGCCCGACTCGAAGCACTCTGGGGCACGCTGCGGAGCCGTTTCGGCGCCGGCGGTCCGTACTTGTTCGGCGGCACGCCCACGATCGCCGACGCATTCTTTACGCCGGTCGCGACCCGCTTTCGCACGTATCGCATCCCCGCGAGCGCCGAAACGCAGCGCTACCTCGACGCGCTGCTCGCCGAACCTGCCTTCAAACGCTGGGAAGAAGGCGCCGCGCGCGAGCCGTTCGGCATGCCGGAGTGGGACGACGCCTGACCGAGGAAAACCCTCGTTCAACGCTCCGGTTTGCTGCGCCTCGCCGCCCGCTTCGGCGCGCGCGACCGCGAATGCGTGCGCGCGAGCAAGCCCTCGAGCAAGAGTCGAGTCACGAGCGACGAGAGTTTGACGGCGTCGATCGGTCGATCGTAGCGGCCGAGCTGACCTTCGACGAGCAGGACGGCAAGACCGTGCGTGCTCGTCCAGAAAGCGAGCGCGTGGTGCATGGGGTCGCCGGGGCGCAGTAAGCCGCCTTCCTGGGCGGCGACGATGAGCTCGAGGTTCGCGCGGTGACCTTCGGCGCGCGCTCGCACGAGCTCGGGCGCGTCTTCCGCGACCGTGGCGTAGGGGGCGTACATCACCCGAAACGCGGCCGGGTGCTCGACGGCAAAAAGGACATATGCCTCGGCGACGGCGCATAGCTTCGCGATCGGATCCGGCCCCGCCGCGACGACGCGCGGCGTGACGAAAGCTTCGAAACGCCGTAAGCCTTCGACGGCCACCGCCGCGAGCAGCGCTTCTTTGGTTTGAAAGTGGCGATACGGGGCGCGCGGGCTCACGCCGAGCTCACGGCCGAGCGCGCGCAGTGACAACTCCTCCACACCCTGCCGCTCGAGAGCACGCAAGGCGGCGGCGACGAGAGCCTGGCGGAGGTCGCCATGATGGTAATTCTTCGGCTTTTTGAGCTGGGGCTTCGACAAGCTGGCCTTTAAGTATACGGTGAATACATGTCGCTCGCTGACGCCACTAGCCTACCCTTTCACCTGCGCGGAGCGTTCGCGCCCGTGCTCGAGGAGCGCACGGATTTCGAGCTCGAGGTCACGGGCGAGCTCCCGCGCGAGCTCGCCGGCACTTACGTGCGCAACGGCCCGAATCCGCGGCGCGATTCGCCGTCCTGGTTCGCCGGGGAGGGCATGCTGCACGCGGTGCACCTCGAGGCCGGTCGCGCCGCTTGCTACAAGAATCGCTGGATCCAAGGCCCATACGCGCCGAACACGCACGTGGTCGCCTACGCTGACCGCCTCCTCGCGCTCGTCGAGAGCCGGCGTCCGGTCGAAGTCACCCGCGAGCTCGAAACGATCGGCGTCTTCGACTTCGACGGCGCCGTCGCGCGCTCGATGACGGCGCATCCGAAGCTCTGCCCGCACACGGGTGAGCTACTGTTCTTCTCGTACGGGGCGACGCCGCCGTTGCTCACGTACTATCGCGCGGACGCGAGCGGGCGCGTCGTGCATACGGCGGAGCTCGACGTTGGGGTGGCGACGTTCATGCACGACTTTGCCGTGACGCGAAACTACGCCGTGTTTTACGTGCTGCCCGTGCTGCTCGGCGACTTTCGCTCGCCCGTGCCGATCCGCTGGGCCGACGACGTCCCAGCGCGCATCGCCGTCGTGCCGCGCGAGGGCCGAAACGCGGACGTTCGCTGGTTCGACGTCGCCCCGTGCACGATTTCGCATACGGTGAACGCGTTCGAGGACGGCGACACCATCGTGCTCGACGCCGTCAGGGCTCCACGCGTCATGCAGCCGCACGCGCTCCATCGCTTTCGTCTGGATCTGCAGAGCGGTCTCGCCTCCGAAAGCGAGGTCTGTCCCCGCTTTCTCGATTTTCCGCGCGTCGCTCCGGGCGTGGTCGGCGCTCGGCAGCGTTACGCCTATGTCACGGAACTCTTGGATTTCACACGTGACGGCGGCTTCACGAGCACCCGGGCGCACCGTTACGATTTCGAGACGCACGCGCTCGTGACACATGACTTCGGACAAGCGGCGATGCCGGGTGAGTGCGTCGTCGTGCCGAGGACCGAGCGCGGCGCCGAGGACGACGCGTGGGCGCTGCTGTTCGTGCACCAGCGCGACGGCTCCGCGACCAAGCTCGTGATCCTGGACGCTCGGCGCTTCGATGCGCCGCCCGTCGCGGAGATCCATCTGCGCGGGCGCGTCCCCTTCGGCTTACACGGTGATTGGCTGCCGAAGAAAGCCTTGCGAGAAAGCGCAGATCGAGAATAACGACGACATGCCTCTCGCTGGCGGCCCTCTCGACCGACTGTTCGAACGCGACAATCTGCCTCGCTTCGAGCTGCCTCCTCGTCTCACCGCCTTGTACGGGGGCGCCTTCGGTCTCGCGCCGAGCGCGCTGTACGCGAATTTCGTCGAATCCGTCGATGGCACCGTCGCGCTGCCCGAAGCCGGCGAGTCCGGTCACATCATCAGCGGAGATAACCAAGCCGATCGCTTCGTGATGGGTCTTTTGCGCGCGGCTGCGAGCGCAGTGCTGATCGGTGCCGGCACGTTTCGCGCGTCCCCCGGCCACCTCTGGACCGCGGAGCGCATCTTCCCGTCGGCGGCGTCGGAATTCGCCGAGCTGCGCCGCCGCTTGGGACTGCCGTCACAGCCGCAATTCGTGCTCGTGAGCGGCTCGGGCGAGCTCGATGCAGGCGCGCCGGCGCTCACGAACGCGCTAATTTTCACGACCGCGGAGGGCGAGGCGAAACTCCGCGGCGTCGCTCCCCCGAGCGCACGCGTGATCGCGAGCGGAGCGGATCCTATCGCGTTGCCCTGGGTCCTCGAAAGGTTGCGAGCGGAGGGACACGAGCGCGTGCTGACCGAGGGCGGACCTTCGCTCGTGGGCGAGCTCATTGCAGAAAACCTGCTGGACGAGCTGTTCGTGACCGTCTCGCCGCGTGTTTTCGGGCGAGCGCCGGGAGACGAGCGCAAATCTTTGGTCCACGGCGTCCAATTGCTCGGGACTCCCCTCGAGCTCACGAGCGCACGGCGGCATGGGTCGCACTTGTTTCTTCGTTACGAGCTCGAGAGCGGTGCGTCAGGTCGTGCCAGCCGCGTTTGATTGAGCACCGAGTCGGCTCGACGCCGCGCAGGCACGGCGTTAGAGGTCAGGGAGGAGGCACCGTCATGAGCCAGATGAAATCGATGCAAGACGCGCTGAAGGGGGAGTCGGGCAAACTCGTGGGCGAGCTGCAAACGTTGCGCGACGAGATCAAGCTGAAGCTCCACCTCGCGAGCGCCGAAGGCCGCGACGCGTGGAATCGGCTAGAGCCCGAGCTCGACGACTTCGAAAGGCGCATGGGTAACGCGGCCGAGGCGACGATGGGCGAGCTCCGCAACGCGGGCTCGGAGCTCAAGACGAGCCTCGAACGGCTGTATCACAGCCTGAAGAAGTCCTGAGCCCGGCGTCCCCGCTCGCTTACGCGGGTAGCCCGACGAGGTCGCCCTCGAACGCCGGCGCGGGCGAAGGACCGGAGTCGGGCACGCGGTCCGCGCCACGTGAGCTCGTCGGAATGGAGTCCGGCGAGCTCCGCGCAGCCTTGACCAGTGCCCACTGCTCGGGGCCACAGGGTTTCGCGAAGTAGCTCGCGAGGCCAGCCAAGAGACCGAGTGTGACAATGAGCATGTCGACCACGCTGGGAGTGAAAACCGTGCACGGTTTCGCGCCGGCTTCGGGGCCGCTTCTAGAAGCTGCGATTGTGCGTCAGTGCGACTTTTCGAGCGCGTGGAGGCGCTCCCGCGCAAGCCGTTCGGGAGCCGCTGGCGCGCCCGGCGTTGCTGGAGCGGCCGGCTGAGCCCGCTCGGCGTCGGCAAGAAACCGCGCGAATTGCCCGGGTGACGCCGCGCCGAGCCAGCGCCCGCGCACGCTCGGACCGTCGGGCGAAAGCACGTAGAACGTCGGCCAGCCCGAGGTCGGAAAGTGTCGCAAAAATTCGGCGTTCTGCTCGCGCTCGGTATCCATGGCGAGAAAGACGTAGCGAGCGTTCGCACCGGGCAACTTCGAGCCGGTGAGCACGAACTTTTGCATCGACGAACACGTGTGGCACCACGCCGCCCACAGATCGACGACGACGAGCTTGTGTTCGCGCCGCGCCCGCGCGAACGCGCCGTTCGGATCGTCGCGATACCACTCGAGCTCGCCGCTCCCCGCATGGGCAGCGACGGGCGTCGCCGGCGTCCCCGCCACACCGTTCGAGCTCGCGCCCGTCGTCCTCGCGGCAAGCGGCGCCGTCCGCACGGGCTCCGCGCGCCGAGCCGCACACGACAGCGTGAGCACCAGACACACGGCCGAGCCGCTACGCCGCATCGATGAGCTTCCGTGCCGCGCGCTGGAACGCTCGCTCGCGCCGCACGATGCGAGCAAAGCCGCTGCACGGCGCGGGCTCGAGCCGCTCCGGACAGGACGCGCACGGTGTGCGGCTCGGCCCGCGTCTTCGATACACCAAGAACCCGAGCCCGAAGCCGCACGCGCTCGCGAGCCAGGCGTAACTCCGGAAATCCGTAAACAGCGACGCGAGCGCCAGAGCGAAACCGAGCGCCGGCACGAAACGACCGAGCAGCTTGGGCAAGCGCACGAGGAGCGAGGCAATGCCGAGCGCGGCGGCGACGGCGAGCGAGCCGTAGAGCACACCCACGCTCGGCTCGAGCGTGAACGCGAGCGACCATCCCACCAAAAATCCCGTGCCGAGCGCGACGCAACCCCGGCACACGCGCTCGCGACGACCGAGCCGGATGAGCTCACTCGCGTAGCGAGCGCACAGGGGGTGATGCGCAAAGCGATGAAACGCATGCGCGCGCCGCGCAAGCCGATCGAGGGCTCGCGCTACGTCACGCGGGAGCCGCGGGGAAGCGAAGCGAGGTGCCTCGGCGAGCTCGGTGAGCGGCGCGACGGACATGGCGACGCGCTTCGCGTCAGTGGTGGACGGGTGCGAGAATGACGGCCGTGCCGTACGCGACGATTTCGTTCGTATTCTGCATGAGCTCGCCCGAATCGAAGCGCATGCCGAGCACGGCGTTCGCGCCCAAGTCGATGGCGTGTTGTTCGAGCCGCTGCATCGAGACGTTGCGTGACTCGGTGGCAAGCTCGGTGAGCGCGCTGATTTCGCCGCCGAAGATCTGCTGGCAACCCGCGCAGGCCGTGCCGATCACGCTCCGCGACCGCACCGTGATGCCCCAGCAGGGCCCCATCACGCGTTGAATCACGTAACCAGGAGGCGCCTCGAAGGTCGTGAGGATCGGGATCCGATGAACGATCGCCATGGCGGCGGAAGATAACACCGACCGACCCGAGTCCGGTACTGGCCGCCGCCCGGCGATCGGCCTAAAAAGGGGCATGGACGCAGCTGCCGCGGCGAAGCGCTCGACCGAGCTCCGATTCGAATCCGCGCCGCTCTTTCATGTCGAGGGCGGACCGGAGCTGCCGGACGGCACGGCCGAATGGTTCGTCGCGAGCTCGGAACGGCGGCTGCGCGTGGCGCTCTTCCTGCCCGCGGGCGCGGCGCGCGGCTCCGTCATCGTGAGCGCGGGGCGCACCGAACCGCTCGAGAAGTACGGCGAAGTCGCGCGCGAGCTCGTGGGACGCGGCTTCGTCACGCTCTTGCACGATTGGGCCGGTCAGGGGCTCTCGTCACGCTTCGGTGACGACCGCTTCTCGTGCGATATCGTCGGCGGCGCGGCAGCGTTCGTGGCGGATTTTCGGGACATCCTCGCGGCGTACACGGAGCGGCTGCCGGGACCCTGGCTCGCGCTCGCGCATTCGATGGGCGCGGCGCTCACGGCGCTGGCGTTGACGGATGGTGACGCGCGCTTCGCGGGTGCGGCGCTCTGCGCGCCGATGGTCGAGTTTTCCGTCGGGAAGTTGCCGTTCTGGTTCGTGCGGCTCGTGGTCGAAGGCGCGGCGCGCGCCGCGGAGACACGGCTCGCGCGGCGCGGCGTTGCCCCGGCCGAGCTCGCTTTCGAGCGCAACGTGCTCACGCACGATCGTGCGCGCTACGAGCGCACACGTACGCTCTACCGAGCTCACCCCGAGCTTCAGCTCGGCGAACCCACGTGGCGCTGGCTCCGCTTCGCCGTCGAGCTTCGCGCGGCGCTGCTCGCGCCCGGAGCGCCCGAGCGCATTCGGTGTCCGATCGTCGCCGTCGGCGCCGGCGACGATCGCATCGTGAGCAGCACGGCGATTCGCGGCTTCGTGGCGCGCGTGCCCCGCGGTCGTTACCTCGAGGTGCCAGGGGCATTCCACGAGATTTTGGTGGAGACCGACGAGCGGCGCGCGCTCTTCTGGCGCGCGTTCGACGAGCTCGCCGCCGAAGCGCTCGCGACGGCACGCTGACGAGTCCGAGCGTCGATGGCTGCGCTTGCTAGGACGTTGATCGGCCGGTCGGCGCTTTTGTCTGGCGGTTTGGCCCAGAGCTGGTACTGAACATAAGCTCAGTCATGCCTACCGCATCCAGTGAAACTGCAGAGTCCGCTGTCGACTACGACTTCGCCCCGATCGCGGAGGTGGAGGTGAACGACACCCAATACCGTGTGGACGCCGGCTTTCGAGGTGCTGTCGCCATCTCCGCCAAGAGCAGCGGTTCTTGGTCGTGGAGCGTCGTCGCCGAGGGTCGCTGGGATGGGTTGAGCCTCAAAGCGAAGGCGCTCGATCGCCCCATCGTCATGGAGCTCGAGAAGGCGCTGCGAGCGGCCGCTACGTCGAGCGACTGAGCTCGTCGTCAAGGTCGAGTCGAGCGGTTGGACGACCAAATCTCGCTCGCCAAGCTCGAGTCAAGGGAGCTCGTTCCAAGGCGGGTCAGCGCCCCAACGTTCGGTCATGAACGCGAGCACGGCGGCGACTCGGCGGGGCAACGGCTCGCGCCGCACGCGCACGGACCGGAGAACGCTCGGTTCCCCTTCCCACGTCGGAAGCACGCGTTCGAGCCGGCCACTCGCGAGCTCCTCGACGACGTCCCAGGTTTCCCGAAGAGCGATCCCGAGTCCGTCGAGGCACCATTCGTGGAGGACGTCGGCGCTGTCGCTCGCCAAGCTTCCGCTCACGGAGACGCGCGCGCGACGGCGTTCGTGCACGAGCGGCCACACGGCTTCGGCGCCGCTGCTCGGCGTGGACACCAAGCAATCGTGTTGTTTGAGCTCACCGAGCACGCGCGGCGTGCCGCGACGTTCGAGGTAGGCGGGCGACGCGACGAGAACGCGGCGACTCGACGTGAGGCGGCGCGCGACGAGCAGAGGGTCCGTCGGAGTTTCCGCGACGATGGCGAGATCGAAATCGCTCGCCACCAGATCCGCAACTCTGTCGCATAGGTGCAGCTCGAACTCGACGAGCGGATGAACGCGCCGGTATTCGGCGACGGCGCGCGCGACGACTTTGCGACCGAATCCGAACGGCGCCGTGAGACGAACGCGTCCGGCGACGCTCTCGCGACCCGTGGACGCCACGTCGAACGCTTGCTCGAGGTGGCGCAGCACTTCACGCGCGTGCACCGAGATTTTGCGCCCCTCGGGCGTGAGCGCGACGTGCCGTGTGTTGCGCTCGAAGAGCGGCGCGTCGAGCACGCGCTCGAGCCGCGCGATCTGCTTGCTCACCGCACCGGGCGAAAGCTCGAGCTCACGCGCGGCCGCGGAAAATCCGCCGAGGCGTGCGACGGCGAGGAAAACCCGCAAGTCGCCCACGTGATCCAGCGTTTCCATACGCGCACGAGATGTGCCTCATCTTTTCCGCGCGAGCAACGTACGGCGTGGCCGCGCGCGGCGTGGGCAAAACATCATTGGCAGGAGGCGCTGCAAGCACTCCCGGTCGCGCACGTGCCCACCGCGAGCGCGGCGTCGGTGGCAGGGCCTGCGCTCGGATCCTGCAAGCTCGGCTCGTGGCCGCCCGGCGCGCTCAGAATCACGGCCTTGCATGGGCCGTCCGATTGACCCTGGAGGCATTGGGCGAGAGAGTGGGTGCCGCAATAACAGTCGATATCGGTGCAACCCGCGTCGATCACACACTGAGCGATGTCCTCACAGCCCGGCGTGTTCTGACACGCCTCGAGCTCCTGCTGACAGCCGCTGCAAAGACAGCGGCCGCAGGTGTTGTCCGCGCAAGCGAGGCAGCGCGTTTCGAACGGAACGCTGAGGTCGTCGGGGTTGCACGCGGGAGCGCCGCCTTCACCCGCGGCTCCGCTCGACACGCCGGCTTCGCCGCCGAGCGGCGAGCCACCGCCGTTCCCCGCAGCAGCTCCGCCGCCCTTGCCACCCATGGACGCGCCTGCTTTGCCTGCGGCGCCCGCGCGGCCGTCGTTGCCTGCTCCTCCGCCGCGCCCGCTGCTCGCCGTGCCGCCACTCGCCCCCGACCCGCCGCTGCCGCTCTTGCCGGCAGCCGCACCGCTGCTGCTCGTTCCCGCTGCTGCATGACCCGCCGCGCCGGTGCCCCGACCTGCCGTGTTCCGTGCGGGCGGTTCGTTCTGGTCCGTCGTCGAGGAGCCGCCGCACCCGTAGGCAGCGACAACGAACCCAACTGCGCCGATCCCCCACGCCCTACCAAGCCTCATTCCCAAGGAGCCAAGCGCCATGGCTGGGATCTAGCACGATCGCGCGCGGGTAAAATGCAGCAGAAGATGCGCGCTAATCCAGGAAGTTTACAGTGCGTGCCCATGAGCTCCGCGCCGCCCATTCCCGTCCAAGGCCTGGCCCACATCGGCATTCGCGTCCACGACCTCGCACGCTCGCTGCACTTTTACGGCCTGCTCGGCTTCACGAAAACGACTGGACCCATAGGTCCTGAGCCCGTCGCCATTCTCGATCACCCGTCAGGCGTCGAAATCAATTTGGTGTTGAACGCTCCGCTCGCCAAGGAACCGAACGTCTTGATGGACGTGCCCGCAAAGCACGCCGGCATCACGCATATCGCGCTGCTCTGCCCGGATATTCTCGCGGCGAAGGCGCGCCTCGAGGCGGAAGGATTTCCCTTGAGCGGAGGCCCGCTCGAGTTCTTTCCGGGCGCGCACGGCATCTTCGTGCGCGACCCAGACGGCAACGTGATCGAGCTGCACCAGCGCGGGTGAGGATGCGTGGCTCACGTGACGTGGCTCACCTCACGTCGGTCACGTCGTGAAGGTGAGGATCGTCTTTACGTCCTCGGGCTGATGCGTGAAGGCCGATTCCCACTGGTCGAGCGGCACGCGGCGCGTCACGAGTCCGGCGAGCCACGCCCGCTCGGCGCGTGCGAGCGCTTTGGCCGCTGCCTCGTAATGGCGCCGATTGGCGTTGACGGAGCCGAGCACGACGAGGTTTTCGAGCACGAACTCCCGGTTCAACGCGCCTGGATCGACGCTCATCGTGCGACCACCCGACGAGACGCCCGTCAGGCACACGATGCCGTCCGCCGCCGCTGCGCGCACCACGTCGAAGAACAGCGCGGGCGCGCCGGTGCATTCGAAAATGATGTCCCAATCGCGGCCGAGCGCCGCGATGCCGTCCGCGTGGTAGCTCGCACCGAGCGCGCGCACGAGCGCGGGTTTGGGTCCGCTCTCCGTGCGATCGAGCACGTGCACCTCGAGTCCCTGCTGCACGCCGAGCAGCGCCGCGAGGATCCCGATGGGCCCCGCGCCCACCACGAGCACCCGCTTCGGCGCCCAGTGGGCGCGCTCGCCCGTACGCCGCACGTGCTCCCACGCTTTGGCGACGACGCTCGTCGGCTCGAGCAGCACGCCGAGCTCCCCGAGCTCCGGCTCGACCTTGACGAGGTAGCGCGCAAAGCTCCGGTAGCGTTCAGCGCCGAAGCCGTGCAAGCCGCGAATACCGTGCTCGGTGTAGCGGCCGTTCTTGCACATGTCCCATTCGCCGACGCGGCAGCTCGAGCAGGGCACCGGATCGGGGCGCCGCACGATACCGACGACCCAATCGCCGGCCGCAAATCCGCTCTCGGGCGGCGCCTCGCGCACGCGTCCAATCGACTCGTGCCCGAGAATCAGCCGCTCTTGCCCTTCCGGCGCCTGACCGTACTTGCCATCCAGGATCTCGTGATCGGTGCCGCAGAGGCCAATCGCATGCGTCGCGACCAAGACCTCACCCTCGGTCTCCGGCGGCTCCGGCACATCGACGAGGGCGGCGGAGCCGCTCGAAGTAGGCACGACGGTGAGGGCACGCATGGGAGCTCCTTCGCTCAGCTTTGCCGGCGATGTAGCGCCGGGCCGGTTTGGGCCGAGAGGTTATGCGCCGTGTTGACGAGCCCGACGTGCGAAAACGCCTGCGGGAAATTACCGACGAGGCGCTTGCTCGCCGGATCGAATTCCTCGGACAAGAGACCTAGGTCGTTCCTGAGCGCGATCAGCCGCTCGAAGAGCTGCCGCGCCTCGTCCGTGCGATCCGAGAGGGCATAGCAGTCCGCGAGCCAGAAGCTGCACGCGAGGAACACGCCTTCTCCCGGGGGCAAGCCGTCTTGTCCGCGTGTCGGGTAGCGTTGGACGAAGCCCTCCTTCACGAGCTCGCGCTCGATCGCCGCGATCGTGCCGATCACCCGTGCATCCTGTACGGGCAGAAATCCGACTTGGGGCATGAGCAATAGGCTCGCGTCCAGGTGTTCGGAGCCGTAGGCCTGAGTGAAGGCCCGTTTGTTCGCGTTCCACCCGTGCGCACAAACGTCGGCGTGGATTTGGTCGCGCAAGGCGCGCCAGCGGTCGACGGGACCCGGCAGGCGGGCGTGCTCGACGCTCTTCACGGCGCGATCGAAGGCGACCCACGTCATGACCTTGGAGTGCGTGAAATGCTGGCGCGGTCCGCGCGTCTCCCAGATGCCGTCGTCGGGCTTCTGCCAGGCGCCTTCGAGAAAGTCGAGCAGCGCCCGCTCGACGTTCCACGACGCGGGATCGGGCGGAATGCCCGCGCGGCGCGTTTGAAACAGGGCGTCGATGACCTCGCCATACACGTCGAGCTGCAACTGGCCGACTGCCGCATTGCCCGCGCGCACGGGGCGCGAGCCCGCGTAACCGGGCAACCAATCGAGCTCGTACTCGGCGATGCGCCGCTCGCCGCCCAGGCCGTACATGATCTGCAGCTTGGCCGGATCACCCGCGATGGCGCGCAAGAGCCAGTCGCGCCAGGCGGCGGCCTCGGCTTCATAACCCCCGAGCGTTAGCGCATACAGCGTGAAGGTCGCGTCGCGCAACCAGCAATAGCGGTAGTCCCAATTGCGCGTGCCGCCGAGCCGTTCGGGCAGCGACATGGTGGGCGCGGCGACGATGCCGCCCGTCGGCGCGTACGTGAGCGCCTTGAGCACGAGCAACGACGAGCACACGGCGTCTCGATAGGGACCCTCGTAGGAGCAGCGGCACGACCACTCGCGCCACCACGCCTCCGTGTCGGCGAGCGCCTTCTCCGCGTCGGGCGGCGGCGGGAGCTCTTCGTGCGACGCCTGCCAGGAGAGCACGGCGTGCAGGCGCTGGCCGGCACGCACCGTGAAGTCGGCGACGGTCGTCAGGTTTTCGCCGTGCGTTTCGAAATCGGTGTGCAGGTAAAGGGAATCGGCGCCCGCGATGAAGCGGAGCCGGCGGTCGGGCGTGCGGCGCACCCAGGGGAGCACGGAGCCGTAATCGAAGCGTGCGACGAGCTCCATGCGCATGGGGACGGCGCCGTCGAGTCCTTCGACGATGCGCACGACGTCCGGCGTGCGATCGCGAGGTGGCATGCAATCGATGACTTTCACGCGGCCTTCGGGCGTCGTGAACGTCGTCTCGAGCACTAGCGTGCCGTCGCGGTACGAGCGCGTCGTGCGCGCCAGGTCGGCGCCCTGCGGCGCGATGAGCCAGCGTCCGTGCTCCGGCCCGCCGAGCAACGCCGCGAAGCAAGCGCCCGAGTCGAAGCGCGGGACGCACATCCAGTCGAACGATCCGTCGCGTCCGACGAGCGCCACCGTCTGGGTGTCGCCGACGAGCGCGTAGTCCTCGATACGCAGGGGCATTCGTGTCCGGCGACACGACGCATGCACGGGGCGCGCCAGCAGGGACGCCAAGCGGATGCCGTCAAAAAACCACGAAGTTCCAGCAGCATGCCGGACGGCGCTCGCGAGGAATTCTGCCCCTACGTGGTAAATCGGCATTCATGAACCTGGCTCCTTCGGCGTTCGCAGCGCTCTGCATCACGGCAGCTTGCGCTGGCACAGCTGGGACCGGCGCCACGGACACGTCCGCCATTCGCGCTCGAGCGGCACAGCCAGCCACGCCGGCAAAGCTCGGCGGCGTGCGCGCGGATTCCGCGTACGTGGCCGCGCTGCGTACGGCCTTGGGTGCCGACGCCGAGCTGTCGCTCGTCCCCGAGCTCCAAGCAGCGAGTGAATCCGCCCTGCTCGCCGAGCGGAAACCAGGCGGGGTGGTGCTGCTCGAGCCGAATGACGGGCGCGTGCTGGCCATCTTTTCTGTGTCGGGCGATCGCGGTGACCCGCTCGTCACGCCCACGCAGCCAAACTCGACATTCAAGTCGTTCACGGCGCTCGCGGCTCTGAGGGACGGTATCGTCACGCCGAGCAGCGTGCACCACTGCAGCGGCCGCTACCCGTTCGCGGGGGTCACGCTGAGCTGTCCGTCAGCGCACGGCGACGAAGACGCCCGGCGTGCACTCGCCGTGTCGTGCAACTCGTTTTTCTACGACGTGGGTAGCAGGCTCGATGCGACGCACCTCGCCGCGGTCGCGCGCGCGTTCGGACTCGATAAGCACACCGGAATCGAGCTCGCCGAAGGGCTCGGCAGCATACCGGCACCGGCCGACGACGCGCACCCGCTTCGACCCCTGCTCGATGCGATCGGACACGGCGCCTACACGGTGACGCTCCTCGAACTCGCCCGCGCGTATGCGGCGATCGCCAACGGCGGGCGCTTGCCGTCGTTGCATTTGGTCGACGCACGCCGCCGAGCCGACGGCGTGCGCGTACCGAGCGTGCACTTGCCGCCCGAACAGCTCCAGTTCGAGCCGAGCGCGCTCGAGCTCGTGAGGCGCGGTCTCGCCGACGCCGTCGCTGCCGACTACGGCAAAGCGCATGCGTTCGCACTCGAGGGCTATCCGTTCGCGGGAAAGCCCGGCGGGGGTGACTCGCCGCCACGCGCGGGGCAAGTCCCGACTGAAGCTGAGCAATCGGTGGAGCAAGACACTTGGTTCCTCGGGTACGCTCCGCCCACCCGGCCGACGTTGCTCGTCGCGGCGCGGCTCGAACGCGCGCGAGACGGTCACGTTGCGGCGAGTGTCGTCAGTCGCGTGCTCGCTCGCGTGCGCGAGCTCTCGCCGTAGAACGCTGATCGTTTGGCAGCCGGTGCGTCATCCGTCACTTCGGCGCGGCGAACGTCTCGATCGAACGGCTGCGGCCGCGCTTATTGCGCAGACCTTCGCGACGCGCGACGACCGCGACACGCGCGACGACCGCGACACGCGCGACGACCGCGACGACCGCGACGACCGCGACAACCGCGACGACCGCGCGACGACCGCGACGATGGCGACACGCGCGACGACCACAACGATGGCGACAAGCGCGACAAGTCTCAGACATCGGCTTTGATCGTCGATTTACCTTGACAGAGTTCGTTCCGCGCGCGGCTGCAAGCTTGCCCACGACGTGAAATGTAGCGCTCCCGGCACGCAGCCGGCGCGCTGCGGAGCTCCCGCTCCATCGACGACTCGCATCGCGTTTCGATGCTCAATCGGCCGCGAGGGCGCGTTTAGCGAGCGCCGAAAACCCGGGATTACGGTACGCGCATGCAGACGAACACACACGTTGATACGTCCGGCATTCGTGGCCCAGCTTCGCTTGCGCGGCTCTCCGACGCCGAGCTCCTCGAAGGGACGCGCCGCCTCGTGGGTCGTTCGAACCAACTGCTCGCTGAGCTCCTCATCCACCTCGCTGAGGTCGAAGCGCGCGGCATTCACCGCACGCGCGCCTGCTCGAGCCTCTACACCTATTGCATCTATGAGCTCCGCTTCTCGGAGGACGAGGCTTTCCGGCGCGTTGCCGCCGCTCGTCTCGTCAGACGCTTCCCGGCGCTGCTCGACGCTCTCGCCTCCGGCGAGCTCCATCTCACGGGGCTGCTCATGCTGGGCCCACATCTAACCCAGACGAATCTCATCGAGGTCCTCGCTCGCGCCAAACACCGGACGAAGCGCGAGCTCACACGGCTCGTACGAATCCTCGATCCGTTGTCGGCCGTTCCTGCGCGCATCGAACCTCTCGGGCCCGCGCGGGCGCGACTCGTGCCGTCCGAGCCGACGTGGCAAACGTTCATGGATTCGACGTGTCCCGTCCGAGAGCTCGCGCTGGGCGATCGACCTCGCGAATGGACCGAAAGCGCGAATGACGCGCTGACGAGTTCGCGGGAGCAAGGGCGACAAACGATAGGGCTAAATGCTACCGTCAGTGCGGGTGCTGGTGGGGGCGTGAGTGCGGGCGCGGGCGCGGGTGCGGGTGCGGGTGCGGGCGCGGGCGCAAGTGCAGACGTTCTTGACCTTGGCGAGGAGTGGACGACGGTCGCCGCGCCGGCGCGGGTGGATGCGAGCCCCTTGGAACCTCTCCAACCCGAGCGGTACAAAGTCCAATTTACCGCAACCGAGGAATACGTGCGTCTAGTCGAGGAGGCGAAGTCGCTCCTTTCACACGCCGTCCCGAACGTCGCGCTGGAGGAGCTTCAAGTGCGCGCGATGCGCGCTCTCGTCGCCGAGCTCAAAAAGAAGAAGTACTCCGCGAGCAGCACGCGCGACCCCGCGAGCAGCACGCGCGACTCCGCGAGCGGACCGTGCACCGTCGACGGCTCGCCCGCACTCCCGGGAGACCTGAAGGCCGCCGATGGCCTGCCGTCGAGGGGTTCGAGAACGCGCAGCAAAGGCGCTGACGCGCACGACCAGCACGACCAGCGCCGCCATGACCCGCCGCACAGGCGCCAGCGCGGGCGTCACATTCCCGCCGCCGTCCGTCGCACCGTCTTCGAGCGCGATGGAAACCGCTGTAGCTACCGTGACGTGGACGGAACGCGTTGCCCGGAGATGCATCGTCTCGAGTTTCATCACCTGACGCCATTTGCCCTCGGCGGCGATCACCGGCCGGCGAATCTCACGCTGCGCTGCGCGGCACATAATGCGTTCGCCGCAGAAGAAGACTTCGGGCGCGAGCTCATCGAGGACAGGAAAGACTCGCTCCGGCACGAGTCTTTTCGGTCTTTCAACGGCTGAGGTCCTGTCGGCGCCGCATCGCGTGCGCCTAGTTCAAACGATGATGCGCGAGCCGGCCGGACTGGGCTCGCCATTGACTCCCCGAACGGAGGCCCGCATCCCGAGTTGCCTCGGGGCAAAAGCGCTCGACGTGTCACTCGCGTGACGTGCGGCTCGGAGTCGAGCGTTCCCAGTGAACGGGACAGCGGCGTGCATCGGGCCGTCGTTTGACCCTGTGCAAGCAAGATGCGCGGCAAGTGCGCAAGAGCGTACGGCGCACCCAAGCGCTTGCCGCTTGCACGCTGCGAACCGAAGGGCATGCCGCTTGCACGCTGCGCGCCCATGCACGACGAGGAAAATCGGCATTCGCGACGGGGCTTTCTACTCGGCGTCGCCGGGGCGACGACGGCGAGTGCCCTTGGCTGCCGTTCGCAGACGCACGGCGTAGAACAAGGCACCCCGTCGACGGCGAGTCCGCCGCCCGGCGACACGAAGCCGGCAGCGAACGAGAAGACGAGCGCCGCGAGCGCGAGCACCGCACCCGAACAGCCGACGGCCACGGGCACGGTGCCTAAACGCAAGCTCGGTCGTACCGGCGAGATGGTGTCCATGATCGGTCTCGGCGGCTCTCACATCGGGACCAAAGCACTGTCGGACGACGAGGCCGTGAAGCTCATTCGCAGCGCGATCGACAACGGCGTCACGTTCCTCGACAACTGCTGGGACTACAACGGCGGCGCGAGCGAAGAACGCATGGGCAAAGCGCTCGAAGGCGGCTACCGCAAGCGCGTCTTCCTCATGACCAAGCTCGACGGCCGCACCAAGGAAGCTGCACGTAACCAGCTCGGCCAATCACTCGAGCGGCTCAAGACCGATCACATCGATCTCGTGCAGGTGCACGAGGTGATTCGCATGACCGATCCGGACCGCGTCTTCGGCGAAAATGGCGCCATTGAAGCGCTGATCGAAGCGCGGCGCGAAGGCAAGATTCGCTTCATCGGTTTCACCGGTCACAAGGATCCGACGATTCATCTCACCATGCTCGAAACGGCGAAGAAGCACAAATTCACGTTCGATACGGTGCAGATGCCGCTCAACGTGATGGACGCGCAATACGTGAGTTTCGAAAAGGCCGTCTTACCGGTCCTGCTCGAGCGCCAAATCGGCGTGCTCGGCATGAAGTCGATGGGGTCGGGCGACATCCTGAAGAGCGGCGTCGTCAAACCGGAAGAATGCCTCCGCTACTCGCTCAGTTTGCCGACCTCCGTCGTGATCACCGGCATCGACAGCGACAAGGTGCTCGCACAAGACCTCGAAATCGCCCGCTCCTTCCAGCCGCTCTCCGCGGACGAGAAGCAGGCGCTGCTCGCGCGCGCCGCAGACGCCGCGAAGAACGGCAAATACGAGCTCTTCAAGACCAGCCACAAATACGACGGCACGGAAGCGAACAAGCACTGGCTCGAGGAAGCCCGAATCTGAACACGTCGTGCTCCAGCCATCGCAACCGCCCCAGGCGATGACGAAACCGGGACTGCTCTCGCTGTGCGTCCTCTGCTCGGCGTGCGTCGTGCGGGCGCCTGGCCTCGATTCGGGTCCACGCTCGAACCCGTTCGGCGGCGCGTCCGAGCCGAGCATGCCGCCGGGCGAGGCGAGCGAAGAGGCCACCGACGATCAACTTGCCCTCGCGCGGGACGAGG
Source organism: Polyangiaceae bacterium (assembly GCA_025936115.1). Taxonomy (GTDB): domain Bacteria; phylum Myxococcota_A; class Polyangia; order Polyangiales; family Polyangiaceae; genus PMG-095. The sequence goes on from JAICTZ010000001.1 coordinate 445,712, forward strand.
GCAGAACGGTCGACGCCGCGCTTCGTTACCTGCTGTCGCGCGAGGCGTTTTCCGGAGCGGAGGTACGGGCCGGCGACTACCGCGTCGCCGTCGCGCTCACGCCCGTCGCCGGTTCGTCGGCGCGCGGCGCTGGCTCGCGCATGCACCTCGTGGTGGTCGTCACTGACGGCTACGACGGGCGTATCGTCCCCGAGCTCACGCTCCGCGCGAAGGTGCTCGACACGACCGGCGCCGTGCTCGCCGAGCGTCCGCTCGCTTTCACGTGGCACCCCCTCCTGCATCACTACGGCACGGATCTCGAGCTCGCCAAAGCGGGGCCCTACCGCGTGCAGGTCGCAATCGAGCCTGCACGCATGCGCCGTCACGATCCCAAAAACGGCGATCGCTACGAGAAGCCCGCGTTCGCCGATGTAGCGTGGCTCGGCGTGGAGCGCGAGCCGGCCCGCATCGATGACGCTGCGCGCCTCTCCTTCGCGCAAGCGCAAGGCGCGGCTTACCGCCGTTCGCTCGCCACGATGTCCGACGGCGTCGCCGTCGACGGCGCGAGTCGGCGCGTGGGAGACTACGTCGTCGCGTACGCCGTCGAGTTCGCCGAAGGCTACTGGTACCTCGCGAACGGGTCGCTCAAGTACGCCGCGCGGGTCGAGGAGAGCGCCGAGACGAATGCGCACGTGGAAGTGTCGGTGATGGACGCCGAGACTGGACGCTTTTTGCCGGGTTTGGCGGTCACGGCCACGCTCTACAAGGACGGTGAGCGCGTGGGCAGCGAGCGGGAGCCCTTCATGTGGCACCCCTGGGTCTATCACTACGGCATGAACTGGCGCGTGCGCGGCGCCGGTCGCTACGCGCTCGAGGTTGCGTTCGAGCGCCCGCCGTACGCCGCTTCCGCCTCGCCGGCTCGTTTCGCGAGCGGCGGCCGCGTGCGCTTCGACGCCGTCGACATCGCGGTGGGCCAGAAATGAAGACGCTCGTGCGTGCCGGCCGCCAAGTCCTCACGGGCGCGGCGTTCGTACTGCTCGCGCTCGACGCAAGCGCTCAAGAAGACGATCAGATCTATCATTGGGAGACGCCGCGAACGGGTTGGTTCGAGCTCCAGATGCTGAACGCGTTCGTGCTCGCGAGTGCAGCGCCTTACGACCGCTTTGCGGGCGCCGAGACCCGAAAGGGCCTCGAGCAGCACTTCGTCGAGGTCGAGTACGGGCTCACCGATCGCTGGAGCGCCGGCGTGTACGCGGATTTCGAGCTACCCCCGTCGGATAGTTTTCGCTACTCCGGCGTACGTGTGGAATCGAGCTATCGCTTCTTCGAGCGCTACGAGCGCGTCGTCGAGCTCGCGCTGCACGCCGAAGTGCAGGTCCCACGTCCGAGCTCGGGCGCCGGGGAAGAGCTCGAAACACGGCTCGTCCTGCAACGCGACTTTTCGGACCTGCGCGTCGTCGCCAATCCCGGCTTCGCGCTGCCGCTCAGCGGCGACGCGAGTGAAGGACTCGAGTTCTCGCTCGCAGCGGGCGTTTACTACCGGCGCTTCTGGCGCGTGCAGCCGGCGCTCGAGTACTTCGCCGAATTCGGTTCCGTCGCAGCGCCGTCCCCCGCTAGCGAACAACGCCACGTCCTCTACCCGGGCGCACGGGTTCATCTGGCGCCCGGCTTGAGCTGGCTCCTGAGCGTGGGCATCGGCTTGAACGAGACGAGCGATCGCTGGCTCTTGCGCGGGGTCTTGAGCTACGAATTTCCGACGGTGCCTCCCGCCGATCAAATGCGCTGAGCGCGCGTCCGAAGCTTCGGCAGCACGAAAGTAGTAGAGTCCCGCGCCTCTTCCCTCGACGACGAATGACGAGCGCGCGGCGCGAAACGAAACCTAGCCTCGGGCGGGCCGCGCGGCAGGCGCCGTTCGCGCTCGGCGTGCTGCTCGTCGCGCTCGGCGCCGCCGCCTTCGCGATTGCATTTCGTTCGGCGCTCACGACGCTCCACACGCTGGCGGGCACCGGCGACGTCGTTTCCGCCATGCGCCGCGCACCCGGGTGGGCACGCCTACTCGCGCCTGCGCTCGGCGGACTCTTGGCGGGGCTGGTCGGCATGCTCGTCGCGCGCGCGCCGGGCGGACGCGGCGTGGGAGACGTGATGGAGGCGGTCGTGCTCGGGCGCGTGCGGCTCTCGATGCGCGTGACGCTCTTGAAGTCGCTCGCCTCGTTCTGCGCCATCGTTTCGGGAGGTTCGCTCGGGCGCGAGGGGCCGCTGATTCAATTCGGCGGCGCCGCCGGCAAGTTCGTGAGCGACAAGCTCCGGCTTTCGACGCGCGACGCGCGGCGGCTGATCGCCGCGGGCACGGCTGCGGGGTTCGCTGCGGCGTACAACACGCCGTTCGCCGCCGTGCTCTTCGTGCTCGAAGTCGTCACGGGCGTCGTCGTGCTCGACGCGATCTTGCCCGCGCTCGTCGCGACCGTCGTCGCAACCGCGCTCACGCGCGCCGTCGTCGGACAGGGACCGATCTACGGCCAGCGCTCATTTCAACTTCAAGCGCCGAGTGAGCTCCTCGCGCTCGCCGGGCTCGGCGTCGTCACGGCCGTGGGCGCACAAGCGTTCATGCGCCTTTTGTCCTTCGGTGAGAGCCTCTTCCGCAAGTGGCGGCTCGCGTTGCCTTGGCGTCCGGCGCTGGGCGGTTTACTGGCGGGCGCCATCATCGTGGCGTTGCCCGACGTGGCCGGCAACGGCTACGAACCGCTCAATACCCTACTCGACGGACGCTTTGCGCCCGGCTTCGTGGCTTGGCTGCTGCTCGGGAAATGTCTCGCCACGACGGCTTCGGTTTCGTCCGGTAGCCCGGGCGGCGTGTTCACGCCGACGCTGCTGGTCGGCGGCGCGCTCGGTCTACTTTATGCCCACGCGCTCGCCGCACTCGGCGTTCACGTGGGCTTGCCTGGCGGCTACGCGCTCGTCGGCATGGCGGCGGCGACGGGGGCGACCACGCACGCGCCGCTCATGGGCGCCGTGATGGTGTTCGAGCTGTCCGGCGACTACGCGATCGCGCTGCCGCTCGTCCTAGCGACGGCGCTCTCGACCCTGGTGTCGCGCACCTTACGGCACGACTCCGTGTACACCGCCGAGCTCCGCGAGCGCGGCCTCGGCTGGGAGCTCACGTTCGAAGGGCGCGTGCTCGACCCGCGTTCGCGCGCCTCGAGCGTGCCGCCGAGCTCGAGCGGCGGCCAAGCGTCCGATCATTCGCGGGTCGACCCGCCGCAAACACCTGCGAGCCAGCGGCGTAAAACTCCGTGAGCCGAGCATCGCTTGCGTGGTCAGCGTGTCGCCGCCGAACGAGACGGAACCGTTGAATCGGCCCGTGATGACCACGTCGCCGTTCTTGGCGAGCGCAATGGCGTGGGCGTACGCCGTCGAGCCCGTGTGCGCGAAGCGCTTGAGCCACGTCAGCTGGGCATCGGCATCGAAGCGCGCGACGGTGACGTTGGCCGTAGCGGCGCCATCGGGCACGATTTCTGCGCCGCCGAGGTAAATGCTGCCGTCGGCGTCGAGCGCGAGCGCGAGATCGCCGCTCTCGAACTCCACGTGCTTCGCGTACTCGAGCGGATCGCTCGTCCCGCCGGCAATGACGACGGCGTCACCGAGCGGCGCGAGCACGGGCGGCGTGGAATTGAGCGGATCAGCCGTCGGCAACGTCCACGAAGCATCGGGCGCGGCCTCAACCGGCGACGGGGAGGGGCGCCCAGCTCCGAAGCACGCAGCGAATATCCCCGTTGAAAAGCTCGCGTGGCGCTTGTGGACGGCGGCGCGTGTGACCGATCGGCTGCTCTTCCGCCATCAAGAACGCGACGTGTGCCGCCGGATGCCGATCGACCAAACGCGCCAAGTCGCGCGCGAGCTCGGCGGGCCGCTCGAGGCGTCGACCGTACGGAGGATTCGCCACGATCGCGCCCGCCGCCGGCTCCTCCGCGTCGGCCAGCGCGCCGAGCGCGACCCGTACCTCGAATCCCGCACGCCTTGTCGACTTTTGCACGAGCGCGAGCGCCGACTCCGACACGTCGCGTCCCACGAGCAGCGGCAGCTCCGCGCGCTCCGCGGCCCGCGCCTCCTCGCGCAGCGCGTCCATCGCAGCGCGCTCCGCGGCGTCGAACCCCACCCAGCGCTCGAACCCAAACCGTTCGCGCGAGAGTCCCGGCGCGACGTTCTTTGCCCACAATCCGGCTTCGACCAGCAACGTCCCCGACCCACACGCCGGATCGACGAACGCACTTTTACGATCCCACCCGGAGTAACGCACGACGGCGGCCGCGAGCGTCTCACGCAGCGGCGCCACCGCCGAGGGCTCACGCAAGCCGCGCTCGTGCAGCGATTGACCCGCGAAATCGAGGTACAACGTCGCCACGTCTTTGACCAAGTGCAAAAACAAATGCACGTCGGCGTTCCGCTTATCGACGCTCGGACGCGCCCCCGCGCGATCGCGGATCCGATCCACGACGGCGTCCTTCGTGAGCTGGCAGAGATATCCGGTGTGCGTCAGTCGACTCGAGCGGCACGCCGCGCTCACGACCAACGTCCGCGAGGCATCGAGCACGTCGTCGAGCTCCACGCCCCGAACACCGGCGTAGAGCCGCCCTTCGTCGGGCGCGTCGAACGTCGCGAGCGGCGCCAGCACACGTAGCGCGATGCGCGACCACAAGCACGCTCGGTACGCCGCGCGCCGATCCCCCTCGAAATGCACGCCGCCGCGATCGGCGCGCACCCCGGCAAACCGGAGCTCGCGGAGCTCGTCTCGGAGCGCGGGCTCGGTGCCCTTGGCGGCGGTCGCGAAGAACTGCATCGTCGGGCGAGGCGTAGTGCTTCGCCCGTGAGGTCGCAACTCTCGCTCCCGTTCGCCGAACCAGCGCTCTTTTTCGTTTTACCCGCGAGCAGCCGACCGCGCCCGTTCGGCGCGCCGCGTCAGGTAGCGCTTCTCCGGTTCACTCGTCGTCCCCTCCGCGGCCGTCGCGTACTCACGCGCCGCGGCGTCCTGCTCGCCCGAAAGCTCGAGCAGATGCGCCCGCACGGCGGCGAGCCGATGATGACCTGCGAGCCGCGCGTCACGATCGAGTGTCGCGAGCCGCTCGAGCCCCGCGGGCGGCCCTGCGACCATCGCGAGCGCAATCGCAGCATTGAGCGTCACCATTGGATTGTCAGACAACGCCCCGAGCACCTCGTAAAGCGCGAGAATCTGTCGCCAATCGGTCGCCTCACTGCTCGGCGCCTCGGCGTGCAATGCGGCCTCGTCCCACCCGCACGCCGCCCGCACGCTGAGCCACTCACCCGAACAGCAATAGCTGCCCCCTCGCTTCACGGCGCCGCACGTCCCGCGTCCTCGGCTCCGCCTCCGGGCGCGGGCGCCCGCCTTGCGTCGGCCTTCGGCCGCCGCGGGGGCGCAACGCCCACGCACACGACGCTACAAATCGGGCGACGGCGTGCGCTTCTCGAGCGCAGCCACCTCCGCGGCTGACAGCGCCCGGCTCCAGAGCGCGACATCGTCCAAATCGCCGCTGAACAGCCGGCCGTCCGCTGACCAGCGGCCGAAGTAGAGCGTGGAGTCGCCCTGCGCGATGTCGGAGGGTCTGGTCTCTTGGTCGCCGACGACCGCGGCCGTGTAGACGGTGACGCGATTGACGGCCGCGTCCACGACCGCCGCCACATGGATCCAGCGGTCGACATCGATGCACTCGCATTCTACGAAAAGGTAGTCTTCGAGCGGCGGAGACCAATAGGCGAAGTCGAGGCGTGGGCGGCTGAGTCGATTGTCGATGTTCAGTTGCCAACCACCCTGTGAAAAGAGCTCAGTGCTCAAAATGGCGACCCACGGCTGCGCGTCCGCGGCAAGCTGCGCGGCGGACAACCGGATCCAGACCGCGACGGTGAAGCTCGACGCTGCGTTCGGAAACGCGGGGACGCTGACGCTGTCGCCCTGAGTCAGCCGCAGTGCACCTGCGAAGCGCCCGTCCGAAAGCCAGGTGCCGCCATTGACTTGCCCGTCGTGCCCCGCCCCCGAATCGTCGTGAGCGAGCGCACCCGCCGTCTCGTCGAGGGGCCAGTGAGCGACGAGCCCCGATGAAACCGGCAGGTCCGCTACGCCGGGCGGCGCAGTCACCGCGTCGAGCGGTGCTTCGCTGCAGGCGTTCAGCGACCCGAGGAGCAACCACGGCAGGAACCACGGCCACGCGCGGTAACGGCTCACGGGGTCACCTGCAGCGCGAGCGACAGCATCAGCGACGGGTATCCCATCGTGGCCGGTACGCTGTCGACGAAGCGAATCGAGGGGTGCGGTGATGCGACGAGGCAGTGCAGCTCGGCAACGACGGCGGCATGCGTGCGAAACGCGAGAGCGAGCCCGACTCCCGCGTCGACGCTCGCCGACCATCGCTCGCTGTCCTGTCCCACGTAAGGCGGCACGCCCGCTCCCGAGACGCCGACGTGGAACACTCCGCCACCCAAGGTCGCGAGAGGACGCAGCACTCCGCGATCGGTGAACCGCGTCGCGAGCTCGAGGAGCAAGAAGCTCTGCGAAACGCTCGCCGAGCCGTATGCCGTTTCGACGCGCGGACGCGTTCCCCACCCCGCGACGCTCGTCCGGAGCGCAACCCATGGCGCGACGCGAAAATCGAGCCGCAGAATCGGCGCGAGCGCGGGCGGCGGACCTCTGAGGCTCTGAATCACGACGAGCCCGGTGTCGACGCTGAAAAAGGGCGATGCTTCTACTCCCGCCGCGGGTGTGACGACTCGTGGCCGGTTCGGGATCGGTTGCACTTGCTCAGTCGAGGCGGCGGGTTTCGACCCTTCGACGGAGAGCTCGAGCGCCGTCGCGCGCAAGAGCTCGAGCGCGCGCGAGGCGAGAACCTCGGGCATCTTCTCCGGGACTTCGACGACGACGGCGCGCCGCACGGCCGTACGTTCGTTCGTTCGACTGAAGACACAGAGCTCCGCGCGTCCCGTCTCCGGATCGCCGAACAGCACGATCAAGCTGCCGCGCTCAGCGCCCCACGTGGGTGTGCCCTTCGCCGCATCCGGCGTGGCAAGGACCACGTCGAATCGGTCCGCCGCGATTTCGTCTTTGATGCGCCGCAGGCTCTGCGTCGCGGCGGGCGAAGCGTCTGCGGGAGCGAGCAGAATCACGAGCTCCGGCGGACGCGTCGCCGCGCGAGCAGCCGCCGCGGCGAAGAACAGGCCCGCGAGTAAGCCGAGCCCGACCCTGGCGCTCCGGGCTCCGCGGCTCGGTGAGCTCACGGTGCTCGTGTCTCCGCTCGCATCAGAACGCGCGCAGCGTTCGCGTAGGTACCGTCGGGAAACCTCTTCGCGTATTCCTCTGCGACCGCAACGGCTTGGGTATGACGGCCCGAGCGTTCGAGGAGCGTCATCTTTCGACCGAGCGCATCGGAAGCGAAGGCGCCGCGCGGCGTCTCGCTCAAGTACCGCGCGTACCAACTCAATGCCTCGTCGGGACCGGCAGCGTCTCCGTCGTGCAAACGCCCGAGGAGAAAGGCCGCTTCCCGTGCCTGCGCCGAATTAGGGAACCGCCGACGCTCCGTCGTGAGGGCTTGTTCCGCAAGGGCGTACCTAGCCGCGTATCTGGCCGCATTGGCGAAGGCCCAGAGGTCTCCATTGTCCGCGTGCTGCATGACGTTCACGAGACCGAGCCGCTCCGCGTCTCCGACGACGGCTGCCGACTCGCCCTTCGCGAGACGCGCCGACCACCCCTGGTTCGACCAACCCGTCGACGGCTGAGCGACGTCGGCGCCGACGCTCGGCTCTGGAGCAGTCGTCGAAGCAGCGGCACTTGCCGAAGCCTCGGCACTCGCCGACGCATCGGCAGTCATTGCCGTCGTCGCGGGCGTAGCGTCCGATTGGTCGCCGGCTATGCTCAGGGTGCTGGTCCCATCACGTAAGTTCACCGTGAGCGTTTGTCCGCTACGTAGCTCGAGCTCCGACGCCGCCAGGGGTCCGGCGACCGATACGGCGCCGTTCAGCAGGCGCAGCACGAACACGGCGTCGTTCGGCGCCCAAGAAAGCTCGAACGAGGTTCCGTGCACCCGGACCAAGAACGGCCCGGCTTCGAACAACCAACGCGCGCGGGCGCGCGGACGTATCTCGGCCGAGACGGTTCCCTCCTCGAGAGCAAAGCGGGCACCGTCGCCGCTCGCCTCCACCACGCGACCACGAGCGCGCGGCGTCATGCGCACGCTGGAACCGTCGGAGAACTCCAGCACCGTCTCCGCCTGGCGTGCAGCGAGCACGTAGCCGCCTACCGGCGGGTCTCGATGATCGACGCGGTAGCTGATCGGCGCGACCGATCGCGTCTCCGGCGCACGCAGTCGCAAGAGCCCCGCAACGACGACGCCTAGCACCACGCTGGCCGCAAGCGCCCAACGTCGTCGCCGCCGCAGCCGGTGGAAATCGGCCAAGCGCGTCGCGAAACCACCGCCGCTCGTGCTCCCCTCGCCGGTCACCGTGCGCGCCACGAAGTCGCCCACGAGCCGCGCGGTGGGCTCCTGGTCGTGAGGGTCCGTCGGCTTAGACGCCATGGGATTTTCCGTCGCCTCGCGGCGCAAAAAAGTGACGCAAGCCCGGATCGGCCGCTACTTCGGCGGCTACCTTCGCGGCCGCACGCTTGATGCAGCGCTTTGCCGTGCTGACGGAGACCGACAGGGTCGCCGCAACCTCTTCTGCGGTCATTCCTTCCATGTAACGAACGGTGAACGCAATGCGCTCCTTGGCCGTCAGCGTATCGAAGATCGCGTAGCAGCGCCGAAGCGCCTGCCGAGCTTCGACATCGTCGGGCCTGTCCTCCATCTCCGGAAGCGTTCCAGTCTGCGACAGCCTCACGCGGCGGCTGATCCAGCGCCGGCGAAGCTCCCATTTGAGGACATTGCCAGCGACGGACAGCGTGAAGGAACGCAGCGCCGACGGCTCGCGCAGAGTAGGTAAGCGGACGAACACCCGCAGAAAAACCTCCTGCGTCAGGTCGTCGATGTCGGGGCTCGGGCCGAGGGTCCTCGCGAGCAAACGCCTCACTGCCGGAGAGTAGCGCTCCCACAGCACGAACGGTGCGTCGCTGTCGCCGTCGCGCAGCGCTCGCACCAACTGGCTATCGGTAAGCGACTCCCGCTCGTCCGAAACCTGCGGTCGGTCACTGACGAGCCGCAGAGGCTGGCCCGTCGCTCGACGCGCTTCCCGCTTCAAGGGAAGTTCCAGGGGGAAAATCGCAAGTTTCGAGGCACGTCCGAGAGCTTTCCTTCAATTCGCCACGCTCAGTCGAGATTCTTTTGTTGAACGTCCCACGTGGCGGTGTCCTTGCAGAGCGTACAATCAGGACCGTAAAACATCGGCTTGAGTGCCTCGTCGGACATGAGGTGGACGCGCATCCATCCCGTTACGGCAATCATGAAGGGATTCAGCGCCGCGTTCTGACCCCCACCCACCATCCAGTTGGTGTGCGTCGCGGCGAGCTGGCTCGCGTACATCGCGGGCAACGTCGTGATCGCATTCAAAGCGCTCATGGCACCGTCGCAGCCGACGGTCGTATCCATGCCGCCGCACAAAAACAACGAGGGGCCGTGATAGTTGCGCGACGCGGACGCCCCCTCGATCGGCGCCACGACGCTGATCCGAGGGTCAGCGGCCGCTGAAACCGTGGCGAACGCACCCTCCGAATGGCCCGTTGCGCCAACGTGGGTCGTGTCGATCGTTTGATAGAGCTCACTCGCGGGATCGGCGTTTTGCGCGAGCACCCAATCGACCCCCCCAATCATGGGCGGCGGGTCGCCCATGGATACGGTGGAGCTGTTCGACGCGATGACGACGAATCCGTGGGACGCCAAGTGCGTGAGAAATCGCGCGTAGAGAGTCGGTGTCGTACCGTGCCCGTTGCCCCAGGTGATGAGGGGGTGACACAGGCCACCTTGTGACAAATCCGAGGGGCGGAACATGGTGTACGTGCCGTCGGCACCCACGTTGTTCTCGGTCTTCGCCGTGTAGGGCCCCGTCGCCGCCGGGTCCGCGGTTGGAAAGGGTGCGATGGTGCATCCACCCGTTGGGGAGCCGCCGGCGGAACCGCCTGCGGCGAGTGCTCCGGCCTGGCCAGACGCTGCCATTGATGCACCGGCACCGCCTTGACCGGCACCGCCCCGCGCGTTGCTTCCTCTGCCGCCCATTGTCGAGGAGGAGCCTGCGTGCGCCGTAGAAGTCCCGCCCACGCCCGCGTTCGAGCCGGCAACGCCGCCGGATCCAGCCGAACCACCGGTTGCGCTCGTGCCACCCGTTGCGACCGCGGAGCTGCCGCCCGAGTCTGCTCCTGCGGCCGTCGTGCCTCCGGTCGCGGCAGCACCGATCGTTCCGCCGCTCCCGATCGTTCCGCCGCTCCCAATGGTCCCGCCGCTTCCCGACGTGGAACTGCCGCCGCTCTCTCCGTTACCTGGGTGTTCTGCGCTCGAACACGCGAGCAGCCACGGGTACACGGTTACGGCGCTCGCCAGCGCGGTGTTTCGCGCCATGCGTCGAATTCTTTCTAGCATGGCCATGTAGTTCCGCGGGAGCGCGCAACAGGTTCATCCGAGCCCAAAGGGATAGCTCGAGTGCAATGTTCCGACACCACAGCTTTTGCGTCTCGAACGCGCCGCCGTTGGCCCGATTTTGGGCCGAGCTGGAACGTAAGCCGCTGAAGCTCGTGCGCGAGATCTGAATTGTCGACCGCGGATCCCGAACTCGCTCACGTGCAATCGGACGCTCGCCCCTCACCCTCGCCGCATCGCAACTCGCAAAGGACTCGCATGGCTTCAGCCTCTCATTTCTCACGTCTCTGTTGCGTGCCGCTCGTGTCAGCAGTCGCAGCCTACCTGGCAGCGTGCAGCTCAGGTTCGACGACTCCCGGGTCAGGTGGTTCATCGAGTGGCGCAGTCGGCGGCTCGACTGCAGCCGGCGGCTCGACTGCAACCGGCGGCTCGACCGCGACCGGCGGCTCGACCGCGACCGGCGGCTCGACCGCGACCGGCGGCTCGACCGCGACCGGCGGGAGCGGGTTTGGAACGGGCGGCGCCGAGGGCGGTAGCCCCGGAGCGGGTGGGACTGCCGGCTCACCGAACGCAGGCGCATCGGCGTCGCCGGCGGGCGGCCGCGCGGGCTCCGCAGCCGGCGGCGGTTCTGGAAATACGGGGGGCGGGCGCGGCCCGCGAGGCGGCGCACCGAACGGCGGCAATGGCTCGAGCGGCGTGCCGAACGCTGGATCGAGCGGCATGGTGACTGCTGGTGCGGGCGGCACCGGCGGATCGACGGCGCCGGGCATGTCTGCGGGCTGCGGCAAAGCTCCTGGTATCGCGAGCAGCATGTACAATAACGGCACTACCATTCCGATCACGGTTGGCAGCATGCAGCGCCGCTACATTCTGAATGTACCCACTAATTACGACAATACCCGTCCGTACAAACTGATCATCGCCTTTCACCAGCTCAATGGCAATGACGTTCAGATGTACAAAAACAAGTACTATCATCTCCTCGACTTGGCGAACAACACCGTCATATTCGTAGCGCCGAACGGACAGAACGGGGGCGCGCCCTGTGCAGGGACGAGCAGCGGGGAATCCGGGTGTGGCTGGCCGAATCCGAACAGTTCGGACACGGACCTTTCCGACGCGGTCGTGGCGCAGATCGAGGAGAACTTCTGCGTCGATACGAATAGGATCTTCGCGAACGGCTGGAGCTTCGGAGGAGCGATGTCGTACGAGACCGCGTGCGCGCGACCGCTCGGTGGGACGAACGGTTACCTGCGCGCCATTGCGGTGTACTCTGGTTCCGCTCAAATTACGCAGGGGCCGTGCCCGCCCACGAAGCCCGTCGCGTACTACGCCTCGCACGGTACAGAAGACAGCGTGCTCCAGTACAGCGGCGGAGTGACGATGGCGCAGAACTTCGCCAAGGCCAACGGTTGTACGTGGGCGACGCCCACTGAAGCAACGGGCAATCACGTTTGCACCGACCTCATGGGTTGCACGAGCGGCTACCCGGTCGAGTTCTGCTCCTTCGTTGGTCCGCATACGCCGGACCCCTCCGACGGCGGAGGCACGAGCTGGGAGTATCAGAACGTGTGGACGTTCTTCAGCCAGTTTTGAGCGTCATCCCCGAGCGGTCACGATAGGCGCACGACCGGCGCCGCACGCGGCGAGTACTGGTACGGTTCAGCGCGTGAGACTCGTCGCTTGCAGCCCCCTCGCGGTTCCCGCCGTTCTCGCCGCGTGCGGCGCGCACACGCCCGCCCCCACGCCGCCGCCGCGCCCGACCGCGGTCGTCACTGCTGCACGACCGCCGTTGTCGCCCGTCTTCGGACCCGCGCGCTCCGACGAAAAGCATCTGCTCGATCTGAGACAACTGACGTTCGAAGGCGAGAACGCAGAGGCGTATTTTTCGTTCGACGGGCGGTCGCTCACGTTGCAGTCGCGGCTGCCGGGACAGGACTGCGATCGCATTTATCGCCTGCCCGTGTTCGACGGGGCGCCCCGGCGCATCCCCGTGTCGAGCGGGGACGGCGCGACGACGTGTTCGTATTTTCTGCCGGGGGATCGGGAGATGATTTTCGCGTCGACGCAGCTCGGGGGCGCGGCGTGTCCGCCGAAGCCGGATCGCAGCAAAGGTTACGTTTGGGCGCTCTACGACGATTACGACATCTTCCGGACGAGCGTCGCGGGCGGGCCGCTCACGCGTCTCACCGACACCAAGGGCTACGACGCCGAAGGAACGGTGTGCGCAAAGGACGGCTCGATCCTGTTTACGTCCGTGCGCGACGGCGATCTCGAGCTCTATCGCATGGACCAGGACGGCAAGAACGTCGTGCGCCTCACGCACACGCCCGGCTACGACGGCGGCGGCTTCTTCAATCGTGATTGTACGCGCATCGTCTGGCGCGCCGCGCGGCCGAAGCCCGGCCCCGAGCTCGACGACTATCGCGCCCTGCTCGCGCAGCACCTCGTGCGCCCCACCAAGCTCGAAATCTACGTCGCGAACGCCGACGGCTCCGACGCGACGCAGCTCACCTACCTCGACGCGGCCTCGTTCGCGCCCTTCTTTTACCCGTCGAGCAAGCGCGTGCTCTTCGCGTCGAACTACGGCGACTCGAACGGCCGCGAATTCGACCTTTGGGCAGTCGACGATTCGGGCGCGCGCCTCGAGCGCATCACGAGCGCGCCGGGCTTCGACGGCTTCCCGATGTTCTCGCCCGACGGCTCGCTGCTCGCCTTTTCGTCCAACCGCAACACGCCCGTCGGTTCGCACGACACGCACGTCTTCCTCGCGCATTGGACCGATGGCACCGTCGCGCCGACGCTCGAGACCGCCGCCGATCGCACCCTCACCGACGTGCGCTTCCTCGCCGATCCGGCGCGTGAAGGACGCGGGCTCGGCACGCCGGGACTCACGGCCGCGGGCGAGTACATCGCCGAGCGCTTCAAGACACTCGGCGTCGAAGCGGCGGGCGACCACGGTTACCGGCAGCCGTTCGTCGTGCCCACCGCGCTCGAACGCGGGAGCGCGACGAGCCTCGCGTTCGGCGGCAAACCCGTGGACCCGCAGTCGTTCGCGCCGCTCGGCTACTCGACGCCGCGCCTGCACGCGGCGGGCGAGCTCGTGTTCGCGGGTTACGGCATCGTCGACAAGGAGCGCCGGCGCGACGACTTTGCCGGGCTCGCCGTGAAGGGCAAAATCGTGCTCGTGCGACGCTTCGTGCCGGAAGCGCCCGAGTTCGAAAAAACCGAAGACAAGCGTCGTTTCGGCGACTTGCGTTACAAGGCCTGGCTCGCGAAAGAGCGCGGCGCCAGAGCGCTCATCGTGGTGGACGATCCGGAGCGTCCTCTGAACGCGTCCTCGGACTGGAAGGCGCCGGACGAAGCGGCGCTGCCGTCACTCACCCCCGAGGGGTACGGCGACGCGGGCGTCGGCGTCGTCATGCTACGGCGAGCCGTCGGTCATGCCCTGATCGAGCGCCTCGCGCGCAAGGAGCGCATCGATGCGGAGCTCGAGCTCGAGCTGAAATCGGTGACGACCGAGGCGTTCAACGTCGTCGGTCGCATCCGCGCGGGCGTGCCGGCGAATCGCCGCAAAGCGGGCGCGCTCGTGCTCGGCGCGCACTACGACCACTTGGGTTACGGCGGGCGTTACTCGCTCGCGCCGGGCAGCTCGGCGCCGCACCTGGGCGCCGACGACAACGCTTCGGGCGTCGCAGGCTTGCTCGAAATCGCGCGCCTACTCGCCGCCCAGCGTGAAAAGCTCGAACGGGACGTGATCGTCGTCGCCTTCTCGGGCGAGGAGTCGGGCCTACTCGGCTCGTCGCACTTCGTCCGCACGAGCGACGCCGGCAAGAATCCGGCACTCCCGAAGCACGCCGCGTTCGCCATGTTGAACCTCGACATGGTGGGCCGCTTGCGTGAAAACCGCGTGCAAGTGCTCGGCGGCGAGACAGCGACGGAATGGGAGGAGCTCGTACCCAAGGCGTGCACGACGGCGAGCATCGAGTGCGCGCTCGCGACGGACGGCGGCTACGGGCCGAGCGATCAGATGTCGTTCTTCGTGGGCGGCGTGCCCGTGCTGCACTTCTTCACGGGCGCGCACGCCGATTATCACAAGCCGAGCGATACCCCAGACAAGATCAACGCCGCCGGCCTCGGCCAGATCGCGCTCGCCGTCAGCGAGCTCGCGAAGACGCTCGGCACGCAAGCCAAACCGCTGCACGTGAAGCCGGGCGTCAAGACACCCCCGCCGCGCGGCGATCTCCGAAGTTTCAACGCCTCGCTCGGTACGATCCCCGATTATGCGGGGCCGGGGCCGGGAAAGAGCGGTGTTTTGCTCGGTGGCGTCCGGCCCGGCGGTGCTGCTGAAAAGGCAGGCCTACGGCGTGGTGATTTGATGGTGCGGCTCGGCGCACACGACATCAGCAGCATCGAAGACTTCATGTACGTACTCAACGCCTCCAAACCCGGTGAGACGACGAAAGTGGTGGTGATCCGCGACGGTAGACGGCTCGAGCTCGACGTCACCTTTCAGGAAGGCCCGTCGCACTCACGTTGAGCACGTGGCCAAGCGCGTCGTGCGCAGGTCGAAACTCAGCCGACCTCCCCGTCGCCCTGGTAGGCGAGCTTCGTCTTCGTGTCGGGGCGCTGCGCGGCCCAGGTCGGCGCGGGCGCTCTCGACCCGAATTGAACGCCCGCCTCCGCTCGCCAGTCGAAGACCGCCGCCTTACCCTTGAAGCGGCTGCCGAGTGTCGCCACGGTGCCGCTTTTGTGCCGGCCGAGCGCCGTCGGCGTCATCTCGTATTCGGGATACACGAAGTGGACAGGCGCACGGATTCGGCTCGGCAATACATGCCGAATTCAAGATTTTTGGAGACGACAGCTCACGCGCGCGTCCCCACAGCACGTCGCTCAGGTGAGGTCCGGCAGCGGGCCCGTTTTGCCGGACGGGTCGCCGAAGGACATGAGGTCGTCGGCGCCCATGGCGTGGGCAATGGAGACGAGCATTTGGTTGTTGTCCTGCGGGCTCTTGGTCCAGTCGAGCAGGCGTCCCGTGCGGATCTTGCCGCCTGCGCCGCCCGCGAAGACGTAGGGCATGGTGCCGAGGTCGTGCGACGTCGATTCGCCGATTTCGGTGGCCCAGAGCACGAGCGAATGGTCGAGCACGCTGCCGTCACCCTCGGGGATGGAGTCGAGTTTGCCGAGGAAGTAGGCGAATTGTTTGGCGTACCAGGTTTGAATCGCGTTGTACGCGTCGTAGTTCACGCCGCTCGACGAGAAGTCGTGGGAGATGGCGTGGTGGTTGCCTTGGATGCCGTTCAAGAACTGAAAGAGGTGCTCGCTTTCGGAGTACGACCATTGAAAAGTCAGGATGCGGGTTTGGTCGCAGGCGAGCGCCGCGGCGGCGAGATCCATCTGGAGTTGACCGGCTTGGACGTACTGATCATCGACCGTGAGGTCGACGTCCACGAGCGCGGGTGGGGTGCAGGTCGTGCTCGGCACGTTGCCGCTCTGCATACTGGTGAGGCGTTGTTCGACGTCGCGCATGGAGTCCTGGTACGCCTGGAGTTTCGCGCGGTCAGTTGCGCTGACGATGCCCATCAAGCGCGCGGTTTCGGCGGTCGTGAGGTCGAAGACGCTCTTACGTTGTGCCCAGAGGCGCTGGAGCGCGGCGTCATCGGGCGGCGTGCCCGTCGTCGAACCCATGGAGCCCGCGAACAGCGCCGAAAAGACGTCCTTCGGATCTTCACGTGGTGGGATCGGCTGGTTCGAGGCGCGGTAGGCCACGCGGGCGCGCACCTGCGTGTCGCGCACGTGCACGCCGATTTGGAAGCTCGCGAAGGTCGTCGGCGGCGCGAGGCGATCGACGAGGTACTGATCGATCGATTCGCCGCTGCCCCACCCGGACGTCGTGTTGCCGAAGCTGACGAAGTCTTTGCCTGCGTTGAGTGGACGACCCGTGAGCATGCCGCCCGTGCCGCGCGCGTGCTCGGAGCCGAGGTTGCCTCCGAGCATGCCGTTCTGCAGCGCGTCGTTCAGCTGGATGCCCTTGAGGAAGGTGAGCTTCTGCTTGAAAGGCTCGAGCGGCGCCGTGATCATGGGCAGCGTGAAGTTCGTGTCGCTGCCGGTCGGCCAGTAGAGCGCGTTACGCGTGCCGTTCGGCGTGGTGAACACGACCAGGCGCGTGGGCGAGGCTGCGCTCTGGCCGTCGACGCGCCGTGACTCGAGCAGGGGGAAAGCGGCCGTGGCGGCGAGCGAGCCGCGGAGCAGGTTCCGTCGCGTGAAACGTAGGGGATTCATGGGCCTACCTCGTCCGTTCACTGGGTCACCGGCGCGCGGTACCAGAAGTCGTCCGTTTGAGTCATGCCGACGACGAGCTCGACGAGATCGCCGCCGCTCGAGCTGAATTCGTCGCGCAGCTGCGCGAGTGAGCAGCTGTCGGGCTCGGCTTCGAGCCGGCCCGAAGAGTAGCGGAACCATTGGGTCGCCACGCAGTCGCTGACCTGGCTCGAGTTCACGAGCTTCTCGGCGAGGCCGCGCACGCCGACGAAGTTGCCGCCGAGGTTCGCGTCGATCGGGTCGTTGATCACGCCCGTGGCGTCGATGGTCTCGCCGCCGTCGGTCGTGCGGTACTGGCCCATCGCGTCGAAGTTCTCGAACGCGAAACCGATCGGATCCATCAAGCTGTGGCAACCCTTGCAGGTGCTGTCCGACGCGTGCGCCGAGAAGCGCTCGCGCGCCGTCGCGCCCTCAGCCGCCGTGGGCAGCGACGTATTCACCGTGGGCGGCGGCGGCGACACCGGATCGCACAGCAGCATCGCGCGCACGAATTTGCCGCGCAGCACCGGCGACGTTTGATCGGGATGACCCTGCACGGAGAGGAAGCCGGCTTGGGTAAGCAAACCGGAGCGCCCCTGATTGTCGGGGAGCGTGACCATCGTCGGGGTCGTGCCCGTCGGCGCGCTCGAAAGGCCGTACACGGAACCGAGCGGCCCACTGACGAACGCCACCTGGCTCGTGAGCAGCGTGCGCAGCGTGTGATCGCCTTCGTAGAGCACGTATTGCATGAACGCCGGGAGCTCGCGCGCCATGGCGTCGCGTAGATCGTCCGAGTAGTTCGGAAAGAGCGTCGTATTTTTGGTGGTGATCGAGAGCCGCGTCACGCCCGACCACTCGTTGAAGAAGTTCGCGAGGCCGATTTTGGCGCGTGGATCGTTCAACATCTCGCGCGCCTTGGCGGCGACCTGCGCCTTGCCTGAGAGCGCGCCGTTTTGAGCGGCATCGAGCAGTGCGTCGTCGGGACCGGACGCCCAGATCATGTACGAGAGCCGCGTTGCGAGCTCGAACTGGCTGAGGGGCACGAGCGCTGCGGCGGTGTTCGTGGGCGTCGTGGTCTCGAGCCGATAAATGAAGTCCGGCGACTGCAACGCGGCGCGGATCATCACCTCGATGCCCTCGGTATACGAACCGCCCGTCCTGCCGGCGGCGTACGCCGCCAGCAGCGCCTGCTCGTCATTCGCCGTCGTCGGACGCCGGAAAGCGCGTCGCCCGAAGCTCTTCGCAAACGCGAGCGCGCAGGCGTCTTCACCCATCGCCTTCGTGTCGCACGTCGTGAGCGCGCTCAGGTTCTGCACCGCGGCCTTCGCGAGCGTCTCGGACACGAGCACGTACTTTTCGGCGTGCAGGGACGACACCGTGAGCACACCCGAGTCGTTGTCGAAGCCGTTCGACACTTCGTCCGCGGGCATATCGCTGACGGCACTCGTATCCACCTTGAGCAGATCCTTCACCGTATTCGCGTACTCGAAGCGCGTGAGACGTCGCAGCGGCGTGGGTTCGAGCGCCGTCGTCTGACAATCCGCGCTCGGGGTGCCTCCGCTGCCGGCAGTCCCCGAGTTTCCAGAGGTCCCTGGCGAAGCCGACGCGCCGCCCGTGCTGGCGCTCATCGAGCCCGAGGAACCGCTCGAGCCGCCGCTCCTTGCCGCATCGCCCGCGGCACTGCCACCCGACGTACTACCGCCGGCACCGAGTGCGCTCGAGCCGCCCGCGTTCGCGCCCGAATGCGCTGAGCCCGCGTCGGACGAGCAGCCGGCCACGAGCGACAGAACCAGACTACTTCCAAGCAGGGTCCACGTGCGCCGCATGGCTACACCTCCGGAAATCACAGCTGGGCTATGCCCGAAGCACGACGGTGATCCTTACTCTGCCACTTCTCGCTGCAAGTAATTAGCGGCGAGAGGGGCGGATCACAGCATGCGGGCGGAATTTTCGCGTCAGAGCGTATCCGTCGGCAGTTTTGACACAAGCACGCGTAATCCGGCTCAGCTCGCGCATGCCGAGCAGCAGGCGCCTCGCGAACGCAGTCTAACGAGCGACGAGCGACGAGCCGGCGCGGATTGAGCGTTGAGCGGCGTCCGAAGACCTATGGGAAGAGCTCGACTCCGGTCCCAGCCGAACGGAAGACCCGATGGCGTTCCTCACTTGAATACGGCAGATATTGGCGCGCGTGCCGCCGCCACGCGGCTCTGGATGATTCCGAAGAGCGCGACGTGTCCGTCGAGCCCGAAGAGGATCTCTTTCCCGCCGCCTTCGAGCTTTAAGACGAGCTCCAGGTTGAACCGCGAGGCCGAACGAATCTGGTTCCACCTCACCACACGCACACCGCGAGCGCGGGCCAGCACCAACCCGCCCTCGTGCACGTGGATCACGTCCCGGCGCTGAGCCCAGATACGAGCGACCCGCTCACCATAGTACTTCAGCGATGCCACGGCGAACAGGGCAACCATCGACGTTCCGAACCACGCGCCCCCCGTCGTCGCTCTCCGTCCTAAATAGATAGCCAACGCGGCAGCCGGGCCCCCTAGAGCCACCAGGCCAGCAAGCGACATACCAATCAGCAGCTTCGTTGCGAGGTGGCGATGAGAGCTGAGCCGCTTGCCCAGCGCCGTCACGGCGGGAAGAGAGTCGACGGCAGGGTCGTGCCCCGGCGCGATCGCCGCGGGATCGTAGTGCGCCGGAGGAGCATGGCGAACGATGGCGTCGAACAACGGGTTCTGATCGCGGAGTCCGGTTAGCTGACCGGTCGTTCCGTCCTTGAAGCGGATGTCGATGTGGCGTGAGACCTCCACTCCGTTGTGTCTCGCCACCATGATCCCCGCCGCCGCGAAGTCCGACCAGGCGCGCGCACGTTGCGAGGCGGATCCCTCCTCGATCAACAAGCCGCCCTCGTGAAGGTGCACGACCTGGTTACGGCTGCGCCAGGCTGCCGCGGCAGCGGAGAGCGTCACGATCGCTACGCCCAGAACGAGCACCCCGAGCGCGCCCATGACGATCCCTCGCGAGAGCTCGCGCGAGGTCGCGCTCTCGAACAGCAGGAAGAGGCCGAGCCCCGCGAACGGCAACGCGATGCTTCCGTACGCGAGCGGCGCGCCGAGCGGGTGTTTCGCGCGGTGCGAGGAAACGCGACGCCCTAGGCGCTCCATGGCACTCCCTGAGCGGCGACCCTACGCCGCCCGGGCAGCCGAGACAAATGATTCCCAACTCCCGCCCGAGCCAACATTCATGGATCAACTGGGGTGCATCCGGTCCACAGTTCGGTTGCGCCGTCCTGGACGAGGCCGAACCCGTGCGGGCGCGCTACGCCGTGCGCGCGAGTTTTGGCGCCGGCAGCGAGAGGGCGCCGGGCTCTAGCGAGGGGAGGTTGTTCGTGGCGAGTAGGGCTTCGACACTGCGCAGCGTGCGGCGACCGAGGGCGCTGACTTCCGGCACAGGGGCGTGATGCATGTCCTGCGAGAAGCTGCCGAGCAGGGCGTTGAGCGCGTCGCGCAGTTCCAGGAGTTCGGCTTGCGCGGTGCGAGCGGGCCAGCCTTGGACTTGTTTGTACGGTGCGTCCCAGCAGGCGCTCTCGACGGCGGGAAAGGCGCGCGCGGGTTTGCTGAAGAGGTAGCCCTGGAGCAGGTTCGAGCCGAGAGCGACGAGAGTGTCGCGCTCTTCTTTGGTTTCGACGCCTTCGGCCACGACGCGGATGCCGAGGTCGCGACAGGCACCGTTGAGGGACCGAATCAGGTGCTGACGCGTGGGGTCTTGGTTCACGCCGCGGATGAGCGACATGTCGAGTTTGACGACCTCGGGACGCAGGCGCGCAAAGCTCGTGAGTCCGGCGTAGCCAGCGCCGAGGTCGTCGACGGCCACGCGAAAGCCGAGCGCGCGCAGGGCGCTGATGCGCTCGCCGATGTCGTCGAAGCCGTCGAGCGACCAGCGCTCGGTGATTTCGAGGACGACGCGATGCGCGACGCGCGAGAGCGGCGATTCGGCGTCGTAAAGCTCCGGGTCGGCGAGCTCGCCACCGTGGACGTTGACGAACAACGAGACACGCTCGGGCGCCGTGCCCACGAGCTGCGCGACGCCGCGACGAATACGCCGACCCACGGGGATGATCATGCCGAGCCGCTCGGCCGCCGAAAACAGGAGGTCCGGACGCGCCAGCTCGGGCTCACAGGTACGGACGAGCGCCTCGTAGGCCACGATTTCCCGCTCCGTCCAGCTCACGATGGGCTGAAACACCATGTAGAGGCCGTCCATGGCTCGGCGGAAGGCGCGCTCGAGGGCGGGATCCGCGGCGGCGACCGGTCCGTCCAGGACCAGCACCCCCGAATCGCGGCCACTCGTGCTCATGACTTTAGTCGAACGGCGCGAGCGGAGAGACCTTGAGCCTTTTTGCGCCGCGACATGGCGCAGAACGCGATCTCTCGCGTACGGCGCGTCGCCTACAGCACCGGCTGTTTGAGCATACCGTAGGCGAGCGACGCCTCGAAACCCTTACGCACGGCGAGAATCGCGAGCCGTCGATTGGCCGCGGCCTTCACGTCTTTCACGAGCGGCGCGTTCTCGGCGTGGGCGAAGACCCCCGTGATTTGCCCGGGACGCACCCCCGACTTTTCGAGCACGCCTCGCGCGCGGTCGGCGCGCTCGAAGGACAACGTCCAGTTGCTGCGCGTCGAACCCACGGGGAACGGCCGGCCGTCGGTATGACCGTGCACCTGCAGCTGATTGTCGAGCTTCGCGAGGATGGGGCCGAGCTCGGTCAGGATCTTCACGAGCGGCGGCTTGAGCTCGGCGCTCGACAGATCGAAAATGAGATCCTCGCCGCCGTCCATGATTTGAACGAGCAGTCCGAATTCCGTGACGGTCACCTGAATGTGGCTGGCAAGCGCCGCGAATTCCTTATCGTTGCCCTCGAGCGCGGCGAGCTGCTTTCGGATGTGGGACTCGGCGTCGTGCAGCCGTTGGTCTTCGCTCGGCGTGGCGTCCGTACCCTTCACGTCGAGGAAGCCTTTGTCTTCGACGCCGGTGCCGCCGGAGAGCACGGAGTTCGACCCGGCGAGCACGCCGGTGCGGAAGTACTGCGAGATGCGCTGGCGCGTCGATTGATCGGTCTGCGACAAGAGCCACAGCACGATGAAGAGCGCCATCATGGCGGTGACGAAGTCGGCATAGGCGACCTTCCAGGCGCCGCCGTGGTGGCCGGCGTGGCCCTTCACCTTCTTGACGATGATGATGGGATGGTCGTCGCGCTTCATGACGACTTCTTGAGCTCTTGGAACGCCTTCTCGAGCTCTTCGATCGAAGGCCGTTCGTCCGTGAAGATCGCGCGCCGGCCGAATTCGATCGAGAGCGCCGGTGTCGTGCCGCGCGCCGCCGCGAGCAGGGCTTCCTTGATGCAGCCGAGGTAGCGGCCCTCCGCCGCGTCCTGGACCTCGACGTTGTTGGCGATGGGGCCGACGACGCCGTAACAGAGCAGGATGCCGAGGAAGGTGCCGACGAGCGCCGCGCCGACGTGATGCCCGATTTCTTCGGGGCCACCGTCGAGGTGCGCCATGGTGATCACGATACCGAGCACGGCTGCGACGATGCCGAGGCCGGGCAGCGCGTCGCCCGTGCCGCGCAGGAGCGCGACGGGCGCGTGTTGTTCTTCGTGGTGCGTCTCGAGCTCGGCGTCGAAGAGTTGCGCGAGATCGCTCGCCGGACAGCCGTCCACGAGCTGCTTCAAGCCCTCGACCAAGAAGTCCATCGGGTGGTGACGCTTGACGACGCTCGGATACTTCGCGAAAAGCGCGCTCTTGTCGCGCTCGTTGACGTGGTTTTCGAGCGCCAGAATGCCTTCACGGCGCATGATGCCGAAGAGCTCGTAGAGCAGCTTCAAGAGGTCGAGATAGTCCTGCTTGGTGGGACTCGAGTCCTTGAACCCGCGCTTGAGCGCGCCGATCAAGCGCGCGCGCGCCTTGCCGGGCGCCGAGGAGAGTATGGACCCGACGGCGGCACCGCCGATGACGATGAGCTCGTTGGGTTGGATCAGAACCGCGAACGGACCCCCCGCCATGGCGAAGCCGCCGAGGACAGCGGCTAGAACGACGACGATACCGAGGATGGATGACAATTCCGGATTCCTAGAACGGGCGAGTTGGGAGTTCGATTAGGTGAGGGCTTTCGCGCGCTCCTGCTCATCTGTAGGTGCAGCCAGGATGCGAAGCGCGGCGCGCAGGACGTGATCGCTGAAGTCGGCGGTCGCGACGAAGGGACTCGCGCCGACGCCGTCGCTGCCTGTCGCTCCACGCACGGGGAAAGCCTGCGCGTAGTCGAGCGGCAGCGTGGGCAGCGCGGCGGTGCTCGAGCTCGCGAACTCGAGCGACGCCGGGCCCACCTGACGCGCTATTTGCGTGACGGAGCGCGTGTAGGCGCCTTCATCACCCGTGAAGTAGCCGGCTTGTTTGAGCGCGTGCACCGTGGCCGCCGGATCGCCATTTTGCGCGGCGGCGAGCGCGCCGGGAAACCGCGATTTCAAGAGCGAAACGTAGTCGCGCGCGCCTTCCTCCGCCGTGCGATAGGCGCGAAAGCTGTCCGTGATCGTGCGCTCGCTCGCGCCCCAGCCTTCGTGCGTGCGCTGAGCTACGGAGAGTCCCGACGGGCCGCTGCCTTTGATGCCGGCAAAGTTGTAGTTGAACATCGAGGCGCCGTGGCCCGTTTCGTGCGCCCACTGCGCCGTGAGGATGGCGACCGTCTCCGGCTTCGGTTTTTCCCCCGTGACGTGCTCGAGCGCGTCGCCGATGAGCGAGCTTGCTTGCTCCGCCGTCAGCGGCGTACGTACGGGCTCCACGACTCCGGGCCGTTCCGCGACCGAGGCGTCTGCTACGGCGACATCGAACGAGCCCGAAGCACGCGACGGCTGCACGAGCGTGCTTTCGGTCGGTCGACTCAGACCCGGGATGAGCGCCACAGCGGACGACATTCGTACGCGACGTTCGCAAGAAGCAGGCCAAATGCGCCTCAGCGCGCCGACGGCACTTTTCATCGTCTCGAAGCGAGGCACGCCGCCACCGAGCTGACCGCGCGGTGTCAAGCCGCCGACGCTACACACGTCCCCTGACACGTCGCGCGCGGGAACTCCGAAGAGGCACGAGGATATCGCTACTGGCACCCGCCTTGCTTTGAGGAAGCCCGGAGCCGAAGCAGAAGCGAGGAATGTCGAAATGAGCACCGGTATCTGGGCGGCAGCATCGGGGATGGTCGGGCAACAAGCGGCGCTCGACGTCGCGGCCGGCAACATCGCCAATGCGAACACGCCGGGGTTTCGTGCCGATCGCTCGCTCTTTCGCCAGACGCTCGTCGCCGCCAACAACCGCGCGGCCCCGACGCTCGCGCTCCGTTACTCGGTGGCGCGCACGGTCGAACCTGACCGCCGGCAAGGTCAGATGGCACAAACGGGGCACCCGCTCGACGTGGCGCTGCGCGACCCGAACGCGCTCTTCGTCGTGAGCACTCCCAACGGCGAACGCTACACGCGCGCCGGCAACTTCCAGCTCCGTACCGACGGCAAGCTCGTGACGGCCGGCGGTGACCTCGTGCTCGGCCCCAATCACAAGCCCCTGTCGGTGGCGACCGACGCGGGCGCCGTGCGCATTGGTCCGACGGGTGAGCTCGAAGTGAACGGCGAAAGCACGGGCCAAAGGCTGCTGACCGTGACGTTCCCGCGACCGGAAGGGCTCGTGAAGGAAGGCGCGGTGCTCTTGCGCTCACAAAACGCGGGCCGGCCGGTGG
This sequence comes from Polyangiaceae bacterium, assembly GCA_025936115.1. Classification (GTDB taxonomy): domain Bacteria; phylum Myxococcota_A; class Polyangia; order Polyangiales; family Polyangiaceae; genus PMG-095. The sequence continues at coordinate 470,326 of JAICTZ010000001.1, forward strand.
CGCGCGATCCCGAGCTCATGACCGAGACGCTCGAGCTCTCCAACGCTTCCGCGCTCGACGGCATGACTTCGCTCGTCACGGCGTCGCGCGAGTTCGAGATGATGTCGCGAGTCGTCGAAGCCTTCAGCGACATCGAGCGCCGCTCGGCGACCGACATCATGTCGCCGAAGTAGGATAGTGGGCGCCGGCTGGAGGGACGGAATGTGCTTAATCGACGCTCGCCTCGTGCCGTTTCGTCGATGGGCAACGTGTGTCCAGAAGAGCTTCGACAAATGAAGATCGAGAGTCGTGAGCGAGTACGGGAGGCGCGGTGAAGCGCATCCTCTTCGTCGACGACGACGCGAGCGTGCTCGACGCCCTGCGCAATCTCTTGCGCAAGCGCCGCAACGAATGGGACATGGTGTTCGCCGTCGGCGGGCACGAGGCCCTCGCGGAGCTCGACAAGGCCGCCAGCGGCCAAGCGGCGTTCGACGTGGTCGTCACCGACATGCGCATGCCCGGCATGGACGGCGCGGAGCTGCTCAAGCGCGTGCGCGACCATTTTCCAGGCACGGCGCGCATCGTGCTGTCCGGCCACGCCGAACGGGACGCGGTCGTGCGCGCGCTGCCCGTGACGCACCAGTTCTTGAACAAGCCGTGCGACGCCGCGATGCTGCGCAGCGTCGTCGAACGCACCTGCAATCTGCAGGCGCTACTGCAGAACGAAGCCACGCGCAGCGTGATCGGCAAGCTCGATCGACTGCCCTCCCCGCCCGCCACGTACCTCCGGCTCACGGAAGCGATGACCGACCCGAAGGTCACCTCGAAGGCCATCGCCGCCATCGTCGAAGAGGATCCGGCCATGACGGTGAAGGTCCTGCAGCTCGTCAATTCCGCGTATTTCGGCCTCGCGCACGCGGCGACCTCGGTCAACCAAGCCGTGACCTACCTCGGTCTCGAGGTGTTGCGCGCACTCACGTTGAGCGCGCACGTCTTCAGCACCGCGGAGGGCACGAGCATCTGTCGAGCTGCGCTCGACGAAATCCAGCGCAGCTCGCTCGCCACGGCGACGATCGCCAAGCGCATGCTGAAGAATCGCGAGCTCGCCAACGACGCGTTCACGGCCGGTATCATCCATGACGTGGGGCGCATCGTGATCGCGCTCGCGCTGCCGGACAAACATCGTGAAATCGGCGTGCGTGCCAAGGAGGACACGCGCGCCGAGTGCAGCATCGAACACGAAGTGCTCGGCGTGACGCACGCCGAGGTCGGCGCCTACCTCCTCGGCGTCTGGGGTCTCCCCTTTTCCATCGTCGAAACGACGGCGTTCCATCACGCACCGAGCGGAGCCGCGAACGAGGCACCGGACGTGCTCGCCGCCGTCCACCTCGCGGACGCCGTCGTGCACGCCGACGAGCCGGGTGAGTCGGAGCTCGATCGCGCGTTCCTCGAGCGCGTCGGGCTCGCGTCCGAAATCGACGCCTGGCGGACGGCTGCCGCCGACTATTTCGCTCGCCTCGGCGCCGCAGCCCCGCGCCGGGTGGCAAACGGTTAACCATGGAACATAAAGGTCGCCCCAAAGTCCTGTGCGTCGACGACGAACCCAACGTCTTGGAGGGGCTCGCGCTGCACTTGCGCCGGCGCTACGACGTGACGACCGCGAACAACGCAGCCGCGGCCCTCAAGCTCATCACCGACGGCGGGAGCTTCACCGTCGTCATGAGCGACATGCGCATGCCGGGCATGGACGGCGCCGAGCTCTTGAGCCGCGTGCGCGAGGTCGCGCCCAATAGCGTGCGCATCCTGCTGACGGGCCAAGCCGAAATGAAGTCGGCGATCGCCGCCATCAATCAGGGCCAGATCTTCCGCTTTCTCACCAAGCCCTGTCCGCCCGTGGACCTCTTGGCGGCGTTCGACGCGGCGGTCGATCAACACCGCTTGATGACGACGGAGCGCGTGCTGCTCGAACAGACGCTGCGCGGCAGCATCAAGACGCTCGTCGACGTGCTGTCGCTCACGAGCCCGGCTGCGTTCGGTCGCGCGAACCGCGTCAAAACCCGCGTCGTCGAGCTCGCCAAGAAGCTCGCCGTCCCCGACCAATGGCAGGTCGAAGTCGCCGCCATGCTCGGCGAGCTCGGAGCCATCACGCTCCCGCCGGAAGTGATCGAGCGCTTGCACAACGGTTCGGACCTCAGCGAAGCCGAACAGAAGATGGTGGCCCGGATGCCGGACGTCACCGACCAGCTCTTGCAGAATATTCCACGGCTCGAGCCGGTGCGCGCCATGCTCACGCGGGCCGCCAAAGCCGTCCGTCACAGCGAGCCGCTCAGCGACGACCCGTCGCTCCGCACCATCGAACTCGGGGCACGCCTCCTGCGCATTGCCGTGGACTTCGACGTGCTCGAAATGCAGGGTCACGCGCCCGCGCTCTGCATCGACACGATGCGTGGCCGCGGCGACCGCTACGACACCGGCATCCTCGAAACCTTCGCCGCGCTCTACGGCACGAGCACGGTCGGACAAGACATGGTGCGTGAGCTGGCTCTGGCGCAGCTCAAAGTCGGCATGGTCTTCGTCGAAGATCTGCGGCTCCTGAACGGCGCGCTGCTCTGCGCGCGCGGCTACGAAGTGAACGCGAGCTTCCTCGAGCGCGCCCGCAATTTCCGTCCCGGCTCCGTCAAAGAGCCGATCCGCGTCCTCGTACGCGGCACGTCGGGCACGAGCGGTCGCTTCGATCTGGGCGCGCCAGCCTCGGGCTGACGGGTTTAGTTCCGGCCCGAGCCCCGCGGGCGCGGAATGCCGAGCAGGGCGAGCTTTCGGACGAGTGTGCGCCGGGGCATCTGGAGCCAATCTGCAGCGCGGGTCTGGTTGCCCTGACAGGTGGCGAGCGCGGCCAAGATGCGTTTGCGTTCGGAGTGCTGGGCGTCGGACAAAGCCAGCGCTTCGGAGCTCGGCGGAACCGTGGGCGACCAGCTATCGGATGGCGGCTCCGCGCCCATGTCCGCGCTCTCGAGCGCGAGATCGAATGGTTCGATGATCGAGCGCTTCGTCGTCAATACGGCGCGCTCCACCACATTGCGCAGCTCTCGCACATTGCCGCGCCACGCGTGAGCGCATAAATGCGCGAGCGCGGCGGCACTAAAGGACGGCAATGGCTGACCCGTCTGGCCGCAGAGCGTGCTGGCGAAATGCATGACGAGCGGCTCGATATCTGCCGGCCTCTGGCGTAACGGCGGTACACGCACGATGGCGCCCGCGAGGCGGAAGTAGAGATCCTCTCGAAACGCGCCGCGGGCTACGTCCGCTCGCAGATCGCGGTTGGTTGCGGCGACGAACCGCACGTCGATCGATCGAGCGCGAACCGCACCAATACGGGTCACCTCCCGAACCTCGAGCACCCGCAGGAGCTTGGCCTGAGCGGCGAGCGGCAACTCCGCGACTTCGTCCAGGAACACCGTGCCGCCGTGACCAGCCTCGAACAACCCCGGGCGCGCGTGGTTGGCCCCCGTGAACGCACCGCGTTCGTGGCCGAACAGCTCGCTTTCCAACAGCGAAGGGCTGAGGGCCGCGCAATTGATGCGGACGAACGGGCTCGCGCCCCTCGTCCCCGAATGGCGATGGAGGCTCTCTGCGACGAGCTCCTTGCCGACGCCGGTTTCGCCGACGATCAGCACGGTCAAGTTGCTCGCCGCGACGCTGGCGATCAAATCGTAAATGGGCCGCATCGCTGGATCGCGCGAGACGAGAGCGCCGGTCTCCTCCGCCGGCGTGCCCACGTCCGTCGCGTGAGGGCGCAGCTCACCTCGGTTACGCGGTTGTAATAGCAGGATCGACCCGCCGATCTGCACTGAATCGCGCGGACCGAGCGGCGCCGGTTTGCGCGCCGGTAGGCGCGCCCCACTGATCAGCGTCCCGTTGCGGCTGCCGAGGTCCTCGATACAGATATCGGCCGCGACGCGCAGCACGGCATGCCGACGCGAAGCCGCGGGATCGCTCAGCACGATATCGCAATCTTCTCCACGACCCACGGTCAACGTGCCGTGGGGCTGCAGCGCATGACGCGTCATGCAGCGTTGTTCGAGCACGACGAGATCCATGTGGCCGAACGCATGCCCCCCTAGAACGTCGGTCTGCGTTCCACTCGCCGATTGAGTCTCACCCATTGCGCGCGCTCTCCAGCTGGTCAGCAGTCCCTCAGCTCATCGCAAGGCTACCTATAACACGGGAGCGGCGCCTCGGCACCCTCGACAGCAGCGGAGCCGCGCCGCTCCGACTGGATGCTCCGGTGCCACGCAGGAGCACCTTGCAACGCGCGGGGGTCCACGTCGAAGATGCTCCAACGATGGCCGACGGCAATTTTGCGGGTACCACGCGGTTCGAGCTGCGGCGACTCCTCGGAGCCGGCGGTATGGGCGTCGTTTATGCAGCGTACGATCACGAGCACCGTTGCGAGGTCGCGCTCAAGCTACTGCCGAGCGTCGGACCCACTGCTGCGGAGCGCATCAAGTCGGAGTTTCGAGTTGCTTCGGGCTTGCACCACCCGAACCTCGTGAGCCTCGCCGAGCTGATCGAGCACGAGGAGCATCTTTTTTTCACTATGGAGCTCGTGTCCGGCGTCGACTGGCTCTCGTACGTACGCGGGCAAATGAACGACCCGCACGGCGACTCCCGGCAGCGCGGGACACAGCGCGACACGGACACGGCCTCGCTGCCGGGCCGCGAGGCGCCGGCAGGAGTCGCTCGCCCCGCTGACTTGCTCGAGGTGTCAGCGCTGCCGGTAGACGGCGCCCGGCTGCGTTCCGCGCTCCGGCAGCTCGCGCTCGCGCTCACCCACTTGCACTCCGAGGACAAGGTTCATCGCGACATCAAGCCATCCAACGTCCTCGTGAGCGAAGAGGGACGCGTCGTGCTCCTCGACTTCGGCTTGGCGGTGGACCTGTCGCGGGAGGGTCGAGTCGTGCATCCGGCGGACGGCACGGCGCTGTACATGTCGCCGGAACAAGCGCGCGGTGAGACTCCGACGCCGGCGTCCGACTGGTACAGCGTCGGCACGCTCCTGTACGAGGCGATCGCTGGGCGCGTTCCGTTCGCCGGAACCCGCGCGCAGATATTGGCGGCTAAACAAGAGCGTGACCCCGAGCTGCCGCTGAACCTCGTGCCCGGCGCGCCGGAGGAGCTGCGCGCGCTTTGCCTCGCCTTGCTCGCTCGCGTCCCCGAGGAGCGCGCAGCGGGTGCGGACGTGCTGGCGGTGGTCGAGCGGTCGTATTCAGTTCCACTCGCGACCGAGCGAGCCGCAGCGGCAGGGCCTGTCGTCGGGCGGGACGAGGAACTCGGCGCGATGATCCGCGCCTTCGACGACGCCGTCGAAAAACCCGTGGCTTTGCTGATCGAAGGCGAGTCGGGCGTCGGAAAAACCACGCTGATCTGCGAGTTCCGCCGGAAACTCGAAGCCAGCGACGTTCGCGCGACGATCTTCTGCAACGGGCGTTGCTCCGAACGCGAATCGGTGGCTTTCAAAGCGCTCGACCGGATCGTGGAGGTGCTCGCTGAACGCCACGCTGCGATCTTCGCGCCCGGCGCTTGCGAGCCTGAAGAGGCGGAGGCCGCGGCCATGGCTGCGCAGGCCGCGGCGCTCGCGTTTCCTGTCCTCGGCCGAGGTCGAGACGGGGCTGGAAGCGAGTCTCGCACCGGTTTGGATGCGTGGCAGCAGCAGCGCGTCGCGTTTCAGGGGCTGCGCGACTTGCTCTCGCTCGTGGCCCGCCGGCGGCGCCTCGTGCTCTGCATCGACGATTGGCAGTGGGTGGACGCCGACAGCATCGGCTTGCTCTCGCACGTGCTCGCCGCGCCAGCGCCGCCGTTGCTGCTCGTGATTGCCACGCGCCCCGGCACGACGCCGCCGGCGCTTCCCTGCCCGTACCGGCAGATCGTGCTCGGAAACTTGGAACCTGACTCCGCCGAGCAGCTCGCACAGCGTTTGCTGCGCGATCCGGCGCGTTCCGCTCCCACGTGGCTCGCGCGAGCGATCGCCGCGGAATCGCTCGGTCACCCGCTGTTCATCGGCGCGCTCGCGCGGCAGGTCGCTGCCGGCGGGGACCGCGCAGCGCGCCGCCCCGATCTCGACGCCGCGATCGGCTCGCGAGTGGACGAATTGCCTCCCTTGGCGCGTGCGGCCGCCGAGCTCTTGGCAGTCTTCCAAGGGCCGCTCGCAACGGCACTGCTGCAGACCGCGCTCTCCTCGAACGGCAGCGGGCCGCGCTGGCCGGAGCTCGCGCACGCGATCGCGCGACTCACGGTGGAGAACCTCGCCCGAGCAGACGGGGTGAGAGCGAACGATACGATCGACTGTTTTCACTCACGCGTTGCCACCGCGATTTTGGCGCGCATACCTGCCGCGCGCCGGCGCGAGCATCACCGTGCCTTGGCGACGGCGCTCGAGCTCCACCACTCGGAAGACTTCGAGTCGATGACCGACCATTGGGCGGAAGCTTGCGACCCCGTGCGTGCCGCAGCGTACGCGGTTCGGGCGGCGGAACGGGCCGAGGATTCGCTCGCGTTCGAGCGTGCGGCGCGCCTCTACCGGCGCAGTCTGGATCTATGTCCGACGCAGGCCGATCGAGTGAACGTGGAGACTCGACTCGCCGCTGCGCTCGGGCATGCGGGCCGCGGTCGTGACGCAGCTGACGCCTATCTTTCGGCCGCTTCGGTGGCGGCCCCCGAGCAGCGGCTCGAGCTTCAGCGGCATGCCGCGGATCAGCTCTTCCGGAGCGGCTACGTCAGCGACGCTCTCCGGCTCAGCGAGCAAGTGCTCCCCTCGCATGGACTGCTCTTGCCGAAGTCACCGCGCGAGGCGCTCGCTTGGCTCCTCCTCCGGCGGCTCGCGATCCGACTTCGCGGGATCCGGTTCACGCGCCGGGCCGCCGCCTCGATCCCGCCTGCGGAGCTCGCGCGGATCGACGCTGCATGGACGGTGGCCATAGGCTTATCCACGGTCGACAACCTGCGGGCCGCCGCCATTCAGAGCGGCTGCTTGCTGATGGCGCTGCGCGTGGGCGAACCGTTCCGCGTGGTTCGCGCGCTCGCGGCCGAGGCGGCGTACATCGGAACGAAAGGCGTCGCGACGCGGGCGCGGGTAGACCGACTGCTCGCGCTCGCTCGGGATCTCGCGAGCGAGCTTTCGGAGCCGTATGCGCTCGGCTTCGTTCACCTCGCGCGCTGCTACGCGTTTTACATGCGCTCCGATTTTGCAGCCGCGCGTGCGGCGGGGGACGAGGCCGAGGCAGTGTTCGAAAGCCGACCCGTGATGGCGTTTTGGGAGCTGACGAGCGCGCGCATGCTGTCGATCGGGTCGCACTTTTATGACGGCGACCTTCGCGTGATCCGCCGGAGAATTCCCGAGCTGATTCGCGACGCCCAGCGACGCGGCGACGTGTATGCGGCCACTTGCCTGCGTTTGGGTGCCTGCAATCTCGCGTGGGTGATTGGCGACGAGAGCGCGGAAGCCCGGCGCCAGCTGCGTGCTGCGAACGACAGCTGGTACTACGACGGCGTCCATCTCCAACAATGTTGGAGCCTGTCAGCGTGGGTTCACCTGGACCTCTACGACGGCGACGCCGATCAGGCTTATGCTCGCGTGCATCAAGCTTGGCACGCGATCGAACGCTCCTTCGTCATGCGCTTCGAACGCCTGCGTGCGGAGCTCTTTTGGCTACGCGCGCGCGCGGCGCTCGCCTCCGCCGAACGGCACCCGCGGCGCGACAGCCCTGCACTCGCCGACGCGGAACATTGGGGCACGCGACTGCTGGGCGAATCGGCCCCGTGGGCTCCGTCCGCGGGTCACCTCGTGCTCGCCGGAGCTCACGCGCTGCGCGGCTCGCACGTGCCCGCGCGTGAGAGTCTACGTCGCGCCGTGAGCCTGGCCGCGACGACGGGGATCGCGATCATCGCTCGAACGCATGCGCAATGGCTCGGCGATGAGGCTCACGGTCTCGCGGCGGAGGTCGCCCGACCCGACCGCTGGGTCCGAATGATCGCGCCCGGGCTGGCACGGCTCCGACCCAGCGCAGTTTGAAATCGCTCAATTGATGGGCAGGAAACGCGGTTGCGCGCCGGCTCTTCTCACTTGAGGGCCTCTCGGCCGAGCGCGAGCAGAACGGCGAGCAGCGCCTCGCGTTGCTGCGCGATGAGCTTCGGATCCTGCGATTCCAGGGCAGCTCGGAACACCGCGAGCGCATGCCCGAGCTGCGCTCGTTCGTGCCCAACCAACTCGGCGTAGAGCGCGTCCGCACGTGAAATGGCCGTGACGTTCGGGAGCGCTTCACGGGGGTGGAACTTGAGCCGAGCAAGACGTGCGCGCGCGGCCTCGAGCTCGCGGCGTGACAGACGGCCGGCGCTGCGCTCGATCGTGAACGTATGCGCCTCGTTGGTGGAGACTATGGTCGCGTCCACGTCGAGGACGCCGTTCATGTCGTAGCTGAACCGCACGTCGACCGCTTCCGTACCGGCCGGGCCCGAGGGTATGCCACGTACCTCGAAGTCGCCGATCCTCTGGTTTTTCTCGCAGCGTGCGTGTTCGCCCTGAAACACCTCGAGCTTGAGTCGCGTCTGAGCGTTCGAGATCGTACAAAAGCGCTCGACGCGGCTCGCCGGCAGCACGGTGCCTCGCTCGATGATTGGCGAAAAGATGCCTTGAACCAGGCTATCGTGGAGCTTTTGGGCCGTCGCGATGCCGAGGGTGAAGGGGGCAACGTCGGTGGCGACGAGGTCGGCTACGGCACTGTCGCCTGCCTTGAGCGCGGCCTGCACGGCTGCGCCGATTGCCACCGCTTCGTCGGGAGGGAGCGACCGCAACGGCAGCCGACCGAAGAGCTTCGCCGCGAGCGACGCGATGCAAGGCATGCGCGTGGCACCCCCGACCAGAAGAACTTCCTGCGCGTCGCTCGCGCGGCGCCCGGCATCACGCAGGGCCCGCTCGATGGGCGCTAGCATCCGGTCGAGCAGAGGCTGAAACCGCTCCTCGAGCCGCGCGCGCGACAGCGGAAGCTCGAAGTCGAGCTTGCCCTTCGAGGTCGGGAGCCCGCTGACGGCGAGCCGCGTCTCGCTGGCATCGGAAAGACGACGCTTGGCGAGCTCGCATGCTTCTCGCAGGCGTGCTCGACCGACCGCATCGTCTGCGAGCTCGGTGCCGCGCTCCGTCGCGAGCCACTCGAGGCAGTGCTCGATCATGGCATCGACGAAGTCCTCTCCTCCGAGCCGCGTGTCACCGGCCGACGCCTGGATCTCGATCACTCCCTCCATGATCTCGAGCGCGGTCACGTCGAAAGTCCCGCCACCGAGATCGAGCACGACGGCACGCAACTCGCTTGCCCGATGGTGCAGCCCGTAGGCGAGAGCCGCAGCGGTAGGCTCATTGATGATCCGCTCGACGTGAAGTCCCGCGAGGTCGCAAGCGTGGCGCGTCGCCCGTCGCTGGAGCTCGCCGAAATACGCCGGCACGGTTACGACGGCCTCCTCCACCTCGGCCCCGAGCGCGGCCTCGGCGTCGCGCTTGAGTTCGGCGAGCACGAGGGCGGACAGCTCCTCGGGCGTGAAGGTGCGCCCGCTGAGCTCGTACTTGCGGTCGGTGCCCATGTCGCGCTTGAACGAGACCGCCGTCGCCTCGGGGTGAGTCAGCGCCCGCGCCCGCGCGGCTCGACCGACGAGCACGCGATCACCGTCCACGTTCACGGCACTCGGAGTGAGTAATTCTCCGAGGGCATTCGGGATGACCTTGGGTTCGCCGTTCTGCACGACGGCGACGAGCGAGTAGGTCGTTCCGAGGTCGATTCCGACGTGAACGCCGCTCACGGCACCTCCGAAAGCTCGCCCGCGAGCTCGGCGCAGATTTCGAGCGCGCGCTTTCGGCGCTCGGCGTAGTTGTCACGCGACCACGCGAACCCCGCCTGGCGGACGCCGCGCGCATAGAACGGCCACTGCTCGCGGACTGTGTTGCAGTCGCCGTACTGCACCGCCTCATCGATAGCCCTGGCAGCCTTGACGAGGCTTTCCTGCTTCGGGTCCGCGACTGCACGTTGCCCGTTCGCGCCATTCGCCGTAGCAGCGACCTGCGCGGAGTGAGAGTGGTGCCCCGTCTCGAAGTACGAGCCCAAGCAGGTCCTCGCTAGTTGAAGCACGACCCACCCGACCCCGATCCAGGACCAACGACTGAACCCCGGTCGGAAACGCGGCCCCCCAGCCAGGGCGACCAATGCTTTGTTCAAGCTGGGCGCTCTGGCAGCCACGGCCCGCCGGACGCGCCAGCCTCCCTTCTCACGCAGGCGATCGGCTTCGTCGAAGTCACCCGAACGTACGCCCGCCGCAAGCGCTCGGATCAGGTCATCCGATACGGCACCCTCGAGCGCCAAGAGCTCGGCGACGAGCGTCCAGCGTGCGATGACGTGGACGCCAATCTCACGCGTCCGCATGCCGAACTCCGTCATGCGTCGATCGAGGGACTGGCTGAGGCCACGGGCCTCTGCGAGCTTGCCGTCTTCGAGCAGCTGCAGCGCGTCTTCGATGTCTCGCCACGGTACCGGCGCAGCGCGCTCGTCCTTGCGAACGGCGAATAGCGCGCTCCTGGACTTTCCCTCGACCGTTATTGTTACGGGTGCTGGTTTCGGCGACAGCTCGAGCGCGCGTTCCGGCGATGCCGATGGCGGGGGCGGCGCCGGGAGCGGATTCGAAATCGGAGTCGCGGCCTCGAGCGTCGTGCCCCAGAGCCAGGGATGGTCACGCAAAAGGTCGTACGCTTGGCGCACGCGCTGAAACCCCTCCGGGTCGCGTTCCGGCGGATGCTTCCGCACCGACCGCAAGTAAGCTCGGCGGATCGCGTCCGCAGACGTCGGCGCCTCCAGCCCAAGCTCCGCAAGCGCCTGCTTCGAATCCACGATCGTCCGGGATCGTGAGCATACACGAGCTCCCGGATATTGTCCGGCGTGGGTCGCGCCCCCCGTCCGCTCTTGCGAAGCTCTGCGGAATCCGCCCCGTCGAGCTCAGGCCCCCACGTGGTCGAGCAAGAAAACTGCACGTCGTTCTCGGCGTGAACGCGCGAGATCGATGCGGCCGCGGATGGCGTATTCGCTGACTTCACCGCCGATGAGCAGAGCCTGATTCACGTCCCAAGCGTCGTCGTCGCGCGGGGATAGCGTCGTATTTTGGGGGCTGCGCGCGCCCGCGTCGAGGTCGATGGCGGCGCCGGAGTCGAACAGGGGGCGCAGGGCGCGTTCCACGTCGAGCAGCGCGTATTCGGCGTTGCCGTATTCGACGGCGTCGAGGAACGACTCGTAGTCGCGCGTCGCGAGCGAGCGGACGAGCGAGAACATGAGGTTGCGCACGAGGGCGGTGAAGACACGACGGTCGCGCGTGATGTCGTCCAGGTCGGGCTCGGGCTCGGACGCGTCGCTCGCCTCGATCAGACGCTCGGGGTGGCGCAGGCGCTGCCATTCGTCGAGCAGGCTCGAGTCGACGCCCCGCACGATCGTGCCCAGGTACTCGGTCGCGGCGTCGAGCTCGGGTGTGCGCGCGAGCTCGGGCACGGTTTGGACGAGCGTCTTGTAGACCTCGGAGAGGTAGCGCAAGAGGAGCCCCTCGGAGCGCAACAGGCCGTACTCTTTGACGTAGCTGCCGAAGGGCGCGAGCGTCTCGACGATTTCGCGCGCCACTGATTTCGGCTTGAGGTTTTCGCGTACGACCCAGGGATGATCGGCCGAAAACGCCACGAACGCCGTGTTCAAGAACTCCGCGTTGGGCTTCGGATGCTCGATCTTTTCGAGCTCGGCCATGCGCTCGTCGTATTCGACGCCCGCCGCCTTGAGCTCGGCGAGCTTCTCGGTCTTGAGCTTGTCCACTTGAGCACGCAGGATCACCTCGGGATCTTCGATCACGGCCTCCACCAGGCCGATCACGTCGAGCGCGTAGCTCGGGCTCTCTTTGGACAGGCGCTCGATGGCGTCCACGACGAAGAGCCCGAGCGCTTGCAGGATCGAGAAACCCTCCTGCAGCTCGGCGTGCAAACGAATGCCGCCGCCCTCGGCCGCGTTCCGGAACTCGACGATGCCGGCTTGCCAGAGCGAGCGCAGGAGGGCGAGGGCGTGAGCGCGATGCCGGCGCTGATTCGCGGGCGGCTCGAGGCTCTCGCGCACGAGGTCCTTCATCGCGCGGCAGCCGCCCTCGGACCGTCCGAGCACGGCGAGCAACATGCCGTGCGTCACCTGAAAGCGCGAGACGAGCGGCTCGGGCTCACCCGTCGCGAGCCGCTCGAACGTCGCCTTGTCCCACGGCACGTAGCCCCATTCGGGCGGCTTCTTGCGCACGAATTTCTTCTTGTGGCCGTCTTTGGATTTCGCCTCGAGCTTCAGATTTTCGACGGCGTGCTCCGGCGCGAGCGCCACCACGAAGCCGCGCTCGTCGAAGCCTTTGCGCCCGGCGCGCCCGGCAATCTGCTGAAAATCACGCACGCTGAGCAGGCGCACCTTCTCACCGTCGTATTTGCAGAGCTTGGTGAAGAGCACCGTGCGGATCGGTACGTTCACGCCGACGCCGAGCGTGTCGGTGCCGCAGACGATCTTGAGCAGACCGCGTTGGCACAGCTTTTCGGCGAGCAGGCGGTAGCGGGGCAAGAGGCCCGCGTGGTGCAAGCCGATGCCGTGGCGCAGGAGCTTCTGCACGTCCTTGCCGTACGGGCTCCGAAAGCTCTCGCCGCGCATGGCCTCCGCGAGCTCCTTCTTTTCTTCTTTGGTGCAGTAGTCGAGGCTGAGCAGGCTCTGCGCGGCTTCGGCGGCGCCACGCTGCGTGAAGCTCACGACGTAGACGGGCGCGCGTCCCTGCTCGACGAGCGTGTGCGTCGCTTCCTGCAAGAGCTTCTCTTGGTATTCGAACTCGAGCGGCACGGGGCGTTTGCCCGAGCGGACGGTGACGACCTCGACGCCCGTTTGCCGCTCGAGCAGCGACTCGAACGCGCTCACGTCGCCGAGCGTCGCGCTCATCAGCACGAAGCGGCTCTGCGGCAGCGTGAGCAGCGGCACCTGCCAGGCGACACCGCGTTCCTTGTCGGAAAAGTAATGAAACTCGTCCATCACGACGTAATCAACGTCGGCGTGCTCGCCTTGAGCGAGCGCGATGTTGGCGAGGATCTCCGCCGTGCAGCAAATGACCTTGGCGTCGCGATTCACCGTGGCGTCGCCGGTCATCATGCCGACGCGCTCGGGGCCGAGCTCGCGGCAAAGCGCGAAGAATTTCTCGCTCACGAGCGCCTTGATCGGGCACGTGTAAAAAGAGCGGCGGCCCTCGGCGAGCGCCTTGAAGTGCACCGCGGTCGCGATCAGGGATTTCCCGGAGCCGGTCGGCGTGTGAACGATGACGTGGCTGCCGCTCATCACCGCCAGGATCGCCTCTTCCTGGTGCGGATAGAGCGTCAGGCCGAGCTCGCTCGTGTAGCGCAGAAAACCCTCGAGCACCGCGTCGGCGCTCGAGCCTCCCGGCGGCAAGCAAGCGAGGAGCGGCGGCAACTCGGACATCGGCGCGCGGCCATGTCACGAACCGCGAGCGGACGCTAGTCTCGCGCGAGGCACACGGCGGAAGCGGCGTTCCAGCGCGCAGCGCCGGGCCGCTCCGCGCGCTCAGCGACCGCCGGCTGGACTACAGGCGTAGTGCCGCGGGCTGAGCGACATCGGCCGGCACGCCACGAGCAAGCCTGGCGACACGGCATGGCAGGTTTCCGGCACGAACAACGGCGCTCGCAAGGAGGGCTGGGGCAGCGGCTCGCAGGACGCCGCGCTCGAAACGAGCGCTTCGACGTCCGGCACGGGCGCTTGGCGCGGCACCACGACGGCATCGGAGTCGCCGTGCGGGGCGCCGAGCGGCAGCGTGTTGGGCGGCGCCGCTACGGCAGCCGGCAGGGGTGCGGTGCGGGGCGCCGGCACCGGCTCGGTGCCGGGCCGCCGTTGCTCGACGTGCTCGGCTGGCTCCGCCATAGCGAGCACCGAGGCGTGGCCTGGGTGAACGAGAGCCTCGACCGCCGGTGGAATCGACGGCAGCGCTTCGGCCAGACGGCGCAGGTCGCTCGACTCGCCGCGACGCGAGAGCGGCAGCGCGGGCTCGGTGCGCTCGACGGGGCGCCAGCCGTTCGGCGCGAGCTCCGACTCGGCGGCTGCGTCGGTCCTCGGCTCGGGACGAGCGTCGTGGGCCGCCGCTTCGACCTCGGGGCGCGAGGTGAGCGCCGGCAGCACGGACGTGACATCGACATGCCGACGGTCGGCGTAGCGCATGGACACAGGCTGCTCGAAGCGACCCGCGACGGCCGCTTTGGGCGTTCCGTGAGCCGCTGACGCAGCCGCGGGCGGGGTCGACTCGAGCGGCGAAAACGACGTCGCCGGTCTGACGGAGATCTGCGGCGCCTCGGAGACGCTCGAGCCGTAGGGCGAAGCAGGTCGTGAAATGTGTGGTGCCGCGGGCACCGGCGGCACCGAAACGGGCGGCGCGAGCGAGCCGGGCGGCGCAGAAACGGCTTGTGAGCGACTCGCGTCGAACGCCGTCGGCGCTACGGAGAACAGCGCGGGCAGCCCGTTCGGCTCGGCAGGCGGATTGATGCGCTCCGTGGGCCGCAGCGTGATCTCCGGCGCGTCCGAGAGCATCGCGATCGAAGGCTCGGTCGGCAGCGCGAGGCCGAACGGCAACACGTGTTCGTGCTCGTCGTGCGCCCGCGCACGCAGCTGGAAAAAGACCTTCTTCACCCAGAAGCGGCGCCCCACGAGGACGAGCAACACGCACAGCGTCGAGAGCAAGACGGAGCCGAACAGCGCGCCGAGCACGGGACGGCCCGCGAGCAGCGCCACGATTAGCGACAAGAGGCCGGCGCCCACGACGATACCGAGCGCCGTCAGGCGCTCCCACAGTGGAAACGCGTGCCTGCCGACCTCGACGGCGTAGGCGGAAGAGCACTCGGTGCACCATTGTTCGGCGCCGACTTGGTGCTCGGCACAGACGTGTCCGGAGCAGACGGGGCAGCGATTGCCGAAGCTCGCCTTCTTGCAGACCACGCACACGAAATGCTTGGGGACCTCGGAGACCGAGCCGGCGCTCGGCGCGAGGCTGTGCGTCGGCGCGAAGCTCCCGTTCGGCAGCTTGGATTTGTCGCGCGGGCGCAGCGAGGGCGGTATCGAATCTTCGCGCGGGATGACTTCGGCCTGATCGGCGTTGCCGGGCGAAACGATGCGCTCGCTCAAGCGCGACAGATCGCTCCACATGCTCGACAGCTGGGCCTCGGACATGCCGAGGTAGGTTGCGGCCGGGCTCTGCGCGGCGGCGAGGATGCCGTCCGCCTCGGAGTGCGTGCGCACGAGGTAGCTCAGCTGATCGGCGAGCCTCAGCGCTTGGACCATGGCCGCGATCGCGGGATCGGCTTGGTACGCTCGCGCCACGTTGTGATGCCAGGCGACGACGCGCGGCACCGGGTTCGGAATGCGCCAATTCTTGAGCACGTGTGCGCCGAGCACGGCGTGATCGAAGCCGTACTTCTCTTGCTCGAGCAGGTAAAGCGCGTCCGGAGCTTCGCCGGCCTGCTCGACGAGCGCGAGGTACGATTCGCCCTCGGCGTCGATCAGCATCAATTTGCCGATGTCGTGCAAGAAGCCGCAGGTGAAGAGCTCGTCGGGCGCGAGATCGACGTGCACGGCGATGTAACGGCAAAAGGCGCCCACCACCGCCGCGTGGCTCAGGAGCGATTTGACGGACGGGCTGTTCGTTTCGAACAGATCGAGCACGGCAGCCGTCGTCGCCAGCTGGTGCAGCCGCCGCATGCCGACGAGCGCCGCGGCGTGTCGCACGGACGTGCAGCGCACGCGTAGGGCGTAGCCCGCCGAGTTCACGAGCCGGAGCAGCCGCATCGACAGACCCGGATCGCTCTCGAGCACGCCGACGACTTGCTCGATCTTCGCGCCGCCGGCGCGCGTGAGCTCCTCGAGCTTGCGCGCCGCGGGCGGGAACGGCTTCGCGCCGAGCACGCGCGCCGCGACGGCGGCCATGCTCTTCGAAGCACGCTCCTCGAGCTCCTTGTCCTCGCCGGGACTGCCGAACCAAAGTTCTTCGTCGACGGCTATTTCGGCGTTCATGCTCACCTGCGTCATCGCGTGCTCGCGCCTTCTACAGCCTTCGCGGGGCCGTTTGGCGGCCATACGAGTCAGGTCTTGCTTCAGCGTTCTTGAAAATCATCGGGATAGATTCGGCGACCCTTCTGTACTGAAAGGGCCCCGGCGCCGGCCTCGCCGGCAGGTCGCGTAACTCGGTCCGGCTCATGGTGATCGTGATCTGTTCTTCCAAGACCCACACCTCTTGTCAGGCTGGGCCTGCGGCCCAGCTAGCTCTCGCTTCGACCGGGCGTCAGCGCGCGGCTGCGACAGCGGCGGGAGCTGTCGCTTCGGGCTGTTCGGCCTTTGGCAACACGAATACTTCGCGCGTCGTGAATTTCGTACCGTCCAGGATGGTCTGCAGGCCCTGCCAGGTCGTCGCGTTGACGATGATGGGGGCGACCAGGTTCACGGTGACGGGCGCGTTCGGCATGGCGCAGAGCACGACGAGCGCGGCCATGTCGTCGGCGGAACCCTCGAGTCCTGCGCGGTGCGCGGCGTCCTCGAGCGACACGTCGGGGTAGTGCGGCGCGAACGCCTGCACGCTCACCACGGGCAGCGCGATGGCCGGCGAGCGCGTCGATTGCAGCCATGCGAGCGTGTCGAGCCCGCGGTGGTTGATCATGACGAAGCTCTTCTCTTCCGGGAATCCGATCAGACCCTGCGGGAAGTGGATGATCTTTTGGGTGTCGATTTCGAGATTGCCGAAGCGGGTGGTTTCGATCTTCATTGTTTTCTCCGGGGAGGTTCGAGTCAGATGCGGGCAGGGCGGCGCCGTTCGGCGCGTGCTTCACGATTGGGGGTCACGGGCGCGCCTTCGAGCACGGCGCGCACGAGCTGGATGGCTTCGGCGTGAAGCTGGCAAGCGCGCGACTCCGACACCCCGAGCACCGCGCCGATTTCGCGCAGCGTGCACTCCTCTTGGTAGTGCAGGCCGAGCACGAGCTGGAGCCGCTCGGGCAGCGCGGAGATGGCCGACGAGACGCGCGTGGCCAGATCGCGCTTGAGCACCGTCGCTTCGGGCGAGGGCTCGGCCGACGAGGGCTCCACGGTGTCGATGTCGAGCCGCGCGAAGCCGGCCTCGCCGATTTCGCGCAAGAGCTCGTGGTACTGCTCGAGCGTCACACCGAGTCCGCCCGCGATTTCGTCTTCCTCCGGCAGGCGACCGAGCGACTGCGTGAGCCCGACGACCGTCTGCGTGATCTTGCGTGACGCGCCGCGCAGCTTGCGGGTGAGCGGATCGAGGCTCCGGAGGTAATCGAGGATCGCGCCGCGCACGCGGTAGGAGGCGTACGCTTCGAGATCGCTCTCCGACATGTCGGGCGGGCAGCGCTGGAGCGCCTCGGAGAGCCCGACCCAGCCCGCGGAGATGATGTCGTCGAGCGCGATGCTCGACGGCAGGCTGCGAATCAGCCGCATGGCGATGCGGCGTACGAGCGGCAAATACGCTTCGGCTCGCGACTCGCGCGCCGGCGTCGCATGCGCGAGCGCGACCGACGGCGGCGCCGGCACCTGGGACGGTCGGGGCAAGTCGAGGGACATCAGGACAGGAGCTCGCGGGGAAAGATGCGGAGAGCGACGGCCTCGGCGCTCGCGTCGTCGATGTCTTCGGGGACGCGGGGCCCGGCGCAGACGTACGCGAGCGGGATCTCGGTCGGCAGACAGGCGTGCACGACGCCGCCCGCGCGCGAGGCTTCGTCGAGCTTGGTGGCGACGACGGCGGTCGGCTGCGGCATCGGATAGGAGCGGACCAGACGATCGACGTCGGCGCCGCGCAGCCAAGCCGGCACCGTGAGCAACACGTGCGGCTCGAACTCACCGGTGTGCGCGAGCGCGGCACCGAGCCGCTGCATCGGCTCACCGTCGCCCGAAATTTGACCTTCGGTGTCGACCAACAGGATGTCGGTGTCCATCTGCGTGAGCGCGCGGGAAAATTCGCTCTCGTCGCGCGCGGCGAAGAACGGCAAGCCGATGAGGCGCGCGTAGCGCTGCCATTGTTCGACGGCGCCGACACGGAAGGTGTCGAGACTGATGACGCCGACCGTGCGTCCGAGGTCGAGCCGGGCGCGCGCGGCGAGCTTGGCGAGCGTCGTGGTCTTGCCGGCTCCCGTCGGGCCGACACAAGCGATGAGCTGCTGGCCGGGACGCTCGATGATCGAGGGCAGCGTGCGCAGGCGTTTGGCGATGTTCTTGCGCAGCCAGGCACCGGGAGTCTGCGCGTTCTTGGCGCCGCGCGGCGCGCCGTGGGCGAGCTCGTTCGCGAGCGGTCCTTCGATGCCGGCGGCGTGCAGGTAGCCGAGCACGCGCGTGCGCGGCGTGCAGGCGGCCTGGAGCGCCTCGACGGCGGCTTTGAGCTCCGCGATTTCGCGGCTCATCTCGGTCGAGTTCGCTTTACCGCCGACGGTGGCGGCCGCGGCGCGCGCGAAGTTTTGAGCCTGCGCCGTCGAGCGCGACGCTTCGGGGCTCGACCCGCGCGCGGAGCTCGGCGGGGCGTAGCTCTGGCGCTCGCCGCGTCCGGGCAGGCGCGTGAAGTTGGCACGTCGCACCGGCGCTCCACCGATCGGCGCCGACGGCTTCGGGCGCGAAGCGGGCGCGCCCGCCGCGGCTTCGATTTCCACGTAACCGTGATCGAGCGGCCCACCACTCTTCACGCGCCGCGTGGCGCGGATGACGGCGTCGGGACCGAGTACGCTCCGCACCTGCGAAAGCGCTTCGGTCACGTCGGATCCACGGAAATTCTGGAACTGCACGGTTCGCACTCCTCGGGTTAGGCGGCTTCACTCGTGAACGAGATGGTCTCGAACGGTTTCAACGTCACGTCCGGCTCGATCTCACGGAACGAAATCACTGCAAGTTGCGGGCAGCGCCGCTCGGCAAAGGCGCGCAAGTAGCGGCGCACGTCGGGGCTCGCGATCACGCACGGGGCGCGCCCCGCTTTCATCATGCGCGCGACGCCGGCTTCGAGCGCGAGGCCGAGCGTGCGGGCGTGCTCGGGGTTGAGGGCGCCGCCGGTGCCGGACGCGATCTCGCGCAGCGAACGGCGGAACATGTCCTCGACGGGCGCGTCGAGCACGAGCCCCGCGAGCACTTCGTCGGAGCCCGTGTACTGGGCCGTGAGCTGGCGCGAGAGGCGCTGGCGCACGAGCTCGGTGAGCTGCTCGGTGTCGCGCGTCGCAGGCGCGAGCTCGATCATGCCCTCGAGGATCGTGCGCAGGTCTCGGATCGAGACGTTCTCTCGCAGGAGATTGCGCAGGACCTTGAGCACATCGGTAGCCGAGAGCAAGTTCGGTACCAAGTCATCGACGAGCTTCGGCGTCGTCTTGGTGAACACCTCGAACAGGTGCTGGAGCTCGGCGCGACCGAGAATTCTGTGCGCCTGTGTGCGCGCGACCTCGCCGAGATGCGTCGCCACGATGGTGGTGTGGTCGACGACCGTCGCGCCGAGGGCTTCGGCGAGCTCGCGATCACGCGGGTGGATCCAGCGCGCTGGCGTTCCGAACGCCGGATCTTTGACAGCTTCGCCGTCGAGCGGGCCCGCGCTGCCGGTCGGGTCCATGGCGAGCAGGCGGCCAGCGCGTGTCATGCCGCGCGCGACCTCGGTGCCGAGCAGGAGAATGCGGTAGCAGCCGGGCAAAAGCTCGAGATTGTCGCGGATGTGCACCGGCGGAATCACGGTGCCGAGATCCATCGCGATCTGCTTTCTGAGCGCGCCGATGCGATCGACGAGCGTGCCGCCGAGCTCGGGATCGACCACCTGGACGAGCTCGTAGCCGACCTCGAGCGCGAGCACGTCGAGCGGCAAAGCCCCGTCGATGTCTTCGGGCGAGCCGGGGCGTACGGCCGGCGCCGGGGCTTCGGCTTTCGCGACCACGGCGGGCGCTGCCTCCGGCTCCTGCCGCCCGAGCCAAAACAAGCTGCCCGCGATGGCGAGGAAGGGAATCGCCGGCATGCCGGGCAGCAGCGCGAAAAGCGTCAAGACTCCGGCGGTGGCAGTGACAGCGCGGCGACTGCCGAGCAGCTGGGTCCGGAACGCCCGCCCGATCTGATCACCGGTCGCCGAGCGGGTCACGACCACACCGGCGGCGGTCGAGATCAAGAGTGCGGGCATCTGCGACACGAGCGCGTCGCCCACCGACAGGATCGAGAACGTCTCGGCGGCGCTCGCGAGCGTCATCCCGCGAGAAAGCCCGATCATGAGCCCGCCGATCAGGTTGATCGCCGTGATCAGGAGGCCGGCCACGGCGTCGCCCTTCACGAACTTGCTCGCGCCGTCCATCGCGCCGAAAAAGTCGGCTTCGCGTTCGACGGCGCGGCGCCGGTCGCGCGCGGCCTCGGCGTTGATGATGCCGGCGTTCAAGTCGGCGTCGATCGCCATCTGTTTGCCCGGCATACCGTCGAGGGCAAAACGCGCGGCCACCTCGGCGACGCGCCCGGCGCCCTTCGTGATCACGACGAAGTTGATGACCACGAGGATCAGGAACACCACCAAGCCGACGACGACGTTGCCCTCGACGACGAAACGCCCGAACGTCTCGACCACGTGCCCGGCGGCGGCGTGCCCCTCGTGCCCCTTCAACAAAATGAGCCGCGTCGTCGCGACGTTCAGGCTCAGGCGCAAGAGCGTGGCGACCAGGATTACCGCGGGAAAAGAGCTGAATTCGAGCGCCTGCTCCATGAACAGGCCGATCAGGAAGACGCCGATCGACACCGCCAGGCTGATCGCCAAAAACATGTCGACCAGCACGCGCGGGATCGGCAGCACCATCATCAAGACGATGGTGATGATCCCGAGCGGAACGACGAGCTCCGAAGTCGGGCTCTTGGCGGGGGCAGACGCCACGGGGGCGTGCTTTGCCAGAAACGTGCCGGCAGCGGCCGCAGCGACGCCTCGGTGCGCGGCTAGATTCTGCGGTAATCGAGAGTCAGGCGGCGAGCGTCCCGCGCTCTCGCGTCAAGCGCTTGACGCCGGTCGTCAAACGATTACGAAGCCGAAGCCGCCGAGGTGCGAGAGACGCGCACCTCAGAACCCACTGACGGCGACGGGCGTCGAGACGGCGCGGCCACTCACGTCGCCGTTGCCGATTTGACCCGCGCCGTTCTGGCCCCAACACAGAACGCGGCCAGCTTTCGTGAGCGCGCACGTGTGGAGATAGCCGGCAGAGACAGCGACGGCGTCCGAGATCCCGCTGACGGTGACCGACAGCGCACTGCCGATGAGCCTGCCGTCACCGAGCTCGCCCCACCGATTATCGCCCCAACACTGAACGCCGCCGTCCACGAGCACGGCGCACGTGTGCGTGAGACCGGCTGCAATTGCGACGACCGACGTAGCGAGGCCGGCCACGCTCACGGGACTCGAGTCAGCGTCCGTGGCGAGGTTACCGAGCTCGCCCGCGTAGTTATCACCCCAGCATTGAACCGTGGTGCCACTTGGCGATACTGCGCACGCGTGGTGGAAGCCCACGGCGAGACCGTTCGCGGCCGCGCTGACGCCGGGCACCAGCGCCGGAACCGGCTGGACTGCATCCGATCCCGCGCCGCCGGTGATGGACCCCCAGCACCAGACGGAAGCGTCCGGCAGCACTGCGCAAGTACCGTCGGAGCCGTGCCCCGCGATCGCGAGCGCCCCTTCCACGCCCGAGACGCGAACGGGCGTGAGCGCGCCGCCCGTCCCGGCGGGACAACCTGCGCCGGCACAAGTCGCCGGCATTCCGTCGCCGAGTTGGCCGAATCTGTCGTCGCCCCAGCAGAGCACGGAGCCGTTGCTCAGCGCGCACGCGTGCCAATTGCCGCCCGCGACTGCGACTGCGTCGCTGATGCCCGCGACCTGCAGCGGCGTCGACGTGTAGGAGATCCTCGAATCGAGCAACCAGTTGAAGCTGTTGCCCCACCACGCGAGCGTGCCGTCGCGAAGCGGAGCGCATGCAAACGCGGAAAGAGCGGCGCCCATGCCGCCCGCGGTCCACGTGCCGCCGGTCGTGACGGTGAGCGCGCTGTTGATACCGACCACGCGAACGGGGATGGCGGACGCCTGCTGCGTGTTGTTGCCGAGCTGGCCATGGTCGTTCGAGCCCCAGCACCACACGCCGCCGCCACGCTCGACGGCGCACGTCATGTCGGTGCCCGCGCTCACGGCCGTCGCGACGAGATGCTGCGTGTCGTTGCCCGCGGCGCCACCGCCGGCTTGCGATGGAGCAGCCGTTCCCCCGTGACCGCCGTTCGCGACGCCCGGCGAGCCGCTCGTGCCTGGCGAGCCGCTCGTGCCTGGCGAGCCGCTCGTGCCGGTTGCTCCGCCGTTCGCCGTGTCCGGCCAGAGTTCGAGCGCGGTGCGACCGCCGCACGCCGATAACCCGAGTAACGCGACAACGCGCCACGACCCGTTCCCCTACATGGCGGAGAGGTTACGCGGTGGGAGCCCGCATTTGCAACGCGCCACGAGCGCCGAGCACTAGCGCGCGGCGTGCGGCGCGGAATGCTCTACGCGCGAGCGCCCTCACGCCGCATGGGACACGGCGGCGGAATTTTGCACGCGGGACGAAGACGGCGTGCGCGTGACGATGCGAGATTCTTTCGAGTCAGGCGCCGAAGACGGCGGCGTGCCCCCCAAACCCCAACTCGAGCGCTGAAATGTCTGGTTGGGTTTGTCAGTTTTTTCGGATGCGGCGTGCGTTCCCGTGCGCAGGATGGTGTACTTGGTGCATCGTGCGGCTGACGACTCCTTTCACACTCTCCTTGTCCTTGCTCTTGGTCGGCTCTGCCTCGAGCCTCTACGCGTGTGGCGGCTCGACGCCGACCTCGCCGGGAACGGGCGGTTCGGGGCCCGCGGCGAGCGGAGGCTCCGCAGGCAAAGCGAGCGGGAGTGGCGGTACGGGAGCCGGCGGCATGACGGCGTCGGGCGGCTCCGGAGCAAGTGGAGGGACCACGGCGACGGGCGGTGCGGGTGGCTCGACGGCTGGAACCGGTACCGGGGGCGGAGCGGGCCGTGGCGGCTCGACGGCGAGCGGCGGCGCGGGCGGCGCGGGCGGTAGCGGCGGCGGCGCTGCCGGGCTGACGGCGGCGGGCGGCATGACGAGCACGGGCGGCGCGCCGTCCGGCGGGATGAATGCGGGCGGCAGCGCAGGCGTGAGCAGTGGCGGAACGGCGGGCGCCGCGCAGGGCGGAGCGGCGGGCAGCGGCGGGAGCGCGGGCACATCGACGAGCGGCGGTTGGAAGTGTCCGGCGGGCGTGACGACGACGCCGATGCTGAGCGGCACGCCGGCCCGCATCGCGAGCGTGCCGCCGAAGGACGCCTTCAACCAAAACAACGGCACTTTCGGCAACGTCGAGGGCCCGGTTTGGATCGGCGACGCGCTGTACGTATCGGAGATGAGCAGTGACGCGTACGACTCGGCGAACGGCAACGTCAAAAAGTCGCGCATCCTCAAAGTGACCTCTGACGGCACGGCCAGCATCTTCATCGCCGATTCGGGGAGCAACGGCCTGGCGACGGACGCGGACGGCAACATCGTCGCCGCCGTGCACAAGGACGGCAGCATCACGCGCTTTGCGCTGCCGGGCGGCGCCCCGACGCCCATCGTGACGATGTACAACGGCAAGCGCTTCGATTCGCCGAACGATCTCGCCATCCATTCAAACGGCACCATCTACTTCTCTGATCCGTCGTTCCAGGCGCCCAACACACCGCCGCAACCGCAGACGCTCGCGTATCGCATCGCGCCGGGCAGCAACATGGCCGTCCCGATCCCGAGCGCCGCGAGCCCGGACATGCTGAGCAACCCGAACGGCGTCACGCTCTCGCTCGCCGAGGATTACCTCTACATTTCGGCCGATACGGGCAAGCGGTATCCCGTGATGGCCGACGGAACGCTCGGCGCGGGCACGAATTTCATGGCGACCAACGGCGGCGACGGCATGACCATCGACTGCGCGGGCAATCTCTACGTCGCGAAAGCGAACACGGCGACGGTCGTCGTTTACAAGCCGGACGGCTCGATGATCGGCACCATCACGGTGCCCGAAGTGCAAGCCGCGACCAACGTCGCGTTCGGCGGCGCGGACCATCAGACGCTTTACATCACCGGGCTCGGCAACAGTAAGGGCTTGTTCAAGCTCGCGTTGAATCTGCCGGGGCGTCCGTACTGAGGGCGGGAGGTCACGTGGGTTCGGGCGGGTCCACTGGGGACCCGACTCAACGCGTGCACGAACGCGGCGGCGTCGCATGCTCCAAACGGCCTCCGCGGCTCGCCGCAATAGGGTGCCGACAAGACGTCACCCCATGAAGCGCCCGAAAGACTCATGCTCGAGCGAGGCTTTCGCGTCTTCGATGAGTTCGCGGCCGAAGTCTTGTTCGGCGGCAAGCGCATTGTGTGCCGCGCAGCGCAGAGTGAGATTCGAGGGGCAGTGATCGCCGCCCAGGGCAAATGGTTCGAGGTGGTGAAACTCGAGGCGATGCGTCTCGCGGCAACGGGCTCCGTTCGCGTCGAGGTAGGTACAACGCCCGCCGTCGCGCTGGAAGATGGCGCGACGGACGGCGGCGGGAATGTGACGCCCGCGCCGGCGCTGGTGCGGCGGGTCATGCTGGTCATGCCGGTGCTGGTCATGCTGGTCGAGCGTGTCCGTGCGTTCACCGCGCGTTCTTGAGTCGATTCGCGGAAGGGTGTCGGCGGCGTCGAGGTCACGCGCCAGAGCGGGTAAGCCGTCCACGCTGCACGATGCGATGGCGGGGTCGCGCATGCCGTTGGCGGAGTCGCGCTTGCCGTTGGCGGAGTCGCGCTTGCCGTTGGCGGAGTCGCGCTTGCCGTTGGCGGAGTCGCGCTTGCCGCTAGCGGAGTCGCCGCTCGCGGCGTATTTCTTCTTTTTGAGCTCGGCCACGAGAGCGCGCATGGCGCGCATGTGAAGCTCCTCCAACGTCACGTTGGGGACGGCGTGTGACAGGAGCGCCTTCGCCTCCTCGACCAGACGCACGTATTCCTCGGTTGCGGTGAATTGGACTTTGTACCGCTCGGGTTGGAGAGGTTCCAAGGGCGCCGGATCCACCCGCGCCGGCGCGGCGACTGTCGTCCACTCCTCACCGAAAGCGCCCGCACTCACCCCCGCCCTCGCACTCACCCCCGCCCTCGCACTCACTCCCGCCCCCGCACTCACTCCCGCCCCCGCACTCACTCCCGCCCCCGCACTCACTCCCGCCCCCGCACCCACTCCCGCGCCAGCATTCCGCCCACTCGTTTTTCGCCCCTGCTCGGTCGAACTCGGCACCGCGTCATTCGCGCTTTCGGCCCAATTGCAAGGCCGATCGCCCGGAGCAAGCTCTCGGACGACACACGTCGATCCGATGAACTCTTGCCACGTTGGCTCCGATGGCACGAGTCGCGCCGGCGCGGGTCCGAGGGGCTCGATGCGCGCAGGAACGGCGGGTAGAGGATCGAGGACGCGTACGAGCCTCGCGAGCTCGCGCTTCGTCCGGTGTTTGGCGCGCGCGAGGACCTCGACGAGGTTCGTCTCGGTGAGGTGCGGGCCAAGCATGAGCAGCCCCGTGAGATGGAGCTCGCCGGAGGCGAGAGCGTCGAGCAGTGCCGGGAAGCGTCTGACGAGACGAGCGGCGGCAACGCGCCGGAAAGCCTCGTCCTCCGAGAAGCGGAGCTCGTAGATGCAATAGGTGTAGAGGCTCGAG
>JAICTZ010000065.1 GCA_025936115.1 Polyangiaceae bacterium
ATCCCATCGGGCGTCAAAGTCTTCAGTTGGGTCGCCACCCTCTACAAAGGCTCCATCCGCCTCGCCTCGCCGATGCTCTACGCATTGGCGTTCATCTTCCAGTTCACGATCGGCGGCCTCACGGGCGTGTTCCTCGCCGTGATGAGCGTCGATGTGCACCTTCACGACACGTACTTCGTCGTGGCGCACTTCCACTACGTGATGATGGGCGGCGCGATCACGGCGCTGATGGCGGGCCTCCACTACTGGTGGTCGAAGGCGTTCGGCCGGATGTACAACGAAAAGCTCGGCCGCATCGGGGCCGTGCTGGTGTTCGTCGGCTTGAACGTCACGTTCTTCCCGCAGTTCATCCTCGGAAGCCGCGGCATGCCGCGCCGGTATTACAACTACCTGCCGGAGTTCCAGCCGCTTCACCAGCTCTCGACGCTCGGCGCGTACATCCTCGGCGCCGGCTTCCTGCTCACGGCGGGCTACCTCATTGCGAGCTTGAAGAAGAAAGCCGACGCACCGATGAACCCCTGGGGCGGACGCACGCTCGAGTGGACCGTGTCGTCCCCGCCGCCCTACTACAACTTTCACACCCCGCCGACCGTGACCCGCGGCCCGTACGACGACTACGAGGATCTCGTGTTCGATCCCAAGATCAACGGCTACGTCGAGAAGCGGAGCGCGTGAGGAACCGATGAGCGACAGGGCCCCTGAAGTAGCCGAAACGCCGAAACGGTCCGTGCCGCCGCCTGCGGCCGACCACGGTCATGGTGACGACCACGGCCACGCGCACGACGCGCACGACGCGCACGACGCGCACGGCGATCACGATCCGATCCACGCAGCGAACCCGCACCTCGCGCATCACTTCGACACGCCGCAGCAGCAGTTCGACGCCGGCAAGCTCGGCATCTGGCTGTTCCTCTTGACCGAGGTGCTGTTCTTCGCCGGTTTGTTCTGCGCGTACACCGTGTATCGCGCCATGCGGCCCGAGGTGTTCGTCTACGCGCACTACTTCCTCGATACGCGGCTCGGCGCGCTCAACACGTGCGTGCTGCTCGTGTCGAGCCTCACGGCAGCGTGGGCGGTGCGCAACGCGCAACTCAGCCAGCACCGGTTGTTGAAGCTGAACATCGTCATCACGATCGCGTGCGCCTGCACCTTCATGCTGATAAAGTTCGTCGAGTATCGGCACAAATTCAACGACGGGCTCTTGCCGGGACCGCGTTTTGCGCCGACGGAGCAAGTCTGGGAGCTGCCTTCGTTCAAGAAGAAGCACCCGGAAGCGGCCGAATACGCCGAGCACCTCCTCAAGCGCGCCGAGAAGAAGAACGCGCCGGCCGTCGCTGCTCCCGCAGCCGCCGTCGGCATGCCCGCCACGACCGGGGCGTCACCCGCTCCCTCGCCGACCGAAACCGCGGAGGCGCCGGGCGTCGGCAAGAAACCGGCAGCCGAAGCCGTTGCTCAGGTCGCACGGCCGAACGCCGCAGCCGCGACGCCCGGCGAGAATGCCGAAGAGCACGAGGCGCGCCCGACCGAAGAGCAGCTCGAGCCGCTCATCGCCGCGGGCGTGATCGGACCCAAAGCCGAAAACCGGGACGTGCCGTCCCGACCGCGGAACGCCCACGTCTTCTTCAGTTGCTACTTCTTCATGACCGGCTTGCACGGCATTCACGTGCTCGTCGGTATCGGGATCTGGATCTGGCTTCTGTTCAAGGCGAACAAGAAGGTCTTCGGCCCGAACTACTTCGGTCCCATCGACTACACCGCACTCTACTGGCACTTGGTCGATCTGATCTGGATCTATCTGTTCCCCCTGCTCTACCTGATTCACTGAAAGACGAGCCATGGCCGAACACGCAACTGTCACCGAGCCCGCCGACGCGCATGCGGGCGGTCACGACGACCACGGGCTCGCGCACACGATGCCCATCTGGATGCTCTTCGCCGTCCTCGGATTGCTGCTCCTACTCACCATCCTGACGGTGAGCGTCACGAGCTTCGATCTCGGCTCTCAGGGCAACCTCATCGTCGCCATGGTCATCGCGACCGTGAAGGCGGCGCTGGTCGTCTCGTTTTTCATGCATCTCTTCTGGGACAAGAAGTTTCATCTGATCTTGTTCTTCACGAGCATCCTCTTCCTCATCCTGTTCCTTTCGATGGCGGTGACCGACCGCGGCGAATACGACAAGGACGTCGAGGCATTCCGCGCGGCTCAGGCGCAGCTGAACCAAAAGTAGAGAACGCGCGCCCCTGAAACCGTGACGGCCGCCGCGTCGCGCCGGATGCTAGACATCCACGATGACCGAAGAGCTCTGGTCGCGCGTCGACGAGTACATCGAGGGCGTCGTCGGAACCAACGACGAGGCGCTGAACGCGGCGCTCGTCGCGAGCCACGCCGCCGGATTACCGAACATCAGCGTCTCGCCGAGTCAAGGCAAGCTGCTCCACTTGCTCGCCGCGATTCAAGGCGCGCGTCGCATCTTGGAGCTCGGAACGCTCGGCGGTTACAGCGCGATCTGGCTTGCGCGCGCGCTGCTGGCAGGAGGCAAGCTCGTCACGCTCGAGCTTTCACCACGCCACGCGGAAGTGGCGCGGGCCAATCTCGAACACGCCGGGCTTGGAGGCAGTGTGGAGATCGTAGTGGGGCCCGCACTCGAGTCGCTCGCCAAGCTCGCGCGCGACGCGGTCGAGCCGTTCGACTTCGTGTTCATCGACGCCGACAAGCCGAACATTCCCGAATATTTCGAGCGTTCGCTCGAGCTGACGCGCGCGGGCAGCGTGATCGTCGTCGACAACGTGGTGCGCAAAGGCGCGGTCATCGACGCCACGAGCGAGGATGCGAACGTCCAAGGCGTGCGCCGCTTCAACGAGCGCCTGCGACGAGCGACCGGCGTCAGCGCCACCACCATCCAGACCGTCGGCACGAAGGGTCATGACGGCTTCACGCTGATTCGCGTCGGAGGCTGACTGCGGGCTAGTTCGCGCGCGCGCCGGCCACGTCGTTCGTTGCCCAGAGCTCGTCTGCCAAGCGCTCGACGACTCCGTCGATGTGCTGGCGCGCTTGCGCGAGCCGGCCGTGAACGCCGCTCGCGATGAAGGAGAAGGCGACGGCGCGGCGGCGTTCCGGGCCGACGACGTAGCCGCTCAGCGCGACGGTATCGTTCAACGTGCCCGTTTTCGCGAGCACGGCCCGGCGCTCCGCGAGGCGTGTGAAGCGTTGCTTGAGTGTGCCGTCGACGCCGCCCACGGCGAGCTGATTCACGAAATCCGCTCCAAGCGCGGGCTCGCGCCAAGCATTCGCGAGCACGCGCGTCAGGGTGCGCGGACTCAGCCGATTCGTATCGAAGAGCCCCGAGCCGTTCGTGACGCGCGTGCCCGCGTCCCATGCGCCAATTTCCTTGAGCCACGCCGTCGCGAGCTCGGCGCCCGCGGCGCTGGTGCCCGGAACTCCGCGCGCCGCAGCCGCGAGCGCCTTGAGTAGGGTCTCGGCGTAGAAATTGTCGCTGTTCTTGCCGAGCTCGGGCAGGAGCTCGGCGAGGGGCCGCGAGCGGTGAACGACGAGCTCGGCGTGCTCGTTCGCGCCACCGAGTGCGAGCGAACCGTCGCAGCGGATGCCAGCCGTAGCGAGCGCCCTACGCAGCGCATACCCGGCGAGCAGGCGCGGATCCTCGACGCGTTGTCGGTATTTGAGTGGAGCTTGACCTTCGGCCACGCTGCCGGCGAGGTGCGCGACCAAGTGATCGCCGCGCGCGGCGAGCCCGACGACGGCGCGCGCCGGTCTGCCGCGCGGCGCCGTGACGATGCGCCCGTCGGGCTCGACGAAGCCTTCCGGCAGAAAGGAGACGCGCGCCGCCGTTCCCGCGGCGCTCGGCTCGATCACGACGAGCACGCTGTTGCGATCGACGGCGACGGCGCTCACCGGCGCACGAAAAGCGGCCCATTCGTGCGGTTGTTGCTCGAAGCCGGGCGGCACGAACGCGTCGTCGAACACACTTTGATCGACCAGGACGGCACCGACCTCGCGCACGCCGCGCGCGACGAGAGCGCTCGCCATCGCCGCGAGATCCGCGCTCGTGAGCGACGGATCGCCGTCGCCGCGCAGCACGAGCTCGGCGACACGGCCGTCTTTGACGCTGCCGTAAAGCGCCGTCGTGAGCAGTCGCCGGCCACCCCAGTTCCGGAGCAGGGTGCCCGCCGTGACGAGCTTCTCGTTCGACGCGGGGTTTTCCGCGACGCCGGGGGCGATTCCCCCGAGCTCGACCGACGTGTTCACTTCGACGAAACATGCGCCGAGACGCGCGCCATGACTCGTCGCCCAGCTTGCGGCGGCATCGAGCTCCGCAGCCACGCCCGCTGAAAGACGTGGCGTGAGCTCGCTCGCCCGCACGCGCACGCTCGCTGCCGCGGCGGCGAGCCCGGCGACGAAGGCTCGACGAGTCAGGCACGGTCGGGGCATGCGCCCTCGATACATAGATCCGATCGGCCGACGGGCCACACTTTCGGCGCTTGCGTTGCTCCGGGGCGCGGGGGCAAAGTGCGCCCCGATGTCGACCCGCGCCGAATCACGCCCCTACCATGGTCGTGGCGCGCGAGCGGGCTGGCTTAGTTTCCGCCTCTTGGCGCTCACGGGAGCCTCCTGCGTTCTGGCGATCGCCGTGCCCTCGCGCGCAAGTGCGGAGGAGCCGGAGCCGGAGCCGGAAGAGGTGGAGCGCCCGTCCAAACCTGCGCTTGCGATGCCGCCCGAGGACCTGCCGCCCCCGTCGGCGCGCTACAACGTCGCCCTCACCGGCGTCGGGATCGCGGCCGGCTGGTACGGCGCCGCCGTCGCCGCCTCGTTCATGTGGCCGAACGGCGCGTGGGTGTCCGACATCCGCATTCCAGTCGCAGGCCCCTGGATGGCGATGCCGCATTTCAAGTGTGGTCCCGGGGAGCCGAACTGCGGGACGGCGCTCGTGATCGCACGCGGCGTCCTCGCCGCAATGGACGGCATCGGGCAGGTGGGCGGACTCGCGATCGCGCTCGAGTCGCTGTTCTTGCCGGTGCGGAAATCGAACCAGGCGCGAAGCCTGCACACTCCACACGCGTGGGTGAGACCCGTTCCCATCCTGAGCGGCGACACGATCGGGCTCGGCGTGGTCGGCGCGCCGTGAAACATCCGGCGACGGAACGTTTCGCTGCGCGGCACGAACGCTCCGCGCGTACGACATGCACGCGTAGGTGTCCGAATTTTCTCGGGCATCACACGATGCGCGAACTTTTGAGTGCACGAAGCGAGAAGGCGTGGTACCAAACTTCTCCGAGATGCCACCGGTGAATCGACGAACCAAGTTCGTCCTCGTCACCGGCGGAGTAGTCTCCTCAATCGGGAAGGGCCTCACCTCCGCGTCGATCGGCGCGTTGATGGAAGCGCGCGGCTTGGCCGTGACGCACATGAAGCTCGACCCGTACATCAACGTCGATCCCGGCACGATGTCGCCGTACCAGCACGGCGAGGTTTACGTGACGGACGACGGCGCCGAGACCGACCTCGATCTCGGGCATTACGAGCGTTTCACCTCCGCGCGGCTCACGCGCGCCTCCAACGTCACGACCGGCCGAATTTACGAGGCCGTCATCACGAAGGAGCGGCGCGGGGAGTACCTCGGCGCGACCGTCCAGGTGATTCCCCACATCACCGACGAGATCAAGGCGCGCATTCGTGACGCCACCGACGCGGCCGACGTCGCCATCATCGAGGTCGGCGGCACCGTCGGCGACATCGAATCGCTCCCGTTCCTCGAAGCCATCCGGCAGCTCAAGCTCGAAGCCGGCGCCTCGAACGCGCTCAGCGTGCACGTGACGCTCGTGCCGCACATCGCCTCCGCCGGTGAGCTCAAGACGAAGCCGACGCAACACTCCGTGCGGGAGATGCGCGAGATCGGTATCCAGCCCGACATCCTGATCTGCCGCTGCGATCGCCCCATCGCGCGCGGTCTCAAGGAAAAGATCGCGCTCTTCTCGAACGTGCCCGTGGAGAGCGTCATCTCCGCAGTCGACGTCTCGTGCATCTACGAGCTGCCGCTCGTCCTGCATGCCGAAGGGCTCGACGCCCACATCGCCGAGCGGCTCAACATCTGGTCACGCCAGCCCGAGCTTGCCGCTTGGCACAGCACGGTAGAACGCTTCAAAAAGCCCGCCAACGGCAGCGTTCGCATCGGCGTCGTCGGCAAATACGTGCACCTGAAGGACAGCTACAAGTCCTTGCACGAAGCGCTCGTTCACGGCGGGCTCGCCAACGACGTCGCCGTCCAGCTCGAGTACATCGACTCGGAGCAAATCGAGCACGGCAGCGCCGCCGGCCTTTTGAGCGGCCTCGACGCGGTGCTCGTGCCGGGCGGATTCGGTGACCGCGGGGTCGAGGGCAAGATCCAAGCGATCGGCTACGTGCGAGAGCACGCCGTGCCGTTCTTCGGCATCTGCCTCGGCATGCAGCTCGCCGTCGTCGAGTACGCGCGCAACGTCTGCGGCTTGAAGGGCGCGCACACGACGGAAGTGCAGAAAGATGCGCCGCACCCCGTCATCGACCTCATGCCCGATCAGCGCGGCGTGAAGGACAAGGGCGGCACCATGCGCCTCGGCGCGTACCCGTGCGTACTCGCGGCCGGCACGCGCGCCGCGGAGCTCTACGGCCAGGAGCGCATCTCCGAGCGGCACCGCCACCGGCTCGAGGTCAATAACGACTACCGGGAGACGCTCACGCGCGCGGGCCTACGCCTGAGCGGCACGAGCCCCGACGATCGCCTCGTCGAGATCGTCGAGCTCGAAGGGCACCCGTTCTTCGTCGGCTGTCAGTTTCATCCCGAGTTCAAGAGCCGGCCCATGTCGGCGCACCCGCTGTTTTCCGGCTTCGTGGCCGCCGCCGTGCGGCGTCGCGACGACATCGCGCGGAGCGCCCGCGACGAAGCGCAGACGCCCGAGACGCGCAGCAGCGTCAACTGACGGGCCGCGGCACCGAACTGGCGGGCGCCGAACCCCCCGCGTACTCTTGGCGGCGTGCGTGACTCCGCCCTCTGGCTGCTCGGGTTAGCCCCGCTCGTTTTCGCAACCGGGTGCGCCTCGAGCGGCGCCGTGAACGCCGCGCTCAAATCCGATCTCGGCACGCTGCGTCAGAGCATCCGTGAGGAACAGCGCACGGGCGCGCTCGATCAAAGTCGCGCCAAGAAGATCGCGCGCGCCGTCGCTGAGCGCGAGGTCTACGCGGGGACCGGCCCGGGCGCCGTCGCCCGCATCCGCAGTCTCCGCGCTTGCAGCTCACCCGTTCTGCCCGCGCTGGAAGCACGTGCCGAGCGACAAGACGAGGCGGCCGCGGAAGCCGCGCTCGTGCTGCTCGCCGCGCACGAGCTCTCGCCGGAAGCGCTCGCGAGCCGCTACGAGGACGCTGACAGCGGGGCATGGCGCGCGGTTGCGGCGCGCGCTTCGGTCGCGCCCGAGCGCTTCGCCAGGCGCCGTCGCTACTACGTCGATCCCGACCAGCGCGTGCGGCGCGGGGCGCTCGAAGCCGCCGTGGAGGCGCCCGCTTCGCTCGACGAAGCGGCGTTGCTCGAAGCCGCGCGGCTCGATCCGGACGCCATGTGCCGGAGCCTCGCGACGCGCGCCGTCGGCGCCATCGGCGG
Source organism: Polyangiaceae bacterium (assembly GCA_025936115.1). Classification (GTDB taxonomy): domain Bacteria; phylum Myxococcota_A; class Polyangia; order Polyangiales; family Polyangiaceae; genus PMG-095. The sequence goes on from JAICTZ010000065.1 coordinate 7,644, forward strand.
CGAGCACGCCGTGCGCTCGCTCGTCGATCTGTGGGACCGCGCCGACGAAGACGACCGGTTCAACCTCGTCGAAGCCTTCGGCGATCGACGCGCCTTCAAGACGGGCGGCGAGGGTGAGCTCTTACGCATCGCCGATTCCGAACACGGCGTGCCGGCGGTCGCCGCGCGCGGCGAGCTCGCGCGCCTCGACGAAACCCGTGCCGCGGCCATGACGAACCTGCTCGCGCGCGACATCACCGACGGCAGCGCCGACGAACAGGAGCTCGCCATTCAGATGGCTCCCCTCACGGGTCCCGTCGTGCCGGCTCTCAAGACCAGGGTGCACGACGCCGATCCGACGGTGCGCGTGGCCGCGCTCGAACGCTTGCTCGAGCTCCCCGCCGAGCGCGCCCAAGCGCTCGCGGCCCTACGCACCGAGGCCAAAACCGACACGACGGGAGCGGCGCGCGCTGCTCTCGCGCGCGCCCATGACGCGAGCGTAGAACCGGCGCTCGTCAAAGAGCTCGCGGCGCCCGGCTGGCAGGAGCGAAGAGACGCGGGTGTTTCGCTGATATCCCTCGGCGACTACACGCACGCCGCGACGTTGCTCGCCGACGACGACGCAAACGTCCGCGTCGCGATCGCGTGCAGCATGCTCGAGTCGAGTTGAGTTGAACGGTGTAGGAGCGGCAGATCTCGATCGGCGCGAGCGAGCACATGCCAACGCAAAGAACCGGCGAGGCCGGCGGTTGGGACCGCCAAGTCCTGTCGCGCGTCAGATCTTGATGCCCTTCCAGTCGCCAGACCGAAACTTGAGCACCATCGCGGTCGTCAGCAGCACGACGTAAGTGAGCGCCGCGCTCCAGATGCCCACGAGGCCCCAGTGCAGCTTGATGCCGAACAGCCAGGCGAGCGGCACGAGACAGCAGAAGTGCAGGCAAAGCTCCGCGATCATGACGAAGCGCGTATTGCCCGCGCCGAAGAGAGCCTGGGTGAGGATCATGCCCGTCGCGATCAGCGGCGTCGCCATGCCCATCATGCGCAAGGGGACCAGCGCGGCGTGAGCCACGGCCGGGCTGCGTGTGACCACGCCCAAAATCGCGTGGGTGAATAGGCCGCCTTCGCACAGGCCGACCACACCGAAGATCACCAGACCGAGCGAGACCGACACCCAGCCGAAGCGCTCCGCCTTCTCGGGCTTGCCTTCGCCGAGCGATTGGCTCACGAGCGTGGCGGTCGACGTTCCGAAGGCGAGACAGGCCGTGAAGGTGAGCTTCAGGATGCCGACGATCACGGTCGTGGCGGCGCTGTTCACGGCCTCGCTGTGACCGACGAGCGGCGGAGCTCCCACGGACATGCCGTGATCGAGCTGGCTGACGATCATGGAGAATAGGGCGAAACCGGTCATGACCGCCAACGTGGCGATCGCGCTCGGGACGGAGAGTCGGAGGATGTCACCGGTGAGCGAGCGTGACAGCGCGCTCATCCGGAACGGCCGGTGCGCGCGCCGATAACGCGGCAAGAGCACCCAGCCGAAGCAAATGAACAAACCGAGCCAGCTCGAAATGAACCCCGCCAAGCCTGCGCCCGCGATCCCCAGCCGCGGCGCGCCGAAGCGGCCGAAAATCAGGACGAGGCAGAGCACCACGTTGAGCACGTTCATCACGACGCTCGCCACCATGTGAACGTAGGTCTTGCCGATGCCGTCGAAGAACGCCTTCAGCGAGAAGGTCGTCACCATCGAAATCACGCCGAGCAACCGCCACGACAGGTAGCGCTCCGCCGATGCTCGTACCTCGGGCACCTTGATCAAGACCCCGAGCATGTGCGGCAGGAAGGCGTAGGCGAGCGCGGTCAAGAGCACGCTCGAGCCGAACGCGAACACCATCGAGTTCAACAAAACTGCACCGGCGTCGTGCGGTTTGTTTTGGGCGAAGCGCCGCGCGGCGATCGTCTGCGTACCGACCGAGATCGCCGAGAGCGAGCCGCCGAACATCCAGAGCAAGATGAAAGACGGCAGGAGCGCCGCCTGAGCGTTCGACGACTCCGGCTGGGGCAGCCACGAGAGGAAGATGATGTCCATCTCGTTGACGGCGCTCTGCGCGAGCATCGCCAGCACGGTGGGTAACGCGAGCCGCAGTACGACTCCGTACGGGGAGCCGCTCGTGACGACGTTGGCCTTCGAGGCGGTGGCCGTAAGTTCCATGCGTGCGGCTCGCTTTCCTACTACCTTGCGGCAGCGAGTGCACGACAGCCGTCACGAGACCGTGACACGCCCGTGGCGACGGCGCTCCGCGGGCAAACGGCGCGCGTACTTCTCGAACGCGCGCCGCCCGCAAATCTCAGCGATTCGAGGCCAGCCGCTGCTCGTGTGACCAGAGGCTCGCGAGCCGGTGCGCTTCCGCGGAATCCGCGTCCTCCTTCAAGACGGCGTCGAGCAAAGCGAGCGCTTTCGGCGCGTTACCCGTGGCGCGCTCCAGACGCGCAAGCGTGAGCTTGGCGTCCGTCGAGGGGTCCACTTCCGCCCAACGCACGGCGACCCGATGCGCTTCGCCGAAAGCTTTCGACTCTTCGGCGGCGCGCACGTACGCGCGGAGCACGGCGGGTTCGCGCGGGAACGCCCGCGCCGCGCCTCGAATCACCTGGAGCGCCTTGAGCGGACGGCCGTGCGCGCAGAGCGACTCGAACTCCGACAGCGCGCGCGCCGCTGCGTCACCTTCGGCTGCGGCGGGCACCGTCGAAGTCGGAGCGACTGCGTCGAGATCGATGCTCGGCTCGGTGTTCTGCGCTGTGGCGGCATTCGGCTCCGCGGCGTTCGCTTCCGCGGCGCTCGACGCGTCCGCGCCGCTCGGCGCAGCCGGCGCGTCGTCGTCGTTCAGCCCCGTCTTCGCGGACTGCGCCTCGTTGACGGCAGCGAGCGGCTCCGCGTTCGCAGCTTCGGTGTCTTCGGCGAACGTCGGCGCGGGCGCCGCCACGGGCGTTTCGGCTTCGCCGACGGCGGCGGCCGCCACGGCGACGACCGCCGGCGTCACGTTGCCGGACGGTGCCTTCGTACCGAGTTGGAGGCGCCGCGCGAGCTCGTTGACCCGCGAGAGCACGCTCTGACTCGTGGCTACGAGCGTGTGCGTTGCGTTCGGCGCGTAGCCGGAGGCGCGCACCGCGCCGACCGCCACGGCCGCGAAGGTGACGGCGCCGACCAGCGTGAGCCCCACGCCGCGGCGCAGCGACCGGGAACGAGCGCGCCCGTCGAGCACGCGCTCGAGCGCGTCGCGGAACTCCGCCATGCTGTCGAAGCGCGCGGCGGGGTCCGAAGCGAGCGCTTTGGCGAGCACGCGGTCGAGCTCGCGCGGCAGCGTCGTATCCGGGGCTACCAGACTCGCCGGCTCGGGTGCGCCGGCGAGCTTGCGTTCGATCAGCGCCGCCGTGCTCGCCGCTTCGTGCGGTAAATGGAGGGTGAGGCTCTCGTAGAGCACGGCGCCGAGCGCGTACACGTCACTGCGTACGTCGGCGGCCCCGCGCGCCTGCTCGGGCGCCATGTACTCGGGCGTGCCCACGACGACGAGCGCGCCTTCGTACTCGCTCGCCGGCTGCTCGATTTCGCTCTCGGGCTTGGCGACGCCGAAGTCGAGGAGCTTGACGCCACCGGCGGCCGTGAGCAGCAGATTTTGCGGCTTGATGTCGCGGTGAATCACGCCCGCGAGGTGCGCGGCCTCGGCGGCATGGCTGATGGCGACCGCGAGGCGCACGCCCTCGCGCCACGGGAACGCGCCGCGCGTCGCGAGACGCCGGTCGAGCGGTTCGCCTTCGACGAGCTCCATGGCGTAAAAGGGTCGGCCTTCGCTCGTGACGCCGAACTCGTGCAAGCGCACGAGCCCTTCGTGATCGATGCGTGCCACGGCGCGCGCTTCCGCCACGAAGCGCCCGCGCGCTTCGCCGCTCGAGAGCTCGCGCTCGAGCACCTTGAGCGCCACCTTGCGGCCGATGTCGATGTGCGTCGCTTCGTACACGACGCCCATGGCGCCGCGCCCGAGCTCGCGCTCGATGCGATAGCGTGTGCCGGGCAACATGCGATCGTCCTGCGGCGGTGGTTCGGGTGAGGGCGGCAGCACGGGCAGAACGGGCTGCTGCGAGCGTGCGCTCGCGAGGAGCGCTTGGAAATCGGCGCGCGAACGCGCGGGCTCGGCGGGATACAAGCGGTGCATGAGCTCCGCGACGCGACCGCGCACGCTGCGATCACCGTCCGAACGGCTCGGCGCGCGCTGCAGGATGCGCACGAGCTCGGTCACGGCCTCGCGCGCGGAACCATGGCGATCCTCGATGCTGACCGCCGTGAGTCGCGCGAGGACGGCGTCGAGCTCGAGCGGCGCGCCGACCGACTGCGCAATCGGCGTGAGGCTCTTCGTGCCGGCACCGACGGCCGCCAGGTGCGCCGACGGTTCGCCGACGAGAAAGCGCCGCCCTGCGACGAGCTCCCACAGCATCACGCCGAAGGCATAAAGGTCGGCGGGAACGCCGCCCGGCGTGTTGTTCGCGACTTCGGGCGCCACGTAGCCCGGCTTCGCGAACACGACGCCGGCGACGGTGTGGCAGCGGCGGTTTTCGCCGCGGGCCGTGCCGAAGTCGATGAGCTTCACGTCGCCGCCGTAGCCGACCATCACGTTCTGCGGCGACAGATCACGGTGCACGATGTCGAGCGGCTTGCCCGCGGCGTCGGTGCGTTCGTGCACGTGGGCGAGCGCGTCGGCGACGCAGAGCGCGAGCGCCACGGCCTCGGGCCATTCGATGCGAACGCCGAGCTGTGCCGCGCGCGCGCGCACGTCGCCCAAGTTGTGCCCCTCGACGTACTCGACGGCGACGTACGGCTTGCCCGCGCCGTCCGTCGCCGCTTCGAGGATCTGCGCGACGCCCGGGTGGTAGAGCTGCGATTGAATGCGGGCCTCGTCGAGGAAGCGCGCGAGAAAGGAGCTGTCGGTATCGTGATCCTTGCGGATGATCTTGATCACGACGGGCCGTTCGGCGCCCTCGATGCCACCGGCCGTAGCCAAGTAGACCTCGCCCATGCCGCCCCGAGCGATGCGACGGAGCAGCGTGAAGCGCTCGAACGGCCGCGGTAGTCCCGCGGACTCGTCGTTATTTCCCTTTGATTCCGTGGCCTTGGATTCGGGGGGCGGCAGGTGCATAGGGGCATGGTGCCTATGTCACACAATGTAGGCAAAGAAAGCGGCTGGCCGGAATCAACGAGCCGGGCACCGGGTTGTCATGGCGCCCGTTTGTGAAACCAAAAACCGTAGGTAGACTGCGCGTGTTTTCGCGCCGATGACGACTGCGATCCCCCACGTTGCGAGCCGATTTCGCGCGCGGGCCCACTTCGGGGCCGTGCGACGTCTCGGCGTCTTGCTCGTGGCCGTGAGCCTCGTGAGCCTCTTCAGCGCGAACGCGCGGGCTGCCGTCTCGTCGCACAACGCCGTGCCCATGTGCAGTAGCGACGGGCGTTCGGTGATTGCGCCGCCCATCGTGTTGCCCTGGCGCATGCTCACGCTCGAAGCGCCACCGCCCTGCCCGCAAGCCGACGACACGCTCTTCCAATCCGTCGGCGAGCATCACGCACCAGCTCCCTCCAAGGCTCCGGCACCCGAGGCGCCGCGCGCCGTTCCGGTGCGTGGTGGCCAACTGGCGCGGCCCGCTGCCGCACGCGCGCTCGTCACCGCCCTCGCGCCGCCCGCAGGCCGCGAGCTCCTCGATACGCTTTATCGTCCGCCGCGCCACTGACGGCGATTCGAGGGCGAGGAACCGATCCGCGTGCTGTCCGGCGCGCACGGATGCTTCGCCGCTCAGGCGCGCCGAGGAGGCGCGCGTAGAACCCATGCCTCTGTCGCGAGCCGACTCGTTCGGTGACGCGGCTCGTCCGAACGCGAGCGCCGGGTGCGCGCGAGGACGCCACGACTTCACGTCTCGAAAATACGGAAAATCAGGAGAATATTCATGAACAAGGGAACCGCCATCGTCGGGTTCTTGCTGAGCTTCATTGCCGGCATGTTCCTCATGTGGGGCGCCGATCGGCGCTCGGGCGCAGACATTCACGCCGAAAACGGCACCACCGCGAGCGCAGGGGATCAGAGCGGCGCGAGCGTGCCCGTCACGTCCAAGGACCCCCAGTGGGGCAAGCCGAACGCACCGGTCACCGTCGTCGAAATCAGCGACTTCGAGTGCCCGTTCTGCGGCCGCGTCGTGCCGACGCTCAAGCAGATCAAGGAGACCTACGGCCCCGACAAGGTCCGCTTCGTCTTCAAGCACAGCCCGCTCCCGTTCCACAAGGACGCGCGTCCGGCAGCCGACGCCGCCGCGACCGTGTTCGGCCTGGGCGGCAGCGACGCGTTCTGGAAGTTCCACGACACGGCGTTTTCGAACCAGCGCGCGCTCACGCCCGAAAACTTCGAGAAGTGGGCCACGGAAGCCGGCGTCGACGCCGCTAAGTTCAAGGCGGCCCTCGCCTCGAAGAAGTTCACCTCCAAGGTGGACGACGATCTCGCCTTCGCGAAGAAGGTGGGCGCGAACGGCACGCCGGCGTTCCGCATCAACGGCGTCACCGTCAGCGGCGCGCAGCCGTTCGAGAAGTTCAAGGAAGTGATCGACGCTCAGCTCGCCGAAGCGCAGAAGCTCGTCGCGAGCGGCGTCAAGCCCTCCGACGTCTACGTCCAGCTCACGAACAAGAACTTCCAAGCGCCCGAAAACGGCAAAGACGACCAGAAGAAGCCGCAGAAGAACGAGGAAGAGGAAGACAAGAGCGTTTGGAAGGTGCCGGTCGCATCCGACGATCCGATCCGCGGCCCGAAGGACGCGCTCGTCACGATCATCGAGTACTCGGACTTCCAGTGCCCGTTCTGCAAGCGCGTCGAAGACACGCTGAAGCAGGTGGTCTCGACCTACGGCAACGACGTTCGCATCGTGTGGAAGGACAACCCGCTGCCGTTCCACCCGCGCGCCAAGCCCGCGGCGGAGCTCGCGCGCTTTGCCTACGCCAAGAAGGGCGACAAGGGCTTCTGGGAGGTGCACGACGCGCTCTACGACAGCCAGCCGAAGCTCGAGGACGACGACCTCAAGGCGATCGCGGAGAAGGCCGGGCTCTCGTGGGACTCCGCCAAGAAGGCGATCGACGAGAACAAGTTCGCCGACAAGCTCGACGCGAGCGTCGACCAGGCGTCGGACTTCCAGGCTCGCGGCACGCCGCACTTCTTCATCAACGGCGTGCGCCTGAGCGGCGCCCAACCGTTCGAGAAGTTCAAGGCCGCGATCGACGAGCAGCTCGCGAAGGCGAAGACGATCCTGCCGCGCACCACGCGCGCGCACATCTACGAAGAGGTCATCAAGGAAGGCAAAGAGCCGCCGCCGCCCGAGCGCAAGGAGGTCCCGGCGCCCGACGCCTCGAGCCCCTTCAAGGGCGGCGCGCACGCCAAGGTCGTGATCCAGGAGTTTTCGGACTTCCAGTGCCCGTTCTGCAAGCGTGTGGAGCCGACGATTCAGGAGATCGAGAAGCAGTACGGCGACAAGATCAAGTTCGTGTGGCGCCACATGCCGCTCCCGTTCCACCAGGACGCGCCTCTCGCGTCCGAAGCGGCGCAGGAAGCGTTCGTGCAGAAGGGCAACGCGGGCTTCTGGGCCATGCACGACAAGCTCTTCGAGGCACAGGGCGGCGACCCCGGCATCAAGCGCGAAGGTCTCGAGAAGATCGCGCAAGAGATCGGGCTCGACATGGACAAGTTCAAGGCCGCTCTCGATTCACACAAGAACAAAGCCAAGATCGACGCTGACAACGAGGTCGGCCAGAAAGCAGGCGTGAACGGCACGCCGGCCTTCGTGATCAACGGCTACTTCCTGAGCGGGGCGCAACCGACGCCCGCGTTCGTGAAGCTCATCAACCGCGCACTCAAGGACGCGGGCGGTTGATGAAGACGGCGCTCGGGGTGGTCGCGCAGGCGGCCACCCTGACGCTCCGTGCGGCTCGTCCGGCCGCGGGAGCGCTCCTTTTCACGACTATTTTCGGCTGCAGCGCCGAAACGCGCGCTCCGGCAACGCCGGCGAGCCCGCCCGCTGCACCAGCCGCAACGAGCGGCAGCGCCGTCAGCACGGCGCCCGCGCCGGTGGCCGAACAGGCGTCGAGCGACCTTGCCGCCACGCGCGTCGATCCGCGCAAGGTGCCGGTACCGAGCGCCGATGCGCCGAGCCGCGGCCCGGTCGATGCGCCGGTCACCGTGCAAGTCTTCAGTGACTTCGAGTGCCCGTTCTGCGCGATGGCCGCGCCGGTCGTGCGCGAGCTCGAAGGCGAGTTCGGCGGCTCGATCCGCGTCGTGTGGCGCAACTTGCCGCTACCAATGCACCCCCACGCGGCGCTTGCTGCCGTGACGGGGCTCGAAGTGTATGCCGAGCGCGGCGGAGCCGCGTTCTGGCGCTTCCATGACTCGATCTTCGCGGCACAGCGTGGCGGCCTCGACGCGAAAACGCTCGAAAAGCTCGCGGTCGACGCGGGCGCCGACCCGAAGCGCTACCACGAGGCGCTCGAAAAACACGTCCACGACGCGAAGGTGCAAGCCGATCTCGACGCGGGCGACGCGGCTGGAATCAACGGCACGCCCGCGTTCTTCATCAATTCGTATTTCGCCGTCGGCGCGCTCCCCTACCCCGAAATGCGCGCCATCGTCGTGCAAGCGCTGCGCGAAGCGAAGCGCTAGCGCACGCAACCGAAACGCTAGCGCACGCAACCGAAGCGCTAGCGCACGCAACCGAAACGCTAGCGCACGCAACCGAAACGCTAGCGCACGGTTGCGCGCGCGTTCACGGCTTCGTCGCGTCGAGCTTCGCGGCGCGCGCGCTCACGGCTTCGTCGCGTCGAGCTTCGCGGCGCGCGCGCTCACGGCCCGGTTCGTGTCTTCGAGCAAGCTGTCGCCGCGCAAGCAAGGGTACGAACCCAAGTGTTCGCGGAAGAACTTGAGGTACGGCAGGCTCTGCTTGTCGCCGCTCGCTTTCACCTCGGGCAGGAGCTTCTTCACTTCCTTGCACGACCGCGCGCGCCGCATGGCCACGGCGAGCTTGAGCTCCGGGCTCGCCGCGGCCGTGAAGCCTGGCGAACCGAGCCAGCTCTCGGCGCGTCGCTGGGCGGCGCTGCCCTTCGCGGCAAAAACGGCCAAATCGTGGACGATGGCCGCGCCCTTGTCGCGCATCGGTCCCTCGAGCAGCGAGAACGCGGCCTCGAGCGTGCTCTTGTTCTGCGCCGCTTGAAACAGCGCGCTTGCGGCGCGACCGTCGTTCTTGGTCGCGGGATCCTGCGCGAGCGCGGCTTTGACGGCTTCGACGGCGGCCGCGTCGTCCTTCGCGTTCGAGCGGGACTTGGCTTGCTCGAGCAGAGCATCCACGCTCGACTGGGGCGGCGGGGACGAACTCGGGGCGACACCCGCGCCGGGTGCCGCGGAGGACGAGCCCGCCGCGCTCGAGCCCAGCGCGCTCGCTGACGCTGCGGGTACGGGCGCCGAGCTCGCGCGAGCCGAGCTCGGGAGCGGCGTGAGCACCTCGCGCGGCTTGCGCAAGGAGCCCACGACACCGATCACGGCGAGCAAAAGCACGAGCCCGGCGCAGCCGACCAGGACCTTCGCGACGGTCGCCGAGCGTACTCGTTCGATGCGTTTGGCAAAGGCGGGCGGCAAATTCCCGCGGATGCGTTCGATGATGGCGACCACGCGCTCGAACGCCGCTCGCAGCCCGACCCGCACGGGCGCCAGCGCGACGAGCGCTCGCTCCCACAGCGGGCCGAGCCGCCCGAGCGCCGGTCGCAGGTGCGAGCGAGCGTCGGCGTAACGCGCAGTGAGCCAGCCGAGCGCTCCGCTGCGGCTCGGCCGCCACGCTTTCTTCAACGGGTGCGCGAGGATGTCGTCGATGGCCTTGATGACGTCCTCGGCGCGCTGCGGACGGTCGGACGCCGATTTCTTGAGCAGCCGCGCGACGAGCGTTTCGAGCGCGTCGGGCACGCCGAGCCCGGGCGCGCGATCTTCGATCTTCGGCGGAGGTTCGCTCAAGTGCATGCCGACGAGGTTCACCTTCGAGGTCGAGGTGAACGGGCGCACGCCCGTGAGCATTTCGTACAGCATGACGCCGAGCGAATAGAGGTCGGCGCGACCGTCGGACGGCTGCCCGAGCGCCTGTTCGGGCGGAATGTACTCGGGGGTGCCGAACACGGTGCCGATGCGCGTGAGCACGCCGGGGCCGGCGCCGCCCGCCTCCCCGATCGGCACCTTGGCCACACCGAAATCGAGGACTTTGACGAAATCGGGGTCGGAGTTGCGCTCGACGAGCATCACGTTCTCGGGCTTGAGATCGCGATGCACGATCGAGAGCGCGTGCGCCGCGGCGAGCGCCGAAGCGATCTGGCGCGCAATCCCGAGAGCGCGACGGATGGGGATCGGCCCCGCCGCGATCACGTCACGCAGGCAGCGCCCCTCGACGAGCTCGAGCGCGATGAAAACGGAGTCGTCCTCGAGCTTGCCGAAATCGGTCGCGCTCGCGATGTTCGCGTGATCGATGTTCGCGGCCGCCATCGCCTCGCGCTCGAAGCGCGTCACGAGCTCGGGCACGACCGAGAGCTCGCGATGCAGCACCTTGAGCGCGAGTCGCTTGTGCATCGCGACGTGCTCGGCCGCGTACACCTTGCCCATACCGCCCTCGCCGATCAGCGCATCGATGCGATAACGGCCGGAGAGGACCGTCCCGACGCGGGGATCGGGCGGGAGCTTGTAGTCCACGAACGCTCCTTACTGCGAGCGCGACCAGTTCAGAACGGATTGTCGCTATCCGCCGCCGGCTTCTTCGGCTTCGGCGCCGCGGTGGGCTTCGGCTCGGCCGGCGGCTTCGGCTCCGCGGGGGGCTTCGCCTCGGTCGGAGCTGCCGTGGGCTTCGGCGCGGGCGCGGGCGCCGGGGCCGCCGTCGCCGTTTCCTTGGGCGCGACCGGTTCCTTCGGCGCGGTCACCGTGGGTTCCTTCGGCGCCACTGCCGTGGGTTCACGCGGCACGACCGCTGTCGGTGCCTTCGGTTGCGGTTTGACGGCAGGAGCGACTGCCTTCGGCTTCTTGGCTTCCGCAGTCGACGCCGACGGGGCGGGTGTGGTCGCGCTCACGGCGAGCGTCGGTTCGGGCGGTGCCGCCGACGCGGACGCGCTCGGAGCAGCGGCCGTCTCGGCGGGGGCCGTCGCGGCCTGCGTCGGTTCGGGCGCAGGGGTCGTGGGTGCGACTTGCGCCGGCTCGGCTGCGGGCTGCGGCGCGGGTTCCTCCTCTTTACGAGTGAGGAGCACGATGCCGCCCACGACGGCGACGAGCACGAGCACGATGACGGCGATTCGGCCGCCACCGCCCTCGGAGGCGCCGGGTTGCACCCCCGCCGCGGGAGCACGTCGAGACGCCGTGGTGCTCGACGGTGGCCGCGCCGAGACAGGCGCTTTGGCCGGAGCCGCCGCTTTCGCCGCCGCCGGTTTCGCGGGCTTGACGCTCGCGGGCGGAGCCGTCTTTTCCGTCTGCTTGCTGTCGGCTGGTTTGTCGCTCGACTTCGCTTCAGGCGGCGGCGCCGACGTGACGGCTGCGGCGCGCTCGCTGGTCTTGCCGGGACGCGGCGGTTCGTAGACCGGCGGCGGCGGATGCGAAGATCCACCGGCCGCTCCGGGCGTGCCGACCTCGTCGAGGGAGCCTCCGGCTTCGCGGAGCGCATCCTGCAGGAGCTCTGCAGCCTGCTTCATCACCGTGCGATCTTCGGGCGCGGGCTGCGGTGGAGGTTCGCTGCTTTGCGGAAAGAATCCGGGAGCCGTGGGCTCGTCTTTCGACGACTCGGCTTTTGCCAACTCGGGTTTCGCCGACTCCCCCATGCCGCCGAGGCCGATCATCGTCGCCTTGCGGATCTTGGGAGCAGCCGTCGGTTCCGCATTCGGAGGAGCCGAAGTGCCGGCCTCGTTCGAGCCCTTCTCGAACGCGCTCACGGCGCCGCCACTCTTGGCGACGAGCTGATCGATGACGCCGCGCGAGGCGTCGTCGATCTTGATGAACTTCACGCCCATGCCGGCAGGCGCGCCGTCGTGCTGCTCGCCCGACTCGCGTTTCCAGACGACGCGACCCACGCCCTGCATCACTCGCTGATCGCCGGCGATCCGGACTTCGATCTTCAGCAGAGTCCCGGGTGGAAACGGCGACACCGTCTTGATGAACATCCCCCCGCGACTCACGTCATGGGAGTGATGCTCGATGAACTCGTCCAAGGTGGCGCTCTTGTAACGGACCGTGACGGTGAGCACCTTGGCACGCGGATCTTTTCGGGTTTCCTGGGCCATCGTAGGGTACGGATCATCCTAGCGGAACCGTGCTCGGTCAGCCTAGGATCGGGCGAACAACGGTTTTTCCGCCATTTGACCCACTTATTGTTCCGCTACCATCGGAATTAGGGATGACGCAGGCTCGAATCGATCACTTTCGCGCCTTCGCGCGCTTCCCCTCGAGCTTGCCGCTTTGGGTTACGCCGCTCGGCGGGAGCGGTGAGCAACCGGTGCGCCTCGTGAACGTGGGACTCGGCGGACTGTGTTTCGAGATTGGCGCAAGCGTCGAGCCCGGCGCGCCGCTGCGCCTCGAGCTCGAGCTGCCGGGGCTCTGGGATCGGCTGACGCTCGAGGGCGAAGTCGCGTGGACGGCGCCGAGCGCCGAGGGCAGGACGCGCGCGGGCGTACGCTTCACGCGTCCCACGGGCAGAGCGCTGCGCATCCTCGCCGAAAATATCGCCTGACGGAGCGTGTCGGCGAAAACCGTGACGGAGCGTGTCACGGAGGCGGCGCGCCGCGAAGCACTCGGTCGTGGTACGTGAGCATCTCGAGCGCGCCGGGGCCGCGGTTGAAGGCGTAGTCGTGCGGGCCGGTCACGACGACGAAATCGTGAGGCACGTTCGCCGCGCCGAGTGCGCGGTGAATCGTCGTGAGCGTGCCGAGGTAGTAGTCGCCGCTGCTCGTGAGCAGACGCAGCCTGAGCTTCGGATTTTTGGCGAGAGCGCGCTCGGCGCGCCCTACGATGTCGCTGGCATTTCGCGCATCGAGCGCGGCTTGCAGGCTCGCGACGGCACCGAACGCCTCGGGCCGCAACAGGCCGACCGTGATGGCGGCGCGGCCACCGAGACTCACGCCGTCGATGCCCGTTGCCGCGGGCGTGCCGAGCGCGGGCGTTTCGGCGTTGACCTTCGGGATGAGCTCGTCGACGAGGAAATGCGCGAGCGGCGGCGCTTGGGCGAACGGATCGTCGGAGGAGAGCACGTCGGGCAAGTAGGGACAGACCACGATGAGGCCGCGATACGGCACGGCGGCGAGCGCGCTATTGAGGAGCGCGAGGCGCGGCGCTTCGACGAACCCCTCGAAGTCGGCGACGGCGAGCGGCGGATGCGCGAGGCGCTCGGCGGCGCGTCCGAGCGCGTAGTCCGAGACCCAACCGCGCGCGCCGCGCTCGGGGCCCTTCATCGTCTCGCCGCGGCCGTGGAGCGCGATGAGCACGGGGAAGCGCTCCCCTTCGGTGCGCTCGGGCACGACGACGACGACGCTCATGCGCCCGACGCTCGTCTGCGGAAAGCTCCAGGTGCGCTCCTCCGCGGGCAATCTGCCCGGCGCGGCGCTCGCCGAGACGCGCGGAGCCGGCGGCTGGAACGGCGGCGGACTCGGATCTTCACGCCGCGTGCAAGCGCCCGCCGCAAAAACCAACACTAGCCCAACGACGGAACGGCGCATGCGCGGCGAGTGTAGTCGCTCGGGCGTTACCCGACGAGCGCGCAAACGGCATCCGACGAGCCGATGCAAACGGGACGCGACGAGCATGCGCGGATGGCATGCGGCGAGCGGGGCGTAAACGCTACGCCCCGCTCCGGCGCTGAACTCAATACTTGTAGTCGCTCGAACGTTCGATCTTGAGCGCGACCGGGAGCTCGCCGTTCGGGCCGGCGAGGTGCAGCGTCGCGTCTTGGCCGAAGTTTGCGCCGTAGTAGTCCATCGTGGCCGGATCGATCACGAGGGAGTCCTGGAGTTTCACGTCGAGGTTGCCGAGCTTCACCTGTGCCGGGTCGGCGCCCTGGGATTTCACGTACGCGGCGACGCGATCGGAGACCTCGGCGAAGAGCTCGTTCTTGTTCGGCTCGTATTTGCGCTCGACCTTGACGCACTTGGCGTTGCCGCACGGCGACTCGCCGACGACGCTGATTTGCTTGGTGCCGCCCGACTCTGAATCGGCCGCGCTCCAGGTGCTGCCGACAGCGGCGGGGCGACCGACGAAGTCGGCGTGTTGCTCGATGCTGCGGAGCACGACGAGCGCCTTGAGGCGCTGGGGCGAAAAGATGCGTGCGAGGACCGGCTGCGCCTCGGGCGTGCCGAGCGCGACGATCGCGGCGGACATCTGCTCGGTGCCGCGCACGTCGACGACGTTGCTGTCCTTGTCGGTGAGCACCTCGAGCTGGACGCCGCTCGGCTTGATTTCGTCGCCGCGCAGTTGGTCGGCGCCGTTCACGTTGAGCTTGAGCCCGACGAGCTTCAGCGTGCGCTTGAAGAGGTTCGACTCCTTGCCGTTCACTACGTCCCAATCGAGCGTCCAGCGCTCGGCGTCACGCAGGGGCGTGCCGGGAATCGACATCTCTTCGAGGCGCTGCATCGTCTCGTGATACGGCTTGTTCTCCGTCGGCGCGTAGGTGAACGCGCTCGCTCCGCCTGCGGGCGTTTTCGGCTCACTGCTCGAGCCTCCGCACGCGCTCGCCAACAACACGAAACCCACAACCAGACCTTGCTGGAACGTCTTCATCGGTGTACCTCGCGGCGACTCGCTACCGCGGTTTGTTGGCAAAGGCAACGCGCTCAGCGCACGAGTGTGTGAAACACGACGCCGAAATCGATGCGATAGGACTGCACGTCGAGCGCACTCACGTACTCGGGCGGCGCGGGCGAAAGGAACCTGTCCCACGCAAAGTGTGCGGTGAAGTCCACGACGCTGCCGCCGAAGAGCTCGGTGTAGCCGGCCAGCGCGCCGAGCGGCACGTTCGCGTTGCCGGCGACGTCGAAGCGCGGCTCGACGAAGCCACTTTCGAGGCCGAAAAACACGTGCGGCGTGACGTTCACGCTCGCGCGCAGCGGTACGTTGAGGCCGACCCACCAGTCGCGCGTCGCGAACGGCACGAGCACGGCGCCGTCGAAGCGAAAACGACCCGCACGCCAGAGCACC
Organism: Polyangiaceae bacterium; assembly: GCA_025936115.1. Lineage (GTDB taxonomy): Bacteria > Myxococcota_A > Polyangia > Polyangiales > Polyangiaceae > PMG-095. Next base: position 22,880 of record JAICTZ010000065.1, read on the forward strand.
GGGAATCCGGGGTTCAACGTCCAGACGCGCTCGCCGCTCGAATTCTTGTTGGGGGTTTGAAACGAGAGCCTGAATGCGGCGTCCACGTCGCCGAAGCGAAATCCGCGCGTGACGAACACCGTGATGTTCGAAAACGAGAAGTGAGGCGTGAATTGAAACGGTAAAAAGAGCGCGCCGGCTTCCCAATCTTGCGTGAGCCCGAAGGCCACTCCACCGCGTAACCACAGTTGATTGCCGGGCGGCGACGTTTTCCAATCCGGCCCGGGGTGAATGAATTGCGGGCCGGCTTCGACCACTTGATCGCCGTAGCGCTGGCCGAGCAGCATCGGTTGCCCGGGCCCGGCGAGGACGTTGACGCTGTTCATCGGCACGGTCAGGTGCCGCTCGTTCCACGGCCCTTCGAGGCCGGGGCGCCGGTATTCTTCCGCGCGCGTGAGGGCGCACACGCTCGCGACGCACAAGAGGGCCGAGACGACGGCGGAGACCCGCATGACTCAGTGACGCTCGGCGCGGCGGCGCACGGCTTCGAACTCCGCGGGCGTGACGGCGCGCTCGAGGTCACGATCGAGCACGATGAGCTCCTCGCCGGCGACGGTCCATGCCGGTTCGACGTCGCGGAGGCAGCGTTCGTAGTCGGCGGCGACTGCGGCGTAACGGCGATCGGCGCGCTCGATGCACGCGCTGATTTTGCTCGCGCGCTCGCGGTGGCGTTCGAAGGCGCGCTCGGTGCGAGTCAGGGTGTCGAGCGCGGCGCGCTTCCGGGCGGCGTCCTTCACCTGGGCTTCGACGGCGTCGCGCGAGCGCTCGAAGAAAGCGCGAATGGCGTAGGTGTCGTCACCTTCCCCCGTGAGACTCATGATCAGCGTCGAAAGCGCGACCCAGAACATGGCTATTTGACCGCGGCGAGGCGCGCGAATTCCTCGGGGGTGGTGAGGCGCCGGAGCTCGAGCTGGAGCGCGATGTAGCGTTCGAGCGCGCGGTGCTCGATGGCTTGAAATTGCGCGAAGCGGGCGCGCTTGTCGTCGTCGGTGCGCGTCGCGTTCTTGTCGGCGAGGAGCAGCAACTGCTCGGCTTGGGCACGCTTCGTCTCGAGCATCAGGCTGTCCATCTGCACGTAAAGCGCGCGGATGCGTTCGGCGCGCGGGGCGTCGTTCACGACCAGCGGCACGACGCCGACGTGACACGCGGCGCGGTCACGCACGGACGTCGTGGGCAGCTGCGGGGGCGGTGAGTTCCCGCAGGCCGACAGCGCGAGAACGGCGAGTGCAAGCGGGTTGCGCCAGGTTTTCACCACGTCGTCGCCTCGTGCGCGCCCATGCGTCAGGGCGCACGGCTGCTTTACGCTTCGGCGGCGGAGCGCGTCAAGTTACGACTCGGGGCCGCTCGGAATGCGTCTTACACGCGGGGGCGCTCGGAACGCGTCTTACACGCGGGGGCGCTTAGAATGCGTCTTTGGCGGCGCGTACGGCGCCGAGCACGGCGGCGGGCGAGCGGTCACTGCCGAGACGTGCGGCGACGTGAGCGATGATTTCGGCCGAATCGCAGCGCATGAACGGATTCGTGGCGCGCTCGTCGGCGAGCGTCGAGGGCACCGTCGGTTCGCCGCGCGCGCGGAGCTCGGCGACCTTCGCGGCTTTGGCTTGAACAGCGGCGTTACCGGGTTCGACGTGCGCGGCGAAGCGGAGGTTACTCGCGGTGTACTCGTGGCCGCAGTAGACGCGCGTTTCGGGCGGCAACGACGCGAGACGCTCGTTGAGCGACGTATTCATCATCGCCGGCGTGCCTTCGAACAGCCGCCCGCAGCCACCGGCGAAGAGCGTATCGCCCGTGAACACGGCGCCCTGCCCGTAAAAGGCGACGGCGCCGAGCGTGTGTCCGGGCACGAGCAGGCAACGGAAGGAGAGCCCTTCGACCTCGATATGCTCGTCGTCTTCTACGAAGCGCGTCTGTTCGGGAATACGTCCGCGATCGTGAGCGGAGCCGAACACGTCGATGCCGGGGTACCGCGCTACGAGCGGCTCATTGCCGAGCACGTGGTCGGCATGGTGGTGTGTGGAGAGGATGGCGCCGAGCGGCACGCCGAGCTTCTCGAGCGCGGCGAGCACCGGCTCGGCTTCACTCGCGTCCACCACGACCGCACGGGCCGCCCCGGGCGCGCGCAAGAGGTAGGCGTAGTTATCCTTGAGGCACGGAACGACGGTGACTTCCACGGGCGCGAGGGTAGCACTCACGGCACTTGCCGCCCGCTTCTGCCCGGCTGACGATGCTCCGATGGCGAAGATGAAGTGGACGAAACCCTCCGCCGAGACCGTGGCTTACTTCGAGCGCATTGCTCCCGGCCCGCCCATCCAGGTGCGCCGCATGTTCGGCATGCCGGCCCGCTTCTTGAACGGCCACATGCTAGTCGCCGTCTTCGGCAACACCTTCATGCTGCACCTCTCCGCGCCCGATCGGGAGGCGTGCATCCGCGCGGGCGCCAAGCGCTTCGCCCCCATGGGCCGCGAGGCACGCGAATACGTCGACATCCCCCCCGGCACCTTCGACGACCGCACCCTCAAAGAATGGATCGTCCGCGGGATGCGCTACCTCGGCAGCTTGCCGCCCAAACTCAAACCCCGCCCCAGCAAGACCACGACCAACGGCAGTTCGCGCCGAGCATCAGCGGCCGCCACGCCGGCGTCTGCTCGCAGCAGCGCCCCACGCCGCGCGTCGGCTACTGCCGCGCCGGCGCCTGCTCGCAGCACCACCCCACGCCGAACGTCAGCGTCCCCCGCGGCGGCGTCTGCTCGCAGCGCGGTCCCACGCCGAGCGTCAGCGGCCACTCGCAGCAGCGCTCCGCGCCGTGCGAAGAGCAAAGCCAAGGCATCGGCCAAAGCCGCCATGAACGGCAGCCCGGCGAAGGCGAAGAAAACCAAGAGCGTGGCCAAAAAGAGCAAAAAGCGCCGTACCCGCTGAGCGCCCGAGGCCTCACCCCCGCACGAACCGCGCTAAACGGCGAAGCGCTCTTGCTCAGCCGCGCCGAGCGTGCGAAGAACCGGGGCCCCAAATCAAGCGCCCGTAGCTCAGCTGGATAGAGCGACGGCCTCCGGAGCCGTAGGTCAGAGGTTCGAATCCTCTCGGGCGCGCTGAAGACACGCTCGATTCGCGATCGGCGGGCGAGCCTGCGCGACGTGCTGCTACCGGCGCCGGTCGCCGACCGGTACCGGCGGCGACTCGACGAGCGCGAGCAGAACCACTTCACCGTCCCGCGCATCGTAGAGCACCCAAAGGTTCGCGGCGGCCACGCGACGACCACGCGCGACGGACCGGCGGGATCATCGTCTCGCCGTCGGGCGGACCCGGCAGTACCTCGGCCGCTTCCAACGAGCGCAAGGTCGCCGCCAGCGACATCGCCGTGGCGCCTCGAGGCTTGAGCCGCGCGATTCCGCGCAAGTATCCGCGACCTAGCCAGCGGACTCGTCGCATGGATCCGGTCCCTCTGCGCCTGACTCGAGCCAGCGCAGATGCGCTTCGGTCGCGTCGGCAGGGAGAAGCTCGTCGAGCACTTCGAGCTCATCGGACGGCAGAGCGCCGTCGGCGAGCCGGTGGAGCTTGCGCCCCGTGGCTGCGGCGGTCGGGCGCTCGGCAGGACCAGACATGCCCAAAGCGTGACACTCCGCGGCGCGCCGAGGCAACCCGACTGGACTTCGGCTGGATAGAGCGACGTTTTACGGCGGCGGGGCATTAGGTGCTCCCGAGAATGAAGTTTACCGTTCGAACGACGCTCTCGAAGCCTTGAGGCACGGCGAGCAAGGCGGCTCGAAGCCTCTCACGCTGACCGCCCTTCGGCCCCGTGTACAGCTCCGGCGGCGCGTAGGTCCACCTTGCCAAGATCCGTTGCGCCGCCCCGACGACTCTTGCGTCGGGGTCCGCCGCGCATTCAAGCGCAGCTATGAGCGCATCCCATTTGTTGATGCCAGCGATTGCTTTGAGAGCGTTCGTCCTGACGTGCGGTGCAGGCGCGTGCATCAACGGAGTGACGTCATCGCCGAAGACGGTGAGTCCGCGTGTTAGCAGCAGCTCGGCTGCGACCTTCGAAACTCCCTCGTAAGCGCTGCCCAATGCTTCAACAAGCACTGGGATAGCCTTCTCCTTCAAGAGACTGACCAGGGCGCGGAGCGCAACTTGCCGTGTCGCCGAGCTACCCGTCTTGGCGCGCGGGACGATCACGGTGGCATCGTCGGCGATCCCTACTTCGCCGAGACCAGCGATTGCGGCGCGAAGTTTCGGCGAGTCGTCTTTGGCAATCTCAGCGGCATAGAGCTCCGCGAACTCTTTTCGCTCGCGACCCATCTTTTGCCGCGCGAACTCACGCATCCAGAAGTTGCCATCGAAAAGAAGGTCGGGCAGCACGGCCATCAGCGCATCGGGCGCTTTCGCGTCGGCAGTCTGGAAAGCTAGGCTTCGAATCCGTGG
>JAICTZ010000010.1 GCA_025936115.1 Polyangiaceae bacterium
CCCGACGCGCGACCACCGCCGCCGAACGTCGCCGCGCCACCGCTGCCCGACGCGCGACCACCGCCGCCGAACGTCGCCGCGCCACCGCTGCCCGACGCGCGACCACCGCCGCCGAATCCCGTGCCGGCCGTTCCAGTACCGCCGGTCCCGGTACCGCCGGTCCCGGTGCCGCCCGTAGCCGTGCCACCCGTACCCGTGCCGCCGGTACCCGTGCCGCCGGTCGAGAACGTGCCACCTGTGCCGGTGCCGCCCGTCGAGGGTCCGCTGCCTCCGGTTTCCACCGTGGTGTCGTCGTCCCCGCCGCATGCGGTGAGGGTGCCGAGGGTGAGAACGCCCGAAACCAGTAAACTCATGCCAACGCGCGATATAGTCATGTGAGTCCTTTGAGCGGCTCGCCTTCCGGGGGAAGCCAAATCAGTCACATGGTAACCGGGGCCCTCCGAGGCAGGCACACAGTGTCGTACGAGCTCACGATCAGGACGCGCGCGCCCTACCGCCACGCACCTGGCGGTTGTACTTGCAACAATCTTGCAAGCGATCCGGCGACAGCGCTGACGCGTTGATAGACCACCGGCTGCTCAGCGCGCGTGCGCAGTCTGCTCAGCGCTTGTGAGCAAACCGTCGACGAGCTGCTCAGCGCCCGCCGAGCAAACCGTTCGCGATGCGTTCAGCGTCGGCGCGAGCAAATCCGTTCGGATAGCTCGCCAAGTAACGACGCGCGGCGACGGCTGCGGCGGAACCGCGTCCGGCGCGCTCTTGGGCGCGGAATTGTTCCGCGAGCGCTTGCTCACGCAGCACCGAGCGAGGGTAATGAGCGAGCAGCGACCCGAATGCATCGGCAGCACCGCTCGGATCGCCAGCATTGCGCGCCGTGAGGCCCGCCTGAAACATTCGGTTTTCTTCTTCGAGCGTCCCCTTGTCGACGACACGGCTTTTTTCGACGACATGGGGCGTGAGCGTCACGCGACGCGGTCGCTCGTGGACGCCGCGTAGCGCGACGGGCGCTTGCGCGACGGGCTCGGGTGTCGCAACGGCAGGCGTCGCGACAGGAGACGTCCACTCGTCACCGGCGTGCAACACGGCGCGCTGCTTGCCGCCGTGCATGATCCACACGGTGCCGCGCCGCACGCGCACGTGGGTCGAAGCTGCACCATGCTCATTGCCGACGGCAACGGTGAACGCCGTGCCGATCACCATGACCTCCACGTCGGGGGTCTCGATGATCAAGTGCTTGCCGCCTTCGAGCTTGCGCGGAAGATCGACGTCGACGCTGCCGCTGCCGAGACGCAGGCGCCGCTCGCTCGCCGTCGGCGGCATGAGCTCGAGCTCGCTCGAAGCCTCGAGCTCGGCGCGTCCGGACGCGATGCCGATCTCGGCGACCGAATACGCAGCGGTCGAGACCGACTCGCCACCCACGAAGACGTCACCCGGGTGCAGGGCGGTCGCTTCGCCATTGCGGCGTACGGACACGTCGCCTGCGACCAGACGCGCTTCACCCGCCCGAACGGGCTCGACAGCCGCCGTCACTGGGCTCGATTGAGCAGCGTGACGCAAGCTAAGGGCGCCAGCTGCACCGACACCGAGCACAATCGCGGCCGCCGCTGCGAGCCACGGCAAGGCGCGACGGCGGCGCGCGCGGCGACCTTCGGCCGTGATCGCGGTGCCGATGAGGCGCACGATGCGCTCGCGGCGGTAGCCGGCGCGCAGCTGATCTTCGACGGGCACGGCCGTTTTGCCGAGCTCGTCGAGCGTCTGCACCAGCTCGTCGAGGTGTTCGGGCTGACTCATGACATGAGCTGCTCCTTCGTCAGCCGTTCGCGCAGCTCGCGCCGACCACGCACGAGACGAGACTGCGCCGCAGCGACGGACACACGCGTCATGAGCGCAATCTCAGCGAGGTCGTGACCGAGCACGTCGTGGAGAAATACGGTCTCCGCACGCTCGGGTTTCATCTGAGCGAGGAGCCAGCGCACGCGCTCGAGATCCGCTCGGGCCCCAGCGGTGCGCTCGAGATCGGACGGGGCCGGCGGCTCCGGCTCGTTGACCTTCGTCGTCTCACGATCGAACACGCGCCGCTCCCGGCGTCGCGCTCGGAGCGCATTGAAGGCAACGTGGGTCGCAATGGTCGAAGCCCACGTCTGCAGGCTGCAGGCTCGAGCGTACGAACGCCGGGAAAGCGTGAGCACGATCTGCTCGAACGCCGCCTGCACCAAGTCGTCGTGGTCATGCTCTCGGCGACCGAACACGCGGTAGAGGGCGTGGTCCACCGCGCCGAGCAATCGGTCATAGACCTGGCCGGCCATGGCGGAGTTGCCGCTCTGAACGGCGTCGACGATCTGTTCGTCGGTCGGACCACGCGCGGTAGGCTCTGCCCCACCCTCAATCACTCTCAACCGAGCGCTGGTCGCTTTGGATGACTGAGGCACTACACGCCAATGGTAACAGACCCCGTCGCTATCAGGCACCCGGCGGCCCGCGTCCGTGGGCGAAAAAAGCTTACGTGGCGGGAGGATTGGGTCTTTCGGCGCCCCGGAGGCCTGGAATATTTCACACGAGAATATCTTCTTGCCCTGCCTGGAGCGCCCGGGCGCCGGGGACTGCTAGATTTGGACCGCTCGATGCGAAACTTCGGCCGAATTCTGACCCTTGGGGTTTTGGGGGTGGCCGGGTGCTCGGACACGACGTTCCATTTGCTGCCGGAGGACGAGCGCCCGGCATCACAACAGAGCGCGGGAATGTCCGGTACGGGGGGCGCCGCAGCGTACGCCGGCAGGGCAGGAGGCGCCGGTAGGGGAAGCGGTGGAAGCTGGGGAGCGGCCGGGAGCGGCCGAACCGGCGGGATGGGCGGCATGAACACCGCAGGCGGCCCGGATGACATGGGCCCGTGCAGCAAGACGCCCGCAACGCCGTACTGGAGCATTTCGCGTAATACGTGCGTCGGCTGCCGCTACGGGGACGACTGCGTGGGCTCCTCTTGCGATTTGGATTGCGCCTCCGGACAACGCTGCGACGGGTGGACAGAAACCTGCAAGCTCGCATGCGATGGCCTGAATGGGACGACGAATCCATGCCCGAAGTCATCGGTCTGCGATTCATCACGCTTCATTTGTGTCGAGTGCGATAAGCGACTGGGAAGCCAATCCGGTTGCGCTCCGGGTCTCGTGTGCTCGCCGGGAGGTGCCTGCGTCGAATGCAACACGTCCGACGACTGCCACGACGCCAAGTCCCTGTGCTTGTTTCCTCCTGGCGAATGCGTCGAGTGCTACTCGTTCTATGACTGCGGCGGCGCCAAACCCGTGTGCTCGTTCAACGAGTGCCGTCCGTGCTTCGACGACAACGAGTGCAATCCAGGGGGTTACAACAGCGGCATGCCGACCAAGGTCTGTAACGGCGACGGCCGCTGCGGCGACCCGTCTCTGTAGTCAAGAACCATAGCGCTGGAGCTCAGAGCTCGAAGCGTAACCCCGCGCTCGCGCCGAGCTCGGCGTAGCGGGTCGCGCCCGCGCTGTGATCGCCGACCGTAAGCGTCGTGGTCGGCCTGAACGTCATATCGACGCCGAGCACGAGATCGAAGATGTCGCCGAGCGGGAGCACGCCGTCGGCGCCAAAGCGGCCGCCCACGTTCACACGACTCATCTGATCCGTCTGTCCGCCGCTTTGGGCGTTGGCCGTGAAGCTCTCGAGCAAGACTTGGCCGCGAACGTCGAGGTGGAGCGAGTTTTTCGGTCCGAGCAGCGCCGCGACGCCGAGCCCCGCGTCGATCCAGCGCGCGGCCAGTCCCAAGTCATCACGCGGCCGCAGCGACAGGCCTCCCGATGCGATGGCCGCGACGTGCGGCAGGATGCGGACGCCGGCCCAACCCTGCCCACCCCAGCGCGCCGAGCCGTGATCGAGCCCGCCGCCGACCGTGCCCGTGAGGCCAATCCAGCCGTACCGGCGCGGCGCGGAGGGGCTGCCCTTCCGCGGCGGTGGCTCGTTCGGTTTGGCCGGAGCGACTACGACCGGCACCGGTTTGGTCGGCGGCGGCGAGGCAGGCTTGGGCGCGGGCTCCTTCGCCGGCGCAGTGTCGGGCTTGGGCGTGCCGTTCGTCGTGGCGCTTGGCGCGGATTTCGGGACGGTGTCGTCACGCGCGGCGGTCGCGAGGCTGCCGATCACGAAGCCGACGCTGCGGTAGCGCTCGATGTCGGCGTCGGCGGCTTGGAACGTGAGCTCCCGCGTCCGCCATTCCGACGTGGGCTCGCGCCGCAGGCCGACTTCGACTCGGGCTCGATCGCCCTCCTCCCACGTGACGATGGCGATCGCCGTGTACGGTCCGTTCGGCGCGTCACGCACGAGCCGGCAATCGATGCTCGCGCTCGCGGCGGCTTGCGTGCACGCATCGACGAGCGCGCTCGCGAGATCGCGCTGGGGCTCCGTCACGCCAACGTCGACGACGATCGGTGCCGGCATACTCATTCACCCGCGCCGGGCAGCGGCCTGAGCTCGAGCGCACCCGCTGGAGCGAAGCGCTCACTCACGCCGCCACGCCGGTCCGCGCGCCCGAAGCGCTCCGTTTCGTCGGCAAAGCGGAGCGCGAACGGCGCGCGCGCCGCCGGCACGTCGCCGCCCGTCGGCACCACGAAGACGAGCACCGGCTCCAAAGCGGCCGGAGCTTTCGCCGGTCCCGCTGCGCAGCGTGCGGCAACGTCGCTGCTGTCGTCGTCCGCGGCGCAGCGTGCGAGCGCCGCCTTCACGCCTGCCGTAGGAGCAGAGCTCGCGAGCAAGGCGGCCACCGCCGCGCGAACGCGCGCCGCCGGATCGCTCGCGAGCAAGCGCAGCAGTAGCGGCTCATCGCAGCTTCCTCCTGCGAGCCGCAACCCGGCGAGGGCGCCCGCCCGCACGACGGAGCGGGCGTCCGTGAGGCGCGCGCAGAGCTCGGCGTGCACGTCACGCTTGAGCCGCGCCCCGATCCGGCCGAGTGCAACGGCGGCGTTCGCCGCCACCTCGGGCGAGTGATCGGCGAGCACACGCGTGAGCTCGACAGGCGCGCGTTCGTCCGCGACGAACCCCAGCGACCAGGCAGCGTTCGCGCGCACGGCGGGGTCCGTGTCGCGCACGAGCTCGAAGAGGAGCGGCGCCGCGCCGGCCTCGCCCATCAGGGCCTCCGCGACTTTGCCGCGATCGGCAGCGTCCGGCTCGTGCGCGAGCGCAACGAGCGCTACTGACGCGTCTTTCGTACGAGCGAGCGCCTCGATCAACACGTCGCGATCGCCGTCTTCGCTGCGGGAAAACAGCGCCCGCAAACGCGTGGCGGCGTGTGGGTCGCGCGAGCGGGCCGCCGCGCCCGGCAACGCGAGACCCAGCGCGCCGCGATCCTGTTCGGCCGCCTGCTCGAGCCGAGTGAGCAGCGCCGCGAGGGTGCGCTCGGACGCCGTGCGGCCAAGGGCCACGCCCGCGGCCGTGCGCACGTCGCCGTCTTCGTCGTCGAGCTTCGAGAGCAAGAGCGATTCCCACGGCCCGGGACCGAGATCGCCGAGCGCGCTCACGGCCGCGACGACGACTGGCTTGACGGTCGCTTCGCTCGCGATGCGCGCGAGCTCGGGGCCGACCCGCGCCGCGCCCGTGCGCCCGAGCAAACGCAAGATGAGCGTGCGTTCCGTCGCGGTGGTGCGGCGCGCGCGCAGCGCGGCGAGCAGAGGATCGACGGCTCGACCGTCGGGACGAGCCGGGTCGAGTAGCTCGCCCAAGGCAGCGAGCGCGGCGCGCCGGACTTCCACGTCGGCATCGTCGAGCTCTTCGAGCACCACGGGCACGGCGGCTTGTCCCCCCAATCTTCCGAGCACGACTGCGAGCGCGAGCGGTGAGAGCGCGCCGCGTTCGAGCGCGGCCCGCAGCCGCGGCACGTCGGTTTCGTCGCCGTCTTCACCCAGCGCGCGCGCGCAACCCTCGATGACGAGGCGTGCCGCAGAGCCTTCGACGCAGGCGCGCAGCGCCGGGCGTGCAGTTGGACCCGCCGTCCCGAGCGCCGCCACGATGGGAGCTGGATCGGCGCCCGCGCGCCCGAGCTCCGCGATGAGCGCACCGATCGCTCCCGGAGTCGCGAGGCGGCCGAGCGCCGTCGCCGCCGCTGCGCGCACGGCCGGTGCGTCGGAGGCGAGCACCGCGGCGACGCTCGAGACGGCCGAAGCGTCACCGAGCCGCCCGACCGCCTCGAGTGCGGCGACACGGACCGTTTCGTCCGAATCGCGTAGCACGAGCACGAGCGCACTGACGGCGCGCGCGTCGCCGAGGAGGCCGAGAGCGTGCGCCACGGCGCGCCGCACGATGCTCGCCGAATCTTCGATTTTTGCGAGCAGCGGCACGACGGCTCGCCGATCGCCCAAATGGCCGAGCGCGCCCGCCACCTCGCGCCGCACGTCGGGAGCGGAGTCGTCCAAACGCCCGAGCAGCGGCACGACCGCGTCGGGGCTCTCCGACGCACCGAGCGCCCGCGCGACGGCAGCCCGCACCTTCGCGTCGCCGTCCGACGACGCGCGCGCGAGTGCCGCCACGGCCACGCTGCTCGGCCGCCGCGTCAGAGCTTCGGCAGCAGCAAGGCGAATCCGCGCGTCAGGATCGGTGAGCCAGCTGACAAGACGCGCGCCGAGCTCACCCGCACCGACCTCGACGGCCGCGCGCAACGCGGCGATGCGCACGTCGGCGTCCGCGTCGCCGAGCGCCGCGAGCGCGAGTCTCCGCGCCTCGTCACTCGGCAGCTCCGGCAGCGAACGCGCCGCGCTACGCCGCACGAGCACGTCGGGATCGGCGAGCTGTCGTTCGACGCGCCGCCCGGACGATGGCCAGATCGACGCCGTGCTCGTGCCGCCAACGGACACGAGCGCGACGAAAACGAGTACCGCGCGCGACGGGCGCACCGCTCCCGAGGTTATCAGATCCCGTGACCCCTCCCCGGCCCGGCCATCAAGCAAGACCCGCGCGGCGCCGAAGCAGCCAATGCGCACCGAGCGTCAGGGCGGCAGCGAGCGCCCAAACCCAGGGCGGTAGCAGCGCAGAAGCACGCCGTTCGACCATCACTTCGGTCGCCGGCGGCAGCGGCAGCTCGCCCAATTCGTCGGGCGTGACGCTTTTGCCCCCGGTCGCGCGTGCGATGCGGATGAGGCGCGCCGGATCGGGACGCGAATCGGCATAGGCACGCCCGCCGTCCTCACACGCGAAATCGAGACGCGTCGGCGGCGCCGCACCGAGTCGCATGCGCGCGCTGTAGCCGCCCGCCCGCAAGCGCCCAGCATCGACGTGTTCGGACGAACCGGCGCTCCTCAGTGAACGGGAGAAGACGGTTTGAGCGGGAACGCCCAAGCGCTCGATCGTGAAGGCAAGCTCTCCCGTCGCTCCGGGCGGCGGCACGAGCTCGAACGAGGCCGGTTCGCCCGCAATGCAAGGCCCGTCGAGCGAGACGCGCCCGGCTTCGTAACGAGGATCGCGCATGAGCCAGCCGAGCAGGCCGTCCCAGAGCGCTCCGTAGGCTCGCCCCGACGTGCGCTCCGCGAGCTCGCCGAAGCCGAGCTCGTGCGTCGCGTCGACCCCCAGCGCGATCGAACGGCCGTCGCCCATCTCGCCGAGCGCGAGCACCGGCATCGCGATGTCACCCACGCGCCGCTCGGGATGCTCCCAGAGCACGATTGACCCCGGACGCGGCTTGCCGAGCGTGTTCGAGCCTTCCATCAGCGGCAGGTCCTCACCGAACAGCTGCCGCACGCCGCCGAGCACCGGCGCGACGCGCCCTGCCATCGTGTAACGCGGCACGAAACCACGTAGATCGTAGGGCTCGCCGCCGCGCGGCAGCTCGACGGGGAGCACACGCTCGAGCGGGGAGCCCGCGTACCCGCCACCCGCGAACGCCGAGGGCCCGCCGACCATGATGAGCCCGCCGCCGGACCGGACGTACGCTTCGAGCGCCGGCAGGTACGGCTCGAGCTTGTACTCGACGGCGTCGATGTCCTGCAGCATCACCGCGTCGAACGTCGGCAGGTGCTGTGTGAAAAGCGCATCCACCGGGAACGGGATCAGCGAAAGCTCGCTCGTGTCGTCGACGACGTTCGGCTGATCGCCGTTCGTGCGCAGGATGAAGAAAGCGACCAGATCGATCGACTCGTTCGCTTTGAGCCAAAGTCTGAGCTGGCGTACGTCGTACGTCGGACGGCCGGCGACGTGCAGCAGGCGCACGCGCTCGCGCCGCACGTCGAGCGTGAGCAAGCGGTGGTCGTTCTCCGGCACGCGGTCGCCCGTCTGTGGCTCGAGCGCGACTTCGATCACGCGCTGGCCGGCGCGCTCGATCGTCACCTCGAGATCGATGGTCGCTTCGCCCGTTCCCGCGTGCGCCGTACCCCGCGCGAGCTCGGCGGGCGACGAACCTTGCCTCAGCTCGCGCACGACGACGGGAACTTCGTCGCAATTGATGCCGCCCGCGCACCCGATCGTGACGTGCAAGACGAGCGGCTGGTGCGCGACCGCCGCACCGACGGTGCTCACCTCGCGTACGCTCGCGTCCGCGGGCGCTTGCTCGGTCACGCGCACGGTGTGCACCGGCACGCCCAGCGTCCCGACCGCGAGCGCGAGACCGGCTTCGTCTACGCTTTCGGCGGGCCGCGCGAAGCGGCCGTCGCTCACCACGACGACGGCTCGCACGCGTTCGCCCGGTGCGGCGGCGAGCTCCGCGAGGGCCCCCGTGAGATCGCTCTCCTCTCCGAGCTGTCCGAGCGTGCTCTCACGCGCGAGCGAGAGCGGAACCAGCTTTTGCTCCCCGAACCCATAGACGTCCACTTGCGCCTGCGCCCAGCGGCGGCCGAGAGCGGCCGCGGCGGCGAGCGCAACCGAGCGACGGTCCCCGTGTTCGGCGGGCAGGCGCAAGCGGCGCGCTTGATCGACGAGCACGGCGACGCGTGGCCCGAGCCGTGCACCACGCTCTTTCACGCGCGTGGGGCGAAAGAACGCGCCCGCGACGCACAGCGCCGCCACGACGGCGCTCACGAGCACGGCGGCGCCCGCCCGTTCGCTCCGCCTCACCTCGAGCGCCGCCGCAATCACCCAAACGGCGAGCACCAGCGCGCCGAGTGTCACGGCGACGGGCGTCATTCCTTCGGCGAGCGCCAGGTTCGGCACGTGCGTGGGTTCTAGCCTCGACTCGGGCAGCCTTGGGAAGGAAAGATGCGCGCCGGCTCGTGCGTTTCGCGCTAGCGCGCTCGGCCGCGGCGCTGCAGCAAGAATGGAGCGTGCACTACGTCGTCTTTGTAGTCGGAGCAGAGCACGTACATGGCGATGTTCACGGCAAAACGAATGGCGTGCTCGCGTTGTTCCGCGCCGCCCGGCTCGGCCCCGTAGGCCCAGCCTTCGCCGCGCCGCGCGAGCGCGCCGAGCAGGTCGTGGGCCAAAAACAGCACGACGGCGTTGCGCCCGCGCACGATGGCTTCGACGCGCGGCGGGCCGAGCACGCGGCCGTACGGGCGATCGAGCAGGTAGAACGTCTTGAACAGCACGTGGGTCGCTTCGAGCTGCACCGGTGGCGACTCGGGCAACGCCCGCAAGAGCTCGCGCCGCACGGAGCGACCGAACGCCCCCGAGACCGGATCGGAGTCGTCCACGACCAGCGTGCCTCCGAGCCGCAGAAAGCGCTCGAGGCCGCTCACCTCCGACAGCGAGAGCGCCCCCACGTCTTCGGTGCCGCACCAGACGGCGAACGGCTCGCGAAAGATCGCGGGCCGATCGGCGGCGACCGTTTCCGGCTCTTCGTGCGCCGGCGCGCTCGTTCGGCGCACGAGCTCCGAGCCCCAGCGCGCCGTGCCAGCGACACGCGCGTCGTCGGGCCGCCCCTTACCTGCGGCGAGCAACCGCGCGCGAAACGCCCCTGCCTCACCGAAGGCGAAGGCGCGCTCCGGCGCGAAGGTAACCGCGCCGAGCACCGCCGCAAAGGTACGCCGCCCGAGTCTCGTTCCTGTGCTCATTGGATGTCCTCCACGCGCCAGGTGCCGGACTCACGGTGAAGGATCACCTGGTGTCCGCCACCCACATCGACGTCGGCACGATCGCCCTGCACGCGCACGTCGAGCGTCGCGGGATTCTCTAGCGCCGCGGCGAGTGTTCGCAAATCCGTCTCGAGCGCGCCACGCGCCTCCGCGCTGAGGACGCGCAGGAGCGCCGGATAACTCCGCCGAGCGAGCGCGCGTCGCAGGCCCTCGAGCGCTTCGACGGGCGTCTGCGCGGCGGCCGGCAGCGTGTCCGCGGCCGCGACGCGAAAGCCGTCGGGCTCCAGCGTGAGCTCGATTCGGCTGCCGTCGGCGAGGAGCATGGTCGCTTCCGCTTCCACGCGCGTGCCGGGCCCTCGCAGTGAGGCGCCTTGCCGCGCGAGCTCCGCGCGTTCGTCGCGCACGAGCTCGCGGACCTGGTCGCGACCGAACTTTCTCTGTGCGTCAGAATTCAGCAGCGCATAAATGCGATCGGCTCGTCCCTCCGCAGCTGCCTGCGCGTAGGCGCGCGCAGCAACGTTGGGATCCGGGAGGGCCGACCGGCCGCAGGCAAGCGCCAGGCTCGAAAAAGCGACGACGCGGAGGGCTCGCACGGCGACGCGCAGCATACTCGCGGAGAGCTAGCTAAAGGACGCCCTCTTGGCTACCTTTTGCGCCCGATGCCAGCCCCTCCACGGGCGAGGACGACCCTGGTGCCTCCGACAAACACCCGGCGAGTGGCGATCCGCCTCCTCGGCGCGACGGCCCTGCTTCTCGCCTGCAGCGAGCCGACTCCGCGCGTGCCGAACCCGACCCGGCCCCTCGACGAGCGCCGAGCGACCGAAATCATCTCGCAGGCGTTTCACGACGAAGGAGACGAGCCCGTCCACGGCCGTCCCATGAGCCTTGCCCCCGGCGAGGCGCTCGACATCGACGTGCTCGCTCGGGGCAAGAAGTACGGCGTCGCTTACGTCACGGCGAGCGAACGCTCGGCGCTCGGCGGCGCGCTCCCGCCGCGCGACCCCGCCATGGGCGACGCGCTGCAGCTCGTGAGCGGACTCGGCAACGACGCCGACGCGCGCGTGCTCGTGCTAAATGACGGCGAGTACCTCTATGACGATCAGATCGGCGAGGAACACGGAGACGCGAGCGTCACGGCGGAGCTCAAGCTCCGGCGCGACGTGCGGGATTTTCTGGTACGCGCACACGCGGAAAAATGGCCATGACGAGCGAATCGGAAGCGACCCGCGACACGAGTGCCGACGTTGAACGGCGGTCGCCCGAAGAGCGCCGCGCCAGGCTCTTGATCGCGATCGGCGCGGCGGTGCTGTTTGCCGGCATCGTCCTCGCGGTCACCGATGACGAGACGGGCCGCTGGCTCATCGTGGGCGGCGTCACCGTTCTCTTTCTCGGATTACACCGTTTCGGTCGCCTCGGCCCGGAAGACGCCACGGCCTGACTTAGCGTCGAGCGTGCGACGCTCAGGTCTCGCTACGCAGCACTGCAATCGCGACGCTGGCTCCGAGATCGGGCGTCAGTTCGGCCGCGAGCCCGAAGGGCCGACCCGTGATCTCGAGCTCGAGCTGGATCGGTACACCTTCTTTGAGCTTGGCCACGTCGATGTGGTCGTGCACGGCGCGCGCGTTCACGTCCGGTGAGACCGGCGCGCCGTAAACGTCGCCTTCGACGATGACGAACGCGTAAAGTAGCGGTTCCTTCTGTGGCGCGCTCGCGGCGCTGCGGGCCGCGCTACGCACCGCATTTTCGAGACGATAAGCGTAGGCCGACCATGACCACCCCGTGGCGTAGAGAGCGCGCGCAACCGGCCCCGTGCGCACGGCCGCTCCCGCGACCCACTGACCGTCCGGCTTGCCCCGCACCTCAGCCGCTTCCGGCATCGAGCCGCGCGTCTCGACGACGACGTTCGTGAGGAGCGCCGCGGTCAATCCGGGGAACGCCTCGATCAGATTCTTCCCTGCCAGCCGATCCTGCTGCTGGTCGTCGCGGATCACGATGCCGCTCGGCGCGACGAGCGCGAAGAAGGTCGACTTCGCGATGCGGAGATCTTGGATTTTGTTGCGCGTCTTCTCGAGCGCCTCGCGCGCGGTCGGCGCGTCGATCTCACCTTCCGCCGGCAGGATCTTGGCGAGCTCCGCCGCGCCGAGTGGAAGTCCCGCGCGTACCTCGCGCACGTCTTCGCGCACCACCGCGGCGAGCGCCTTTACTTGCTCTTGCGCACGAGCGGCGCTCTTCTTCGCGTCGTTCGCGCAGCCGGCGAGCAGCAGCAAGCAGACCGCCGCGCACGATGTAATGAAAAGTGAGAAGCGGTGCACGCGCGGAGACGGCGAGCTCCGGCTCGCACGAAACCTGATTGAAACGGATCGACGACGCTTCGAGCTCGTGCGTGCCTGCGCGCTTGCCATGGGAGTAAGCTGAGTTGAGCCGGCGTCGAGCCAGATGTCATGCGCTTTTTTGGGTCGACTGACTCCGCCCGGTGAATCTGCGGGAGCAGACGACATGGTATGTTTCGGAGGCAGGCTCGCTGGGGAGAAGTTCAGAAGGACGAGCTTGCCGGTTACTTGCATGTTAAAAGGGAAGGTGGAGCACTGTGGCGCCGATTGAACTTTGCGGAGTCTCCCGCTGAGCGCACCAAGCTCCCGTCCTGCGGCCATGCACGCTGCCCCCGTTCCGACCACGCTCACCTCCGGGAGGGATTCCTTCTTGGCGCTCGAAGGGCTCGTGCGCGCCGACGAGCTCAGCGTGGTCTTTCAACCGATCGTCGGCATGAGCGACGGCGAGCTCTTCGCGTACGAAGCGCTGGTGCGCTGCACGCGACGTGAAATTTCGAGCCCTCCCGTCTTGTTCGAGCGCGCCGTGAGCGCCGGCTGCGTGGGACGACTCGGACGCATGGTGCGCGAGATCGCGGTACCGCTCGCCTCCGGGATCCCGCTCTTTCTCAACGTGCACCCACTCGAGCTCGAGGAGGCGTGGCTAGTCCGCCCCGACGATCCGATTTACGGCCACGACAGCGACGTGTTCCTCGAGATCACGGAGTCGGTGCCGCTCACGCACTTCGAGCTCTGCCATCACGTCTTGAGCGAAGTGCGCGTGCGCGGCGGCGTGCACCTGGTCGTCGATGATCTCGGCGCCGGGTACTCGAACCTGAAGCGCATCATCGACCTCGAGCCGCGCGTCGTGAAGCTCGACCGCGAGCTCATCGTCGGCATCGACAAGAACCAACGCCAGCAGCGGCTCGTCGCGAACGTCGTACGGCTCTGCTGCGATCTCGACGCCACCGTCGTCGCCGAGGGCATCGAGACCTCGAGTGAGTTCGACGCCCTGCGCGACACGGGCGTTCATTACGGCCAGGGTTTTCTCTTCGCGCGTCCGCAGTTTCCGCTACCCGCCGTGTCCTGGCCGCCGCCGCACGCGGGCTAATGGTCACAACGCCTTGGCCGCGTCGAGCACGAGGTCCACGTGGCCGTCGACGCGCACGCCGCGCCACGCCTTCTGAATCACGCCCTTCGCGTCGACGAGAAACGTGCTGCGCGAGATGCCCATGTACTCGCGACCGTAGTTCTGCTTCTTCACCCACACGCCGTAGGCGTTCGCGAGCGTCTTGTCGGGATCGGCGAGCAGCGTGAACGGCAAGCCGTACTTCTGCGCGAAGCGGGCGTGACTGGCTTCGGAGTCGGGGCTCACGCCGAGCACGCGCGCGACGCGGCCAAACGAACGGTAGGAATCACGAAAGCCGCACGCTTGCTTCGTGCAGCCGGTCGTGTCGTCCTTCGGATAGAAGTAGAGGACGTAGGGCGAGCCGGCGAGCGACGCCGAGGAGACTTCCTTGCCCGACTGATCCTTCAATTTGAAGGCGGGAGCGTGACTACCCACGTCGAGCACGCCCTTGCTCGGGCTCGGCTTCGAGAGGGCGGCCTTCGAGGCCGCGCGCTTCGGAGCGGCCCTCGCGACGCTCGCGCTCGCCGGCTTGGCGCTCGGGGTGATTTTCGCCGTCTTGGCGGCCGGAGTTCGCGCGGGCTTGTTGCCGGGGGCAGTCTTCTTCACGGCGAGTTTCGGCGTGGGCTTCGTCTTCTTGACGCTCGGCATGGCGGCGCAAAGCTAACCCATTGTCGCGCTCGAAGGTTCGGCTATTGTGCCGGCCCCTGCGACGTTCCAAGGTGACAAGCGATGCTCGATTTGCCCGAAAACGGCCTCTACCGCACGACTCAGCCCATGACCGGCCACGAAGAAACGTTCCCCGCCGGTGTCCTCGTCTACGTCGGCGAGCTGCCGAACGGCGGCGGCAAGTTCGTGGTTCGTCCCGGCAGCAATCGACGCAACCGTTGGTTCTGGGGTGACCCGACGACGCCGCTTCGTCAGCCAACGTGGGCTCGCACTCTGAAGCAGCTCCCGTCGGAGGGCTTCTACACCCTGCCCGAGACGCTCGAATTCGAGGGCGGCGGTAAGTGGCTCAAGAACGCGATCGTCCAACTCGGTTACGACGAGCGCGGCCGGGGCATTGTCTTCGTCGGTCAGTGGAAAGAGGACGGCACCGAAAACACGCTCCACTTCAGCCAGCGCGGCATGCTGATCGACGACCGCCTCCTCGGCCGCCTGCTCTGGGCGCCGATCCTCCCGATCACGGGCGAGCTTCAGTAGAGCAACGCCGGACGACCGCCGCTACGTGACCTGCAGAGTGCGCTAGCGCAAATCGAACCAGCCTTGCTCGGCCGGTCAGCGCTATCGAAGTCGCGACTCCGATGAAGTCGAGTGCCGCGCATTCGGTCGCATTGGACGGGCGGGCAGAGACCAGGAAATGGGCGAGCGTTCTCCGGGCCAACCCGCGGCTGGATGCTGTGCGTGAGGCCGGCGCAGCCGGCGCGGGGACACTTCGATAGCTCGCTCGAAGTGCCCGCGCCGACGCGTGGTGCGCCTCAAAATCTCACGGCTTCGAGTTGGGCCGTGGAACGCGCGGCGCCGCGCTTGGCGCCTTCGCCCCTTACTTCGCGCTCTTCAGGTTCTTGGCGACGAAGTCCCAATTGATGAGCTTGTCGCAGAACGCTTCGAGGAAGGCTTTGCGGTTGTTGCGCTGGTCGATGTAGTAGGCGTGCTCCCACACGTCGACCGTGAGGAGCGGGACAGCGGAAGTCGTGAGCGGGGTTTCGGCGTTCGGGGTGCTCAGGATCGAGCCCTTGCCGCCGTCGAGCACGAGCCACGCCCAGCCCGAGCCGAAACGGCCGAGCCCGGACGCGATCAGATCGGCGCGGACTTTGTCCCAGCCGCCCATGGCGTTGACGAGGTCGCCCACGTCACCTGCCGGCGGCGCGCCCCCGCCCTTGGGCTTCATGCTTTCCCAAAAGAAGGTGTGGTTCCAGACCTGGGCGGCGTTGTTGAAGACGCCGGCGGAGCTCGTCTTGACGATTTCGACGAGCGATTTGGACGCCTCGGGCTTGCCTTCGATCAAGCCCTTGAGGTTCGTCATGTAGGCCTTGTGGTGCTTCTCGTAGTGATAGTCGAACGTCTCGCGACTCATCACCGGCTCGAGCGCATCCTTCGCGTACGGTAGCGGGGGGACCTCGAAATCCATGGGTGCTCCTTGTTGGCGGCGCCTTGCGCGACCGCTCGCTCCCTCGCGCACGAGGGTTTGCTCGGCGAATTTCGAGGCGCGCGCCGCCGATGTCAACGGCTCAAAAAGTCTCGGCAGCGCGCGGCGCTCTGTTGCGGCCGGGTCGGCTGGCCGCTTGCTCCGAAGCCCGAGGCCCGGTAGGACTCACGCCCCCGAAGTCATCAGCCCTCATTGGGCCCCCAAACGACGAGGTCAACGTGTCCAAGATTGTCCTGCTCGCCACCGAAAAACCGTTCTCCGCGGCCGCACGCGACGAGGTCGTCGCGATCATCAAGAGCGCTGGTTACACCGCGCGTGTCCTCGAGAGCTACAAGGGCAAGGGACCGCTGCTCGAAGCGATCGCCGACGCGGACGCCGCGATCGTACGGAGCGACAGCATCGACGCCGAGGTGCTCGGCGCCGCGAAAAAGCTCGCGCTCGTCGTGCGCGCGGGCGCCGGCTACGACAGCATCGATACCGCTGCGGCGAAGGGCAAGAACGTCGCCGTGATGAACACGCCGGGTCAGAACGCGAACGCCGTCGCCGAGCTCGCCTTCGGCATGATGATCTATCTCGCGCGCGGTAAGTTCGACGGCAAGACGGGGAGCGAGCTGCGCGGCAAGACGCTCGGCCTCCACGCCTTCGGCGCCGTGGGACGCGCGGTCGCGACGATCGCGGGCGGCTTCGGCATGACCGTGTTCGCCTACGATCCGTTCGTCAAGCCCGAGACCTTCAAGGCCGCGGGGGTCGAAGCCGTGGGCTCGGCCGAGGAGCTCTACAAGCGCTCCCAGTACGTGTCGCTGCACGTGCCCGCGACGGCCGAGACCAAAAACTCGATCGGCAAGAAGCTGCTCTCGCTCATGCCCAAGGGCGGCACGCTCGTGAACACGGCGCGCAAGGAGATCATCAACGAGCCCGAGCTGCTCGAGGCGTTCGGCGAGCGCGCCGATCTCCGCTACATCTCCGACATCCCGCCGAGCGACGCGACCCTCGCGACGCTGAAGGAGAAGTTCGGCGCGCGCGTGTACGTCACGCCGAGCAAGATGGGCGCGCAGACCGAGGAAGCGAACGTGAACGCCGGGCTCGCTGCCGCGCGCCAGATCGTGGGCTTCTTCGAGCGCGGCGAGCGCCAGTTCATCGTCAATCCTTGACGTACCCTCCCCGTCGATCAGGCGCACGGGGAACGACCGCCTCCCGCTCGCCCTCGTCGCTCGGCGCGTTGCTCGAACAAGCACGCGACGTGAGCGCGCGGGCGGGAGGAGTCGTGATCGATCGCGAGACGTGGCGGCGCGCCGTCGGCGAACGCATCGCCGCGCGCACCGAGCCCGGTCGGCTCCGCAACGGCGTCCTCACGCTGCACGTCGCCTCGGCCGCCTGGGCGCAGGAGCTTTCGTTCTTCACGCCCGACTTGCTCGCGCGCGTGAAGGAGCTCGGCGTCGCAGCGACGGGCCTGCGCTTCCAAGTGCGGCCCATCGCGGGCCGCGCCACCCTGCCCGCTGCCGCTCCCGCGCCTCGCCCGCGTGCGGCGCTCCCGCCCGACATCGAGGAGCGGCTTCGCGCCGTGAGCGATCCCGCGCTCCGTGCCGCCATTGCCGAGGCGGCCGCGCTCGGGCTCGCCGCGCGCGCTAGCTCAGCACCACGCGCTCGAGGCCCGCAATCCGCTGCAGGACGAAGCGCTCCGCCGGGCCGAACGCCGACTGCTGCTCCTCGAGGACCGCGACGTAAGCCCTGAGCCCGCTCACGTGCATGCCGCGCGCCTTGCGCACGACGTCGTAGAGCTGGTCCACGATCGTCGCCGGTAACATGCGCCGGAGCTGCGTGTAGAGCTCGACGACGTAGTCGAGCCAGCTCGCGCGCGAAGTCGCGCCTGCGATGCGCACGGCGTAAGAAGCCGCGCGCTCGGCGACGGGCTGCGGGATTTCACGGCCGTCCTTGGCCTCGCGCAAGATACTCTGCAGCACGCCCGAGAGGATGCGCTCCGCTTCTTCGCCGCGATCCATGGCGAGCACCTTTTCGGCGACGGACCCGAGCACGTCGAAGACGTCGCCCACGTGCGTCTGATCTTCGCTCGGGGGGTTCTCGCCGAGCACGACGTCGCCGTGCAGCGTCTCCGCCATCTGCCGTTCGTGGCCGGTCGGGGCGACTTCGCGCGCGAGGCTCCGGAGCACGAATTCGCGCTGGCCGATTTGCAGCGTGTCGCCCTCCTTCATGCGTTGGCTGCCCTCGACGCGGCGGGCGTTCACGTACAGGCCGTTGACGCTGCCGAGATCGCGCACGGTCACGGCGTCTTCAGTGACGATGAGCTCGGCGTGGCGCCGCGAAACCATGCTGTCCTCGAGCACGAGGTGGCAACCCGAGCTCCTGCCGACGACGAGCGTACCGCGCCGGAGCTCGACGTTCTGCCCTTCGTGCTCGAGCCAAAACCGCTTCGAGCGTCCGGCGGGCAGGCTCCTC
This sequence comes from Polyangiaceae bacterium, assembly GCA_025936115.1. Classification (GTDB taxonomy): domain Bacteria; phylum Myxococcota_A; class Polyangia; order Polyangiales; family Polyangiaceae; genus PMG-095. The sequence continues at coordinate 18,034 of JAICTZ010000010.1, forward strand.
GTGTCTCGCTCGTTCGCCACTAGCCATTCAGGATAGCGGAGAGCAAATGCAAGCTCAACCAAGCCACTTTCATACGAGCGATCGCTCGAGGCCCTCGAGACGACTCACGAGGAAACGATCGGCGGGGCTGAGCTCGGCCGCGCGCTCACGAATTGCCGCCAAATAGGCGCGAAGCTCGTCCACGTTCGGTTGCTTGACCTTGCGTACGACGGCGTAGAGCTCGTCCACGACGGCGCTCGGGCAGAGCCGGCCGGAGGCGCGGTAAAAGCGGTAGACGCGGTCGACCCACGCCGCGCTGCCCGTCATCTGGGCGATTTTGAGCGCGTAGCCTGAGGCCCGGTCGACCAGCGCGGGGTCGTGCTTTTTGCCCCGCTCGACCTCGGCGAGCAGGTGCTCGAGCTGGGGCCCGAGTATCCGTTCGGCTTCGTCGCCGCGACCGAGCGCGAACGCCTTCTCCGCGAGCATGCCGACTATGCCGAACGACGACATCCGAAGAGTAGGAGCTTGTACGAGGGTCTGCGCAGCCGGATCTCGCGGCAGCGCGAGAACGAGCTCGTTCGAGCCGATGGCGATGCGGTCGCCCGGCGTCAGCACGCGCTCGCGTGCAACTCTTTTGCCGTTCACGCTGACACCGTTGCGGCTATCGAGGTCGACGAGAGTGGCGACGCTGTCGGTCACGTCGATGGCGGCGTGATGGCGGGAGACGAGCGGATCGTCCAGCGTGAGGGTTGCGTCGTCCGCACGGCCGATGACGAACCTCCCTTTCGGTAAGTCGAGCTCGCGGGCCGCGTGCTGGAGCACGAACTTCACGCTCCCGCTCCCGCGGCTCGCTCAGCGCTCTCGAGCGAGCACGACGAGCTGCTCGTAGCTCGCGCGATCCTCGGGGCTCGGGCCGCCGCGCTCGGTGATGGTCTCGACCACATGCCGCACCGCCGGGGCGAGTGTATCGCGTACGGCGGGCGGGAAGCCCGACAGTCCCTCGGCCAGCCGAGAAGGCGGGGTTTGTGCGAGCGTCGCGTACAGGCCAAGGGACCAGCGCACCCAGGCGAGCTCGCCCGTGGCGCTCGCGAGCGCCACGGCGGCGTCGGCGACCCCCTGCAGCGGGCGCCGATCGACGCGCCCGCCGTCGGCGAGCCGTTGCTCGATGTGCAGGCGAGCCCGTAAGAGGAGCCGCTCGACGTCTTCCCAACTCCGCTTGTCGAGCGCGCGCGTCATGGCTTCGGTGGCAAGCTCGAGCGACCAGTCGCGGTCGGAGCGGGCGCCGGCCAAGGTGTCTTCTTGCGGTTGCCGCTCCGTCGAGCCGCAAGCCGGGCAGACCGGGCTTTCGGCGGGGTATGGAATGCCGCAGCCGGCACAGTGGCACATGAAGCCCGTCGTCCGGCGCTGGGTCTTCTCGGTCGCCGTCACGCCAACGCTGCACAGCACGAGCTCCTGAGAGCCCACGCGCACGCGATCCCCGTCCGCGAGCTCGACCCGGTCTTCGACGAGCTTGCCGTTGACCGCCACGCCGTTGCGCGAGCCCAGATCTTCGACGAAAGCCCGACCGCCTTCGACATTGATGCGCGCGTGCTCGCGGGAGACGAGCGGATCGTCGATCGTGATCTGACAGGACGCGCTACGACCGATGGTCGTCGCGCCGGGCATCAGGTCGATCTCCTGGAGCAAAAAGCGGAGGCGGAACCTCACGGCATCGAATCCGAGCTGGGCATACAAATCACCCAACCTAAGAGAAACCCTAGCCCCCGATCCAGTAGCTCGTCAAACCTGAGGCGCGCTCACACTCAAGTTCTTTCTATATTCTTTCTATACTAGCCGCCAACGATGCTGCCCCACCCTATCGAGCAGATGCTGCCCCACCCTATCGAGCACGCGAGTCTCACCGGTCTCACTCTTGCCATTTCCGCCCCTAGCATTCATTGCGGGCGCTGGCGCCGAACAGCGCGGGTGTTCGGCGCGCACGTCGGCGCGTGCGTGCTCGCTTGCGCAGGTGCTCTGAGCTTCTGCGCGAGCGTGCTCTGGGCGCCAGCTGCGCACGCCCAGAGCGCCGCTCCCGACAACACGCCGCCAACGGCACCTACATCGTCACCAGCGCTTGCTGCGCCTTCTGCGCCGACGCCGGCCACGGCGTCCGCGCAGACGGCTGGCGCACCGTCTGCTCCAACGCCGGCACCGCCGGTGCCCGCGAGCCCTCCCGCCGCGGTACCGCCAACGGCTGAACCCGCCGCGCTCGAACCGCCGCCGAAGCCGGCAACGTTAGCGACTGACCCACGCCTTTCGCTCGTACACATCGGCTCGAGCTATCCCGGCACCTGGCTCGAGCTCCGGAGCCGCATCGATCCGGGCGACTGGCAACGCGTGTGTCTTGCGCCGTGCGATCGACCCCTCGTGGTGGACGGTTCGCTCGCGCGCGTTACGGCGCCGGGCATGACCACTTCGAATGCGTTCCGCATCGATCCAGGTCCGGGCGTCGCGCTCGTGCGCGTCGACGGCGGCTCCGCCAAAGCGCGCACGCTCGGCATTTTAGGCCTCGCCATCGGGATCCCGGTGACGCTCGGCGGCGGCGCACTTTACAGCTACGGCACGTTCGCGGAGCGGGACGGCATGCGCACGAGCGGCGCCGTGGTGCTCGGCGTCGGAGCGCTGGCCGTGCTCGCGTCGCTGCCCTTCTTGCTCGTGGGCGCGACGACGGTGCGCGACAGCCGCGGCAGCGCGATCGCGAGATCGGCTGCCGCGACGGGCGCGTTCTAACTCACGCCTTGAACTCGCGCATGAAGTCGGCGAGCGCCTTGACCCACGCCGTTTCGACGGCGTTGTAGATCGAGGCGCGCATGCCGCCGACCGAGCGGTGACCCTTGAGACCCACCATCTTGCGCTTTTGCGCTTCGGCCAAGAACTCCGCCTCGAGCTCGGGCGTCTTCAGCGTGAAGACGACGTTCATCGTCGAGCGCGCCGCCTTGTCGACCGGCGTGCTGAAGAAGTCCGAACGCGAGTCGATCACGTCGTAGAGGAGCTTCGCTTTGTCGCGATTGCGCTGCTCCATCGCCTTGAGGCCGCCGTTCTTCTTCACGTCGTCGAGCACGTTCCGGAGCAAGTAGATCGAGAACGTCGGCGGCGTGTTGTAGAGCGAGTTGTTCTCCGCGTGCGTGCGGTACTGGAAAATGACTGGGATGTCCTTGCGGCCACCTTCGACCAAGTCCTTGCGCACGATCACGACGACGAGCCCGCTCGGGCCGAGGTTCTTCTGCGCGCCGGCGTAGATGAGGCCGAACTTCGAAACGTCGATCGGGCGCCACATGATGTCGCTCGACATGTCCGCGACGAGCGGGACGTTGCCGGTCTCGGGGAACTTGTCCCACTGCGTGCCGAAGATGGTGTTGTTGCTCGTGATGTGAGCGTAGGCGGCGTTCGCGTCGAGGCTGAGCTCGGACTGTGCGGGGATGCGGCCGAACTTGCCGTCCTTCTCCGTCGTGCCGGCGACACGCACCGTGCCGACCGTCTTGCCCTCCTTGTAAGCCTTTTGCGACCAGGAGCCGGTGAGCATGTAGTCGGCGCTCTTGCCCGCGGGCAAGAGATTCATGGGCCCCGTGGCGAACTGCTGGCTCGCGCCGCCCTGGAGCAAAAGGATTAGGTGACTCTCCGGCACGGCGAGTAGCTCGCGCACGAGCGCGATCGCCTCGTTGTGCACGGCTTCGTAGGCTTTGCCGCGATGGCTGTGTTCCATCACGCTCATGCCCGTGCCGCCGAGATCCAGGAGCTCCGCTTGCGCGCGCTCGAGAGCCGCGAGCGGCAACGCCGCCGGGCCTGCATTGAAATTCATGACTCGTGCCATTGGGCGGCTTTGTTAGCTAGGCCAACCCGCCTCGTCAAGGCGCGCGCCCGCCCCTGCCAGAACCTCGGCGACTCTGGCACGCGCTACGCGACCTTCCCGCACGATCCGCGAACGTTCGCCGCCGACGGCGACGACCGTCGACGGCAACCCCCCCGGGCTCGTCCCCGGCAGTACGAGCAAGATCCCACTCGCGATGGCCCGTCCCAGTTGCTCCGCGACCGCTGCCTCGTCCGTCGCGGGCGCGTCACCAGGCAAGTTGGCGCTCGTCGCCGTCAGCGGCTTTCCGAACGCGCGCGTGAGCTCCGCCGCCGGGCTCGGCGCAGGGATTCGCACGGCGACACTACCGTCGAGCGTCACGCGGCGGTCGAGCTCGGCGCGCGCGGGAAGCGCGATGGTGAGCGGGCCCGGCCAGAAGGCGTCCGCGAGCGCACGCGCCGCGGGCGGCACCTCGGGCACGAGCAAGGGCCAGCTCGACGCGTGCGGCATGACGAGGGGGATGCCTTTGTCGGCACCGCGCGGTTTCACACGCAGCAAGTTGTCGAGCGCCGCCGAGCTCGTCGCGTCGACGAACAAGCCGAAGAACGACTCCGTCGCGGCGGCGACGACGAGCCCGGCCTCGAGCGCGGCGATGAGCTCTTTCACGACAGGATCTCGCCGAACGCGCGCGCGGCGATGTCACGACGAAACTGCACTCCGTCGAACTGGATGCGGCCGACGGCTGCGTACGCTCGCTCGCGTGCGTCGGTGAGCGTCGGAGCGCTCGCTCGCACGCCGAGCACGCGGCCGCCCGCGGTGACGATCGCGTCGCCCGACACGGCCGTGCCGGCGTGAAGCACGCTCACGTCCTCGAGTGCTTCTGCGGCATCGAGACCGCTGATGGCGTCACCGGTGCGGGGTTTTTCCGGGTAACCGTGCGCCGCGAGGACGATGCAGACGGCGTGACGGGCGGCAGGCGCGAGCGCTGCGGGATCGAGCGCTCCTCGCGCCGCGCCGTCGAGCGCGTCGCCGAGATCGCCGTCGATCGTCGCGAGCATCACCTGCGTTTCCGGATCGCCGAAGCGCACGTTGAACTCGAGCAGCACGAGCTCGCGCGCGGGCGTCACCATCAAGCCGGCGAAGAGCGCGCCGCGAAACGGGTTGCCCTCAGCCGCCATGCCGCGCAGCGCGGGCTCGAAGATCTCGCGGCGCGCACGCTCGACGAGCTCGGGCGTGGCGAGCGGCGCCGGCGCGTGCGTCCCCATGCCGCCAGTGTTCGGTCCGCGGTCGCCGTCGAGCAAGCGCTTGTGATCTTGAGCCGCCGGTAAGAGCACGAAGCGCTCGCCGTCCGAGAGCGCGTGCAGACTGAGCTCCGCGCCCTCGACACGCTCTTCGAGCACCAAGGTCTTGCCCGCGTCGCCGAAGGCTTCGCCGCTGAGCATGCCGCGCGCTGCGTCGAGCGCTTCGGACGCGGACTCCGCCACGACGACACCCTTACCGGCGCAAAGTCCGTCGGCCTTGACGACCGGGGCCTCACCGAAGCGCTGCACGGCTTGCTCGAGCTCGCCGGACGCCCGCACGACTTCGTGCCGCGCGGTCCGGATACCGTGGCGCACGGCGAAATCCTTCATGAACGCCTTCGAACCCTCGAGTTGGGCTGCGGCGCGCGTCGGACCGAACACGGTAAGCCCCCGCGCGGCGAGCTCGTCGGCGAGACCGGCACAGAGCGGCACCTCGGGGCCGATCACGACCAAATCGACCGCTTCGTGGACGGCGACCTCGACCGGGTTGCCCGCGACGGAGCGCAAGACCTTGGGCGCGAAACGTTGCGGTGCCATGCGCATGCCGGCGTTGCCCGGCGTGACGACCACCTCGCCCACACTTTCGGAGGCGAGGAGCCGAAGCGCGAGAGCGTGTTCGCGCCCGCCGGAACCGACCACCAGTACCTTGCGTTGACGTGCCAAGCCCCGGCCGTCTACACCGTGGCGCGCCGTGCCGCCAGCCTCCAGTTGACCGGCGAGGAGCGCTGTCCGCGCCGCGTGAGTGGCTGTTTCAGGGTGCGCGCGCGACGTTCGAGCTTTGACTTGGCGGAAGCGGGAATGAGGGCGTAGGCTTGGGTTTCGCGTGACGACCGAGCCTGTCGTGCTCCATTTCGTTCGCCCCTACGCGAACGTGGAGGACTACCTCGCCGCGGAGGCGTGGACGCTCGACGCGCGCAGCATGATTCTCGTGGGTGAGACGGGGCTCGCGCCGGACACTGCCATCATCTTCGACGTGACGCTCGGCGACGGCACACGGCCGATCAAGGCGGAGGCGCGCGTGCTCGGTCCCGTCGAGCCGCAGGACGGCAAGCCGGGCGGAGTGCGAGTGCGCTTTCGCCGTTATGGGGCTCCGACCAAAGCGTTCATCGAGCGGGCCATGGCGTTCCTGGCGACGGGTGTCGATTCGGGACCCCCGCCACCGCGCCCCGGACCGCCCGAGCCGTCGAGTCCCGGACTCTCCGCGCCCGATGCGTCGGCACCGCTTCACGCCGCGCCCCTAGCGGAAGCCGCCATGGCGCCAGGGAACCTGCAGCCGACGATTTCGTACACGACCTCCGTTGCGGCGAGCGAGGGCGCGAGCGGGGCGGGCCGAAGCGGGGCCGAGAACTCGGCAGCCGTCCTCGTCGCGCTCAGACGGCGCGGTGATCACATGCCCGAAACGCCGCCCAATCGCGAATACTTGCTGGAGAAGCTGCGCCAGCGGAGCGCGCCCGAAGACGTGACCGTGCGCTACCAGCGGGACTGAGCGCTCACCTCACCTGCTCGATCGGCAGGTGCAAAAGCTCGATGCCGAGGGTCCGGCTCAGGGTGAAGATGCGCTCGTCACGATAGAACTCGCCGAAGACGATGCGTTTGATCCCCGCGTTGGCGACGAGCTTGAAGCAGCCGAAGCAGGGCGAAGCCGTGACGTAGATGTCCGCGCCTTCGAGCCGAACGCCGTTGCGCGCCGCTTGAACGATGGCGTTGGCCTCGGCGTGCACGGTGCGCACGCAATGTCCGTCTTCCATCATGTGCCCCTCGTCGTCGCAGTGCGGCAGACCGCGAATCGAACCGTTGTAGCCGGTCGCTAGGATCATGCGATCGCGCACCATCACGGCGCCCACGTGTTTCCGATCGCAGGTCGAGCGGGACGCCACGACACGTCCGATAGCCATGAAGTACTCGTCCCAGCTCGCTCGTCCTCGTTCTTCGCTCATGACCCTCCCCTACACCCGCCCGCTCCATTCGAGTACCGGGCCCGTGGAGGACGCGCGAACGGCTTGACCGCGCCCGTCAAAAGTGGCTTGGTTTCGCGAATGTTCCGCACCCTCCGTCCCGGCATCGCGCTACTCGTCGCGCTCTGCGTCGGCGTACCGGGCGTCGCCTCCGCGGCCCCCTCGCCACGCGACTCGGCCAAAGCGCTCATCGCCGAGGTCGAGAAGACTCCGGCGGCCAAGGGCGCGGCGCGTGACGCGCTCGCCGAGGCGGGACGCGCTCTCGTGCGCGCCGATCGGGCGCGCCTCGCCGGCGACGAGCGGCACGGAGCCGCCCTCGAGGCACTCGCCTACGAGTGGGCCCAGGCTGCCAAGGATCTCGAGCGCGCCGCCGCCGCCGAAGCGCGTGCCACGGCGCTCGAGAAAGAGCTCGGCGAAGCCAGCGCCAAGCTCGAGCAAGCCCACACGCTCATCGAGCAGACCAACGCGCGCCGCAATCGCGCGGAAGCGCAGCTCAAGGAACTCGACGCCGAGCGCGCGGCGCCGCACGCCTCGCCGGAAGCTCAACCGGGCAAGGCCCCGAAGGCACCGAAGAAGCGGGCCGCGCCGGAAAAGGGCGGCTCGGAATGAAGCGCGCCTCCGCTCGCTCCTTCGTATTGGTCACAGCCGCACTGTCGTTCGCGTGCGCGGCGACGCCGCGGCCGCGCGTGCTGCTCTCGCTCGACGCGACCGAAAAGAGCCCCGCCGTGCTTGCCGCACGCGGGCAGGCACCGCAAGCCTTTGCGCGCGCGGAAGCGCTGCGGCACGAGGCTGAGAAGGCGCACGACGCAGGGGATCCCGCTGGAGCGCAGATCTTGGGGGAGCAGGCGCTCGCCGCGTTCCAACGCGCCGTCACGCTCGCAGGCGTCACCCGCGCCGAGCAGCGCGCCGCGGCGGCCGAAGTGAGTCTCACGCGCGTCAAAGGCGCGCTTGCGCAAACCGAGCAAACCCAAAAGCAGCTCGCCGCCGACACGGAAGCGCTCGAGCTCAGGCTCAAGGTCGCGCGCGAAACGTTGCCGATGCCGGAGAGCGGACCGCCCGCGTCGCCCGAACGGGAGCTCGCGCGGCGCGAAGCGGCTCGCGCCCTCACGGCGCAGGCGCGTCTCTTGTGCTCCGCGGCACGTCTGCTCGATCCGAAACGAGCGACGCTCGACCCCGCGTTTCAGAAGATCGCCGACGTCGAGAAGGTGCTTGCGACGAACGCCACGACGCCGATCGACGACGCGCGCAGCGTGCGGAGCACGTGCCTCGGCGAGCTCACCGCGACGCGCCGCCCGCGCACGCAAGCGAACCCCGCCGATCCCGCGAGCGACGAGCTCTTGAAACAGCTGAGCGACGCTTCGCTCAAGCCGAGCCGCGACGATCGCGGCGTGGTGGTCACGCTCGAGAGTCCGTTCGAGCGCGATGACCACCTGACGACGCACGCCGCGAGTCGGCTCGCGGATCTCGCCGGCGTGGCCAAAGCGCATCCGGATTTCCCGCTGCTCGTCGTCTTGCACGCCGTGGGCAAGCTCGGCGAGGCGCGGGAAACGGCGCGTGGACAGCAGGCCGCGAGCACCCTCCGCGACCATGGTGCCCCACGCGTCGAAACGGCGAGCGTCGGCATGGCGCTTCCTCGCGTCGACCCGCACGCTGCGGGAGCCGCCGCTCGCAACGACCGGCTCGAAGTCGTGTTCGTCGCGCCGAACGCCAGCTGAGCGACGCGCGACGGCTCCCTCGCAGGCGTTCACCGATGCCGCACGCGCTTCCGTTCTCCGACCGCGCCGAGCGTGCTCGCGCGGCGTTCACGACCTTCCGCACCACGAGCCTGGATCAGGCGCTCGAACGCCACCTCCACGAAGACCCGTTCGCGCGGGCCCTCGCGCTCTTTCACGACGCTCGCGCGCGGGTGCCGGCGTACACGCGCTTTCTCGCCGAGCACGGCTTTGCGAACGCCGACGTGCGCACGCGCGCCGACTTCGCGCGCCTGCCGGCGGTGACGAAGGCGAATTACTACCGCCGTCACGCGCTGCCCGAGCTCTGCCGCGACGGACGTCTCGAGCACTCGGATTTCGTGGCTGTCTCGTCGGGCTCGACCGGTGAGCCCGCCATTTGGCCGCGTTTCGTGAGTGACGAGTTCGCCACGGCCGAGCGCTTCGAGCAGGTCCTCGGCGACGCCTTTCGTGCTCACGAACGCCGGACGCTCGGCGTCGTGTGCTTTGCGCTCGGGAGCTGGGTCGGCGGCATGTACACGACGATGGCCTGCCGGCACGTCGCGGCGAAGGGCTACCCGCTGACGCTCGTGACGCCCGGCAATAACGTCGTCGAGATCCTGCGGGTCGTGCGCGCGCTCGCGCCCGCCTTCGAGCAAACGGTGCTCTTCGGCTATCCGCCGTTCCTCAAGGACGTGATCGACGCGGGCCTGGCCGACGGCCTTCGCTGGAGCGACCACCACGTGCGGCTGGTTACCGCAGGGGAAGTCTTCAGCGAAAGTTGGCGCGCCCTCGTCGGCGAGCGCGTGGGCTCACCCGAGCTCGCCGTCTCGACGGCGTCGCTCTACGGCACTGCCGACGGGGGCGTGCTCGCGAACGAGACTCCGCTCTCCGTTACGATCCGCCGCTTCTTGGCCGAGCACCCGGCAGCCGCTCGCGAGCTCTTCGCCGAGCCACGGCTACCCACGCTCTGCCAGTACGATCCGTGCCACCGCTTCTTCGAGGTCGACCAGGGCGAGCTCCTCTTCACGGGTGACGGCGGAGCGCCGCTCGTTCGCTACCGCATCCTCGACCGTGGCGGCATCGTCGGTTATGGCGACATGCTCGCTTTTTGCCGAGACCACGGCGCTGATCCGGTCGCCGACATCGGACCGGTGCGAGCGCGGCAGCAACCGTTCGTGTTCGTCTTTGGTCGCACGGGGTTCGCGGTCTCGTACTACGGCGCGAACGTGTTTCCCGAAAACGTCGCGCCGGGGCTCGAAGTACCTGTCATCGCGCCGCACGTCACGGGCAAGTTCGTGCTCGAAGCAGTGCACGGGAGCGACGAGAACGTGGCGCTTCGCCTGAGCGTGGAACTACTGCCGGCGCGCGCCGAGGACCTGGAGCTCGCGGGCGCGATCGCCCGCGCCGTACGGGACGAAATCGAGCGACAGAACAGCGAGTTCAGGAGCTACGTGCCCGAGGCGCGCCGCACGCCCGAGGTCGTTCTCTTGCCGAACGGCCACCCCGAGTACTTTCCGAAGGGCGTAAAGCACCGCTACACGCGCTAGCGGGGCCGCGGCCGCTGACCCAAAGCGGCGCAGATCGCGCACCGAAATGAAGGCGCGCCCGCGAGGGGTTGCGCTCAGTCTGGAAACGGAGCCCTCGGACACTACCAGGGCACGTCCGGCCCGCGAGTTCGTCCTGGACTAACGGGACAAGCAGGCGAATGCTTGATGGAACCGGGCGCGTGCTCGGTCGAGACCCCCCGTGCCCCGCGATTCCCTGTTTGGTGAACGCATTGTTTGGGCTGGTAGACCAGCGGTCATTCGACCCTCCGCGTTCCAGCGCTCGCTCGCGTTCGTCTCGTTCTTCGCGGCGGTCATCACGCTATGCTTCGCGCTCGTGGTCGCGATCGTGCTCAAGGCGGAGTTCGGGCCGCTGCTCGTGTTCGCCTTCTGGTGCGCCACGATGGGACTCGGGATCCTGCAGGGGCCGCGCATCGTGCTCGCGCATTCGCGTTACGTGGTGACCGACCAGCACGTGATCGCGATCTACGGGCCGATCCGCCGCACCATCGAGCGCAAGGCCATCAGCTTTGCGCGGATCTACTGGGACGAGAGCCAGCCGGACGCGGGCGACGTCGAGCTCGTGCGCGCCGTGCCGACGGGCGCGCTGAGGCGGCGCCTCATGCTCCGGCTCATCGGCGTGCGCGCGCCGGATCGCGTGTGGGCCATCGTGCGCGGCGCCGAGCGGCTCGCGCCCCGCGGCGGAGCGGACCGCCCGCTCACGCAGCGGCTCGACACCGACGAGCGCGTGATCTGGTCGGCTCAGCCGCGTCAGGCGCTCAAGCGTTTCGTACCGCGGGGCCAGCGCGAATGGGCGCTTTTGGCCATCGCCGCAGCGCTCTTTGCGGGCGGCGCGCGCATGGCGATCGGCGCCTTTCCCACGCTCCGGCGCGTGCACGAAGGCGGCCTTCAGGTCGGCTCGTTCACGTTTGCGGTGCTCGCGCTCGGCATGGGCTCGACGATCCTGCTGCTCATCGGTATCGGCTGCTACCTCGTGTACGACGCGATCATCCGTAGCGGCTATCTCGCTGCCTACACGCGTTACCTCGTGACGAACAAGCGCGTGCTGATACAGCGCCGCACGGAAGAGCTGCACCTCGATCGGCAGAAGATCTACGAAGTGATCGAATCGCCGAGCGGCGACGGCCTGCACGACGTGTTCCTCGTGCTCGACGGACCGCGTGCGCGCGCCGTCGCGGCGAGCGGCGCCTTCGGCGAAATTTCGCGCGGTCCCCACCTGCGTCCCGTGTTCGAAGCCGTCGAAGACGCCGAGGGCGTATCGCGCATCCTGCGCGGCCCGCCGGAGCTGCCGCACGCCGCCTAGCTCGAGCCGCGCCCCGAAGGCTCAGGGATTCGACTTTCGACGCGCATGCGGCAGGCGCATGAGCTCCCGCATGCAACGTTCGCGGTGCCCCTTCGCGTTCGGTACCCAGACCTCGTCGGCGCGCGCAGCGAGCAGGTACGCGTCCCAATCGGCGACGGCCTGCTCGAGCTCGATGCGACGGGCCCGTAAATCGTGCTCCACCCGTGCGCGCGTCATCGCGAGCAGCGCGCCCACATAAAAGCGCTCGTACGACGGTGAGAAAAACGCACCCGGCAGCTCGAGCAATTCGTCCGTCGCGTACGCGGAGATCGGCAGCGCGATGGCGAGCCCCTGCTCGAAGACGGAATACGCCGACGGCAGGTCTCCCTGACGTTCGAGCACGAGCCCCAGACCAAAACGCGCAAGCGCCTGGAGCGCCGGTTCGCGGGCGGCCGCCGCTGCCTCCCGATAGTCCGACTCGGCGCGCGGCAACGCTCGGAGCTCGGCTTCCGCGGCCGCGCGTCGGCAGAAAGCGAGCGCGCGCTGGTCCGGATCGAGGGCGAGCTCGAGCGCGCGGCTCTCCGCGTCGACGGCGGCCCCCGGATCGCCCCGGAGCGCGCGCAACAGTCCGAGCTCGAGCCAAGCCTTGGCGAGCAGCGGGCTCACGGGTAGCTCGCTGACTGCATGTTCGAGCAGCCGCTCGGCGTCGGCGTTCCTGTTCACGTCCGCGGCGAGCAGCACGCGCGCCATCATGAACGCGAGTCGTGGATCGGCGGGATGGTTGATGCGCGCAAGCTCGATCAGCGCGACGCCGGCGCGCGCGATGCGCTCCGCCGTGTCCGGCTCACGTGCCGCGAGGGCCATCTCGTCCAGGCGCCGCTCGAGAGCGACGAGCAAGCGCGCTTCGCCTGGATTCTTCGCGCGCTGCCACACGGACGGCGCCGCACGCGCACGCGTCGCAGGTACGGCGAGCGCGACGACGACCCCGAGCGCGAGCAGAGCGCGTCGCAAAGCTACCGCCCTTTGCCGCTCTTTCCGAGCGCGCGGCGGGCGTGCTCCGCCCAAGCTCCACGTCCGGCAGCGCTCGCGAGGAACGCTCGCCAGTGCGCGCGCCGCAGCGCTTCGTCGCGGCCCCAGGCAAGCTCGGCGATCGCGGCGTGAAGCTCGCCGTCGAGCAACATGATACGGCTCGGCCGGATCGCGGCGGGCGACGGCGTAAGCTCGCCGCTCGGGCTGAGGGCCGTCTCGGCGACGCGCGCGCGCTCGGCCTGGCTGAGCTCGCTCTCGAGATCCCACGGGCCCTCGGCCTCACGCGCGGCGGCTCGCGCTTGTTCGGTCCTGCCGGCGCGATCGAGCGCGAGCGCCGTGAGCGCAAGCATGAGGTCGTGATCGCCCGCGAGCGGGATGGAGCGTGCGGTTTCGAGATAGCCGAGCGCTTCGTCGAGGCTGCCGGGCCCGCGAGCGAGCGCGAGGCTTGCCGCTTCGATCACGGCCGTCCGCTCCGTTTGCCGCGAACCGAGCAGCGCCGCGCGCGGCACGAGCAGACGATAAGCACGTGCCGCTTGCTCGAGCGCACCCGCGGCGAGCGCCGTGCGCGCGACGTCGAAGAGCGACGGGGCGTCATCGAGCGGCGCGGATTTTTCCTCGACGAACGGCGCGAGCAGCACCCAAGCTTCTGGCACGCGGCCGAGCCGAAGCAGCGCGCGTCCCTCGAGGAGCCTGGCCGCCGGGGCGTTCGGCTCGAACGACGCCGCCGAACGCGCGAGCGCCAGGGCGTCGGCGGGTGTGTGCTCGAGCCGCGCGGTGGCACGCGAGAGCAAGCGGCACGAGAGCGCGACTTCCGGCAGACGCGCTCGGGTCCAGAGCGTCGGATCAGTGCGCCCGGCGTGCGGCCGACACGCCTCGGGACGCGCACCCGCAGCAGCCGCGGCGGCGAGCTCCGCGGGCGGGGGTAGACCAAACGAGACCGTCGCGGGCCAAAAGGGCATGCGCCGGGCTTAGTTTACACCCGGCGCCGTCGCCGAGCCGGCCTTTGGAGGCTCGAGCGTTCAGGGCGCGGCGGCGCGACCCACGAACGGATTGTGCAGCATGATGGTCTCCGAACGGCGCGGCCCGACGCTCACGAGGTAGACCGGCGCTCCGGTCTCCTTCTCGAGGAAGCGGATGTAGGCGCGCGCCGCGCTCGGCAGCTCGTCGAGCACGCGCGCACTTTCGAGCTTTTCCTGCCAGCCTTCGAGCTCCACGTACACGGGCTTCATCAGCTCTGGCCGGTCGAGCAAATCGAGTGGCAAGTCGTTCACGCGGCCCTCGGGCGTGTCGTACGCCACGCATACCTTGAGCGTCGAGAGACCCGTGAGAACATCGAGCTTGGTGAGGGCGAGACCGTCGAAGCCGTTGACGCGCGCGGCGTAGCGGAGCGCGGGCAAGTCCAGCCAGCCCGTGCGTCGCGGGCGCCCGGTGACGGAGCCGAACTCGGCGCCGACCTCGCGCAAATGGTCGCCCTCGGCGTTGCCGAGCTCGGTCGGGAACGGGCCCGCGCCGACGCGCGTCGTGTACGCCTTCGTGATGCCGATCACCGTATTGATGCGGTTCGGACCGATTCCCGCGCCGACCGACGCCCCGCCGGCGACCGCCGAGCTCGAGGTGACGAACGGGTACGTGCCGTGATCGAGATCGAGCAGGGTGCCTTGCGCCCCTTCGAGCATCACGCTCTTGCCCGCCTTGATGCTCTCGCTCACGAGCGCCGAAGTGTCGCGCAGGAGCGGCACGAGGCGCGGTGCCGAGGCGAGGAGCGCACTCGCGAGCGCCTCCGCCGACGGAACGCTGCCGCCGAGCGACTTGATCGTGGGCGCCCAGCCCGCGAGCGCCGCGTCCACGCGTTCCCGTAGGCGCGCGGGGTGCCGGAGATCGCCGGCGCGCACGCCGTTACGGCGCGCCTTGTCCTCGTAAGCCGGACCGATGCCCTTCTTCGTGGTCCCGATCGCCCGCCCGGCCGGTGCCGTGGTCTCGCGCAGGGTGTCTACCAGGACGTGGTACGGCAAGATCAGGTGCGCGCGGTCGCTCAGCGCCAGGCGCGACCCGAGCTCGACGTGACCACGCCGCCCGAGCTCGTCGATTTCGCCGAGCAGCACGTCCGGATCGACGACCATGCCCTGCCCGAGCACGCAGAGCGTCGCCGGTCGCAGGATCCCACTCGGGAGCAGCCGAACCACGAGCTTGTCGTCACCGACGACGAGCGTGTGTCCGGCGTTCGGCCCGCCGGCGAAACGCACGACGACCTCGGCAAACTCCGTATAGATATCGACGATCTTCCCCTTCCCCTCGTCGCCCCACTGCGCGCCAACGATTGCTACGACAGACATGACTATGCTCTTGCTTTCAGCGGGGCTCGGCCCGACGGATGATCCTCACCACTTACTCGGTGCTGCCGGCTCGTTCGAGCAGGGCGGCGACCGCGGCACCGAGCGCCCGCGCGTCGCGGGGCAGTGCCTGGCGTTCCTGGTCCTCGACGCGAACGAGCGTCGCGGTGGTGAGCGTGATTTCCACGACGTGCGTGTAGCGCCAAGCGCGCGCGTAGGCGAGCGGATCGCCCCCGGGGCAGGCCGCGCAGTCGACGCGACAAGCGCGTAACCCGGCGAGAACGGCGGAGTCTTCGCCGAAAACGAGCACGCGTGCGGCCCGCCGGCGGGGCCGGCCCGCTACCGTGAGCGCCCAGGAGAGCTCGTCCAGACCGAACGCGAACCCTGCGGCAGGACGCGATCGACCGAACCGGGCGCAGAGCCCGTCGTAACGGCCGCCCGCGGCGATGGAGCGTCCCGGGCCGGCGGCGTGGATCTGGAAGACGGGCCCCGTGTAGTAGGCGAGATCGCGCGTTTCGGCGAGGTCGATGACGAGGCGCGGCGCGAGCTCGGCGCGCTCTAGGGCCTCGGCGAGCGCGCGGAGCTCCTCGAGCCCCGCGCGCGCTTTGGTGGAACCGAGCGCCCGCTCGGCGGCGGCCCACACGCCGCTCGAACCGTGCAACGTCGGCAGCTCGGTGAGCGCGCGGAGCTCGGCCCCGCGCAGACCTTGGGCTTCGGCGCGTCGTGTGAGCTCGGTCACGTCGCGAACACTCAGCGCTTCGACGATGGGGGTGCGTGCGTCGGGCTCGAGCTCGTCGAGCAACGCCGCGGCGATGCCTGCATGGCCGAGATCGAGCGTGAAGTCTTCGAGCCCCGCGCGACGTACGGCTGCCACCGCGACCTCGAGCACTTCGAGATCGGCCCCGACGCCGCCCTGCCCTACGAGCTCGATGCCCGCCTGCGGGATCTGCCGCTCGTGGCGCGCGCGCTCGTGCTGCCGACGCACGATGTTGCCCTGGTAGCTGAGTCGTGCCGGGCCAGGCGCATCCGCGAGCCGCGTCCCCATGATGCGCGCGATCTGGGCCGTCATGTCCGGCCGGAGCACGACCACCGAGCCGGTTTCCGGTTCGATGAAGCGGAGTAGCTCCTCGTCGACCAGAGCGCCCAGGCCGCGCTCGAGCACGGCGCCGTACTCGAACATCGGGAGCATGACTTGCTCGTAGCCATGGAGAGCAAAGGTCTCCATCAAGCAGCGCGACAGCTCGCTCTGCTCCCGCGCTTCGGCGGGCAAAAGGTCGCGCATGCCGGCCGGCAGCGGGTGCACGAGTCCCGGCTGGTGGAGAGTCGCTCGGCTCGGAGGAGCAGGGTCGCGCGGCGGAGGAACGGAGGCGGACGGCAAAGCCGCGGCAGCCTAACATGGAGGTAGACTCACCGCATGAGTCATCCCCACGCGCAGCCCGAAGGTCACGCCCCGGGCGAAGCCCCGCTCGACGTGCGCGAGCGCGGAGCGCAACGCGACGGCCAGCCGCAGCTCCTCGATCGCCGCCTCTTCATGCAGCTCCTCGTGCTCGACTGCCGTGCCGAGCCCGGAGCCGCCGCCTCGACGCAAAAGCTCGCCGCGCTTTTGCGTGCCGCAAACGTGGGTTCGGTGATTTACGAGGACGTGAACGATCCCTTCGGCGTCGGTCTTTTGACCTTCACGGAAGATCCCGCCGATTTCGTGACCAAAGTGCGCCCCGCGGTTGCGGCGCTCGGCGCGGCCGTAGCGCTGCGACCGGAATTCACCATGCTCGGCCGGAGTTACAGCTCCGGCTTCGAGCAGGATCTCGAGTTTTGGTTGCTGAAGCGCCCGCGCGAAACGGTGCTCAACGAAGCTTGGCCGTGGGCCATCTGGTATCCCCTGCGCCGCACGGGCGCGTTCGCGCGCCTCGAACCCCGCGATCAAGGCGGCATCCTGCGCGAGCACGGGACGATCGGCAAAACGTACGCCGCGGCCGATCTGGCTCACGACGTCCGGCTCGCGTGTCACGGGCTCGACGCCAAGGACAACGAGTTCGTGATCGGGCTCATCGGCAAGGAGCTTCATCCGCTCTCGCACGTCGTGCAGTCGATGCGCACGACGCGTCAGACGGCGGAGTTCATCGCGCAGATGGGCCCGTTCTTCGTCGGGCGCGCCGTGGTTCGCACGCCGGGTTGAGCCGGGCGACGCCGCGTCTCAATCTCGCGCGACGAGTTGGTACGCCGCCGTGAGTCGCGTAAAGGTTTGCACGAGCTCGCGTAACTTTTCGGGTGCTGCGCCCGGATGGCGATCGGGGTGGTGCTCGGCCGCGAGTCGCCGGTACGCTTGTCGTATGCTCGCGGCGTCCGCGTACGGTTCGACGCCGAGCAGGCGGTAGGCCGCGCGTTTCTCTTCGAGCTCGCGCGCCATGCCCGTCGCGCGCGAGCCGCCGTCGCTCCGCGCGCGCCGCCGGCCGTGAAGAAACTCGCGCGGCGTGAGCATTTGCGGCGCTTCCTTGCGCTCACGCGATCTTCGCACGTGAAAGCGCACCTGCCCGTCCGTGAGGCGAAAGACGGCCTCGAGCCGGGCGCGCAGCTGCCAGCGCAGGGCGGCTTGCACGAGCGCTTCGTTCGCGAGCCGTTCGGCGACCAGGATCTCACCCGCCCGCCGCCGCGGCTCGAGCACGAGCCGCCGCAACAGCACGGAAAGCTGCGGATACTCGAGCGCACCCTCGCGCAGCAAGAGCTCGCCGAGGGGGGGATGCGCCCGGTCCGTCTCGACGTCGTCGATGAGCCCCGCCGTGAAGAACACTCGGTGCGCCCGCCCCGCCCGATTGCCCGAGCCTTCGACGAGTTCGAGCACGCCACTGGCGCCCGCTCGATGCAGCTCCCCGAGCAAGTCGCCGACCGTCGTCCGCGTGAGCCGGCCCGGCAGGTTCATGCTCCGGCGATAACCCATGCGGGACATCGCGGCCAAATTCGCGGCCGTCGCGTTCCTTCGAGACGGCCGGCACGACCGAGCTTTTACTCGGCGGCCGGCTCGAAATCGTAGCCCACCTCGCTCGTGACCGGCGTGCAAGCACCGGGTCGCGGCCCCGCGGGACACGCGACCGCACGCGAGCGCACCGCGATGCGTCCCCCCGCGCCGCTGCCGATGACGAACGCGAGCACGACGTGTTCGGGCTTGTCACTCTTGCTCGCGACGCGACTCCGAAGCGCGCGCAGCGCCGTCGGTGTCGCCACCACGAGCGCATCACTCCAAACAATCACCTCGCCCGCTTGTGCCACGACGCTCACGCCGCACAGCAGCCGCCCGCTCCCTGCCTCGAGCCGGCAACTCATCGTCGCGCGCGGTTTCTCGTCCGCCACGGCCACGTCGCTCACCGTCGAAGCCACCGCACAGACGAGCAGCACCAGGGTCCCCACGAGCTTTCGCGGCGCGCCGTCACTCAAAGTCCGCCTCGGCTCGCGGCGGCGCGTAGAAATCCACGAGCTCGATCGGCGTCGGCGAGATGCCGACCTCGATGCGCGACCGTTCTCCGCGCGGATCCCCGCCGACCTGCAGCGGCGCCTTGGGCTCGAACTCGAGCACGACGCGCTCGACGAGGAAGTCGAAAATGCATTTGGGATTTTCGTACTCCCCCCGCCAGATTTCCTTGAGGTGATAGATGAACTCCGCGGGCTTGATCGTGGAAATGCGGAGCTGCATGCGGTCGCGCCGATCCTCGGCGTACGGGAACATGCGAAAGCCGTAGCCGTAATACGGAATCGTCGACAGCGCGCAGAGGCGCATCGGGCCGTCGTAGAGAATCTCGCCCGCGTGCACGGGCCGGCCGACGACGCTGCCGTGCGGACCCACGCGATGCGCTTCGCCGCCGGCGTTGATGACGCGACAGTGCGTCGTGCCTGCGAACAAGAGACTCGGCAGCGTGCGCGTCATCGACGCAATCGCGTAACCGGGCAGCCCGCTGCTGAAGCGCTTGAACGGCGTCGCACCGAGGTGCTGTTTCACCCAGCTGTAATCGGCGAGCACGTGCGCGTCGGCGCCGAGCCCGCAGAAGGGCGTGATGATCCCCTCGACTTCGACGAGTCGCACCGGACGACTGCCTGCTTCCTGGCACAGCCGGCGGATATCGGCGTCTGCTTTGCCGCCCTTGAGGTCGCGCGCGCCGACGACCCACGCGAGCGCGTTGCCCGTGCCGAGCTTCAAGAGACCGAAGCGCGGCAACGTAACGCCCCGCCGGCGAGCTTCCCGAACCACTTCGGTAACCATCACCGTGAAAGTGCCGTCGCCGCCGCCCGTGAGCACCGTGTCGTACTGGCGGACGACGAGCGTCTGCGCGATCTCACGCGCGTCCTCGATCCGTCGCGAGACGAAGAGGTCGGAACCCTCGAGAATGCGATCCAGGGTCGAGATCACTTCCGCCGTGACGTTTTTGGCGCGGCCGTTCACGACGACGGCGATGCGGCGGGACGGCCCTTCACGTGATGTGGGCGGCGGTTGAGTGCGTTCGGTACGCGGACCTTCGGGGGAGCTCACGTCGTCGGGTCTCAGGGTACGGAGGCCTGCATGGCCCGTAATTTTCGCGGAGGGGCGTCCGTAGTATAGGCTCGGTGCAGGGAAAAGAAGGCCGCTCACGGACCGGCCGGGCGGGGCGACGAGATCATGGGTAAGAAGAATCACACGTCGAAGGCGAAAGTAGCCACGCGCAGCACGATTCCGCCCGCTTCGTCGCGCACCTCGCAGCGCCCGCCGCCCGTCGACACGTTGCCCGTCCCTCCGCTGGCGTCGCCACGCCGCCTCGGCGTGCGCGGCGCCGCGCCCTGGGCCGCTCGCCATGCCGAGCGTCGAGCGCTCGAAGCCGCCGCGCGCCTGCGCGAGCCGCCGCGTCCCGGGAGCGCGCGCGCGACGCTCAGAACGCCCGACCAAGCCGACCGCATCAAAGCGCGCATCGGCGAGCTCCATTCGGCGCTCGGCCGCGTGCGCGCCCTCAAGAAGAACCTGTCCGACGGCTTCTACGAGCTCGGCAACGTGCTCAAGCAGATCGCGGACGAGCGCTTGTTCGACGCCAAGGGCTACGCGACGTTCGAGGCGTTCGTCGACCGCGAGGTCGATCTCGGCAGCAAATCCGTCGCCCTCAAGCTGTCGCGCGTGCCCGAGGTCTTCCAGGAAGCCGCGGCGCGCGAGCACGGGCTCGAAGCCGTGCTCGCGGCGCTCGACGCGCTCGACAGCGCCAAACCCGTGCAAAAGAAGGCGGCGGCGCAAAAAGCGCTGGCGCAAAAGCCGCTCAAGCCGCCGAAATAGCCTCGAAGCGGGCGCGACGGCGCGCGGGGCTGGCCGAGGCCGCGGCCTGCGGCTAAAAGCCGTGGCTCCAAAGCCTTACCGTGAGATTCATCGACGAGTGTGACATCCGGGTCGAAGCCGGCGACGGCGGGCGCGGCGTCATCGCGTTTCGGCGCGAAAAGTACGTACCCATGGGCGGCCCCGCGGGCGGCGACGGCGGGCGCGGCGGCGACGTCATCTTCGTCGCCGACGAAGGGCTCGGCACGCTCTACGATCTCACGCACCTGACCGTGCTGCGCGCCGAGCGAGGCGAGCACGGACAGGGCAAGGACTGCTACGGCAAGGCAGGCCGCGATCTCGAGGTCCGCGTCCCCGTGGGCACCGTGATCATCGACGCCGAGACCGGCGAAAAGATCGACGAGATCGTGCACAGCAAGGCGCGCGTCGTCGTGGCGAAAGGCGGGCGCGGCGGTCGCGGCAACAAGCACTTCGCCACGCCGACCGAGCGCGCGCCTCGTCGAGCCGAGCCGGGTGAACCGGGCGAAAAACGCGCGCTCCGCCTCGAGCTCAAGGTCATGGCCGACGTCGGCCTGCTCGGGTTCCCGAACGTCGGCAAGAGCACGCTCATCAGCTCGGTGAGCCGCGCGCATCCGAAGATCGCCGACTACCCCTTCACGACCCTCGAGCCGCACCTCGGCGTCGTGACGCTCGGCGACGCGCGGCGCGGCCTCGGCAAAAATTTCGTGATTGCCGACATTCCGGGCCTCATCGCGGGCGCGAGTCGCGGACTCGGCCTCGGCACGCGCTTTCTGCGCCACCTCGAGCGCACGCGGCTCTTGCTCCACCTCGTGTGCGTGAGCGACGAACCCGGGCGCACTCCCCTCGCCGACTATCACACGCTCCGTCACGAGCTCGCCGAGTTCGATCCCGAGCTCGCGCGCCGCCCCGAGATCGTCGCCATGACGCAGGCCGATCGACCCGAGGTGCAAGAGGCTTACGCCATCGCCAAGGACGAGTTCAAAGCCATCGGCGTCGAGCTCCGGCTCGTGAGCAGCGTCACGCACGCGGGCATCGACGATTTGATGGCCGAAATCTTCGAGCGGATCCAGACGGGCGGGTAGCGGAAGCTGCCGCGGCTCAGCCGGCGTCGACGAACTGATCCATCTCGTCGAAGTTGTACTCTTCGTTCGCGAGATTATCGAAGCGCACGAACGAGTCGGTGTAGCGCGTCTCGAACGTGCCGGTCGGGCCGTTACGCTGCTTGGCGATGATGATCTCGGCGATGTTCCGCTTCTCGGCGTTTTCCTTGAAGTAATAGAAATCGCGGTAAATGAAGAAGATGGCGTCGGCGTCCTGCTCGATGGCGCCCGACTCGCGCAAATCGCTGAGCTGCGGGCGCTTGTCTTTCGTCGTGCGCGTCTCGACGGCGCGGTTCAGCTGGCTGAGCGCGAGCACGGGCACGCCCATTTCCTTGGCGAGCGCCTTGAGCCCGCGCGACAGTTCGCTGATCTCCTGCTCGCGGCTGCCCGCGTCGCGGCGGCCCTGCATGAGCTGGAGGTAGTCCACGGCGACGAGCCCGAGGCTCTGCGCGTGCGCGTGCGAGTCACCGCGCGCGATTTCGGCTTGCAGGCGCCGGATCTTCGCGCGCAGATCGAGCAGGGTGAGCGCAGGCGTGTCGTCGATCCAGAGCGGCAGCCGGCTCAAGCGCGCGGCCGATTCGGTGAGCTTCGGCCAATCTTCGCGCTGGGGACGGCCGCTGCGGATCCCCGCCATGTCGACGCGCGCCTCGGAAGCGAGCAAGCGCGCGGCGAGCTGCTCTTTGGGCATTTCGAGCGAGCAGAAGAGCACGCCGTGACCGGGCTGCTCGGCGGGCGCTTCGAAGTCGGGGCCTTCCCCGCTCCGCTCGCCCCCGCGCGGCGAGGCAACGTTCACGGCGAGGTTCAGCACGAACGCCGTTTTGCCCATGCCTGGACGACCCGCGACGATGTAGAGGTCGCCGCGATGTAGGCCCGAGCACATCCGATCGAGCTCGCGAAAGCCGGTCTCGATGCCGGTCACGCCGCCGCCGCGCCGAGCCGTCTCCGTCAGGATGTCGAAGGCGCGATGGATCGCGTCCTTGGCCGACACCATGTTCGAGTGCGCGGGCACGCGCGCGATGTCGAAGACCGCCTGCTCGGCCGAGTCGATGAACGACTGCACGTCTTCACAGCCGGCGTAGCCCTCGGCCGTCACGCGCTGGCACGTCGAGATGAGCTGCCGGAGCCGCCACTTCTCGCGGATCATGCGCGCGTGATTTTCGACGTGAGCGACGGCGGGCGTCGCGTCCGCGAGCTGCGCGAGGTACGGCGTGCCGCCCACCTGCTGGAGGCGATTACGATCGCGCAGCCAAGCAGCGACCGACACGATGTCGACCGGCTGCCCGGACATGCTCTTCAAATCGAGAATGGCCTCGAAGATGCGGCGATTGGCGTCCGCGTAGAAATGTTCCGGCGAGAGCGTTTCCTGCACACGATCGAACGCGTCCGGCTCGAGCATGACGGCGCTGAGCACGGCGGCCTCGGCATCGAGGTCATTCGGGGGAACGCGACCGCCGCTCGGTCCGAGCGGCGCGCCGGCTGCTTCGGCTGCGCTCATGAATACCCTTGCTCCACCCCGTGAACGTAGCGCCACGGCCGGGTTCGAGGCCCCGAGCTCGGACGTTCAAAGTCACACCTACCGCACTCGGACTTTACTGCCCACATCCGTCGTGCCCACGCCCCGACGCGGGGACCGCGTCTGCACCATCCGCTGCTTGCTAAGACGAGACTCATAGCTTGTCCCCAGGCTCGGCACCAAAATGAACGAAGCCCCGGGGGCGCTTGGCACACCACCGGGGCGTTCAGTCGCCTCGCTACGTCAGCGAGACGACACGGTCACATTGTTAGCAGCACGCCGCGCGGCATGTCAACGCGAACGTCTGCGGGCCACGAGCACCGCCGACACCGCGTTCAGCACACCGCGCTCTGCGGCTCGGCTTCACTTCTTCTTGACGACTTCGACCTTGAGCGAAGCCGTGAGCGCTTGATGCAACTTGAGCGGCACCTCTACCGAGCCGAAGCGCTTGATCGGCTCCGGCAGCTGCATGCGGCGCCGATCGAGCTTCACACCGACGCGCTCGAACGCTTCCTCGATGTCCTTGCTCGTCACCGAGCCCCACATGCGATCTTCGTCGCCCGAGGCGCGTTCGATCTGCACCGTGATGGCGCCGAGCTTCGTCTCGAGCTCCTTGGCCTGCCCGAGCGCTTCGGCGGCTTCGGCCGCGGCGGCGCGCTTGAGATCCTCGACGCGGGCGAGGTTGCCGGCCGTGGCCGGCACCGCGAAACCGCGCGGCAAGAGGTAGTTGCGCGCGAAACCGGGCCGCACGCGCACGACTTCTCCACCGCTGCCGAGGTTGTCGACGTTCTTCTTCAACAGCACTTTGAGTTGCGTCGCCACGATGACCTCAGTCGTTGGAGGTGAACGGCAAAAGCGCGATGTTGCGCGAGTGCTTGACGGCGAGCTGCACGGCACGCTGGTGCTTGGCGCAGCAACCGGAAATACGGCGCGGCACGATCTTGCCGCGCTCGCTCACGAAGTAGCGCAAGGATTGCGGGTCCTTGTAGTCGATGGGCGGAGCGTCGTCGGCGCAGAAGGTGCAACCGCGGCGCCGGCCCGTGCGGCGTGAGTTGCCCGCCGGATCCTTGTCCATACGATCTTGTTGCTCTTTCATTTCTCGATCTCCGCGACGGCCGGGGTCTCGACCTTGGCGCTCTGCGGCTCGTCGTCGGCGAAGCCGCCGTCGTCGTCACCGAAGCCGTCGTCGTCCGAACGCGCGCGCTCGGGGCTGCGCTCGAACCCGAGGATCTGCTCGATGCGCTCACCCTCGTCCTCGCCGGGCTGCGGCGGATCGACGGCTTCGAACTTCACGTCTTCGGGGTTGACGTTCACGCTCGCGCCGTCGACGGCGTCCCGGAGCTGAATCGTCTGGTACTTCACGACGTCGTCGAGCACGCCGAGGTTGCGCTCGACCTCCGCGACGAGACCGCCGCCGCCCAAGTACTTGAGGCAAACGTAAACGCCGCGCTTCTTCTTCTTTACCGGGTAGGCGAGCGGGCGCCGGCCCCAGTTCTCGATCGAAGTGAGGCGCGCCTTCTCGCGGGCGATCACCTCGCTCACGCGGGTGGCGACGCGCTCTTGCGCGTCACGCGTGACGTCGGGCTTCAGGATGTAGATGGTCTCGTATTCTCTGACTTGCTGGGTCGCTTGGCTCATCCGGTCTCCTTTTGGACTGAGCGGCCCCCGGAACTATTCCGGGAGCAAGGAGCCCACGGCGTCAGCTCGAAGGCGTCTGCCGGTGGGTGACGTTCATCGCGGCCGCTAAACCACGGCTCGCGACGAGCTCCGCGGCGTCGGCGGCACGCGCAACCAAAGTTGCGAGCTCCGCCCGCTCCGCGGGGGCGAAGCCCTGTAGCACGAAATCCGCGGCGCCACCGCGAAAACCCGGCGGCGGGCGTCCGATACCAACGCGCAGCCGAGCGAAATCGGGGCTCCCGAGCTGAGCGATGATCGAACGGATCCCGCGGTTGCCGGCGTCGCCGCCGCCCGATTTCAACCGGACTTCAGCGAACGGCAGATCGAGCTCGTCGTGCACGACGAGCAGGGCCGAGAGCGGCAGCTTGTAGAACGCGACCGCCGCTTGGACGCTGCGCCCCGACTCGTTCATGTACGTGAGTGGCTTCAAGAGCGTCGCAGGCTCGCCGCCCACGCGCGCCTCCGCGAGCTCGCCATGAAACTTCTTTCGAAACGCAGGCGAGCCCGCGCGCGCCGCGAGCTCGTCCACGACGAGGAAGCCCAAGTTGTGCCGGGTCGCAGCGTACTCCGCGCCCGGATTGCCGAGACCGACGACGAGTAAGGACACCCCGAGCTCCTCGTCGGCCTCGCCGATCCGTTACTTCTTCTCGGGCTTCTTTTCGGCGCCCTTGTCGCCGCCCTTTTCGGCGCCCTTGTCGGCCGCCTTCTCGCCGCCGGCCGCCGCGCCTGCAGCTGCCGCACCGGCTGCTGCTCCGGGTGCCGCCGCCGTCTCTTCTTCGGGCGCTTGCTTCTCCGTGACGATGGCGATGACCGTCTGCTCCGCGGGCAACCGCACCGACACGCCTTGCGGCAGCGCGAGTGCCTTGGCCGGCACGTGGCCGTCGAGGTCGAGCGAGGTCACGTCGTGCACGATCTTCACGGGGATCTGCTGCGGTAGGCAGCGCACGGGAATGCGCCGGAACACTTGCCTGAGCACGCCGCCCTTGACGACGCCGACCGCTTTGCCCGTCACCTCGAGCGGGATCTGCACGTCGACGGGTTCGTCGAGCGCGATCTGCACGAAATCCGCGTGCAGGATCGCACGCGTCACGGGGTGGTGCTGGTACTCGCGGACGAGCACCGTGAGCTTGCTCTTGCCTTCGACATCGAGCTCGATCACCGTGTTTCGGCCGAGCTCGCTCACGAGCACGCTCTTCAGTTCGTCGGGTGCGAGCGCGAGCGACTGAGCGCCGAGCTTCTTGCCGTAGGCGACGGCGGGGATACGTCCGCTGCGGCGGAGCCGGCTCGCCTCGCCCTTGCCGCGCCCCTCG
Organism: Polyangiaceae bacterium; assembly: GCA_025936115.1. GTDB lineage: Bacteria > Myxococcota_A > Polyangia > Polyangiales > Polyangiaceae > PMG-095. The sequence goes on from JAICTZ010000010.1 coordinate 43,912, forward strand.
CGGGCGGTCACAGAGATTTTTCGCAGTTCCATGGGGGTCCTCTATCCTATCAAACGAAGAGCGACGAGACGGAGTCGCTGTTGTGAATGCGTCGAATCGCCTCGCCGAGCAGGCGAGCGATCGAGACGGGCTTGATCTTCTTGCAGGCGGCGGCCGCCGGCGCGAGCGGGATCGAGTTCGTGACGACGACTTCCTCGAGCGGGGAATCGTCGATGCGCTGCACGGCGGGACCGCTCAAGACTCCGTGCGTCGCGCACGCCACCACGCGTCGCGCCCCGCGATCCATCACGGCGCGCGCAGCGTTACAGAGCGTGCCGGCCGTGTCGATCATGTCGTCCACGATGATGCAGTCCCTGCCCTGCACGTCGCCGATGACGTGCATCACTTCACTCACGTTCGCGCGCTCGCGCCGCTTGTCGACGATGGCGAGCTGGGCGTCGAGGCGCTTGGAGTACGCGCGCGTGCGCTCCACGCCCCCCGCGTCGGGGGCGATGAAGACGGCTTCTTTATCGAAGCGTGAGTTCAGGTACTCGAGGAAAACGGGCAGCGCGTACAGGTGATCCGACGGGATGTTGAAGAAGCCCTGGATCTGGCCGGCGTGCAGATCCACGCACACGACGCGCGTCACGCCCGCGGCGACTAGCAAGTCGGCGACGAGCTTGGACGTGATGGGCGTCCGGGGCGCGACCTTCCGATCCTGACGGGCGTAGCCGTAGTACGGAATGACGGCCGTGATGCCGGCTGCCGACGCGCGACGCAGCGCATCGCACATGATGAGCAGCTCCATCAGGTTGTCGTTCACCGGGTTGCACGTCGGCTGAATGACATAGGTATCGAGGCCGCGAACGTTCTCGCGAATCTCGACGAACGTCTCCGCGTCGCTGAAGCGCGTGACGCGCGCCTCCCCGAGCGGTGTATCGAGGACACGAGAAATCTCGACCGCGAGCTCGCGGTTCGCGTTCCCGGTGAAAAGACAGACTCGCTTGACCGCCACGGCTTGCGCTAACTCCGCGAAATTACGGCGTTCTTCCGAACGGCCGTCCTGCGGGGAGGCGGACAACTAGCAGTCGGTAGACCACCTGTCAATCGCAGCGGCACCGGAATGCCCCGAGATTGTTTTGTTGGGCCGTTCGGCAGCCTATCTGTACGGATTTCTCACGTTCAGGTCCTCCCCGCCGCTCTTCTTCTTTTGAGGACGCGATTGTCTCGGAATCGGCGGGGGCCTGGTCGGGGGCGCGACGCTTTGAGTCGGGGCGTCGGAGGGAAGCGCCTCAGGCGTCGTGACCGGCAGGACCTCGGTCTCGACCGGCGCAGGCGCAGCGGCGGCAGGCGGCGCCGCTGCGGCAGGCGGCGCCGTAACGACGATGGTCGGAAGCGGGGCCGCGCGCGTGTGGTCACGATGACTTAGCCAGAGCACGACGACCGCTGCGAGAGCTGCCGACGCCGCGCCGAGCGCAAAGAGTGGAAGGGCGAGGCGCCGGCCCGCATGCCCCACCCCCGAAGCGCGTGTGCCGTTCTGAACGCCGTCGGGGATGGACATCGCGCCGACCGACACGCTCGAGGGCGTCACGAGCGGCAAGGGCGGCGGATGCGTGGGCTCGCTCTTGGCGAGCCAAGCACGCACCGCTTCACGCTGCTGCTCGATTTCTTCGCCGAGCGTCTGTCTTACGAAGGCCGCGACGTCGCGCGGCGGCGCGATGCCGTCGCGCGTCGTGGCCGCAGCTTCGAGAGCATCGGCGAATTGTCCCGCCGTGGCGTAGCGCACGTCCGGATCGCGCTCGAGCGCCTGCTTGACCACGGCACAGAGCTCCGAGCTCAGGTGCGGCGCCACGCGCGAAAGCTCCGGGATCGGCTCGTTCATCACGCGCTGGAGCGTCGCGACCTCGGTCTCGGCCTTGAACAGCCGTTTACCAGCGAGGGTCTCCCACAAGAGCACCCCTGCCGAGAACACGTCGGCGCGGCGATCGATGATGCCCTCGCCCTGTGCTTGCTCGGGCGCCATGTACGCGAGCTTGCCCTTGAGCTGGCCGACGCGCGTCGAAGAGAGCCGGCTCGTCGCGCGCGCGACGCCGAAGTCGGTGATGCGGGAAACGCCGTCGATGCCGACGAGGATGTTTTGAGGTGAAACGTCGCGATGGACGAGCTCCACGCTCACGCCCTTGTCGTCCTTGAGCTCGTGCGCCGCGTTGAGCCCCTGGAGCGCGTCGATCACGATACGCAGCGCGATCGGCGTGGGAATGCGATCGCCCTTGCCCGCCGCGCGCGCCAAGATACGCGCGAGGGTGTCCCCCTCGACGTATTCCATCACGAGGTAGTAGCCGACGGGACTCGCGCCTACCTCGAGGATCGAAACGACGTTCGGATGATGGATGCCCGCGGAGAGTCGAGCCTCGTCGAGGAACATCTCGACGAACTCCTTCTCGTTTTGCAGGTGCGGGTGCAGGCGCTTCATCGCGACGAAGCGCTGGAAGCCGCCCACGCCCCCGAGGCGCGCGAGGTAAACGGTCGCCATGCCGCCGGAGGCGATCTCGCCCACGAGCTCGTAGCGGTCGACGCGCATACGACCGGCGCCGGGTTCGAAGAGCTTCGTCGCCACCATCAGAATGCGCCCCGCGCGCCGAGCGCTGGCCCGTTTGCCCAGCCTACGTACGGAGTCAGGTGCGGCTTGACGCGTCCCTGTTCCGTCGCGCCGTGCGACGACTTACCCCAATCGATCGCAAAGAGGCCTACCGCGGCCGTCGCGACGCCGAGCGCGCTCGTGACGCCGATGAGGACGTTCGTACGCGCCTGCGCAGCCCGGCCGTCCTTGTAATACTTGCAGTTTTCGTCGCCCGCCGCGCACTCGGCTTTGACCTTGTCGGCGCCGGGATTGTTGATCGTGTCGACGCCGCTCCAAATCGTGACGATGCCGGCAACGCCCGTCGCGCCGACACCCGCCCAGAACACAATCGGCGACAGACCGTGGTGCTCTTTTTGCGTTCCGCGGTCCGCGTCGGCGTTTTCCGGCTCGGGGGGAGGCGGTGCGGGTGCTACCTCGGGCACCGGCGCATCACTGGTGGCGAGCGAGAATTCGACGGTCCCGCTCGCGCCGGTCGTCGCCTCGACCGGCTTCGAAAACGCGCGGCCTTCGCCGAAACCGGCTCGCAGGTTGTGCATGCCGGCGCTCAAAAATAGCGTCCGGCGCGCCGCAGCGCTCCCGTGCACGACCTTGTTTCCGTCGGTAATCTCGCAAGGTTCGCTGCACGTGACGGTCAGCTCGTAGAGCTCCGACTTTGCGCGCTCGATGACGTCGGGCGCGATTTTCGAGATGTTCTCGTCGTTCGGGTAGAGGCTCAACGCGAGGGCGGCAAGCGTGCCCGCGCGGTCGAGATCGCCCGCTTTGTCTCGCGCGCGAATCGCAAGCTCCAGGGCCGTGGCGTTCGGAGCGCTCGCGTCCGCGCGTTCGAATTGCTCCGCTGCCTCGGCGAAGCGCCCGTCCTTGTAGGATTGGCGGCCGAGATCGAACGCTTCGGCCGCGGCACGGACCTGCTCCGGCGTCGGTTCTGACGCCGCGGTTTGCGCCGCTACGGGACTTGCCGCGCTACCGATGAGTAACGCGGCGAGAATACCCACGGCGCGCTCGATGCCGCAGGAACGTTGCACGTACCAACCAAGAGTAACCCCAATTGCTCGCCTACGCGAGTGTTTCACTCTGGGGACATGTAAGCGCATGTAGGCGGCTCCGCGCCAGAATGGCCACACGCCCGCTCGAGTCCCCGCTCTTTGGCTCGGCCACGGCCGGCCGAAACTCACGACATCTCGACCAAGAGCCGGTCGGGGGTCTCGAGATAGTTCACGATCTCCTGCGCGAACACCGCTCCGACGTCGCCGTCGATGATGCGGTGGTCGAAGGAGAAGGAGAGCATCATCACGTCGCCGACGACGATTTCGTTACCGCGCACGACGGGCTTCTTCTTGATGGCATGGACGCCCATGATGCCGACTTCCGGGTAGTTGATGATGGGCGGAGCGATGAAGCCGCCAAGCTTGCCGAGCGAGCTCACGGTGAACGTCGAGCCGCCTAGATCTTCGCGCTGCGACTTGCCTTCGCGGGCGGCGACGGCGAGGCGGTCGATCTCCCTGCTGATCTCGAGGATGCTCAGCCGATCTGCGTCGCGCACGACCGGAACCATGAGGCCGGCTTCGGTCGCCATGGCGATACCGATGTCGTAGGTCTTCCGCACCACGAGCTCCATCGCCTGCTCGTCTACCACGGCGTTGAGACGCGGGTGGAGCTTGAGCGAAGCCACGACCGCCTTCACGAAGAACGGCAGGAACGTGAGCTTGACCCCCGCGCGCTCGGCGTGGGGGCGCGCGCGTTCCCGGAGCTCGATGAGCTTCCCCACGTCGCACTCCTCGACGTAGTTGAAGTGCGCGGCCGTGTGCTTGGAGCGCGCCATGTTCTCGAAGATGCGCTTGCGTAAGCCGCGGATCGGCACGCGTTCGTCTGCCGGATTGGCCCGGGGTGGCGGCGGCGGAGCGACGGCGGGCGCGGCGGCCGCGGCCGGTGCGGGACGCGAGCCGGTCGTGGCGTGGCGTTCGACGTCTTCGCGCGTGACGCGGCCGGAGGAGCCGGACGGCGCGACTTGCCGCAAATCGACGCCGAGCTCACGCGCGAGCTTGCGTGTCGCGGGAGCGGCGAGCGGCTTGTCGGTGAAGTAGTCGTTCCCGCGCGGTGCAGGAGCGGCGGCGTTCATGCCCGGGAGGTTCTCGCGAATGTCGCCCACGGCGGACGCCACGGGCCCACTGCTCTGAGCGGCTGGTTTCGCGGCGGCTTCGGGCGCGGGCTTCGCAGCGGGTGCAGCGGCAGGCGCGGGAGCCGGCGCTTCGGCGGCAGCACCGCCACCTTCGAGATCGAGCACGACCAGCACGCCGCCGACGGGCACGGTGTCGCCGACCTTGAAGCGCCGCTCGGCCACTTTGCCGGCCTTCGGTGCGCCGATGGTGACGGTCGCTTTGTCCGTCATCACCTCCACCATCTCTTGGTTCTCCGCCACGGCGTCGCCCTCTTGGACGAGCCAGTTGACGATCTCACCTTCGGCGACACCCTCGCCGATGTCCGGCAGCTTGAACTCGAGCTTCGACATGCGCGGGTGCGTTCTACCAATTTTTTCCCGCCGCGCACAGTGTGGTGTGTACGTAGGCGAGCGGTCGCGGAACGCGCTCAACGCCGGAACCCTCGCAGTGCTGCCGTGTAGCCCGGCCGCGGCCCAGCCGCGGCCCGGATCGCCCTCGAAGTCTCGGAAGAACAGATCACGATCGGCGAGAGACTGCACCACCCCACGCAACGACCGGCGAGCCCGGCGCGTCGTGCGTCCAGGTCACGCGAGTCGCGTCAAGGCGCAGGGCCCGCCGACTCCCCAAAAACGGCGAACGCCGCCCAGAAACGCCGACGATGGAGCCAGCTAGGACCTGACCACCGACAAAATTGCCGGCAAGATCCGATGCGACAGCGGCAGGTATTCCATTTCGAGGGTGTACGGAAACGGCGTATCGAAGCCCGTCACGCGTACGGGCGCGGCTTCGAGGTGGTAGAGCGCGCGCTCGCAGACGAGCGTCACGAGCTCGGCGCCGAAGCCGGCCGTGCGGGGCGCTTCGTGCACGACCACGAGCCGTCCGGTGCGTTTCACGCTGTCGATGACCGTGTTGATGTCGAGCGGCCAAAGCGTGCGAAGATCGATCACCTCGGCATCGACGCCCTTTTCGGCGGCTTTGGTGGCAGCGTCCAGCGCTTCGTACAGCATGGCGCCGTAGGCGAGCACGGTCACGTGGCGGCCCGGGCGCACGACGCTCGCCGTCTCGAGCGGCACGGTGTAGTCGCCGTCCGGAACCTCCCCCTTGGCGGCCCGGTAGACGCGCTTGGGCTCGAAGAAGATGACCGGATCCGGATCACGAATCGACGCGAGCAAGAGGCCTTTGGCGTCGTAGGGATTCGACGGGATCACGACCTTGAGGCCGGGGACGCCGATGAACTGCGCCTCGGGGTGTTGAGAATGATAGTGCCCGCCGCGAATGCCGCCGCCGACCGGCGTGCGGATCACGATTTTTGCGGAGTATTCCCCGCCTGAACGGTAGCGGTACTTCGCGAGCTCGTTGACGATTTGGTCGTAGGCAGGCCAGATGAAATCGGCGAACTGGATTTCGACCACGGGCACGATGCCGTAGAGGGCCATGCCGACCGCGGAGCCGACGATGCCGTTTTCGCTGAGGGGCGTGTCGATGACGCGTTCCTCGCCGAACTCGTCCTGCAGGCCCGCCGTGACCCGAAACACGCCGCCGACCTTGCCCACGTCCTCGCCGAGCACGACGACGCGCTGATCGCTGCGCATGGCGATGCGCAGCGCGTCGTTGATGGCCTGAACCATGTTGATGGAAGCCATGCCTTATCCGTGAGGCGACGGCGCGCGCGGCCCAGCGACGAGCTCGGCGCGCTGCTCGGCGAGATGCCACGGCACTTTGGCGTAAACGTCGTCGAACATCGACTCGAGCGCGGGCGGCGGCGTCTTCTCGGCGACGGCTACTGCTTCGCGGAAGCGCGCGTCGATGTCGGCGCGCAGCGCCTTGTCGTCGGCGTCGCTCCACGCGCCGCGCTGGACGAGGTAGCTCCGCACCCGCTCGATGGGATCGCGCGCCGCCCAGGCCTGAACGGCCTCGCTCTCGCGATAGCGATTGGGATCATCGCTCGTCGAATGACCGCCCATACGATACGTGATGGCTTCGATCAGCGTCGGCCCTTCCCCGCGCATGCCGCGCTCGATGGCTCGTCGCGTGACGGAGACGACGGCGAAGACGTCGTTGCCGTCGACGCGCACACCGGGAATACCGTACGCGACGGCTTTTTCAGCGAAGGTGTGCGTGGCGGTCTGGCGCTCGACCGGCACGCTGATGGCCCAGCCGTTGTTGCGACAGAGGAAGACGACCGGCAAATGAAAGACGCCCGCGAAGTTCAAGCCGCTGTGAAAATCGGACGAGCTCGTCGCGCCGTCGCCGAAGTAGACGAGCGACGCGGCGTCGTCACGCCGGATCTTGGCGGCCCAAGCGGCGCCCACGGCGTGAGTGATCTGCGTCCCGACCGGCGAGCTGATCGACGCCCAGCCGACCGCCTTGCAGGTGTAGTGGCACGGCATCTGACGACCTTTGACGGTGTCGTTGGCGTTGCCGAACATGTTGTCGCAGAGCGTCTGCAGCGGCAGGCCGCGCATGAGCGCCGCCCCGAACTCGCGGTAGCAGGGGAAGAGCCAATCCTGCTTGCGCATCGCGAACGCCGAACCGAGGATCGCCGCCTCCTCCCCGAGCGAGCCGACGTGAAAGCCGATGCGCCCCTGGCGCTGCAGCGCCACGAAGCGCTCGTCGAGCTGGCGCGTCTGCACCAGGTGGCGATAGAGGAATTTCACCTCGTCGTCGCTCATACCTGGGTCGTGCGCGGGATCCAGCGTGCCGTCGTCCCGTAATACGCTGACGATTGCGCTCGGGGCACTACTGCCCGAACGCTTGCTCTGCTCGGAGCTCATCGATTCATCCAGCTCGGCTCACGTCTCGGTCGCCGCGGCTCTCGTCCGGGCGCCACGAGCGCGGCGCAAGATAGCACCAACGTTTCGGCCGTCATGCCGAAAAAAGCGGCGGGCCGTGCGAAAGCGCGCGGGGCGCGGGCTAGTCCGAAAGCGCGGACGCTACCTCGGACAGAGCCGTCGAAGTCGCCTGCGCGTTCAAGCCGAGCGCGAGGGCGAGCCGGTCGAGCACGGAGCGTTCGACATCGCTCACTCCGCCGGAGACGTACGCGAGTAGGGCCGCGACGCGCAGCACTTCCCGCCCGTGGTCTTCCCGCGCGATGCTGCGCGCCACCATTTGAATGCGCTTATCGACGCCGTCTTCCGCGACTTGATCGTGCAGGTCGCCGAGCAGCGCGGCGATCTGGCGCTCGGCCACGCGGCCGCCGCACGCCTCGAACACCACGTGCTGGAACGCCGCCTGCTCGGTAGCGTCGAACTCGCCGTCGGCCGTGGCCACGAGGAACGCGCTTTCGACGATGGCTTCGAAGAGCCGCGCGGCCTCGGGATCGAAGCCCGTCGGTTGTGTCAGGTCGTCTTCCGAGCTCTTGCCGTAAGACGCTGCGGATGCGACCAAAATCGAATCCTTGACCCCGCGGTCCGCGTAGTTCGGCGGACGGCTCAACTGGCTCAGGACTTTCCCGATGAGGGACGCGTTGTTGGCGGGCATGAGGATGTCCCGCCGTGCTGCGTCGGCGAGCGTTCTCGAAGCTACACCGCATCGAGGCCGGCTTGAAAGAGCCGTCTTTTTTCCCGAAATCTCCGCGCGTTAAGTCGTGCCCCGAAGCTCTGCGCCCGGCGCCCGGGCACGAGCCCGCGGATCAGCGGGGGTTCGATGCTCGCCGCACGAGGGCGCTCGGACTCAAGAGGCCCCCTGCGGGAACACCGGGCTCGGGAGGTTTGCTCGCGGCCGGCCGCGGCTCGACCCCGTTCGCGCTCGCCGGATTCAGCCGCGCGGCGACGAAACCCTCGGCCGCGTGGTAGCTCGAACGCACGAGCGGCCCCGATGCCACGAAAGCGAACCCGAGCGCGTAAGCTCGCGCTTTGTAGTCGGCGAACTCCTCGGGCGTGACGTAACGCGCCACCTGGGCGTGCTTCGGCGTCGGCCGCAGGTACTGGCCGAGCGTCACGATGTCGACGCCCGCCGCGCGCAAATCCGCGAGCGTTTCTTCCACCTCGTCGCGGCTTTCGCCGAGGCCGAGCATGATCGAGCTTTTGACGAAGCGATCGGGAGCACGCTCCTTGGCGTGACGGAGCACGCCGAGCGACAAGTCGTAATCGCAGCGCGCGTCGCGGATGAGCGGCGTGAGCCGGCGCGTCACCTCGACGTTGTGGGCGAAGACGGCAGGCGCGGAGCCCAGCACGACGTCCACGTCACCGAGCCGCCCGCGAAAATCGCCGACGAGCGTCTCGACGAGCAACTCGGGGCGCCGTTCGCGCAGGCCGTCGACGGTGCGCGCGACCTGGAGCGCACCGCCGTCGATCAGATCGTCGCGATCCACCATGGTCAAAACGACGTACTTGAGGTCGAGCGTCGCGATGGCGCGCGCGACATGCTCGGGCTCGCGCGGATCGTAGGCGCCGCGCGGATTGCCCGTGGTCACTGCGCAAAAGCGGCAGCCGCGCGTGCAAGTGTGGCCGAGCAGCATGATCGTCGCCGTGCCGGCGGTCCAGCATTCCCCGACGTTCGGACAGCGCGCTTCCTCACACACGGTGTAAAGGTCGAGGCTCCGGAGCGTTTGCTTGAGCTTCGCATACGTCTCGCCTCCGGGCGCGCGCACCTTGAGCCAAGGGGGCTTCGGTTCCTTGTGCGGCGACGGCGGTGAGCCGCCCTTCGGGTCTTCGGCAGAGAGCACGAGGGAGTCCTAGCACGAGTGTTGACGCCTCAAAGGAGCGATGAGACTTCTCGCCTGCATGTCGAGACGAGGGAGCACTTGCTTGCCCTTGACGCTCCTCGCCGCTCTGGCCGCGAGTGTCACCGTCCCCGCCGGGGCCCTGCCGCCGAAACCGCCGATCAACGTCCCAGCAAAACCCCCCTTGCGCGCAGCCGGGACCTCGACGCCGCCGCGGGCGCCCGCCGCATCAGCGACCGCTGCCGGCAATTTCAGCCAGCACCTGCAGCAGATGACGGCGCTCGTCCAAAAAGACGTAGAGCGGCAGGCCCGAGGCAATCCCCTCGCCAAGCCGCGCCGCAAGAAGAGCCTCGCCGAGCTTCGCCGCGGCGGCCTCGAACAGCCGAAACCGTTTACGAAACCGACGCAGCGCCGCTCGAACCTGCGCTCGCCGGGGAAGCGTGGCGTGACGCAGCCGCTCGTCACGGAACGAATAGCGGCGATGACGGCGCGCGTGCGGCGTTACGTCGAGCTCGAAGCGAAGGCCTCGGCGACGGTGAAGAGCAAAGTGGCGGCGCTCCGCACCAGCATCGCGCGGCAGAAGAAGTCGTTCGAGGTCGGCGTGACGAGCGTCTCCGATCGGCCGCTCAAAGAGATCACGGGCTTGGTCGGCAAGCTCGATCTCAAAGCCGCCAAGGCACAGAAAGCCAAGCGCGAGTCGCGCAAAGACAAGCCGAACCTCGTGCGCGAAACCATGCGCGAGCGAGCGACGCCTCCGCCCTCGGCGCCCGACAAGAAGAACGACCACCGCGACCCGGACGATCGCCCCGTGATGACGAGCAAGATCATCGTGACGCCCGACGACGCGCGCGGCTCGAAGGGCGGGGGCTTCCCCTCGTCCGCCATGCCCTCCCCCACGAACCCTCAATTTTCCTGGCGCGACAAGCTCGAGGCCGTCAGAAGCCAGGGCTACTGCGGCAGCTGCTGGGCGTTCGCCGTCGTCGGCGCGTACGAGGGCAGCCAAGCGCTGCAGAACAACCAAGCGCTCGACATAGCCGAGCAGCAGCTCGTCAACTGCGTACCGGCGAATCCCATGACGGGCGGTGACAATTGCCAGGGCAATATGCCGGCCACGGCGCTCGACTGGATGGTCGCGAACGGCACGCCCTACGAGCAGGCGCTGCCTTACAAGGCGTCGATGGCGAGGTGCAACACGAGCATCGATCGCACTGACACGCGTGCCGCCGGCTGGGGCTTGGTCAACGAAGACGATCCGGAGAGCATCCCGAGCGACGAGCTCATCAAGCAAGCCATCGCCGTGCACGGACCCATCGCGGCGACGGTCTACGTGACCGACGCTTTCCAGAGCTACACGGGCGGCGTCTTCGACGAAGGCGCGAGCGGCCATCCGAACCACGCCGTCGACATCGTGGGCTGGGACGACGCGCGCAAGGCGTGGCACGTCAGAAATTCCTGGGGCACGTCGTGGGGCGAGGACGGGTACGTCTGGGTCAAATACGGCTCGAACTCGATCGGCTACCTCGCGAGCTGGGTCGATGCAGAGAAGGTGACCAAGCCCGCGCCCGCCGAGGCGACGTTCAAGGATCGCTACGTGAGCCTGAGAAACGACGCGGGCGAGGAGCTCGACATCTCCGTGCAGGCGCTCGTGCCGTCGGGTAGCTCGTTCAAGTGGGTGCCGGGCGAACCGGGCAGCGCCACTGCGTGGAAGTTCCGCGTTGGACCCGCGACGGTGCTCGACGTGAAGCGCCCCGACGACAGCAAATTCCTGCGCGCCAAGGCGCTCCGCGTGTGGGCGACTTCCACCGACGGCAAGCGCAGCTGGAACGAGTACAAATCGAAGGATCTGGCGGTCGTCAGCAAGTCGTATCGCGCGGCGAAGCGCGATCGTTTCACGCAGGATTTCCCGAAGGCCGGCGGCGCGCCCGACGCGGACGACGTGTTCACGAGCGCCATGGAGCTCAGGGACGACAAAAAGCTCGAAGGCGCGCGCGACCAGTTCGCGCTCTTCGCCGAGCTCTTCCCCGACGACGCGCGCGTGCACGAGGCGCGGTTCTGGCAGGGCTGGTCTGAAAACCAGCTCGGTGAGTACTGGGACGCCGTCCAGGATCTCTACGCCATGATCTCGGGCGCGCCCGACGACGACGAGAACGTGCCTTACGCCTTCTATTACCTCGGCGATTCGTACTCGTCGGTCGGCTACTGCGGTTACGCCGTGCGCTCGCTCGAGGTCGATGCCTACGGCGAGGTCAACGCGCCGAAAAACTGGGTCGATGCCTCGAAGAAGATGATCAAGTTCCTCAACGACGACGACGGGCAAGTATGTCAAAACTGGGATTAGAGAAGCGGTTGTGCATGTTCGGGTTCGCAGGGGCGCTCGCGCTCGCCTGCAAGACTTCGCCGGAGACGGCCCCGCCGGGCGCGAGCGCACCCACGACTGCGACGACGCTCCCCTCGCCTCCGGGCGCCGCGCCTATAGCCTCCGGTTCGACCGCACCCGTGCCACGCACGTACGACGCCGCCACGACCAGCATCCAGGCCGCCGTGGGCGAGGCGTTCAACGTCGCGCTGCCGTCGAACATCACCGTGCCGATGAAGTGGCGCGTCGAGCCGCCACCGGATCCGAAGATCTTGGCGGGCGGTGACGATAAGTACGTCGAGCAGCCGCCTGCGGAATGCCCGGGCTGCGCGGGTTACGGCGGGACGCGCATCTTTCCGTTCGTGGCCACGGCGCCCGGCATCGTGACGTTGCATTTCGCGCTCCGGCCACTCTCGGACGCCAAGGGTCCGGCCGAAAAGGAAGTGACCATCAACGTCACGATCAAGTGACGTGCGTGCCGGAGCAGGTCCCCGGAGCGCGGACGTGCACCGCGACCGGCGTCGTCAGCTCGTGAGCTTCTCGAGCACGGAGCTCACGAGCTTGGGGTTCGCCGAGCCCTTGGTTTCCTTCATGACCTGGCCGACCAGGAAGCCGAGCACGCCTTTTTTGCCGGCTCGAATGCTCGCCACCTGATCCGGATGAGCCGCGAGCACGCGCTCGCAGACGGCCTGGATCGCACCGGCGTCGGAGACGACGCGCATGCCGCGCTCGTCGACGACGGCGCGGGGCGAACGGTCGCTGCCCTCGATCGCGGCGTACACTTCCTTCGCCTGCTTGCCGCTGATGTCGCCCGCTTCGACGAGCGCGAGTAGCTCCGCGACTTGCGCGGGCGTGACGCTGAACGTCGCGTCGAGCCCGTGCGACTTGGCGCCGCGCAACACCTCGTTCACGACCCAGTTCGCCACCTTGATCGGATCGCCGAAGCCCGCGCACGCCTCTGCGAAGAAGCGCGCGTAACCCGGGTGTCCCGTGAGCGTGAGCGCGGCGGCGGGCGGCAGCTTGAGCTCTTCCACCACGCGGCGACGCATCGCGGCGGGCAGCTCCGGCAGCTTGCTTTTCTGCGCGCTGATGAACGCCGCGTCGAGCGCGAGCGGCGGCAAGTCGGGCTCGGGGAAGTAGCGATAGTCGTGCGCGTCTTCCTTCGAGCGCAGCGTCTTGGTTTGGCTGGTATCCGGATCGAAGCTGCGCGTTTCCTGCGTGATCTTGCCGCCGGCGTCGAGGATCGCGGTTTGACGCGCGATCTCGGCGTCGATGGCGCGCTGCACGAAGCGAAACGAGTTGATGTTCTTGATTTCGCAGCGCGTGCCGAATTTCTCCGTGCCGCGTGGGCGCAAGGAGACGTTGGCGTCACAACGGAAGCTGCCCTCTTCGAGGTTACCGTCGTTCACGCCGATGAACACGAGCACGTCGCGTAGCGCGCGCAGGTACGCCGCGGCTTCCGCGCTCGAGCGTAGATCGGGCTCGCCCACGATCTCGACGAGCGGCACGCCCGCGCGATTCAAATCGACGAGCGAATCGCCCCCGACGCCGTGCACGTTCTTGCCGGCGTCCTCCTCCATGTGCACGCGCGTGATCCCGACTCTTTTCGTGACGCCGTCGAGCTCGAGCTCGAGGCTGCCGTGGCGCGAGAACGGCTCCTCGTATTGGCTGATTTGGTAACCCTTCGGCAGATCGGGATAAAAGTAGTTCTTGCGCGCGAAGATGCTCTTCGGCTCGATCGTGCAGCCGAGCGCGACCGCGGCGCGAACGGCCATCGCGACGGCTTCAGCGTTCAAGACGGGCAGCGAACCCGGCAGACCGAGGCACACGGGGCAGACGTTCGAGTTCGGCTGCGCGCCGAAGTTCGTCGAGCAACCGCAGAAGAGCTTCGTGCGGGTGAGCAACTGAGCGTGCACCTCAAGCCCGATGACTGGCTCGTAGTCGGTCATGGGGCCGCTATATCACGCGTGAAGCGCACGGCCCATCGGGCCGAGCTTCGCGAAAAAATCAGCGACTAGCTCGCAACTGGCCGTCTGCGCCGGCCGATGTCGCTGAGGAACGGAGCAAACGATGCCCAAACCAGTCAGTGCAGAAGCGCCGGCGGCGCACACCATCGACCTCGAACCCATCGTCATCACTGAACGCGCGCCGAAGCCCACGGCCGGCGTACCGCTGCCAATCGCCGATCTCGTGGTTCAATGCGGCGATGAGGGGGTTGCCGTCGCGGCCGCCGCTCTGTCCGCAGCAGCGAACCCGGCCATTGGTCTGATTGCATCGGCAGGCGCCGGCGGTGCGCTCGGGGCGTGCATTACGCAAACCATCCACCACGCGGAAACCGAGGCGTCGATTCGTCGAGCCCTCGACCGCTGCTTGGATGCGGGCGGCACTCCAGCAGGCGCTATCGATGGCATCCTCACCTGCGTCGTCACGGAGTGAGCGTCATGCCGTTCATCTTCGCGTGGACCTCGGTCCTGATCGCGTGTTTTATCGGCGCCGCCGTCGGATTTTGCAAGGAATGGCGCAAGGGCCCGCCGCCGCCGACCGCCATTCGCTGGTGCAGACCCTCGAGCACGGATCCCGCCTGCGTGAGGGCGCGGGACAACTACGAGCGCGAGCTCGCGAAGCAGCGCTACGTGCGCGAGTTCATGAACCCCGCTCTATCGAGCCAAGGTGCAGAGCCGCCGCCCTAACCTTCTGATGGCGTAACTCAGTGACCTTTTTCGCGCGTGACGCCCGGGTAGGTGGTGTCTGCGGGTTCGTGGCGCGGGTTCTGCGTGAGCGTCGAACCGTCGCGCCCGGTGAAGCTCATGAGCAGATCCTTCTCGAAGATGAACTGCTCGCGCGAATCGTACGGAGCGGCGTGGATGCCGGTATCCATGCGAATGGCGTCACAAGGGCAAGCCTCGACGCAGTAGCCGCAGAAGATGCAGCGGAGCTCGTCGATCACGAAGCGCTTGGGGAAGCGCTCGTAGCCGCGGCGCGGATCGCCCTCCGGGTACTCACCGGCCTCGATGTGGATGCACTGGGCCGGGCATGCCGTCGAGCAACAGAGGCAAGCGACGCAGCGCGGAGAGTCGTCCTCGCGGTGCGTCAAGCGGTGCATGCCGCGGAAGCGCGCGGGGTACGGCCGTTTCTGCTCCGGGTACGAGACCGTGTTGATGCCGGCTTCCACCGACTCGGTGGACGGATCCGGCCGCTGGCCGAACACCATCTCCTTCGTGTTGGTGAAGAAGTGGCTCATCACGATGCCGAGGCCGCGCGCGATTTCGGGCACGTAAGTTTGCACCGCCGCCGTGCGATGCGGCCGCGCCACGGGCGTGCCGACGACTTTGCGGGGACCGAGGGGCTCTGCGGACATGTCTAGGCTTCCATCCTGGCGGTGTGGGTACCGCCCATCTGTGCGGCGAATTGCGCGGAGCTCGACGCGAGCATCGTGCGCTTGCGAGTCGGCTTGAGCAAGAACACGACGAGCCAAACGAAGGCGCCGATCATGCTCACACCGACGACGGCGGCGAGCACGTCGCAGAGCGTGCGCAGGCTGGTCGCGAGCGCGCCCTCCGACGACTGCACGAGCATCAAGACGAGGCCCGTCGCAAGCACGTTCACGAGCGACGCGGGCAGGAGCTTGCGCCAACCGAGCCGCATGAGCTGGTCATAGCGGAAGCGCGGCAAGGTCCAGCGAATCATGAGCTGCAGCCAGCAGAGGCCCACGACCTTGAGCATGAAAGCCAGCAGGCCGAGCACGATCACGAAGCCGTGCGAGAGCGGCTGATCCCAGATCGCCGCGCCACCGATCGCAACGTGGAAACCGTCACGATACAGGAACGGCAGGTTCCAGCCGCCGAGGAAGATCACGGCGAGCAGGGCGCTCGACGACACGACGGCGATGTACTCGGAGAAGAAGAACATCGCAAACTTCATCCCGGCGTACTCCGTGAAGTAGCCGGCGACGATTTCGCTCTCGCCTTCGGGCAAGTCGAAGGGGATGCGCTTCGACTCGGCGACGGCCGACGCGAAGAACAGCACGAACGCGAGCGGCTGCACGAAGATTCCCCACGTGTTTTCGCCCTGCCAGCGCACCATCTCGTCGAGGCGGAGCGTCCCGTACACCATCACCGCGCCGATGAGCGTGAGGCCCATCGTGACCTCGTACGAGACCATCTGGCTCGCGGCGCGCAGGCCGCCCAAGAGGCTGTACTTGTTGTCGCTCGCCCAGCCGGCGAGCGCCGCCCCAACGATGCCGGTGCCGGCGAGCGCGAGGAAGTAGAGGATGCCGACGTTGAGGTCGACGATCTGCAGACGCAACGCGCCCGCGGTGCACATGCCTTCACGCGGGACCATGTGCGCGAGCCGCGTGATATCGAGGTGGCCCCTGGCGTCGGCGCCGAAGCAGAGTGTGTCACCGAAGGGGATCACGGCGAACACGGTGAGCGCCGGAAAGAACGAGATGAACGGCGCGAGGCTATGCAGAAACCTGTCGGCGTTCGGAGGAATGAAATCCTCTTTCCAGAGCGTCTTCAAGCCGTCCGCCACGAACGCGTGCGGCAGCCCGAGCAGCCGCAAGCCCACGCGCGGCTCGTTGCGAATCGCGAACGCCGCGTAGCCGGCGCCGAACAGGATCGAGAAAATCAGGACAGCGGCGCCGCCGCCGTAGCCCCAGTCGCGCAGAACGAGGCCTTGCTCGGTGCCGCTGAACGCCGAGGCGAGCACGATCGCGAGCGCATGCGCCCCGAAGCCGATGTAAACGATCTGACGCGGCGGAAAGCCCTTGATCCAGAGGTCGAAGCTCGAGCGGGCGCCCCGGTTCACGACCAGACCCGAGATGATCGCGAAGGTCGCCCACGTCATGAAGATGGCGAGGTGGCTGAAGACGCACGCGCCCGTGGCACGTGCCTCCGCGGTCGGCGGCTCTCCCGCGCCCGCGAGGTAGCCGAAGGCGAGGAACGCGACGAGCGCGGCCACTCCGAGCGCGGGCCCCACCGCCGCGCCTTGCGCGACGCGCGTCGGCAGCCAGATCACGGCACGGTTCGGTCCGACGCGGTCTTGGGCCATGGCGCCGACGCGCCGATCGGCCCAGGTGAGCATGATCGCGAGGGGCATGATCATGGCCAGGATCACGGCCACGATCTTTACGAGCATGAGGACGACTTCGATGATGCTCACGGGCGGGCTCCGGTCGGCAGGGCGGGAGGCTGCATGGCGGCGCGTAGCTCACCGAGCTTCTTCCAGGCGGGCGGGCGATCGAGCGCCAATCTGAGCTCGTGCACCCAGCGGAACGCCGGCCGCGAATCGCCGCGCGGCGTGACGGCGCGCTCGCTCTCCTGGGTCATACCTTGGCGGTTGACGAAGGTGCCTTCGGCCTCGGCCCAGCTTGCGGCCGGCAGCACGATTTCGGCGTGTTCCTCGAACGGCCCCTCGTGCGTCGAGATCGCGACCAGGTGCTTGATCTTCGCGAGGGCGCTCGCGTCCGAGGGCGCCTGAGAACCGAGCGCGAGCACGTGCGTGAGCTTGCCTTCTTCGGCCGCACGCGCGAGCTCTGCGAAGGGCTTTGCCTGCGGCGCCAGCTTGCGCACGCCGGAGGTGTTCGGGTTCTTGTCGGCGTCGCGCAGGACGTTGTCGCCTTCGCCGGGAGCGCGCCCGCTGAAGTAGATGTTTTGCGTCTTGAGGCCGTCGCGGGCGAGCTCGAGCAGCGCGAAGTTGTCCTCGAGCGAGTGCTCGGCCGAGAGCACCACCGCGGTCGTCTCGGGCGGGGCCGCGGCGAAGAGGTCGGCGGCGCGCGCGAGCGCCGCCTCACGCGCGATCGGCTCACCGTCGACCTGCGCGATCAAGACGCGCTGTTCGTGGATGCGCCGGTAGTCGAGCATGCCCTCGTCGCACATCCAGTACTGATTCACGGCCGCGTTGTGACGCGGGCGGTAACGATGGACGTTCTGGCTGCGCGGATCGTAATCCGTGAAGGAGTTGCAACCGGTGGCGCAGCCGACGCAGACGCTCCGCACCGAGCGCAAGAACCAGACGCGCGCCTTGAACCGGAAGTCGATCGCCGTGAGCGCGCCGACCGGGCAGACGTACTCGGTCATGAGCGTGTACGGGTGGTCGAGTTGCCGGCCGGGCGAGACGACGATCTCGGTCATGTTGCCGCGCTCGCGCACGCTGAGCACCGGATCTTTGGCGACTTCCTCGCAGAAGCGCACGCAGCGCGTGCACACGATGCAACGCTCGGCGTCGTAGACGATGGTGGGGCCGAACACGACGGCCTTCGGCTTGTGGATGGGCTCATCGCGCATCCGCTTCTTCGTGCCCTGGTGCTCGAGCCAGTAATCTTGCAGCCGGCATTCGCCCGCTTGATCGCAGATCGGGCAGTCCACCGGGTGGTTTAGCAGCAGGAGCTCCTGCACCGCCGAGCGAGCACGCGCCGCATGGGCACTCGATTGGTTTTTGACGACGAGGCCGTCCGCTGCGGCGAACTGGCACGCGGGCTGAAGCTTCGGTTTTTTCTGTGGGACGTAGTCGTGCTTTTCGGCGTCCCACTCGAGCACGTCGAGCATCATCGCGGGCCGCCCGGGCGGCGGCTCGATCTCGACCAGGCACATGCGGCAGTTGGCGGCCACGCTGAGGCCGGGGTGCCAGCAGTAATGCGGAATGTCCACGCCGACCCGCTCGGCCGCCCGAATGATGGTGTCACCGGGCTCGAACGGAATCTCGGCGTCGTCTAGTTTGAAGCTGGGCATCGCGAAATTACCTAAATCAGGCGTTAGGAAACGAACCGCGCATCGCGTTCGCTCGAACTAGTTCCGTAGGCGCGAACGGCGCGCTCGCGTGAAATTGCATCGTCCGAACGAACAGAGAGCTCCGAACGAACCCTGAGTGGAGACGCACCGAGCGCTTCTCCAGAACTGACGAACCCCCGTGCACCAGTGAGCCAAACAGCGCGCGCGGGGCGAAGCCCCGCTGAGACGAGCTCACGGTCTTGGCAGAACAGATCACGATCGGATCGGAGGCCCCAAGCCAACGCGAGTAGCCGGCGAGACCGGCGCTGGGGCCTTGTCCGGATGGAACCGACGCCAGTCGGCCTACCGGTCACTCCCCCAAAATCACCGATCACACTCGCCCCCGATCATATTCAAACTCCCGAAACTCGGCACCACGTCGGCCATCATGGCCCCCGTGATCACGCGCTCGAGACCGCCCGTGATGAAGAAGCAGGGCGGGCGAATGCGCACGCGGTACGGGGTGCCGCTGCCGTCGCTCACGAGGTAGAAGCCGAGCTCGCCGTTGCCGCCCTCCGTGTAGGAGTAGACCTCGCCCGCGGGGAGCTTCAGGCCCTCCATCACGATCTTGAAGTGCTGAATCGTGCCTTCGATCGTCGAGTACACGTCCGACTTCGGCGGCAGGATCACGCGCGGATCGGACACGTTGACGGGGCCGGAATCCGCGAGACGCTCGAGACACTGATCGATGATGCGCGCGCACTGCTTGAGCTCCGCGATGCGCACCATGAAGCGGTCGAAGCAATCGCCGGTTTGACCGACGGGAACGTCGAACTCGACTTCGCCGTACTTCATGTACGGATGCGACTTGCGGACGTCGTAGGGCACGCCGCTCGCGCGCAGGCACGGGCCCGTCCAGCCGAGCGAAATCGCTTCGTCGGCAGGCACGATACCGACGCCCTCGAGCCGATCGAGAAAGATTCGGTTGCCGATCAAGAGGCGCTCGACCTCATCGATGATCCCGAGGATGTGCTTCGTGACGGCCTTCGCCTGCTCTTTGAAGCCCGGCGTCGGAGGCTGCGCCATGCCGCCCACGCGGCCGAAGCTGTGCGTGAGACGCGCGCCCGTCTCCTCCTCCATCAGATCCCAGATCATCTCGCGACCTTTGATCATCCAGAGGAACGGCGTGAACGCTCCGAGCTCCATCGCCATCGCGCCGTCACACGTCAGGTGGTCGGACATGCGCGCGAGCTCGCCGAGCGCCATGCGGTACCACTGGCAGCGCTCCGGCACCTCGATGCCGAGGAGCTTTTCGCACGCGAGCGCGAACGCCACGTTGTTGAGCATGGGCGAGACGTAGTTGCAGCGGTCGACGTAGGGGAAGACCTGCGACCAGTTGCCGCGCTCGCACATCTTCTCGAAACCGCGATGCAGGTAACCGACCTGCACGTCGCAGCGCTCGATCGACTCGCCCGAGAGCTCCATCACGATGCGGACGGTGCCGTGCATCGCGGGATGCGCGGGCCCGACGTTCAGCAGCATCGGCTCGGCGGGCAGTTCGATCTCGCTCGGATCCAGCTCTTGATCGATGGGTTCCATCAGTTCACGTCGTCGTCGTCGGTGGAGGGACCTTGCTGGAACGTTTGGCGGCCGAACGGCATGCCTTCGTCGGGGCCGAACGGCGGGAGCTTCTGCGTGTTCGGCACGTCGAGGTACGGCACGAGCGGCTGAATGCGGTCGGCGGGATAGTCCCTGCGCAGCGGGTGTCCCTCGAACTCAGGGTAAAGCAGGATGCGACGCAGATCGGGGTGGCCTTTGAAGCGCACGCCGAACATGTCCCAGCACTCGCGCTCGGCCCAGTTCGCGCTCGCCCACAGATCGCTCACGGTGTCGATTTCGGCGTTCGTTCCCGCCGCGTCACCGACGCGCGCCTTCAGACGCAAGCGATGGCCCTTCGAAAGCGAATAAAGGTGCACGACCACCTCGAAGCGCGGAGTGCGATCGGGGAAATCGACGGCCGTCAGATCGGTCAACATGTTCATGTCGGCGCGCGGATCGTCGCGTAAGAAGCGCGCGATGTCCTTCCAGCGCGGGGCGTACACGACGACCGTGTCATCGCCGCGCTGCGAATGCGACTCGAGCACGTCGGCCGGAAACTTCTGGCGAATCAGATCGATGAGCGCCTTGGACATCTCACACCGGAGTACGCGAGGAGCCGGAACGCCGCAGCTGTACCAGGCCGAGGCTCTGATCCTGCGCCGGATCGGCGCGCGGTTTGACGATGGCCGGGCGGCGATCGCCACGTTGGATCTTGTCCTGCAAGAGCATCAGGCCGTCGAGCACTGCTTCGGGCCGTGGCGGACAGCCCGGCACGTAGATGTCGCAAGGGATGATCTTGTCGATGCCGGCGACCGTGGCGTAGTTGTCGTAGAAACCGCCGCACGAGGCGCAGGTCCCGAACGCGAGCACCCACTTCGGCTCCGCGAGTTGCTCGTAGATGCGCCGGAGCACGGGCGCCTGGCGCTGCACGATCGTGCCGACGACCCAGAGCAAGTCCGACTGCCGGGGCGAAAAGCGCGGCGCTTCCGAGCCGAAGCGCGAAAAGTCGTAGCGCGGGCTCGAAACCGACATGAACTCCATGCCGCAGCAAGCGGTCACGAAGGGGTACATGAAGAGCGAGTACTTTTGCGCCCAAGCCAAGAGTGAGTTGAATTGGGTCGTGACGAACCCTTCACCCGCTCCGGACGTGAGCATATCGGGCGAGCCTTCTTTCAGCGCTCCCATTCGAGAGCTCCTTTCTTCCAGCAGTAGGCGAGCGCGATGATCAGGGCCGCGATGAAGCCCAGCATCGACGCGAAGCCCGCCCAGCCGAGCCCTTTGAAGAGCGCGGCCCACGGGTACATGAAGACGACTTCCACGTCGAAGACGACGAAGAGGATGGCCGTCAGGTAGAACTTGACGCTCATCTTGGTCTGGCCGGCACCGGGCGTGTCGTTGCCGCACTCGAACGGCATGAGCTTTTCAGGCGTCGGGTGCTTCGGACCGACGAACTGTCCGCCGATGAACATCACGCAGGCGATGAGCCCCACGATGGCGAACATCACGAACATCGGTAGGTAGGTGAAAAACATCGCTTCCGATCAGCCGCGGCGGTGGCAAGTCCACGAAATTACAGCGGACCTTAGGACGCCGAGCGCCGCTTATCTAGTGCCTGGGGGGTAAGCCTGTCAAATGCCGCGGCTGGAAGGCGCCCCTAGCGGCGCAGAGCCTCATTCGGCGGCAGCGCTCATGCCCTCTTCCCAGCGGGCGTAGGCTGGTCCGAGGGCTCCCTTGATCTGCTCGACGACGGCCTCGAGCTCGGCCTCGGGAGCCCCGGCGGCGCGCGCTTCGAGCACGGAGCCGAGGGCGGCGAGTGAGCGGCCGCGCGTCGCGAAGGCCTGCGCGAGCAGCGTCCAAACTCGAGCCGGGCTCGCGCCGAGGTTCGCACCCCGCCGCAAGGGCCCGATGGCCTCCCCTGCTCGACCATCGCCGAGCATGGCTTCTCCCAAGCGCAAGAAGAGGTCGGGCGCCGCCTCTCCTTCCCCGGCGTACTGGATGCCGAGCCGCAGGATTTCTTCGCCCTTGATGCCCTCCCCGAGCGCGATGCAAGCGCTGCCGAGCAGGCCGAGACCGCGGGCGATGGTCGCGCGAGCCTCGGGATTCAAGAGCTGTCCCTCCGGCGTGCGGAGGAAAATTGCGAGCGGAGCCGGCCACGCGCCGAGCAGTTCGAGCACGCGGATCTGGTCGCCCCGTGCCATGGCCGTCTGTGCCTCGTTCACGCGACTCAGGTCGATGGCGCTGCGCGCGGCGGGACGGCGAACGCGCTCGAGCTCTTCCCGCACGTGGGTGCGGATCCGTGCCCTAAACGCCGGGAGCGGATACGTTTCTTCGAGGCCGTCGTGGGCGAGCACGATGTTCGTGCCGTCGGCGCCGAGCTTGAGCTCGCGCAGGGCATAGCCGTAGAGCGGCGCGAGCAGGAGGTAGCGCACGCCGATGTGCAGCTGCACGGCTTCGAGATCGGTCGCGCGCTTGGGGGCGGGGCCGTGCGGCTCGTCGATCACGAGGGCGTTGACCAGACGATGCCGGAACTCCCCGAGCGTGAGCCGCTGGGGCTCCCCGGCGACCCCTGCCTCCTCGTCGGCGCCGACGGCAAACTCGACGAGCGTGTTTTCGGGCACGCGGCGGTCGACCGTGAGCGAGGTGATGCGCGCACCCGTGATCATCGCGAACGCGAAGAAACGGGAGCCGACGATTTCGCACAGCGCCTGGAAGCTGCCGATGCCCTCCCCCACACGCTCGAACCAACCGTCGGTACGAATGGCCTCCAGGGACACGACGAGGGGGCTCATCGGACGGGTGATGCTCTCATGCGGCATGGCTTTCCGCCAGGGGTTAAGTTCTAAGGAGAGCGGAGCGTTTTTGTTTGGCGGGAAAGCCGAGGCCAGGCGCGGCACGGTCCGCGACACCGGAGCGGGTTTTGCGTGGGGTGCCTCGCGATCTCGGTTCACGGCTTCTCGTTTGGTACGATCGTAACCGGCGGGCCCTTCCTTGGCGCAGCACGCGCGATCCTTATGCGATTTGGGTGAGCGAGGTGATGCTGCAGCAAACGCAGGTCGCGACGGTGCTTCGCTATTTTCCGAATTGGATGCGCCGCTTTCCGAGCGTGCGCGCCTTGGCGGACGCGCCGGAGGCGGACGTGCTCCACGCCTGGCAGGGGCTCGGCTACTACTCGCGCGCACGCCGGCTCCATGCCGGAGCCCGTTTTCTCCTCGAGCGACACGCCGGGGAGCTGCCGCGCACTCACGCCGCGTTGCTCGAGCTGCCGGGGATCGGCGCCTATTCGGCCGGCGCGATCGCCAGCATCGCGTTCGGTGAGAAGAAGCCCCTCGTCGACGGCAACGTCGTGCGCGTCCTCGCGCGCCATTTCGGGTTACGCGGCGATCCGGGCAAGGGCCCGCTCCGCCGAGCGCTTTGGCAGCTCGCCGGCGAGCTCGTGCCGGAGGACCGCCCGGGGGACTTCAACCAGGCACTGATGGAGCTCGGCGCGACGGTTTGCACGCCCCGCGCCGCGGCTTGCGGAGCGTGTCCACTGCGAGCGACGTGTGTCGCGCGGCGTGACGGACTCGTCGAAAAGCTGCCGGAGCTTCCCGCGCGACCGAAGCCGACGCGTGTTCGCGCGGTGGCGGTAGCGGTGCGCGATGGCAAGCGCGTGGTGCTCGTACGGCTACCCGCGTCAGCGCCGCGATGGGCCGGGCTCTGGACGTTCCCGCACGTCGAGCTCGAGCCGAACGAAACGCGAGCCGCAGCTGCCGAACGCGCCGTACACGGGGCTCTGGGCGTCAAGGCGCACATCGGAGTCGAGCTCGCGCGCATCGAGCACACCATCACTCGCTTTCGTATCGCGCTCGAGCTCGTGGAGGCGACGCTGCCCGGCAACGTTCTTCGTGGGGCGCTACGGGCCGAGCACGTCGTGCGCGCGCTTCCGAGCGAGCTTTCGCGCCATGCGATGCCGGCACCACACCGTAAACTCGCCGTGTGGCTGCTCGCGAACGGCGGCGCTTCGTGACCGAGCGAGCACGCCTCGAGGTGGCGATCGCGCTCGTGTTTCGCGAGGGGCGCCTGCTCGTGACGCGGCGGCGCGCTGAGACGCACCTTGGCGGCTCGTGGGAGCTACCGGGCGGCAAGCTGCGACCCGCCGAGAGCGCCGAAGCGTGCGCCGTGCGCGAAGTGCGAGAGGAGACGGGGGTCGTGGCCGTCGCGCGCGGGCGGCGCGAAACGATTGAGTGGGACTACCCGGAGCGGCGCGTTGCGCTGCATCCGGTGGAGTGCGATTGGCTCGAGGGTGACGGCGAGCTCCTCGAGGTGAGCGACCTCGCGTGGGTGACGCGCTCCGAGCTCGTCGCGCGCCCATTTCCGCCGGCCAACGCCGCCCTCATTGCCGAGCTCGGTGCCGATAGGCGCTTGATCTAGGGCGGCGGTGCAGGCGCGCTGTGCGCCGCGTTCTCGGCCGGGTTTCTCGGCGGTAGGGTGTGAAGCAGCGAATTGCCGCAGCCGTCTGCCCAGTCGGCGCGGAATGACGCACCCTGTGAGCCGAGGCGACACGCGAGCTCGCCCCGCGGGGCGGAAGCGCACACTCGATGTCACTTATGGGCCGTTTCGCGCGCCGTTTGCCGCGGTTTGGCCTGGCGCAGCTCTTGCTCACCTTTTCCTACATGCCGGGCCTTGGCTCGATTCGTTATGCCGCGTTGGCGCTCCTCTTCGGGTGCGGTGGCATCGACGTAAGCGGCAACCGGGCTTCGGCGGCGCGCGTCCAGGGTGAACGAGCAAGCAGCGACTGCGCGGCGATCGTCGAGAGCGGAGCGAACGACCCCGGAACCAATGAGAGCGGCTGCAGCGCACCGCCTGCGGAGGACCACTGCTGGCTCGCCGTGCCGGACGGCGGCTTCGGCGAACGCGCACTCACGACTCAGGCGAGCGCCTTCACGGCGTCCGTGTCGATCGTGCCTTCCGCTGACGGGATCGACGGCGTCATCGGTCTGTCCGCGCTGCCAGCGACGACTGCCGGCGATCTGGCGGTCGCCGTGCGCTTCAACGCGGACGGCTCCGTCGATGCTTCGAGCGGCGAGGCATACGCGAGCGTGAATCCGTTTCGCTATGCCGCAGGCAGCGCCTACCGCGTACTTTTCGTCGTCGACGCGGGCGGGCGCTCCTACTCGGCCTGGGTGAACGGACGGTTGCTCGCGCAAAACTATGCATTCCGCGGCGAGCCGAGCGCGGCGCTCGCTCGTTTCACGACCGCGGTCAATTCCGGCGCGGGCGCGCTCCGCGCGTGTGATTTCGCGGACTCGAGCGACGACCGGCTGTCCTGGCTGCACCACGCCGAGCTCTACGCCGAACCCGGCGGCGACCACGCGCTCGTCGGCCGCGCCGACGGCGGCTTACTGATCACGGGCGAAACTGGAACCCAGGTCGTGGACGCGACCGGAGCGGTCGTCACCACCTTCATGCACGGTGGACGCGGCGTTGCGCTGGACGCGGCGAGTGACCTCTATCTATTCGGCGAATTCACCGGCAGCTATGACAGCGGTAGCGGCGCGCTCACGAGCGCGGGCGGTGCGGACGTCTTCGTCTCGAAGTACGACGCGCAGTTCACCCATCTCTATACGCGCAGCCTGGGCGGCGCCGGTGACGACCGGCTCGGCGCATTCGACGTGAACGAAGCAGGCGACTTCGTCGTCGTCGTCGGTTCGACGTTGATGCGCTTCGACGCCAACGGCGCGCTGCTCTGGACACGTGGCATGACGGACCCACACGGCGTCGTCGCCGTGGACGTAACCGGGACGGCATACGTCGCTGAAAACTGCAACGGTGCCCCCGCCTTGACGCTGACGGCACTCGACACGCAGGGCGCAGTGCTTTGGACCGAGAGCGCAGTCGCCGGAAACAACGGCACGGCGAGCGTGCTCGCGCTGCGGCCGGTGCCGGGCGGCGGTGTCGCACTGTCGGGCGCAATCTCCGGAACCCTCGAGCTCGGCGGCACACAGCTCCGCGCCACGCGCACCGACCGCGCGGAGACGTACGTCGTGTGGCTAGATCCGGGCGGCGTGTACCTCGACTCCACGGTGCTCGATCTGACGCCGAACTCCGGGCTCGGCGTTGACGACAGCGGCACGGCGACGATCGGCGGCTACCGGGCGAACCCCGACACGTACTTGCTCGAACGCATCGAATTCGACGGCAGCAGCGTGACAGGCGTCACGGAGCTCGGCGGCCACGAGCTCACGCGCGGGCTCTTTCACGGCACTGCGTCGGCGCCGGCCGTCGATCGCGCAGGAAACGCCTACTGGCCCGTCACGGCGCGCATGCTGCCCGAGCAGTCGGCGCAGTTCCTGCTGAAGGTGGCGCGCTGACGCGAGCCACCAAATCTCGACGAGCTCAGCGGGAAGAACGCGGCCCGGTGCTCAAATCGACAGCGGCGCCACTTTGTCGGCGTCCACGCCAAGCTCGCGGATTGCGTTTGCGAGCTCGGCGTTCGAGAGCTTGCCCTCGAGTCGCAGCGCATCGAGCGCGCCGATCACGACGGACTCGGCGTCGACCTCGAAGTGGCGACGCAGCGCCTCACGCGTGTCGCTCATGCCGAAGCCGTCGGTACCGAGCGGCACGAAACGACCCGGGATCCAGCGCGCGACCAAGTCGCCCATCGTCTTCATGTAGTCGGACGCCGAAATGAACGGACCTTCGACGCCTTTCAACACCTCGGTGAGGTACGGCACGCGCGGCGGCGCTTCTGGGTGGAGGCGGTTCTGGCGCTCGCACTCGAGCGCGTCCGAGCGCAGGCGCTGGTAGCTCGTGACGCCCCAGACGTCGGCCGACACTCCGAAGCGCTCGAGGAGCTCTTGCGCGCGTAGGACCTGCAGCATGATCGAGCCCGAGCCCCAGAGCTGCACGTGCTTGCCGAGCTTCTTCTTCGCGGGACGGAAGCGATAGAGCCCGCGTAAAATGCCGTCTTTGGCGCCCTCGGGCATGGGCGGCATCGGGTAGTTCTCGTTCTGGAGCGTCAGGTAGTACCAGACGTTCTCCTCGTCCTCGAACATGCGCTTCATGCCGTCTTCGATGATGGCGGCGAGCTCGAAGGCGAACGACACGTCGTACGCGCGTACGGCCGGTACGGTCGTCGCGTGCACGTGACTGTGGCCGTCCTCGTGCTGCAGGCCTTCGCCGTTCAGCGTCGTGCGACCCGCCGTGCCGCCCAGCACGAATCCGCGCGCCATGCTGTCGCCGGCCGCCCACATGAGGTCGCCCGTGCGCTGGAAGCCGAACATGGAGTAGAAAATGTAAAACGGGATCATCGGCTGGCCGTGCACCGCGTACGACGTGGCCGCCGCGATGAAGGAAGCCATCGAGCCCGTCTCGGTGATGCCCTCTTCGAGCACCTGACCGTCCTTGGTCTCCTTGTAATAAAGGAGCTTGCCCTTATCGATCGGCTCGTACACTTGGCCGACGGCCGAGTAGATGCCGACCTGGCCGAACAAGGCTTCCATGCCGAAGGTGCGCGCTTCGTCCGGAACGATCGGCACGACGCGCCGGCCGATCTTCTTGTCGCGCAGGAGCTTGGCGAGCAGGCGCGAGAAGACCATCGTGGTCGACGCCTCCCCCTTCTCCATGCCCTTGTAAAACTCCTCGTAAACGTCGGATTTGGGCAGCTCGAGCTTGACCTGGGCGTGGCCACGCTTCGGAATCAAACCGCCGAGCGCGCGACGGCGTTCGAGTAGGTACTCGACCTCGGGGCTCTTCGGGCCCGGGTGGAAGAGCGGAGGCCGTTCGAGCGCGTCGTCGGGGATCGGCAGCTCGAGGATGTCCCGGAAGTGCTGCAGATCCGAGCGGCCCATCTTCTTCTTCTGGTGCGTGACGTTCACGCCTTCGAAGCCTTCGCCGAGCATCCAGCCCTTCACGGTGTGCGCGAGGATGACGGTCGGGCGTCCGTCGCTGTTCTGCGTGGCCTGACGGTAGGCAGCGTACACCTTGCGCAAGCTGTGCCCGCCGCGCCGGAACCGCGCGAGCTCGTCGTCCGAGACGTGCGAGACGAGCTCGAGCATGCGGGGATCGAGCGCGAAAAATTCCTTGCGCACGACGTCGCCCGTCGCGGTCGTGAGGCGCTGCCACTGCCCGTCAACGACGGCGTTCAGATGCCGTCGCAAGACGCCGTCGGTGTCACGCGCGAAGATCGGATCCCACTCGGGGCCCCAGATCACCTTGATCACGTTCCAACCCGCGCCGCGGAAGATACCCTCGAGCTGCTGGATGATCTTGCCGTTGCCGTAGACCGGCCCGTCGAGGCGCTGGAGGTTACAATTGACGACCCACACGAGATTATCGAGCCGCTCGCGCGCCGCGATCTGGAGCGCGCCGAGCGTCTCCGGCTCGTCGCTCTCGCCGTCGCCGACGAAGCACCACACCTTGGAGGCGGAAGCGTCGGTGATGCCGCGGGCCGTCGCGTAGCGATTGAAGCGCGCTTGATAGATCGAGTTCACGGGCCCGAGGCCCATGCTGACGGTGGGGAACTCCCAGAAGTCGCTCATCAAGCGCGGGTGCGGGTACGACGAGAGCCCGCGACCACGCTCCGTCTCGCGCCGGAAGCGCTCGAGCTGCTCGCTCGAGAGCCGGCCCTCGAGAAAGGCGCGCGAGTAAATGCCGGGAGCCGCGTGCCCCTGGTAGTAGATTTGATCGCCCGCGCTGCCTGCGTCCTTGCCGTGAAAGAAGTGGTTGAAGCCCACCTCGTACAGGATCGCGCTCGAGGCGTAGGTCGAGATGTGGCCGCCGATGCCGTCCCAGTCGTGATTGGCGTTGTTGACCATCACGGCGGCGTTCCAGCGAATGATCTGCTGGATGCGTCGTTCCATCTGCCGGTCGCCCGGGTACTCGGGCTCGTCGGCGACGGGGATGGTGTTGACGTAGTCGGTGACGACCGGCAACGGCGGTTCGGCGCCGAGACGCCGTGCAGCCTCGACGACGCGACCGAGCACGAAGCGCGCACGGTTCGCACCTTCGTGCGCGACGACGGACTCGAGCGACTCGACCCATTCCTGGGTCTCTTGCGGGTCTCGATCGGAGTCGGGCGTATAGCTATCCACGGCGAGCGAGGCGTATCGCGAGACGGTCCGGTATTCAAGGACGGACACGGCCCCTTGGCAGACCGGGCCGCGCGGCCCATAGATGACCGACATGCCGCGCCTGCTTTCGTTCGCGCTCTTCTTCTGCGTCGCGCTGACGCTCGTGGGGGCGGTCCACTACTACATTTGGGCGCGACTCGTGCGCGACACGATCTTGGCGCCGCCCTGGCAGCGGGTCGCGACGGCGGGCATCGTGGGCATGTACGTAGTCGTCCCACTATCTTTTTTTCTGCGGCGCGCCGGGGCAGGTTTTGCCGTTCCGCTCGTTTGGGTCGCGTCGGTGTGGATGGGGCTGCTGCTCCTGTTCCTGGTCGTGCTCGCGGCGGGTGACCTCGGGCGCGGCGGCCTTGCTCTGGTGGCGAAGCTCGGGTCGGCGCCGCCCCCGGATCCGGAGCGGCGACTGCTGCTCGCGCGCTGGTTCGGGCTCTTGGTCGTGGTCACGACGGGCGGCCTCGCCGCGGTCGCGGTGCGCTCCGGCCTCGCTCGCGTGGCGCTCCGTGAAGTCGCCGTGCGGCTGCGCCGCCTGCCGAAGTCGCTCGACGGCCTCACGATCGTGCAGCTCACGGACATTCACGTCGGGCCGACCATCGGACGCGCCTTCATCGAGGACATCGTGGCCCGCACGAACGCCGTGTCTCCCGACGTGATCGCGATCACGGGCGACCTCGTCGACGGCTCGGTCGAGGATTTGCGCGCCGCCGTCGCGCCGCTCGCGGGACTCAAGGCGCGCTACGGCGTGTACTTCGTGACCGGCAATCACGAGTATTACTCGGGCGCGCCCGCGTGGTGCGCCGAACTCGAACGGCTCGGCATCCGCGTGCTCCGCAACGAACGCGTGAGCATCGGCAACGGCGCGGAGAGCTTCGATCTCGCCGGCATCGACGACGCACACGCGCACCAATTCGGGGAAGGTCACGGCGCCGATCTCGGCCGCGCCGTCGCGGGCCGCGATCCCACGCGCGAGCTCGTGCTGCTCGCGCACCAGCCGCGGGCCGTGTTCGAGGCGGTGGAGCACGGCGTGGGCCTACAGCTGTCCGGTCACACGCACGGCGGGCAAATTTGGCCGTGGAACTACGCGGTCCGCTTGCAGCAACCCGTGGTGCGCGGACTTGCCCGCTTCGGCGAAACGCAGGTGTACGTGAGCTCGGGCACCGGCTATTGGGGTCCGCCCATGCGGCTCGGGGCGCCCGCGGAGATCACGCGCGTGACGCTGCGCGCGGCGTAATCACGCGGCCGACGGCTCGGGCTCACGCTCGCGCGTCCGTTCGGGCGCCGAACGCTTGCGGAGCTCCTTGCCCGCCGAGATTGCGACCACGAGCAGCGGCGTCGAAAAGGTGAGGCCGAGCGACCCCACGAGCGCACCGAAGAGCGCCTGACCGACGAGCGTACCGGCCGGCGGAATGCGCACGGCGTTGCGCGCGAGCAAGGGCGTGAGCACGTAGCCTTCGATGATGTGCAGGGCCGTATACGTGACGCCGACCCAGACCGCCGTCAGCGGTCCCTGACTGAACGCGAGCAGGATCGCGGGAATGGCCGAAGCGACCGCGCCGACGTACTCGACGAAGGTCAAAAGGCCCGCGAGCACGGCCAAGGGGATGGCGAGCGGCACACCGAGCAGGCTGAACGCGATGCCGCAGCTCACGCCCACGAACAGCATGGCGACCAGGCGCCCGAGTAACCAGCGCCGGAGCTCGCTCGTCGCTTCTTGCATGATGGCTGCCGCGACGGCTCGGTGGCGCGCCGGCAGGACGGCGAGCAGGGCGCGCGAGTAGGCGCCGGGGTCAGCCGCACCGTAAACCGCGACGAAGAAGCAGACGATCAGCCCGGCGAGCACGTCGAACGTCGTGCCCACCGTGGCGAGCGCGCCGCTCGCGGCTTTGTCGAAATGGAGATTTTGGAGCTTGTTGCCCAAGCCGTGCTCGAGCACGTCGCCGTAGCCCAGGGAGTCGGCAAAGCGGTGCGCCGCGGGCGGTAAGGTCGAGCGCAGCTTGTCGATCTGGTCGACGACGAGTGGCACCGAGAACACGACGGCGAGCACGGTTCCGCCGAGCAGCACGAGCACGAGCGACGTGAGGACGAGGACGTACGGCGCGTGAAGGTGTTTCGCGATGAACGACGCGATCGCCCGCAGCACGATCGCAAAGAGGATACCCGCGAACACGGAGAGCAGGACGCGCACCGTGAACACGGTGACGGCGGCCCCGGCGAGCAGCGCGAGCGTGAAGAGCACGAGGCCGCGGCCTTTCGCCTGCTCTCCACGCTGGCGTCCGCTCGGGTGACGCGGAGTGGGGGCATTCATGCGTACGCGACAATGCACGTGGCGGGCCGCCCGCTAGCGACAGCGCAGCGCAATTTTTGCCCATTTTTGGTCGGGTCACACCCGGCAGCAGGCGCAAAGTGCCCCAGCCGGGAGCAAAATGGTGCCACCGAGGGTCAGCGCGCCTGCTCGAGCCGAGCCGCCACCCGCTCCGCGACGCGCATGCCGTCGAGCGCCGCGCTCACGATGCCGCCTGCATACCCGGCGCCTTCCCCCGCGGGGTAAAGACCGAGCAGATCGGGCGACTCGAGCGTCTCCGGATCGCGAGGGACACGAACGGGCGAGCTGGTGCGCGACTCGACGCCGACGAGCGCCGCGTCGTTCGTGAGATACCCGCGCATGCTCTGGTTGAATTCGACGAGCGCGCGGCGTACACGGGTGGCGAGCTCGAGCCCGGCGGCGTCGAGCACGGCCCGAATGTCGGCCGCCACCGTGCCTGGGATGTAGCTCGTCTCGGGAACGTCCGCGGATGCGCGCCCCTCGACGAAGTCGAGCGCGCGCACCGCCGGCGCGCGAAGCTCCCCTCCCCCCGCCTCGAAGGCCGCACGTTCGATGCGACTTTGCACGTGAATGCCGCCGAGCGGACCCCGAAAACCGAGCGCTTCCCAGTCGTGCGGCTCGATCGCGACGACGAGCCCCGCGTTCGCGAAGGGCGAGTCCCGGCGCGAGAGACTCATGCCGTTGACGACCAGCGCGCCCGGTTCCGTCGCTGCCGGCACGATCCAGCCGCCCGGGCACATGCAGAAGGAAAACACGCCGCGGCCGTCCACCTGACAAGCCAAGCGGTAGGACGCGTTCGGCAGCTTCGGGTGGAGCTCGCTCCGGCCGTATTGAATGCGATTGATGAGAGGCTGCGGGTGCTCGATGCGCACGCCGAGCGCGAACGGCTTCGGCTCGAGCCGCACACCGGCTTCGAGCAAGAGCTCGAACACGTCGCGCGCGGAGTGGCCGGTGGCGAGCACCACGGCGTCGGCGCCGATTTCGCTGCCGTCCGCGAGCCGCACGCCGGCGACGCGCCGAGCGTCACCGTGCGGACGCATGACGAGGCCGGTCACGCGCGCGCCGAAGCGAAACACTTGTCCCACGCCGGCGAGTCGTTCGCGCAGCGCCGTCACGACTTTGGGCAGGCGATTCGAGCCGATGTGCGGGCGGGCTTCGACGAGCACGGCGGGCGGCGCTCCGTGAAGAGCGAGGAGCTCGAGCACGTCGCGCACCGGGCCGCGCTTGTGTGCTCGCGTGTAGAGCTTGCCGTCACTGTACGTGCCGGCGCCGCCCTCCCCGAAGCAGTAGTTGCTATCGGGATCGACCTTGCCGTAGCGGTTCAGACCCTTGAGGTCGTGCCGTCGAGGCTGCACGAGCTTGCCGCGATCGACCACGATGCAGGCGATGCCGCGCCGCGCGAGCTCGTAAGCGCAAAAGAGACCGGCCGGCCCCTCTCCCACCACGACGACGCGCGGCTCGCCCGTGACTTCGCGCGGCGGCGCGCCCCCGAGCGCCTCGTCGCGCGCGCCGATCTCGATCAGCAAGTGGAACCTGAGTCGCCCGCGCCGCGCGTCGAGCGAGCGCTTGCGTACGACGATCGGCGGCAGCTCGCTTTCGGCGACACGCAGCGTTTCCGCGACGCGGCGCCGGATCGCGGCGTCGTCTTCGGCGTCGTCGAGCGCGAGCTCGAGGGTGAGCTCGCCGGGTAGGGCTTTCGAGGCCATCAGCGCGGGACGATGTCGCTAGTGCGCGGAACCACCGAAGCGGGCGCGTGCTCCGTGTGCGCGCGTTTTGCGGACGGCTCGACGAGCAGCGACGTCGCCGTGAGCACCGCCGAGGGCAAGACGGCTGCGGCCGCGGACCCGAGCTCCGCCCGGCGCAAGGCGCGCGCGCCGCCGCCGAACGCGAACGCGGCGACGCCCACCAGGATCAGCGCGGCGACACCGAGTAGCAAGAATAGCCCCGCGTTGCCGCCGCGCGCTGGCTCTCCCGGCGCGGCGCGAGTGATGGCCGCGCGCTGGCCGGTGGTGAGCTGCAAATCGTTACCTTCGCTGCGCGGCGGAAAACTCCGGGCCGGAGTGGGCGCGACGCTCGCGCCGATGCCCGGCATACGGCCGCTCACGCGCTTGGTGGGCCCGGGGGCGAGCACGGTCGTGAGCTCTTCGATCATTTCGCGCGCCGTCTGAAAGCGGCGAGCGCGGTCACGCTGCGTCGCTCGGACGAACCATTCGTCGAAACCAGCCGGCACGGCTCCGAAGCGGGACGGGATCGGCGTAGGAGCCGTGCAAATCGCAATCACGAGATCGCCGAACGTCTCGGCGACGAACGGACGCTGCCCGAGCAAGGCTTCGAACGTGACCACGGCGATGGACCAGAGGTCGGTGCGTTGATCGATGGGTCTTGCCTGCGTTTGCTCGGGGCTCATGTAGTACGGCGTGCCGAGCATGAGGCCCGTCTGCGTGCCCGTACCCGTGCCGGTCCAGAGCGCGCCTTTCTTCACCTTCGCCACGCCGAAGTCGAGCACCTTGGCCACTTCCGGCTCACCGCGACAGATGAACACGTTGTCCGGCTTGAGATCGCGGTGAATGATGCCAGCCGAGTGCGCGGGTTCGATCGCGCGCACGATGTCCGAGACGAAGCGCAGGACTTCTTCGGGCGCGAGCCGGCCGACGCGCGTGATGCGCTCGCTCAAGGGCTCGCCGTCGAGCAGCTCCATCGCGATGAATGCCTGATCGTGATCGACGCCGTAGTCGTGAATGCGCACGACGTTCGGACTTTCGAGCAGCTGGGCCGCCTGGGCTTCGCGCAGGAAACGCTGCACCATGACGCGATCCCGAGCGATCTCGGGCTCCAGGCCCTTGAGCGCGACGGGCGCGTCGGTGACGAGATCGCGGGCCTTCCACACCGAACCCATGCCGCCGCGGCGCAGCAGCACTTCGAGCCGATAGCGCTCCTTGACGACCGTTCCTGGTTGCCAAGCCGGCGGCGCAAAGGGTGATCGAAGCGCGTCAGCCACGATCCACCGAGCGTACCGACCCGCGCCGGCGGCCGCAAGCCCGCGAGCCTACACCGCCCTACCTCGGACGCTCTCCCAAGCCGTCACCGCGCTTTGCGCCGCGGGCGAGAGCTCGTGCACGCGAGCGCGCGCGCCGGCGGCGGCGCACGCGAGCTCCGCGTCGAGCGCGTGGTGCGTGAAAAACAAGATCTGCACGCGCGCCGCGATGTCCCCGAGGACCGCGAACGTGCGGCGCTTGCGCGCGTCGTCCACGTGTACGGTCACGTCGTCGAGCACGAGCGGTAACGGTTCACTGCCCGCGATCACGCGCTCCACGCTCGCGAGCCGGAGCGCCAGGTACAGCTGATACCGAGTGCCCGTACTGAGCTCGTGCGGTGCGAGCTCGGAGCCGTCGGCCCGCACCGCCACGATACCGCGCCCCTCGCGACCCACACGCAAAGTCGAGTAGCCCTCGTCGGTGAGCCGCGGAAAGAGCTCGCCGGCGCGCTTGAGGATCGGCGCCTGGTTTTCGATGCGATAGCGCTCGATCGCGCGCTCGAGCAGCGCCGTCGCCACGCGCAGAGTCGCGTAACGCCCGACGCGGTCGGCGAGGGCCGCCCCGAGCGTCTGCTCTTCTTGGGCCGCCTCGGCGCCGAGCGCGTCCGCTTGCTTGCGCTGTCCGGCTTGCAACGACGCCGCGCGATCGTGCGCGCGGTTCCGCTCTTCTTCGAGCTCCTCGAGCTCGCGCGTGAGGGCGTCGATGCGCGCGGCGAGCCGCGGCGCGTCCTCACCGGCCGCCTCGGCGACGAGCGCCGCGACCGAGCGGCCGCCTGAGTCGTCGACCAGCGTGGTCTCGAGCAGCGCAAGCTGGGCTTCGAGCTCGCGCGCCCGCCGGCTCTTGCCCTCGAACGCGGGCAGCTCCGCCGGATCCGCCGCACCCACCGCCCGCGCGAGCGCCCAGAGCTCCCGCTCCGCTTCGGCGAGCGCCGCGCGTTCGGCTCCGAGCAGCGCGCCACGTTCGACGTTTTCACTCGCGAGCCGAGCCCGCTCCTCGCGCGCCGCTTCGCCGCGCCGAAACCGCCGCACGATCTCCTCGGCGGCCGAGTCGGGCGCCGCGCGCTCGAACGGCACGCCGTGCTCGCGCGCGAGCTCACTCACCTCGCCCGCGAGCTCCGCTTCGTCCCGCCGAATACCGTTCACGCGCCGCTCGAGCCCCTCGCGCCGCTCGACGAGCGCGGCGAGCGCGGCGAGCTCGTCCAAGAGCTCGAGGGCCGCCACCGGTAAAATCTCGGCACCGGCTCCGAGCGGCTCGACGGCGAGCGCCCAAGCGGCGCGCCACGCCGCGAGGCTCCGCTCGGCGCCTTCGAGCTCTCGCGTCTCGTGAGCGAGACGCGCCGTCAGCGCGTCGAGCGCGCGTTCGGTTTCATGGCGCTCGTTATCGATGCGCGCCGCTTCGGCTTGCAGCGCCGCCGCGCGTTCGACGGCGAGCCCGAGCGTGCCCGCGAGCGCGTCGGGACCGAGCGCGGCGACCACCGCTTTTTCGACGAGCGCCCGCGCGGCCTCGGCTTTTTCGAGCTCGGATTCGACCACGCGCGCTTGCTCGACGAGCTCGAGCGCACGCGCGCGGCGTTCCACCCAGGCGCGCATCTCGAGCGGAGGGAGCGGCGTGAGGTCCGAAGCGCGGAAGGCCTCGCTGTACTCGGCGTTCAGGACTTCACGCCCCGCCGCGAGCTCGGCTTGCTCGACGACGAGGCGCGCCGCTTGCGTGCGGACGAGCTCCTGGTCGACGAGCGCGTGGCCGAGCGCCGCGACGCGGTCGGCTTCGCGGCGCAAACGATCGGAGAGGGCGTCGGCCCGCGCGCTCTCCTCACTCAGCCGCGCCGCTCTACCTGCGTCGAAGGGCGCGCCGTCACGCCAGCCGCCGAGCACGACGCCGAGCAGCGCGTCACGTTCCCTGCGGGCGCGCTCGAGCTCGGCCTCGCTCGGCACGCTGCCCGTCGCGTGCACACGTTTGAGCGCCGCTTCCACTTCGGCATGACGCTCGGCCAGCTTTCGGCTCGCGTCCGCGAGAGCGCGGCCCCGCGTGTCGAGCTCCGCATACGCTTCGGCAAAGCGGCCGAGCGTCTCGGGGCTCGGCAGAATGAGCGCCGCGAGCGCGTCGAGCGTCGCGCAAGGCGGAACGAGCTCGCCGAGCACCTGGCGTGCTTGCCTGAGCAGCGTGTCTCGGCGCGCCGTCAGGGCTGCGACGGGCGCCTCGACGTCGCCGAACGAGCGCGACAGCGCCGCCACGCGCTCGAGCGCCGCGCGCGGCTCCGGTTCCGGCAGGCGCGCGAGCCGGGCACGCCGCTCGTCGATTTCACGTTCGATTTGCGCGCGCCGCCGCTCGGCGCCCGCCCGCAGCTCGTCGAGCCGCTGCCGCTCGGTCGAGAGCTCCCGCACGCGGCTGCGCGCGGAGGTCGAGACCCGCAGCTCTTCGGCGCTCGCCCGCTCGTCGTGGCGCCCGAGCCGGCGCAAACTCGTCAGCACCTCGGCGCGCAACGCCTGGAGGTTCGCCTCGAGCCGCGGCAAATCCTCGCGCGCCTTGCGCGTGCGCCCCGTCGCGTCGGCGAGGCGCGTCATGCGCGCGGGACCTATGGCGAGCAGCGCTTCCGGCACCTCGATTTCGGCGAGCTGCTTGACCGCCCGCGCGCTTTCGTCCTCGAGGCGCGCCACCTTGGCGCGTGCAATGGCCGCCCGGGATTCGGCCTGCTCGCGCTCGAGCGCCGCCGCCTCCGGGACGTGCACCACCGGCCCGAGCGCACGAATTTCCGCCAAACACTCCGCGCGTCGCTGCAGCGCCGGCAGCGCTTTTCTCACGTCGCGCAGCCGGTACAATTCGGTGCGCGCGGCCTCGACACGCCCCGAAACCGCCGAGAGCTCAGCGCGCGCGCGCTCGAGCTCCTCGACCTGCTTCTGGAAACTCTCGGGCAAGAGCCAGACTTCCTGAGAGCGGCGGCGCGCCTCCGCCTGTTCTTCGAGCAGTCGGTTGATTTCCTGCTTGCCGCGCGACCGATAGAGCTTTTCCTGCTCGGCCTGGAGCTTTTCGAGCAGACGTCGCACGTCGAGCCCGCCTGCGCCGGCGTCGAACAGCGTCTCACCGACGCTCGCCTCGCCCTTCAGCATGCGCTCGCCGTAAAGCTCGAGCTCGGCGTGGTCGAGGCCGAAGCTGCGCGTGAAGGTGTCGCGATCGACGCCGCCCAAAAGCTTTCTGAGCCGAGCTTCGTCGAAGGGCGCGCCCTTCTCGTCGAGGAGCGAGTCTTTGCGTCGCTTGAGCCGTTCGACGTAGACGACGCCGTCCGGGCCCTCGAGCAAGCCGCCGACGCGCAGATCCTCGCTGCGGTGCCGGTGCGCGTCGGGCGTGCGGTGCTCGAATCCGAACAGCAAATCGCGAACGGCGCGGAGCGCGGTCGATTTTCCCGCTTCGTTCGGACCGTAGATGACGTGGAGCCCGCCGGGCGCGCCGGCCGACAAGTCGAGGGAGGTGCCCGAGAACGAGCCGAACGCCTTGAGATCCAGCCGCCGGATCCTCATCCGCTTTCGAGCTCCGCGAGCCGGGCGAGCAAGAGCTCACGCGCGTCCTCGAGCAGCGCGCCGGGCTCCGCCACCGGCTCCGAGCCCGCGGCGGGCCGGTACTTGCGAAACAGCTCGGCAAGAGCCGGCAGCTCCGCGAGGAACGTCGCGAGGGTCGAGGGATCGGCTTTGAGCGCCGTGATCTCGCGTGCGAGCTCGCCGAGCGGCCCCGCGGCGCTGACGCCGTCACCGAAATCCAGACGCTCCGCGCGCGTGGCCACGACCGCCCGCTCGATCCACACCGGGCCGGCGTCGACGTCGAGCGCCGCGGCGCGCACCGTTTGCGTCACGCGCTCCGGATCCGCCCTGAGCGCCGCATGCAGCGCGCTCGGCCCCACGAGCTCGACACGTGCGGCGAGCAGCCGCTCCGACGCGAGCGCGCTCTCGCGCACGAGCGCGCGCTGCACGGCGTCACCGACGTCGTCGAGCGTCCCGGCATCGCCCACCTCGACCCTGACCTTGGCCCAACGCACGACATCGAGGGCGCGGTGTTCGACGCCGGTCACCTTGGCGCTGTCGAACGTGACGACCACGGCGCCCTTCGGGCCGGATTCGCGCACTTGCCGCCCCTGTAAGTTCCCGGGATACACGACGAACGGCGCGCGATGCACGATTTCATGCGCGTGGACGTGACCGAGCGCCCAATAGTCGTACCCGCGGTCGACGAGCGCCGAGAGCGTGCAAGGCGCGTACGGATCATGCCCCGGACGACCTTCGAGCGCCGTGTGCAAGAGGCCCACGTTCACCGCACCGGAGACGGCAGCCGGATAGCGGCGCGTGAGATCCTCGAGCACGGCTTGTTCGGGGAAGCCCTGCCCGTGCACGACGAGGTTCAAATCTTCGAAGCACACGCTCTCGGGACGCGCGTGCGAAAGCTCGCGCACATTTTCGGGCAGTCTGAGGTGCTTGCGCAGTCGGCTCGCCGCGTCGTGATTGCCGCGCAGCCACACGACGCGCACGCCGGCCTCCCGCAGGCGTGCCATGCGCTCGCACAAAAATAACCCCGTCGAATAGTCACGCCAGTTGCCGTCGAACAGATCGCCGGCGATGAGGAGCAGCTCGGCCCCTTCGTTCACGCAGAGCTCGACCAGGCGATCGAGTGCACCGCGCGTCGCTCGGCGGAGCTCGCCGACGGGAGCCCCTTCGTAACGCTCGAGCCCGACCAGGGGGCTATCGAGGTGCAGATCGGCCGCGTGAACGAGTTTTGGCACGCGGAGAGCCGTGTATCACCGCTCGCGCGGCGCCGCAGCGCCCGGAGCCGCGTTGCACGGACATTGTTCGTCCGCCGGAGCGTACCGCGACGAAAATCGCGGTGCTACGGCGCTCAGCGGCGGCGGCCGTCGAAGTGATATTCGAGATGGAATTCGAGGGTATCCCCGTCGTCGTCTTCGTCGTTTTCGACGACCTTGCCGTTGAAGTCGAGCACGAGCCGGTCGGCGCTGAGGCTCACGCGGCCGTCGGTGACCGTCGCCGTCGAGCCTTCGTCGCCGAAGCAGGATTGCCCCGGCTCGAGCGAAGCGCTCGAACCTTGAGCCGACGCGCGCACGCTGCAGATCACGTCGTTGCTCGCGCTATTGACGATGGAGATGACGAGGCTCGACGTTCCGGATTGTTCGATGCGTGTGTGCGCTTTGTCATCGAGCTCGACGTCGTCCGCCTCGCCGTCGAAGTGGCGCACGAGCCGATCGCTACCGAAGTAGTCCCCCGCCCAGGTGACGGTACCGCTGCCAGCGTCACTCGCGCCGACGCCGCCGTCCGGCACACCCGCGTCGAGCGGCGCTTCGACCGCGACGGGCGGCGGGCCGTGCGCCGGTGACGGCAGGCTCGGTTTCGGCTCCTTTTGGAGCGCCGGCGCGTCCACATGCGCGAGCGGCCGGCGGTCGCGTTCGGTTCCCGTGTCCTCCATCACGCCGCCGGCGTTCGCGAGCGGGATCCCGCTCGGCAGCTCGTGGCACGCCGCGAGGAACAAGAGCGCCGCGCTCGAGCCGACCGCGATGCGCGCGCGCACGCTCAAAGACGCTCCCAGGCCGCGACGCGCTGCCGAGCGCTGCCGAGTCCGCTCGCGCCGAACTCGACGAGATCGCCTTGCTGCAAAAAAACCGGCGGCTTCTGGCCTGACCCCACGCCCTCGGGCGTACCCGTCGCGATCACGTCTCCGGGCAACAGCGTCATGAATTCGCTCACGTACGCGACGAGCGTCGGCACGTCGAAAATCATCTGGCTCGTGACAGCGCGCTGCCGCTCGACCCCGTTGACCGCGAGCCACAGCTCGACGCTCGCCGGATCCACCCCGTCCGTCACGAGGTACGGCCCGATCGGCGCGAACGAGTCGGCGCTCTTGCCCTTCGTCCATTGACCGCCGCGTTCGCGCTGAAACGAGCGCTCGCTGTAATCGTTGAAGAGCGCATAACCCGCCACGTGCTCGCGCGCGTGCGCCACCGCGACGTGGCGCGCGACTCGTCCGATCACGACCGCGAGCTCGACCTCCCAATCCGTCTGGGTCGAGCCCGGCGGTAAGAGCACGTCGTCGTACGGACCCGAGACGGCGCTCGGCGCCTTCATGAATAGGATCGGCTCGGGGGGCACCTCGGCTCCGACCTCGGCGGCGTGGGCGCGGTAGTTCCGTCCCACCCCGACGAGCTTGCACGGCCGCATCACGCACGGCCCGAGCCGCTCGCCCGGCAAGACCGCTGGGCAGCTACGCGCGTGCTCGCCGAGCCACTCCGTCAGGCGCCGGATGCCGTCGGAGCCGAAGAAACGTTCGCCGTAATCTTCTCCGAAACCGGACACGTCGAGATGCGACCCGTCGGGCAGCGCCACGCCTGGTCGCTCGGCCCCGGGCGGACCGAAGCGACACAGCCTCACGGACGGTCCTTGGCGGCGCCCGCGTAGCCGCGCGGCCGGCGCTCGAACCAAGCCCAGGCGTTCCGAATCGCTTCGCGAATGTCGGTGCGCGTTGCCCGCCAGCCGAGCTCGCGCTGGATCTTCGACGCGTCGGCGTAGAGCGTGGGCGGATCGCCCGGCCGGCGCGGCCCGATTTCGTAGGGCGGCGCACGACCGACCACGGCTTCCGCGGCGGCGAGGATCTCCTTGACGCTGTGACCGCGGCCGATGCCGACGTTGTAGTACGCAAAGCCCGGCTTCAGCCGCTCCATCGCGACCACGTGCGCGTCGGCGAGATCTTCCACGTGCACGTAGTCGCGAATGCACGTGCCGTCCGGCGTCGGGTAGTCGTCGCCGTGCACCGAGATTTTTTCGCGCACACCCGCGAAGGCCTGCAAAATCACCGGGATGAGGTGCGTCTCCGGTTCGTGATCTTCACCGATGCTCGCGTCCTCGGCCGAGCCCGCGACGTTGAAGTAACGGAGCGCCACGCACGAGAAATCCGCCGCGGCCCCGCATAGATCCCGCATCATGCGCTCGGAGAAGAGCTTCGACCAACCGTACGGATTGATGGGCGACTGCGGCAGCTCTTCGTGAATCGGCATGGAAGCAGGCTCACCGTACGTCGCGCAGGTCGAGCTGAAGACGAGCCGCTTGACGCCCGCGGCTTGCATCGCTTCGAGCAGCCCGAGCGTGCCCGCGGTGTTGTTCCGATAATAGAGCAGCGGCTGTCCGACGGACTCGCCCACGTACGCGAACGCGGCAAAGTGCATCACACATTCGATCTGGTGCTGGACGAGGGCCGCGCGCACGCGTTCGCGATCGGCCACGTCGCACTCGACGAACGGCACGTCGGCCGGGAGCGCCTGCCGGTGGCCGCGGCTCAAGTTGTCGAGCGCCACGACGTGATGTCCGGCGCGGCGCACGCGCCTGATGGCATGCGACCCGATGTAACCAGCTGCCCCGGTAACGAGAACGTTCATGGTTCGACTCGAAGTGTCCTCCCCCCGTCGCGCGCGAAAAGCAAGCCGGCGCGCGCGCAGCGCGCGTTTCCACCGCTCATTTCAGGCCGCGGCGTTCGAGCGCTGCTCGCAGCGCCGGTTCGACGGCTGCCCGGATTTTTTCGTTGGCGTAGCCGACCCACGCGACGGGCGTGTCGACGTCGAGCGGCGCGTCGAGCGCCCCGCCGTCGGGCGCCGTCACGATGACGCCCGCTTCCTCGGCAATGATGAGCGTGCACACGTCGTACGGGTGGCACGAAAGCGCCTTCGGCTCCCCGCGTTCAGCCAGCAAGCGATCGAAGAGCGGCCGCAAATCGGCGGTGAAGCGGTCGTGCCCCGCCATGAGCTCGTAGAGCTGGCCGCCGCTCGAGAGGTACTGGTCCTCGAAGCAGAGTGCACGGCCGGCCGGCGGCGGCCCGAGCACGGCGCGCACGATCTCTTCGTCGAGCGCGGCGATGGCGTCGCGCGCGCCGGGAAAAAAGCGGCTCAACATGGCAAACCCGTGGGCGATGCCGTCGGCGCGCGAGGGCCCGAGCGTGATGGGCGCGCTCGTGCCGCGGAGGACGTCGACGCGCGTCGCCGAAAAGCCGCGGCCGCGCGCCGCCCAGAGCTCGTCGGCGAGGTATTGCTTCACCGTCGGGATTTCCGTCTGCACCGCGAGCACGATGTCGGAGAGCTTCGGCGCGGGGCCGTTCGGCGCGATGCCCGTGAGCACCCACGCGCTGCGCTTCTGGTACATGAGACCGCGCGTGCCATCGATGGGATCGACGATGACGACGTAGCGCGCGCTCGCGGCGTCGCGCCCCCGCGGCAACACCACGCGTCCGCCCGGCAAGCCTTCGGCGACGAGCACGAGCCCGCCGAGCGCCGCCGCGTGTGCACCGAGCTCCTCGAGCAGCACTTCCTCGCTCACGCGATCGATGCCGTAAATGGTGTCGCCACCGTCGTCCCCGGCGACGCCCGCGAGCTCGTCGCTCGTGCGCTCGCGAAATGCCTTTACGACCGCATCCCGGATCCGCCGGTGCAGACGCTGCACTAGCGGTAGAAGCTCGCGCTCGGCCGCCTCGACGAACGCTCGATCGCCGCTCATGCCGGCCTTTTACCATGGTGAGGCGCACCCTGGCCTGAGCTCGTGCAGAGCGCCGCAGGCAAGATGACGAGGCTTTCCGACGCCGCCCGAACCCGTTAGGGTGCGCGGC
Organism: Polyangiaceae bacterium; assembly: GCA_025936115.1. GTDB lineage: Bacteria > Myxococcota_A > Polyangia > Polyangiales > Polyangiaceae > PMG-095. The sequence goes on from JAICTZ010000010.1 coordinate 87,112, forward strand.
GTATGCACGCCCGGCTGGAGGCCGCACTCTCGAATACACGCGGACGTTGGCCGCTCGTTGCCGCTCGGCTCAAGCCGGCCCTGCGCGCGAGGCCGGCTTCGTCGGCGTGAACGCGCCCTCGCTCGCTTGTCCGCACCGGCCGCGCTGCCCCGGTTGCCCCTTGCTCGAGCTCTCCTACCCGGCGCAGCTCGAGCAAAAGAGCTCAACGCTCGCCCGCGCGCTCGCGCTCTATCCGGTGCTCGCGGGGCACACGCTCGAGGCTGCCGTCGCTGCCGAGCCGGTCACGGCGTTTCGCGTGCGCACGAAGCTCGTCGTCGCCGGGAGCGCGCTCGGGCTCTTTGCGCGCGCTACGCACGACGTGGTCGATATTCCCGGCTGCCTCGTGCAACGACCGCGACTCAAGGCGGTACTCGACGCGCTCAGAGCGGCGCTGCCCCTGCCCGGCCCCGTTTCGTCGCTCGATTTGCGGGAAGCGGACGAAGGGGTGCTCGTCACGGCCGCCGTGCCGCCGAGCTTCCCGCCGCGTGAGCGTCAGGCGCTGGCGGAGCGCATTGCCGCGCTCGCGCCGCACGTCGCGAGCGTCGCCGTGAGCACGCGCGAGAGTGACGCCCCACAGCTGCTCGGTGGCGGCCTGGAAGTGCTCGTCGGTCCGGCCGAGCTCCGTCACCGCCCCGATCCGGACGCTCCCTGGCACTACGCGGCGCATGGCGCTTTCGTTCAAGCCCACGCCGGGCAGCTCGTTCGCTTGCACGCGGCCGTCGAAGCCGCGCTCACGCAGCACGGCGCGCCGGCGCGTTCGCTCGCGGGCCTCGGCGTACTCGAGCTCTATGCCGGCTCCGGCGCGCTCGCGCTGCGGCTGGCTGCACACGGCGCGCGCGTGACGCTCGTCGAGAGCTTCGCCCCTGCCGTGCAGCGCGCAGAGAGCGCCGCTCGCGAGCAAGGACTCGAGCTCGAGACGCTCACCGCCGACGCCGGCGACGCACTCGCGCTTCTCGCGCGCGAAGGAGCGCGCTTCGATGCCGTCATCGTCGACCCGCCGCGCCGCGGCCTCACTCCCGACGTTCGACGGTTGATCGCGGCGCTCGCGCCCGAGCGCTTGATTTACGTGTCGTGCGCGCCCGAGACGCTCGCACGCGACGCCGCGGATTTTGCCCGGCTCGGCTACGCGCTCGCCCATGCCACGCCGTTCGACATGATTCCGCAGACGGACGCGGTCGAAACGCTCGCCCGCTTCGTGCGGCGGGAGCCGCCCGCTCCGAGCGTGCTCGCCGAGGACGCGACGTTCATCGCCATCGACAAGCCGCCGCACGCACGCGCCGGCGCGCCTGGCGGCGCGGAACACGCCGTCCCGCTCGCCGTACTCGACACGCCGGCGAGCGGCGTCTGCATTTTCGCGAAAACGCCGGATTCGGCGCGTTCCCTCGAGGCCGCGCTGCGCAACGCGACCGCGGAGTACGTCCTGCTCGCGCGCGGCATCGTCCACGCGCGCGGCACGTTGTTGCTCGGGGGACGTAAATCCAACACCCGCGTTCGTTACGAGCGCACGCGCATCGTCGCCGGACACTCCTTGCTCAGCGTCCGGGCGGCCCCGAGTGACGCCCCGATGCTCACACGCGCGCTCGCGCGTATCGGCCACCCCGTGCTCGGCGACGCCCGTCACGGCGACCCTCGCTCGAACGCCCATTTTTCGCACCGTTACGGCCTCGATCGCGCATTTTTTCACCTGAGCACGCTCGAGCTCACGCTCCCGGTCGGCAAAAGATCGCGAGTCGAGTCGCCGTTAGCGCCGGATCTACGAGCCGTGCTCGGGATGATGGAGCACTAGAACGTCGCGCCGACGACGCGCGCGGCCTGCCCTGTTACAACGTCACGAGACCACGCTGCGCAGCCAGCAAAATCGCGCCAACGTGCACGCCGTGCGTGATTTCGCCGCTCTCGATCAGACCGAGGACGCGCCGGCACGGCACGCGCACGACGTCGATGTCTTCGCTCTCGTCGAGCGCACGCGTGCCCGTGGGCTCGGCGCCGAGCGCGCAGAAAAAGTGGGCGCGCACCGTCTGGCGCGACGGCTCGGTGGCAAAAGCCGCAATCGCCTGCCAGTGCGCCGCAAGATAGCCGGTCTCCTCGCAGAGCTCGCGCCGCGCCGCGAGGAGCGGCTCCTCGCCCGGCTCCATCACGCCCGCGGGGAGCTCGAGACTATCGCCGCCGATGCCGTGGCGGTACTGCCGGACGAGCACCATTTCGTCTTCGCCCGTCACGCACACGACGCCGGCCCAATTCGGGGCTTCGACCAGGTGAAATTCGCCCATCTCGCGGCCGTTGGCGAGTCGCACGCGATCTTCGTGCAGCGTGAGCCAGCGCCGCTCGACGAGCGTTCGGCGCTCGAGAACTTGCCAAGGGGTGAGCGGGCGGTAGGTCACGGCCCGAGCGATAGCATGCCGACGACCCCACGCGCGCCGAACCTCGACGATCCGGGCTTTACGCCGGGCGCCGCTCACTTCGAGGCGCTCTTCAGCGAGCTTCGCGCAGCGAGCCGCGAGGACGCACCGCGCATCGAACGCGTGCTCGCGCGCGGCGGCGAAGCGGCGCTCCGCGCCGTGCTCGCGCGGCTACCCCACGGCGCGTCGAGCGAGCGCGCGCGACTCGTCAGCATCCTCGGCCGCATCGGCGACGCCCGGGCGAGCGAGGCGCTGCGCGAGGCGCTTGCCGACGGCGACGAACGCGTGGCCCGTCGCGCCGCGAACGCGCTCGGCAAGCTCGATTTCGACCCGAAGAACGACGCCGCGCTCCGCGCCGCCTGGCGCGACGCCGGCACGCCGTTCCGCCGCTCGCTCGCCGAGGCGCTCGGCAAGGTGGGAAGCGCCGAAGCACGCGCGCTGCTCGAGGCCGAGCTCGCTCCTGATCCGGAGCTCGAGCGCATCGCGCGCCAAGCGCTCTTGGTGCTCGAACGCCGCCACAGCCGAGGGGGCGCGGGTGGGATCCGCATGACGGCGCCGCTCGGCATCGCGTTGCCCATCGTGGCCGAGTGCCGCGCGGGCCTCGCCGAGATGCTCGCCGAGGAGCTCTGCGCGGTGGGCGCTGCACGCGCCGTTTCGCCCGCTTCCGTCCGAGTTCCATTCGCAGGCGCCCTCACCGAGCTCTTCGTCGCGCGCACGGCGCTCCGTTTCAGCGTGCGCGTCGAGCTGCCGAGGACGGACGATGCGGCGTTGCCCGAAGCGCTCGCGTTCGCGCTCTCGAGTGAACCCGCGAAGGCCGCCTTCGGCGCGTGGACGCAGGGTGCGGCGCGTTTTCGGCTGGGGTTCGCCGAGGGCGGCCACCAGCGTGCGCTCGTGTTTCGCAGCGTCGTGGCGCTGCGTACCCGCTGTCCGGAGCTCGTGAACGATCCGCGCGGCCCGAGCTGGGACGTGACGATCGCGCGGCGCACGAGCTCGCCGCACGTTCTGCTCACGCCGGTCGCCTTCGTCGATCCGAGGTTCGCCTACCGAAAGCGCGACGTCCGCGCGGCATCTCATCCAACGATCGCGGCCGCCCTTGCGCGTGCCGCCGGCGTGCAGCCGGACGACATCGTGTGGGATCCGTTCGTCGGCAGCGGGCTCGAGCTGATCGAGCGCGCGTTGCTCGGACCCTACCGCGCCCTCATCGGCAGCGACCTCGAGCCGGGAGCGCTCGAAGCCGCCCGCGAAAACCTGACGGCCGCCGGCCTCCGCGCCGAGCTCCTCCGCGGCAACGCCACGACCCTCGAGCCCCCTCGCGTTTCACTCATTCTCACCAATCCCCCGATGGGACGGCGCCTCGTCCGCGATCGCACGCTCGCAGACCTGCTCGACGAGTTCGTGGCGCACGCGGCGCGCGTGCTCGCGCGCGGCGGGCGGCTGGTCTGGCTTTCACCCGGAGCGGAGCGGAGCGCCGCCACGGCGACCCGGGCAGGTTTTCGCGTCCTGCGCGGCCCGCGCGTCGACCTCGGCGGGTTCGAGGTCGAGCTGCAGACGTGCCGGCTCCCGGCGTAAACCCTACAAAAACCCACCTGCGACCGCTTGACGCTGACCGGGCGCGCGTTATTGACTGACTGGTCACTGACCCATCGGTCACTGACTCCCCATGGCCCGCCCGAGTGACCCGAGTGCCCGCACGCGTCTGCTGGAAGCAGCGCGACACGTCTTCATCGAGCATGGGCTCGACCGCGCCAAGGTCGAAGACATCACGCGCGCAGCAGGGCTCTCGAAGGGCGCCTTCTATCTTCACTTCAAGACCAAAGACGACGCGTTCAAGGAGATCCTCGGCAGCGCGCTCGCCGAGCTCGGAACGATCTTGGGCGAGGTCGAGGGCTCGCGCGCCGAGTGGAGCGCCAAGCCCTATCCCGAGCTCATCGAGCAATGGTTCTACAAGGACCTGCGGCTCTTCGAATGCCTCTGGAAACATCGGTCCATCATGCGGCTCGTGCTCGAGGGCGGCGGCTCACCGAGCTACGGCCACCTCATCGATCTGTTCGCCGCGAGCGCGCAGGAGACGAGCGAGCGGCTCATCCGGTACGGCCTCGAGTGCGGGTACTACCGTGCCGACCTGGATCCGAAACAAGCCGCCGCCTTCGTCGCGGGCGGTTACGACCGGTTGGCCCGCCGGCTCGTCCATGAGCGGCGTAAGCCGAACCTCGAACGCTGGCTGCTCGGCGCGCAGGCGCTGTGCGTGCGTGCGCTCGGGACACCGGAATTCATCGACGCCTGCGTGAACGTTCACGCCGCGCGGCTGTCGGAGTCTTCGCGACGCCGCGCCACGGCGTGACCACCCGCGCCCTTTTCACCCTCCCCGAAACGCTCCGATGACTCAACGCCTGCCCGCCACCGCCGCCCCTGATCCTGATCCCGATCCCTCCCACTTGCCCGGGGGAGCGCGGCCCCGCGCGCCACTCGTCGGCGTCATCGCCGGAGTCGTGACCTTCGCGGCCTTCGCCGGCTGGGCGGGGGTCCGCATCCAGGCGGCGACGCGAAACAAGACCGAGGTCGCCGCCCAGCGCAACGGCGACCAAAAGCGCGCCGCCGAGCTCGCGCACGCGCCTCAAAGCGTGAACGTCGTGACGCCCACTCCGGCCGCCTGGGAGCCGGTGGTGGAGATCGACGGCACCGTAGCGGCCGGACAGCACGCCGAGCTCGGGTTCAAGACGGGCGGACGGATCGCGCAAATCAGCGTCAAGGTCGGCGACACGGTCAAGGCCGGGCAGCTGCTCGCCACACTCGACGCGGGCGAAGCGGCTGCGCAAGTCCGCGCGACGCAGGCGCAGGTGCGCGCGGCAGAAGCAGAGCTCGCGCTCGCGAGCGACAGCGACCGCCGCACGCAGACGATGGTGCAGAGCGGGTCCGCTGCCGAGGGCATGGGCGTGCAAAGCGCGCAGCAGCGTGCGTTCGCCACCGCACAGCTCGAGGCGGCGCAGGCGCAGCTCTCGCTCAATCAGGTCGCGCTCGCCAATCACCGCTTGTCGGCGCCTTTCGCCGGCAGCGTCACGCGGGCGCCCGAGGGGATCGGCGCCGTGGTGAGCACGGGGAGCGCGCTGTTCGAGATCGACGATCTGTCGCGTCTCAAGCTCAAGGGGACGCTCGGCGAGCAGGACGCCGCGCTCGTGGCGCCCGGCGCAGTGCTCGCCATCGACACCGAGCACGGCGCCGTCAGCGGCACCGTGACGGCCGTGCTCGGCACCGTCGACCCCTCGACCCGCCGCGTGCGCGTGGAGGCGACGATCGAGAACGCGGGCGGCCGGCTCCGCGCCGGCAGCTTCGTGCGCGCGACCGTCAAGGGCAAAGAGAGCCTGCAAGTGCTCAAGCTGCCGCACGACGCGCTCCGCCCCGGCGCGCAGGACGAAGTGTTCGTCGTCGAAAATGACGCGCTCGTTTCCCGTCACCTCGCCTTCTCGATCGCGCCCGACGGCACGCTGCTCGTCCGTCGCGGCCTTGCGGCGACTGATCGAGTCGTGCTCGCGCCGCGCTCGGACGCCGAGGCAGGCGATCGCGTCACGCCGAGGAGTCAGCCGTGAATCTCTCCGCCGTCGCCATCAAGCGGCCCGTCTTCACCGTCATGATCATGGCGGCGATGGCGGTGCTCGGCATCGTCGCTTTCAAGCGGCTGGGCTCCGACCTATTCCCGGACGTGTCGTTCCCCGCCGTGGTCGTCACGGTGCCCTACCCTGGCGCGAGCCCGAAGGAAGTCGAGACCCTCGTCGCGAAACCGCTCGAGGACGCCGTCATCGGCATCAACGGCATCGACCGCGTGCGCTCGTTCTCGCGCGAGGGTTCGGCGCTCGTCTTCGTGCTGTTCAATCTGGGCGTCGACGTGACCGACGCCGCCACGGAAGTGCGCGAGCGCGTCTCGCAAGTGCGCTACAAGCTGCCGGACGAGACGAAAGAGCCGATCATCAACCGTTTCGACGTGTCGGCCTCGCCGGTGCTCACGTACACGGTACGCGGCCAAGGCTCGCTCGCCGAGCTCCGCGACTACACGGATCACACGCTCCGCCCCGCGCTCGAGCAGGTGGACGGCGTCGCCGCCGTCGACATCAAGGGCGGTCAAACGCGCGAGGTGCGCGTGCTGCTCGATCGGCCGAAGCTCGACGCGCTCGGCGTGGGGCTCGGCCAAGTCGTCGCCCGGCTACGCGCCGAGAACCTGAACGTGCCCGCCGGTCATTACGACGAGGGCGCGCGGGAAGTCTCCGTGCGCACGGTCGGCGAGTTCAAGAACGTCGAGCAAATTCGCGACGTGATCGTGGCGACGGCCAAGGACGGCTCGGTCGTGCGCCTGCGCGACGTAGCGAACGTCCTCGACGGCTTCGCCGACGAGACGACGCTCGTGCGCGTGAACGGCACCGAGGCGGTGACGTTCGAAGTGCGCAAACAAACGGGCAAAAACACGGTCGAAATCGCGCACGCCGTCAAAGCTCGGCTCGCGGAGCTCGAAAAATCGTTCCCCGCCGGGATGTCGACCTCGCTCCTCATCGATCAGTCGCGGTTCATCGAGGTCGAGCTTCATTCAGTGCAGCATCACATCGTGATCGGCGGCTTGATGGCGGTGCTGATCATCCTCGTCTTCATGATGGATCTGCGCTCGACGCTCATCAGCGCCGTCGCGCTGCCGACGAGCGTCATCGGCACGTTCTTCGTGATGTACGTGCTCGGCTTCACGCTGAACATGATGACGCTGCTCGCGCTCTCGCTCGCGATCGGCCTCTTGATCGACGACGCCGTCGTCGTGCGCGAGAACATCTTCAAGCACATCGAGCGCGGCAAGCCGCCGATGCAAGCGGCGCTCGACGGCACGAAGGAAGTCGCGCTCAGCGTGTTCGCGACCACCCTCACCATCATCGCGGTGTTCTTGCCGGTCGCGTTCGTCAAAGGCATGGTGGGGCAATTTTTCCGCCAGTTCGGCATCACGATTTCCGCCGCGGTCGCGATTTCGCTGTTCGTCGCCTTCACGCTCGATCCGATGCTTTCGTCGCGCTTCTCCAAGCAGAAGACGCACGAAGCCGGCGCGTTCGAGTGGCTCAAGGCGCCGTTCGAATGGGTGTTCCGCACCGTCGAGCAAACCTACGCCGCCATGCTCGGCTGGGCCGTGCGACACAAGCTCGCCGTCGGCGCCTTGGCCCTCCTGAGTCTCGTGTTCATGGGCTGGGTCACCTCCCTCATGGGCTCCGAGTTCGTGAACTCCGAAGACAGAAGCCAGTTCGTCGTCGAAGCGGAGCTGCCGGCCGGAACCGCGCTCGCCGAGACCTCGCGCCTGTCGGCCGTGGCCGAGGACGAGCTCCTGAAGACGCCCGAAATACAGGTGCTCGCCTCGACGCTCGGCGTGGACGGTGAGCCGAACAAGATCCGCTGGCGTATCGCCACCACCCCGAAGGACCAGCGAACCAAGGGCCTCGCCGCGTTGAAAGAGGCCGGCCGGCGCGCCGCCCAGCTGATCCCGGGTGCCAAGGTGACGGCGACCGACCCCCCCTTCGTCGAGGGCGCGGCGACCGAAGCGCCCATCATGATCAACGTGCGCGGCGACGAGTTTCCGCGAATTGAAGCAGCAGCGAACAAGATCGAGAAAATCCTGAAGGCCACGCCGGGCGTCTCCGATATCCAGGTCCGCTACTCACCCGGCCGGCCCGAGCTCGAGGTCGAGCTCGACCGCCAGCGGGCAGCCGATCATGGCCTGAGTGTGACCGAGGTCGCCCTCGCCCTGCGCACCGCCATGGAAGGCGACGAGAGCGGCAACCTGCGCTCCGGCACCGACGAGATCCCGATCCGCGTTCGACTGAGCGAGGACTACCGGCAGAACGCGGAAGCACTAAGGAACCTGACGCTCCAGACGAGCCATGGTCCCGTGAAGCTCTCCGACGTCGCGAATTTCCACCGCAGTGAAGGCCCGCAGGTGATCGAGCGTGAAAACCGCCAGCGCCAAATCACCCTCTGGGCTACTCCCATCGGCCGTCCGCTCGGCGACGTGGCCAAGGAGTTTCAGCCCGCGATCGCCAAGGCGTCGCTCGGCTCGGGTATCTCCGTCGCGTACGACGGACAGCTCCGTCTCATGAACGAAACGAACGAGAACATGGCGCTCGCGCTCCTGCTCGGCGTGGTGTTCATCTACATCGTGCTCGCGTCGCAGTTCGAGAGCTTCATCCACCCGCTCACGATCATGCTCACGCTGCCGCTCGCGCTCGTCGGCGGCATCGTCGGCCTGTTTCTCACGAACAACACCATGGCGATGGGCGCGCTCATCGGCATCGTCCTCCTCATGGGTCTCGTGACGAAGAATGCGATTTTGCTGATCGATCGAGCGATCGTGCACGTGCGCGACCAGGGCATGACGCCGTTTCGCGCCATCGTGACGGCCGGCCCCGAACGCCTGCGCCCGATCCTCATGACGAGCGCCGCCATGGTGCTCGGCATGCTGCCGACGGCGGTGAGTCACGGCGAAGGCAGCGAATTTCGCGCTCCGATGGCGATCGCCGTCATCGGCGGCGTCGTGAGCTCGACGCTGCTGTCGCTGATCGTCGTCCCCGTCTTCTATCTCGCCATCGAGAACTTCAAACGCTGGCTCCCGCTCGCCTCGGCCAAGGTGCGCGGGTTGCTGCCTCTTGGCCGTAGCCGAGCTCCGGTCGCGCCGGACGGAGCGGCATCGTCCGCCGAATAGAGACCGTCACCCGCCGAATAGAGACTGCCGCTCACCGATTAGAGATTGCGGCGGCAGAGTGCCCAGCCCTAGGAATCCGCACATGTTGTCAAAAGGCTTTCGAGTCCTGCCAGGCGGGGGTCTGACCTCGCTCGCCCTCCTGCTCGCGTCGTCGGGCGCGGTCGCGCAAACCGCGCCGACGCCGGTCAAAACGCCCGCACCGCAGCCGCGCGCGACCACGCCGCTGCGCGCGCCGACCCCGAGCCCCTCGGCTGCGCCTGGGGCCACTGCGCCGGCGACGACCGGCGCGACCATGACGCCTGGCGCGACCGCGCCCGCGGGGGTGCCCGTCGCGGACGCCAGCGCGAAGAACGAATGGACCACGCCGGACGACGACGACACCGCCAAGACGCCCGAAGAGCTCGAGATCGAGCGGCGGTTCGCTCAACTCCGCGCCGGGCAGGGCATCACCCCGGACGAGGTGGCCCAGCGGACGGTCAAGAACAGCGCGAACGTCGAAGCAAAACGCCGCGCCATCGAAACGGCGGATTACGGCGTCGCCTCCGCCAAGGCCGGCTACTGGCCGCAGTTGAAGCTGAGCGCGAGCTACACGCGGCTGTCGGGCGTGCCGTCGATCCGCTTCATTCCACCTGACGTTGCGCAGGCCGCGAATTTGCCGCCGAGCCTCTCGCAGCCCATCCACATCCCGGTGAATTCTTATTCGCTCGATGCGGGGCTGAGCGTTCCGATCTCCGACTTCGTTTTCAAGGTCTCGCACTCGGTGGCTTCCGCCTCGCACGCGAGCGACGCCGCCACGTTCGACGGCTACGCCGCTTCCGCGTCGGTCGCCCGCGACGCGCGCATCAACTATTACCAGTGGGTTCGTGCCAAAGCTCAGGAGCTCGTCGTGGCGCAGGCGCTGATCCAGGCTCAGGGCCAGAGCCGCGACGCCGAGAACGGCTTTCAGGCGGGACTCAACTCGAAAGCAGACGTTCTCCGTACCCAGGCCGGCGTGACGGCCGCGGAGCTTGCCGTGGAACAGGCCAAGAACGCGAGCGAGCTCGCGCGTCTCGCCCTGCAAGTCGGGATGGGCGACGCCTCCCGTCAAGACTACGGCGTGGGAGAGGATGTCTTGAAGGAGTCGCCGGAGCTCGAGAACCTCCCGACGCTCGAAGGCGCTTACCAGGAGGCGACCGAGCACCGCGCAGAAATCAAGAGCCTCATGGCCGCGCAAAAGAGCAACCGCGAGCAGGCGACGGCCACGCGCGTCGCCGAATACCCCCGGCTCGACGCTCAAGGTGCGGCGGCCTACGCGAACCCGAACCAGCGTTACTTTTTCCCCGACGGGAAATTCCACGCGAGCTGGTCTGCCGGCGTGGTGTTGAGCTGGACCCCCACCGCGATCCCTGCCGCCTCGGCTGCGGCGGGCAGCTCGGAGTCGAGGGCCGCGGAGCTCAGCGCACAAGAGCGCGCCATCCGCGACAGCCTCCGCATTGAAGTCGAACAAGCCATCAAGTCGGCGCAGATCTCCAAGCTTGCGATCGAATCGAACCTCGTGACGCTGAAATCCGTGCGCGAGGCGTACCGCGTGCGGCGCGAGCTCTTCCGCGCCGGCCGGGCGACGCTCGTCGATGTCACCAACGCAGCGACCGATTTGAACGTGACGCGCAACGCGCTCGTCGATGCCTACGTCGATTCGCGCATCGCGCTCGTGCAGCTGAACCACGCGCTCGGGCGCGACGTGCAGCCTTACAAAGACAGCATGAAGAACGGACAGCAGCGCTGAGCCGACGGACGACCGCACGCGGCGCAACGGCTTCGTGCGGTGCGCCAGGGAACGCGAGTGCGTGGCTCGAGCCGCGTGGTAGCGTCCCCGGGGTGACGGACGCTGCCGTATCGGCCGCTTCGACGCGCCGAGCGTTGAGCGTCTACGTACATTTTCCGTGGTGTCTCGCGAAGTGCCCGTACTGCGACTTTTTCAGCCTGGCGGCGCAGCGCGACGCGATTCCGCACGGGGCGTACGCGGACGCCATGTTGCGCGAGCTCGAGCGGCGCGCGGCCGACGTGGGACCGCACGAGCTCGCGAGCGTCTTTTTCGGTGGCGGCACGCCGTCGCTCTGGGAGCCGAAGGAGCTCGGGCGCGTGCTCGCGGCGATTTCGGGGGCTTTCGGGGGCAAGGACGTCGAAGTAACGGCGGAGTGTAACCCCTCGAGCTTCGACGAGCGGCGCGCGGAGGAGCTACTGCGCGTGGGCGTGAACCGCGTGAGTCTCGGCGTGCAGGGCCTCGAACGCGAGCGGCTCGCGTTTCTCGGGCGGCTCCACGATGCCGACGGAGCGCTCGGAGCGCTGCGGACGGCGCTCGGAGCGGGATTTCGGCGCGTGTCGGCGGATTTGATCTTCGGGGTGGCCGGCGAGTCACCGGACGTGGCGCGGCGCGAGGCGCTGACGATCGCCGAGCTCGGACCGACGCATGTCTCGGCGTACGCGCTGACGATCGAGCCCGGCACGCGCTTCGGCGCGCTCGCCAAAGCCAACAAGCTGCCGCTGCTCGAAGAGGACCTCGTCGCGCGCTCGTTCGAGGCGGTGGCGACGGCGCTCGAGGGCGCGGGCTTCGAGCACTACGAGATCAGTAATTTTGCGCGGGGCGGACACTACGCGGAGCATAACCTCGCGATTTGGCGGGGCGGCACGTACCTCGGGCTCGGGACGGGCGCTTGGGGTACGGTGCGGCGCGCGGGCGGGCTCTTGCGGTATCGCAACGCGCCGGCGCCGGAGCGCTACCTCAGCGCGACGGCCACGGCGCCGCTTTGGGAAATCTCCGAGCTCGTGAGCGACGCCGAACACGTCGATGCTGCGACCGCGCTCAGCGAACGGCTGATGCTCGGCCTGCGTCTCGCCGAGGGCGTCGATCTCGCGCGCGCCGCGGCGGAGACCGGTGCGCCCGGATGGACGCGCGAGCGGGAGCGCGCGGCGGAACGGCTCGTGAGGAGCGGGCGGCTCGTGCGCGACGGCGCTCGGTTGCGCATTCCTGAGAGCGCGTGGCTCTTCGCGGACGCGGTCGTGCGCGAGCTGATGTGACGGTCGTGTGAAGGCGCGGCGCGCTGGCGTCGGCGGAGCCGTACGGCGCAGCCGAGGGGTGCACCGGCGGGCGCGGGTCATGGGCGCTACCACGACGTGTGGCTGCGCCAATCGGAAGCCGCGCGAAGCGCTAGTTGCCGGTGACGCTGCGCAAGAATTCGCGCAGGGCGTCGATGCTGCGCTCCATGGGGGGCTGGCCGCCCATGCCTTGGAGCCACAGGGTGTCCGAAGTCATGCCGTGCACCGTTTCGACGCTGATGCGCGAGGGGAAGAGTCCGAGCGCCGCCAAGCGTTCGAGGAGTGTGGCGAGAAAGCCCCGACGGTCGGTGCCGCGCAGCGTGAGCTCGACGGGCGCCCCCCGACGAGGCAGCGTGAGCACGAAGCTTTCGAGCTGGAGCGAGCCGTTGGGCTCGGGGCTCGCTTCCGCCGCGAGTGCCGTGAAGTCGAGCTCGCGCGTGTTGGTCCCGTCTTCGGCCAGGACCTCGAGCACGACGTGCCAACCGGTACCTTCCCGGTGGGCGCTGCCGCGCAAAATAGATACCCCCCGCCGCGATAACGCTCCCGCCAGGTTGCCGCACCAACCGAGCGGAAGGTCGCCCTTGAGCTCCACGCGGGCGACCCCCGGCGAAAGCTCCTCCACTTGGGAGGCTTGCCCTGTCACCCGCGCCGCGTCGAGCATGGCGGGATAGAAACGCGGCGCATGCTTCTAGCGTGTTTCCTGCAGTTTGCAGGCGCTTTTGCTAGGTCAAGTTGCTCCCACCTTCGCGCACCCCGTAAAGTCCCGCCGAGGTGTCCAGCGCATCCCTGAGGGTCATCGCCCTCGGCAACCTAGCCGGCGAGCTCAAGTCCTCCCTCGAGGCTGCCGTCCGAACCGTCGGGCTCGAGCTCTTGCTCACCCGCGAGCCCGCACGCGCCTTCGTCGAGCTCGAGCGCGACGGTGCGCTCGCCGTGCTCGTCGACATGGCGACGCTCGGGGCGGAGCAATTTTGCAAACGCGCCCGCGGCACGGAGCGGCTCCGCAGCGTGCCGGTCATCGGCATGTCGCGTCATCCGAACGAGCTCGGGTTCGCGCGTGTGTTCGCCTGGGGCGCCGACGACCTAGTGCCGCTCGGCGCGCGGCTGCCGCTCGAGCGCCGCTTGCAGGTGCTTCGCGATACGCCGCCGTCGGCAAAGACGGGTTTCGGGCAGGCCGTGGTCGCGGAAGCGACGACGCAGCGGCGCGCGCTCGTCGGACGCGTGCTCGCGCATGCCGGCTACGACGTGAAGTTCGCCGTCGACCGCGGCGCGGTCGAGCTTTACGCGTCGCAGAGCGAGACGCGCCTCGTCGTGATCAGCGCCGCGCTCGGCGATCCAAGGCGCATCATCGAAGCGGCCGCGCGCGCCGGCGCGCTGCCGACCTGGATCGTGACGGTGGAGGCGCGCAGCACGCAGCGGCTCGCAGCGTCACTCGCGGGGCTCGAGCGCGTCGCGGTGACGAGCACGGCGGGCGCGCCGGAGGACGTGCTGTTTCTCGCCAACGAGCTCGTGTTCTCCAAGGGCCACAAGCGTCGCGAATGGCGCGCGCTCTACGCGACGCCCGTCGCGTTCCGCGCCCAGGGCGGCGACAGTGACGAGTACGGTTTCAGCTACGACGCGAGCCCGAGCGGACTCTACGTGCGCAGTCTCTTGCCGTGCGCGACGGAGCACGTCGATGTCGAGCTCCGTTTACCCAATCGCGACGAGCGCGTGCGTTTGCACGGCAAAGTGGCGCGCCGCTTCGCGTTCGGCTCGGGCGCGATCGCGAGCGCGCCGCCCGGCTTCAGCGTGAAATTCGACGGCCCCGAGGCGGCGCTCGCGCGCTGGACCGAGTCGTGCACCGCGCTGATCAACGCCGCCAGCACGAGCGAATCGATGTCCCCGCCGCGCCCGCGCAGCGCGAGCCAGCCCGTGCTCGCGAGTCCCGCGCTCGGCGGCAAAGAGGTGCCCCTCGCCGTGCCGGCCACCGTCAGCATCGAGTCGGTGGTCGCGCCGCTGCCCGTCGCCGTGGAAAAGGCCGTGGACGCCGGCAGCGACGTGGGCGAGCTGCTCGCCGCGACGCTCGACGAGCAGACGCTGACGCAGGTCGGGACGCGGCCCGTCACAATCGATCCGGACACGCTCGGCGTGCGTGAAGAGCGACCGAGTGAGTTCGGCGCGAGCCCGGCCGCGCTCGCGGACTCGCCTCCCGCGTCTTTGCCGGCGCCGCTCGAGCCGACCATCAGCCTGCCCCCCGTCCCGGTGCCGGCGCTCGTCCTACCCCGGCCGGAGCCCGCCGACCCACTCGCCTCGAGGGTGACGGCAGAAGCGAAAGTCTCCGCAGCGCCGAACGACGCCGAAACGCCCGGCCAGGTGCGCACGCTGCTGCTCGAGCCGTCGGCGCTAGCGCGGCCGTCGAGCGCGGAGGAGCCGAAGGCGCTTGGCGGCACCGTGATCATGAAGCGCGCGGACGAAGAGCCGTCGACGCCGCGCGCCGTGGACTGGGAAGCGGACGCCAAGACGACCGTGCGGGCATCGCAGCCGAGCCTCGAGTTGCCGCCGGCAACTCCGCCCACGCCACCGCCCAACGCGCTGCGGGAGCCGGCTGCACCGGACCTCGAAGCCGTCCCTTCCCCACCGACTCGCCCGTTGCAGGACGACGACAGTTCCCTTGCGCCCACGGAGCCGCCGCCGGCCATGCCCGAAGCGCAAGCCGGCGGAGCGCTCGTTGCCGCGCGCGACTGGCGGAACGCAGCGCCTGCGCCCGTCGTGCCGGCGCGACTGGAGCTTCAAAGCGTCAAGCAGACGTTGCCGATGGGTCTACCGAAGCAGGCGGTACCCGCGACGCCCGAGATCGCGCGCACGCTGCAATCAACGCCGCCCGCGCCCGCGGCCGCGAAGGCGCGCCGCCGTTCCAATCCGCCGCGCCAACTGACGGCCGGGCGCGTGATCCTGTTCATTGCCGCAGCCATCGGCGCCACGGCGTTCGGCATGGTCGTGGCGCTGCTCACGCACCGGAGACCAAGTGCCGCCGAGGCGCTGCAAGCAGACCCGAATCAAGCCGCGGTGCCGCCAGCTCGAGCCCTACCCGCGCCGAGAGCCTCCGAAAGCAACACGACCGCACTGGCCACGGCATCATCCCCAGGACTGACGGCGCCGAGCGCCACGGCTCCGTCGCCGGCAACGGCGAGCGCCAGCGTGACGCCGAGCTCAGCCGCAGCGACGGCGAGCGCCACGGAGCCGACACCCGCAACGCCGAATGTGGCACCAAGCGCCGAGCCCGGAGCGCCCGCCGCCTCGGCTCGGCCGGAAACTTCCCTACCCTTCCCGCCGCCGAGCTTCGACCTCCGGAAACTGCCGCGCGACCGCGCCGCTCTCGTCGTGCACTCGTCCGCGGATACGCACGTCTTCGTGCACGGCATCGACTACGGCCCCACGAACCGAGCGCTCATGACGTCCTGCGGGATCCGCTTCGTAAGGCTCGGACGCGCGCTCGGCGATTTTCTCGAACCGGGTCAGTCGTACGTCATCAAGTGCGGCAAGCTGAACGAGCTCACCATCGAGCCGCCGTAGTTTACCGGCCGTCGACAGCAACGCATGGCGCGAAGACCACGTCGCACGGCTCTCGTGTATCTTGGAGTGCGTGAGCGCGTCGCCGATCGCACGCGGTAGCTGGTTCGCACTCGGAGCGGCAGTCTTGTTCGGCGCGACGGCTCCGCTCGTGAAAGAGCTCGGCGCGGGGGTCGGCTCATTCGCGACCGCCGCCGCGCTGTATGCCGGTGCGGCGCTCGGCGCGGGAGCATTCGGTAGCGGCGCCGAGCGTCGCCTCGGCCGGCGCGAGCTCGGCCGCATCACGCTCGTCGCGGTGTGCGGCGCTGCGCTCGCACCAGCCGCGCTCGTCTGGGGTCTCCAGCATACGAGCGCCGTGGCGGCGTCGTTGCTCTTGAATCTCGAGGCGCTGTTCACGGTGATCCTGGCGCGCGTCGTGTATCGAGAGCCGACGGGCGCGCGCGTGAAGCTCGCCGTGCTCTCCATGCTCGCGGGCGGCGCGTTGCTCGCACTCAGGGCAGGCTCGCTCGCTCGCTCCGACGCGCTCGGGCTCGGGGCCGTGGCGCTCGCGACGCTGCTCTGGGCCCTGGACAATACGCTGAGCCGTCCACTCGCCGACTTCGATCCGCGCGCCGTGGTGTTCTGCAAGGCGACCCTCGGTGCGGCCCTCGCGTCCGCCGTGGGACTTTTGCTCGCGGAGCGCTGGCCAGAAGGCGCTTCCCTCCTCGGGCTGCTCGCGTGCGGCGCAGCCGGTTACGGCCTGAGCTTGCGGCTCTACTTGCGCGCACAACGCGCAATCGGCGCGGCGCGCACCGGGTCGCTCTTTTCCGTCGCGCCCTTCGTGGGCGCCGCGCTCGGCCTCGGCTTCGGCGACCGCAGCGGGCTCACCCTCGTCGCCGTGTCAGCAGCGCTCTTCGGGCTCGCCGTGTACCTCCACCTGACCGAGAAGCATCGGCACTTTCACTTGCATGACCCGCTCGAACACGAGCACGCGCACCGCCACGACGACGGCCACCACGATCACGTCCACGTACCGCCGGTCCGGGGCTCGCACACTCATCCCCACCGCCACGGCGGGCACGCCCACGATCATCCGCACGGCGCGGACCTACACCACCGCCACGGCCATCGCTGAGCGTAGGCATCGGTGTTCGTTGATATTTCCAGAATTTCAGCCGTAGCGGAGAGCACGCCTCGGCCAGCGCGCCGGGCGGGACTCAAGGCGCGGGCGGAGTGAGCCGTTCGGTATATTCGATGTTCAGTGTTCGAGCTCGGAGCCCGAGCGGCCAGATGTCCGCCGTAGACACCGAGGCCGATCTCGATCGCGCGCTCGACGCGCTGGCCGGCGTCATTCGCGCGTACGGTGAGCTCGCCTTCGACCTCGATCAGGTGAAGGCAGCCGAGACCCGGGCCGAGTGCCTCGCGCTCGTCCAGCGACTCGTGATGGGACCGGCGCGCTCCGAAGGCAACTCGCCGTCTGCGCCTCCCGCGAGCCAGCGCGACTTCGGCTCGGCGCGGCGCTTCTTCGAGCAGCGCCGGCGGGAGGAGCGCGACTACGTGGTGCGCAGCTCGAGCAACATGCGGCAGGCGCTGCAGGCCTTCGCGCAGTGCCTGAGCGCGACGATGACCGAGGACCAGCGTGACGATTCGCGCGTCGAGATCGAGCTCGAACGCTTGGTCGACGTGGTCGGCAAGAAGAGCCCCGACGTGCTCGAGCAACAGCTCGGCGTGCTGGTTTCTCTCGTACAAACGGCGATTTCCAAGCGCCGCGAGCGCGAGCGCCGCCAGGTCCAAGATCTCGGGCGGCGCCTGGTCGAGCTCAAGGCGGAGCTCGAGGTGGCGCGGACGCAGGCGATTCAAGATCCGCTCACCGAGCTCTACAACCGAGCCGCGCTCTCCGAGGAGCTCGAGCGCGTCGCCTCCCTGGCGGCGTTCCTCTCGGCCGAGCCGTGCCTTTTGTTGCTCGACATCGATCACTTCAAGCTGGTCAACGACAAGCACGGGCACCCCGCAGGCGATGCGGTGCTCAAAGGCGTCGCCGACAACATCGCGCGCCACTTCATGCGGCGAGAGGATTTCGTCGCGCGCTACGGCGGCGAGGAGTTCGCCGTGCTCGCGCGCGAGAGCACGCTCGAACGCGTGCTCCAACGCTCCGAGCGGCTACGGGAAACACAGGGGCGGCTCGAAATCCCCACGGGCACGGGTCCCGTCGCCGTGACCATCTCGATCGGCATCGCGCGGCACGAACCGGGCGAAGCCGCGGCAATCTGGCTCGAACGCGCCGATCGGGCGCTCTACTCCGCCAAGCACGCCGGGCGCGATCGCGTCGAAGTCGCACCCGCGCTGCCGCTCGCCTCGCTCATCCCGGCGCGGCAGCTGCGCTAGAGCGCCCGGTCGCACGGCGTAGCCGTGTGAGCGCGGCGCGGAGCTCTTCCGGGGCAATGAGGAGCGGATAGAGCGCGAGCATGCCGTAGGGAAAGATGCCGAGGCGCATCGTGAGCGCGATGCCGAGGTGCAGACTCGCGCCGAGCCCGAGCCAGACCCAACGCAAGCCGAGGCGCCGCACGACGCGACCGAACGCGCCGAGCCGCTCGGGCTGTCGGTGAGCGAACGTGAAGACGACGAGGAGCGGGGAACCGAGCTCGAACACCATGGTGAGCACCGTCGCGACGCGCGGCAGTGGGTCGAGCGCCGCCGTCCAGCCCGGCGAAAAGCGCGCAAAATGCGGGTCGGAGAGCACGCGAGCGAGCGCCACCGAGCCGCCCGCGGGCCACCATTCCACGCCGCCGCGGTTTTGCGCCGCCGACGAGTAGACCCACACGAGCTGCCCGAAAAGGAGCAGGCGTGGCCACGCGGGAATCGACGTGACGGGCGCCCGTCCGAGACGGCTCTCGCGTACGCTCGCGAACGACCACGTCGCGTCGGCGCGGGACAGCGCGAGCACGATGAGCACGATCCGCAAGAGCACGTCGATGGCGCGCTCGCCGTCGGGCGCGAGCCGGCCGAGCAGCGCCGTCGCCGCGACGCACGCGAGCGCGGCGGGGCGGAGCCACAGTCCGACGGCGACGCCGCACGAGCCCGCGAGCGCGAGCGCCCACAGCGCCGTCACCGCGCCCGGCGAAGTGCCGAGGGTGCGCACGAAATCCGCCTGGTCGACGGCGGCGCCCCAGCCGAGTCCACGCGCCGGCGCGAGCCAAAAATCCGGCGCCAGGCCTCCACTCGCCATGCCCGCAAAGTCGAAGAAGAGCACGCTGCCCACCAAGATCCGAGCGAGCGCGAGGCTCTCGGGGCCCTCGCGCCGATCCCAGAACGCGACCCAGCGGCGCCAGAGTTGCCGGGCGTTCATGGCAGCACGTCCTCACGGCGCTTCACGCGCTCGTGCGCGTACACACCGGTGCGAGTGTAGCCGCCCGCGTCGTCGATGCGGATACGCTCCATGCGCACGCGCACGTCACGGAGCTCGGGACGCTCGCTCAAGACGCGGCGCGCGATGAACGCGACGAACGCATCGTAGCCGGGCGGTGGCTCCTGGGTGCGCGGGTTGAACGCGCCGCGCACGCGCCGATACTCGATGAGCTCGGCGAGGAAACGGTGCCGCTCGTCGTCGGCGCGGTAGAGCAGCTGCCAGGCCTGGCTGGAGTTGCCGCGCGCCGCGATTTCCAGGCGAAATCGCCGAGTGCTCGCGCCCGCGAACAGCACCCAGCGCTCGGTGAGGCGCAGCCAATCGAAGACGAAGCCGAACGGCGAGAGTACGGCGGCTTGCACGCGGCTCGCCACTTCGGCCGGAGCGGCGAGCCACGGCGCGAAACCGGCGGCGCGCTCGGCGGAGGGCAGCGGCAAGCCGTCTACGAGCCCCACGGCGAGCACGAGCGCGATGAGCGCCGCCCGCGCCTCGGCGCGCATCAGCCGACCCAGGCGCGTGCGTTTCGGAACAAACGGAAGAGCGGAGACGCCTCGCCCCACTCGGGCGGATGCCAGGACTGCTGCACGGTGCGGAAGGCGCGTTCGGGGTGAGGCATCAAGACGGTGACGCGACCGTCTGGCGTCGTCAGACCCGTGATCCCTGCGGGCGAACCGTTCGGGTTTTGTGGGTAGCGCGCGGCGGGCGCGCCCTTGCCGTCGACGTAGCGGAGCGAGATCAGCCCCTGCGCTTCGCACGCTTCACGCGTGCCGGGCTCGAAGACGGCCCGGCCCTCGCCGTGAGCAACGGGGATGGGCACAATCGACCCTTCCATCCCTGCAAACAAGATCGAGGGCGATTTCTCGACGGCGACCTGCACGAGGCGTCCCTCGAATTGTTCGGACAAGTTGCGCTGAAAGCTCGGCCAGCTCTCGGCGCCCGGAATCAGCTGCTTGAGCGCGGAGAACACTTGGCAGCCGTTACACACGCCGAGCGCAAACGCGTCCTCACGTCGAAAGAACGTGCCGAGCTCTTCGCGAGCTCGCGCGTGGAGCAGGATCGAGCGCGCCCAGCCGAGGCCGGCGCCGAGCACGTCACCGTAGGAGAAGCCACCGCACGCGACGAGACCGCGGTAGCGCTCGAGCGAAGCCCGTTCGCGCAGGAGATCGCTCATGTGCACGTCGACGGCTTCGAAGCCCGCCGCCGTGAACGCCGCCGCCATTTCGATTTGGCCGTTGACGCCCTGCTCGCGCAGGATCGCGACGCGCGGGCGCTCGCTCGAGGAGACGACGGCGCGCGCCGGATCCGCCTCGAGCTCGAAGCGCAGGGAGGGCGAAAGCACGAGCGTCTCGGGCTCGGCGAGCGCTTCGTAGGCTTCACGGGCGCACTCCGAGTTGTCGCGCAGGGCCTGCATGCGGTACGTCGTTTCCGACCAGGCGAGGCGGAGCGCTTTGAGCTCTTCGCTGAACACGACCTCGCCGCCGTATTCGAACGTGACACGGCCGTCCTTCGCAGGCGCGCCGAGCACCGAGAGCTCTCCGCCTTTGCCGCGCTTGAGGCCATGGCGTTCGAGCACGCCGAGCACGCGCTCCCTGTCCGAACTGCGGACCTGTAGGACGGCGCCGAGCTCTTCGTTGAACAGCGACGAAAGCACGCCCGGCGCCGTGCCGTCGAGCCGCGCGCGCAGGCCCGCTCCCGACGCGAATGCCATCTCGGCGAGCGTCACGAAGAGCCCTCCGTCCGAGCGATCGTGGTACGCGAGGACGAGCCCCTCGGCGTGCAGCTCGCACATCGCCTCGAACAAGCCGCGCAGCGTCTCGGGAGCGTCGAGGTCGGGCGGCTCGCTGCCGAGCGCGCCGTACACCTGCGCCACCGCCGATCCGCCCAGGCGCCCGCGGCCCGCGCCGAGATCCACGAGCAAGAGCTCCGTTTCGCCTTGGTCGAGCACGAGCGCGGGCGTGAGCGCTCGGCGGACGTCGGCGACGCGCGAAAACGCCGTGACGACGAGCGAGACGGGCGAAGTGATCGAGCGCTTTCCCTCGTCCCAGACGACGCGCATGCTGAGCGAGTCTTTGCCGACGGGAATGGCAACGCCGAGCGCGGGGCAGAGCTCCATCCCGACGGCGTGCACCGCGTCGAACAGCGCGGCGTCTTCGCCCGGGTGGCCCGCCGCGGCCATCCAATTCGCGGAAAGCTTCACGTCGGCGAGGGCCGCGACCGGAGCGGAAACCAGGTTGAGCAGCGCCTCACCCACGGCGAGCCGCGCCGAAGCTGCGGCGTCGAGCACGGCGACGGGACTCCGTTCGCCGAGGGCAATGGCCTCGCCCGTGTAGCCGTGAAAGCCCGCGAGCGTGACGGCGCTGTCGGCGACGGGCACCTGATAGGGGCCGACCATGGCGTCGCGCGCGATGAGTCCACCGACGGTGCGGTCGCCGATCGTCACCAAGAAATCCTTGGCGGCGACGCAGGGCAGCCGGAGCACGCGCAGAGCGGCTTCGCTCACGTTGATGCGGCTCGCGTCGAACGGCGCCGTGGTCACCGAGCGGCGAGACACCCTGCGCGTGAGCTTCGGCGCGTTACCGAAGAGCAACGACAGCGGGAGCTCGATGGGCGTGTCGCCGAGCTCGCGATCGGTGACGACGAGCGTGCCGTCATCGGTGGCGCGGCCGAGCACGGCGTACGGGCAGCGCTCGCGCTCGCAGAGCTCACGCAGCACGTCGAGCCGCTCGGGCGCCACGGCGAGCACGTAGCGCTCCTGCGCCTCGTTGCACCAGATTTCGAGCGGGCTCATGCCGTGCTCGGCGTTCGGGATGTCGCGCAGCTCGAGGCGGCCACCGCAGCCGGCGTCGTTCAAGAGCTCTGGAATGGCATTCGAGAGGCCGCCGGCGCCCACGTCGTGGATCGAGAGGATCGGCGTCGCTTCGCCGAGCGCCGAGCAGCGGTCGATCACTTCCTGACAGCGCCGCTGCATCTCCGGGTTGTCGCGCTGCACGCTCGCGAAGTCCAAATCCGCACTGCTCGAGCCCGCCGCCATCGACGAGGCCGCGCCGCCGCCGAGACCGATGAGCAGCGCGGGCCCGCCGAGCACGACGACGATCGTGTCGGGACCGAAGCGGCGCTTGTCGACGTGCATCGGCCGCACGTTGCCGATACCGCCCGCGAGCATGATCGGCTTGTGATAGCCGCGCCATTCCTTGCCGTCGGACGTTTCGACCTGCTGCTCGAAGGTCCGGAAGTAGCCCATCACGCCCGGACGACCGAACTCGTTGTTGAACGCGGCGCCGCCAAGCGGGCCCTCGAGCATGATATCGAGCGCCGAGACGATCCGGTCCGGCTTGCCGACGCCAGGCGTCTCCCAAGGCTGCACGAAGCCCGGGATCCGCAGGTGCGACACGCTGAAGCCCGTGACGCCCGCTTTCGGCTTGGCGCCGCGACCGGTCGCTCCTTCGTCGCGGATCTCGCCGCCGCTGCCCGTCGACGCGCCGGGGCGCGGCGAGATCGCCGTCGGGTGGTTGTGCGTCTCGCACTTGGCGACGAACGCGGTCTCTTCCTCGACCGCCGTGTAACGCCCGCTCGCCGGATCGGGAAAAAAGCGCTGCGCGACGTGTCCGCGCACGACGGCCGCATTGTCCTTGTAGGCCGAGAGCGTGCCCGCGGGCGAACGCTCGTGCGTGTTTTGGATCATGCCGAAGAGCGAACGCGGCTGTGCTTCACCGTCGACGACGAAATCGGCCTTGAAGATCTTGTGGCGGCAGTGCTCGCTGTTCGCTTGCGCGAACATCATGAGCTCCACGTCCGTCGGATCACGACGCAGCGCCGAGAAGCTTGCGACGAGGTAGTCGATTTCTTCCGGATCGAGCGCGAGGCCGAGCTTGACGTTCGCGCGCACGAGGGCGTCGCGCCCGTCGTCGAGCACGGGCACGCGCTCGAGCTTACGCGGTTTCTCGCGCCGAAACAGGCGCGCGGCGTCTTCCAAACGCTCGAGCACAGTCTCCGTCATGCGGTCGTGGAGGAGCGGCCGGACGCGCGCGAGGTCGTCCGGAGCGAGCGTCCCCTCGAGCCGGTACGCGATGCCGCGCTCGATGCAGCGCACGTCGTCGAAGCCGCAGCTCCGCGCGATGTCGGTCGCCTTCGACGCCCACGGCGACAGCGTCCCGACGCGCGGCACCACGAGCACGAGCTTGCCCGCCGGCTGCGGCGCCTCCGGTGCGAGCGGCAAGAGCTCGGCGAGTTTTTGCTCGAGAGCCGGCGTCGCGCGCGGCACGTCGACGAAGTAAGCGTAGGTGGCGCTGACGCCGCGCACGTTCGGAGCGAGCTTGGCGAGCTTGGCGAGCAGCTGCTCGGTTCGAAAGGGGGTGAGCGCGGAGCGGCCGGAGAGCCTCAGCATGCGTGCCGCCCCTACCTACCATCTCCGGCGCTCTCTATGGCGTCCCGCAAAAAGCAGGCCAAATTTGGCTCCGCCCGGCGCTCTCACCTACGAACCGACCATGAACAACGTGCTGATTTACGGCGCCTCTGGCTACACGGGTGCGTTGATCGCCGAGCGCGCTGCGGCGCGTGGTGCAAGACCAATT
This sequence comes from Polyangiaceae bacterium, assembly GCA_025936115.1. Lineage (GTDB taxonomy): Bacteria > Myxococcota_A > Polyangia > Polyangiales > Polyangiaceae > PMG-095. The sequence continues at coordinate 110,839 of JAICTZ010000010.1, forward strand.
CTCGGCGGCCGCTCCCGGACGAAGCTCGAGCCGTTCGCGGAACGTCTACGCTGCCCGTTTCGGATCGTCGGACTCGAGGACGCCAAGCAGCTCGCTGCAGCACTCGAGGGAGTCGATGTCGTGCTGAACTGCGCCGGGCCGTTCTCGCGGACGGCCGCACCGCTGGTCGACGCGTGCCTGCGCGCGAAGACGCACTACCTGGACATCACCGGCGAGATTGACGTCTTCGAAGCGCTCGCGGCTAGGAACGAAGCCGCGGAAAGGGCCGGCGTCATGCTCTTGCCCGGCGTCGGCTTCGACGTGGTCCCGAGCGATTGCCTCGCCGTTCACCTGGCTCAGCGGATCCCGGATCCGACGCGGCTGACCCTCGCCTTTGCGGGCTCCGGCAAGCTCTCACACGGCACGACCGTGACCTCCATCGAGCACCTTGCCGCCGGTGCGGTCCGCAAGGACGGCAAGATCGTCAGCGTCCCCGCCGCCTGGAAGACGATGGACGTCGACTTCGCCGGGCTGACGCGGACCTGCGTGACGATCCCGTGGGGCGACGTGTCGACGGCCTTCTACAGCACCGGCATCGGCAACATCGAAGTCTTCATGGCCGTCCCGGCCGCCCTCCGGTACTTCCTGAAGGCGAGTCGCTACCTTGGCCGTCTACTGCGCGCGGAGCCCGTGCAACGCTTCCTCAAGAGCCGCGTTCCTGCGGGAGGACCCGACCAGGCGGCGCGCGCCACGGGCGAGACGAGGCTATGGGGCCAGGTCGAAAACGCCCGAGGTGGCAGGCTCGAAGCTCAGCTGCGAACGCCGGACGGCTATCAAGTGACCGTGCTCACCGCCCTCCTCATCGCCGAGCGAGCCGCCCGCGGCGATGCTCCGGTCGGCTTCCAAACACCGGCCAAGGCGTACGGGCCCGATCTGATCCTCGAGGTCGAGGGGACATCGCGGTCGTGAGCGTCGGAGGATCGCTCGTCCGTCGCACGCAGCAATCAGCCCGCTGGCTCGCGCCCCTTCGCGGACTCGATCCTGTGGCGGCCAAAGTCTTGCTCGGCAGCGAGCGCGTTGTGCGCCGCGCAACGTAACGTGAGGTTCTCGGGCGTGTGCTCCCCTCCGAGGGCGAACGGCTGCACGTGATGAAATTCGAGCCGACGCGTTGCCGCGCAGCGCCGGCCTGCAGCGTCGACGTAGGTGCAGCGCTGGCCATCTCGCTCGAAGACAGCGCGCCGCACACCGGCTGGGATGTGCCGCCCGCGCAGGCGCGGGTGCGAAGACGGTGCCGCCGGTGACGGTGCGCGCGATGACGGCGCAGTCGCCGGCAAGCCCGACTCGGGTTGCGGATGGGTCGTAGAGAGAGGTGCGTAGGTCATGTCGACGGTGCCGGAAGCTTTCCGCGCGCCATATTTTTGCTTCTTCAGCGAGGCCACGAATGCACGCATCGCGCGCAGGTGTATTTCCTCTAGGCTCGCGCGTGGTGCCGTGTGTGACAGCAGCGCCTGCACTTCGTCGATGAGGCGCACGTACTCTTCGCTCGTGGTAAATTGCACTTTGAAGAGCTCCGGCTCGAGTGGCGGCACGGGCTTGGCGTCAGCGGTCGCCGGCACCGCCGGCACCGCGAGCGCAGACCCAGGATCGTCTGCGTTGCCAGGCGAGGTGTCGTTTGCGTTCTCCGACCAGTCGCGCGGCCTGTTGCCGGGCTCGAGCTCTCGGACAGGGCAGAACGACTGCATGAACTCTGACCAGGTAGGCGTGCTCGGTACGACACGCGCCGGCGCGGGTCCGAGCGGCTCGATCCGCGCAGGCACCGCGGGCAGCGGATCGAGAGCTCGAACCAGTCGGGCAAGCTCGCGCTTCGTCCGATGCTTGGCCCGCGCGAGGACGTCCGCGATGTTTTCCTCGGTGAGGTGCGGCCCCAGCATCAGGAGCCCGGTGAGATGTAGCTCGCCGGCTGCCAAGCTCGCCATCAAGTCAGGAAACCGCTTGACGAGACGCGCCGCCGCAACGCGTCGGAACGCCTCGTCCTCGGAGAATCGGAGCTCGTAGATGCAATAGGCGTAGAGGCTCGAGCATGCGCAGATCCGATGAATGCCGCGCGCCTCCACCTCCGCGAGGTGGCCGAGGAGCTCGGCGAGAAGAACGTTCGTACGGCCTACCAGGCGGCGAGTGCTAGCGAGGAGCTCGCCGTCCGATAGGAGCTCGAGGGAGGGGCCGGGAGTCGACGAAGAGCAGGCGACATTCGTATTCGCTTCCATGATCGGCACGATACGCCCCTATTTTTTGCTTCACTCAATGACCGCCTCGCGAGCGAATGGGTGCACGAATGCGGGTCGAGTCGTCCGACGGGCGCGAAGACGCTCACTGCGAACAACAGGCCACGAGACGCGACTCTTTTCAGCGAGCAGCGCTCAGTTGGGCGAGTTATTCGCGAAACGCGTCAAGACAAATCGGAGGTTGATTCTGGTCGTCAGCGAGAAAGCTGCACTCGAACGCATGCGCGGCCTCGACGGCTCGTGCTCACGGACCCAATAGGAGCGTGGCGCGCGCTGGAACTTCACGGCCCGTCGTAGAGTGGCGTTGCTTCGGCCCGCGGCTCCAGCCGACGGTGTCCGAAAGCGTCTAGATCCAGGGCCTCCGGCGGGAGCGTGCTGAACGCTTCTTCGACGGCTTCAAGCAGGAGTTCGAGCGTGCCGAGCCGCAACAGGCGGCGCGCTAGGTCGGTGCCGTTCGGCGCTGCACGGCAGAGAAAGACGAGGTGCTCTTTGAGCGCGCCGACGAGGTGGGCCGGCGTGCCGTGCAGAGCAGGAGCCATGCTGGCGTGCAGCCGGCGTAGGTGCGCGACCACGTCGGCGCCCGACGGAGCGAAGACGCTGCGCCCAGCGTTGAGCTCGGCGATCTGGCGAAAAATCCAGGGATTTCTAAGCGCCGGGCGTCCGATCATGACTCCCGCGCACCCCGTTTCCTCCAGCATGCGCAGAGCATCCGCCGCATACCAGACGTCACCATTGCCGATCACGGGAATCGATAGCTCGCGACGTAACAAGGCAATGATGCGCCAATCGGCGACTCCGCGATAGAAATCGACACGACGCCGCGGATGCACGGCGATGAAATCGGCGCCGGCCGCCTCGACGGCGCGCGCATTGTCGAGAGCGTCTTCGCTGCGCTCGAAGCCTGCCCTGAGCTTGGCGGAAAAGAGCCCCGGCACGGCCGCGCGCATCGTCGTGAGTAGCGCGCGCAGCTGGGCGCGGTCCTTCAATAGCGCGGCGCCGACGCCCTTGCGCGCCGCCGTTTTGGAGGGGCAGCCGAGGTTCACGTCCACTACGTCCGCGCCGTTGGCCGAAACGACGGAAGCCGCCTCGGCCATGAGCCGCGCGTCGTTGCCCATGATCTGAACGCTCAACGCCACGCCCGCTGCCCTTTGCACCTGACGTTTCAGAAAGCGCGGCGAGACGTGCTCGCCTGCAACGCGCACGAATTCCGTGCATACGAGGCCGAGCCCACCGTAGGAGGCGATCAGCTCTCGCGTGGTCGCAGTCGTGACACCCTCCATCGGGGCGAGCACGAACGCGGGAACGAATGGGAAGGGGCGCACCGGCAACGCTTTTCAGCCTTCGACGCACCTCGCGTGCGGCGGCAAAACGGCTGCTCGAACGTCGGAGTTCACCGAGCGACCATAATCTCAGGGCAGCGACGTGGCGATACTCTCTTCGGCGCGACGATCAGAGCCGGAAGGCGCTCGTCTTTTCGGCGCGGGGGCTGATACGCTGCTCAGCATGAGCCGATTTTGGGGATGGGCCTTGGTGCTGCTGCCCGTCAGCTGGTTCCTGCTCCTGTCCTTCGACGCGCGGGCGGAGCGGCTCGACCCGAAGGAGGCGCCCGAGCCGCTAAAACCCTGGACGTCTTGGGTGCTCGCCGACAAAGCGGAGGCGCTCTGTCCCTTCATTCAAGGCTCGGCGGAGGTCGTGCACTGCGCTTGGCCCACGGCGCTTTCCCTCGGCTTGGGCGAAACAGGCGGTCGTTTCGAACAACAGTGGCATCTGGATGCCCGTGCTTGGGTACCGCTGCCCGGCGATGCCGTGCGCTGGCCCTTGGACGTGACCGAGGGCACGAAGAAGCTGGTCGTGGTGGAGCAGTCAGGCGTGCCGAGGGTCGAGCTCGCGCCCGGCGAGCACACCCTCGTCGGGGCGTTCGTGTGGGACTCGTTGCCGGACTCGCTGCAGGTGCCGCCCGAAACCGGCATCGTCTCGCTCTTGCTCGAAGGGGCGCGCGTCGGGGAGCCGCGTCGCGACCAGGCGGGCCGAGTCTTTCTGCAGAAGACGAGCGTCGAAGCCGAGGGCGAGCGGCTCGAAATCGTCGTTCATCGCCGAGTCATCGACGACGTGCCGCTCTTGCTCACGACGCGCGTGGTGCTCAATGTCTCCGGCAAAAGCCGCGAAGTCGTGCTGGGTAAGGCCTTGCCGCCGGGCTTTACGCCCATGTCGATCACGAGCGAGCTGCCGGCGCGCATCGAGCCCGATACACGCCTGCGGGTGCAAGCTCGCCCGGGCACTTGGACCATCGAAGTCACCGCTCGCAGTGACGGCCCCGTCGCGGAACTCGCGCGCCCGGTCCCCGACGGCCCGTGGCGCGACGGCGAAGAGGTCTGGGTCTTCGAGGCCAGGAGCGCGCTCCGTTCGACGTCGGTGGAAGGCGTGCGCGCGATCGATCCCCAGCAAACGTCGCTGCCCGACGCCTGGAAGTCGCTACCGAGCTACGCGATGGGCTTGGGCGACACGATGCGGCTCGTCGAGAAGCGCCGTGGAGACGTCGAAGCCGAGCCCGATCGCTTGTCGCTCGCGCGCGTCTTGTGGCTCGACTTCGACGGTGGAGGCTACACGGCGAATGACACGATCACCGGCACGCTACATCGCGCGACCCGACTCGAGATGCAGCCGCCGACGGTGCTCGGTCGCGTCTCGATCGAGGGCAAAGATCAGTTCATCACGCACCTGGACAAGGATCCGAACAAATCCGGCGTCGAGGTCCGGCAAGGGCAGCTCTCCGTATCGGCTGACAGTCGCATCAGCGGCGATGCGAGCAACATCCCCGCGGTCGGCTACGATCACGACTTCCACGAAGTCTCGGCCACGCTGCACATTCCGCCGGGCTATCGGCTGCTCTACGCGTCCGGTGCCGATGAGGTGCCCGGTACCTGGGTTCGGCACTGGACCTTGCTCGAGCTGTTCCTGGTGCTCGTGCTCTCGCTCGCTTTCGCGAAGTTGTTCGGCCGCGCTTGGGGCGCCCTCGCCTGCTTGACGTTCACGCTCGTGTTCCCCGAAACCGACGCGGCACGTTGGCTCTGGGCGGCTGCGCTCGTGACCGAAGCCTTGGCGCGCGTGATCCCGGCCGGCAAGGCGCGAGCCGCGTGCACCGTAGTGCGCCTGGGCACGCTCGTGATCCTGCTGCTCAATACGTTGCCGTTCGTCGTGCAGCACGTGCGTGAGGGCATTTATCCGGCGCTCGCCGACAACGAAGCGGGCCGCTTCGTGGGACAGGCTGACGACCTCCTCGTCGCCAAGCGCGAAGAGAAAGCAACGCTCCGGCGTGCAGCGGAACCCGCGGCTGCTCCGGTCCCTGCGGAGGCTCAGGTGCCAACGGGCGCTACTGACAAAGCGGCGCGTGGCGGCGGAAGCCTCGCGCCGCTCAGCGCGTTGTCGTCGCCGGCTCGCGCGGACTACAAGCAGTTCAACCAAGCGTACGACCCGAACGCGATGGTCCAGACCGGACCAGGCCTGCCCCAATGGCATTGGTCGACCACGAGCATCACGTTCAGCGGGCCGGTCGAGCGCTCGCAGCGCCTGCATTTCTTCTACCTTTCGCCGCCCGTCAACCTACTGCTCGCCCTCTTGCGTGCCGCGTTACTCACGTTGCTCTTTGCTCGCCTGCTCCCCTTCGGCACCCGACGACTGCCGGGCTTCGGACGACCCGCCGCGGCGCTGGCCGCGCTGTGCTTGGTTTGGTTACAGGCACCGTCTGCGCACGCGCAGATCCCCGACGAATCCGTGCTCGATCAGTACCGAGAGCGGCTGCTCGCCAAGCCGGATTGTACGCCGAGCTGCGCGTCGAGCTCGCGCATGCTGCTCGATGTTCACGCCAACGTACTGCGCGCGCGACTCGCTATCGAGGTGAGCGCCACGAGCGCCGTGCCGCTCCCGGGCGACGCCGCACAGTGGTCGCCCGAGCGCGTGCTCGTCGACGGCAACCCGGCTCGAGGCTTGTTGCGTTCGGAGGACGGTCAACTCTGGCTTCGGCTCGAACCGGGCGTGCACGACGTGAGCGTCGAAGGAGCGCTCCCCAGCCGCGAATCGTTGCAAATTGCGCTGCCGCTCAAGCCTCATCACGTGACCGTCAGCGTCGACGGCTGGTCGCTCGAGGGCGTGCACGAAGACGGCTTGGCCGACGACCACCTGCAGCTCACGCGCGCGGTGAGCGAAGGCGGCAAAGGTGCGGCACTCGCGGCCGGCACCTTGCCGCCTTTCGTACGCGTCGAACGCACCTTGTTGATCGGGCTCAACTGGCAGGTGAGCACGCGCGTCGTGCGGGTCACGCCGGTCGGCAGCGCGGTCGTGCTCGAGGTGCCGCTCCTGCGCGGTGAGTCCGTCACGACGCCCGATGTCCGCACCGCCGCAGGCAAAGTGCTGGTGAACATGCCACCCGACGCGACCGAAGCGAGCTGGCAATCGGTGCTCGAAGAGCATTCTCCGGTCACGCTGGTCGCTCCGAAAGCGAGCGGGTGGATCGAGGTTTGGCGCCTCGACTTGAGCCCGATTTGGCATGCCACCCTCGAGGGCGTGCCCATGGTTCACGGGGATGCGTCAGTGCGCGTCCCCGAGTTTCGTCCTTGGCCGAATGAAACCGTGGTCATCCAGCTGCTGCGGCCCGCGGGGATCAGCGGACAGACGCTGACCATCGACAATAGCACTTACGAGATACGCCCAGGGCTCCGCGCCACGGACGCCACCCTGTCCTTTGCGCTGCGCTCGAGCCGCGGCGGCGAGCACGTGCTCCGCCTACCCGAGGCGGCGGCGCTCGAATCCGTGGTCGTCAACGGCACTCCTCAGCCGCTCCGCCAACAAGGTCGCAACGTCACGCTCTCGATCGTTCCGGGGCTGCAAAGCGTGTCGCTCGGCTTTCGTTTGCCGCGGGGGATCTCCTCGTGGTTCAGCCCGCCGGCCTTCGACTTCGGCACCAAAACGGTGAACGCCACGACCAGCATTCGTCTCTCGGATTCGCGCTGGGTGCTGTATGTCCACGGTCCGCGGCTCGGACCGGCAGTGCTGTTTTGGAGCCTGCTCTTGGTGCTCGTGCTCGTCGCCTTCGGCCTCGGACGAATCCCTTGGGTGCCACTCAAGCGCTATGAGTGGATGCTCCTCGCCATCGGGCTTTCGCAAATCCCGCTGCCGGCCGCCGCCCTGGTCATCGGCTGGCTCGTGGCGCTCGGTTTTCGGCGGGTCCACCCAGCGGAGCGTCCGTACCTGTTCGACCTCGGGCAGCTCCTGCTCGTCGGTTGGACGCTCACCGCGCTCGTGATCCTCGTGTACGCGGTGCAGCAGGGCCTCATGGGCACACCGGACATGCAGATCCAGGGCAATGGCTCGTCGAGCCAGCTCCTGCAATGGTTCGATGACCGTACGGGGCCGAGCCCCGAACAGCCCTACGTGCTTTCGGTTCCGATGCTTGCCTATCGAGCCGTCATGTTGGCGTGGGCACTTTGGCTTGCCGTCTCGCTCTTGCGCTGGCTGCGCTGGGGCTGGCAGAGCTTCTCGAGCGACGCGCTTTGGAAGCGGCGCCCCAAGCGCCAAATCGGTGTGCCCGCCGCGATGCCGCCAGTCGAGCCGCTCGCGCCGCCCGAAACGCCCGCGCCGCGTGAGGCGTGACGATGCAGGGCGTGCCGCGGCCGCCCGACACTCAGCGCAGGCGCTCGGAGATCGGGGGCTCGAGGATGTTCACGGCCGAGCTAGGCGTTGCACCGCCGTTCTTCGCGCGCTCCATGCTCTCGAGGATGACACGGCGTGCTTCGTTGGCGTCACCCCAGCCGAGCGCCTTGACCCACTTGTTCGGCTCGAGATCCTTGTAGTGCGAAAAAAAATGCTCGATCTGCTCGAGCGTGATCGGAGGCAGGTGCTTGAAGTCCTGAACCTGATCGTAGCGGCGCGTCAGGCGCGATACGGGCACGGCGATGATCTTTTCGTCGACCCCCTTTTCGTCCTGCATGAAAAAGATGGCGACGGGTCGCACCGCCACGACGGCGCCCGGCACGATGGCGCGTTGGTTCGCCACCAGAACGTCGATGGGATCGCCGTCGCCCGAGAGGGTGTGGGGCACGAACCCGTAGTTCCCTGGGTAGCGCATCGACGTGTAGAGGAAGCGATCGACGACCAGGGTGCCCGAGTGTTTGTCGAGCTCGTACTTGATGGGCTCGCCTCCGACGGGTACTTCGATGATGACGTTGACTTCGTTGGGTGGATCGGCTCCGACGGAGACTGCTTCTAAGCGCACGGGGCGAACTATAGTCGGGAACCCCGCGCACGAGGAGCCTTCGTGCGTCTTTCGGGGCGGAGCCGCTCACGGTAGCGACGTGGCGAGCTCCTTCGGCGTCTTGGGCTTGTACTCAGCGTCCGCCACTGCTCGCCCGATGGCGCGCGCCGCGGCCGCGGCTGCGCCGTGCGTGCTCTCGTTGGACGCGAATTCCGCGCCCTCGACTCTTCCCTCGAGCGTGACACGGCCGTCCTCGGCGCGCGCCTTGACGACGATCGCGATGAAGGCCTCCTTGCGCACGGATTCGGTGAGATGAGTGACGGCACCGTGTCCGGGCTGCCAGCTGACGAATTCGAGCTCGAGGCGCGACGCCTGCGGGTGTTCGCCGGCGCCACCGACGATGCCCTCGACACCGCGCGCGCGCAATTCGTCCTGGACGGCTCGCACCGTCGCGTCGACGAAGCCTGCTTCATCGGCTGCCTGCACGGTGCTGCTGCGCGAAACGACGATCGAAATCGAGCAGGGCGTCCGGTAGTTCGGGCTACGGACGAAGTCGTGCCACGTCGCGTAGTGCGCGCAGCCGAGGAGCGAGCAGCCGGCGAACGAGAGCACCAGGCGGAGACGGAGCTCAGTGCGTACCAACCAGAAAGCACTCCCAGCGGTTTGCACTGCTGTACCCGCAGGCCAGCCAAGCGCAGCCTTCCTCGAGCCGGCAAGTGGACATGTCGCAGTCGCTGTCGTTCACGCAAAGATCCTCGAGCGTATACCCGCTACGCAGATGTTCGGAGTATTGAGTGTCGCGGACTCGCGGCAGCTGTATGGCTCGTTGTCAGAACAAGCCGAATCATTGAAGCAGCCGTCGGCGCAGTCCGCGTCCTGACTGCACTCCCCTGCGATGGTCGGCTTACCGGGACCCCGCTGCTCGGGGCACGCGACATCGCTCAAGAGCGGTACGGTCCACGCTTTCATGCGAAGAGACTCCTCAGCGCAAGTTGACGAAGAGCTCGTCGACGCTCGGTTTCTGGTCGATGAGCTTGATCGCGGCGAGCTCGTTCACGAGCGTCTCCCAGCGGGCGCGTTGCATGCTGCCGAGCCCGGCGGTTCTGGTCTCGGCCGTCTCGATTAGCGGCTTCTGCGCTTCGGCGGACGCGGCGAGGGCCTCGGCGTCCATGGCGGGGTTCAGCTTCCCGAGCACGGCGTTCGTGGGGCGCGGGTCCGTGAGGTAGCTACGCCAGCCTTCGGCGGTGGCCGCCACGAACGCGCGCACGAGGTCGGGGTTCTTCTGCAGGAGCTCGCGACGCGTGATGACGAGCGTGGCATAGGGATTGTAGCCGGCGTCCGCGATCAAAAAGACCTGTGGATCGCCGCCCCGCTTCTTGGCGGAAAGCGGCTCGCTCGTCAGGTAGCACTGTTGTCCGAACGTCGGGTCGGCCAGAAAGTGCGCGACGCCTCCGTCGTACGGCACGATTTTCACACCGGCCCACGAGAACTTTTGCTTCAAGTACGCCGCGTAGGGTTGTCCCGTCTCGAGTGCGAGGGTACCGCTGCGGAACGCTTGCTCGATGCTCGTGAGCTTGCGTGCCGCGTGCACCATGATCCCTTGCGGGTTCGTCTGAAAGGTGGCGAACACGCCGACGACGTCGGCGCCCCGTGCTTTGCCGATCACGACGTCGTCGGCGCCCACCGTGCCGAAGTCGGCGCGTCCCGTCGCGACCATTTGCAGGACGGGAGAACCCGCGCCGCCGCCCAGGATTTCGAGCTCGATGCCGTGCTTCGCGTAGCTGCCGCCTTCACGACCCGCGTAGAAGCCGCCGAATTCCGGCTCGGGCAGCCAGTTCAAGGCGAGCTTGACCTTGACCGGTTGCGAAGCGCTGCCGGAAGCAGCGGGCGGCGTGCCGGAGCTCGGCTGCTTCGAGCAGGCGCCGAGGCCGAACGAGAAAAGAGCGACGAACCAGCCCAAACGACGGCGGGCGAAGATGCGGTTCACCGAGACCTCCTACCACTACTCGTTCGAGGTTCGTGTGAACTCGGAAAAGTCATTTGTTTGGTCGAGTGAGTTCCCGTCAGCCGCGGGCGCGCAGCCGGCGCAAAAGCAGGCGCGCGGCCAGGCTCACGCCGGCGAACAGGGCGAGGCCGAGCAGCGAAGCGAGCAGCACCGCGCCGAAGAGCAGGTCGGTGCGAAGCTGGCGATAGGCCGCGAGGATCGTGATGCCGAGCCCGGCGCTCCCCTCCGAAAAGCCGGCCACGAACTCACCGACGATCGCGCCGATCACCGAGAGACCCGACGCCACGCGCCAGCCCGTCGTCATGCTGCCGACGGCGGAGGGCAGGCGCAACTTGAGCAGCGCAGCGAGCTCACTCGCGCCGTAGAGGCGAAACAGATCCGTCAGTCGCGGATCGACGCTCTTCAACCCCGACAACGTGTTGGCGACGACGGGGAACACCGACACGATGAACGCCGAGACCGCCACAGCACGCAGCCCTACGCCGAACCACAGCACGAGGAGCGGAGCGATCGCCACGATGGGGACGGTTTGAAGGAAGATGGTGTACGGATACACGCCACGTTCGAGGCGGCGCGAGAGGGACAGCACGATCCCCGCCAGCGTTCCGAGGCACAAGCTCAAGGCGAATCCTGAAAGCGCGCCCTCGCTCGTCGTCGCCAGCGCCGACAGCAGGAGCGTACGTTCTTTCATGATGCTGCTCGCGACGGCGGACGGCGGAGGCACCAAGAACGCGGGCACGCCGAGCAGGCGCACGCCGCCCTCCCACAAGCCCACCACCAGGACCAGCGTGACGACGGGAGGCAGCGCCTGCTCAAGCGCGCGCTTCATCGAGACCTCCGTGCGCTTCGAGCGCGCGGTAGAGCAGCGCGGACTGCTCGACGAAGGCGAGCTCCGAGCGTAACGCAAGCGGACGTGCGGCGGGCAGCTCTACGGCGTGATCGAGCACGATGCGCGCGGGGCGCTTGGACAGCACGAGCACGCGCTCGGAGAGGAACAGGGCTTCGGACAGCGCGTGCGTGACGAACAGCACCGTCATGCGACGTCGCGCCCAAAGCGCGCGCAGTCGCTCGTCGAGGCGTTGCCGGCTGAGCTCGTCCAGCGCCGCAAAGGGCTCGTCGAGCAGCAAGAGATCCGGCTCGGTCACGAGCGCTCGCGCGATGGACACGCGCATGCGCATGCCCCCCGAGAGTTGATCGGGATAGCGCTCGAGCGCGTCGTCGAGCTCGACGTCGCCGAGCGGCGCGCGTGCTCGACGGCGTGCCTCTTCACGCGCGACGCCCTGGAGCTCGAGCGGCAAGGCGACGTTGTCGAGCGCCGTCCGCCAGGGCAGAAGGTGCGCGTCTTGAAAGACGAAGGCGATACGCTTGCCGTCGCTTTCGGACCTCGTCGCGGGAGAGGAAACTTCCGCGGGGACTACGGAGACCGTGCCGGCGGTCGGCGCTTCGAGTCCGGAGACGAGCCGGAGCAGCGTCGATTTGCCACAGCCCGAAGGCCCCACGAGCGCGACGAAAGAACCGGCTTCGACGCTGAGATCCATCGCGTCGATGACACGCGTCCCGCCGTCGAACTCGTGACGGACACCGGAGAGAGTGACTCTGCTGGCTATGGGAGGTTCCTCCGTTCAGTCCAGCACGAAGACGTAATCCCCGGCGCCGGGGGTCGCCGTGTAGCCGACGACGTCGCCGTCGTGGCACGCGGCAGCAAGCCGAACCAAGCCCATCGCGCGCGAGTCTAGCGGTGCGGAGCAAGTCTCGGCGAGTAGAATCCGCCCGGCCCGCCGCCGGGAGCAGGTGCGTGCCGTCGCTACTGGCGCAAATAAGGCGCGAGCGTATTCTGCCGCGATGCGCGAGGCACGCTCGAGTGGCGAGCGGGGCGGAATCCTGATCCGCACGCTCGGTCTCGTCCTACTCGCGCTCGTCACGCTCGCACGCCCGAGTCTCGCAGCGCCCGCCGGTTTCGGATTACCGGAGATCGAGCGCTTTCGGCTCTCCAACGGGCTCGACGTCGTGCTCGAGCGCAACCACGGGCAACCACGTGTCGCGGTCGCGATGTCCTACGACGTAGGTCGGCGCGACGATCCGCCCGGTTACGCCGGGCTCGCCCACCTCGTCGAGCACCTCACCTATCGCGGATCGCGACACCTCCGTTCTTATCAGGGCCCCGAGCTGCTCGAAGCCGCCGGTGTCGCCGAAACGAACGGAGTAACCCAGCCGGATCGCACGGTTTACTACGCCGTCGTCCCCACGGGAGCACTCGAGCTCGCGCTTTTCATCGAGAGTGAACGCATGGCCTTCACGCTCGAGGCGTTCAACGAGAGCTCGTTCGGGCTCGAACGCTCGATTGTCGCGAACGAGCTCAGATTGAGAGATCAGGTCCGGGAACGGTTCGAAGGGTACGTGAGGCAGTGCCTCTACGGGGAGGATCACCCGTACTCGAGGTTTGCCTCCGCGCCAGAGGACCTCGACCGCATCGGGCTCTCCGACGCCAGGTGGTTTTTCCAGGCAAGCTATCGTCCGGATCGTGCTCACCTAGTCGTCGTCGGTAACTTCGAGCCGAGCGTCGTCAAGGCACTCATCGCGCGCTACTTCGGCCCGGTGCAGAGCCCCGGCATGCCGGCGCTGCCCCGGCCCGTGCTCAGGCCGGCGACGGTCGTCACTCGGCGGGTCGAGTTCTTGGTCAGGGGCTTCTTCGACCGCTTGGTGGAGGCCCGTCCCGCGCCGCCGCCCGGCGCGAGCGCTCACGTCGCTGCCGAGATCTTCTCACGCATTCTGGGCCATCGCTTGCGCGCCGCGCTCGGGGAGCGCTTGGGGCTTACGTCGGCGGTCTCGACCAGCCTCGTGGATCTAGCCGCGGGCTCGGAGCTTTGGATCTGGGCCGCGCCCCGCAGCGGTGTTGCGACCGAAGTGCTCGAGCAAGCAGTCGACCGGGAGCTCCGCGCCGTATCCGAGTCGCCGCTTCGCGAGAGCCTACGGGAAACCAAAGCCGAGCTTCGCCAGGCTGAGCTCGAGGGTCTCGAGGATCCTTTGGGCAGAGCATGGGCGCAGCTCGAAGCGGTTGCAACGAACGGGGCGCCGTTCGATACATCCGAGCGCTTGCGTGCCCTGCAGGCAGTGACCGAAAGTGAGCTTCGGGCGGTCGCCGTACAGCTTGCGAGCGGTCCTCACGTGGTCGGAACGCTCGTGCGCGCGTCGCCGAAGCGTGTGCTTTCACCGGAGGGGGAGGTCACTTTCACGCCATGAGAGCGAGCGTCGGATGCGCCTGCGTGCTTCTGGCCTGCGCGGCTCCCGCGCCGCTGCCAAAACCGGTACTGCCGTTCACGCCGACGCCGGATGCGCCTTTTCGCGCGCATCCGCCGGTGGTCGAGGCGTCCGAGCCGTCAGTACCGCTCGTGCGTGCCACCGAGCTCGACAATGGCATGAGCGTGATCGTCGTCGAGCGGCCCGATCTGCCCACCGTCTCGCTCGAGCTCGTGAACCGCGATGCGCACGACGGCGCCGAACGGACCGAGCGCGGGCTCGCGGCGTTCACGGCGCGCCTGCTGAACGAAGGCACCGTGTTCGCGAACGGCGAGGTGCTGCGACACCTGCGCATCAACGGCGTACTGCCGTGGCGCTGGCCGACGACCGAAGCCACGAGCATCGGTATCAACGTGCCGGCCGCCGGCCTCCAGCAGGGCATCGGGCTTCTTTCCGATATCGTGCGACGACCCGTGTTCGACGCGCAAGCCCTCGAGTTTGCGCAGCTCGACATGGGTACCGCTATTTTCAATCAGGTCGTGGGCGGCTCGCACGAGCTCAGGGATTTGGCGCTCACGGCGCTCGCCGGCCCCGAGCACCCACCGGTCGACACGCCGCTCGGCTCCGGGGAAAACCTGGTGCACTTTTCGACGGCCGAGGTGCGGCGTTTTCACGAGCGGCACTACGCGCCGGAAAAAGCCGCGCTCGTGGTCGTCGGCGACGTGGAGACGACGCGCGTGTTCGAGCTTGCACGCCGCTTATTCGGCGATTGGCCGGCACGCAATCGCAGCGCGGGCGTCCCGCCTCCCGCGCTCGAATACGTGAAGGAGCGCGCGCCGGTTCAAGGTCTACAAGGCAATGAAGACGAGGCGTATTTCGTGCTGGCGCTGCCTTGCCCGGGGGCTTCGGATCCCGAGAACGTCAATGCCGACCTGCTCGGGATGGTGCTCGCCAACCTGACCCTGTCGCGGTCGATGCGGACGCTCCGGCACGACCAGGGCATCACGTACGGCGTGCATGCGTACTGTGAGTCGCACCCGGGCTACGGCGTGTTCTGGATCGAATTCGGGGTCGAGACGGAGCACGCCGACACGGCGCTCAAGGCCGTGCTCGCCGAAGTCGAGCGCCTGCGCGAGACGCCGGTCTCGCCGAGTGAGCTCGCTAGTGCCAAGAGCCGTTACCTCGCGGGCCTCGCCGAGCGCCTGGCGACCAACCGCGGCACCGCACAGCTATTCGGCTACCTTTACGCGCTGGGCTTGCCCCCCGACGAGCTCACCCGCCTCGCCGAGCGCGTGCACGCGGTGACAGCCGAAAACCTGCGCGCCACGGCCACCCTGTTCTTCAACGGGCGCACGGGGATCGCCGTTGCGGGATCCCACCGCTTGCTCGAACCGCAGCTTCTGCGGTTCGGGGGTGGCCAATGGTGGACGGTACGCGACGACTTTTCGCCGCCGCGTTAGACCCGCGCCAGCGCCCCACTGCCCGGCTCAGAGCGCGCCGAGAATGTCGTTCAGCGTCTTACTCGGGCGCATGACTGCGGAGGCTTTGGCGTCGTCGGGCTGGTAATAGCCACCGATGTCGACGCTCTTGCCCTGCACGGCGATGAGCTCGCGCGCGATGGTCTCTTCCGCGGCGGCGAGCTTGCTCGCGACCGGCGCGAAAACGCGCGCGAGCTCGGCGTCCTCGGTCTGCGCGGCGAGCGCCTCCGCCCAGTAAAGCGCCAGGTAAAAGTGGCTGCCGCGGTTGTCGATGCCGCCCACCTTGCGCGAGGGCCCCTTGTCGTTTTCGAGGAATTTGCCGTTCGCTCGATCCAGGGTGTCCGCCAGCACTTTGGCCTTGGCGTGCTTCCACACGATGCTCAAGTGCTCGAGCGAGGCGGCGAGCGCGAAGAATTCGCCGAGTGAATCCCAGCGCAGGTAGTTTTCCGCCACGAACTGTTCGACGTGCTTCGGGGCGGAGCCGCCGGCGCCGGTCTCGAACAGGCCGCCGCCGTTCATGAGCGGAACGATCGAGAGCATCTTCGCGCTCGTGCCGACCTCGAGGATCGGAAAGAGGTCAGTGAGGTAGTCGCGGAGCACGTTGCCGGTGACCGAGATCGTGTCCTTGCCGTCCTTCATGCGTTCGAGGGTGAAGCGCGCGGCCTCCGCGGGCGGGAGGGTGCGAATGTCGAGCCCCGTCGTGTCGTGCTGGGGCAGGTATTTGGCGATCTTGGCAAGGATCTGCGCGTCGTGCGCGCGCTTTTCGTCGAGCCAGAACACGGCGGGCGTACGGCTCAGTCGCGCGCGATTGACGGCGAGCTTGACCCAATCCGCTACAGGCGCGTCCTTCGTCTGGCAGGCGCGCCAGATGTCGCCCTCTTCTACCTGGTGCTCGAGCAGCACCTTGCCAGCGGCGTCAACGACGCGGACCGTGCCCGCGGCGGGCAGCACGAACGTCTTGTCGTGCGAGCCGTACTCCTCGGCCGCTTGGGCCATCAAGCCGACGTTGGGCACCGAGCCCATCGTCTTCGGGTCGAAGGCGCCGTGCGTCCGGCAAAAGTCGAGCGCCGCTTGGTAAACACCCGCGTAGCTGCTGTCGGGAATGATGGCGAGCGTGTCGGCGAGCTTGCCTTCCGCGTCGTACATCTTGCCGCCGGCGCGAATCATCGCGGGCATCGAGGCGTCGACGATGACGTCGCTCGGCACGTGCAGGTTCGAGATGCCCTGATCCGAATTGACGTACGCTAGGCCCGGGCCTGCGGCATACGCCGCGCGAATGTCGGCTTCGATCGAGGCCTTCTCCGCGCCGGGCAGCCCCTTGATCTTCTCGACCAGGTCTCCGAAGCCGTTGTTCAGATCGACGCCGAGACGCGTGAAGGTGGCGGCATGCTTTGCGAGTAGGTCCTTGAAGAAGACCCGCACGCAGTGGCCGAAAATGACGGGGTCGGAGACCTTCATCATCGTCGCTTTGAGATGCAGCGAAAAGAGCACCCCTTCGCGCTTGGCCCGCTCGAGCTGTGCCGCGTAAAACGCCACGAGCGCGCGCTTGCGCAGCACCGTGGCGTCGATGATTTCGCCCGCCAAGAGGCTCGTCTTCGGCTTGAGCACCTTCACCGAGCCATCGGCCGCGACGAACTCGATCTTCACGTCGGTCGCCGCGGGCACGGTCACGGACTTCTCGTTCGAGAAGAAGTCGTCCTTGCCCATCGTAGCGACGTTGGTCTTCGAATCTCCGCTCCATTTGCCCATGGCGTGCGGGTGTTTGCGGGCGTAATCCTTCACGGCTTTGGGCGCGCGGCGGTCGGAGTTGCCCTCGCGCAGCACGGGATTGACGGCCGAGCCCTTCACTTTGTCGTAGCGCGCCTTGGCGTCCTTCTCGGCGTCCGTCGTCGGCGTCTCGGGATAGGCCGGCACGTCGAAGCCGTGCTCCTTGAGCTCGGCGATCGCTTCTTTGAGCTGCGGCACCGAAGCGCTGATGTTCGGCAGCTTGATGATGTTGGCTTCCGGCTTCAGCGTGAGGGCGCCGAGCTCGGCCAGCGCATCGCTCACGCGCTGAGCCGCCGGCAAGCGGTCGGAGAAGGCGGCAAGAATGCGACTCGCGAGCGAAATGTCGCGGCTCACGACGGCGACGCCCGCGTGCTTCGTGAACGCCTGCACGATGGGCAAGAGGGAGTAAGTGGCAAGCTCGGGGGCTTCGTCGGTCTTCGTGTAGATGATGGTGGGCTGTTCTGACATGGCTCGCGTTCCGGACGGGAATCTTGCACCTGATGCGGCGGGCAGCGAGCGGGAATCGGTGGGCGGGGCCTCCGCCGGGTTCTGCACTCGTCCTCGGCGGAAAAAGCGCGGCGGCCACGAGGCCGCCGCAAACGTCAGGCATGGAATCGTCCAGCATTCGAGCTCGATTGCCGCCTTTTTGGCACGTGGCGGCACGGACGCCGCTCGTCTGGTGTGGAAGCTGCTTGGTCCTCCCAGTCGATGTCGAACTCAGTTCGAGGCGGCAAACGCCGAGAGCCAATGGCCGTACGCCACGACGATGTGACCGCCGCTCGCGGCCATCCCTTGGGCGAGCCGACGGTCCGCTGCGCTCAAAATCTCGGCAGGCGCGGCGGGCTCGCTGCTTTGCCACGAGAATTGTCGCGTCACGAGATCGACCCCGTAGAGGAACTTGTCGTCCGTGCCCGCGAGGACGTAAACCGTATCGGGCGTCGTGAGCGCCGGCAGCACGGGACGCGCCGGCAACGCTACTTGCCAGCGAAAAGCCCCCCTTGTCGCGCCGAAGACGCGTAAAGCGTTCGTAGGCACGAGCGACGGCAAGACGAGCTGATCCTCGGCAGCACTCAGCATGTGCGTCGGCCATCGTCGTCGATTGCGCCGAGCGCGCTGCCGGACGCCGGATCCACGGCTCGGATCCCGTCGTCACTCGGCGGCAGCCAGAGCACGCCGTCGTGAATCACACTCCCGCGGCGCCCACCGACCGGGCTGCAGCTCGCCGCCGCGCTCCACTCGACGTTACCGGTCGCCGCGTTGACGGCGACCGTGTCGTCGCAGTTGCCGGTGACGTAGATCCGGCCACCACCGAGCGTTGGGTCCCCACCGACGGGTAAGGCGACCGTATAGACGAGCGAACCGTCGCGCTCGTCGATCACCGAAAGGGCGTACTGCTCCGAACCGATCGCGCCCACGAACATCACCGCGCCGCCTGCCGCGATCGGTAACGCGCCGGAGCCGATCGCGGCGCCGAGCGTGATTCGCCAGCGCACGTTCCCCGTTGCCGGTTCGAGCGCAAGCACGTCGCCGTTCTCGTTGGCGGCAAAAAGCAGGTCACGATCGTAGGCGAGCGCCATCGGGCTGGACGGCGCGAGCTCGCGAACAGCCTGCGAGGTCCACAGCACCGTCCCCGAGGCCGCGTCCAGCGCCTGAACGACGGGATCGCTCGGGTCTGTCGTATTCAATGCAACGAACACGCGCGAGTCCGCCATGATCGGGTACGACACGATCTCGTCGAAATGCTGCGCCCAGACGCGCGCGAGCGGCGGCGTGATCGTCACCGACTGCTGCGAGCCGCTGTGCGACGGATGCACCTGATACGCCGTGGCTTGGTCGAGCACCGGCGAGAAGTCGAAGTCCGGACCGCTGCTCGTCGCGCCGCCCGGGCCGCCGAAGTCCGCTCCCGCTGAGCTCGCCGTTGCACCAGCCACGGCGTCGGCGCCGCCCACGCCGGCCGTCCACAGCGCAAGGTCCGTGCGTCCGCACGCGACGCCGAACAACGCCGCCGAGAGCACCAGGCTCGACTTGGGCGATCTCGGAAGACCAGATCTCGAGCGAAGCGGCCCGAAAAATTCACGATCGCTCAGAACGGTCTCCGGTGTAATCAAACTCAGGCTCGCCGTCACGTCCGCACGGCCGCGGGCAAGCGCCGCGCGTCCGCCGTAGCTACGAGCACTGTATTGCGCGGAGTGATCCGCTGATCGCAGAGCTCGGCGACGAGCACGCTCTGGCCCTCTTCCTCGAGCCGGACCGCGCGGTCGAGCACCACGCTGACCTCCACGAGCCGGCTCAGGAGATGGCGAGGCAAGGCGAGACGGCGCATGGCGGCGTGCTCGCGCGCGGCGTCTTCCGTATGAAAGCGGAGCTCCGTCGCTGTGGGCGGCGGCAGCCGACGCGCGGTGAGCACCTTCGTGGCGAGCTCGGAGAAGCCCGCGTGAGCGCGGCGACGATTGACGCCGCGCATCTCTTCGCCGGCCGTCACGTCTAGGCCACGAGCCTGGAGTAAGCGTCGCAAGGCGAGCCGCGCCTCGCGCCCGCGCAGGTTGTCCGTGAGGCTCGCTTCGACTCCTGCCGCCTGCGAGGTCAGGTTGGCGAGGCCGAGCACGTGTTTCTCGAGGGTGAGAGTGCCGCCGGACCGTGAGAGCATGGCTCGCCCGGGCGTTGCGATCTTCTGGAAACAGCACGAGCAGAGGAACAGATCGCAACGAGCGGCGGCGGCCGCGAGCACCAGACGATCGCCGAGGTCCCCACACGCGTGGAGGCCCACCGCCAGATCGGTGCGCTCGAGGTCGAGCCGGTGGGGTCCCACGTCGGCGGCAGCGAAACGAACGGGGAGCGCACCGACCGTCTGGGCTCGCTGCTCGGTACGCCGGCGAGCCGTACTGAGCCGCGCGGCGTCGCGTTCGAGCCCGACGGTTTCGCGCTGGAAGAGCTCCGCAGAAAGCCGCGCCAGATGGCCACTCCCCGCGCCGACGTCCACGACACGCGCGGCCCAGGCGGCGAGCGGCGCGGCGACACCGAGCAGCGCTCCGAGCTGCTCTCGCTTGCGCGCCGGCACGCCGCGCAGTGCCGCCGGTGGCAAGGCAAAGGCGGGAACGCTCAGCCGCGGTAGGATCGTTGCTTGACGAGCCCTTGCCGCGAGCGCGAGGAGCTCGGGTGGTGCGCTCGGCAGGTGGCGCAAACCGGCTTCGAGCCCGTGTTCCTCACACCGATGGAGGTCGTCGTCGCGAAGCGCGAGCAGAAACTCCGTCCAGCCTCGCTTTTCACACCACGCCGGCGGCGCCCCGTCCTCGACGGGCCCGTGCACGATGTCGAGCACCGGGATGAGCTCGCCAAGCGCTTGCTGGAGCCGGGCGCGTACGCTCGACATGCCGTGATGGTGTAGCGCAACCGACGAGGTTTTACCTAGCCGCGGGGGCGCTGCTATCTGACCGCGCCGCTCTTGCAGTCGTTGTTGCAGCCGTCGCCGTTCGTGCGGTTACCATCGTCGCATTCCTCCGGGCCCTGCACTTTGCCGTCACCGCAGCGGTCCTTGAAGACGCAGCCCCGGAAGCACTCGCCGTAACCTCCGTCGTTCACGGCGTCGTCGCATTGCTCGTACGGCGACTGGACGATGCCGTCGCCGCACACTGGACCGAGAACGCAGCCGGGAGCGCAACCGCCGTATTGGCTGAGGTTCACGCCGTCGTCGCATTCTTCCTTCGCGTCGGTCGTACCGTCACCGCAATACGGCCCGCGCGAGCGGCAGTCCTTGCCGCAATGTCCGTACTTGCCGTCATTGCCGTCGGGGCCGTCGTCGCAGAGCTCGTCCGACGCGACGATGCCGTCGCCACACACGGAAGCGCACGTCGACTTCGGACCGTTGAAGTTCTTCAGCGTCACCTTGAAGTTCGAACCGCATTCGTTGCGCTCGGCTTGAAACATGGCAACTTCGTAGATGCCGCCCATGCTGAGCCCTAGATCGATCGTGTGCTCGCCGAGCGAGGCTTGTTCTTGCTCGACCTGGCTCCATACCGTGGCCGTCCCGTTCGCGTCGTCCAGGATGAAATAGCCGCTCTTCGGGACGTGTAGGCCGCCGATATCAATCGCGAGCTGCCCGTTGACGAACACCCAGGTGTCATCGTCGCCCGCGAAATCGAAGCGCTCGCCGCCTTGATACTCGAACCAGAAGTGCGTTTCCGAGGTGAAGGAAACGTTGCGATCAGGCGCGCTGCCGGCTCCACAAGGCGCGAGCGTCTCCCCGCCCTTCCCGACCCAGCCGTTCATGCCGATGAGGTCGAAGTAATTCTTCCCGTCGGCTGTCGTGTCGGCGCTGTCATACAGGTACTCGCCGCCGGCTTGGCGGAGGAGCGGGACTTCGCTCGGGACGGCGATGTTGACGTCGTCCGTGTCGCGGTACCACTCCGCAAAGTTCTCGGGTGTCGATAGGTTTGGACGACAGGGGCTGCTACCCACGCAGCTCACCTGCTGGTGCCCCGGGTTCGCGTCGCAATCGCCGTTCGGGCAGGCGTAAACGGGCTTGTCGTCCGCGTCGAGCTCCGTCTCGACTTCACCCAGCGTCCCACTGCCGCCGAGACGATTGAAATCCGGATGCTCCGGGAACGCCGTCTTGTCGGTGCTGCGATCGACACCGATGAAGTCGCGGAGCAGCACCGGCTGCGAAATGCTGTCCGGGGGATCGCTCGAAACGTCCACGCACTCGAACCCGGGTTCGACCTTGCATTCCGCCGAGCAGCCGTCGCCGGAACGCGTATTGCCGTCGTCGCACTCCTCCCCCGCGAAGCGCTGGCCGTCGCCGCAGATGGCCGTGCACACCCCGTTCGCGCAATCCGGCTCGAGCAGACAGTGATAGCAACCGTCGAACGGAGCCGAGTTGCGGTCGTCGCACTGCTCGCCACGTTCGACCTCGCCGTTGCCGCACTCGGTGGCTACGCAGGCGAACGTCACGGGGTCGCAGTCGTAGCCCGCCTCGATCTTGCAGGTCTCCGAGCAGCCGTCCGGGCGCGCTCCGTCCGGATCCCACTCGCACTCTTCCAAACCGGCGAGCACTCCGTCTCCGCATTGGCCGGCTTCGCAAGCGAGCCCCTGGAACGGGCAGCGCCAGCCGTCCTCGAGCTGGCAGGAGCGATCACAACCGTCGCCGGACTTGGCGTTGCCGTCATCGCACGTCTCGCTGCCCGTGATTTTCCCGTCGCCGCATTTCACGGTCGAGACGCAGGGCGCACCGGGGGTCGGGCAGGCATGGTTGGCCTCGATTTGCCGGCAATCCGCCGTGCAGCCGTCCGACGATTCGACGTTGCCGTCATCACAGACTTCGAGGGTTTGGTTCAACAGACCATCGCCACAGGTAGGCTCGACTTCGGCCGCGCCGCCCTCACCGCCAGCGTCGCTGCCGCTCATGCCCGCGTCGCCGACGTGGATCTGAGTGCCCGTCCCGGCCGTGCCTCCGCTCGCACCCGTGCCGCCACTGCCGCTGGCCCCGCCCGTCCCGATCCCAGTCGGCGGAGCTCCGCTGACGGCTGGGTTACCGCCGCAGCGAGTGAGCGCTAGCGACGCGACGAAAAGGGCCCCCCAAGTGATCCGATTGGATGCGAATAGCTGCATGGCGAATTGAAAACCCCGCATCGAACCGTAGCGCATCCGCTCCACTGCTCGCGTGAATTTCGCAGGAGCAACGCGCGCGAGAGCACTCGCCGCGTGCGCGTACATGTGCCGCCACGATGCGTGCGGCGCACACCCTCTACGTGCTCCTCCCACTGCCAAAATGCTGACGGATCGAGCACCGAAAGTCGGCTCTGGATGGAAGCGACGCGACTCGAAGGGACAACGCGGCGAACTCGCGGGCACGTCGCGTGGTGTCTCCTGCCGCGTGTCGTGTTGGTGCTCTTCGCCGCCGGCCGCTGCCTGCGGGGATGGTGGCGCGGGCTCACGCTGCTCGTGCTCCTCGTCGTCCTACCCGGCCTCGACCTCGTCACCGGGTGGCAGGCCAGTGCCGCCGATCTGGTGGGCGGTGATGAATCCCAAGTTGCCCGCGCCCCAATCCGACCTGAGTTGCTTAGATCGGCGCGCGCTTGGCCATGCGATTCCGCGCAAAAGCGCGCCAATTCGGCGAACGCGAGGTAGGCTTACCGACGCATGCGCGACCGCACGGATTCCTTCGTCCCCACTGCCGAAGAGATCCAGCACGCACTGGCGGACGCGAGCACGGGCGAGCTCGTGTTTTTCACGCGGCAGTGCCTCGAACGCGGCGCGTTCGATCACGTGCTCGCGGTCGAGCGCGCGTTCCCGCAACGGTTCACGGAAGATGCCGCGCTGAAGCTCACGTTTGCCGTCGCTCGCTTCGTGGGCGGCGAGCGCACGGAGGCGCGCGCCACCGTCGAGGCGCTCGTGGCCGAGCGACCCGCGGACCTGAACGCGCTCGCGGTGCTCGCGGAGATGGAGGCGCGGAGCGGCGAGCGCGCCAGCGCCGTGCGGCTATTCAGCACGCTCGTCGAGCGCTATCCCGACTATCCGGGCGCGCAGGCGACGCTCGCGGCGCTGCTGATGCCGGGGCCCCCGTATCGCGACGTGCTGCGCGCGATTCACGCAGCGTTGCGCCCCGAGACGTACCTCGAGCTCGGCGTGGCCGGCGGCGCAACCCTCGCGCTCGCAACGAGCGCGCGCGTGGCGGTGGGCGTCGATCCCGTCCCAGCGCCGCTCGAACAGCCGTTGCCGGTGGGCGCTCGCATCATTCACGAAACGAGCGAGTCGTTCTTCACGACGCGACGGCGCGAGGACGTCTTCGGGGCGCACCCGGTCGAGCTCGCGTTCATCGACGGCCTTCACCTCTTCGAAACGGCACTGCGCGATTTCATCGAGACGGAACACTGGTGCGCGCCGGGCGGCACGATCATCCTGCACGACTGTGTCCCGCTCTCGGCCGTCACCGCGACGCGCGAACGCCGAACGCGCTTTTGGGTCGGAGACACCTGGAAAGCCGCCTGGACGCTCGCGCGGCGGCGCCCTGACTTGCGCATCCGCACGATCCTGACGCCGCCGTCGGGCCTCGTCGTCGTGCGCCGGCTCGATCCGAGCTCCCGCACGCTCGAGGACGGCTTCGACGCGCTCGTGAGCGAGCTCCGAACGCAGGGTTACCCCCTCGAACCAGGACGCTGGCCGGCGCTCTTGAACGTCGTGCCGAACACGCCGGAAGGCCTCACGGAAGCGCTCGCGTGACCGCAACACCCGTCGAGATTCCTGCGCCAGCGCTCGGAGCGGCCGGCGTCGCGTTCGAGCGTTGGTTGCGCGCACGCCCCGACTCGAGCCGCGAATACCTGCGCAGCGAAGCACGGGTGCGCTTCGAGCCGCGCGACGACGACGTGCTCGTGGCGCTGCCCGGCGTCGCCGTGCGCGCGACTCCGAACGGCTCGGAGCTCGGCGCCGGAGCGCTGCCGAAGCCCCTACCCTTGCCCGGCGTCGCCGAAAGCGCCGCGCGGCGCTTTTTCGCGCTGCTCGACGGCGAAGTGACGCTCGCCCGCGCCTGCCGAGCGGCGCCGCTCGACGCGGACGCGGAGGGCGTCGTGCTCTCGGCGACGTTCGGCGTCGCGCTGTTTGCTCCGTTTGCCGTCGCGGAGCTCGAGCGCGCCGTGTCTGGCATCGAGATCGTGCGCTTCCCCGGCGCGCCTTACGAAATCGAACGCACATACTGGGAAAATATGGCTGCCGTGCGGCTTGCGTCCCCCGCGCTCGAAGCCGCTCTCGGCGACGCGCGTTCTGCGCTCGCCGAGCTTGCCTCCTTGCACGTGACGGCGCTCATGGGCGCGAGCCGCGCGAACTTCTACTGCCCAGCCAGCCGCGTGGCGCAAAACGGCATCAACCCCGGCACGCTCTGGCAAACGCCGTCGCGCACCCTCGATACGAAAGCGGGCACGCGCTTCCTCGAAGGCCCCCGCGTGCACGTTCCGTTGCTCGGCGGGCCGGGCTACGGCGCGCTCCTCGCCGAGCTCTCGGGCGATCCCGAGGCGACGCTCGGGCGCCGCGAGCTCGAGGACGAAGGGCTCGACTGGGGCCGGATCGTGACGGCGATGGCCGAGAGCGACGCCGAGCCTGCACCTTGGTTTTGCCCGCCGCGGCCGATCACGCTCGCGCACGTCGAGCAGCTCTTTTCGGCGCTGGCGCTCGCCGTCTCCGCGGCCAAGCGCGGTGAACGCGCGAGCACGATCGACGCCCTCGCCGACTTTCACCAGCGCTTCGTGCGCCTGCATCCGTTTCGCGCGTGCAATCAGGCGCTGGCGATGAACATCGTGAACGCCGTGCTCGCGCGCGTGATGGGCGCGGGCATGCCGCACCTCGTGCTCGATCACGTCGCGCTGCGCTGGGCGCCGGCTGCGTACCGGCGGCTCTTCACCTGCGCCGTCGACGCGTGGTGCGTCACGGGAACGCCTGCCGCGCGCCTCGCGCGGCTCCTCACGCTGAAGCGCGACTACTTTGCGCTCGTGACGCGCCTGCAGGCGACCAAAGATGCCGACGAGGCGCGCGTCGCTGCCGAAACCGTGCCGGACGCCGCGCGCCTCGCGCTGCTCGATCTGACCTAACGCTTACTTACCGAGCGGTTCGACGACGATCTCCACGCGGCGGTTGTTGGCGCGGCCCTCGGCCGTGCTGTTGTCCGCCACGGGCCGCGAGGAGCCGATGCCCTGCGCCTTGATCTTATCGGACGGGATGCCCTGACTGATCAGGTAGGTTCGCACCGATTCGGCGCGCTCTTGCGAGAGCACCATGTTCTTGTCGGCGCTGCCCTGCGAGTCGGTGTGGCCTTCGACGAGCAGGCTCTTGAAGCCCTGATCGTTCAAGGCCTTGGCGACTTCGCTCAGCTTCTCCTGTGCGATCGGCAAGAGCGCGCTCTTGCCCGTCGCGAACAGCACCGAGCCCGAGAGCGTGATGACGACGCCGCGCGACTCCTCCTTGACCTTGGCGATCTCGGTGAGGCTCGCCATCGCCGCCGACAGCTTCTTCTGCGCGTCGGCCAAACCCTTCTCGGCTTCGGCGCGCGCGCGCTGCTCGTTCTCGAGTTTGGACTTCGTCGTCTCGAGCGCATCGATTTCTGTGGACCTGAAGTCCTTGTCCATCTGCGCGCGTGTACGCTCGGCCTGCTCGCGCGAGCCCTCGGCCGCAGCGAGCTTGGCGCGGCGGTCGGCGACGTACGCGAGATCCTTGGTCACGGGCTCGTCGCCGTTGTCTTGGAACGACTGCTCGGCCCTGGCGAGGGACTGCTTCGCCGTGTCGAGCTGCGCGGGCGCATATTGCGGCGCGGAGCTCTTGGTGGCCACGTCGTAAGCCGTCCTGGCATCGAGCAGCTCCTGCGGTGGCATCGGCGTCGCGCAAGCGAGCAGCGCTTGGGACAGCACGGTGAACAATGCGATCCGGTTGAAACCGTTTTTCATCTCGCTGACTCCTGATCCGTCTGGCGCACGGCTACTGCGTCGCCTTCTTGCGCAGCTTCTCGAGCTGCTCTTTCGTCTCTATGGCCGCCTTCTCGGCGGACACTTCCTTGGCGAGCGCGAGCGACAAGTCGGCGTCCGCCTGCGCGCGATCGATGACGCGCGCGGCTTCTTCGTTGTCGCCGTCACTGATCAGGCTCTCCGCTTTGGCGACTTGCTCTTTGGCGAGCTTCAAGTGCAACGCGGCCTTCGGTTCGGAAGCGGCACCGCCAACCTCGGCGCCCGCGATGGATGCCTTCGCGGCAGTCAACGATTCCTGAGGCACCGCTGCGCCACCACATGCCGTGACCAGCGCGACGACCCCGACCAAGCAGAACTCTCGCATGGAAATCCTCGGGTTACTTCAGCGCCCCAGCACGGGGCGTGCCCGGACTATATCGATCCCGAACGCGCCCGTCATCCTCGACGCGTCGAGCTTCATGCCGCTTACTCGAGCAATTCGGCCAGGCAGGCGTCGAGCTCCCGATGGCCAAAGGGTTTGGCCAGAAAGGCCCAGCGCTGGATAACGGCCAGCCGTCCAGCGATCGGCCCCGCGTCGAGGCCCGAGATGAACAGGACGGGAAGATCCGGTCGCGTTTCAATAAGCAGCGTGGCGAGAGCGACCCCGTCGGTGCCGGGCAGGAAAACGTCCGTCACGAGCAAATCGAGGTGCGTGACATTTCGACCGATACGTAACGCCTCGTTTGCGTTGGCGGCCGTCACGACGGCGAAACCGCGTGCCTCGAGCGAACGTCCGAGGCTCTTTACGAGGAGCGGCTCGTCGTCCACGAGCAGGACGGACCGCCTACCAGCCGCTGGCGAGCCTTCAGAGCCAGCACCGCGATTCGAAGCCAAGACGGGCAAAATAGGCAGCAACGTATGTGCCACCCTGCCGCAGGGTTCAAGCAATGAGTGGCGAAAGCCAAAGCTTCGCCTATTGACGAAAGTGGGGCGCCCGTTTCCGGCCACTCGTTGGCCGGAAACGGCCGGCCCTTGTCACGCGTAGGCCGGCTGCCTATCCTCATCCTTACGTTCTATCGGGCAGAGCAGAGCAAAAATGGCAGGAGGTTCACGGCAGCGGCAGGCGGACGCGGCCGACGGCGTCACGTTGGAGGGAGACCTGCCCTTCAGCGAGCCGCGGTCGGGGAAGGCCCCGAAGCCGCATTCGCTGCTCGACGATCAAGCCCGCTTGCGGGCGCTCGTCACGCACGCACCGGATCCAATCCTAGAAGTGGATGCCGCAGGCATCGTGCTCTTCGCGAGCCGTTCGCTGCCCGGCGCGCCCGCGAGCCTCGAAGGACGCTCGTTCTTCGAGCTGCTTGCGCCGCAGTTTCGTGGGTCGGCGCGGACGGTCTTCGAGGCCGCCATCCGGAGCGGCGAAGCAGCGACGATCGAAGTGATGGCCAACGGCGGCACGGAAGACGTGAACTGGTACTCGTGCCGCATCGGCGTGCTCGACGATCACGCCGTCGTCACGGTGCGCGATACGACCGGCCGCCGCCAGACCGACGCGCAGCTCTTCGCCACGGACCGACTCGCCTCCGTCGGCACGCTCGCCGCAGGCGTCGCGCACGAGATCAATAACCCCCTCGCGGCCGTGATCGCGAACCTCGAGCTCGCCGCAGCGGACATCGTCTCGAGCGGCGGCGGCGGCGAGCTACTCGAAGAAGTGCGCGACGCGCGCGAAGCAGCCGAGCGCGTGCGCCTGATCGTGCGCGACTTGCGCCTGTTTTCTCGGGCCGAGGAGACACGGCGCCGCTTGGTCGACGTGCGCGAGGTGCTCGACTCCACGCTGCGTATGGCCTGGCACGAAATCCGGCACCGCGCGCGGCTCGTCAAGGCGTTCGACGACGTGCCGAACGTCGAGGCGAACGAGGCGCGGCTCGGTCAGGTATTTCTGAACCTCGTGCTCAACGCCGCGCACGCCATCCCCGAAGGTCGCGCCGAAACGAACCAAATCCGCGTCGCCACGCGGCACGAAGACGGCCGTGTCGTCATCGAGATCGCCGACACGGGCGGGGGCATGTCGACCGAGCTCTTGCAGCACATCTTCACACCGTTTTTCAGCACGCGCCCGGCGGGGATCGGCACGGGACTCGGGCTGCCGATTTGCCGCCGGCTCGTCGAGGACATCGGCGGCGAGCTCCGCGTCGCGAGCCGGCCCGGCAAAGGCTCCACGTTCACCGTGCTCGTGCCCGCGGCGGAACAGCCGAACGAACCGCCGTCACCGAGCCGGCCGTTCGCGTCCTCGCCCGACCCGCGGCGCGGGCGCATCCTCGTCATCGACGACGACCCCATGGTCGCCGCCGCGGTGCGCCGCACGCTCAGCCAAGATCACGACATCGTGACGAGCAACCGCACGGAGCAGGCGCTCGAGCTCTTGCGCCGTGGCGAGCGGTTCGACGTGATTTTGTGCGACGTGATGATGCCGAACATGACGGGCGTCGATTTCTGGCACGAGCTCGAGCGATTCGCGCCCGAAGACACCCGCCGCGTCGTGTTTCTCACGGGCGGGGCGTTCGCTCCGCAGGCGCGGCAGTTCCTCGAGAGCGTGCCGAACCTGCACATCGACAAGCCGTTCGTGCCCGAGCAACTGCGCGCGCTCGTGCGCGAGCGCGTCGAAAACCCGCCGAAATGACGCTCGCCCGCAAGCTCACCCGAGCTCGGACGTCTCGCCGAGTCCCCGGAGCGCGAGCGCGGCAAACAAACGATCGTTCGCGTGCTCGGCGACCCAGGCACGGTCGATGGCCGCGACGTAGCGTTCGGTGCGCACGGAAGCGTACCAGTGCACGAGTAGCGTCTCCGGCGTGAGCACGTCCTCGAGCCGTGCGCCGGGCCGGCGCCGAAACCAGTGCTCGCTGATTTCCGGACCGAGCGGGTAGAAGACGGGCGGCGGCAGCACGGTGAGGCCACCTTTCTTCCACTCCGCGACGAGCGCTTGCAAGAGGTGCGTTCCGAACGCGTAGCGCACCCGGCGCTCCTCGGGCGACAGCGCGAGCGCGCGGTCGATGAGCGCGCGCAGGAGGGGGTGGCCCGGCTCGGCGCCGAGCACGGCGTTGTTGACCGCCTTGGGATAGATGCGCTCGACGCGACGAAACAGACGATCCCCGCGCGGCAGCCGCCGCATCACGTCGCGCGCGCTCGTGCGCAGAAGCGCCGCCGGACGCACGCGGGACAAGACGCCCGTACCCGCGCTGCCCGGATAGACGAGACGCTCTTCGCCGCAGAACACGCCGCCTGCAGCCGTGAGTGCTTCGAAACTACGAACGGTGACGGTGTCGGCGTCGAGGTAAACGCCGCCGTCTTGCGCCAGGAGCGCGACGCGAAGCAGGTTCACGCGGGCGGCCGCGCCCTCGAGCTCGCGGTAGCGATCGGCGAGGTTCGGACCGCCTGCGGCTTCCACGAGTCCGAGCGCGTCGAGCGGGACGAGCTCGACGCGCGGCTCGGCCGAGAGCTCGACGACGCTCGTGTCCGCGTCGAGCACGTCCGTGTGGTGCAAGAGCACGCGCTCGAACCCGCCACGACGCGCGGCCGCGATGACGCCGAGCGCGTAGACCCATGCAATCTTGCGTCCAATCCAGACGAAATGCGCGACGCGCGGGATCAAAGCTACGGGCTCTTCGTTACCCCCTCGGACGAAAAGTAGCAATCGCGGCAGCCCGAAAGCTTGGTGTACGCTCGGGGTGATGGCGGCACTCGACGAAAAAACCCTCCGCGACGTGCTCGATTTTGCGGTCGACTCGGCGCAGCTCGCGGGCGCTTTCACGCTCGGTTACTTCCAGGCTAGCCCGCCCGTGGAGCTCAAGGCCGACCGCACGCCCGTGACGGCCGCGGATCGCGGCGCGGAGGAGCGCCTGCGCCAGCGCATCGAGAGCGCCTTCCCGACGCACGGCATCGTCGGCGAGGAGCTCGGCGTGAAGGAAGGGAGCGAGCCGGCGCGCTGGATCCTCGATCCCATCGACGGCACGTTTTCGTTCATTTGCGGCGTGCCGCTCTACGCCGTGCTGATTGGCTTCGAGTGGGAGGGTGAAGCGGTCGCGGGCGTGATTCATTTACCCGCGCTCGGTGAGACCGTTTACGCCGCGCGCGGCCTCGGTTGCCGCTGGAACGGCCGGCCCGCCCGGGTCTCGGGCGTGCGCGAGCTCTCCGAAGCGCGGCTGGTTTTCGCGAGCAGCAAAGCCGCTGCAGGCTACGGCAAGGGCCCCGAGTTTTCGCGCTTACTCGCGGCAGCCGGCAACGACCGCGGTTTCTGCGACGCGTACGGCTACGCGCTCGTCGCAACCGGCCGGGCCGAAATTGCGATCGATCCCCGCATGGCGCTCTGGGATACCGCCGCGCTCTTCCCCGTGCTCACCGAAGCGGGCGGCACGCTCACGGACTGGAAAGGGAACGCGACGCACACCGCGCCCGAGGCCGTGGCGACGAACGGGCACTTGTTTTCGCCGGTGATGGCGACGCTGCGCGGGTGACGCGGTCGACGGTCAAGGCGGCCCGGACGCCCATCGAGGCGCCCCAAACAGCGCGGCGTTAGTCCTTGTGACCGTAGCTGCCTTCTTGCACCGACATGAGCCGGCCGTCCTCGAAGTGTAAGTACTCGATGAAACGATTGCGCCCAAAGTCGTACGTCCAGTCATCGAGGACGACCTCGATCGTGCGCGCGACCTCGGCGTCGCAGCGCCGGCAGCCATGCTCGTCGTGGCACGGCGCCGGCACTCGAATGCGCATCGTTCGGTATTCGACGCGCTGCACGGCTGCCGCTGGCTCGCCGCAAGCGGAGTGCACGTCGTAAGTCGAGTCGCCCGTCGACGCGAGCCGGTCGCCGCAGCGGAGACTGTCCGCCGCAGCCGGCGGCGAAAATAGGGCACCAACGAGCCCCGCCACCCAAACGCTCAGGTACCGCTCGGACATGGATCCTCCGCCGCGCGGCGGGCCCGCGCGAATTTGCTGCACTCCGAAGGATTTGACGCGCAAGCCAGCCCAATCAGCTCACGTCCGATGGACACGCCGGGGCACGCTGCCTATACGGACCCATGGCCTACCAACCGCCGAGCTTCGTCCGCCGCCTGCGGCTCTTACTGCTCGCCTTCGCCGTGGTCGTCGGGCTGTTCTTGCTCGCCGACCTGACGCTCACCCGCATCGACGCGGCGCATGTGGGTATCCGCGTGAAGCTCGCGGGTAGCGCGCGTGGCGTGCAGGACATCCCCATCGTCACCGGCTGGGTCTTCTTCGATCCGTTGACCGAACAGGTCATCGCGTTTCCCACGAGCGTTCAAAACGTGATCTGGACCGCGTCGGCTCACGAGGGTCGGACGAGCGACGAGTCCATCACGTTTTCTTCACAAGAAGGCGTGAACGTCAACGCCGACATCGGCTTGTCTTTTCACATCGATCCCGCGCTCGCGCCACACCTCTACTTGCGCTTCCGCCAACCCGATCTGCTCGTGCTCGCCGACGGCTACGTGCGTAACGCCGTGCGGGAGGCGTTCAACGACGCCGCGTCACGCATGGCCGTCCAGGACATCTACGGCGCGAAGAAAGGCAAGCTCGTCGCCGACGTCGGCACGAAGCTACGCGACGTGCTCGGCAAAGACGGCTTCATCATCGATCAGATCACGATCAACGGCGCGCTCCGGCTGCCGGAAAACGTCGCCCAGGCGATCAACCGCGCGATGGAGGCCACGCAGATCGCGATCCAGGCGGAAAATCGCGTGCGCCAGGTGCGCGCCGAAGCCGAACAGGCCGTCGCCGAAGCGCACGGCGCCGCTGAAGCCGCACGCCAGCGCGCCGAAGGCGAAGCCGACGCGGTCCTCATCCGCGCTCGCGCCGACGCGCGCGCCAACGAGATCATCCGGCTCTCGACGACCGGTGCCGTGCTCCAATATCGCGCGCTGCAGCGCTGGGACGGCAAGCTGCCCACCTACCAAGCCGGCGACAAATTGCCGCTTTTGACCTTCGATCTCGGCCGGGCCACGCAGAACGACGCCGAGCGCGAGAAGAAGCTCAACGAGCTCCTCGCTGAAGACAAAGCGCGGGACAAGACCGTGCCGGCACCCGCCACTACGCCGGCGACACCTGCTTCCTCCACACCGCCCGCCACTCAGTAAGCAACACTGGCAAGCACGGACTCTCGGAAAGCCGACATAGTCCGAAAACCTCGCGCTGCTTGTTCAGCTCGCTCTGAGCCTCACGCGCGACTACGCCCCGCCTGGCGCCCTGCGCGCCAAGTGCCAGCTCCAGGATGCCCTGCTCGAAAGCCGGCCGGCCAATTCATTGCGCCCGACTGGCGGGGAGTAGCCGTACCGGGCCCGCAACTCGGCGCCCTCCCCGCGACGTTCGGCAAGATCACGAGCAAGTTCGCTGTTCGCAGCCGGTGGAACGCGTAGCATCGGCCGCGTTCCCCATGCAACTCGCGCGGCTCATCGGACCCGACTTGCTTGCCCTGGCCGAGGAAAATCCCGCCGAGGTCGCAGAGCTCGTCGACGAGATTCATCCCGAAGACGTGGCGCAGATCGTGGCCGAGCTCGAGGACGAGCAGGCGCGCAGCCTGCTCACCGCGCTCCCCACCGACTACGCCGCGCAAGTGCTGGCACGTCTGGACGAGGAGCGACAGGGTCGCCTGGCCGAGCTCCTCGGCGCGCGTTCCGTCGCGGCCATCGCCACGGAGATGCCGGCCGACGACCGCGCCGACTTCTTCAGCGTGCTGCCCGACTCCGTCGGTGATCCGGCGTTCGAGGAGCTCGAGCGCGTCGCACCGCAAGCGGCCGAGGAAGTCGAGGAGATCCAGAGCTTCCCCGAAAAGTCGGCCGGCCGCTGGATGACGACCGACTACATCGCGGTCGACTCGACGCTGCGCCTCGGCGTCGCCATCGAAGAGATCCGCGCCAAAGCGGCGGACGCCGAGACGGTGGAGACCATCTACGTCACCGACCAACCGGGACACCTGATCGGTACGCTCAGCCTGCGGCAACTGCTCTTGTCCAAGCCGAACGAGCTCGTCAGCGAGGTCATGCACGGCAACCCCATTTCCGTGCCCTCCGACATGGATCAGGAGGAAGTCGCCAAGCTCATCGCCAATTACGATTTGCACACGCTGCCCGTCGTCGACCAGCAGGGCTCGCTGCTCGGCGTCATCACGTCCGACGACGTGCTCGACGTCATTCGCGAAGAGACCGCCGAAGACATGGAGAAGATGGGCGGCATGGAGGCGCTCGACGCGCCGTACCTGAAGATCGCCTTCGGACGCATGGTGAAGAAGCGCGCGAGCTGGCTCGCCGCGCTGTTCCTCGGCGAGATGCTGACGGCCACGGCCATGGCCTACTTCGAGGACGAAATCGCGCGCGCCGTCGTGCTCGCCATGTTCGTGCCGCTCATCATTTCGAGCGGCGGCAACTCGGGCTCACAAGCTTCGACGCTCGTGATTCGCGCCATGGCGCTCGACGAAGTGAAGCTCAAAGACGTGTGGCGCGTGGTCCGGCGCGAGCTCGCGGCGGGACTCGTGCTCGGCACCGTGCTCGGTACGATCGGCTTTTTCCGCATCGTGGTCTGGCAGACGTTCAGCCCGCTCTACGGGAAACACTACATGCTCGTCGCGATCACCGTGTTCGGCAGCCTCGTCGGCGTCGTGACGTTCGGTACGCTCGCGGGGGCTTTTCTCCCCTTCACGCTGCGCAAACTCGGCTTCGATCCGGCGAGTGCTTCGGCGCCGTTCGTCGCGACGCTGGTCGACGTGACGGGCCTCGTCATCTACTTCACGATGGCGAGCATCGTCTTGCACGGCACGCTCTTGTAGCGGCCCGCGTCACGGTCCGTGGAGCGGCGCGTCGGGACGACGCCGGCCGCTCTGCTCGGCCCGTAGCGGCGCGAGCCGAGGCGCGGCTGCGGAATCGGTCACGCTGCCGTAGGAGAGTAGTTTTTCCGGGGGAAGCGGCCCGCCTCGCGTGACACCCGGCGCGGACGACGAATTCGCGCATTTTCTGCAGGAACGCGCGCGCGTTGACATATTAGCAAATGCTGATACATTGGCTGCTCGATGTCGCGCGGCGTGAGCTCCGAGAACGTTTTTCAGGCGATTGCGTGCCCCACGCGTCGCGCACTGATCGACGCGCTCGCTCGCGGTGAGAAGCATGTCTCGAGCCTGGTCGCCGCCGTCAACGTCTCGCAATCGGCGGTGAGCCAACAGCTCGCCGTGCTCAAGAGCGCCGGGCTCGTCGACGAACGCGCGGAAGGGCGGTTTCGTTATTATCGTTTGCGCGCGCAGCCGCTCGGCGAAGTCGACGTCTGGCTCAACCGCTACCGCGCGCAAATCGAGCGACGCCTGGACGCGCTCGGCGACGTACTCGACGCGCTACCCGACGAGGAGCCATGACCGACATCCGCATCACGCGCGACTACCCGCATGCACCCGCCAAGGTTTGGCGCGCCCTCACCGACCCCGCGCTGATTGCGCTCTGGGCCATGCGGCCCGAAGGGTTTTTGCCCGTGGTGGGTACACGCTGCCGCTTCGTCGGCAAGCCACAGCCGGGTTGGCGCGGCTTCGTCGAATGCGAAGTGCTCGAGGTGCGAGCGCCCGAGACGCTGCTCTACTCCTGGGTCGGCAACGAGGGCGACGCGCCGAGCTACGTCCGCTACACGCTCGAACCACGCACCGGCGGCACGCGGCTCATCTTCGAGCACACGGGATTCAGCGGCGTGAGCGGCTTTCTGCTCGCCAAGTTCGTCATGACGCCCGGCTGGAAAAAGACGTTCGACGGCCTCTTTCCCCGCGTGCTCGGCCAGCTCGACGAGCGCGGCGAGCTCCGGCCGGAGAGCACACTCACCCCGCTCTACTGAGCTCGCTCGTTTCGAACCCACGAGTTCTGGAGGTACCCCATGGTGAAACTCTCTTCTTTCATGACGCTATCGCTCGACGGTTACTACTCGCGGCCCGACGGCGACCTCGGCTTTGCTCATCGTCGCGATCCCGAGTTCGACGCGTTCGTCGCCGATAACGCCCGCTCGGGCGGCAACCTGCTCTTCGGCCGCGTCACCTACGAAATGATGCTCGCCTACTGGCCGACTCCCGCCGCGCGCGCGGACCTGCCCGTCGTGGCGGAGGGCATGAACCGAGCTTCCAAATTCGTCGTATCGCGTACGCTCGAAAACGCGAGCTGGCAGAACACGACCGTCCTCAAGGGTTCACTCGTGAGCGAAATCGAGCAGCTCAAGCGCGACGCAAAGCAGCCCATCGTGATTCTCGGCAGCGCGAGCCTCGTGACAGAGCTCTCGGACGCAGGTCTAATCGACGAATATCAAATCGTGCTCGCCCCCGTTGCCCTCGGCGCGGGTCGTTCGCTCTTCGCGGGCATGAAGCGCGAGCTGTCGCTTCACTTGAACGAAACGCGGAAGTTCTCGAACGGGAACGTCTTCCTGCGCTACGCCAAGGCACGCTGACGGGCATGCTGCGCACAAGGGCGTTTCCCTGCGTGCCCGTAAACGTGCCCGTAAACGTGCCCGCCAAGCCGCCAGCGTCAGGTCTCCTCGACGAACGCCCGCAGGCGTCCGAGCGCCAGATCCCAATGCGCCGAAACGTCGTCGAGGTAGCCCCGCGCGGACTCCAGTCTTCCGGGCGTAAGCTCCCAGATGCTCTCGCGGCCGCGGCGCGTGTCACGTGCGAGACCCGCGACGGCGAGCGCCCGCAGGTGTTTCGTGATCGCTTGGCGCGTGACGCTCGCCCCGGCCGAAAGCTCGGCGATCGAGCGCGGGCCTTCGCTCGCGAGCCTCGAGACGAGCGCGAGCCGCGTCTCGTCGCCGAGCGCCGCGAACACGAGCGCGGCGCTCGCCACTTTGCGCGCGGCGGCGTTAGGCGCCCGCGACATAGCGCTCGATGTTCTTGAGCTGGGCGCTCCAGCCACCGTCGTTCATCCGAAATGCTTCGACGCGGCGTCCCGCCGGAATGTGCTCGAAGCCCGACTCCACGATGCTGAGCTCGGTGCCGCCTGCCGTGTCGCTCAGTCGGAATTCGACGAGCGTCATCGGTTCCGCCGAATAGTCGTGCTTCGCGTCGATGGCGTATGGGTGCCAGCGGTACGAAAATAGCTGCTCCGGCTCGACGCGCTCGACGCGGAGCTCGACCGCGAGGTGCTCGTAGCCCGGCGTCGTGATCCTGCCGTGGATGGTCTTGCCGGCCTCGAACGGTCCTTCGAGCTGCATGCCGAACCAGGCACCGAATTGACTCGCTTCGGCGAGCGCGCGCCAGACACGCGTCCGCGGCGCCCGTAGTGTCAGATGCTTTTCGATACGATCGGCGGTCGTCGAATGGGTCATTTTCTGGTCTCCTGCGGTTGATTCGCAACCGGTTGGTTGCATTCTAAGCCCCGCCTCGACAAACGCAACCCCGAGGTTGCAGAAAGCTCGCCCGCGCCCTCCTGCCTCGAGAGCCCCGCGGACGTGGTAGCCCTCGAGCTTCTGCATGCAGCGGGTCACGACCTCGACGCTCCTGTTCGTCACCTCCCTCGCGACCTTCGCGTGGTCGCCCACCGTGCACGCCGCCAAGATCGCCTGCGTCGGCGATAGCATCACGTTCGGCTATGGGCTCAGCGACGCCAACACGCAGAGCTACCCGGCGGTCCTGCAGAGCCTGCTCGGCGCGAGTCACACCGTGCGTAACTTCGGCGTGAGCGGCACGACGCTTTTGAAGAACGGCGACCGTCCCTACTGGGCGGAAGCGAACTTCACCGCGAGCGGAGACTTTTCGCCCGACGTCGTGATCGTGATGCTCGGCACCAACGACGCGAAAGCTCAGAACTGGTCGCACGCGAGCGAGTTCACGAGCGACTACGACGACCTCGTTGCGCACTACCGCGCGCTCGGAGCGCTCGTGTACGTCGCGGCGCCGCCGCCCGTGTACGCTCCGGGCGCGTACAGCATTCCGCCGGACGTCCTGAACGACGACATCGTCCCCCGCGAGCGGAAAATCGCCGCCGATCTCGGCGCGCCGCTCGTGGATGTGTATCAAGCTCTCAGCGGTAAGCCCGAGGATTTCCCCGACACCGTGCATCCCAACGCCGACGGTGCTCGCATCATCGCGCAGACGGTCAACGCGGCGCTCGCAAGCTACGGTTTCGGTGGCAACGCGAGCGGCGCGGCGGGCGGAGGTGGCAACGGCGGCGGGCGCGCGGGCAACGGCGGCGGGCGCGCGGGCAACGACGGCGGACGCGCGGGCAACGACGGCGGGCGCAGCAGTTCGGCAGGCGCGAGTCTCGGCGGGATCGGCGCGGCGGGCTCAACCTCGGGAGTGAATGCAGGCGGGTCGAGCGGCGGAGTAGGCCCGCTCGGTGGCAAGGCTGGAATCGGAGGAGCCGCCACGAGCGCCGGCGCGAGCGGCACGTCGACGGGCGGCCGGGTTTCGGCGGCCGCCGGAGCGAGCGTGAGCGGCGCGGATTCCGGTGGCAGTCAGAGTGCCGGCGGACGCGCGGGTGCGGCGGGCGCCATCACGTCGGGCGGTGTTTTCAGCGGAATTTCCGGCGCGCCGGGGTTTGCCGGCGCAGGTGCCGCGAGCATGCCGCGCACGACGACGAGCGATCACACGAACGACGGCTGCGGCTGTCGTATCGAACGCGCTCGAGAGTCGAGCGTTCGCGCGGCACTGCTCGCCTGCCTCGCGCTGCTCGGGGTCCGGCGACGCAAGCAGCGCGTTCGCGCTTAGCGAACGCACCTTGAGTGGGAAGCTGCGCGGCACGCCCACACGCGCCGAGCTCTACCCACCTTCGTGTGCTGCGCGCGCCATTACGGCGTAGATGAGCGATGACGCGTGGTACGCTCAGGTGTGGGACGGTCGCGGGCCATGACGTATCCGGCGGGCGACGACAAGCAAGCTCACCAGCGCGTGGGCCGCTACGAGATTTTCGATCCCATCGCCGCGGGCGGTATGGCCACGGTGCACCTTGCGCGCTTGAGCGGCGCCGAAGGCTTTTCGCGCGTCGTCGCCGTCAAGCGCATGCACCCGCATTTTCTGGTCGATCCGGCGTTCAAGGCGATGTTCATCGCCGAAGCGCGTGTCGCCGCGCGCGTCCGGCATCCGAACGTCGTGCCGATCTTGGACGTGCTCGCCGAAAATGACGAAATCGTCATCATCATGGACTACGTGCACGGCGAGTCCCTGATGGCGCTCACG
The DNA here is from genome assembly GCA_025936115.1 of Polyangiaceae bacterium. Lineage (GTDB taxonomy): Bacteria > Myxococcota_A > Polyangia > Polyangiales > Polyangiaceae > PMG-095. The sequence continues at coordinate 149,443 of JAICTZ010000010.1, forward strand.
CGTGCGGCGCGCAAATCGGGAACTAGCGTCCCGATCGAGGTCGCGAGCGCCGTAATGGTCGGCGTGCTCCAGGGCCTGCACGCCGCGCACACCGCACAAGACGAGCAGGGCCGTCCGCTCGGGCTCGTGCACCGTGACGTGTCGCCGCACAACGTGCTCGTCGGAACCGACGGCGTCGCGCGTGTGCTCGACTTCGGGATCGCCAAAGCCATCCGCGCGCGGGAGGCCCACGGCGATACCGATCCGGGCGTGCTGAAGGGTAAGTTTTCGTACATCGCGCCCGAGCTGATTCAGGGCGCGTCGCCTTCACCGCAATCGGACTTGTTTTCGGCGTCGGTCGTGTTCTGGGAGCTACTCAGCGGGACCAAGCTGTTTCAAGGCGTCAACGAGCAGGAACGGCTCGTGCGGATCGTGCAGGGCAACTACGCCTCACCGCGCAGCCTCGCGCCGCACGTGCCGCAGATCTTGGAGCGCATCGTGATGCGCGGACTCGAGCTCGAACCCGAACAGCGGCACGCCAGCGCTCTCGAGATGGCCATCGAGCTCGAGAACGCCGTGCCGGTCGCCTCCCAGCGCATCGTGGGTGAGTGGGTCTCGAAGCTCGCCGAGGACGTGCTCGCGCAACGCACGGAGCTGATTCATCAGGTCGAAGCGTCGAGCATCAGCGTCGTGCGGCGTTCCGTCGCGCCTGGCGCCTCGGGTCCTGCCGTGGTGTCGGCCACGCCGCCCGGCTTCGAAGCGCCGCCTCCCGTCGCCCCCGAGCTGCGCGCGACGCGAGCGAAACAGCGACGTTTCGGCCTCGGCGTCGCTGCCGTGGCGGGTGTGGTCTTTGTGGTGCTCGGGCTCGTGCTCGCCCTGCGCTCTCCGGCGCACGACGCGACCACGAGCGCGCACGATGCCGAGGCTGCGCTCCAGGCGACGTCACCTGCGCCGTCGGCAACGTTGCCCGCAGCCAATCCACCGAACACTGCGCCAGTGACGGCTGCGCCGGCAAAGAGCGCTGCGACGGTCGCCGCTCCCGCGGCCGCTCCGGATGCGACGAGCACCGCCTCGTCCCCCGCGACGCCACACCACGCACCGAGCACGCGCTCACCAGCTCCCGCAATCACGAAAGGGCCCGCGCATGTCGGGCCCAAACGGCGCGCCGCTTATTTACCCAATGAGCTTTGAGGTGAAGGCCACAACCCTCGCGCTGCTCGTCGCGACGTGCGCGTGGAGCGCGCCGCTACGGGCCGAAAGCGCGGCGCCGGCGAGCGCTCCGGCCAAGGACGAGAAGACACGCTTCGCGGAGGCGGTACGCCTGTACAAAGCAGGGGATTTTGCGCATGCGCTGCCTGAGTTCGACGCGCTCGCGAGCGAAACCGGTAGTCCGAACGCGCGGCTGTACGTCGGCTACTGCTACGCCGGGCTCGAGCGACCCGCGGACGCCTACGCGGCGTTCGAGCTCGCTGCACGTGGCGCCGGCTCCGAGGCACGCTATGCCGAGACACGCACCGCGGCGCTGAGCGAGCTTTCGAACCTCACGTTGCGCATTGCCAAGCTCGTCGTCTCGCCCGTGGAACAGCCGCCCGGGCTCGTCGTCAAGGTCGACGGCGTCGTGCTCGAGCCCGGAGCATTCGACACGCACCGGGTATTCCCGCCGGGCGACCACCGCGTCGAAGCGACGGCGACGGGCCACGAGCCCATCGTGCGCGACGTGCACGTCGAGGGCGGCGAAACGAAAACCGTCACGCTGTTTTTCCCGAAGAAGGACGCGGCGCCCGAGCCTCCGGCGGAGTCGCGCGCGGCGCGCAGCGACGGCTCGGCCCTGCGCACGGCGGGATTCGTCGCGGCCGGCGTCGGCGGCGCGGGCCTCATCACCTTCGTCGTCGGCGGGCTCGAAGCGAAGCGCGCGCACGACTCGCTCGAGCAGGCCTGCGGCGCCGCGCCCTGTAGCGACACCGCGCACCAGCGCGCAGTCGATCGCGGAAAAAGTTGGCAAACGGTCGGGAACGTCGGGCTCGTCGTGGGCAGCATCGGCGTCGCCGCGAGCGCAACGCTGCTCTACTTCGGCTACCGCAAAGGCGAGTCGAGCGTGAGTGTCGCGCCGGTCGCGGGGGGTGCGCTCTTGCGCGGGGAGGCGCGCTTTTGACGCGTGCGCGCTCACGCCGGCAGCTCGAGGCGATCGGCGTCGCCGCGCTCGCGCTCGGCGCCTTCGCGGCGTCTTGCGCCTATGATTTCGATCAATTCGTGCGGGAGCCCGCGGGCGGCGCGCCCTCGGCGGGACGCGGCGCTGCGGGCGCGTCCGGGCGCGCAGCGAGCGGCGGCACGGCTGGCGCGAGCGAGAGCGGCGGCGCGACCGACGCCGGCGAAGGTGGCTCGAGTGCCGCCTCCACGAGTGGTACCGGCGGCACGACGGCAGCGGGAGCAGCTGGCCGCGCTCAGGGCGGCGGCGGCATGGGTGGCAAAACGAGCGACGCTGCGGGCAAGGCGGGCTCGGCCGGCAAGGTCAACGCGGGCGGCCAAGGCGGCGGGGGCAGCGGCGCGCCGGGAGGCGCCGCAGCCGGCGGCAAGCCGAGCACGAGCTGCAGCGGGACGAGCTACGGCGGCCATTGCTACTTCGCGATCGGCAGCGACATCGGCATCGACTGGCCCTCGGCCGAGAGCATGTGCGAGGCGTATTCGAGCAAGACACACCTCGTGACCATCACCTCGGCAGACGAGCAAAGCGCGCTCGTGAAAGCGTTCTTTCCGGCGCAAACCGACACGTGGATCGGGCTGTCGCTCGCGGATCCGAGCCAGTCGCCCGATTCGATTTGCAAGCTGCTTTCCGATCAGTGCCCGTTCGAGTGGATCACGGGTGAGGCACTGAGCTACACGGATTGGACCCAGCGCTCGGGCAGCGACAGCGAGCCCAACTACACCGGCTCGTGTGTCAGGCTTGTCGCGGCGGACCAGACCTGGGCGGACACGGGCTGCACCGGCTCCAAGTACCGCGCGATTTGCGAAGAAGATTGAGCCCGCGGACCCGGCGCGCGGGCTGTGGCATGTAGAGTCGGAATGCCGCTCGTGTTCCTGCCCGACGTGGAAAGGCTATTTCTGTGGGGGGAGAACACGACGTCGCGCGCAGTGTCCACGCTGGCTCGCGCGGGGCGCAACGCGCGGCACGAGCTCATGACGCCCGACGGCGCGCGCGAGTGCGACGGCCTCGAGCTGTCGTTCGTCGAGACACTGACCACGCTCGCGACGCTCGCAACGACGGAAGTCGAGCCGCTGCCGCCGTCGGCGGCGATTTGGGTGCTCGCGACGAAGCTCGGGCTCGAGCTCGTCGCGCGCGAGCGCATCGTACCGATCCTTGCGCGGCGCGGCGACCGGACGCAAGCGCGCTGGGCGGCGGCGCTCTCGGCGAGCGAAGACAGTGCGCGCGTGACGGCGCTCGCCCTCAGCATGCCGCCCTCCGCTCACGCGGTTCCGATCGCGAGCGGAACGCCCGAGCTCTGGGCTCCCGAGGCGCTACTTCGCGCCTACCTCGACGCGGTGGTCGACGCGCTCGTGCGCTCGGCGCGCGGGGAGCCCAAGGCAGCTGGGCGTCCACTGACCAAGGCGGCACGCTGGGAAGACCGCTTCAGCGCGGCGCTCTCCGGCGACGAAAAGAGCTTCGACGCGCGCGGGTTCAGCGAGCGCTCGCTCGAGGGCGAGCTCGAGCGCTGGAGCAAGCCCGCGCTCGGTGCCCGCGATCGGCTGCGCGCCTGCTTTCGCCTGGAATTACCCGAGCCGGCGACGAACCCGTTTCGCCTGCGCTTCTTGCTGCAATCGCCCGACGATCCGAGCCTGATCGTGCCCGCGAGCGACGTGTGGCGCACGCAGAGCGCGAGTCTCGAAAAACTCGGTCGCGCCTTCCGCGATCCGCAAGAGACGCTGCTCGAAGCGCTCGGCCGAGCGAGTCGCCTGTGTTCGCCGATCGCGGCGGCACTCGAGCAGGCGCGCCCCGAGTCGATCGAGCTCGACCCCGCTCGGGCCTGGAGCTTTCTGCACGAGGGCGCGCCGCTGCTCGCGGAGGCGGGCTTCGGCGTCGTCCTGCCGAGCGAGCTCACACCGCGCGGACAACGTCGCCTGCGCTTGCGCATGCGCGTCGGCAAGATCACGAAAGCGGCCGGCGCGGTCGCGAGCGCTGGACTCGGGCTCGACGAGCTACTGACCGTCGATTGGCAAGCGCTCATCGGCGAGCATTCGCTGAGCGTGCGCGAGCTCGCGGCGCTCGCGGAGCGCAAATCCCCGCTCGTACGCTTTCGCGGAACCTGGGTCGTCGTCGATCCGGACGAGCTGTCGGAAATCCAAGCACGGCTCGCGCGGGGCCCGTCGCGCCTGACGCTACGTGAGGCGCTCCCCGTCGCGCTCGCGGGTGAGGCGCGTACCGGCGGCGTGACGAGCGAGGTCACGAGTGTCGGGCCGCTCAGCGGGCTCATCGAGCGACTCACGGCTGCGAGCTCGACGGAGTCTTCTGCGCCGCGCGCGCTCCACGCCACACTCCGTCCGTATCAAGCTCGGGGCTCGGCTTGGCTCACGACGATGGCGTCCCTCGGGCTCGGCGCCTGCCTCGCCGACGACATGGGCCTCGGCAAAACGGTCCAGCTCATTGCGTTCCTGCTAAAGCGGCTCGAAACGTCGCCCGGAGACACGCGCCCGATGTTGCTCGTCGCGCCGACTTCGGTGGTCGGCAATTGGGAACGCGAGCTCGAGCGCTTTGCGCCCTCACTGCGCGTGAAGGCGCACTACGGGCCAAGCCGCGCGCGCACGCCGGCCGAGCTCCCGGAGGACGCGACGCTCCTGCTCACGACGTACGGCTGTTTACGCCGCGATCTCGAGCTCCTCGCTGCAGCGTCCTGGTCGGTCGTCGCGCTCGACGAAGCGCAAAACGTGAAGAACGCCGCCTCGGCGACGGCGCGAGCTGCCCGAACGCTGCGCGCCGACGTGCGCTTCGCGCTCACCGGTACCCCCGTAGAAAATCGCCTCGCCGAGCTGTGGTCGCTGCTCGAATTCGCCAATCCCGGACTGCTCGGACCCCTGGAGACGTTTCGGCGCGAATACGCGCTGCCGATCGAGCGCTACGGCAACGAAGAGGCGGCGGCGCGCCTGCGCCGCATGGTCGCGCCGTTCGTTCTGCGCCGGCTCAAGAGCGACCCCGCGATCGTGCGCGACCTGCCGGCCAAGAACGAAATGAAGGTCGTCTGCACGCTCACGCGCGAACAGGCGACGCTCTACAAAGCCGTCGTCGACGAGGAGCTCCGTCGTATTGCGCAGAGCGAAGGCATCGAACGCAAAGGTCGCGTGCTCGCGCTTTTGACGCGCACCAAACAAATCTGCAATCACCCCGCGCAGTACCTGGGCGAGAAGGGGCCGCTCCCCGAACGCTCCGGCAAGCTCGCCCGCGCGAGCGAAATGCTCGAGGAAGCACTGAGCGCCGGCGACAAAGCCCTCGTTTTTACCCAATTTCGCGAGATGGGCGAGCACCTCACGGCCCATTTCAGCTCCACGCTCGGTGTCGAAGTTTCGTTCTTGCACGGTGGCACGTCGAAGAGCGCGCGCGATCGCATGGTGCGGCGCTTTCAGGAGGAGCCGCACGGTCCGCGCATCTTCGTGCTCTCGCTCAAGGCCGGCGGCACCGGCCTGAACCTCACGGCCGCAAGCCACGTCTTTCATTACGACCGCTGGTGGAACCCGGCCGTCGAAGACCAAGCGACCGATCGCGCCTACCGCATCGGCCAGACGCGCGCCGTGCAAGTCCACAAACTCGTCTGCGCGGGCACCGTAGAAGAGAAGATCGATCGCTTACTCGAGCAAAAGCGGGCGCTCGCAGCCAAGGTCGTGTCGGCGGGCGAACAATGGATCACCGAGCTCGGGACCGGTGAGCTCCGCGAGCTGTTTGCGCTCTCGGACGGCGCGGTCGTCTCCGACGACGACGACGCCCCTGCGAACGGCCGAGCGCGCGCTCGCAAAGCAAAAGCCGCCGCGCGGGGTCGCGAGGCGCGGCCATGAAGCCCTGGGAGTTCGAGTGGCGCCGCGCCAGCAAGCAGCCGCCGCCGGAGCACGGCATCAAGGTCAAGAAGGCGGGCAGCACGTGGTGGGGCCAGCGCTGGCTCGACGCGCTCGAGCTGGTGCTCCGCGGCGATGCCGGTCGACTCGCGCGCGGCCGGAGCTACGCCCGCACCGGACGCGCCCACGATCTGAACGTCACGGGCGGCTCGATCACGGCGCAGGTCACGGGCTCGCGTCCCACGCCGTACACCGTGCAAATCGAGCTGCGCGCGCTCGACGAGGCGACCTGGACGCGGACGCTCGCCGCGATGGCCGAGAAGGCGCAGTTCTCCGCCGAGCTCCTTGCCGGACGCATGCCGGAGGCGATCGACGACGTCTTTCAGGCGGCAGGCGCGAGTCTGTTCCCCCGCGAGCGGGCCGACCTCGTCACCGACTGTTCGTGTCCGGATTCGGGTGATCCCTGCAAGCACGTCGCCGCCACGCACTACGTGCTCGGGGAAGCACTCGACCGCGATCCGTTCTTGTTGTTCGAGCTCCGTGGCAAGACCCGTGATCAAGTGCTCGCCGCGCTCCGCGCCGCGCGTGCCGCGAAGACGCCGCCTGCGTCCTCACCGCGCGCCAAACGCGGCGCGAAGAAAGCTGCCCTCGAGGCGCCAAGAACCGCGCACGCCTCAGCGCGGTCGAAAGCTCCGCGCGTGACGGCCGAGACCTACGACAGACTGCCAAGCGCCCTACCCTCGCTCCATTTCTCCTTCGACGAGCCCGTCACGCACGGCGCGATGCTGAAGCAGCTCGGCGCTCCGGCGGCATGGCAAGGCGCGCAGAGTCTCGCCGATGCGCTGAGTCCACTCTTGTCGGCCGCCTCCGAAGCCGCGCGACGCATCGCGCAGAGCGAGCCGGCCGCGCCCGAACCTACTCCGACAAAAGCAGCACGTTTTCGCAGCTCTTCGGCGTCGAAGCCGCGGAACAAGAAATCGACTCGACCTCGCTGATGCACTGATCCAGGTTCGGCTGCACCCCGATCGCCTTGCTGCAGTCGATTTCACTCGGCGCCTGCGTCTCGCAGTCCGTGGCGCTGCCCGCTCCGCAGCGCTCGCCGGCAGCGCAAAAGGTGGACACATACGTTTGGCAAGCCGCGATAGCCGGAGCCGGATCGGCCATGTCGACCAAATCGCAACCGGCAAGGTCGCTCGTTGCCGAGCACGAAGCGCTCGTCAGCGCTTGCGTACAGCGTGTCGCTTCGTCGTCGGACGCGCAGGTGATCGCGCGCGCTTGCGCAATGCAATCGCACTGCACGAGCGTCCCGCACTTGCCGGCGTAGTTGCAGATCGCCTGTTGCCACGCGTGACAAGCGTCACTGCCGCGCGCGTCCGCCGGCACCGAACACGTCGGTGCCTTGTCGTCGTCGTCGTCGCCGCCGTGGCACCCGACGACGAGCGCGCAGAGTACGAGCGGTACGCCTCGCAGCCAACGCCCCTCACCGAAGCCGAGCACCCTCGAAGCCAAGCGTTCTAAGCCCATCTGAACTTCTCCTCCGGACCCTAATGGCAGCCACCAGCGTACGAGCGTAGCTCAACCACAGCTTGTCTTCTGCCTTTTTGCGCGCGCCGAGTGACCGGCGGGAGCTTTTGTCACGCCCGAATCCCGCGGCCGCTGGCTCGTGTTTCGTCCGGAGAGCGTGGCGGAGGCTCCACCCACCTCGGCGTCGTGCCGGCGGCGCGAGCGGCACTTGACGGGGGCTCTCGAACAGCCGAGGAGAGTTTTCATGTCGCTCACCGCCAAACAAATTGCCGAGCTCCGAACACGCTTGGTCGCCGAGCGAGCCCGCCTGCAAGCTGATGTCTCGACGCTCTCACCTCTGCGCGACACGGAAGCGAGCGTCGGCGACGAAATGGACGAGGCCGAATCGAGCCTCGAACAGCACGAGGCCATCGGCCGCGCCGAGCGCGATCGCACCCACTTGACGGACGTCGAGGCAGCGCTCGCTAAAATCGAAGCGGGCACCTACGGCGTGAGCGAGCTCTCGGGCGAACCGATCGAATACCCGCGTCTGTCCGCGGTGCCCTGGGCGCGTTACACCGCGCAAGAGCAAGAAGAGATCGAGCGCGCCGCACGACGCTGACTGCCGAGCGCGAGCCGAGGCAGGCGCAGCGGCGGGAGGACGAGCGCGGCAGCGCGCGACGTGTCATACTCGCGCTGCGCCGCTCATTTCGGCGCGACGATGCGCTGAGTCACCGATCCCAAGTCCACCACGAGAACGACGGCGTTCTCTGAACGTGAACCGCGCGCCCCCCCTGCGTGCGCCCTTTGGAATTCGGAGTGACTCATGACCGTGCTCAGATTGCACGCGGTCGGCGCCGCGTGGGCGTCGACTCCGCTGTTCGATTCCGTATCCCTCGTGCTCGAGCGCGGCCTCTACGGCCTCGTCGGGGCGAATGGAGCGGGCAAGACGACGCTGTTGTCGCTGTTGGCCGGCGAGGTTCGACCGCATGAAGGGCGCGTCGTGCTCTGCCCGGAAGACGCGGTGGTCGCCTATTGCCGGCAAAACGTCGACGCGCGTAGCGACGACATCGACGCGCTCGCCGTTCGCGACGACGGGCTCGGCGCCGAGCTCCGCGGACGCTTGCGGCTCGAGCCGAGCGAACTCGAACGCTGGACCACGCTCTCGCCCGGAGAGCGCAAGCGCTGGCAAATTGCCGCTGCGCTCGCGCGCGAGCCCGATCTGCTCTTGCTCGACGAACCGACGAATCATCTCGACGCCGACGCGCGCAAGCGGCTGCTCGACGCGCTCCGCCGCTTCACGGGACTCGGGGTGCTCGTCTCACACGACCGTCTCGTGCTCGACGCCGTCACGACGGCGACGCTCCGCGTCCACCGCCGCGGCGTGACGCTCTGGCCCGGCCGCTTTTCCGCGGCGAAAGCGCTGTGGGAACGCGCACGCGCCGGAGAAGAGGCCGCACACGCGGTGGCGCGCGAACGCGTGCGAACGCTGGAGGCGGAGCTCGACGCCGCGCGACGGACCCAGGGCGCAGCGACGCGCAACGTGAGCGTGCGGGCTCGCATGAAAAATCGCAACGACAGCGACGCCCGCGGCATCCTCGCGACGACGAAAGCACAATGGGCCTCCTCGAAAGCGGGACGCGTCACGGCGTGCGCGCGCACCGAGCTCGAGCGCGCGCAAAAAGCCGTGCCCGTCGTCGAGCGCGACCTGACGCTCGGCGGCAAGATCTTCGCGACGTACGAGCGCGCGCCCGCCCAGATCCTGTTTCACCTGCATGCAGACGCGCTCGCACGCGGCTCCCACGTCGTGCTCCGTAACGTGCGGCTCACGCTGGGGCGCGAAGAACGCGTCCGCGTCGAGGGCGCAAACGGCGCGGGGAAGACCACCCTGCTCGAAGCCCTGATGCGGTCGCACCCGCGGCCCGAGCGGCTCTTGTATTTGCCGCAAGAGCTCAGCGCGGACGCGAAGGCCACCGCGCTCGCGGAGCTACGCGCGGCAGGTGCGGCAGCGCGCGGTCGCGTCCTTTCGATCGTCGCCGCGCTCGGCAGCGAGCCCGAGCGCGTGCTCGCCGCCGAGGCGACTCACCTCTCGCCGGGTGAAGCGCGCAAGCTCGTGCTCGCTTTGGCGCTGTCGCGGCAGGTGTGGGCGCTCGTCATGGACGAACCGACGAACCACCTCGACCTGCCGAGCATCGAGCGGCTCGAAGCGGCGCTCGCGGGTTATCCGGGCACCATCGTGCTCGTGACGCACGACGAGGCGTTCGCGCAACGTGTCACGACGCGCTCGCTCCGTGTGGAGGGCGGAAGCGTGGCGTGAAGGTGCCGCCGCCGAGCGCGCGGCAGGGCGCTCATGGCGGTTCCCCCGCCGCGAGGCGCGACGCCAGATGCAACCGGGCGCCAAACTTTCGCTATCAATGCGCCAAACTGCCGCGACTCGCCGCTCTTCCCGCGCTCAGACACGTAATGCGTGAGAAATCCTCCGGGTTCGAGCAGGATGCCGGCCCATGGCATTCACCGTTCGCTCGTCCACGGTCCCGTTGATCCTCTCGTGCGCCGCGCTCCTCTTTGGCTGCAAAGAGGAACCGAAAAAGGAAGAGCCGGCGCCGGCACCGAGCGCAAGCGTGGCGGCCGTCGCGTCGAGCACCCCTCCGCCCGCGCCTCCACCCGCACCGCCCAAACCGCGCGAAGATTGTCCCGAAGGCTCGAGTGGACTTGGCACCTCCGCCGATCCCTGCAAAGGCAGCGGTGACTCGCGCATGATGGAAGTAAAATGGACCGGCAAGACGACGGACGAAGGCCCGAAGTTCGCCGTCACCAACAAAACCAAAAAGGCGATCCTCTACGGCTCGGTCGCCGTCTACTTCTACGATAAGGCCGGCAAACAGCTCGAAGTCACCTACGGCGGCAAACCCCGACCGATGCAAATCTGCTCGGGCAACATCTTCGCCGGCGCCGTGAAGCCCGAAGAAAAGATCTTCGTCTTCTTTTCGTGCGTGAAGAAGGACCACGTCCCTGAAGGCACCGCCGCGATTGAAGCGGAGGCCAAGGGCGTCGGGTTCGCAAACGAAGCCGGCACGGAGAATGAGTTCTACTGGTCGAACATGGATCTCGTGCCCGACCAGCGCCCGAAGGGCGGCGTCAAGGTCAAGGGCGGCGCGAAGACCAAGAGCGCGAAGAAATAGCGGAAGGTCCGTGCGGCGGGGGGGCTGGCGTGGGCGCTCGGCATGACCCGGCCGAGCGCCGACGGCAACCTCGGGAGACGCGTCGATCGATGCGCGTAGCTCGCGTCCCGAGGTCGCTAAAACCAGCCCATCTGCACGTTGCCGCCGAGGACCACGCCACCAATGTCGTCGGCTTGGTAGCGAAAGGATTCCACGGCCGTTGCGACGCGGTACCCCGCGGTCGGGCTGAAGCGCAGCCAGCGCGTTGCATTGACCTGAATCGAAACGTCCGGCTGACCGCGCGGGCTCACGTGGCGGCCGCGTGCGATCCACCGACACGCGCCGCGACTTCACGCTTCGCTTGACTGTCGCGAGCGAAGAGCGGCGCAAACGCCTGTCGGTAGTACCAAGCTAGGTGCAGCTCGGTGGCGAGCACGACCAATGCGAGGGGCAAGCCGGCCGGCGCGAGCAACGTGTGGAAGGCGACGATGTTGACGACGATGGGGGCCAGCACGACGAGCGCGAACGGCACCGCGGTGCGCGTGAGGAGCAACACGCCGGCCACGACCTCGATCGTCTTGATCAGCGGGAACACGTAGCCTGACGCGAAGAGCGCGCCCGCGAACGCTGCCGCGGCAGGAGGCGCACTCGGCTGCGGCAGGAAATGCAGGAAGAAGTTGAGACCGAAGACCGCAAAGACGAGTCCGAGCAGCAGGCGCGAGCCGGTAGCGAGACGATGCTTCCAATTCATGGCGAAACCTCCGTGTCGGAGTAATGTGCGTTTTTGCTCCGCTTGCGGTAGTCGGCGTCGAAGCAACAAACTATTGCGCTAATGACAAAACCGGATTTGAACCAAATCGCCCTGTTCTCGCGCGTGGTGGACGCGGGCAGCTTCACGCGCGCCGCCAAGGAGCTGGAGCTACCCATTTCCTCCGTCAGCCGCGGCGTCTCGAGTCTCGAGCGCAGCCTCGGTACACGCCTGCTGCAGCGCACGACACGCAAGCTCCACCTGACCGACGCCGGCAAGCGTTTTTACGAGAACGCGCACGTGGCGCTCGCCGCGCTCGAGCAGGCGACGAGCTCCGTTTCGAGCACGAGTGACGAAGCGAGCGGGCGCGTGCGGCTGACGGTACCGAGCGACGCCGGAGATCCATTCCTAGCGCGGATCTTCGCCGAGTTCCGGCAAGCTCATCCGGGCGTCGAGCTGCAGGTCAACTTCACGAACCGGTACGTGGATCTCGTCGAGGAGGGCTTCGACCTGGCGCTCCGTGCCGGGCGGCTCGCCGATTCATCGCTCGTCGGTAGCAAGATCGTCGATTCGGAGTTGGCGCTCTTCGCCGCACCCTCGTATCTCGAGCGCCGTGGGACACCGCGCGTCTGGGACGACCTCGTCGAGCACGATACCGTCGTCTTCGATCGCATGCGCAGCTGGTCGCTCGAAGGGCCCCGCGGCGTCGAAACGCTGCGACCACACCCGGTAGTGGTCGTAGATTCGATGGGTTTTCTGAGCCACGCAGTCGCTGCGGGCCTCGGGATCGGGCTCGTGCCGCTCGAGCGCGCCCTCGCCGACACCTACGGCCGCGATCCGCCCACGCTCGTGCGGGTCTTACCCGACTTCGTCTTTCGCGGCGCGGCGCTTTCCCTCCTGTGGCCGGCCTCACCGTTCATCCCGCGGCGCGTCGTGCTCTTCCGCGAGCACCTGAGCAAACGCCTGCGCGAGCGTCACGCGAGCTGTTCGGAGGTGCTCGGCACACGTGGCCCGGACACGCCCTTGCCTACGCCTGCCTCACGGCGTCGAGGGCGGAAGCGCCGCTGACGCCGGCGCTAACCCCGAGGCAGCTCAGCGTGCGCCGCGCGCCTCACGCTGATCGAAGCGCAATCCCTCGCTGTGACGCGAGACGGAGTAGCCGGCCGCAAGCGAACGTGGTACGGCCGAACGAGGATGACGGTAGCGGGAGGCCGAGGGCTCACGTGCGCCGGTGAGGTGGTCGCCGGCAAGTACGTCGTCGAGCGGGTGCTCGGCAGCGGCGGCATGGGAGTAGTCGTCGCCGCGGTCCACCGTCAGCTCGGCACGCCGGTCGCAATCAAGTTTCTCCTGCCGCGCGGCGCCGAGCGGGAGCGGGAAATCGCGCGTTCGCTCAACGAGGCGCGCGCCGCGGCGAGCATCACGAGCCCCCACGTGGTCCGCGTCTTCGACGTCGACGTACGCGCCGACGGATTGCCGTTCATCGTGATGGAGCTGCTCGCCGGGGACACCCTGGCGGAGCGGCTCAAAAACGGGCCGCTCCGCGTCGCCGAGGCCGTCGACTACGCCGTCGAAGCCGCGGAAGCTCTCGGAGCCGCGCACGCGCGAGGAGTCGTGCATCGTGACCTCAAGCCCGGCAATCTGTTCCTCGCGAACGGGGGCGAGCACGACGAGAGCATCAAGGTTCTCGACTTCGGCATCGCCAAGAGTCTCGAGCTTACCGCGCAAGCGTCAGCCGGGACGACGGGGGAAACGTTCGTCGGGTCGCCGCCGTACATGTCGCCCGAACAACTGACCGAGCCGAGCAGCGTCGACGCCCGTACCGACGTCTGGTCGCTCGGTGCCGTGCTTTACGAGTGTCTGACCGGTGGCTCACCCTTCAGTGCCAAGAGCGTCGGTGAAGTCTGCGCACGCGTGCTGCAACACAATCCCGCACCCGTCGCAGCCTCGCGCGCCGATGTCCCGCGCGAGCTCGAAGCTCTCATCGAACGCTGCCTCGCCAAAGCCAGAGCCCAGCGCCCCGCCAGCATGCTCGAGCTCGCCCGTGCTCTCGAGCCGTTCGGCACCGATCGGGCGAGGCAGGCGCTGCGCATGCTCGAGCTCGCCGCCGGACGGCGCTCGGAACAGCGCGCGTCCGAGCTCGAGCCGAACGCGGAGAATGCCGGACCAGCCGTGCCGCTCGTCGATACGGAAACCGCGCTCGCGACCCGCGCCCCGACAGGCAACCCGGTGGGCCGCGGTCCGCGCTGGGCGGGCGCGGCGCTCGTTGCCGGCGCGCTCGGCGGAAGCTTGTTCGTTTACGTGGCGGTCAAGCGCAACGTGACCGCGGGCGTGAGCAGCGCCGCCGTGAACCGCAATGAACCCTGGGCGCCCGCGCGGACGCGCGTTACTGCGAGCGCTCCGGTCGCGCAGGAGCCGCCGGGCGGTGCGAGCGCTCTACCGCTCGCGTCGAGCGTCGCCCGACCACATCCCGCGCTCAAGCCGCCGCTCGCCACGCGCCGAGATGCGCGCGACTCGCGCAAACCGGAGCGTGACGACACCGAATCGATCTATCTTGACCGCAAATGACCCGGGTCCCCGCCCCGCTCACGGTCATGGCGCTTGCCACGTTGGTGGCGTACGCGCCTAGAACCGCCCGAGCCCAGGCGGCGAGCGACCTATCGGGACTCTCCGCCGAGGCCCTGTTCGCCGAAGGACGGCGGCTGATGACGGACGGTCAGACGCGGCAGGCGTGCGACAAGTTCCGCGAAAGCGAACGGCTCGATCCCGCCGTCGGCACGCTGTTGAACCTCGCGCGCTGTGAAAAGACGCTCGGCCGCACCGCAAGCGCGTGGCTCGACTACCGCGAGGCGGCCTCTCGCGCTCAAGCGGCGGGTGAAGTAAAGCGCGAACGCGTGGCACGCGACGAGGCGGACGCATTGTCCCCGCTGCTGCCGCACCTGCACGTGAGCGTACCGGTCAACGCGCAGCTCGACGGTCTCGAGCTCACGATCGACGCCACCGCTTGCCCGAGATCGCTCTGGAACAGTTCGCTGCCGCTCGATCCCGGGGCACACACGCTCACGGCTCGCGCACCCGGCTTCGCGCCGTGGAAAACCAGTGTTCTGCTCGCACCCGCCGAGGAGCGCGAGGCCGTCGTCCCTACCCTCGAAAGACGGAGCGAACCGGCGACGGGCCCCGCGCCAGACGACGCGACAACCCCCGCCCTCACGCCGGCCCTCACCCTCGCGCCGCCCCCCGCACGAACGGTCGCCGCGAGCCCGGCGTCACGCTCGCAGCCACTCGAGCCAACGGCGCACCGGAGCGGCGATCCCCTGAAGCTCACGGGCTTGGTCGTGGGCGGCGTCGGCGCTGCGTTGCTCGTGACGGGCGGCGGTTTCGCGCTGCACGCCAAGCGGCTCGACGAGAGCTCGCGCGAGAACGACCATTGCGACGCCGCGACGGGATGCGACGCCGAAGGCTTGGACATGAATCGCGACGCGCTGCACGCGGCCAATCTAGCTACCGGCTTTGCGGTCACCGGCGCCGTGTTGCTCGCCGCAGGGGTCGTGCTCGTCGTTCTTCCGCGTCACGCCGGCACGTCGAACGCGACACGCTCGGGCGGGCTCTCGCTGCAGGCTGAGCTCGGGAGCGTGTCGGGCCTGCGCGGCAGCTGGTGAACGTGGCGGCAAACGGATCTGCGGTTCGCTCGAGAGCTGGCGCGCTCATCGGACTCGGCTTCATCGGCCTCGCCTGCAGCGGCGTGCTCGGCATCGAGCACTATTCGCCGCGCGCAGCTTCCGTGCGGCCGTGCGATCCCTCGGTCGCCGACTCCTGTCCGCCCGACGAGCACGGCATCGCTCAAACGTGCTTTGCGGCGCACACCCTCGGCGGCCAGGACTTCTGTGTCGCGGCGTGCGATCCGACGCAAACGCCCGTGAACCCCGACGAATTCGCCTGCCTCGGCACCGGTGCACGCTTGCGCGTCTGCAATCCGGAAGTCCCGGACTCCTGCCCGGAGGGGCTGTCGTGCTACCGCGCGGAAGTCGCGCGCGTCAACGGCGTGGTCTTCCCGAAGCAGCCGAGTGGCCTCTGCATCGACATGCCGGTATGTACCGAGAACGCCGACTGCGCAGGCGACCCGGTGCGCCGCCAGTGCGGTAGCGAGGTGGTGCGCGCGACGTATCCGGATCTCACCTTTGCGCTCGTGCTCAATGGTTTGCAGTGCGTGGAACCGTGCGAGGGCGCCGAGCTCACGTGCGCCTCCGGCGAACAGTGCTTGAATTCGGAGCTTTTCTCACAGCTGCCGTCCATCTGCGTGCCTGCGTGCGACGACGAGGCGTGCCCACCGAACTTCTACTGCCTCGCCCACTCGGGGCCCGGCTATCCGCCGCTCTGCGTGCCCGGCATTCCGGGCGGCCGCTGCACGAACCCCGAAGACTGCTTGCTCGGCTATTGTGTGGACACGGGCGCGGGCTTCAACATGTGCAGTATCGATTGTGACTCGGACGCGGTCTGCCAGCTCCTCGCGGACATCAATCCCGGGTTCATCTGTCTCATGGGGCACTGCGTCACCAAAGCGTCGTACGCCGGGGAAAACTGCCAGAACGCATCCCAGTGTCCGCTCGGCAAGGTTTGCTCTTCGTACAATCCCTACGATCCGACCCACCCCCGCGATCCGAAGAACTTCGAATGCCGGCTACCCTGCGACGCGAACGGCCACTGCGAGCCGCGGGGAGGCATGCCGTACGTGTGTCTGCCGAACGGCGAGTGCTACCCGGGCGACATGGGGCTCGGCTGCACGAGCTCCGACGAATGCATGGGTGCCCTCACCTGCGAGTGCGTGGAAAGCTGTGACAATCCCGCCAGGGCCCGCAGGATCTGCACCGAGCCGTGCGAAGTGGACGACGAGTGTCGCGGCTACGAGCAAAACAAGAAGGTGTGCCTGAACGGCTGGTGCCAACTCCCGTCACCGCCGTGAGCAGGGAGAGTCGCGGTTCATCGATCGGACTGCACGGCCTTCAGCATGCGATAGGCGCGCGGGCGCGTGATGCCGAGCTCGTGGGCGGCCTTGGTCAGGTTGCCTCGATGCCGTTCGAGCGCGGCCTTGAGCGCCGTTATCTCGTCGGGCGGATACGTGCTCGTGCTGCGGCGGGGCGGCGGCGGCGACGACGACTCCCGGTCAGTGTCCGGCACGAGCGCGCGCGCGCCGAGCAGCTCGTACCAATGCCGGCGCTTGAGCTCGCGCTCGTGCGGAAACGCCGTGCAGAGTCGCCGCGCGGCGTTCGCGAGCTCGTCTACGTTCAGCGGCCAATCCTCGAGGCACAAGAGCTCGAGTAGCTCGGGTTCCAGGCTGGGAGGCGCATCACCCGCAAGCCTGCCGACACTGGCGGCGAACAGGGGCACGATGTCGGCGCGCCGGTCGCGCAACGCCGCAATCTCGGTCAGGCGCGCGCTCAGCCGCACGCCGAGCGCGGGCAGCAGCCGCTCGGGCGCAAGGGTGCTGAACGGAGGCTCGGCGGCAACGACGATTTGCGCGTCGAAGCGCGTGCGCTCGGTGGCGCCGAGCGGCGCGACAGTCCGCGTCTCGAGCATGGTCAGGAGCTCGCGTTGCGCCTGGAGCGGCAGCTCCTCGACGTTCCGCAGGAGCAGCGTGCCGTGCTCGGCAGCCCGCACGTAACCGAGCCCCTCGCTCGGGAATGCCGCCCGCGCGCCGCGAGTCCAGCCCAAGAGATCGCAGAGCCCGTCGAGGCTCGCGTCGAACACGACGAAGGGCCCGCCTAGCGAACGGGCGCGGTGCATGGCCCGCGCGACGAGCTCCTTGCCTACCCCTGCCTCGCCGAGGAGCAGTGCGTCGGCGCCGCTCGCAGCAGCCGCTTTCGCGCGCTCCCAGACAGCACGCATCAGCGGGCCCCCGACGATGCCGAAGCCAAGCTCCCGTTCGGTGGCGAGACCGGCAGGCGTCACGGCCTCGACGACCGCGATGAAATCTCCGAGCCTGAGCAGGTCGCCCACGCCGAGCGCCGACCGCTTCGTGCGCTCGCCGTTGGCGAATACCCCGTTTCGGCTCGCGAGATCATTGACGAAAATGCCACCGGCATCGCGGCCGACTTCCGCGTGCCGCCGCGACACGCGCGAGCTATCGAGCTCCGTCGTGCAAGCCGGATCGCGCCCCAACGAGACGGTTTCCCCGCCGAGAACCGTGACACGATCGGCGCGCGGATGGACCCAGCGCAAGATCATGATGGCGCCGGCGCGCGCCGAGTCCCCAGCGGTGGTCGTCGGCAGCTCGGGTTGCCCCGTGTGGCCCATACCGCACGGGTAGCACGAGCCTCGGGGTCGTAGGCGTGCACTCACACCCGAGTGCTGGTGCGATGCCTGGCCAGCGGGTCGGTCACTATCACCGCGCCCACGCACACGGCCGTGGCAGTGGGCTCAGCTCGCCGCGCGAGCACTCGGCTGTGCGCCGAGCAAGCGTTCGAGGTGCGCGAAATCGATGGGTTTGACGACGTGTTCGTTGAAGCCCGCTTCGAGGGCGAGGATGCGATCGGCGCGCTGTCCGTAGCCGGTGAGCGCGATGAGGTAGAGGTTCGGATTCTTGGCGGCGGCACGCACGCGGCGCGCAAGCTCGAGGCCGTCGATGCCCGGAAGGCCGATGTCGACGATGGCGACGGCGGGCTCGAATTCTTCGATCAGGCCGAGACCCGCCGCGCCGTTGTCGGACGATTTGCAGTCGAAGCCCGCGTCCGTCAGGAGATCACACAGCATTTCACGGCTGTCGGCGTTGTCTTCGATGATGACGACTTTGGATCCGCGCGGCAAAAGCGGCTTGCTCGCCGGATGCTGCTCGTCGAGCGCAGACACCCCTTGCGGGGTCGCGAGCGGCAGACGCACCACGAACTCGCTGCCTTTGCCCTCGCCGTCGCTCCTCGCCGTCACGGTACCCCCATGTTTCGTGACTAGCCCGCGCACGAGCGTGAGCCCGATGCCGAGCCCGCCGCGCGCCCGATCCAATGTCCGTCGTGACTGGACGAAGAGGTCGAAGGCGCTGTCGAGCATGTCTTTCGGCAGCCCGACGCCGTCGTCGCGGACGTGAATCGTCGCCTCGCCGTCTTCACGCGCGGCGCGCAAAACGACGTGACCACCCTGCGGCGTGTACTTGGCGGCGTTATTCAGCAGATTCACTTGGATCTGTTGCAAGCGCGCGGGGTCGCCGTCGACGTACAGCGGCTCGGGATCGAGCTCGACGGTGAAGTGTAGTCCGCGCGACTCCATCAGGTTCCGCGTCGCGTCCACCGCGTCTTTGACCACGGGCCTGAGGTCGAGCACGGTCCTTCTGAGCTCGATCTTGTCCTGGGTCACGCGGCTCACCTCGAGCAAGTCGTCGAGCAGGCGGGCCATCTGTTGGGACTGCCGTTCGAGGATCGAGAGCAGCTTCGGGTGCTCTCCGGGACCGCCGCTGGCCGTGCGTTTGAGGAGCGCCGTGGCAGAGACGATCGCCCCGAGGGGGTTTCTGAGCTCGTGCGAGAGCATGGCGAGGAACTCGTCGCGGCGTCGCACCGAGTCCTGGATCTTCTCCTCGGCGAGCTTCTCTTGCGTCACGTTCCGGAAGATCCCGATGATGCCCACGATGCGCGACGCCGTGTCGGTGAGCGGCAGCCGTGACACCAGATCCCACTCGACGGCGCCGTCCGGGCGCTCGCGCTTTTCGAGCTTGTAGTGCTGCGCGACCCCCGTTTGCACGACGACGTCGTCTTGTTGATGCGCGGCGAGCGCCGCTTCATGCCTCGGCAGCTCGAAGCCCGTCTTCCCGATCGCCTCGCGCGGATCAGCGAGACCGAGCCGCTCCGCCATCGGTTGATTGGTACGAATGAAGCGGCCGCGCGCGTCCTTGAAGTAGATGGCGTCGGGAATGCTGAAGAGCAAGCTGTTCAAGAGGTAGCGCTCGTGAAAGAGCGCGTCCTCCGCGGATTTGAGCCCGCTCACGTCGATGAGCGTGAGCACGACGCCGTCCACGCTGCCCCTGGCGCGGTAGGGCAGAATGCGCAAGAAGAACGAACGATTGTGACGATCGCGGAGCTCGCGCTCGACACGCTCACCCGTCGCGAGCACGCGCTTCAGGTCGCCGTTCAGCTCGGGGTGCTCGACGGCGTACGTGAAGGTTTCGATGGGCCTTCCCACGTCCGTCGGGAGCAGGTTGAAGTTCTCCGCGATCTGCGGCGTGAATTTGCGGATCTTGAGCTCGCGGTCGAGAAAGATGGTGCCGATGTCCGTGCTCGAGAGCAGGTTGTCCATGTCGTTGGCGAGCTCGGTCAAGTCCGCTATTTTGCGCTGGTACTCGGCGTTGACCGAATAAAGCTCTTCGTTGACGCTCTGGAGCTCCTCGTTCGTGCTCTGGAGCTCCTCGTTGGAGGCGAGCAGCTCCTCGTTCGCGGCTTGTAGCTCCTCGTTGCTCGACTCGAGCTGCTCGGTCGTAGCCTGCAGGTTCTCTTTGGTGCGACTGAGCTCCACCTCGAGCGCCCCCAATTGCTCGCGCGAGACCTGACGGATGTCGATCTCCTGCTCGGCGACGGCCGGGAGACGCGCCTCGCCCACCATCGGCTCGAAGGAGATGAGAACGTGCGGCACCGCGACTTTCTTGCTTTGGATCCGCCGCACCGTGATCTTGTAATTGGCGTCTTCGAGACAGACTCCCTTGAACACGATCGCCGACGGCTCCCGGAGCGCCCGCTGCACGCCGCTCACGAGCACCATCTTCAGATCCGACTCGACCATCTCGAACACGTCGAGTCCCTGACGCCCGTCGCGCAGCTTCAAGAAGCGCGCGGCACCGCCGAACGTGTGCACGAGCTCGCCGCGATCGTCGACGAGCAGGCTCGGCGGCATCAGCTCGTCGAGCAGCGTGTCGTACGTGCCGAGGAGCTGCGTGACGGAGTAACGCGCGGGGCCGAGCCCCGCGATCACGCCGCCCGAGCGCATGCTGGCCACGCCCGTGGTCGCCTTGGCGATCTGCGCCGAGCGCGGCTCGACGGGCATGCGCGAGTCGCTGTATTTCCTGTAAATGCGCCAGTTTTTGTGGATGGTTTCGAAATCGTGGTCGAGGTGCCCGAGGCTCTCGCTCGGGCCGAGAAACATCACTCCGCCGCGATTGAGCGCGAAGTGAAACAGGCTCAGCACCTTCTCCTGCGCGGCGGGCTGCAGGTAAATCAGCATGTTGCGACAGCTCACGAGGTCCACGCGCGTGAAGGGCGCGTCGCGAATCACGTTGTGATGCGCGAAGACCACGGTCTGCCGTAGATCCGGCACGATCTGGTAGGATTTGCCGCGCGGCAGGAAGTAACGCTCGAGCCGCTCGGGCGAGACGTTGGCGACCGCGTCCTCGTCGTAGAGCGCACGCGTCGCATGCTCGAGCGAGCCACGGTGCACGTCCGTCGCGAAGATCTTGAATTGCCGGCCGCTCTCGCGCGTGAGCTCGCTCAGGAGGATCGCCAGCGAATAGACTTCTTCGCCCGTGGCGCAGCCGGCCACCCAAACTCGAAACGGCGTATCCGCCGGCCCCGCCTTCAAGAGCTCCGGTAGGACCTCCCGCTCCAGGATGTCGAACGCCTCGTCGTTGCGAAAGAAGCGCGTCACGCCGATCAGCAAGTCGCGATAGAGCACGTCGAGCTCGCGGTGCTCGCCCGTGAGCTTCTGTACGTACGAATCGATGTCCTGGACGTGCGACAGCTGCAGCCGCCGCTCGATGCGGCGCGTGATGGTGCTCGGCTTGTAGTGCGTGAAATCGATGCCGAATTCCTGCTCCAGCATGCGATAGACCGCGCTCATGCCGTGCTCGGAATCCGGGCTTTTTTCGAGCGGCGTGCCGGCACGCTGCGCGTGCTCGATCAGCGCCGCGGGCATGTCTTGCGGGGGCAGCACGAAGTCGGCGACGCCCGCGTCACGCGCCGTCTTGGGCATGCCGTCGAACTGCGCGCTCTCGACGTCCTGCACCACCACGAGACCACCGGCTTCGTGCACGGCCCGGATGCCGCGCGACCCGTCGCTGCCGCCACCCGAGAGCACGACTGCGACCGCGCGCGCTCCGCAATCCTGCGCGAGCGAGCGGAAGAAGACGTCGATCGGCAAGGACAGCTCCTGATCACGATCGCGTTCGCTCAAGAGCAGGCGCCCCCCGGAGATGATCATCTCCTTTTTCGGCGGGATCAGATAAATGTGGTTCGCCTCGACTGCCATCGCATCCTCGACGAGCCGAATCGGCACCGACGTGCGGCGCGCGAGGATCTCGTCCATCAGACTCTTGAAGTCTGGCGAGAGGTGCTGGACGACGACGAAGGCCATCCCGCTGTCGGGCGGAACATGCTCGAAGAAGCGCTCGAGTGCCTCGAGCCCGCCGGCCGACGCACCAATCCCGACCACGTAAGGCGCCACGGTGTCATTCGGCACGCGGACCTCCGCGCTCGAACCGGGCGCCGTCGAAGCATCGACAAGCTGCATGCCTGCGGCTCAGCAGCAAGCGTGCCAAGTACCGCGGCAACCCACGAGAGCTAAGAAAGCGCGGAAAACGCCGCCCGAGTCCGCGCGGCTGACTCTCGGACCGGCCACTTCCCTGCGCGCTAGGCCTGTGGCACCGCGCGCACCAGCGTGGCGGATTTGCAAGTGAGCGAGGCAGCATCCACCGTCGCGGCAGCGCGCGACGCGGCGATCGTCGAATCCGCCGGGGAAACCCGCCGACGGGAAAGAACGGCGCCAGGCGGTCGCCCGGCGCCATTCCTCCACTGCAAGCAGCCGTCTCGCCTCGAGGCGGGTCAGGGATACTGAACGTGAACGACTCGATTTCGGTAGTTGTCGCTCCCGGCGTACTCACCGATGAGCCAGACGGAGCCGTCACTCGGATCCTGCGCCGAGCCGAAATAGTCACCCCAGCGATCCCCGCCGAATGGCGCTACGCCGGTCGTGATGATGCTCGCCTGGAAGATCTGGCCGTTGGCCGTCTTGCCGCCGAGCGCGAGCCCAGGCGCGGTGCTGGTCGAGACTTCGGACATGAGCGCCCACATGTTGCCGCTGCTGTCGATGCCGGGAACCGCCGACCACAAGAAGGTGTTCGGCAACGAAAAATCGAAGGAGCTGACGCCGTTCGCCGACGTATCGATGTCGAACATGCGCGGGCAATCGACGCTGCCGCACCCTTCGGTGCGTGACCACCAGAGGTGATTGTTCTGCCACATCCCGAGGACGCCGCCGCTCTCGAGCGACGTGCCACCTTGTTGAATGACCGTGTTCTGGGGCGCGAGCGCCGGAATCGCGAGCACGTGCTGACTCACGACGACGTTGTTTTGCGCGGGCGTACCGGTGACGGAGATCCAGTTGACGTGCGTGTCGTCTACGAACGCAACGAGATAAGCGGTGCTCGCCACGCTCGTACCGTACTGAACACCGTAGATCTGGTCGCCGTTTTGAATGCCGCAAGTCGTGGCGTCGACCCGCGGCGCATTGCCCGCCAAGAGCCCGCTCTTCGGCACGACCCAGAGGCAGTGGTCCGCCGCGACGACGACCTTGTCGGCAGCGACGGTGATGTTCGGGTTGTCATAGAAAATCGGCTCTTCTACCGGCAAGGACGACACGAAGTTCGTGCCCGTGGCGTCGGTGCTGACGAAGAACTCGGCGCCCGAGCCACCGTTCGGGAAGGTGACCAGCACGGACAGGAACCAGCGGCTCGACTGCTTGTCCCAGACGATCTTCGAGTCGCAACAGGGGCTCACGCCCTGCCGGTCGGTCGGAACGAGGAACTCGTGGTCGAAACTGCCGTCCTTGCGATAGAAGTTCACGTGAAGTTGGCTCATCGTGCCAACCAAGCTGGGGCTCACCGAAATGTTCGGATCGGGAGGATAGCCGCCACCGGAAAAGACATCGAATTGCTGCGTGCGGGGCCCGGCGCCGACGAAATGCAACGCGTCGAGCAAATACGCCTGCGAACCGGCCGGTACGGTGAAGGCGAAGCGGAAGCTGAGATCGCTCACGGGGCCGCTACCGAGCGCAGTCACGATCCAGCTCGGAACCGTCGCAGTCACGTTCTGGAAGCTACCGAGCGGCATGCCCGTCAGCTCTTTGTGTACGATCAGCTGCGAGTTGACGCCCCGCGACGGTGCGTCGATGTAGAGCTCGACGTTCCCGTACCAGCTCGGGTTCGGCTGCTCCGTCGGCAGTGAGATTTGAAATGAGATTTGGTTCGTGAACCCGCTGAAGCTCGAGAGCGTCACGCTCCGCACGTTCGCCGTCGCGCTGCCGAGGCCGGAGACTGCAAGCGCGGAAGCACCCTCGACGTGGTTCGCGCTGAGCGCCAGCGTTCCGGCCGACGTCGACCAAGCCGAGAGCACCTCGAATCCGAGGATTTGCTCGTTGCTCACGAGCGCCGCCGAGCTCTGGGCGACCGCTTCGCCCGGGTCTTGTGCGCTACAAGCGAGCGCCAATGTGGCACACATGACGAGTGACGTGACACGCAATAGTTTCATGTGAGTTCCTTTACGAGGTGTGTGTGTCGTCGAGCCGCGGCCCAGATGGGGACGACTCGGTGAATTAGAGCCGGGCGAGCGCGGAACCTTCGCTGCGTGCAGCAAAAGAAATGTCGGCACGAAGCGCCGCCCTGAACTTCTGCCGCGCGTAGCAGAGCACGCGCCAAACACTCGCGAGGGACGCCCCCGTCAACGCGGCGATCTCCTTGCCGGGTCGGTCCTCGAGCGTGTGGAGCAACAGAAACTCGCGCTCCCGCCGACTCAGGCGCGCGAGCGCCGCACTGACGCGGCGCTTGGCCCAGGCGTCGCTCGGCGAGAGCGAGGTGAGCTCGTCGCCCGGCAGGCGCGCCTCGGCGCTCAGCTCGAGCACCCGCCGTGCCACGCGCTTGCGGCGACGCACGCGGCCGGCTTGCGTGAGGCACAAACGATAGAGCCAGCTCGTGAGCGCGGCCTCGCCGCGAAAGCTCGCAAGGGAGCGGTACAGCTGAAGAAATACTTCTTGGCGCGCGTCTTCGATATCCCAGCTGCCAACGCCGAGGGCTCGAAGGAACCTGCTCGCGATCCTGGCATAGCGGTCATGGAGCTCCGTCCAGGCGAGCCCGTCGCCGCTCAGGCAGTGATCGATGAGCTCGCGCTCGCCGACCGCCCTGGGCGTGCTCCGGGCGCACGTCCGCTGCGACACGATGGATGTGTCCACGCTTACCTACACTGCAATGAGGGTTTACGCTCAGTTCGGCAACAGGCCGTAGGTCACGAGTCCGCCCGGGCTATAGCGGGCGACGTTGGGGAAATTGGAGGTGTCACTGCCCATCCACGCGACATAGAGGCGATGGCGAAACTGCGTCACCGAGATAGCCTCGGACGTCTGGTCCCCCGTCAAGTCGAAGTCTCGCGCGGAGTTATCCAGGGTCGCATCCTCGAAAATACTCACCTTCATCGGACCGAATTCGAGGTTCGGGTCGGACCAAAACAGAAATAGATCGGGATCCAGAGCGCCCGTGTCGAACGCCAAGAGTCCTGGGCGGTTCAGCGGCTGCTGGGCCAAGACGCGCTCGTTGCCGAAGGTTCGACCCTCGTCGTCGGACTCGAGCACGACGAGGTGCGGATCGACCGCGGGATGCTGCCAATCCTGCTTGACCCAATAGAGATAAAGCCTGGAACCCGCGAGTGCCAAGCCTGGGCTCGACGGCTCGCTCGTATCGTCCGTGATTGACACGCTGGTATCGACGTCGAAGTGCTCGCCGTCGGCGCTCGAAATCACGCGAATTTGGGCATCGTCGTCGCGAAACCGAAACGCCAGGAACAAGCGCTCGCGAGCATAAAGCAGGGCCGGGGCCGAGATCGTCACGCCGTCGAACGGCGCCGTCGCTCCGCTCGGCTGCTGCTGCTCGAGCTCGTGGTAAGACGAAAAATCGGAGTCGTCGAACGCAAGGACCCGCACGCGCAGCGCGTCGCCCGACGCGAAGGCCATGAACAGGCGCGTACCGTCGCTCGCGAGCGCGGGCGTGAACAGCGCCGCCTCCTGCAAGCTGGTTTGCGCGCTGAAGTCGACCCCGTCGCTCGACCACGCAAGATGGATCCCGTCGTTCGGTTCTTGGATACCCGGCCAGGCGAGGACGATGCGCTCATCGCCAATCGCGCCGAGCCCGGGGCCTTGCGGGGTTCGGGTGTCGTCGAGCGTCACCTTGTCGCTGAGACCGGCGACTATAGGGAGAAAAACGCGCCCGCCCGTGACGACCGGCGCGGCCTCGCTCGCGCGCGGACCGGGGTCGTCCCGACCTGGATTCTGAGTGGAGCTCCAGAGCTCGACACCGAGCTCGTCTGCGTCGTACGCGCGCAGCGCGCCGTCAGGCACGCTGTCGTCGTACTCACTGCTGTAGGGATGTGACGCCCAAACGATGCCCGTGTGCGGGCGCCTGGCATCGCTCGAGACGCTGATGGTTCCACCGGGCCGCCGCGGAGCGTTGCCGCCTTTTTCGCTCGACTGGCTGCTCGCCGCCCGCGATACCGGCGCGCACGAGGGCGAAGCTGCGAGGCCGCACGCGAAGCTTGCGGTTCCGGCGTCGAAATCGAAGGCACTCAAGGTGTCGCCGGCAGGCCACACGAACATGCGCTCGCCCTTGGCCAACTCGGCAAAAGCCGGCGCTCCGTAAATGGGCCGGCACGCTGGGCCGTCGCTCGTGCACGGCAGCAGCGTCCCGGCCTGTACCTGAAAGCTCTGGGAGAAGTCGGAGCTCGCGTCCGGAGCCAGGGCGTTCTGCGAAGCCAGGTACAAGAAGCGCGCGCCGGCGACGAGTACCCGGTCCGAGCTCGGCAGCACGACGGGGCCCGACGCACCGAGCTCGCTCTCGAGCGCGAGGTTGCTCGACGACTGAGCGATGAAGCGCCCCGCGAGGGCAAGCCGGCCCGCTTGCTGCTCGAGCGCGATCAGACCCGAACCGAGCGAGGCGGAGCTCGTCGCTTGCTCGCCCTGCTCGCGTTCCGTCGTGAAATACACGCGGCCTGCGTCGTCGACGGCGGGCCCCTGCCCCGACATCGTGATGCCCGCGCCCGCGCCCTCTGCAGCCGTAATGAAGTGATCGAGGGGGTTTAGGTCTCGATCGTACGCAAAGAGCCAGCCGGGAGCCGTCGAGTCGCGGCCGTAGCCGCCGAACGCGACGTAAAGCACGCCGCGATCCAAGAGCAACGCGCTGATCTGCATCTGGCGTTCACTCGCGAAGCCGTCGGCTTCGACCCGAGCTCGCTCGTTCAGGTCCTCTCCCGTTTCGAGAGCGAGCTCGTACACGAAGTGCGCGTGGTCACCTTGCTCGTTGCTCGCCGCGACCACGTAGAGTGCGCCGGCGTCCGCATCGATCACCGGGGTGCTCAGCACGCCGATTTCGCCCTGAAACTGGGGGTAACTCGCCGCGACGGCCGGATCCGGCAACGCGACCGGCTCGCCCAGCTGACGCATCCAGTACGGCTTGCGCGTCGGATCGCGGGCGTCGAGGGCGTAGACGTAGTTGCGCATCGTCGCCACGAAAACGACGTCGCGTGGGCCGTCGGCGGTCGGAAGCATCGGCACGTACAGCGGCTCGGCGCGCACTCCCCCGCGGAGCGGGCGCTCGAACAGCTTTCCGAACTTGGCAGCCGTCACGTTCTCGGTGTTCAGAATCGTTTCTTCCGAGTTCGTGCCGGTACGCTTGTTGTCCCGACGTTGTGTCGCGACGATCACTCCGGCGTTCTCGAGTGTGCCCGTGCCGCCGCCGCCCCCGTTGGCCGCCGGATCGCCGCAACCTTCGGTCGCTCGCCGGCACACGTTCTCGCTCTCACAGCACACCCAAGTCGGCGACACGCACGGGCAATGCGCGCCACTGAGCTCCAGCTGGCACGCCCCAGCCGTCACGAGCGTTCCCACTCCGAGCGTCCACAGCACGGCCGCGCCAGCGCCCAAGCGCGTCAAAATTGCCCGCTCCAATCGAGCATCGCGCCCGCGTGGCCCGGCCCGCCCGCGAGTGGCGTCACCGTCAGACCAGGTGTCCGCAGCCAAGTGGCCCACGCCCACGTGGCGCCCGCGAGCGCCGCCACACCGTAAAACGGGACCGACGAATAGTTCAGCGCCTTGATGCGAGCGTTGCGGTGCTGAATATCGAGCTGCGACTCGTCGTGGGCGCCGAGTGACAGGCCGAGCGCGATGCCGTTCAGCGTGAGCCCGACGGCCCCCGCGGCGAGCGCCACCGTGCCCGCGACGAGCGGCAAGTCGTCGCGCTGTCTCGCGTGATCGACCTGGGTCGCGGCGAGAAGCTCCGGAGCCGCGCTGGCTTCGCGGAAGTCTTTGACGTTCGCCGCACCGAACGGCTTATCGAACAGCCACTCGAGCGCGAGGCCCAACGCGCCCCGGCTCGCTAGCTGCGGCGGCGTCGAAAGCGGTGGCACGCGCGTGGGCGCGCGCTCACTGATGACGGTTTCGAAAGCCTCGTCGTTCTGCCGCACGAACAGCGGTCGCTCGCGCGGCGCCCAGATCCGGAGCGGCTGGCCGTCGCTCGGGTGCGCGTCCAGCAAACGCTCGCCGCGCGCCGTCTCGACGTAAAAATGCCCCCAACTCCCCTGCCCGAACTCGAGCGCCGCTTCCGACACGTTCCAGCTGAGCAGCGGTTGGCTCAGGTTGCGGTGCGGCGCGTGCACGGTGAACTCGGGACGAAACATCGGATTGCGGATGCTCGCGTTGGCGACGGTGAGGAACGCACCGAGCTCGGCGTAAGTGATGATGCCGTCGAGATCCGCGTCGGCCGCGCCCCACAAGGCGGAGCGCAGCTCGTGGCTGAGCACGCCCCCTTGATAGCGTTCCCATTCGTGGCTCTCGCGATCCGAGGAGGTCGAGAGCACGAAGCCGGTATTTCCGAGCTGCGCGGGGATCGCGGCGAGGCTCGCCGCGCTGTAGGGACCCCGGCGCCCGCCGGGCCCGCGATCGAACACGACGTAGTACGATTTGCAGGCGTCGATGAAGACGTGGTTATTGATTGCGGGCGACGACTGCAAGAGCTCGAAGAGCAGCGAGCGCGTGAGCCGGCCGTCCTCGAGCACGACGTAGCCTTCGCCGCGGTCGACGTCGCCGTGGCCACCGTAGAACAAGAGGAGCTCGCTCGGCACGCCGAGCTCCCGCAACGCTTGCATGTTCGTGACGAGCGCCGCGAAATTGCGCTTCAACTCCGCCAGAGTCGGCGCACCGTCGACCACCGCCTCGGGATGCAAACCGCGCGTCGCGGCGTCGAGCCGCGCGAGCAAGCGACTCTCGACGCCCGCCTCGCGCAACAGCTGATGCATGGCGAGCGCGTCGTCGTCGGCGTAACGCAGACTGCCGGCCGCGCCAGCTTCCCCGGCGTTGTTGCCGATGATCAGCGCAAAGCGGCGCACGGCCGTTTGCGCCGCGCTCGCGTCCCACGACGTAAACAGCGTGAGCGCCAGAGCTAGGACGCCGAGCCAGCGCGTCATGGCGCGACCTCGAGCTCGAACGTTTGCAGCGTCCCGTCTTTCACGGGCAAGGCCGTGAGCTTTCCGTGGCTTTCGGCGATCCAACGTTCGGCTGCCGAGACGGGCAGGGCCTCGTGACTGAAGAGGGCGTAGACGGACACGTGCCCCGGCTCGAAATCTTGATGAACGAGGTCGGGGAGCGTCGCTTCGGCGGCGCGCGCAATGCCGAGCGCAGCGGGATCGCTCCCCGCGCGCTCGTAGGCCGGGTAAAACCAGCGCACGTTGCCCCGCGGGTCGACGGCGAAGATCATCAAATACTCGAAGGGATGCGCGCCGAGGTTCGTGTAGGAGAAAACCAGCCCGTCACCGAGCGAGATTTGCTTCGCGACGCGAACCGGCAACGCGTCGCCGCTGACGCGAAAGATTCGAATCCCGGCCCAGCGCGCCGCGTCGCTGGCATTGGGATTGGCGGCGCGAGCGCGAAACTCCGAGGGACTCTCGAAGTCAGACCGGCGCACGAAGACCCCGAGCAGAGCCAGGGCGCCGAGCGCGGCGGCGAACCCGAGCCAGCGCGGCGCGCGCCCAGCGGTGAATTTCGGCTCCTGCCGCGACGCTCGGAGCGCGTTGAAGACGCGAGCGGACAGATCGATGCTTTCGAGCTCGACGCGCGACGGTTGCCGTAGCGCTTCTTTGACTTGCAACAGTTGTCGAAGCTCACGTCCGGTTTGCGTCGATTCGGCGAGGGCGCGCTCGACCTGCGTTCGTTCCGAAGCTGTCACCTCTCCGTCGACATAAGCGGCGAGGAGCTTCGACGGAAGCGGAACCGAGGTGCTCATGTGGCGCCTCCGAGCAGCATGCGTAGCTTGTCCATCGCGTCGAACAGGCGGCGCTTCACGGTGCCGCTCGGGATCTGCAAGGTCTCGGCGATTTCGCCGTAGCTCTGATCGGCGCCGTAGCGCAGCACGACGACGCTGCGGAGCTTCGGGCTCAGTCGCGAGAGCGCGGCTTGCAGATCGCGGTCGCGCTCGCGCAGCAGCACCGCGGCTTCGTCCGTGGACGCAGACAGCTCACGGACGACGCTGAGCTCGGTGCGCGCCGCGCGCCGCAGCATGTGACACTGGTTCAGGATGACACGATATAAATACGGCTCGAATCGGCCGCGGGCCTGGTAGCGCCCCAGCGCCCGAAAGATCTCGACGAACGCGTTTTGCGCGACGTCCGCCGCGAGCACGTCGTCCCCGAGGTAACGGCTCGCAATGCGCAGGGCACGTCGCTGGTGCCGCTGGATCAAGGTACGAAACGCGTCATCGATGCCACCACGCGCCAGCAGCATCAGCTCGTCGTCGGTTCGGCTCTCGAGCCCTGACGGCTCCGTGGCCGACACCCCTGGCACGAGTGACAAGCGCTTGCCCGGCTCCATGCGACCCTATAGTGCACCCCCCCGACGAAATGTTCGGTGAGATGAGAAAATCGAGAATGAGCGCGTCCAACTGCCGCTCGTTCTCATTTTAGAGAGCGGACATAGCGTCAAATTCGCCACACCTCAGAACTGTCCGGACAGGACAGCGCGCGACACGAGCACGCCAGAGATCTGAGAGCGCTCGACTACTGCGTCGGTAAGCTGGTCTGGCAGTACTCGAACGCGATGGTCCCGTGCACCGCGCAGCCGCTGGTCAAATCGTCAGCCGCGCCGATCAGTGGGCAGTCGAAATCCGTCAGAATGGCGCCCGCCTTGATGACCGTCACGGGCCCAAACGTGCAACTCGGAAACGACGCAAGAGTCGAAAGATGGCCGGTGTCGGGGGAGAAGAAGGTCATCGCGGCGGCGTTTTGGCTCGGGTCAGTGGTGCTGCCTACGGTGCCGGTGAAGCTGAACGACAGCGGTTGCGCGCCGTTCGCATCCATGCCGCCCCCCCTCAGGTTGAACTCGCGGTCCGCGGTAACGGAACACGAAACCATCACGCCCAGCGTGCCGTTTTCGATCGTTTTACCGGGGGCCGGACTGCCGATGGCATAGGTGAAGGCGCCCGAAGTTCCGGCGTTGCAAGTGCGGCCGCCGAGGCCCGGAACGCTGGCCGCCGAAGGCGGCTTCAGTGAAAGCGTGACACCCATCGCGGCCGAGGCTGGCGCGTCGCTCGATCCGCCAGTCCCGCCCGCGCTGGTTCCCCCCGACGCACCGGTTCCCCCCGCTCCCGAACTCGCATCGTCGTCCCCGTCAGCACTCGATTTGCCGGAGCAACCCGCGCTCATGAGCGCCAGGCCCATGCACGCCGCCAGCACACCCGCAGTGAGCCTCAGTTCCTCGCTCCGCACCATCACGGAATGCTCGCATTCCTGTGCCGCCCGTCAAGCGGGTCCGCCCTCGCCAGCGACGAAGGAGAGCGCGGGCCATGGAATTTGAATACAACCAAGCGCGCCTCGCGACAGTTGACCGAGGCATGCTCCGTCGACACTTTCCTTCGTTCCTCGCGCTCTCGTTCGCCTCGACGACGATCCTGGCCGTCGGTGCCTGCTCGACGAGCTCGCCGCAGGAGGGGCGCGGTGGCGCAGGGTTCGACTCGGGGGGCTTCGCCACGGGCAGCGCGGGCACGTCACCGGCTTCGGGCCGCGGCGGCGCGGGCGGCTCTGCGGCCGCGGCGGGCGGCGGAGGTTCGGAACACGGCGGCACGGCGGGGGTGAGCGGTGGCTCGGGTGTGGGCGGCGCCATGGCGAGTGGGGGCCTCGGGGCGGCGGGTGCGGGCGGCGCGGGCAGAGGCGGCGGTGTCTCCGCTGCGGGCGGCATGACGAACGGCGGCGGCTCGGCGGCGGGAGGGCGTCCGAGCGGCGGCGGGGCTGGCGCAGCACGCGGCGGCACGACGAGCACGGCAGGCATGAGTGGCATGGGCGCGATCGGCGGCGCCGGGGATCCAATGGACAACCCACCTCCTCCACTCACGGGCACGACGGCGAGCGTGTCGATCAAGGTCACTCGCGGCACGACGATCAGCAAGGTTTCACCCGGCACCGCCGGCTTCAGCTTCGAAAAATCGCACCTGAGCGACGGCTTCTTCACGGGCACGCACGCGCCGCTCATCGCCATGTTCAAGCTGCTCGGCCCGGGCGTCGTTCGCATCGGCGCCGACGACGTCAACAATTCGGTGTGGGTCCCGAGCGCCACGTTCGTCAAGCCAGGGACTACCTCACCGAACGTCGGGACGGCGGAGGTCGATGCACTCGCGGATTTCCTGAACGCCACGGGCTACAAAGCCATCTACGCCGTGAACATGCGCGGCTCTTCCACCCCCGACACCGCGGTAGCGGAGCTCACGTACGTGATTCCGAAGCTCGGCGCAAATCTCGCTGCCGTCGAGATCGGCAATGAGCTCAACCTCTACGGCATCTCCAACGCGCAGAGTATTTGGCACTCCTTCGCGCAGGCCATTCGCACGAAGTTTCCGGACACGCTCATCGCAGGTCCCGGAGATTTCGAAGACGTGAACTACTGCACGCAATTCGTGAGTGGTGAAAAGAGCCTGATCGACATCGTAACGCACCATTACTACCGCGGTCAGGCGGGCACGAGCACCGCGACACTCGCGAACCTCGTCAATCCCGACTCCGTCGTCACGAGCGGATCACAATCGCTCGCGAGCTCCGTCAAGACGAACGATATCCCGGGCGGTTTCCGCCTGGGCGAGGCGAACAGCTATTCGAGCCACGGGCAAGCCGGCATCAGCGACGCGCTCGTGTCGGCACTCTGGGGCATCGATTATATGCTGACCACGGCGCGCTACGGCTCGGTGGGCGTCAATTTCCACGGCGGCGGCCAAAACATGGACGGCAACAACTGTCCGAACGGCGTTTCATCGTGTGATCGGCCGTTTCGCTATTCGCCGCTCATCGAAGTCGATAGCCAGGTCACGGCGGCCGCTCCCCTCTACTACGGTATGTTGCTCGTCTCGCAGCTTGGAGCCGGCGACATGCTCGGCACCACCCTCACGAATGCGAGCAACAAGAACCTGCGGGCCTACGCCGTCACACCCGCCGACGGCAGCACCAAGGTCGTGCTCGTGAATTTCGAGACGAGCACGGGCATCAATGCGACCATCGACGTCGGCGGCTCCGTCACGTCGGCGTCCGCCGTCTACTTGCGCGGGCCGTCCCTCACTTCCACGACCGGCGTCACCTTCGGCGAGGCTTCCGTCACGGCGGAAGGCAGCTGGGCGCCGAAGCCAGCCTTCACGCTGGCGCAATCTGGGACGACCGTCACCCTGCCGGTCCCATCCGCTTCTGCAGTGCTCGTCACCGTGCATTGACGGCGAGCCGCGGGGCGCGGATCTTGCCTGACGAACGTCATGGCGACGCTACACAAAGACATCTTCATCGAGGCGAGTCCCGACGGGATTTGGGACGCCGTCCGCGACATCGGCGCTCTGCACACGCGCCTGGTTCCTGGGTTCGTCCGCGACACGCACGTGGAAGGCCGAACGCGCGTGGTCACGTTCGCGAACGGCGCCGTGGTGCGCGAGCCGATCGTCTCCGTTGACGACGAACGTCGCCGCATGGCGTGGACCGCCGAGGGCGGCACCACGACGCACTACAACGCGGTGCTCGAGGTTCGTCGCGAAGGCGCGGGAAGCCGCGTCGTGTGGACGATTGACCTCCTGCCGGACGACCGAGCCGCACCCGTCGGAGCCATGCAGGACCTCGGCCTCGCCGCGATGAAGCGAGCGTTCGAGAAGTAACGCATTCCCCAGGCGCTTCGGCATCGGGGATACTGCCGCTGCGCCATGCAGCAAAGCTTCACGGTCCGGCACGGAGCGCTCGACGGAGTGGAGGCCTTTCTCGCCGTCGCGCGTCACGCCAGTTTCCGCAAGGGCGCGAACGCCATGGGCGTGACGCCTTCGGCGATCAGCCAAGCGGTGCGCACCCTCGAGACTCGCTTGGGCGTGGCACTCTTCGCCCGCACGACTCGCAGCGTCGGCTTGACCGAGGCCGGTCAACGTTTTCTCGCGCAGGCGGGCCCTGCGTTCGACGAGCTCGTGCTCGCGGCAGAAGTTGCCCGTGATCTCGGGCATCGGCCGTCCGGATTGCTGCGGCTCTCGGTGCCGCGCGGCGCGTTGCCGCGCATCATCCAGCCCGTCATCGCATCATTTTGCCGAGCCTATCCCGACGTCGAGCTCGAGATCGCCGCGAGCGAAGAAATGGTCGACCTCGCCGCGCGCGGGTTCGACGCGGGCATCCGCATGGGCCAATTCATCGAGGCCGACATGACGGCCATTCGGCTGACGCCGCCGTTCCGTCTGCTGATCGTCGGCGCGCCCGCCTACTTTGCCGCCGCGGGAAAACCGGTGAAGCCGGACGATCTGCGGCACCACGCGTGTCTGCGGATACGCCGCTCCTCGGGCGTCATCGCGCCCTGGCGACTCATGGAAAACGGTAATCCCATCGACGTCGTCGTGAAGGGGCCACTCATCGCCAACGAGTTTCCGACGCTGCTCGGCGCCGCGCGCGAGGGACTCGGCCTGACGCAAGTCCCGGAGCCCATGGCGGAAGGTGCCATCGCCGCGGGCGAGCTCGTCGAGGTTTTGCCGGAGCTCGCGCCGACGACGCCTGGAGTTTTCCTCTATCACCCGGGCGCCAAGCAGGTGCTTCCGAAGCTCCGGGCTTTCATCGATCACATCAAGGCGTCCGGCGACTTCGCACTGGGGGCGCGCGATGTCGCTCGAAAGCGCGGCGCGTCCCGCCCGCCGTCACTGCGCCGCGGCTCCGCGACGCATGAACGCGCGCCGGCGAAGGTGTCGCGCCGCAAGAAGTAAACACCGTCGTGCTCGACCTCAGCTCGCGAGCGCGCCCTTGCGGCCGTCGGTTTGCTCGTTCGTCCGTGAGCCCGGCCGAAGCAGGTACAGCTCCGTAGCCGCCGCGTGGCGTCGCCATTCCTTGCTGTCTTGCGCGAGCTCTGGGGCCTGAATGCGCGGCAAGAGGTGCTCGTCCTCCCAGCGGTCGAAGTTCGGAGCCCGCGTCAGCACCATGCGCGCGAGAAACGCGAACGCTCCGAGCTTGGAACCCGCTCGCATCCCGGGGACGATCTGATCGGGATCGGCAAAGTACCGGCGAGCGATGGACTCGAAGTCTTCCGACGGGCGCCCCGTGAGCTCCTCGACGTGGCCACTCGGCGCGCCGACGGCGAACGCCCCGCCGGCAAGCTCTTCGAGGTAGTGCCGCACGTTCGCGAGCTCGAACGGACTCGTTCCGGCCGCGGTTGCAGCTTTGAGGAATTGACGCATCGAAGAGGGCTTGTACGCCACCTTGCGACCGAGCGCGCGCGACATGGCGTCCGCTGCCTCGCCCGGCGTGATCAGTCGCGGACCCGTCGGGCGGTACGACTTTCCGGCGCGTCCCTCCGGGCGCGCCAGTACCGCGGCGGCGACGCGACCGATGTCTTCGTTCGAGGGCGGAGCGTTCTTGCCGTCGCCGAACGGAGCCGAGAGCATGCCGAAGTGAACGATCGCGGGCAGGCCGAGAAAGTACGTGAACGCGAAGAGGCCGGGGTTCACGTGAATCACGTCGACGGACGGCATCCAGCGTGACACCTGGTTTGCGATCCAGTGCTCGCGCGTGAGCGCCGCCGGGTGCGTCGGGTGCGGATTCCACCCACTCATCAACGCGACCACCTCGAGCTTCGCCTGCTCGGCTGCGATCGCGAACAGCATCGTGCCGTGAAGCAGGTTCGGACCGAACGGCGGGCAATGGTACGCGCGCTGTACGCCAGCGAGCGCACGCTCGAGATCGCGGTAATCGAAGAGATCGCCGACGAAAATCTCCGCTCCGGCGCGGCGCAACCGCCCGGCACGCGCGTCGTCGCGCCGAACCATGGCGCGCACTCGAAATCCCTGAGCGAGGAGCTCGTGAACGGCTGCGGACGCAGTCCGCCCCGCAGCCGACGTGACGAGGATGGTGGGCTTGATCATGGGCATTCTCCGGATCGAGCGCCGGTCGAGCCGGCGTCTTTGATGGAGCCAACATGGGGCGTCCCACCGGGTTCCCGGAGTCGCGGCAATGCGCATGGCCCATGAAGTGCGGCTTCACAGTGCGCCAGAGGCACGCGCGGGGTCAGCCACCGGTCGCCATCGATGATTGAACATCGGCGAGCCGGCGAGCTCCGCCCGTGCTACCGAGCGGCGCCGCTCGATGCTTCAGTTTCTTCTGCTTTGCTTGCTCTGCCGATTTTTCTACACCCTGAACGACATCTTCACGGGGCAGCTGGCGCGAGAGCACGACCGGATCGAGCTGGCGGCGCTACGCGGCGTCTCGCTCGGTTTCAGCATGGCCCCGCTGCTCCTCTGGGTGCCGCGTTCAGCCTGGTCGAGTCTGCTCGCTGAACCGGCGCGACTCGGGGCCATCGTCGCGATCACGGCGACCGCCAACGTCCTGCTCCTCCAAGCCGCGCGCTATTTGCCGTTCGGGCTGCGGGCGTCCGTCCTCATCGCCGGCGTCTCGCTCGGCAGCGTCCTTTTGGGCTGTTTGATGCTCGGGGAGAGACTGTCCGGCTCCGCCACGCTCTGGGGTTCGATGATCGTCCTCAGCGCCGTCTTGGCGGCGCCCGGCCAACACGCAAGCCACGAAATCCAACCCCGCTTGCTACGCGGAACACTGCTCACGCTCGCTGGAGCGAGTCTCTTGGCCGTGGTCGCCCTGCTCACGAAAGAACTCACCGAGCGCACCCACCCGCTGCTCGCCGCTTGGGCGTGGGAATTCGGCTCCGGCCTCATCCTGCTCCCCGTGCTGCTGCTGCGCCGCACACCGCGCATCGACGCCCGCTATTTCGCGCGCGTGGCGCTCGCCTCTTCGCCCACGGTGGTCGGCTCGAGCGCGTCCATGCTCGCGCTCGGTTCGGGACGGCTCGGCCTCTGGGGCGCGCTCGCGGGCACCCAGGTGCTCTTTACTGCAGTGTTCGGCGTGCTTTGGCACCGCGAGCTCATGGGCTTCCGGCGCTGGGCCTGCTTCGTAGCGGCGTCGGTCGGGATCGCGGGGCTCGCGTGGAGTCGCGGCTGATATTGTCCGTGCCCACGCATCGAGCTGCGGGGCAGCAGCGCTCAGCGGCGCGCTGAAGCTACGGCGCGCCGCACGCGAGCCACGTCAAAAGACGCAGGCGCTCCGCTTCCGGTAACGTGCGATCCTGCGGCATGGCGCCGGAGTCTACTTCCAAGCGAATCGCGTCCGCCTGGGTGCGCACGGCGGCGACGGTCGTGAACGTGGTGTCGTGGCGGTGGCACGTGCCGATGCACGTGTTCGCGAAAAAGCCGCTTCCGTAGCTGTCCCAGCTGTCACTGCAGTCGAGCATGGCGCTCGTCTTGCCGGTACCGCACACCGCATCCGAAGGCGTGCACGAGCGCAGCCCGACGCCGGCGAAGGGCTGCGTCGCCGTGCCGACCGGGGAAGCCGCGCCCCCTCCGCCCGGCGTCAGGCCGCCGCCGATGCTGATGAAATCGCACGTGCTCGTCGCCGTTCCCACGCTGCAGTCAGCATCGAGACTGCACGCCTTGCCGCAGCGCGGATTCAAACCACCCACGCAATAAGCACCTGCCGCGCAATCAGCCGAGGCAACGCACGGCGCACAATAAAGTCCGTTCCCTGCGCCGACTGCGCCCGCAGCGCCACCTTTGCCTGCATTGCCGCTCGCGCCCGCCGCCCCAACCTGCCCGCCTGCCCCGTGTCCCGCGCCGCCGCCCGCACCTCCGCTCGCGCTCGTCGCGCCGGCATTGCCCCCAATGCCCGCGGCACCCGCAGCCGACGTTCCCGCTTGATTGAGCGCACCGCCGAGCCCGAACGCGCCCGCAGCAGCACCACCCGCGCCCGCTACGCTCGTCTCACCCGCTGCAGGACCGCCGGCCCCCGCTGAGTGCTCGCCGGCGCCGCCGCGGGTCACCTCGCGGCTCTCCCCCGAGCAGCCCGCGGCCGAGGCCAACAAAAGACCGATCAGAGTAACGGAAACGCACGGTCGAACCCGCTGCACGCACAGAGAGTGAGCAAGGCATGTGCCGAAGATCGACGTTTCAACTCACGCGCGTTCTCACGTCGCCCGCTGGTTTGGCACACGTGGCACGGATCGATTTGTCGTGGATTCGGAGAGAAATGTACCGTCGGGCAGCTATTGGAATTCTCGGTCTCGCGCTCCTTCACGTTTCTTGTAGCGGTGGGTCGAAGCCGTCGGCCGACCTCGGCGCGGGGGCGGTAACGGGCGGGAGCTCCGGAAGCGGAGGCACAGGCGGCAGTAGTCACGAGCCGGAAGGAACCGGAGGCGTTCCACTCACGCTTGGCGGCAACGGTGGCAGCGCCGGCAGCGCGATGGCAGGCGCCGGGACGTGCAGCGGCGACGATTGCGTCATCGGTTGCGGTAACGGCAAAATCGACCCGGGCCTCGACGAAGCGTGTGACGACGCGAACTCGGTGTCGGGCGACGGCTGCGCGGCTGACTGCAAGACGATCGAGCGCGACTACGGTTGCCTCGAGCCAGGCATGCCGTGCGTCAGCTTCGTGCATTGCGGCGACGGCAAGCTAATGGGCATGGAGACGTGCGACGACGGCAATACCCGCGCGGGTGACGGCTGTTCGGAGCTCTGTGCTGCGGAGGACGGCTGGACCTGTTTTCAGGCTGGTTCAGCCTGCGTCCCGCTCTGCGGTGACGGGCGCTTGATCGGCTCGGAGCAATGCGATCCTCCGAACGTCGGAGCCGGTTGCTCCGCCAACTGTCGTCTCGAGCCCGGCTACGCTTGCGACCCCCCCGCGCCGGATGCGACGACGCCGGAGCCGGCGCACTGTCATGAAACCAGGTGCGGCGACGGCAAGCGAGAGGGCGCCGAAGCGTGCGACGATAGCAACGACGTGGACGGTGACGGTTGCTCGGGCGCTTGCACGCTGGAGCCGGACTGTCACGGAGCGGCGTGTACGTCGATTTGCGGCGACGGCATCAAGCTAGCGCCCGAGGAGTGCGACGACGGCAACGTCGTGCCGGACGACGGTTGCTCGGCCGACTGCAAGCTCGAGCTCGGGTTCAGCTGCGACGACGCTTCATCGAGCCCGTCCAGGCAGCTCAAGCTCGCCGTCACCTACCGGGACTTCATCAGCTTTCCGACGGGTACCAGCACACGTCACCCGGATTTCGAAGCCGATTGGGAGGGGGCCGATGTGACGCCGGGTCTCGTGGAAGCAACGCTCGATGGGTCGGGGCTGCCCGCGGCGAGCGGGCCGTGCAGCGAAGCACAACCCGATACGTTCATCGACGCGACCGTGTGCCCGTACGGTCAGATGCTCTCGACTGCGGCGAATTTTTCGACGTGGTATCGCGACACGCCCGCTGTCAACGTGCCGCTCGCCCGCTCGCTCCTGCTCGCGCGGGCCGGCAACGGCTCCTACGTCTTCGACTCTGGTGACGCGGGGTTCTATCCGATCGACGACGGCGGTTTCGTGGTCGCTCCCGCGCGGGAACTCACGGCCACGGCCGATGCGGTGGTCAACGACGGCCGGGACCACAACTTCGGGTTCACCACCGAAATCCGTTACTTCTTCCAATACCTCGGGGGCGAGACGTTGAGCTTCAGCGGCGACGATGATCTCTGGGTCTTCATCGACCGCAAGCTCGCGCTCGACGTCGGGGGCTTGCATACGCGCACCGCCCGCACGTTGAACCTCGACGCGCAGGCAGCGTCGCTCGGGCTCGTCACTGGCGGTCTCTACGAGATCGCGTTTTTCCATGCGGAACGGCACAGCGCTGGCTCCAATTTCAAGCTGACGCTCACGGGCTTTGCGCCGACCCACAGCACCTGCGCACCGAGCTGCGGCGACGGCATCGTCGCGGCGAGCGAGCAGTGCGACCTCGGGAGCGCGCGCAATACCGGCGAGTACGGCGGCTGCACGGCTGATTGTAAGCGCGGCCCAACCTGCGGCGACGGTGTGGTCCAAAGTCCAGAAGAAGCATGCGACGACGGACTCAACGTCACGCCGTACGCGCGAGACGGCGCGAGCGGATGTGCGCCCGGCTGCGTCCCGAGCGGCTACTGCGGCGACGGCAAGGTCGACAGCCTCTTCGGCGAGGAGTGCGACGCGGGCGGTGATACGAGCCGGAGCTCCGGGTGCTCAGCTGACTGTCGTCTCGGCGCGCGCTGCGGCGACGGCGTCGTGCAGCGCGATCTCGGCGAGGAGTGCGACGACGGCAACACCGTGAGCGGCGACGCCTGTCCACACGATTGCCATCTGGTCGTGCGCTGAGCGCACGCTTCATCGTGCGACAGCCGTGTGACAGCGAGGACTCGTCGAAAGCTGCGCCTTGACTCGCGGCGCGCAGCGACCTAGCGTGCGCGCCAAGGACGGGAGCGGAAGATGATGAGGGCGATGACGCGCGGGTTTGGGTTTTGTGTGGCGCTCGGCTTGTTCGGGTGCGGCCAGTCGGCCTCCGACGAGAACGTCGGGCGCGAGGCGCAGCTGCTGACTGCGCCCACGCAGGTGAATACGTTCGCATTGCTCGCGAGCGGGCACGTAAAGCTCGGCGATCGGACGACGCTCACCGGCGGCCACGTCGGGGTTGCACCGGGTTCGGGCGATTCGGTGACGGAGGGGTTTAGCGCGCAAATCGCCGTCGGGAGCGCGACGCTCGGGCAGCGCATCGTGCTGAAGGACCGCGCGGTTGCAGGCGATTTGTTTGCGACGACGGTCGTGCCGGGGACGGGCGTGTCGTATTCGTCGCTGTCGCCGTACGCCGCGCCGCCGGCGCAGCCGGTGATCGCCGCGTTCAGTGCGGGAACGACGCCGCTCACGGTGAATGCGCCGACGACGCTCGCGGCCGGCAATTTCGGCCAGGTGACGGTGAATTCGACGCTCACGCTGAGCGGCGGCACGTATCAGTTCCAGAACCTGACGTTCGGGACCAACGCGGTGCTGCAGGCGAGCGCCGCCTCTGTCGTGCGCGTGGCTGGGAAGGTCTCGGGCGCCAACGCGAACTTCGTGCGCATCGGGCCGACGGGCACACAACCGGCCGCGAACTTCCGTCTGATCGTCGCAGGCGCGAACGACACGACCGGGGGCATCACCCTCGGGACGGACGCGCGGGTGACGGCCCTCGTGGTTTCGCGAGCCTCGGTCACGATGGGCGATCGCTTCAACGGTAAGGGCGCGATTGCGGCCAGCAACGTCACCGGCGGCAACGACACGTCCTTCACCTTCCAGACGGGGTTCGAGTGCAGCGCGGACGCAGGCTGCGACGACGGCAACGCCTGCACGGCGGACAGCTGCCTCGACGCCAAGTGCGTTCACACGGCGCGCCCGAACGGGACGAGCTGCACGAGCGACAGCAACGAATGCACGAACGACGTGTGCTCGGCCGGAGCCTGCATGCACCCGAGCGTCGCGGACGGCTCCTCGTGTCCCGACGATGGGGACACCTGCACGGCGGATGCGTGCGCGAGCGGCGTCTGCGCGCACCCGGGGAACGGCACCTGTCCCGTCTTGCCGCCGATCCCACCGCGGGCGCTCCCCCGCGCTCCGTCGCAGGTCGGCTGCTACTGGTACACGTTGAACGGCTGGGAGGCGATCCCCTGTGAGCCGGTCCAAGACGTGATCACCGGCGTCGGCGTTCCGGCCATTCCACCCGCGATTTCTTCGCCTTACGTCGAGCAAACGCCGAACCCCACCACCTCACGCAACAAGGTGCTGGTCGCGGACAGCACGACGCCACGGCCCTTCGTCTTCGCACAGGCTGAGATCATGTTCCCGGCCATCGATAGCGTCACGGACGCCGTGCCGAGTCCCCCGGATCCTTTTCCTGGCTGCGCCAGCAGCGGGTCGCCCACGCCGAATGCGCTGAGCGTGCAGCTCAATACCAACAAGTTCTTGATGGCAAACGGAGACAACGGCGCGATTCAATTCGCCATCCAGTCGACGGGGCTCAATGACTCCGCCATCCACATGTGCGCGTGGCAGGTCGACGCCACGACGCAGTCCTACGACGCCACTTCGGTGTGCGTGAAAGCGCCGCCCCCGACGCGCGACACGCCGCTCCATGCCTTCGACTTCGTCAACATCGCGGGCTCGGTCGATCCGACGGCGGGCACGATGAGCATCGTCGTCCAACTGTCGTGGGTAGAGCCCGGCTCGCCGAATATCTATGCTCAAACTGGGGTCGACAAGTACGGGCTCGCGAACCACTGGGTCGAGTTCGACGCCGCGGTGCTCGGCTTGGGCAATTGCACGCAGGCACAATTCACGAATGCCAGCGCCGTCACGCGCATGATGGGTTCCACGTGTACCAGTGTCACGTCTCCGACGAGCTCGACCGCGGGCTGCCCGGCAGGCCCGCTGGAGCCGAACGCCAAGTTCGAGAACCGAACGGCGACGGCAGAGACGAACAACCTCGCCCAGGTCGGCGCGCCGTCGGTGAGCTACCCCAATCCTTATCTCGCCGTCACGAACGTGACGCAGTCGACGTCGGGCGCCTGCATCGACCCGAAGCACGTCTACGTGCGGGACTATACCTCGGACAGCGGCGCAGTCCCGTCCAACGCCGCCGGTCAGGCCTTCTGGGAAAGCCCGGATATCTTCCTCGTGCCCAAGGATTCCCCGGTGAACGCGGACTCCACGCCCGCGCAATCCCTGATCACGCCGGACACCGAC
This sequence comes from Polyangiaceae bacterium, assembly GCA_025936115.1. GTDB lineage: Bacteria > Myxococcota_A > Polyangia > Polyangiales > Polyangiaceae > PMG-095. The sequence goes on from JAICTZ010000010.1 coordinate 191,946, forward strand.
TTCGACGTTTGGGTGCGAGTGCACAATGACCTCGGCTGCGCGCAAGTGACCGGCGCGAAGGCGCTCGTTTACATTGCGGATCCGGGGGCGCTCTCGATGCCGTGGGCCACCCTCACGAACAACGACTACTCCGCGGGCACGGCTACCGGCACGGTGCAGGCGGGCGGGAAGACGCTACTCGGGCCCTTCCACTACCATTCCCCGTCCACCGGCTTCGGCGACGGGCACAAGTGCCTGATCGCTGCGATCAAGGCCGACGGAGAGGACCCGGTCAGCAACTTCTTCGACGCGCCCAATTCGAACCAGGTGGCGCAGCGCAACGTCCAGTTCGAAAACTGCGCGTTCCCGCTGACGAATGCGACGGGCACGGACGGTCAGGTGGAAATTGCGCTCAACGTGGTGCCGCCCGAAACGGCTCCTTCATTGAGCACGCTCCCGAACATCTCCGTCACCTTCGACGATGACGACTCCTCCTGGTACAACACGTGGGTGAATCAGCCCGAGAACGGCTCGACTTATCTTGCGACCCGAGTCGGGAACAAGACCGTCGTCCGGCTCGGCAAGCCGAGCGTGACACTTCACACCGTGACGCTGGCAAACGGGGCATCGCGGACCGCGGTCGGTAACCTCGAGCTGCCACAAGGCACCTCGCTCACGACGCTGGCCCTCAACGCGGCGCTACGCAATCCGTCGACCGGAGTGCTGCTCGCCCCGGCCAACGGTGGTTCCTGCGAGATGGCGGGCCCGCCCATCATCCAGTGAGCCATCGCCTGCCTCGCGCGCATCCCCGCATCCATTGGCTCGTCATCGCACTCGTCGGTGGCGCCCTCGGATGCGGGGGGAGCAGTGTGCGGAGGCTGAGCGCGGGCGCGCAGAGCGGTGCGGGTGGCGGCGGTGCTGGCGGCCTGGGCGGCAGCAGCGGTGAGACGGCGGCAGCCGGCATGAGCTCCGAGGCACTGTATGCCGGCGTCGTGCTCGCCATGGTGTCCGACGACAACGCGAGCTCGCCTTATGTCACTCGAGCGGACTTCACGGGTCGAGCGCACCCAGTCCTCGACGGCTGCCCGCGGTGTTGTTGCGGACAGGAGCTGCATGGGTTGCCGGCTCCTGGGAAACCGCCCGATGCGGGCACGATCACGCTGCTAGGCGCGGACGGCTCGACGCTCGCGGCGCTCGTGCCCGAGGCGATCGACAACGGAGGCTATGGGATGGGGATCGCTCTCGGCTGGTCGTGGTTCGAGCCGCTCAGTAACTATGCGCCGGTGACTCCCCAGCCGTGGGCGTTCGGGGACACGCTGCAGGTGCTCGCCCCCGGAAACGAGGTCGAGCCTTTCTCCGGCATGTTACGGACGGGGCTCGCGCTCGCCGGCGTGAGTCCCCCGATCGGCTCGTCGCCGGTCATCATCGACCACACACAGCCCTTCGAGATTTCGTGGACTCCAGAGGGCGACGCCGACGCCACGATGCTGCTCGGCCTCCCGACGGGGAACAGCCTTTGTTACTGCGACGCACCTGACTCGGCAGGCAAGCTGGTGGTCGACGCGAGCCTCCTGAGCCCTGTCTCGGGCGAGCTCAGCTTGACGCGACTGAGCATCTCCACGGTGACGAGCGGCAACGCAAGCGTCGATCTCGTGGGCGCCGTGGTTCAGAAGGGCCCCGTCGAGGTCCGGTGACGGGACGCGCGTTCTCGCGCGTCTCGAAAATAAAATCGGGCCCTGTCGATTTGGCCTCCCCCCGTTCGTCGCCAGCGTAGAAACGGCAGCTGAGCGGCTGCCCCAACCACCCATACCGAGGAGAAAAGCACCATGGCTCAAAACACCGTCAAACTGCACCGGGTACTTCGCGCGCCGGCCGAGAGGATCTACCGGGCGTTCCTCGATCCCGACGCGATGGCGAAATGGCTGCCGCCGCACGGCTTCACCGGCAAGGTCCACCAGATCAAGGCCGAGGTCGGCGGCACGTACAAGATGTCCTTCACGAACCTCACGACGGGGCAGAGCCATGCGTTCGGCGGCGAGTTCCTCGAGCTGGTGCCGAACGAGCGCATTGTCCACACCGACAAGTTCGACGACCCAAACCTGCCCGGTCAGATGCAGACGACGATTGTCCTCAAGAAGGTGTCCGTCGGCACGGAGCTGAGCGTCGTGCAGGAAGGCATCCCGAGCGCGATCCCCACCGAGGGTTGCTACCTCGGCTGGCAAGAGTCCCTCACGCTATTGACCCAGCTCGTCGAGCCCGAGATCAACCAGTAGTGCTCGACGAACGACCTGAGGCGGGGCGAAGGCACGCACGATCGACTCGTGCCTGCCGGCGCCCCGCCAAACCCACCGCGCAGAGGACGACATGATCACACTCTATGGCTTCGGACGTATTTTCCCTGAGGGCGTCGGCGAGACGAAAGACCTCCGCGCCCAGTGGGCGCTCGAGGAGACCGGACTGCCGTATCGAGTCCACGCGCTCGACCACACGGCAGGCGACCTCGACAGCGACGCCTACGGCCGCATCAGCCCTTTCCGCCAAGTGCCGGCCATCGACGACGACGGCTTCGTGCTGTCCGAATCGGCCGCCGTGGTGCTCTATGTGGCCGAAAAGTCCGGCAAGCTGATCCCGAGCGACATCCAGGGCCGCACGCGCGTCGTCCAGTGGTGCTTCGCCGCCACCAGCACGGTCGAGCCGACCCTCACGTGCCTCGACTGCATCGACATCTTCGACCAGCGCAAAGCGGCCCACGACGTCCGCGCCGAAGTCGCCAAGCTCGCCGGCCGCTGGCTCGGCCACGTCGAGCGCCGCCTCGAAGACCGCGAATGGATCGCCTGCACGGATTTTACAGTCGCCGACATCATGATGGCCGGCGTACTCCGCACCATCCGCAAGACTGACCTGATGGAACCCTTCCCAAGACTCAAGGCCTACTACGCCCGCTGTCATGCCCGCCCAGCGTGGCAGCGCACCCTCGCGCTTTACGCGGAACGGCTCGGCGTCAGCGTCGAGGCGATTCGATAGGGTCCTTACAGCTCGACGCCCTCCAGCCGCCACGCCTCGGCGAGGGCGTCGCGACAATCTTTTTCGATGACGTCGGCATGCCCGACGATGAGGCGCTCGGCCGGTCGCTCCAGCATGGCGTGGATCGATCGCGCGGCCGCGGTCTTGTCCGGAATCTTCTTTCGCACATCGGGGGAGACGCGCACCCGCTCGTAGCAGCCGGTGACGCGCGCAGCCCAACGCCAGGTCCAGTGGTCTGCGGCGCCCGCACAGAGGACGACGTCCGCGCCCAAAAGGGTTTGCGTCGGCCGGTGGTAGAGGACGGTCTCGTCGAGAAACGGGACACCCAGTAGCGGCAGGGCTTCGAACTCGGGAAGCTGCTCCGCGAAGCTGGCGGCCTGGATATCCATGTGGACGCTCAAAGCCTTGTTCCGCTTCAGCGCGGACGCCGGTCCCACCACCTGCGCCTCGGGGAAATAGGCCGCTGCAGCGGGTGTCGACAGATGATGAAAGCAGTTCGGTACCAAAAGCCAGCGCACGCGGCCGAGCGCTCGTAGCTCTTCGGCGAGCGCAGCGGTGGGAGGCGGCGGCGTGTGCAGCAGCAAACTGCCGTCGTCGAGGCGGACGACCGTGCTGCGCGCGCGCAGCCGCACGCCGGCGAACCACACGGGGCGATCGAGGACCCAGATCTTGCCATCGACGACAGCGGTTAGAGCGCTCATTCCGTTCATGGCCCTGAGAGACGATACAGCGCTCTCTGGTGTGACATCGCCCGGAGTTTTTCGGGATTCATACAGACAGAAAGGCCGAACACCCGGTCGCCATCCGTCTCGACGTGCGTAACGTTCCAGACGCTCGCGTCACGGAGGACGACGAGCGCCGGCCAGCCATTGACCTCCCGGACCTCGTAGCGAAGGCTCGGGTCAATCTTTTTCGAGAGGCCGATGACCAGCCGCGCCACCCGGTCGCCGCCGCGTATGATCTTGAGTGCCGTCTTCACGGCGCCCCCGCCATCCATCACGGCGCGTGCGTCGGCAGTGAGGAACGCCTCCACCTTCTTCACGTCCCCCGTCTGAACGGCGCTAAAGAATGCCCCCAAGATCGCCAAGTGGGCGTCGCGCGAAGGAGCGAAGCGCGGCTTTGCCGCCTGCACGTGGCCGCGGGCGCGATGCAACAGCTGGCGCACGGCCGGCGTTTCACGTTCGAGCGCGGCCGCGGCTTCCTCCGTCGAGTACTCGAAAATCTCGACCAGCACGAACACCGCACGTTCGAGCGGAGAGAGTCGCTCGAGCAGCGTGAGAAACGCCAGCGACACGGTTTCGGGATCGACGGGCGTCCCGTAAAGCCGTGCGCCGTCGGTCTCGAGCGGCTCGGGGAGCCAGGACCCGACGTACTCTTCGCGTCGCGCCCGTGCCGACCCGAGCTGATCGAGACAGAGCCGCGTGACCACCTGCTCGAGCCAGCGCTTCGGGTACTGCACCTCGGCCGCGTGCTCGGCGAAGCGCAGATGCGCCTCCTGGAGCACGTCCTCTGCGTCCGTCGCCGTGCCGAGCATGCGATACGCGAGCGCGAACAGACCGGGCCGATAGTCGCTGAACGCGTCCGTCAGAAACCTACCTTCTCGCACGAATGCTCGTAGCACGCGCAAACCTAGTCGTGCGTGACGAGTAGGACCAGCGGCTCCTCGTCGTCGTGAGACAAAACGTCTTCACTGCTTGATAGTTTGAAGGCAATATGTCCCCATGGGTGCCGTCCCCTTCAAGCGTGAGGTCGACTTTTTCCGCCGGCACGGCGGCAGCCTCCGCATGTCCGAAGCCCTGCGCCTCGGGATCAACCGCAAGACACTCTATAGGATGCGCGACACCGGCGTCCTCGAGCGGGTCACCCGAGGGCTGTACCGGCTCGCCTCCCTCGAGCCGCTCGCGCACCCCGACCTGGTCACGGTCGCGACACGCGTTCCGCAGGGCGTCCTCTGCCTCATCTCAGCGCTCTCGTTCCATGAGCTGACTACGCAGGTGCCGCACACGATCGACGTCGCGCTCGAGCGCGGGACGCGGAAGCCGCGTCTCGACTATCCGCCGACCCGCTTCTTCTGGTTCTCAGGTCCCGCGTTCCGCGAGGGCGTCGAGAAACACACGCTCGATGATGTGCCTATCCGCATCTACGACCCCGAAAAGACACTCGTGGACTCCTTTCGCTACCGGAACCAGCTCGGCATGGACGTCGTGCTCGAGGCGCTCCGCCTCTGGCGCGAGCGTCGCCGCAAAAAATTCGACGCCCTGCTCAAGTACGCTCGTATGCGCCACGTCGAGCGCGCGATGCGACCCTACCTGGAGGCAATGCCGTGAGCGTCAAGAACCTGGAAGCCTCGGTGCAGGCGCGCCTTCAAAACTACGCACGCGCGACTAAGCGGCCCTTTCAGGAGCTGCTCCAGTACTACGCCATGGAGCGGTTCCTCTACCGCCTAGCGCAGACACCTCACCGCGCGCAGTTCGTACTCAAAGGCGCTCTGATGCTGTACGTGTGGGACGCGCCGCTCGCGCGGGCGACGAAGGACCTCGACTTCCTCGGACACCTCGAGAACTCGCTCGAGAACCTGGAGCGCGTAGTTCGCGAAGTATGCACCGCCACCGCCGAGCCCGACGGCATAGTATTCGACCCAGCTACAGTGAAGGCCATGCGAATCAAAGAGGACACGGACTACGAGGGCGTGCGCGTCCGCTTCGTCGGTTTGCTCGGCAGGGCACGCGTGTCGATGCAGATCGACGTGGGATTCGGCGACGTCGTCATTCCGGCCGCGGAGATCATCACGTACCCCACGCTGCTCGACTTTCCGGCACCGGAGCTGTCGGGTTACCCGCGCGAGACGGTAGTGGCCGAGAAATTTCAGGCCATGGTCTACCTGCGCACGCTAAACAGCCGCATGAAGGACTTCTTCGACGTCTGGCTGCTCGCGAGTCAATTCGCCTTCGATGGCGCACTGTTGACGAAGGCCGTCTCCGCCACGTTCGCCAATCGCGAAACAGCGATCGATGTGACGCCAATATCGTTCACGCCGGACTTCACGGAGCAGGCATCCACGCTCGCGCAGTGGACGGCCTTCCGAAACAAGCTCCCGAGCAGCGAATGCCCGGCGAAGCTCTCGGAAGTCGTGAGGTTCCTGGCGGCATTCCTGCTTCCGGTTGCCCGCGCTAGCAAAGGTGGCGAGCGCTTCATCCAGCGCTGGGTGCCGGGCGGCCCGTGGGTTCGACCGGCATACCCTCCTTCTGCGTGAGCCGCGTTGACTTGATACTCCGCATGGCAGTCCTCTAATGCCATTTCTTGCGATTGTTCTGGGCATACTATGCCTTTTCTTTGCGCCGACACTTGCGCGGATGAATGCCTCATACTATATGCGAACTTCTACTCGAACGGCGTCCGCTGGTGGCGCTTTCATGTTCCGAATTGCAGGCGTCTTACTAATTTTGATCGGTTTAGGCACGTTGACGGGTCGCTGGTAATACCAGCTGGGTTCGCGGGCCTCGCGTCAACTGCAATCTGCTTACTATGGTGTCTCCGGAAGATGATCTCGTCGAGTACCTGGTTGACGGCCTGGCTGGTCCTCGTCGCGACGCTTACTTCGTGCCCTAAGCTCGGCGACCCACACATAGAGACGGGTCTCCGCGTTGGTCCGATATCGAATAAGACTGCGGGTGCGGTGCTCCAGCTGACGTGCGGGGCTGATACACCGGCGGTCCTCGCGAGAGGTTCGTACCTTTGGGGTGGCCCTTTACCCCGAGTAGGTGTCGAGTGCAAAGATTTGGCCGTATGTCGTGCGAGGTGGAATCAGAGCATATTGGCGAGAACGGTCCAATGTGGCGAAGAAACGTACGCGTACGTCTTCTTTGCCGGACTCCAGATTACGCTCAAGCCTCAGTTAGCGGCCGTGTGCAGAAGACTATCCGAGGAATTAGGTCAAATTCCGTTCGAGACATCGGCGGAGAAGACGACGGTGCAGTGGTGGAGTCAGGTGCCCACGGGGGAGACGACTGCCGGCGTAGCCTGCGTCGGGAAGTGATGGCTGACGATTCGCCGAGGCGGCGCGGAAGTTGCCGTCTTGGCGCTGACGGCAATCTTTTGCTCCCGCAGCCCGACGCTACGTCGCTACGTCGCGTCGTTCGCGCTACCGCTCCGAGGTAACGCTCGCGCCTGCGGCGCGTTTCGCGTGGGTCGTGACGAACGCCGCGAGCCCGTCCATGACGGCCCGCACTCGGCGCGAGCGCTGCAAGTCGGCATGCACCAGGAGCGAGATGTCGCGCGAAAAGACCTGATCGGGGCCCTTCAGACGCACGAGCGAGCGATCGCCGTCGGCAGCAACACACGGCAGGATCCCGAGTCCGAGGCCCTGGCGGACCGCCTCGATGAGGGTCTGCTGGCGGTTCGAACGAACGACGACCCGGGCGTTGGGGGCGTGCTCCGCGAGCCAGTCGTCGTGAGGCAGGTGCCCGACGCTCTCGTCAAAGGCAACATAGGTCGCACGCTGAAGGTCGACGCTGCGTCGCTTGCCCCGCGCGGCGTAAAGCCCGAAGCCGAGCCGCCCGAGCTTCCTCGCGATCAGGCGCTCGTCGCTCGAACCACCGAGCCTCAGCGCCAGATCGGCCTCCCGATGCGATAAATCGTGTTGTCGCGTGTCGCTCACGATTTCGACGCTGAGCTCCGCATGAGCGCGTAGTAGGCCCGGCAGCGCAGGCACGACCAAGTGCGTAGCCAGGAGATCCGCCGTGGCGACCCGCACACTGCCCTCTACCTCCACGTCTTGCCCGCGCGCAATCCGAACCACGCGTTCCACCTCGACATTGATGCTCTCCGCAGCCTCCACCAAAGCTTCGCCGACCGAGGTCGGCACGTAGCCGCGCGGGTTCCTGAGGAACAACCGCGCTTCGAGCTCGTCTTCGAGGGCATCGATTCGGCGCGCGATGGTCGTGTGCTCGACGCGAAGCTCTCGCGCAGCGCCGCTCACGGTTCCGGCTCGGGCGACAGCCAGGAAATAGCGCAGGCCATCCCAGTCCACGTCGGCAGGCCCTGGGCTTTTCTGCACAGACATCGAGCTATTTCTAGCATTTTATGTGCGCAGAATCGGTACCAGACTCCTCCTCAGCAAGGAGATTGCCCATGGATGCCCTTCTATTCGAAAAAGCTGGAGATCCCGCAGAAGTGCTCGCTTTCGGAGCCGTCGTCGCCCCGCGTCTGGCAGCCGGCCAGGTGCTGATTGCTGTCGAAGCCAGGCCCATCCACCCCGCCGACCTGGCGTTCATCCGCGGAACCTATCGACTACCGCCGCACTTCCCGCAGGTCGCGGGCCTGTCCGGCGCGGGACGCGTCGTAGCGGCCGCGCCGGAGGTGCCGCTCACCCCTGGCACTCGCGTCGCGTTTCGCTGGCCCGGCGCTTGGGCGGAACAGGTCGCCGTTCCGGTAGAGCGGACGATCGTCGTACCGGACGACATCTCCATAGAGGACGCGGCTCAGCTGCCGCTGAATCCGATCACGGCTTGGGGGCTGCTCGACATGGCCGACGTTCGGCCTGGTGACGTCATCGCGATCACCGCGCCCACGTCGTCCGTCTCGCGCATCACGCGCGCCCTCGCAGAGGCGCGGGGCGTCCACGTGATCGAGATCGGCAGAAACGGCGCGACCTCACCAGAGCTCGCACGACTCAGAGCGCTCAGCGCCGGCGCCGGGCTGGCGGCCCTCATCGACAGCGTCGGCGGCGCGCTCGTGGAGCGCTTGCTGCCGGAACTGCGCGAAGGCGCGACGATCGTCACGTATGGCACGCTATCTCCCGACCCCATCCGCGTACACAACGCGACGATCGTGTATCGCAACCTGACGTGGAAGGGCTTCGGCATCGACCGCTGGTTGTCAACGCTCTCGTCGATCGAGCGCGCGCGCATGCTCGACGCGCTTTGGAACGGGCTGCGCTCCCGCACCTATGAGCTTCCCGTGACGTCGCGCGTCGCCTTACGGGATTTCGCGCACGGCCTGGCGCTCGCTCAGAGCGCCTCCGACGGTAAGGTCCTCCTCGCCTAGCGGTAGCAAGAAAGGATGACGCTTCTATGAGCTCAGCCAATAGCCAGCCGACAGCCTCGGCAACCGAACTCAGATCCGCGACATACCGACCCTTGGTCTCAATCGTCTATCATTCCGGTAGTGGCCACACGGCGGAGATGGCACACGCCGTCGCGCGCGGCGTATCGTCCGGTGGAGAGGTGGCCGTAGCGCAGCACCGCATCGTCGATGAGGACTTCAAAGGCAGCCGCTGGTTGAACGAAGAGGTGCTCAGGCAACTCGACGAGTCAGACGCGATTATCCTCGGGTCGCCCACCTACATGGGAAGCGTCTCCGCTCAGTTGAAGGCATTCATGGACGCGACGAGCTCGCGTTGCCCAGAGCGAAAGTGGGTCGATAAGATAGCGGCAGCATTCACGGTCTCCGCCCATCCAAGCGGCGACAAGTTGACCATGTTGATGACTTGTTCCGTGTTCGCGATGCAGCATGGAATGTTCTGGGTCGGCGTTGCCGAAGGTTCGAGTCTCGGCATTTTTCTTGGCGCAGCGGGGCGCGCAACCAATGAACCACCGTCCGAGATGCCTTCTGCAGAAGACAAAATGACGGGTGAGCTGCTGGGCCGTCGCGTCGCGAAGCTCACTGCACGCCTGCATTCATCTCGCGTATCAACTCCGCCCACAACCGAAGACTCACCGGAGCACCCATCATCACGCAAGACGCAATTGGTGCTCGGAGTTTGAGCAACCTATCGGCGCGCTCTCAAGGCGGGGACGCGTAGGTCCGGGCGATATCGAGGAGCTTGTCAACGTCGCACGGCTTGCCCAGAACGCCGACTACCGCCTCGTGACGTGGCGTCTCTTTCGAAGTACCGGACACGACGAGCACCGGGACGCGGCAGAGCCGATAGTACCGGCTCATCACGTCGAGAAGTTCGGGGCCTGACATCCGTGGCATCTCGATATCGAGGATAATGAGCGAAGGCTTCTCGGACGAAACCATCTCATCCAGCGCGACTCTGCCGTCCTCTGCTTCACGTACCTCAAAGCCGTGCGTTTCGAGCAGCTCCTTCAGAGCAGCTCGACATTCGTCATCGTCATCAACCACGAGGATTCGAGGCACGGGGCAGATCCGAAGGATTACTCGGTTTTCCTGCGCTTGCAACGCGTGGCCCGCGCACGTGCGTGCCGCATTTTGCCCCGCCGTTATGTACAGAAGGTGTGGCCGCTTACAGCTTGTCAGCGTGCCGCAATAACGCGCCGCAGAACGGTGTCGGGCCGCCTACGCACCTCCGCATGCGACGCTTCAGCGACTCGAGGATGGCGCCGTCGGCCGTTGCCGCGATGACGCGACCCGGTTCGGCGAAGTGCGACCAGGGCTCGCGTCGAGCAGCGTCACGTTCGAATCTTCTGCGCGCAGTAGGCGCGAAATGCCGGCGCGCGAGTATTCGGCGACGGCACCGGCGTCGCCGCCGATGAGCCAACGCCCCGCTCCAGCTGACGCCACGAAGCGCACCGGTCGGCTGCCGCCGAGCTGTCCCTCCGGCACGTCATTCCAGTTCGTACCATTGAAGTAGGCGAGACCAGCGGTCGTCGTTTCTCGACAACATGCAGTTCATCACGCGCGAGGTGGAGACGGACCGACCCGGCTCTGAGATCGTCCTCTTGCGGATGGCGGACGCCGAGGCGCCGTGGACGGTGGCCTCGCTCGCCAAAGAGGTCAGCCTCTCGCGCTCGGTCTTCGCGGCGCGCTTCACCCAGCTCGTCGGAGAACCACCGCTCGGATACTTAACGCGTCTCCGCTTGCAGAAGGCGGCGATCCTGCTGCGCGACGGCGCAACGCTCGCGAAGGCCTCGCACCTGACGGGCTACGCGTCCGAGGCGTCGTTCAGCCACGCGTTTCGCCAGTGGGCCGGCGTCACGCCTGGTGCCTACCGCAAGCTCCGCGAGTCGTCTCCGAGCGCGGATTAGGACGAGAAAAAGGCGGCCTGCGTTTTCGACGTCCACGATGTGGGTGCTTGTCGCACGGCGAGCAATCATTCTTCTGCAGCGGGAGTCGTGGCGTGGCAGAGCCGAGAGAACTCTCGCCCTCGCGGCCGAGCGGGCCTACTCTGAGCGCTTCATCTTTTCCCGGGAAGCTACATTGAAAGCGAACACTCGGCTCGTGGCTCGGCTCGGCGCTACGGCGCTCGTCACCCTGGTCCTCGGTTTTGGTTGCGGCGGGGGTGACGACGCCGCACCTGCCGCGTCAGGCGGCACCTCGCAAGCCGGAAAAGGCGGCGGGGCGGGGAGCAGCGCCCGTGCAGGTCGCGGAGCCGCTGGCGACGGCCAAGCGGGAGCAGGAGCGGCGCTCGGCGGCGGCGGCGGTGAAGGCGGCATGAATGGAACCGTCGCTGGCGGCGGAGCAAATGCTGGCGAAGCCGGCGGCGAAAGCGGTGCCGCGGGTTCGGGTCGCGGCGACAGCGCCCTTTTGAACCTGGACATGTCGTTCACGAGTCTCTTGCCGAACGAGCAGGAGTTTCTGGCGGTGCACGCGGTCGCGAGCGACGGCGGGCGCGACGACGCGAGTGCGAAGAGCGCTGACGCAGAGATTGCCACCGCGTCGATTAGCGGCGAGACGCTCGTCATCACCGCCGGGACGAAGCTCGGCGAGACCAGCGTGACCGTCAAGAGCGGCGCCGGCCTGACGAAGACCGTCGACGTGCTGGTCTCCGATCCGCGCGCGCTCAAAATCAAAAATGACCTGCTCGTCGCGTTCGTCGACGCTTACGACCTGCTCTACAGCGACGTGGGGAGCGGCGCGGACCTCGACGGCAGCTTCTGGAGCCCGCAGCTCGCGCACGGCTTTTATGCGGTCGGTCACGTCGACCGCGCCGACCACAATGATCCGAGCGGCAACGAGAGCATGCTCGTCGTGAAGCCGCTCGTGGACGACGCCGTCGCCGTGCCCACGGACTTCACGTACATTTGGGACGACTCGGGCTCGGGTGGTGACATGGACGGCTCGTTCTGGAAGCCCGTTTGCCCGACGAACTACGTCGCGCTCGGCAGCGTGGCCGCGGCCAACAGCCACGCCAAGCCGCCGCTCGACGTGATTCGTTGCGTGCGTCGCGATCTGGCCGAGCCCGCGGCCGTGGGCGATCCGCTGTGGAGCGACGGGGGCAGCGGCGCCGACAACGACTTCGGCTCCTGGTCGATCGCGGTGCCGCCGGGCTCGGGCTCGGAAGGGACGGTGCCGCTCGTGTCGGGCAGCTTCGTCGGCGCAGGTGGCTACAGCAAACCGACCTCCGACGCCGCCGCGAACATGCTGCGTCTCGTCGTGCCGATCGTGCGGCAAATCGACGAATCCAAGGCGTACCCACGGCTCACCTCGATCTTGCCGCCCGACGACACGACGCCGCTGCAGACGGGCCGCGCCGTCCTCATCCCGTTCATGGCCGTGACCGACGACGTGCGGGATCTGGATTACAAGGTCCAAAAGTCGCCGTTTTACCGGCTCGATCGCGATGTTTACTATCGCCTACTCGTGCACCAATACAACGAAACGGACGTTGCGCAGAGCATCCAGCACGACGTGACCAGCGGCGTCTCCAAAGAACAAACGGATGAATTCAGCCTCACCACAGGCATCTCCATCAGCGTGAGTGGCGGCGTCAACTTCATCGCCGACGCCGAAACCAGCGTCACCGTCAGCATCGAACTCGGCTACTCCACTTCCACGACCGTCGGCGAATTCACCCAGAGCTCGGTGACCAAGAACGTGACGATCCCTGCTCATTCCGCGGCCGCGCTCTGGCAACTCATCGACCGCTTCACTCTGAAACGCCGCAACGGCAACGTCTGGGAGACGGTGGGATCGCCCTGGGAAATCGGAGTCGACAGCTTCGTGGTCGATCAATACCCGCACTGAGCTCGCGACGCTTCAGCGACGTGGGGGCCAGCTGAGGTCGCGATGGATCACGCCCGAGGCGTGGATCTCACTCAACCCTTCGGTGAGCTGCTCGAGCAAGCGAAGCGCGCGCTCCGGAACGAAGGCGTAGCCCGTCTCACGCACCGTCTGCTGCACGCGCTCCTCGAGCGTCACGCCCTCGCTACCACGGGGACGATACAACCGATGTACCACGAGGTTTCTGCGGTGACGGCGCCCCGGGGTCATTGCCTGAGCAGGTACGTATTGCCCGCCATCACCTGCCCCTGTGGATCGAGCGCGATCACGCGGAAGCGGGTCGCCGAGCCCATGCGCTGCAGGCCCGAGTCGAAGCGGACGCCGAGCGTCCACGTTTGGTTGTAGGGGATCGGAAGCTTCTGCACGAGGCTCGTTCCGTTGACCGGATACAGGGTCGGTGAGAGGCCGGCGGCCGCCGCGGTCGCCTGCTCGCTGGGCGTGAGGGCGCGACACGCCGGCAGCTTCGCCCACGCGGTCGACGTCCGCTGCTGGATCGTGACGTCCGCGCGAACGGCGATGTCGTGGGCATAGAACGAGCCGACGAACGAGCCGCCGTTGCTCCCGAGCGTCAGGGTCGCCGAAGGCGCGACGACCGTCCCCGTGAACGAGGTTTCGACGGGGATCGGCGTCGTGCCGATCGCCACGAGGAGCAGATCGGCTGGGGCGCCGCTGGTGGTCTGCTCGCTGCCACGGAAGGTGAAGCCACCCCGCGTGTACACGGTGATCGGGCCCGCGCTCTGATCGAGCAGCAAGCGCGACAGCGCGTCGAACGTCAGTGAATCCACGTAGTAGACGCCCGAGGAGAGCTTGAGCGTGCCGTTGGCCTTGACCGAGACGGCCCCGAGCCGGCCTGGCGCCTCGACGTCCGTTTGCCCGCCTTGCACGTCGCGCGAGCCTCGCGACGTGGCCGGCCAGGTCACGCTCCAGCTGAACGCGTCGGCGGGGCTCAGGCTGGACGTGTATTTCACGTCGCCCGTGATCGTGGTGCCGTCCTGCCGCGTGAGCATGGCGCCGACGTTCACGTCGCCGGTGACCGTCGATGCGCTGCGGAGAAGCACGTTGCCGGCGCTCCACACCGTGCCGGTCTTCGCGTGAGCGCCCACCGACAGCTGTCCGGAGCCGGCATTCGCAATCGGAGCGTCGTTCACGATCACGGCGCGATCGGCGAAGTCGAGCGTCCCTCCGGCGCCGAGCGCCAGGTCCGTGCCGAGCAGGCCCTTCGGAAGCGAGATCGCGACCGCGCTCGCCGAGTTGCTCGACGCGCCGCAGCTCGGCGGCAGGTTCGGCGCCGTCTTGCCGGCGGGCAGGAGGAATGCGAGCCGGCCCGTCGGGGACATGTCGCTCTTGCCGAACATGACTTGGTGCTGGCCGTTCGGCGCCCAGCGGTTCGGGACCTTGAGCGTCTCGAGACCGGAGAAGGGGATCCCGTTCGCGAGCGAGGCGCTGACGACGCCCGGGCTCCCACCGTATTCGACGCTCGGGCCGTCTTCGATCTGCAGGTTCCTCTGCGCCACGTGGCGATCGTTCCTCGCTCGTGCCTCGAGGTCGATCTCTTGCGTGCTCTCGCTGAGCTTGTCGTCGGGCGAATCGACGAGGGCCATCATGCAGGAGTGTTGCGCTTGGCCGCTCGGAACGGCGTATGGGAACTGCGCGACCTCGGGCCGAAACGGACCGATGTGGTCGATGACCTTGCAGCCAACCACCTGCCACTCCCCGACCGTCGCGGGAACGGTGTCGCAGCCGCCGCCCGCGTGGAACGAGCTCCAATACGTCGCGGGCAAGTGCGGGACGCCTGCGGACGCGGCGGCGAGCAGGCTGACGACCCGCACCTTGTGCGCGGTGCCGACGCCGTTATTGGCGACTTGCACGTAGAAGTTCGTGATCGTCGCGGGGGCCGGCGCCGGCTGGCTGCGCAGCGGATTCATGTCGTGCAGCATCCAGTTCGGGCACGACCCGACCTGGCGCGGGCAGCTGTCGAATTCCACGCTGTCGAGCGGACACGTTTCCCCGGCTGGACAGCTGTGGGCGGTCGCATCGTGCTTCGACGGGACCTCGACGCGAATGTCGGTCGACTCCCAGAAATAGAGCTTGCCGTCAGCGCTGTCGTTCGGCTTGAAAAAGCCGTCGAAATCCGTCGGCCGGTTCGGGAATTCAGTCGCGTGCGCGGGATCCTTCGTGATCTGGATGGGCCACTCGGGATCGGGCACGCCGTTCGGGCTCGGCTCTTGGCCGCGGTCGTAGACGTTGTCGCGGACCACCAGCGATACCCCAGAGCAGCTGCCCTCGGCGCCGACGGGCGGGAATGCGTACCGGAACGCGCCATGTCCCCAGGTGGCGGCCACCATTGCGCGCCCTGCCACATCCAGGCGGAGGTCGTTCACGTCCACGCCCTCAGGCAAACCGTAGTCGAAGCGCGTCCAGCCAATCGTGCCGTCCTGAAACAGCGAGCCCTGGAACACACCGACGCTGGTGGCGGCGTAGAGAGCGCGAAACCCCGTGAAGGCCAGCGGCGCCGCAACTAGGGCAGTCACGGCCGCTTTGTCCGGCAGCTTCTGACTCGAGCTGGCGGGAGCCGTCGCCGTCCACGCCCCCTGAGACACGCGCTGCCGCACGAGGCCGTCGCGGCTCGCAAGCCAGGCGACGCGCGGATCGTCGCTGTCGATCGCGATGCTGTTTACCCACGCTACGCCCGCGTTCTCCGGTGTCGCAGACCACGTGGCTCCGGCGTCCGGGGAGACGAAGATCTGCGCCGCAGCTCCCGCTGCCGGGGGCTGTACCGCGACATAATAGTACTTCCCCAAATTCGCCTGCGTCGCACCCGAGATCGCCATGGCGGTGATCTTCCCGCCGGGAGGCAGCACGGGAGACTGCGCCTGCCAGCTGACGACGTTGTCGGTCTTGAGGATGTACTCCTGCGTCGGATCTGCCTTCCCCACGCCGCGGGCGAGCGCCACGCCGGCAATGACGGGATCGTTCGTCACGCGCGCCGTGGCGTCGAACGTCGCCCCCGCGAAGTCGACCGTGGGCGGCGTCACCGAGACGGAAACGGGGATGTTGGCAATCCCGCGCGACGGGAGGAGGCTCGTGTAGACAAGCGTAGCTGACTGGCAACCGCCGTAGATGAGATCCACCGGGGGCGCGCCGATGGCCACGTCGATCCCGTCGCACTGCGGGTAGCCGTACCAGGTCCGGTTGCCGAACGTCGTGGCAAAGCCGTTGTCCTGCATGCCGCTCGCGATTTGACCTAGCCCCCCTTGCTGGACGGAGGCCCGGTAAAGCTCGGTGTTCACGAGCCCGTGCGCCCGCTCGAACCAGGTCCAGTCGGCCGTGCTCGTGTCGTTGCTCTTGAACACGCCTCCGTCGCTTCCCACGTACAACACCCGCCGGTTCGCGGGATCAAATGCCAGGGCGTCGAAGTCGATGTGGGGGGCCACGCCGGCCCCGTGTTGAGCGATATTGTGCCACACGAAGGAACCGTCGGCCGGGGAAGCCCAGAGTCCCGAGTTACCTCCCACGTAGACGAGATTCGGATTGTCAGGCGCGACCTCGAGCGTAATGAACTGCGGTGCCGCTCCGCCGAAGATCAACCCGTCGCTCCGGTCGGGGGTCGTAAGAGGTAGCTTTTGCCAGCTCGCGTCCGTGTTCAGCTTTTTGAACAGAGCGAGCTGTTGAGCATTCTCGAAGTTGAGTCGCGCGTAGAGCGTGCTCGTACCGGTGAGCGGACCTGCGTTTCGCGCCATCGCGAGCCGCATGCGGGCCGCCAGTTGCGGCGGATCCGAGATGCCGCCATTAATCGGCGACCACGAGCCGTCGGGCGAGAAGGCATACAGGCCGGCGTCTTTCGTCGCGAGCTTGTGCTTTACCGCAGCCCATACCGCGGGTGGCTGCGAACCGAAATCGACGAGCACGTCGTCGACATCGCCGTCCATCGGATCGCTCGGCGCGCCAAGCAGTTTCCACGACCAGGTCCAGTCGGTCCCGCCAGGCCCGGGCGAGCGCGTTCCCAAGTACAGGCCCTGCTTCGTAGCCGCGTACACACTGCCGCCCGCGGTGGGCTGGGCGCGCACCCGGAAGATCGGAACGCCGTCGAGCTCCGCGTCGGTGATCTTCGTCCAGGTTCCGCTGTCGCCCGCCAAGAGAGGGGTTGCGGGCTCGGACATCCAGATCCCGTCGCCGCCGAACTCACGAACTCGGTCGCCCGTCGCCACGAAGAGCTCGTGCGTCTGCGTGTTGAAGGACAAGCTCGACGCGACCGTGGCGCGCGAAGTCTGGACCCCAGGCTTGCCGACGACGGCGCGCTGCCAGCTGCGCCCCTTGTCAGGCGACAGCCAGACACCACCGACGCTTGCGGCGATGAGTCGATTCGAATCGACCGGATCGAAGGCGAAGTCGTAGACGCGGCCCGAGATGTTGGTGGGCCCGACCGGCAGCCACGCGCACCCCGAGGCCGGCGCCGGGGGATTGCCGGTGCCGCCACCTTCCGGAACGCAGAAGCAGCCGGAGGGCCCGCGCTGTTGCATCGTTCCCGGCTGGCATTCGGTTCCGACCGTCGCGCAGGGCTCCGCGCAGAACGTCGACACACAGGCTTGCGATTCCGTGCACTTGCCGCCACAAGTGTCGGTCGCCGGGTCGTATTGGACGAAGCCCTGCTCATCACTCAGAGTCGCAAGCTCGGCCAGCGCATCGTTGCGGTCGTCCTGCGAAACCTCCGTCGCTGGGAATGCACGTGGATACACGTACCCCTCCCGCAACAGCAGATCATCCACCTCGTCCTCCTCGTCCTCGTCCGGCCCACCTGGTGGAAGCTGCGGCCCCACCACCAACGCTTCGCTCGCCTTCCCCGGTTGGGCGGCGCTCGGTTGGGCGGCGCTCCCCGGGCTACAACTCGCCCCGAGCACGACGAGCACTCCCATGAGAGCCGGCTGACAACGGACCCAACGCTCCACTCCACCGGTAGCCATGCCCGCGGATGTGCAATCGGTGTGCCTGGAGTTTTTCGGAGCACAGCACGTGAGATCGGCCGTCTTTTCAGCAGGCGCGCGTTTCCCGCGACCAAGGGGCGCTGCTCGAATGTGTCAACCGCGGACAGTCGGCGTGTTCGCGTGGACAGCCGCTCTTGCGCGTTCAGGGGCAGAACGTAATCACGAGATCGCTCCCTGAGAGCCATGGGGCCCCCCCGCGCCTTACAGACCGAAGCAGTGCTTCCTGCGGTTGATGTCGGGATCGGCCCCGAAGAAGCTGTTGCTGCAGGTTCCCGAGGTCGCGCTCGACACCATGAAGTCCCCGTTGCTGCCGCTGCCGTAATACGTGGGAGTCAAGCCCGACGTGCTGAACGTCCCTGATTCGTCGGCGCGGAAGGGGGGCGCGAAGACGTAGCAGGACTTGCCCGTTCCAGGGTCGGGATCACCGAAGGTGGCGTTGTCACAAGTGACGCTGCCGCTCATGATCTTGTAATTGAATTTGCCGACAGCGCCGTAAGCAATGGGCGTGTTCGGATTGACGCTGAAGACAAGCCCTTCGTCCACCGCCATGTCGTAGAACACGGGGCCGTAGTAGCAGGCCTTGGGCGTGTTCTTGGTAGCGTTGGGGAACGTATTGTCATCGCAGGTGAACGTGCCGGTCATCTTTTTGAAAACGAACGCCCCCTTGGCGCCGTACGCGACATCGACCTGTTTCTGCGAGGGCGGGATCGTCACTTTCGCGCCGCCCGCCGCGAGGAAGCCGTACGAGGAGAAGTAACACGCGTTCGTCTGACCGGAGTTCGGATTGCCGAATTGCGTGCTGTTGCAGGGAACGTTGCCGCTGGTCGTTTTGAACAAGAAGCTCTTGTTGGCGCCATAGGCGAGGTAGCGCGGGGGCCCGCCTACCGCGCAAGTGCCACCTTCGTTGGCGCACTTGATGAACGACATCGCGTCACCGTCGTCATCGCCCCCAGCACCGATCCGAGGCCGATCGGCCGTGCTCACGGCCTTCGTGAAGAACGAGTTGATGACCGACGCCTTGACCGACGTGACTCCCTCGCGAATTCTCGTCACTGGGAAGCTCACCGTCGTCGCCCCGGCCGGCACCCTCACCGTCGCGGGCACGCTGGCTATGCTGGCGTCGGCGGCGGCGAGCTGCACGACCAGTCCCTTGGACGGCGCCGGTTGCGAGGTCGTGAGGGCGAACGTGGTTTGGGTGTCGTTGCCGTAGTAGGGGATGTCCGGTCCGCTCAGGTCGTTCAGGTTCCAGCCGAAGTTCCGGTTCACCGCGCCGAACGCCGCATTGCCGCTCGTCACCGCCGAAATGGTGGTGATGCCGAAGCCAGTCACCTTCACCGGGAACGTCATTTGCGTCTGACCCGGGGGCACGTTGACACTGGCCAGCACCGTGGCCACGCCGGGCATGCTGCTTGCGAGCTTGACCACGGTGCCCGCCGCCGGCGCCGGAGCGGATAGTGTGACCGTCCACGTCGTCTGCGCGTCGAGGTCGGCGATCAAGTTTCCGCTCAGACTCGAGACATGCGTCTCGTTCACGGTGAGCTGCACGTTGCTGCTCGAGGTGGCGCTCGAGTCGACGCCGTTGGCGGTCACGTGCACCTGGTACGTGCCGTTGGGCAGATTCGGCGGGAGCGTGAAGGAGCAAGTGCCAATCTGTAGCGGGCGCGGCGCCATCTGGTCGAAGTTGAACGTACGCGCGTAATAGATGAGAATGCCGTTCTGCAGATAGACGAGCGGGTAGTTGGTCGCCATCTTGCCGTCGTCGCCGAGGTTCGCCCCGCTCGTGAGGCCGTTCAGCTGGGTGCCCGTCAGGGTGTAGACTCCGTTCACCGGAGATGAGATTGAGGGGACGGTGGGCCGCCAATTGGGCGACGGCGTGTTGCTCGAGCCATAGACCCACCATGAGCCGTCACTCATACCCGTGAGGAGCACGCGTGCGATGGCAGTGCTCTGTTGCGGCAAGTTCAAAAGCCGCGCGCGATCTCCTGCCCCGAGCGAAACCCCGGTGGCGACTGGAGGGGATGCCACGTGCGCCCACGTGCCCGTGGACGACTGATAATCGTACGTGTACTCGTACAGCGTGTTCTTGCCGTAGGGGCCGACGTCGGAGTTGCCGGGTGTTCCGTTACCCTTCGGGTCCGCGGTCACGACGCTCAGCACGTTGCCGTTAGCTTCGACGGCCGATGGCGAGTCACCGTGGTTGTAACCGTCCGGGGTATCTTGGGTGAAAAGGAACGATTCGCCCGACGCTCCCGGCGGCGTGTAGATGCCGTTCTTCGTGTTGCCGCCCAGCACCAGCACTTGGCCGTTGTGGAGCAACAGGAGCGGGCCAATCTCACCGCCGTTCGGGGTCGCGAAGACGTCCGTAGGCCAGGACGGCGTCGGAGCCGTGTCCACCCACTGGTCCGGATGCGGCGCGACACCCGCGCAGGAAACCACCGTGCCGTCGCAACCGGGAATGAAGCGCGTGAATTCCTGATGCCGCAGAAGACGCTGCTGTCTCGTAGAAGCAGGCAATCCCCCTCCGTGTTGAGCACGGTGTTGTCGAACGGGACTGTCTTCGCCCACTTGTCGGTGGTGGGTGAGTAGATGAACGAATTGGTCGTGCTGTAGCTGAGGTTCAGGACGCGACCGTCGGCGAGCTCCGCAGCCGGAGTATCGGCAATCGACTCGTCCATGTCGGCTTTGATCGTCCACAGGTTGGTGACGGGGTCGAAGAGCTCGCAGTGAGAGCGATCCCTTCCTAGCAGCGCCGGCAACTGCCTTTCGGTTTTGTCCTTCTCGTACTCGCCGCCGCACAGCAGATAGCGGCCGTCGCGCAGCACGAAGGACGGGCCGAAGATGGTCCCGAAGTGCGAGCTTGCGACCTGAGTCCATGAGCCGAGCCGGTACGAACCCGTCGAGTCGGGCGTGAAGCGTCCACCACGAGTTGCTGGTCTCTGTTCCGGAGGCGAGCACGCGCCCGTCGGGCAAGAGCACGATGTTTCCGGTAGACTGGCCTCCGGGGAACGGCGTTTGGATCTGCGTCCAGGTGGACGTCACCGCTTCGGAGGCCTGCGCGACCTGCTCTTCTTGGGCGGGGACGGAGCCGGGCCGGCGCACGCGACGAGTGGCAGCGTCGAGCCAAGGACCAAACACGTGTTCGCGATTCTTCGTTTCATAGGATCTCCGGTCGGGGTTGCACGCTCGGACGGCCTCGCCGCGCGCGTCCGCCCTGTGCCGGTTTCGTGCTAGCGTGCCTATTCGCTCCTACCCCACTGCGCGACGCCATTTCTGGGCCTCGGGCAGCGTCGCTGCCGGCGCCGATCTGTTCACCGCGAACACTCAGGCTGTCAGCGCTTACACCGCTGCACCCGCTGCACTCGCCGAACCGGCCGCACCTCGAGGCGATCCAGCGGCTGCTCGAGCGCAGCACGATCGAGGTGACGACGCGCTATCCGTTACGCGCGCTCTCAAGGCGCGGACGCGTATACCCGGGCGATATCGAGGAGCTTGTCAACGTCGCAAGGCCCAGAACGCCGACGACCGCCTCGTGCCGTGGTGTCTCTTTCGAAGTACCAGACACGACGAGCACCGGGACGCGGCAGAGCCGATAGTACCGGCTCATCACGTCGAGAAGTTCGGGTCCCGACATCCGTGGCATCTCGATATCGAGAATAATGAGCGAAGGCTTCTCGGACGAAACCATCTCATCCAGCGCGACTCTGCCGTCCTCTGCTTCACGTACGTCAAAGCCGTGCGATTCGAGCAGCTCCTTCAGAGCAGCTCGACATTCGTCATCGTCATCGACCACAAGGATTCGAGGCACGGGCGAGATGTCAGAAGCATTTGCTCGCTTTTCTTGCACTTGCAACTGGTCGCCCGCGCACGTGCGTGCCGCATTTTGCCCCCCATTATGTACAGAAGTTATGGCCGCTTAAGTCCCGCAACAACGCGCCACAGCACGGTGTCGGGCCGCCTACGCGCCTCGGGCCAGGTGCAGCTCGCGCAAGGTCACTGGTGCTGCGAGTCGCGCCAGTCGCGGGTGACGAAGCGGGCCGAGGCGCCACGGACGGCTCGCTCGGCTTCTCCAGGGCAGAGATCGGCCGGCTCGCGAGGGACACGCGGCAGCGACGATGCGGCTCGGGGCCATGACAGGATCATAGGCTGTTGTAGAACCTCGACGCGGCGTACACGCTGCGGTCGTAGCCCAGGGTCATCAGCCATACTGGATTGCCCGAGCTGCCCGGATTCGCCGTCGGGTGAACGATGGCCGAGGGACGCGAGAACATGCGGTGCTGCGCGGCCGACGACAGGTTCCACGACCCCCACGAGAACGCCAGCGCCCCGCCCGTGCCGGCTCGGACGTACTCCAGCTTGTCGTTGGTGTCGCGCACCAGCACGCTGACGTTGTTGCCGTCGGCGACCACCTGCGGGCTCGAGCGCGTGGGCACGCTGGCCGCAACCTGCGTGAACGTGCCCCAGCTGACAGCGCTCGCGTCGGCCGTGGCGCGCATGGTGTAGATCGACCCGTCGCTGGCGCGGATGGCGAACAGCGTTCCGACATCCGACGGCGGCAAACCCGCAGCCGAGTAGGTGACCGGCGACGCCGCCGGCGCCGAGGTGGTGCCGAGCGAGCTCAACCAGGCGAAGCTCGTCCAGGTGCCGCTCGGGCTCATCGTGGTCGCCTTCAGCCAACCCGAGGCCGCGTCGGTGGCCATGAAGACCAGGAAGTTGCCCACCTTGGTGACCACCGGCCCGCTGCTCATGTTGCCGCCGGCGATGCTCCAGGGAGCCGCCCAGACGAGCGTCGTCGGATCGATGGTGGTGTAGGCGATGTAGGCGATGTAGTTGCTCGTCTTGCGCTTGACCGCGATGTAGAATTTGTTCTGGTAGTAGGTGACGCTCGGCTCGGCGTCGGTGAGCACCAGCGTACCGAGCGACGACCAGCTCGACCACAAGCAGGTGTCCACTGGGCCGGTGCATGACGAGAAGTAGACCTGATCGTCGCTGCCGCGAATGACCGCCAGGACGACGCCGTTCGGCGCCTCAGCCAGAGCAGCCGACGATACCGTGATCTGCTGCGCGCCAGCGGTGACCATCTTGGTGCCGAGCGGCGCGACGTTAGTGACGATCGGGTCGAGCTTGGCGGCGTACGTGTTGCAGGTGTCGCAGTGCACGCTGCGCTGCGACTGGATGGGCTGGCCGAGCGTGTTAGTGCAGCTCACGGTCTGATAATCGTCGACGAAGTCGCTGCTGTTCAAGATGCCGGCGAGCCGCATGGACGCGTCGATGACCGCGCCGCCCGAGTTACCGACGTAGGTGTCGGCGCCCGACAGGGTGATCAGATAGTCGTAGATCGTGCCCAGGGTCGCCGACGAGATCTTCTGCGGCAGCGAGCTCGGGTAGCCGAATATCGTGAGGGCGCCGCCCGCGGCGAGCGCCCCCGAGGGCGCCATCGGCAGGATGGGGCGTGACGTGTCAGTCACCGGCCGATCGAGGCGCAAGAGCAGGTAGTCGGCGACTCTGTCCTCGAAGAGGTTCGTGGTCGGCGTGTAGACGTCGGTGTTGTTGACCTTCACCTCGAGCGGCTTGCTCGGGTTGTTGGTCGACGGGAACGCCAGCGTGTTGGCGTCGATCATCTGGAAGCCGAAGATGAAGCGCATCAGCGACGGGTCGCGGACGCCAGTCTGGAAGTTCGCCTTCAGGCAGTGCGAAGCCGTGGCGATGATGTCCGGCGCGACGAGGAAGGCCGAGCACCCGAGGCGCGCGCCGGTCTGCTGGTTCGCATAGGGCTCATCCGAACAGACGTCGCGGTTGTAGCGCGTCAGCGAGGTCGTGCCGTCGCCGTTGTCGAGATAGCCCTCGTAGCCGCCAGGGTCGCGCGCCCCCCAGAGCGAGCCGACGCTACGGGCGAAGTTGCGCAAGGCCGGGTCGGTCGATTGATAGACGTCGATGCGCTGATCGGCGCCGGAGATGAACGCGTCCCCTTGCCGACTCGTCGTGCTGTCGACGATGTCGCCGCCGGCGCGCTCGTTCGGAGCACCACAACCTGACAGACCGAGAAAGAACGCCAGAAAGGCAAAGTGACGCATTGCAAATCTCCAGGATTAGCAGCGGGCCAAGGATGACTGTCCGTAGGGATGAAGTACCGGTGACCACGTCTTCACCGCACGAGCCGCCACGCAAGATCGAGGCCGCATCAACGCACGGCGGGAAGACGGAAGTTTTCGGCGACGCTCGCGGCCCGCTTGGCTCTAATTGCGCCAGCCGTGGCTCGCCATGAGCCAGCCCTGGCTCTACCCCATCGAAATGGTGGAGATTGATGCTGGCTGCCCTATCCCGGAAGTTCTGGCAATCGTCAGCGGCTATTGCGTCTTGCGAAGTCGGCAGCGCGCGGAGTCCCTGTCCCACTCCGCGCGCCGCCGAGCCCCGACTCACCTCACCGGCGCACTCACCGCCGTGCCCGTTGTCGCACTCCCCTCCACTCTTTGCGTCGTCGCCCCAGCGCTGGGCCCGGCTTCCGCGCTCGCCTTGCGCCGCGCCGTCCGCTGCCGACGCTCGTACGGACTCGTGAATTTGCGCGCAATGTCGGGAAAATTGCGAAAAACGTACTGCGCCGCCTTCCGCACGCGCTTCACGCGGTCGATGAGCAGCGTCAGCAGTCGATTCCGGAGCGCGAGCGCTTGGCGTTGTTCGTCGGCGGTCGTGTGCGTGAGCGCAACCGCGGATTGTTGGCGCAAGGAGTTCGCGAGGAGTCGTGCTTCCTCGACGAGCGCGATGTCGAAGCCGTCGAGTTTGCCGAGGGCGTCGAGGTTGCGCGCCGCGAGCTCGGCGTAACCTTCGAGCGCGAGGGCGATGGCGTCCTGGGACGCCGCGTCGGCGAAGGCGGCGCGCAGGTTGTCGAGCTGCGTGTCGGAGTCGTCTTGTTTGCCGTCGTCGAACAAGAATTCGAGCGTCGAGCGGATTTCCCCGAGCACGTATTCGGCGCGGTCGAGCGGTGCGGCCGCCGCGCTTTGCACGAGCACGAGGTAGTCGGAGTGCGACGCCGCAACAGCGAGCTGGAGCTCGCGGATTTCAGTGGCGAGATCCGGACTCACAGCTTGCGTACTAGCGACGCCCGAGAAGCCGGGGATCTTGTTGCCTTTGCTATCGATAGTGCGTGAGCAGTGAGGCCACGTCGATCGCCTCGCCGAGCACGACGTGCACGGGCGCGCTCGGATGTGCTTCGTCCGCCGTCGCGGCGAGCGGCGACCATTTCAGGAGAGCTGCATTGGTTTCGTCTTGAATCGTTCCAGCCATGATGTTCCTCTTTCCGTTGTTGCTACTTCGGCCCGGTGTTCGGCATGTCCGGGACGGGTCCACCGCTGTCCGGAACGGGTCCACCCGTGTCCGGGACGGCTTTCCCGACGACCAAAACGACGTTCCGGCTGTCCGGGACGCCCCGCCGAGCCGCCGGGACTCCCTTCAGCAGCGATTGTGCCAACGCTAGAAATCGCGAGAATTTTGCAGCAGACGCGGTCCACCCCCGCGCGCCGTCCCAGCTCGTCCCAGCACGCCACGCCACCGGCCAACGGCTGATCCCACTTCGTCCCTCGTGCGGCGAGTGACTTCCACGTTAGTCTCGAGCTCGAGGCGGGCAGTTGCTAGCGGGTGAGTTCGCAGTGCGGATCTGGAGTCCGTTCGCAGTCGCGCCGACTGCGGGCGCGCCGCTCCACACCGACGAGCTCGCGCTCGATCGCACGCTCCTCGGCGTCGACGACGGCAGCGTCTCACGCGCCGCCAACGCGCCGAAGCTCCGCGCGGCCCCACCACCCTGCACCTCAGCGTGCCCGAGACCTCCGCGCGCAGCGTGCTGGTCTTCGAGGGCACCCGTTTCGAAGCGCTGCAACACGGCGTTCCACCGAACGACTGCAGCTGGAAGGTCGCCCCCGGCCAGCTCTCACGCCCGGGACGCTTGGCGCGCGGCCCGAGCGCCTCCGTCGCGCTCGTTCGCCAGCTCGATTGGGAGCGCCCCGGCACGACTCACCACCTCGTCCTCTTGCCGCCGTCGCGCGTCGTCGCTCCCGGCGAAGAAGCCGACCTCAGCGCCCCGGCCCTGCTCGTCATCGGCGAAGCAGCGCTCGACATCACCCCCGCCGACACCCTCGTTCCCGCCGCCGTCCCCGCGGACATCCCTGTTTCCTCCTTCCGCCTGCGCGAGCTCGAGCTCGCCCTCGACACACCGTCCGTGCTCGACGTCTACACCGCCGCCCCCGCCGCGGGCCCCTTCCGCGTTCCCGCCGAAGACGCTGACGTGACGCCACCGGAGCTCGCGACCGTCGCCGCGCGCCTCCTGGACCAAGCATTTCGCGCCCACTGCTTCTTCCCCGTGCTCGAAGCCGAGCACGACCCGCGCCTCGCCCTCGCCTACCAGCGCCCCGACGGCACCACGCGCGTCATCGTCGGCGCAACCCACCCCGAGCTCTTCGTGCGCGACCTCACCGGCTGGCTCACCACCGCGCGCCGCGACACGCGCCCCTCCGACCTCCCGCGCCCGGCCGCGCGCCGTCCGTCTTCACCGCCGCTCAGCACCGGCGCTCGCGTGCGCTTCGGAACCATCGAAACGCAGAGCCCCGCCTTCGCCGCCGTCCTCGAACGCATCGCGCATGTCGCCGCCACCGACCTCGGCATCCTCCTCCTCGGCGAAAGCGGCACCGGCAAAGAACACCTCGCCCGCGCCCTCCACGCCGCCTCCCCGCGCGCCCGCGCCCCCTTCGTCGCCGTCAACTGCTCCGCCCTCTCCGACAACCTTATCGAAAGCGAACTCTTCGGCCACAAAAAAGGCGCCTTCACAGGCGCCCACACCGATCGCCCCGGCGCCTTCGTCACCGCGCAGGGCGGCACACTTCTCCTCGACGAAATCGGCGACGCGCCCCTGCGCGTCCAACTCGCCCTCCTCCGCGCCCTCGAAACCAAAACCATCCGCCCCGTCGGCTCCGACCTCGACCGCGCCATCGACGTCCGGGTCCTCGCCGCCACGAGCCGCAACGTCCAAGACCTCATCGAACGGCAGGTTTTTCGGCAAGACCTCTACTATCGGCTCGCCGAGCTCACCGTGGAGCTACCGCCGCTTCGAGAACGGCGAGAGGACGTTCCGGGACTCGCTGCGCAGATCCTGCAGACGCTCGGCGAAACCGTTAAGATATCGCGCCAGGCAGAGGCGGCGCTCATGGAGTACGCGTGGCCCGGCAATGTGCGGGAGTTGCGCAATGCGCTCAAGCGTGCGGTGGCGATGCGGCGGGGTGCGGAGGTGCTGCAAGTTGTGCACTTTGCGCCGCTTGGTGAAGGCGACGCGGGGGGCGTAACGGAGACGGGCGGTGAGTTCACGGCGGATACGCTGGGCGGCGCGACGTGGCCGCCGCCGGGCGTCGCTGTCGCGGCGGCAGAGGCGAAGGCGCGAGCGTTTCCGGTGCACGTGGTGCAGCGGGCGGACGAGATTTGGCGCGCGGGGGCGCTGCCCGAGGACGGGCCGGGGAATCGGCATGATCAGCGCGCGTTGAATAGGGCGGCGCTGATTTGTCTCGCGGAGCGCGGGCCGCTCAGTGCATGGCCGAGTGCGCTCACGCGCGAGTGGTATCGGCTGTTTGGGGAACGGTGGGCGACATCGGAGGACGGGCGCGGGTTTCGGGCGGTGATGCGGCAGTTGGGGGTAGATCCGAAGAGTGAAGTGGACGGGGCGCGGGTGTTGGGAATGGTGGGAAAGGCCGGACGGGCGGGACGGATGTGACGGGTCCTGTGCCCCTAATGACGGGTAGCGGAGGCACCAGGCCGAGCCGAACTCGCGGTCGGAGGTGCAAATCGCGGGCGTGCTACAGCGCCAACCGAACCCGCCAAATACCAGCACTTCGACGTCTGGGTCCCGCTGGACGGTTCGATCACGAGTGGCTGCGCCCGTTGGCCCGATGATGGTAGGCTCCTACCGAGCGGAGAAATTGACTAAGGACGGGCTCCGCGCGCGGCATTATTAGGTATGGCTCGTCGTCCGCAAGCTCAGGGTAGGCGTGAAGAAGGCGAACCCAGAGTGTGATGTCAACCATGACCACGTTTACAACGATGATGAAGGATCCTCATGGCGCTATGGGATGACCTCTTTCGTCGCACGAAGACTGACCAAGCGAGTCATCCTCGCAAGATTGGCGCGCCGTTCGTGGTGTCGCTTGACGGGCAAATGTATTGCGACAACACGGGGGGCTCCATGGATCTTGCCCTGGAGGGGGAGCCCGAAGTGCTCGCAGCAGGTCGTATGGTGGGGCACCAGGGAAGGGTGCTGGAATTCACGAATGAAAGCCGCGCCTACAAGACGTCTCTCCAGCAGATGGAGACGCTCGTGGTCACACTGCAGAGTAAGGGGCTCGATCTGAAGGGAGACGGCAAGGGCGTTCTCGTACGAGTCTTCGATACGTTCTACCCAAACGGGCTAGGAAAGACCGGTGTTCGGTACCGGGTTGACACTTCGGGGGGTAAAGCCACCCTGGTGGTCGATGACGAACAATCGGGCTGATCAGCATGCTTTTCCGGTGGTGGAGGCCTCGGGTTTGCGATGAAGGAAAACGACTCGGATTCTTGGGCCCAGCTAACGCCTGCGGCGTTGTTTGCACACACCAGCGCGGGGGGACAGGCGGCCGGCGTTACTGAGGCGTGGAAGGCCCTTTGCTACGGGCGACGCGATTCGAACGTGTATGACACGATCGCACATCGGATTGCTGCGGCGACGACCTGCCGCGGCGAAGTACCGTTGCAATCGCTCGCTGGAGTGCGTCATCGACGCTCCCTCGAGAGTCCTTCGCGTGAGTCTCGCCGCCTCCTGCACGAGCAGGCCCAAATGCGGCCGCGCGCGCTAGACGTGCCCAGCAAGAATGAGAGTCTCCGCTTTCAAGGAACCGAGGATGTCTGCGAGTTCTTCGTCGCCAAGGAGTCATCGGCGGGCGCTCGATTTGCAGAGCGTTGGCTCGTTAGCCTTAGAACTCCGCCGAAGATCTTGCTGGACCACGCTGTCGCGCGAGATGCGCCGCGGACATTGAACCAGCAATTCAGATTCTCGCTGCCCGGCGCGCGCTGGTTTCCGCTAAGCGCGTTGATCTCCGCCGGTCGGATTCATCGCTATCAGAATTGGTGCGATGAGCTAGTGGCCGACATTGGGCCGGGGCGACTCTACCTGTTCGTCTCGCATCGCTGGCGTTCACCCAAGGACCCGGATCCAGATGGCTCCGAAGCGAGCCTGCTCGCTTGGCAGTTGATCGACCATCTCCGCGAGGCGATTCTGATCGCCGATCGGCGCGGTCTCCACACGCCTCGGATGTACAACCCGAACTTCAATTGTTACGTGGGCCTTGCCGCGCGCGAGCTATCGGAAGCACTCATCGTTAACCTACTTCGTCCCGGGTTCGACGACGCTGGCTTCTGCGCTTTGGTTGAAGAGACGAATTCGCTCGAAGAGGAGTTGGAAGGCGACGCGCTTGCGACAGCGCAATCTGACAGGGGCCTCGAGCGGCTGCGTCGCGTCTTGATTTCGCGGCCCCACCTCGCGACTGCGTGCGAGAGGATCTGCGTTTGGTACGACTTTGGCTGCGTGCCGCAATTGCCTCGCAACAGGGCCGAGCAAGCGCTCGTCGAGGAGGTGCTGCGCCGTCTGACACAGATACAGATGGTAGGTCGAACAATCGTACTCCTTGACGAGCCGGAGGAGTATCTTGCGCGGGCATGGTGCACGCTAGAGGCTTTCTCTGCGGGCGCAGAGCTCGACCTCATCCACACAACCCGTCGGTCCGCCATCGCCGACGATGAAGTAGCGGCTTACTTCGGTGACCTATTGAAAGACCGCCCGCACATCGTCCGACGGGCGTTGCTCGACACCTTGCTATTCGGCAAACAGACCCCAGAGGAATGTTTCAATCGCCTCGGCGTAGCAGTTGGTCAGAGGACCGACTTGCCGTTGGTGTTCGATGCGCTCGTACGAGCCAGCCCCCCGTCCGCCTTCCACAGCGATTCGAGCGCGGTGGTTACTGGCACGCTGCCATTGCCACGGCGTGCAGATGGTCGTGTGGTGCTCCCAAACAACGGGCGCTTGCTAGAAGAAATACCGGACGCGGAGCATGCGACGCTATATTGGCTGAGGAGTTGCGAACTGAACGCCGACGCGATCCCGAGCGAGGTTCCGGCTTCCCATATGGATCTGTTACCCAAATCCGGCGGAGCAAACCAACCCACGGCGCACGTGTTCGTCATCGCGAGCTGCGAAGGAGATGCGGCGCTCTTGGCCGCCTGGACGCGTGCTCACATTGATGAGCTCGAGCGCGCTTCGGGCACCGACGTTTTCGCGATCACGTGGTTGAGTGAAGACGTCGCACCGGTGGGGTATATGCCATGTGGCGCATTGCAGGTCGTGGTGATGGATGCCTCCACCTTGATCATCGTAGGACCGCAGACGGCGATCCACGGAAGTGCGGTGGTGGGAAACCTACTGACCGCCGCCGCAGCGGCGGAGAAACAGCGCTTCGTGCTCTTCGCTGATTCATGCGAGGGGAATCTG
Source organism: Polyangiaceae bacterium (assembly GCA_025936115.1). Taxonomy (GTDB): domain Bacteria; phylum Myxococcota_A; class Polyangia; order Polyangiales; family Polyangiaceae; genus PMG-095. The sequence goes on from JAICTZ010000010.1 coordinate 222,444, forward strand.
CGCCGATTGTCGCAGCCCCAAAAGATCGCGAGTGAAGCGCTCACCATCGTCGCCGTCTCCGAGCTGATCCCAGCGCCGATTCCAGGCGGAGTGTTCGTAGCGGCGCTCGGCGAATCGGACACCCTTCTGCGGCCGCGCCCAGCGCCTGCCGCAGTCGACCCGATCGACTTGGAGCCGCCGCCTGTAGACCTTCAAGTACTTCTCATCCAAAGCTTGTGGAGCAACGACTTCCAGCGCACCGCCGTTCTCTGCCACAGTTATCCACAATCTATCTGTGAAGGCTTTCGCTCGTGGTCGAGAGTCCCGGATGAGCTTCGGACGTCGAACGACGCGACCAATGCCTATATGCAGGCCGTTTTCCGGCTCGCCAACATCATGGACTCGTTCGGATTCCCGAGACCACTAGAACAGCTCACGGCCCAAGACAACCCGATCGCACGATTGCGCAAACTGTACGCCAAAGCGGCTGCGCTCAGTGAACGGTCTTACTACCGCGAAAGTTCTGGGCTGCTCACCCAATGCCTGGAGGAGCTGGCACCCCTAAAGGGATCGTTCGTCGCAAACCTACTGCCGAAAGCGCTCGGATTGCTGGGCAGGAACTGGTTCCGGGCGGGGGATCTGGATCAGGCGCGTACGTTCACCGAGCAAGCTCTCGAAGCTTGCGTTGAAAGTGGAGATCTCGAGGGTGTCGAGATCTACCGTGCGAATCTTCAAGTACTTGATCGGTCGCAGGCTGGCGGGGACTTCGCTCCAATCGCCGAAATCCTGCACGCGCAATCACTATCGGACCAGGGGCGGTTTGAACTGAGCAACCGGGTGCTCGAGGCGCACGACGGAGGGGACGAATATTGGGTGGCCAAAGTGCGGGGCCTGATGGGCCTCAACTACTATTGGCTCGGCAACTTCGATGCCGCGCGGCGCTTCACACGCGAAGCGATCCAAGTGTCGGACGCGGTCGGCGACATTGAAGGTGCGCGAGTGTACCGGGCCAACCTGCAGCTGCTGGGATCGTGAAGCCGGCGGTCGACCGGGGCTTCATGTGAAGGACCTGAAAATCAGCGTAGCCCGACCGTATTAGGTTCGAGCGCCCGCCTATACCCTGGATTCGGCCCCTTTGGATTACGGCCGGCTGGCAGAAATGTAAGGCCAGATGAACCAGTCCAGGTCGCTAACAATCTCGAAAGGACGTTCTGATAGCGGCTCGCTGCCTTTATGCTCGGCGTGCGTGCCCTACCCAGGCTTGCGGCTGCCGGGGAACGGACGCCTTCCACGTCGTGAGCATTCGCGCGCCCTTTGCAGGACGACACATGCGGCGCAACCAGGAGCGCGAATGAAAGATACGCGGTTCGCATGCCGTGACAGTCCAGCAGCCTAGGCTTGCTCACGTCAAGCGCACGTTTTTGGGGCGTCGCTCGTTTGGTGTCACCGATCGGCCTATGAGATCCACGTGGGATCGGCAGAGCGGATCCAGGCGAGATCGGCCAAGCAGAGCCAACTGAGATCGGCCAAGCGGATCCACTCGGAGGCGTCCGAAGGGGACACCGGCCCGGAGGCAGATCG
>JAICTZ010000013.1 GCA_025936115.1 Polyangiaceae bacterium
ACCTCGCCGTCGAGCAGGCGCAGCGAGCGCTCGGCGATGGCGCGCAGCACGGAGCCGGGGCCCTCCGCGCGGGAGGTGAGTGTCGCACGGAGTTTCTGCGCGGCGACGCGGCCGAACGTCGTGCTCGTGAGATCGCCGAGCAGGGCCGCGACGGCTTCGGCAACGTCGGGGCGGCGTGTAGAAGCGACGAGGTCGAGCAACTGCTCCGCCGCCTCGGGCTCGGCCTCGATCACGCGCGGCAAGCCGAGCACGAGCGTGGCGGCGATGCCGGGGTCCCGTTTGCCGAGCGGCCCTTCGAGCACGCGCCGGCAGGCGCGGATAGTTTGCTCCGGGTCGGCCGGGATCGAGGCCACGAGTGAAACGGCGGCGCGCCGCCATTCGGTGGGCGTGAGCGCTTCGTCGAGTCCGCTCTCGATCTCGGTTTGAAACGCGGGAGCCACGACGGAAAGCAGGCCGCGCGCCGTGGCGGCGTGACGCCAGACGAGCGGCTCGCGATCCGCGAGCAGCTGCTCGTACACGTCGCGAATGTCGCCCTGGAGCAGGTGGAGCATCGGGTGGGGGTCACCCTGGTGCGCGCGGGCGGCAGCTTCACGCGCGGCGTACTCGAGGATCTTGGCAGCGAGACGGCGTTCGTGGAGCGTGCCCGTGCGCGCCGAAAGGAGCCAAGTGTCACGGAGCTCGCGTGAGGTCGTGAGCGTGAGCGCGAGCGGATCGGGATTGACCGCGGCGCCGATGGGCATATCGAGCACGAGCCCGATGCGAGCGCGCACCGCCGCTGCCTCGAAGGTGCGGCCGGAGCCGAGCGCCATGCGCGCGGCGACGATCGCGAAAGTTGCGGCAGTGCCCTCGTACACGCGCGCAAAAACGCGCCGTCCGAGCTCGCGCCGCGCGCGGCCGGGCGGCAGTGCCGCCGTGATTTCGTACAGCGCGACGGCGCCAGGCCCCGGCGCGATCCAGGCGAGGTCGTCCGCGAGACCGGTGTCGAGTGCGAGCTGCGCGGAGCGACTCAAGACCTCGGGATCGACGCCGTCGAGTGGCGGCGGGCCGTAGGCGCTGCCGCTCTGTCCGAGCGCCGTGATGGCCTGCCGGAAACTCGCACGACGCTCTCCACCGTCCGACTGCTGAAGCAGGGAGGCGAGCGCGTCGCCAGGATTCGGTCGTCGCATGGTGCGGATTTCCCGGTGGGCCGGCCCCACCTGCCCGGCAGAGTAGCAGGTCCGGAGGCCCGACGCGGAGGGGGTGCGAACACTGCGTTTGGCAGGGCGAGATAGAGCTGGCGACGGGGTTTACGACACGCCGAGCGGGTTTCGATATACCTCCCGTCAGGTTTCGTTGTTACTGAAGCGAAACGGGACGCCCGAGCAGCTCCGCTGGCCGCTGCCGAGTTTCGGCTCGATGTGCGCGACAGTATGAATTCGGTCCCCCTTCAGGCCCGCCTGTCGGTTCAGGTGTTCCCCTTGAGCAGCGGTGTTGACGGGGCCGTCCGCTCGCGCGCCGGAGGCGCGACTGCGCTCGAACGTGTGCTCGCCGATCCGCATGAGTATCTCTTCGAGCCTGCAGCCGCGAGCCGGCCGAGCAGCGCGTGTGGCTGGAGTTGGGCCATAAAATCACGCTACTGCGCCCCGGGGGACGCTTGCGCCGGCTCCGAGTGAGGAGTACGCGAAAACGTGTGATTCTTGGTCGTGGCTTAGTCAAAGGTGTGCTCGGCGCCCTGCTGTGCGGATCGCTCCTCGCGCCTCGGGTGGCGTGGGCGGAGCCCACCGAAGCCGATCGTGCGACGGCTCGCTCGCTTGCGAGTGAAGGCTACGACGCGCTCGAGCGCAAAGATTACGCGACCGCCGTCGATCGCTTCCGGCATGCCGACGCCCTCGTGCACGCACCGACGATCGGGGTCGATCTAGCGCGCGCGCTGATTGGGCTCGGTCGCTACGTCGAAGCCTACGAGCGTTACGAGCTCGTGATTCGGGAGGGTGTTCCGAAAAACTCGCCGGCCTCGTGGAAGCAGGCGCTCGAGGACGCGCAGAAAGAGGCAGCCGATCTCGAGCCCCGACTCGGCTGGATCGTGATTCACGTGATGGGGCCGCTCGACCCCCAGGTGACGATCGACGGCGACGACGTGCCCGAGGGCTCAATCGGCGTTCGTCGCGCAGCCGATCCGGGCAAGCGCACCGTGCGAGCGAGCGCCCCCGATTTCGAGCCCGCCGCGCAGACGGTCACGATCAAAGAGGGCCAAGAGCAGGTAGTGACGCTCGTGCTCAAACGTTCGGCCACGCCGCACCCGGCGACCCCCGCCACCAACGAGCCGACCGAAGCTCCGGCCCCGCCGCACCACACCTCGCGCGTTCCGGTCTGGATCGCCTTCGGCGTCGGCGGCGCGGGCCTCATCGTCGGTAGCGTGACGGGCGTGATGGCGCTCAACCTGCACTCCGAACTCGAGCCCAAGTGCCCGAATGGCTCGTGCCCGCACGACCTGCAGTCGGACGTGAGCCGCTACGACACGCTCGGCACCGTCGCCGGCATCGGCTTCGGCGTAGGCGTCGCGGGCGCCGCGACTGGCCTCGTCCTGCTGTTCACGGGGGCCGCCGCGGACCGGGCGGCGCAGCGAGCGTCCCTCTGGCCCGTGATCGGGCCGCGCGAGATCGGCATGGCGGGAAGGTTCTGAGCCTTGCTTCCGGTCGCGCGACGCCGGCTCTTCGGCGCCACGATACTGCTCCTTTCGACCGGCTGTCAGTTGGTGCTCGGCGATTTCACGCTCGAGGGCACGCCGAGCACGCCCGTCGAGCTCGGCAGCGCCTGCGCGCCGAACACGTATCGCTGCACCGACAACCACCTCGAAACCTGCGCGCCCAATCGGAGCGAATGGACCTCGGTCGCCGATTGCGCCAGCGCCGATGACTGCGATCCGACGGCGGGGACGTGCCGCACGTGCGCGTTCGGTGAGTTCGCGTGCAACGGCGCGACCCTCCAGACGTGCGACGCATCTGGCCACTGGCAAACGCAAGCGACATGCGACAGCGCCGAGCTCTGCCACGTCGCCGTCGATCGCAAGTCGGGAACCGCGCCTCCGAAATCGGAGTGCGCCCCGTCGCCGTGTCCGCCCGGTGACGGGCATAGCTGCATGGGCAACCGCCTCGAGCGCTGCTCCAAAGGCCGCGACCAGCTCTTGCTCGTCGACCGCTGCGGGAGCGCGGCGCTCTGTGACGTGGCGAAGGCGGATGCTCAAACCGCCGCGGGCGAACTTGGAACCTGCCAGCCTACGAGCTGTCACTTCGGTCAGTTCGCCTGCGACGGCGCCACGCTCGAGCGCTGCAACGACGATCAAAACGGCTGGACGCCGCTCGCGACGTGTCCCGATGCGGGAAGCTGCAATCCACTGAGCGGCGACTGCACGCCCTGCAGCAGCGGAGACACGGCGTGTAGCGGACGCGACCTCTTGCGCTGCGGCACGGATGGCTTTTCGCGTGTCACCACCTGTACGGCGGTCGAGCTCTGCAACGCCGCTCAGGGACGCTGCGACAAGCCCGCGTGCTCCGTGCCCGGCACGGTGCGCTGCGTGAGCGGCGAGCCGACCCAGCTCGAAGAATGCGGCAACGATTTGCGCTGGAGCACGCGTGAAGCTTGCGCGAGCGCGGCGCTTTGCAGTGAGACCGAGCGTCGTTGTCTGCCACCCGCGTGCGGCCCCGGCGAGACGCGCTGCGTCGCGCAGGATCTGCAAGACTGCAGCGCGGATGCCTCGCACTGGGCCCTGAACCGCACGTGCGCGCCGAATGAGGTCTGCGATCCCAGCGGCTGCCTGCCGGCTCCCTGCACCGAAGGCAGCACACGTTGCAATGAAAGGTCGTTCGAGCGCTGCCAAGCCGGGATTTGGTCACCCCAGCACCGCTGCGACGCACCGGACCTTTGCGACAAGACGCAAGGGTGCCTGGCGCCCGACTGCGACGTGAGCCACGGCGAGTATTCGTGCAGCGCGGACGGCATCCTGCATCAGTGCACGGAGGGCATGTCGACGGAGCCTTTGACATGCCCTCATCTGGGGTGTGACGCCGACTTACATGATTGCGTCGCGTGCCAATCGCTCGCGTACGAGTGCGTGAACGATACGGAGCTCCACCGTTGCCTGGCTGACGGCAGCGACTCGCCGCTCGTCATGAACTGCCCCGGCGGTTGCAGGCTGACTGGCAGCGGGCCCGTCTGCGCTCAGATGCCGTAGTCGCGCCGCGATTGCTTCTTCACGCTCGCCGGTTTCGGAGCGCGGCGCGCCGCGGGGGGTGCGACGACGCGCGCGGACGTCGACGTCGACGAACGCGACGGACTCACGTCCGCGTCCGGCGCCTCGGCCGACGCGGAAGCGCTCGGCGGCGGCGGCGCCGCGGCTCCCGTCCCCGCGGGCCCGACGACTTCCACTTGCGGCGGAGGAGTCGTTGGAGGCGGCACCACCGTCGTCGCCTGCTGTTGCACGTGCACGGGCAGCGGAGCCGCGGGGGGCGTCGATTGCCCGACGAGCAGCGTGAGCAGGCCACCACCCAGAATACCGAGCGCAACGGCGCCGCCGGCCAGGTACTTGCGCGGCAGAGTGCGGAGCGCCGAACGCCAGTGCCGCGGATGACGGATGAGCGCCGTGGCGAGGCTCACGCGCGGGACCGAGGAGTGGCGTGTCCGCGCGAGGGGTGCGCCGGTCTCGCGCGGATCCTCGAGCGGCTCGCCCGTGCCTTCGACCATGACGCTCGCGCGCGGAGACAGGCTCGGCACCGCGAGCGTCGCTGGCTGCCCGAGCGCCTCCGCGAGCGAGTCCGCAAACTCCTTGGCGGACTGAAAGCGTTCTTCACGCTCGCGCTTGGCGGCCTTTTCCCACCACGCGTCGAACGACGGCGGTAGGTCGGGGCGTACCTCACTCGGCGTCGGCAAATCCTCATAGAGGATGAGCCCCATCAGCTCCCCGAGCGCTTCACTCTCGAAGGGCGGACGACCCGTGAGACACTGAAATACGATCACGCCGAGCGACCACAAGTCGGAGCGATGATCGGTCGGTTTCCCGCGCGCTTGCTCGGGGCTCACGTAGTAAGGAGTGCCGAGAAACGAGCCAGTTTTCGTGGCTTTGTCACGCAGCGAATACGTGTCGTGCTTGGCGATGCCGAAATCCAAAACCTTCGCGATTTCGCCGTCGTCGCCCGGCACCAAAAAGATGTTCTCGGGCTTGAGATCGCGATGCACGATGCCGTACGCGTGGGCGCGAGCGAGCGCCCGTGAAACGTGCGCCGCGATCCGGTAGGTGGAGGCGGCGTCGAGCACGCCTCGATGATCGAGGCGCGATCCGAGATCTTCGCCCTCGAGGTACTCCATCGCGATGAACGGCGTGCCTTCCCACTCGCCGTGCTCGAAGACGTCGACCACGTGAGCGCCGCGAAGCTGCGCGGCGACCTTCGCTTCCCGCGAGAAGCGCATGCGCACCTCCTCGCTCTGCGCTTTGTCGTCGTCGATGAGCTTCAGCGCGCAACGGGAGTCGAGCAGGAGATCGTCGGCGAGCCACACCGTGCCCATGCCGCCCACGCCGAGCTGTCGGCAAAGACGGTAGCGATTTGCCACCATGACGCCCGGCGCGCGCAGGATCATGCGTCGCTCCGGACCGCGACCACGAGCGCTGTCGCGCGGTGTGAACCGCGTAAGCCAGTCGTCTGATGAACAGGTGAGCTCATGTAGGACGCCCAGCGTCTCAGACCTACCTCATCTCGCTCCGCATTTCAATGGTTATAAGGCAAAGCTAGTGCCAGGGAGTACAACGTTGTCACGTGGCTCGACGACATCTTCATTGGTCGGTGGGCCCAGCTGTCAGCTTCTATGAAGCTCGGAGCGCCAGACTCCTGCGGCCGGCAGGCATGACGCTGAGAGTGGAATCGGGCGCCGTGTCGCCAGCTCATTTCTCGCGCACGATTGACCGCGCCCTTCCGAGCAGCTGAGAGTTCCAGCAAGACCATATGGGAATGCCCCCGCGCACCGCCGTTCTTCTCACCGCTCACGGAACGGTGGCCGATCTCGACGAGCTTCCGAGCTTTCTTCTCCGCATCCGCGGCGGCCGGCCGGTGCCTCCAGCGCTTCTCGCCGAGACGCGTCGCCGCTACGAGCTCATCGGTAGCTCGCCGCTCCTCCGCGTGACGGAGGAACAGGCTGCGCTACTCGAGCGGCGAGCGGGCGCGCCGGTGTTCGTCGGCATGCGGCTCGCCGAACCGAGCATCGACGCGGCCCTCGCGCGAGCCGCCGAGCGTGGCATCGAGCGCATCGTCGTCGTGCCGCTCGCGCCGTTCAGCGTCCACGTTTACGCAGCCGCCGCAGAAGCGGCGCGCGAGCGTCTCGTTGCGAGCGGCGTGACGGCTCCGGCTCTCGTCGTCGTCGAGCCCTGGGGGCTCGAGTCGGCGTTCGTTCGGGCGCACGCAGCCGCGATTCGGCCGTACCTCGACGCCGCTTCGACGCTCGTGCTCACGGCGCACAGCTTACCGCTCGTCGCGCTCCGCGAGGGCGACCCTTACGAGCGTCAGGTGCGCGAAACGGCCGACGCTATCGGTCGCGAGCTCGGCGTGCCGTTCGAGCTCGCGTTTCAGAGCCAAGGCGAGGGCGGTGGTGAATGGCTCGGCCCGACGCTCAAGAGCACACTCGAAGCCGTGAAGGCTCGCGGTGTCGCCGGCGTCGTCGTTGCGCCGTTCGGCTTCCTGACCGAGCACGTCGAGACCCTTTATGATCTGGACGTCGAGGCACGCGCTCAGGCGGAAGGGCTCGGGCTCGGCTGGAAGCGCGTGCCGGCGCTCGGTCACGCCGAAGGCCTGATCGAAGCGCTGGCCAAAGCGGTCAGCCGCGCGCTCGGAGTGCGTTCGTGAGGCTAGCGAGGGAGGCTCTTCGCGGTGGTTTTCGCGCGGCTGTGCTCGCTCTCGCGTCGGCGTCGGTGCTCGGTTGTTCGCTCTTCAAAGGTCCGGTGAACGCGAGCCCCGAGCTCCGCTGGTGGTTGTTCTCCAATTTCGGTGCAGGGCGCTTGTGCCCGGAGATGCTGCAACGCTCGGCAGCGCTCAGGATGGCGCCCGATCCGAACATCGTCGGGCGTCTCTTTCCCGCGAGCTGTCAGACCAACGTCAACGACAGCGCGCAAACGGTGACGCTCTCGTTTTCCGGTAGCGGGTTTGCGTGGACGCCCGTCGCCGGGCGGATCGCGTTCAGCGTGATGGCGAGCGTCGAGTATCGGATGGATTTTTATCTGGCGGACGACGCCGTCTACATCTACGCGCGGCCCGCGCGCACCGTGCTCGGCCCGACGTTTCAGGTGACGTCCGTCGAAAACCGGCTCGTGAATTGGGCGGCGCAGGGCCCGGCTGGTTACCTCGTGAATAGCTTCGGCGGTCAGATCGTCTCCGGCGAGCTCGCTTCCGGCTTCACCGTCGTGCACGCCGACGACGGCGACGCGTTCACGCTCGGTATCCTTTCGCCGCCCGCGCGACCGTCGCAGCCGTTCAACACGTCGAAGAACCGCTACGCCATGGCCAACGAGACGAGCGAGGTACACACCGACCAGCTGGACCTCGTCGGACCGCTCACCGTGGCGAAAAGCGACCAAGCACTCTTCGTACGGCTCGCCGTCGTGGGGCCGTCGGTCGACGTGTTCTTGATTCGGCGCGGGACGGGAGACCTTTGGCGACAGGGCCTGCAAAATGGCCTCGCCCTGGCGCCGCCCCCCGAGCCGCCGATCTCCTCCTTCCCGCTGAATCCGGGACCCGAGCTGCGCCAGCGTTTCCCGCTGCCGGCCGGCCAGTATTACCTCGCCGTCGACAACAGCGCGCGCGCCGGGACGACGAATCCCCCGTTCAGCCCGCTCGGCGCGCTCGGTCAGAACACGGCGCTCGTCTCCGTGGCGGTCGAGCTCGGCGACTCGGACGACGACTTCTAAATTCCGGCGCCCGTTTACTCGAACTGCACGATGCTGGTCGCGGGCGTCGGGAGCAGGCGCTCGCGCCCGCCGAGGGAAACGAGCTCGATCACGAACGCGTAGGCGAGCACGAACGCACCCTGCCGGTGGACGAGCTCGCCCGCGGCGGCCGCGGTACCGCCCGTCGCGAGCAAATCATCGACGACGAGCACGGCGCTGCCTTCACGTAGTGAATCGCGGTGCATCTCGAGCTCGGCCTCGCCGTACTCGAGTGAGTAGGAGACCTTGTCGGTGCGATAGGGAAGCTTGCCGGGCTTGCGCACGGGGACGAAGCTTGCGTTCAAGCGCGCGGCGAGTGCTCCACCGAAGATGAAGCCGCGGGACTCGACGCCGACCACGGCGTCGACGCGCTCGCCGACGAAGTGGTGGGCGATGGCGTCGAGCACGATGTGAAACGCTTTCGGATCGGCGAGTAGGGGCGTGATGTCGCGAAACAGGACGCCGGGCTGCGGGAAGTCCGGGATCTCGCGGATGAATCCGCGCACGTAGCGCAACGGTTCGAGCTCTTGCGGGGCGGAGCGCGAGACGAGCTTCGGCGCGGACGAGCCCTTTTTGCTGTCCACGCCGCGGGGCGTCGGCAACGGGCGAGCGAGAACCGGTTTGTTCGGCTTCGCGAACGAACCCTTGCGAGCAGCCATTAGCCCCCTTCTGCCCTCATCGAACGGCGGCCGCAAGCTGCTCGGCTTCGGCGCGAGCTTCGCGGTGCCAAAGATCGAGCACGAGCGGCGTGATTCCGACCTCCCCGGCGTCGAACGCTTCCGTATCGGAGCCGGTGACGGGCTCGTGGGCGGCGCCGGGACCGCCGATCCAGAGGTACTCGCGTCCCCGCGGATCACGACGAAACTCGACCTCATCGCGATAGATCCGACGGCCGAGCCGCGTCGCCCGGAGCGGCCAGCCGTTACCCTTCGGCACGTTGACGTTCACGAGCAGGCTACCCGCCGCGAGGCTCGCGAGCGCGAGGGTGAGACGCACGGCGAGCTCGGCGGCGGCTTCCAGATTCGCATCGACGGCCGCCGAGACGGCGAGCGACGGGATCCCTTTGAGCGCGCCCTCGCGCGCCGCAGCGACGGTGCCGCTGTAGAAAACGTCATCACCGAGGTTGACGCCGTGGTTCACGCCCGAGACGACGACATCGGGTCGGCGGGGCAGGATCCGCTGCTCGGCGTGCAGCGCCACGTACACGCAGTCGGCGGGCGTGCCGTCGACCGAAAACACCTGCTCGCCGTGCGAAAACAAGCGCAGCGGCCGGTGCAAGCTGAGCGCGTGGCTCGCGGCGCTCTGCTCGACCTCCGGCGCGCACACGACCACGTCGGCCACGGCCCTGAGCGCGTGTGCCAAAAGCCCGAGGCCGCGCGCGCGGTGACCGTCGTCGTTGGCGACGAGGACGAGCGGCCTGTTCAATTACTTTCCGAGCACGGCGCCGAGCTCGCCGTTTTCGTGCATGCTCGTCACGATGTCGCAACCGCCGACGAGCTTGCCGCCTACGTAGAGCTGCGGAAACGTCGGCCAGTTCGAATACTCTTTCAGACCCTGCCGGAGGTCTTGGTCGGCGAGGATGTTGACGTCGCGAAAATCGACGCCCTCTTCCTTCAAAATCCCGACGACCTTCGCCGAGAAGCCGCACTGCGGGAAGTTCTTCGTGCCCTTCATGAAGAGCACGACTTTGGAGCCGTCCAGGGTCTGTCGGATGCGATCGCGCAGGGTGTCTTCCATCTTCTTACCTCGAATTTACCTTTGCCCACGCTTCGGGCGTGTACGTCTTCAGAGCCAGCGCGTGGATGGGGCCGCTCATCGCGTCGCCGAGCGCGCGGTAAACGAGCTGGTGTTGCTCCACCAACGAACGGCCGGCGAACGCCGTGGAAACGATGCGAGCCTGGTAGTGATCCTTGGTCCCGGTGAGATCGACGAGGTCGATGTCGGCACCGGGAAATGCCACGAGCAAGAGCGTTCGGATGTTCTCGGACTCGATCATTTGCCCCTTTCATTGGCGCACGAAAAAGCGTCTGTCAACGTTCGGCGCGAAAACCGGACTTTCGAGAGTCGACTCATTTGTCCATGTCCCGGTGCGCTGGGAGCTCTAGGATGCGTGAGCGTGACTGCTGCTCCGCCCAAACCGCCGCCACGCCGTCCGCTGCCGCCCGTGCCGTCCTCGGGCTCGGACGCCGTCGGGCGGCCGGCTGCCGCTAGTGCGCCGGCGCCGATGAGCGCCGATCAGAAGGAGTTGCTCACGCTGCAGGCGCTCGGCCTCATGCACGAGCAGGTCCAAGCGCGCGTCGTCCACTACAAGAGCGAGCTCGAAACCAACGCCGAGCTCGATGCCATCACGGCGCAGGTCGTCGCTCAGCTCAAGGCCATGCAGAGCGCGGCGGCCGAAGCGACCGGCAGCCGCCAGAGCGCCGACGAGATGGAGGCACAACACGTCCGGACGATGTCGCTTCTGCTCGGCAAGGTGTTCTCGTCGGATTCGCAATTTACGACCAGCATCCTGAAGCCGCTCGGTCGCCGCGTCGCCAAGCTGTTTTTCGAAAGCGAGCTCCACGAAAAGAGCAAGGGCGACAAAGACAAGACCATCCATCACGCGGAGCAAGGCGTTTATTACGTGCTCAGTCGCTACCAGCGCCGGCTGCGCGCCGAGCTCGAAGGCTTCGAGTACGAGAGCGCGGAAGTGCGGCAAGCGAGCGTCGAGCTGCTCGACAAGCTCGAGCGCGATCTGCGCGTGGCGTTCCTCTCGCGGCGCTCCCCGGAGCTGAACCAGGTGATGACGGTGTATGCGGCGGTCGTCTCCGACTTTTTGCGCGACTACCTGCCGCCGCGGCTCGAGGCCATGGCAAAGAACACGGTGCGCGCCGCGCAGACGGCCCGGCGTGCGAACAGCGTCGGTTACAAGGTGCTGGCCGACGCGTTTCCCGCGTTCCGCGAGCAGTGGGAGCGTGTGTTCATGGAGCAGATGGTCAACTGCTGCGGCGACGAGCTGAAGCTGCGGCTCACCGCGAGCGGCAGCGCGTTCAAGGACGAGACGCTCCGCTTCTTCTCCGATCCACACGTGTACAGCGAGAGCGCCGAAGTCGTCTGCCATGAGCTCTACGACTTCTTGTGTCTCGAAGGGTTCCTGGACTTGCCCGTCAATTACCGGGTCGCGGGCGCTGAGCAGCTCGAAGGTTGACGGCGCCGGGCAGCGCGTCAGGTGCCCGCTGGAAACGCGACGATCTCGGCGATGCTCTTCGCGCCGGTCACGAGCATGACGAGCCGATCGACGCCGAGCGCGTTGCCGCCCGAAGGCGGCATGCCTTCACGTAACGCGGCGAGGAAGCGTTCGTCGACGGGGTAGGTGGGCCGCCCGGCGGCTCGACGCGCGTGGCGTTCGGCGCGAAAGCGGCGCGCTTGTTCGACGGGGTCGGTGAGCTCGCCGTAGCCGTTGGAGAGCTCGACGCCGCCCGCGTAGAGCTCGAAGCGTTCGGCGACGCTCGGGTCGCGCGGGGAGGGACGCGCGAGCGCAGCTTGCGAAACCGGGTAATCGAGCAGGAACACCGGGCGCGGGAGCTTTTCGAGCGCCGGCTCGACCTGGCCGACCAAGAGCTCGAAGTAACGAGACTCGTCCTCGGCGGCGAGCGCCGCTGCGTCGGCGACGCCGGCATGGCGCCGAAACGCTTCGCGCACCGAAAGCTGCTCGAACGGCGGACGGGCGTCGAGCCGCCGGCCGCTCGGCAGCACGAGCTCGGCGCGCCCGCGCACGCGCCGCGCGACGCGCGCGACGAGCCGCTCCGTGTCCGCGAGGATCGCCTCGAAGCCCGCGAACGCGCGGTACCACTCGAGCAGCGTGAATTCCGGCTCATGGAGCGGCCCCTGTTCGTCCGCGCGGAGCACGCGCGCAAGCTCGAAGATCCGAGGCAACCCGCCGACGAGCAGCCGCTTGAGCGCGAGCTCGGGGGACGTGACGAGATAGCGGCCGGCGCTCTTGACGGCTTCGACGTGCGCATCGACGCCGGGCGCGCGCACGCGAATCGGCGTCTGGACTTCGACGAAGCGCTCGTCGGCGAAGAACGCGCGGATCTCGGCGAGCACACGCGCCCGCGCGCCGAGCCGCGTCGCCGTACCTTCGAAGCAGAAACGTTGCAGCATGCCGTCGCCACGCGGAAGCGGCGCCGGCAAGCGCTCGACGAGCCTCGCGCCTACGAGCGCGCCCCGCGCGAGGCGCCCCGTGACGACGACGAGCTCGCCGGGCTCTGCGCCGAGCGTCTCCCCCGTCACGGTCACGCGCGCGAACGCATCGGCAACCACCAAGCGGCCCGGTTCGGCCGCGAGCACGCGACCACCGAGCGTCGCGCGTTTCGCTCGGGTGCGACCGAGATCGCTCGGCGCGAGCACGCGCGCGGGCATGGCTCAGCGCGCCGCGAACACTTCGAGCGCGAATTTGGCGATTTCGGCGCCCATCCACGGACCCATCACGACGAGCGCGAGCGCGACGGCGAGGAACCGCGGCAGGTGCGACAGCGTCGCGTCTTGAAGCTGCGTCGCGGCTTGCAGCGCCGACACGAGGGCGCCGACGAGGGCCGCGACGCCGATCACCGGCAGCGACACCAAGAGCGCGAGGAGCACGGCGTTTTCGCCGAGGTCACCGAGCGCGGCGAGCGAGGGCATGCGTCAGGTTCCGCTGCCGGCCGTTGCTTCGCCGGCGTTGCTCGACGTCTCGCCGGAGCCCGCGGTCCCGCCCGAGCCGCCGCTCGTGGCCGACCCAGCCTTACCAGCGCTCGAGCCACCGGTACCTGAACCCGCCGAACCGCCCGTGCTCGTATCCTCTTTGCGCGTGTTGCAGCTGATCTGGTTCGGCGCGGCCGCCGGGGCGCAGCGAGGGTCCGTGTACGTGCCGTCGGTCCGGCAGCAGCGGTCCACGGGGCTGCTCTGCAGGTTACCGCACGGTGTGCAGGACAACCCGGAATCACAGTCCTGGGTCGGTCCGGCCCAATCGTAATCGCAACGTTCCCCTTCGGGTTGGCGCGAGCAACTCGTCGAGAAAACAGCGACGGTCGCGAGCACGCACAGGCTGCGCGTGAAGATCCGAAGGGCCGAAGACAACATGCGGAGCCGGCTTCTACCACCACGCGCGCGGCGCGAGCAATCCTGGCGGATTTCAGTCGCGGATCGTGCTTTTTGCGGCTTCGTGGGGCTTACGGCGCCCCGCGCTGATTTTTGGCCTCGACGGCCTCGGCGAACAGGCGCGTGTACGAGAGGGCGCTCATGATCGAGAAAACCAGCGAGACGTAGACGAGCGCGCGACCGACGTAGACGAGATCCACGTCCCCGAGATCGATGGGCCCGAAGGTGAGGTGATAGGGGTAACCGAGGATCAGGCAGAGCAACCCGACCATTTGTAGCGCCGTCTTGCTCTTGCCGTCGTCGCCCGCCGCAATCACGACCCCTTCGCTGCTTGCGATGCTGCGCAGCCCCGTGACCGACAGCTCTCGCGCGAGCAAGAGCGTCACGGCCCAGGCGGGAATGCGCCCGAGCGGCACGAGGTAGATGAGCACCGCCATGACGAGCAGCTTGTCGGCGAGCGGATCCAAAAACTTTCCGAGCACGCTCACGACGTGCATGCGGCGCGCGAGCCAGCCGTCGATCAGATCGGTGAGCGCGGCGGCGGAGTAGACGAGCGCGGCCCACCAGCAATCTTTGGGGGAGCCGCGATCGAGCAGCAGGATCACGAGGGGTATGACCACAACGCGACCCATCGTGAGCAGGTTCGGTACGTTCAGCGCATCCTCGCTCAGCGAGCGGCGACGCCGGCGGCGTTCGGCGCGGGTCGGACGGGGTGGACGAGGGGCCGGAGGAATGCTCGAGGTGGTCATGCGTCGTCGAGGAGCACGGCGCCTTCGCCGGAGAACGACACGAAGCCGTGGGCGTGCGTCGGGGAATCGTCGGCCGTGAGCGGCTGGGCCAGCATACGCCCGGTCCAGCCCGCGACGGATTCGCTGCGCACGATCACGCGGTGCTCCGCCGTCACGACGAGCGCCCGGAGTGGGCGCTCGCTCTCGACGAGCACGAGCCCACGCCCCGAAAGCTGAACGATCACGATAGGCGCGGGCTCTTGTGCGGGCGCGGGCAGCCGGCCATTTTCGAAGCGCGCGCTCGAATCGAAGCCCAAAAGCCGGGCCTCGCGCAGGTAGACGAACTCACCGCCGAGCTCGAGCCCGGCGACGCTGCGCTCGCCGCCCGCCGCGAGGACGGCCGTCCCGGTGCCTTCGAGTAGCGTCCAGGGCGTAGCGGCGCCCCCGAACGGCTCCTCCGAAGCGCGGCCGCGCACCTTGCGCCTGAGCGCGCTGCGCATGAAGCCCGCGGCGTCGGGTTGGACGGCACGCAGCGCTTCGTTGCGGATCGCGAAGCCGACCTCGACGCGAACCACGGCGATGCTGCCGCGGATCACGAGCCGCTCGCGCGGGTCCGGCACGCCGACAGCGACTTCCGCCACCAGGGCCGAGGGCGAGCCTGGGATCGTCTCACGCGCCTTCGCCACGGAGGGCGGCGGTTCGACCGTAGGCCGTCGTGAGGCCGGAGGTAGTTCCATCGGCTCCGACAGCGCCGGCACGCCGAGGCTCGCGAGCCCCGCGCTACGCGTCGGAGGGGAGGAGGGACGCGAGGCGCGCGGCGCCACGGGCACGACTTCTTCGCCCGGTTCCACCGCACGCCAGCGGCGCGAGCGCACCGGCTCGAGCTCGCGCGCTTCCTCCGGGGCCGAGATGAAGGGCGCCTGCGCGTCGAGCTCCTGAACGGCATCGGCGGCCGCGAGGCGCACCTCGTCGAGCTCATGCTCACCCTCGCCCGGCTCGAGGGCGACCGCGCCCTCGTCGGCGCGATTTTGCATGCGGCGCGCGAGTTGAGGCTGGCCCGCGTGCTGAAACGCGACCTGCGCTTTACCGTATTCAGCGAGCCGCTCGAGCGCTAGGCCGTAATACCCCCAAGCGCGCTTGTGGTCCGGCTCGCGATGAATCACCTCTTCGAGCACGTCGCGCGCTTGGTGCTGCTGGCCGGTTTTGAGGTAACAGAGTGCGAGGTTTATCTTGGGCGAGATCTCGTTCGGAAAGTTCCGGATGAGCTCTTCGTAGATGCCGATGGCGCGCGGATACATCCCGAGCCGGAAGTAGACGATGCCGAGCAGCCCCTGACCTGCGGCGTCGCTCGGCTGAAAGCGCAGCGCTCGCTCGAGCTCTTCCTTGGCCTCGGGCACGCAGTTGTCCTGCAAGAGCTCGCTGCCACGGTAGAGATGAAAGAGGAAATCCTCGCCGTTGAACGCGCTCGACGGCGCAGGGTGCTCGGACTCCGGTGCGCCGGGCGCCGCCGGCACGCTGTGCGTCGGGAAGACGGATGCGCGCGAGAGCGCCTCCGTCGGATCGGTGATCCCGCGCTCAGCCATCGGCGCCGCGCCCGCTCGCTGCTCCGACCGCCTCTTCGAGCGAAAAGCGGTGCTCGTGCAGCGCACGGCCGACGATGGCGCCCACGATCCCGGACCCCGCCTGAGCGAGCGCTCGCAGGTGCTCGAGCTTGCCGACCCCGCCGCTCGCGATCACCGGCAGCCCCCCGTCCTTGGCGAGCAGCGCCGTGGCGTCCACGTTCGGGCCCACCTCGGTGCCGTCGCGGTCGATGTCCGTGTAGAGCACCGCCGCGAGCCCGAGCCCGGAGAGCTCGCGCACGACGTCGATCGCCCGCCGCTCGGATTGATCGAGCCAGCCGTCGGTCGCGACGTTGCCGTTGCGCGCGTCGACTGCGACGATGATGCGCCCGGGATACGCTTCCGCCGCCGTGCGCACGAGCTCGGGATCGCGAATCGCGGCCGTGCCGAGCACGACGCGGTCCACGCCGAGCTCGAAGTACTGATCGATGGCGGCCATCGAGCGCACGCCTCCGCCGACCTGCACGCCCGCGCCGAACGACGCCACGACCTTGCGCACGAGCACGCGCTGCACGGGCTTGCCCTGCTTGGCGCCGTCGAGGTCGACCACGTGCACGCGCCGTACACGGCCGCTCCACTCGGCCGCGACGACGTGCGGCTGATCGTCGTAGACGGTCACCTCGTCGTAACGGCCCTGGCGCAGGCGGACCGCCTTGCCGTCGAGCAAATCGAGGGCCGGAATGACTTCCATCGGGATGCCTTCAGCGTCGCAAAAAGGCAGCGAGGAGCGCAAGCCCCGCGGCCTGGCTCTTTTCAGGGTGGAACTGCGTGCCGAGCACGTTATCGCGCGAAACCGCGGCCGTGACGCGGTTCGAGCCGTACTCGACCGTCGCACGCAGCACGCCCGGTTCTTCCGGTACCGCGTGATACGAATGCACGAAATACACCCAGGCGCCTTGCCCGCCCGCGGCTTCCAAGCCCGCATGTCCGCCGCCCGCGAGGTCGAGCTGATTCCAGCCCATGTGCGGGATCTTGACGCCCGGCCCGCCGGCGAGCTTTTTCACGTGACCGCGCATCCAGCCGAACCCGGGAACGCCGGGTGCCTCTTCGCTGCCCTCGAACAGCACCTGCAGGCCGAGGCAGATCCCGAGGTAGGGCACGCCGCTCTTCACGGCTTCGCCCAGCGCTTGGCTGAGACCGCCCGCGAGCCCTTCGGCGCACGCAGCAAAGCCGCCCTGGCCCGGAACGACGACTCGATCGGCGCGTCGCACGACGTCGGGATCGTGTGAACGGACCACCGTGACGCGGCCTTCACCCGCGATCTCGAGCGCTTTGGCGACCGAGCGCAGATTGCCGATGCCGATATCGACGACGACGGCTGTCTGAGTCAATCGAGCATTCCTTTGGTGGAGGGCACGTCGGGGGAGCGGGGGTCGAGGCTCGCTGCTTCACGCAGGGCGCGGGCGAAGGCTTTGAACGAGATCTCGATGATGTGGTGCAGGTTCGAGCCCTCGTGTTTGACAATGTGGAGGTTTGCCTGAGCCGTCCGCGCGAATGCTTCGAAGAAAACCTCGGCGAGCTCCACGTCCCAATTGCCGAGCTTGGCCTTCGGTAAGTCGACGCGCCAGACGAAGAACGGACGCCCGGACAGATCGAGCGCGGCCGTGACGAGCGCCTCGTCCATCGGCAACGTGGCGGAGCCGTAGCGCCGAATGCCGCGGCGGTCGCCCAGGGCGTCGAGCACGGCCTTGCCGAGCACGATCCCGATGTCCTCGGTCGTGTGGTGTCCGTCGATCTCGACGTCGCCCTCGGCAAAGACGGACAGATCGATCGTGCCGTGCCGCGCGATTTGCTCGAGCATGTGCGACAGGAAGGGCAGGGGCGTTTGGATGTTCGCCTTGCCGCTGCCGTCGAGGTCGAGCTCGATCGTGATGCGGGTCTCGCGGCTGTTTCTCTCGACCTTGGCGCAGCGTGCCATTTAACGAAGATCCTCCACTTTCCAGAGTCCGCCCTCGCGAACGAGCTCGACCGTGCCGCCCGCCCCGAAGGCCATGGTGGCGCGGTCGCCGGTCACTTCCAGGCGACCGTTCGGCAGGTTCGCCTCCACGGCCGCGACCAGCGCTTCGAGCTCGGCGCGTTCTTCGCCCTCCCAGGCGCGCTTGAGCTCCTCGACGCCGAGCCCTTCGCGTTCAGCGTCGGGAACGAAGCGCAAGAGCACGTCGTAACGGCGATTTTTGAACGCGAGCACGAACGCTTTCAGCGCCGACTCGGGGGTCGTCTGGCCGTACAAATCGACGGCGGAGCCGTCGACGCGCCAGGCGCCGTTCTCGAGCACGAGCAGCAATGATTCGCCGTTCGGTGCTTTGACGCGCGCGGTGACGCGCGGAGGAGCCGCGGGATGCCCGAGTGAGCGGCCAATCTCGGCCACCTCGTCAGGATTTTCGCGAATGATCCGTGCGAAGCTCTCGTAAGGTATGTCTTTTTTGGCCTCGGCGCTCAAGAGCTCGTACGCGTCGTGTGCACGCCCGGCTCTGAGGGCGGCCGAATAGGCAGCGAGCGCTTCCTGAGGGCTCGCGGGCCGGCTCGCGCCGCACGCGCTCAAAAGCACGAGCACGCTCGAAAAGCTCGCGAAGCCCGGGCGCGTCACGAGGCCCGAGTTAGCACAGAGCCGCAGAGCCCGCGAAATCGGAGAGCTTTTCAACGGCGGGAGCGTGGGGCCGCTCACGTTCGATGGCTGGACGCTCGGCGTGGCCGTACTACTGTCATCTGTATGCGCGCGTCTGAACGGGCCGGTCGTCCCGAGCGCATCGCGATTCTGCCACTACGGAATTCGGTGCTGTTCCCGATGTCGGTCGTGCCGATCAATGTGGGGCGGCCGCGCTCGGTGCGTTTGGTCGAAGACCTGGTGGGTAACGAAAGTGCGCTCGTGGGCGTGCTCACTCAACGGAACGCCGAGACTGTCGAGCCGACGTTCGAGGATCTCTACGAGGTCGGAACGCTCGCGCGCGTCGTCAAGGTGATCCGTCTGGGGCCGTCCAATTACAGCGTCGTCTTGAACGGGCTGGGACGCTTCCGACTCGTGTCACCCCACGGGCTCGAGCCTTACATGCGCGCGGAGGTGCAGCGTGTCCCCGAGCCGCCCGCCACGGGCGAGGGCCTCGTCGATCTCGGGCGCCGCTTGCGCGAACGCACGCGCGAGGTGCTCGCGCTCATGCCGAACCTGCCCAAAGAAACGGCGAGCATCCTCGACAACGTGCGTGAGCCCGGGGCGCTCGCCGACCTCATTGCCTCGAACTTTCCCGAGGAGCAGGCGGGCATCACCGTGCGCCAGGGCATCCTCGAGGCGTTCGAGGTGGCCGAGCGTGTGGGTCTCGTGCTCGCGATGGTCGAGCGCCAGCTCGAGATCCTGCGCGTGAAGGATCGCATCTCGAACGTGGTGCAGACCGAGCTCAGCAAGAGCCAGCGCGAATACGTGCTGCGCCAGCACATGAAGAGCATCCGCGAGGAGCTCGGGGAGGGCGGCGACGACGACGAGGTCGATCAGCTGCGCGAGCGCATTGCGCGAGCCGAGCTACCACCCGAAGCGGAGAAGGCCGCGAAGAAGCAGCTTTCGCGGCTGTCGAGCATGCAGCAGCAGTCGGCCGAGTACCAGGTGACGCGCACGTACGTCGAGTGGCTCGCCGATTTGCCGTGGAGCCGCACGACGCCCGACCGCATCGACGTGAAGGACGTGCAGCGCTGTCTCGACGAGGACCACTACGGGCTCGATCGCGTCAAGCGGCGCATCGTCGAGTACGCCGCGATCCGCCAGCTCCGGCGCGACAAGAAGGGCCCGATTCTGCTCTTCGTGGGCCCGCCCGGTGTCGGCAAGACGTCGCTCGGGCGCTCGATCGCCCGCAGCATGGGCCGCCGCTACGGGCGCATCTCGCTCGGCGGCGTGCGCGACGAGGCGGAGGTGCGCGGCCATCGCCGGACTTACGTCGGCGCGCTTCCCGGGCGCATCATCCAGGCGCTCAAGAAGGTCGGCAGCCGTAACCCCGTGCTCGTGCTCGACGAAGTGGACAAGATGGGCGTCGACCTGCGCGGAGATCCCGCGGCGGCGCTGCTCGAGGCGCTCGATCCCGAACAGAACGACACCTTCGTCGATCACTACATCGACGTGCCGTTCGATCTCTCCGAAGTGATGTTCCTCGCGACCGCCAACTACGGCTGGCAAATCCCCGAAGCGCTCAAGGATCGCATGGAGCTCATCGAGGTGCCCGGTTACACGCGCGCCGAGAAGCGCTCGATCGCCGAGCAGTTCTTGATCCCGAAGCAGCTCAAGGAGCACGGGCTCATTCCGCACGACATCGGCTTCGAGCGCGAAAGCATCGAGCTTTTGATCGATTCGTACACGCGCGAAGCCGGCGTTCGGAACCTCGAGCGCGAGATTGCCGCGGTCTGCCGCGACGTGACGGTGAACCTCGCCGAGGGCAAGGCCGTGCAGGGCCGGCGCATCACGACCGAGCTCGTGCGCGAGCTCCTCGGCGCCGAGCGTTATCGGCCCGAGCTCACAGAGCGCAAGCTCGTGCCGGGCGTCGCCGTCGGCCTCGCCGTGGCGAGCAACGGCGGCGATCTCCTGATCGTCGAAGCGACGCGCATGCCGGGCAAGGGCGAGATCGTGATCACGGGCAGCCTGCGTGCCGTGATGAAGGAAGCCGCCGAGACGGCGGTTTCGCTCGTACGGTCGCGCGCGCCCGAGCTCGGCCTCGAGCCCGAGTGGCTCAAAGCGATCGATCTGCACGTGCACGCGCCGCGCGGCGGCGCGGCGCGCGACGCGGCGAGCATCGGCTTGCCCATTTTCGTCGCCGTCACGTCGCTGCTCTTGCGCGCGGCATGCCGTCCCGACGTGGCGCTCACGGGTGAAATCACGCTGCGGGGCGCCGTGATGCCGGTTTCGGGCATCAAGGACCAGGTGCTCGCCGCGCACCGCGCCGGCGTGCGCCAGATCGTGATGCCCGCGCGCAACCGCGTCGATCTCGAAGAAGTGCCGGAAGAGATTCGAAACGAGCTCACGATTCACCTCGTGAGCCGCATCGATCAGGTGCTGCCGCTCGTCCTCGCGGAACCGGAGCCGAGCTCCAACGCGGGCGACGATCAAGACGCCGACTCGCGACAAGAGAACGAGGCTCGGCCCTAAGCCTCGCACTCCGGCGTCTTTTGGCACCTAGCGCTTCCGCGGAACCAGCGAGCTCTCTCGGCGCGCTCCGGGCGGTCGTCACGGCGTGGCTCGCCCGCTTTCGCGCGCCGAGGCGCCGGAACGGCGCGCTCTTGGCCCTGCTCGTGCTCGGCGGGCTCGGCTTTCTGCCGCAGCTCGGCGGGCCGGGCTACGATTACGCGCTCGTGAGCGGCCTCGTGCTGCCCGGCATTGCGGCAGCCGTGGCGGCGCTCGAGGCAAGCGCCGAGCGGCCGCACGCGAGCGTCGCGGTCGCGCGCGGCGCAGGTCTCGGAGTCGCGCTCGCCGTGCTCGGGTTTTTGGTGATGCTCCTGCACGGGGCGCGCGTCGGTTTTTGCGATCCGAGCGAAGGGATTTGGATTTACGTGCTCGGTCCCGGCTTCGGCGCGGCGCTCGGCGGCGTGTGGGGCGCGCTCGCGGGCCTGGTCGCCGGGGCCGTCGCCGCGCGTTTCGGCGCCGTGTGGAAGCCGTGGCAGCGAGCCGGGCTCGCCGTGGCGCTCGCGCTCGCCGGACCGCTCGCGGGCATCGTCGTGAGTCTCGTGCGCTTCGTCACGAGCCCGATGGTGTTCGCGTTCGACCCGTTCTTCGGCGTTTTCTCGGGGCCGCTCTACGACACCGTCGTCAGCGTCGTCGATCGGCTCGAGACGTACCGCGCCGGGACGCTCGCCACGCTGACGGCGGTGACGCTCGGCGCGCTCGTCCTCGATCAGGCGCGCGAACGCGGCTTCGTCGGGGCGCTCGCCGCAAAGCCGGGCGTCGCGTTGCTCGCGGTGGTCGCTGCGATTCTGAGCGTGGTGCACGGTGCGCTCGGTCCGAGCTTCGGGCACTGGAGCACCGTCGCGTCGATCGAAGAGGCGCTCGGCGGCGAGCAGCGTGGCCGGCGTTGCGACGTGATCTACCCGCGCTCACTCGCCCTGCGCGACGCCGAGCTCTTCACGCGCGATTGCGACGCGCGCGTACCGCAGATCGAGGCGTTCTTCGGCACGCGCGGCCCCGAGCACATTCGCGTGTTCCTGTTCTCGAACGAGAACGAGAAGGGCTGGCTCATGGGGGCTTCGCACACGTACATCGCCAAGCCCTGGCGCGAGGAAGTCTACGTGCAGGAGGCGCCGTACCCGCATCCGGTGCTCTCGCACGAGCTCGCGCACGTGATCGCTGGCTCGTTTGCGCGCGGACCGTTTCGCGTGGCAGGTCCGCTCGGCGGCTTTTGGCCCGATCCCGGGCGCATCGAAGGCTTTGCCGTGGCAGCCGCACCCGACGAGACCGACGAGCTCACCGTGACGGAGTGGGCCGCCTCGATGCAAAAGCTCGGCCTGTTGCCGCCGCTGCGCTCGGTGTTCGAGCTCGAGTTTTTGGGGATCTCGGCGTCACGGGCGTACACGGTCGCGGGCGCGTTCGTCGTCTTCTTGCGCGATCACTACGGCAGCGCGGCCGTCCGGCGCTGGTACGGCGGCGCCGCGCTCGGCGACGTGTTCGGGGGCAAGGATTTGGCTGCGCTCGAGCGGGACTTTCACGATGCGCTCGGAGCCGTGAGCGTGCCCGAGCGTGCTCTCGCGACGGCGAAGGCGCGCTTCGAGCAGCCGGCGTTTTTCGCGCGCCGCTGCCCGCGCATCGTCGACCGCGCGCTCGGCGAAGGCAATCAGCGGCTCGCCACGGGAGACATCAAGGGCGCGGAGGAAGGCTTCCGACGTGCTCTCGCGCTCGATCCGAACAACCCAGACGCGCGTTTCGGGCTAGCCGGCTGCGCGCGACGGCGCGGCGACACGGACAAGGCGCTCGAGCGCTACGTGACGCTCGGACGCGACAAGACGCTCGGTAAGCCGCAGGCCGCACATGCGCTCGAAACGAGCGCGGACATCGAGCTCGCTCGCGGGCACGCCGTCGAAGCGTACCGTCTGTACACGCAGGCGCTCGAGCTCGTCTTCGACGAGGATCGGCGCCGCACGCTCGAGGTGAAGCGTCTGGCGAGCCAGGGCACCGCGCGCGATGGCGTCATAGCCCTGCTCATCGGCGACGCCGACTGGCCGCCCGCGTGGGACGCCGCCGCTCCGCTCTTGCAAGCGTGGTCCGACAGCCACCCGACCGACGATCTCACGCCGTACCTCATCGGCCGTAATCTGCTGCTCGCGGGACGCTATCCGGACGCGATCAAGTACCTCGATCATTCGCTTTCGTTTCCGCCCGCGCTCGCGAGCGTGCGGCGCGAGGCGCTTCGGCTCCGCTTGATTGCCGGCTGTGCGCTCGGCCGCGATCCTTCGCGCACGATCCTGGTGCAGCACGCGCTCTACGATGCGGAGCTTCCGCTCGCGCGGCGTATCGGGCTGCGGCGAATGCTCGAGCGTTGTCCCGCGGAGCCTTCGGCCACGGTGCCCTCGTCCGTGCTGGCGCCCGCACCAGCGACGGGCGTAGCGCCGCCGGTGTCGAACGACTCCGCGCCCAACACCCCCCAACCAAAACAGCCGTCCGCAGGCGTCACGGGCTGCCCCCGAGGGATGCTGCGCATTCCGGGGGGAAAGTTTTGGGTCGGTTCCGAACCGGACGAGCACTTCGCCGAGGACGAGAGCCCGCGCTACCTCACCGAGTTGCCCGCGTTCTGCATGGACGAGACGGAGGTCACGGCCGCCACGTTCGCGGAATGCGTGCATGACGGCGGCTGCGCGGCTCCGGAGCGCCAGGTCTTCCTCTGCAATTACGGTCGCGCCGAGCGCGCGTCCCACCCGATGAATTGCGTGAGTTGGACCGCTGCAGCCGCGTACTGCAAGTGCCACAACGCTCGCTTGCCGAGCGAAGTGGAGCTCGAATACGTCGCGCGCGGCGGTGAGCGGTACCTGAAATATCCGTGGGGCGACGACGGTCCCGATGGGCACGCGTGCTGGAAACACGCCGGGACGTGTCCGGTGAAGAGCTTTCCGGCCGGAGCGTTCGGGTTGAGTGACGTGAGCGGCAACGTCTGGGAATGGGGCGCCGATTGGTACGGTTCCTATCCATGGCCGCCACTCATCGGCTACGCGAAGGTCTATCGGGGCGGCAGTTTCAGTCGTCGCTTCGAGAAGTGGATGCACACGCGCCTGCGCGATCGTTTGGCGCCCGAGCGCTCCGGCGCGCACCTCGGCTTTCGCTGTGCGGCGACGCTCACGACCGAGCCGTGTCCGTTCGGTGAGGAAGCACCCGGACTATGCCGTCACGGCGTGCTCGAACGCGCGTGCGCCAAGGGCAAGCGCTTCAACGGCGCGCGCTGCGCCGGCCCCGACGAGCCACGTTGCGGTGAGGGTTGGATCGAGGCGCCGGGTCACGGTTGCGTGCTGGCCGTGCCCGAAACAGCCGTGCCCGAGGACGTGCAGGCGAGCGCGCGCGCCGTGAAGCGCGAGCGCTCGAGCGAATTCGACGCCGACTGCCGAAAAAATTCGCGTGACCGCCCGCACGCCTTCCGCTACGTGGGCGGCAGTCACGCGGCGCGCAATCTCGTGAGCCGCCGCTCCGGATGCAAGAATCGCGACGTAGGTGTCGGTTGGAACAGCGCCTGTTGTCCCTGAGCCGGCTCTGTTTCGCGCTGGTGCTCGCCTCGGGCTGCACGCGCGCAGGCGCCGGACCAGTGACCGAGACCTCCGCCAAGGACTCCAGCAGCGAAGCGGCCGCGGACGAAGGCACGAGCGATTCGCTTGCACATCAAACGACTCCGGGCTCGGGGCCGACGAACCCGGGCGACACGTCCCCGTCGCGCCCAGCCGAAAACGGCTCAGGTGCGCCGCCATCCGATCTCCCACGGGGCAGTTTGGTACTCCATGTCGGCGATTCCTTCGCTGGAGCCCTCGGCGTGCCGCTCGGCCGGCGCCTCAAGGCGATGGGGCTGCGAAGCGTGCTGGAATTTCGTACCTCGAGCTATGTGCCGGAATGGGCTTCAGGTACGGAGCTAGCCGGCTATGTGGCGCGCTATAACCCCGACCTCGTGATCGTGACGCTCGGCGCCAACGAGTTCGATCTGCAAAATCCCGCACAGCGTGCCGGCGCGGTGAAGCGGCTCGTGCGTGAGCTCGGCGGGCGCCCGTGCGTCTGGGTCACGCCGCCGCGCTGGAAGCGCGACAGCGGGATTTTGGCCGTGATCCATGAAAACGTGAAGCCATGCCGTTTTCTCGACTCTGATACGATCGTGCACGATCTGGAACGCAAGCGTGATGGCATCCACCCGAGTGACGCGGCGCGCGAGCTCTGGGCTGACGCGGTGCTCGCGTGGCTCGTACGGGAGCGGCGGGGCGAAGGTGAGCGCCCGTGGGAGCTCAAGGAGGAACGGCCCTAGTGTCCGAGCAGTTCAAGGTTTGTAGTACCTGCCGCAAGCCGATCCCCTTCGGGGCCAGCTACTACCAGTGCAGCGTCTCGACGTGCCAGCGCGGGAAGACCGGGCTGTATTTTTGTTCCGTCGAATGCTGGGACGCACACCTGCCCATGATGCGACACCGCGAAGCCTGGGCGGAGGCCGTCAAGGCACCCACGCGGGCGGAATGGGAGTTGCAACAAGTGGAGGAAGCGGCAGGTGCCGCGAAGTCAGCGGAGGAACGAATCGTGAACGAGAACCAATCGAATGCGACCAACAGCGGGGGCGGCACTGAAATGCCGCAGGACGTTTTGATCGTCGTCTCCAAGCTCAAGGCGTACATCAAATCGAAATCCGGGATGAACACGTCGGACGGCATCGTGCCGGTGCTGTCGAATCTCGTGCGCGAAATCTGCGATCGCGCCATCGAGAGCGCTCGCTCGGACGGGCGGAAGACGGTGCTCGATCGTGACATCAAGCCCGCCGGTTGAGCGGGACTCCCATCGATTGACGGGCGTCCCGCTTGCCGGGCGGGTCGCCCGCGGCTAGCGCCGCGAGCCGTGCTGGTCGGCGACGTGGGCCGCGTCACGGCGCGCCATCTCCTCCTCGGTGGGAGACAGCGTGCTCGTGGGCGGCGCCGCGAAGGCGTCCGGGGGATTGAGGGGCGCGTGAAACTCCGCGTTTCCGGCAGAATCCAGCGTGCCGACGGGGAGCTCGGCCGCGACGTCCTCCTCGTACGTGCCCGCGTACGGCGCGAGTGACTCGCCGGTTCGATTGATGCCGTAGTCGCCGCTCTCGCGCGCGAGATCCATGAGCGCGGGGTCACCGTCGATGATTTCGTGCGTGCCTTCGAGCGCCTCGTTCACGTCGAGATCCTCGCTCGGCTCGACTTGCGTGGCGCGTCGCAGAAACGCGGTGCCGACGTCCTCGGCGTCGAGCGCGTCGTAAGGCTCGTCGGCCGGCACGGTGTGGTCGTTCGGCCCGACGGTGGCGTTCATTTCGAGCTGATCGACATCGACGTCGACGTCGAAGTCCAAGTCGAGATCCAAGTCGCGCCTGTCCAGCGCTTCGCCTCTAGTGTGGGCGTCGAAGTCGGCGTTGTCGTCGAGCCGTCCCATGTCGTGGACGGCGTCGGCGTGCGCGATAGCGTCGAGGTTCACGTCCGGATCGAAGTTGATGTCGCGGAGCTCGCTCTTTTGACCGCCGCGCGCGGCATCGCGCGACAGCTGAGGCAAACCTCCGCGCGACCCAGGCGTGCGTCGTGCCCAGAGGTACCCGAGCGCAACCACCGCACCGCTGCTGAGCCAGGGAATCGTTGATTTCCATGCCATGCCGACACACCAAGCAAGACACGGGCCGAGAAGCGAAACTCACCCCCGCTCAGCGGTATCGCCAGCCTCGAGCTTTCCTGCGAGCTCCAGTGCTCGACGGCTCTCGACGAAGCGGCTGAGCACCTGCGCGAAGCGCTCTTCTAGCTCCGGATCGAGGCCGCTAGGGTCGCCGGCTTCGACGAAGCGCAGCGCGCCGTCGAGCAATGGGGAGGGAGCAGTGCCGATTCGGCTGCGAAAACTGCGCTCGAGCTCGTCGAAGGTGCGTGCGTCGTCGAGCAGCTCGAGGAGTCGCCGTCGCGTCTCGTCATCGGTGTTCACGCGCTCGAATGTAGCCGAAGTTGGCCGCAGCGGCTTCGTGGGATACTGGCGGCGTGAGTTCGGGCGCGAAGCTCATCGCACTGATCGAGGCAACTCTGCGAGCTGCCACCCCCGAAGCGCGCGATTTCTTCGCCCGTGAGCACGAGGCGGCGCGCAAGCTCCTCCGAGCGGGGCAATCCGCGGCAGCCGTAGCCGACGTGACGCTACGCGCTGCAGATCGCCTCGAACCGTTGGTCGCCGACCTGACGCGCGCGCACCCACCCGCCTGCGGCGCGGGCTGCTCGCGCTGCTGCCACGGGTTGAAGATCGAAGCGAGCGCGGTCGAGGCCGTCGCGATCGCCGAATTTTTGAGCGGCCTCACGCCCGACGAGCTCGCCGCGACGCGCGAGCAGATGCGTGAGGAGGCGGAATACGCGCGCACGCTCGATGCGGGCGCGCGCTGGCGCGAACAGGTGCCCTGCGCGTTTCTCGAGGACGCCACGGGAGAGTGCGTGATCTACGACGTGCGCCCGCTCACGTGCCGCGCGCACACCTCGATGAGCGTCGAACGGTGCGAGGCCGCAGCGCTCGATCCCGAGCGCCGCACGCCGATCGACAAGCACCTGGTCCCGGCGTCCGTCTTCGGCATGGCCAAAGCTGCCATCACCATGGCCTGTGCCGAAGCACAGCTCGACCCCCGGAGCTTCGAGCTCACGAACGCCGTCTCGGTCGCGCTGAACGAACCGCGCGCCGCCGAGCGCTGGAGGGCGGGGGAGCGCGTCTTCGACGCTGCCGTCACCCCGAGCGACGAGGCCGACGCCGAGCTCTCACTCCGGGATCTCTCGCGCGCCGGTTTGCTTCCCGCCGCGAGCCTGCTCAAGCGCCCGCTCGACCGCACCGAGCGCAACGCAGCCAAGCGCGAACGGCGAGGACGCCGTCAGGGCTCCTGAAACACGAAAGCCGCCTTATTCAGGCGGCTTCGCGTTCTCACGAGTCTGGTGACCCCAGCGAGAATCGAACTCGCGTTACCGGCGTGAGAGGCCGATGTCCTAACCGCTAGACGATGGGGCCTGGTGTCGATGCTGCGTGGCTGGGGGACTAGGATTCGAACCTAGATAGCAAGAGCCAGAATCTTGCGTCCTGCCGTTAGACGATCCCCCAAAGGGAAAAGTACCGGGAATGGCTAGACGAGACCGCCCCGGGTTTCGTCACCCGAAGCAGGGGCGGGCTTTTAGCTCTAACGGGGGGATCCGGCAAGGAGAATGCGTGAGCGCGGCCGTCTGGCCGCTCGGGACGTGCTCCGTCTTTGACCGGGGGGGATGCTCCACGATACGCTCTCGATCCCATGTCGGCCTCGGGCTAGCGAGCTTCTGGCCCAGGAAACCGCGATCCATGGAGCTCCGGGTCATCGGCTGTCACGGCGGGGAGACGCCCAATCACCGCACGAGTGCGTTCGTTTTGGACGAACGTCTCGCCATCGACGCCGGGTCGCTGACGAGCGGGCTCGACCTCGCCGCGCAGTTCCGCCTGAGCGCCTGCGTCGTGAGCCATGCGCACCTCGACCATATCCGCGACCTCGCGACCATCGCCGACAATCGCTGTCAGGCGGACTGCGAGCCGCTCGTGGTTGCCGCCACGGCCGCGACGCTCAAGGTGCTGAAGAAGCACTTCTTCAACAACCTGCTCTGGCCCGATTTCACCGAGATCCCGAACAAGACCCGGCCCACGCTGCGCTTCGTCGAGCTCAAGCCCGAGAAACGCACTGAAATCGCCGGCTATCAAGCGCGCGCCGTGCTCGTGAACCACACGATCGAGTCGTCGGGCTTCATCATCGAAGGCCCCGACGCCACCATCGGCTACAGCGGCGACACGGGCCCGACGGATCGGCTGTGGGAGCTCCTCAACAAAGAGAAGAACCTGAAGGCGCTCTTGCTCGAAGTAAGTTTCCCCGATCGCGAGCAGCGCCTCGCAACCGTGAGCGGCCATCATACGCCGCGCACGCTGCTCAAGGATCTGAAGAAGTACGCGCGTCCGAAGGACCTGCCGGCGCTCCTCTATCACATCAAGCCCGTCTTCCAGTCCGAGGTCGAGCAGGAGTGCGCGCGGCTCAAAGGCGTGAACCTCACGGTCACGGCGCTCGGCGATCAGTACGTGCTCTGAGCGGTCCGATCGCTCCGAAGGCGTGGCAAGGCGAGCGGCTACTGCGGCTCGGCCGCTCGCGTCGTTTTCAAAGCCCACTCCGCAAACGCTGCGAGGTCCCCGAGGCGCTCCCGCACGATCGAACGCACGATGTCGAGGTTCAGCGCCTGGTAGTCGTGCACGGCGACGCTTCGAAAGCCGACCATGCTCTTTAGTCGATCGGCGAGCTCACGCGGAAGCGTGCCGTCCTTGGCCAACAGCTCGAACCCGTCGCGGCTCTCTTGCGGGATGCCCAGTCGACCGCGCCGTACGAGGTGCATGGCCAAGTCGATGGCCGTCTCACAGGCGCGCTGCACGTTCAGGACGGTCGAATCCTGCCGCGTTTGATCGGTGTAGATGTTCCGGTCGTCGTCCGCGAATACCTCGCGGACGCGCTTTAGGCACCGCTCGATCGTTGCGGATTTGTTGATGACTACGTCATCCATGAACGCGACCGGTCTCGGCGATGTCCCGCAGAATGGCGCCTCGTTCTTCGTTGAGTCGGGCGTAGGAGCCGAGCGCCGTCGCCTCGAAGGACGCGCGTGCGTTTCGGTCGGTCTCGTACAGGAGCCGGCCGCCAGTGATGACCTGGACGCGCAGCACCGTCGAGCTCTGTGACAGATCGACGAGATCGACGTCGCTCCCCGCCAGCACCGCGAGTCTTTCCTGCAGCTCCCAGCGCTCGAGCGGAGCAAGACGTTGGCCTGCTAGGACCGCCAGGTCGAAATCACTGGCGCTGTTCCCGTCATTTCTCGCGCGCGAGCCGAACAGATAAATCGCGATCAGATCGGGGATGCGCGCGCGAAGCTCTCGCGTCAATCGCTCGAGGGGCTCGGCGGACGCGGTCGCTCCGGACACGCACGAAGCTTATCACGCTTCGGGCATTGTCACGGCTAAGGTCCGATACACGCCGCCGCGGCGTCGCGCTCGAGCGCGGCACAGCGACGCGCTTTGCCGATGCCGCCACCGTCGCCGAGTTTGCGCGCGTCGAGTGCGGCGAGGTGCTCGCGCGCCGTTTCGATGCGGCCGAACGCGAGGTCAGTATAGAGCTCGGTGACGAGGGCAGGGGCGTAGTTGGGGTCGGCGTTCAGCGCGCGGGCCATGGCGCGGTCGGCTGCGTCACGTTCGCGAGCGATGCGATGGACGCGCGAAAGTCCCGCCCAGGCACGCGGCGAGGCGGGCGTGAGCTCGGTCGCGGCGGTCCAGAGCGAACGCTCGTCGCGCCAAATCGAGGTCGCCGGCCAGGTCACGGCGAGGAGCGGTAAGCAGGCGAACGCCGTGAACGCGCGCGCCCGGTCGAGCTCGAAGCGCGCGAGCACGCGATCGAGCGCCCAAGCCCAGACGATGCCCCCGCCGAGCGTACCGAGGAAAAAATAGCGATCGGCGAGTTCGTTGACCGGCCGGAAGAGCGGCGAGCAGGCGAGCGGCGCGAGGAGCGCGAAGCCGATCCCGAGCGCCGGCACGCGCAGCTCGCGATTTTTGCCGAGGAGTGCGACGCCCGCAAACAGCGAGAGGCACGGCAGCGTCCAGCGAAACGACGCGTCCGGCTGCCGCCAATGATCGGGTGAGTAGAAGATGGGCAGCAGGGCGTCGACGACGGCGCGCACCTCGAAGCGCGCTGCGCGCAGCAGCACGTCACCGAACGGTCGTTTCGGAGCGAGCGGCACGTCATCGCCGTGGAGCGCGAGCGGCACACGCCACGCGAGAAAAACGAAGAGTACGGCGCCGAGCACGTAGAGGTGCCGCCGCCGATCCCCGAGCGTCACCCGCGCCCACGGCAAGCAAAACGCGATCAGCCCCGCAAGCGGCACGAACGCGACGGCGCTCTCCTTGCCGAACAAACCGAGCGCGAGGCATGCCCCCGCAGCGAGCGCTCGCGCGCTGGAGTCACCGTAACGCCGCCGAATGAAGGTATCGTCCCGCGCAGTCACGCGCCGGCTCTCATTGTCCGGCGCATAGAGAAGCACGAGCGCCCCGAGCACGCCGAACGCGCCGAGCAGATCCTCCCGGTAATTGATGGCGGCGACGGGTTCGGCGTGCAGCGGCGCGAGCGCGAAGAAGACGCCGGCGCAGAGGGCTACGTGCTTTTGGCGCGTGAGCACGAGCGCGAGGCGCGTCGCGAGCGCGCACACGAGCGCGTAGAGGAGCAGCGAGTCCAGGTGGTAACCAGCGGGCGAAAGGCCGAAGACGCGCCGTTCAAGCGCTTCGAGGAGCACCATCACCGGGCGCGTCGCGTCCGGGACGTGCCGCGCGAGCGCCTGGCCGGTCACGAGTAATCCGATGAGCTCGTGGAGAGGGTGGGTGAGCCAGTCGTTGTCGGCCAGGGTCCAGCCGTCGTCGTAGACGAACCCGAAGCTGACGGCGCGGGCAAAGGCGAACAGGCCCACTCCGGCCGTGATCAACGCCGCAGCCCGGGGCCCGAGCCGACGGGAACGGACGGGCTCTTCCGTTCGTACCGAGGGGGCGCGTCGTTTCACGGAAAGGCCGGGGTTCTCGTGCCCATGACGGCTCGGTCCGCGCATCATGACGCACGCGTCGCCCCTTGCGCAAACGGGCTTGTGGCGACGCGCGCCACGTGGTCGTCTCGGCCCGCCCAGAATGGCACGCTTTGCTTACGACCCGACGGGCCCGCTCGTGATCGGTCGGGGGGAGCCGCGGAGCACATTCGCCTGCCCCTGATGATCCCGACGTTCAACGAGGCGAACAACGTCACGACGTTGCTGACCTCGCTCGAGAACCTGCTCGAACCGGTCCTCGGGCAAGCCTGCGAGCTCATCGTCGTCGTCGTCGACAGTCCCGACGGCACGGCCGCGTCGTCGAAGCACTCGTCCCCGCGCACCGGCGCGGCCGTTTCGCGCGGCGCCGCGGCGAACGCGGCCCGATCTCCGCCGTGATCCGCGGCTGACAGGCGGCGCGTGGCGACGTCCTCGCCGTATGGACGCGGACTTGCAGCACTCGGTGGACGTCAATGCGGCGCTCACATCAAGCCCGTGTTCCAGTCCGAGGTCGAGCAAGGAGTGCGCACGCCTCAAGGGCGTGAACCTCACCGTGAGGGCGCTCGGCGATCAGTATGTGCTCTGAGCGTGGCCCCCCCGGGGGGCGAGGGCGACCTATTCACGGAGCGATGCAGCGTGAAGGAGCGTCGGTGTCGATCGCGGCGCAGCGCCTCGCCTTTGCAACGCCGCCGTCTCCCCAATTAGGTGAACGGCCAGGATCTCGAAGCGCGTGG
Organism: Polyangiaceae bacterium; assembly: GCA_025936115.1. Classification (GTDB taxonomy): domain Bacteria; phylum Myxococcota_A; class Polyangia; order Polyangiales; family Polyangiaceae; genus PMG-095. Next base: position 31,907 of record JAICTZ010000013.1, read on the forward strand.
TCCGCAAGAGCAGCTGCGTGAGCGCTCGGTGTTGAGCGAGCAGGATGCCATCGCCGCGCGTGGCGAGCGGCCCGAGAAAGAGGAGCCAGAGAAGAACGGCCGCGCCGAGGGCCGTCCACAGATTCTCTCGCGCCTCCGCCTTGCCCAAGGGACGAGTGGGGTGATGAGCGCCGCGAGCGCTACCGCACATCGGGGATGCGTTTTGCGACAGCTTCGCCGGTCAACGATCGGCGCGTCAGCTCGCCCAATGACCTGAGCGTCCTCGCATTTTCGATGAGGTTCAACATCGCGCGAAGTCGTACGTAACGCTGCACGCGAAGGCCAAGATGCCCATGACGGGGCCGACGAATGGGACTCGCAGCCGAGGAACTGCTTGCATTCGAAGACTTGGCGGAGAAGGTCCTACGGCGCGGCGCCAGCGCCCTCGACCGTGAGCCGACAGGCTCGACGTGACGTAGGACCGGGCACGGCGTGCTGGACCCGGGAGCGATCTTTTGACAAAGTGTCGGGCTTGTCGAAAGGGGACCCTTGGCCTTGAATGACCGCCGCGAGGCGCCTTGAAGCGGGCGGACCGGACATGGTTTCGTCTTTCGTACGCCGTCTGGCTGTTCGGCATTTTTGCGTTCTTTATCCCGGCGGCAACGTGGAGCCCGGCGTCGCGCTTTGCGATGACCCGCGCCGTGGTGGAGCGGCATAGCCTCTCGATCGACGCCTTCGCCTCGAGCACCGGAGACCGCGCGCTGGTCGACGGACAGTGGTACAGCGAAAAGGCGCCGCTGCCGTCGCTCGTCGCGACGATTCCCTACGCGGTCATTCACGCATTGCACACATCTCGTGGTGTGCGACCTGCGTACCGCGCGTATGCGCGGGGCGAAACACCCGCTGTTCGAATCCAAATTAACCGGCCTTTTCAGCGAGGTCTCTTCGTCTCCTCGCTCTTTACGAGCGGAGTTGCAGGTGCTGCGGTTGGACTGCTCTTGTTCGAGCTGCTGCGACGTCGGACTACGCGACGCGCAGCGCTCCTCGGTTCCCTCTTCTTCACGCTCGGCACACCCGTGTTTGCCTACGGCACGAGCTTCTACGGTCACACGCCGGCAGCCGCACTTTTACTCGCCGGCCTTTTCCTGCTCGATAGCCGCGCAAGCCTGAAGAACCCACACCCTACCCGAGCCGCACTGTGGGGTGCCGGCCTGTGCTTGGCGAGCGCTCCGGGTTGCGAGTACCTCGCTGCCGTTCCGGTTGCGCTCATCGTCGGCTGGTTCGCGCTGCGTTCGCCGCGGAAGGTGCAGACACTGCTCTATTTGGCGCTTGGCGCCGTCATCCCCGTCACAATCGTCGCCGCGTATCATTGGGCCGCGTTCGGCGCGCCTTGGCGCACCGGTTACTCGTTCATCACCAACCCGCAGTTCCGCGACGGTCAGAAGACGGGTCTGCTCGGGATCACGACGCTGCGGGCCGCCGCGATTTACGGGCTCACGCTGGGCGTCAACCGGGGACTCTTCTTCCTTGCTCCGATCACGCTGATCGGCTTCGTGGGGCTCGTACTGCGCGCCGTCCGTCGGGATGATTGGGTGTCACGGGTCGGACTTGTTTCGTTTCTCACCTTGTTCTTTGTAAACTGTTCGTACTTCGTGTGGTGGGGTGGCGCGGCTGCCGGTCCACGGCACCTCGTACCGGCCGTGCCATTTCTCGCGTTCGGCGTCGCGGGGCCCCTCCGTGCGAGGCGTCTTGGGCTTCGTCTTGGCGTCATCGCGGTCGGGTTGGTTTCGGTGCTGACCTTCAGCTCGTTCTGCCTCGTGGGCATCGAAGCCCCGGAGGTGGGCAACGTCCTCACGAACTTCGTGTGGCCGAACGTTGCGGGCGGGCGCATCTCGATCCTGAGTGGTGCGTCGAACCTTGGCTATCTCCTCGGCCTCGGCTCGCGTCTCTCTACGGCTCTGCTCCTGCTCTGGGGCGCCTTCGGTGCCGCCTATGTTTTCGCTTTGCTTCGCCGCGGCCGGCACGTTGCTCGGAAACGGAAGGCGGTGCCGATCGCGCCTACCGTAGCGATGGATTCCGCGCCAACGGACACCTTTCCAGCGACGACGGGCTCCGAGCAGCCTCGGCCTCTTTGAAATAACCGAACGGGCGCTTCATGACGGCATTGAGCTTGTCATTCAGTTCGGGACGGCTGACACGAACATCGATCCGGAGCCGTTGGCCCGTGCTCGCGCTACTCGCGCTCGCCGGGGCGTGCGGGGAAGATGAGAAGCTCACTCCGAGCGAAGCCGGGCGGAGTGGGGCTGCCGGCTGTGCCGCCTTTGGCGGAGGGGGGAAGAGCCACACCGGAAGCGGAACGGGCGGAAGAGCGGCCACTGCCCCAACGGCGGGCACCGATCTGGGCGGAGCCGGCGCCTTCACCGGTTCGAGCGGGACAAGCTCCACCGGCAAGAGCGGGACCGGCGGTCGTCGCGATCCTTCGGGCGGGAACGCCGGTTCCGACGGACGCATCGCGGGATCCGGCGGGACCGCAGTCGCCGACGGCGGCGCGGGCGAGGGCGGGGAGGCCGGAGCCGGCCAGAGCGCCACGAGTGGCGCCGGCGGTCTGGGCCTCGGCGACGCGGGAGCCGGAGGGGACCCGGGCAGCGCTATGGAGACGACGCTTTCGATCTCGAACCTCGCGATCGCAGCAAACCCCCACATGACGATCTCTTGCTTCGTGTCGTGGACGACCGAGGAGCCGGCGAGCTCTGAGGTCGACTTCGGCGCCGGTACTTACGCCTTTCGGATTCGGGACACGGCGCTCGTCACCGACCATCGGGTGCTCGTCATCGGCATGCACGCCGAGTCGGACTACAAGATCAAGGCGGTGTCGTCGACGGGTACGAAGTCAGGCGAAGCGGAAGGGACCTTCACGACAGGGGCTCTGCCCGGCAATTTACCAACGCCGACCCTGACCACCAAGAATGCCGTCACGATGCAACCAGGCTGGACGCTCATGAATACCAGCGGAGCCCAAGCCGCCAGCGTCATGGCCATGTACGACGAGGACGGACTGCCGGTTTGGTATTTCGTCGACGGACCCGGCAACACTCAAGGTGCCATCGACGTCGAATTCTTGGGAAGCAGTGTCCTGATGAGCGCGGGAAGCGACGAACCCGCCCGTGAGGTGGATTTTTCGGGCACGATCCTATGGGTAGGTCCGGCTAACCCGGTGACCACCTACCCCCAGACTCAGACGCACACCATCAGCAAGACTTCGACAGGCAACTACCTCCTCAATATAGACTATTGGATTAGGACCCCCGACGCCACTTGGATTGACGCGCTCGTGCAGGAGATCAAGCCAGATTCTACGGAGGTCTGGTCCTGGCATCTATTCGATCATCAGCCTGCTGCGGGCACCCGCGGCGACGTGTGCCACGGCAACGCGATGACGCTCGATGAAGTCAATAACGTCCTCTACTACAATTGCCGTTTTCTCGGCTTGCTCAAGGTTGATCGAATCACGGGCAATATTCTCTGGCGCATCGGCGGCGGCTACGACACGACGACGTACGGCCCGGGTGACTTCACGTTCAACCCGCCAGAATCGCGTTTCGACGACACTCACGACCCCGAGTTGCACGATGACGGGACCATCCTTTTCTACGACAACGGCGGGTACAACAACCGTCCTCCCGGCGGGCTACATTCTCGCGTGGTCGAGTATCAAGTGGACGAAAAGGAGAAGACGGCTACCCGCACATTCGAGTTCCCCGGTGATTTCAGTGTCGATCCCTGGTACTCGAATAACTGGTATACCCCGGCGTTCGGCAGCGCAAAGCGCCTTGCGAACGGCAATGTTCTCGTCGCCGCGGGCGACCCCGCGAATTCGAAAACGGACGCCGCGCGCATTTTCGAGGTTACGCGAGAGGGCGAAGTGGCCTGGCAAATCACGCTACCGCTCGGGTATACGGTGTATCGGGCTCGCCGCGTATCACCGCCGCCTCTCGTATCGAGACTGCCCTGAGCAGGCGTCGCTCAGGGCGCTGCCGTTGGCACGGCCGAAATGCGACTGATTCGTATGGCGAGCTCTCGGGTGTCTTGCGAGCCCTCGAACGTCTCCGACGGCTTCGCCGTCTTCGAATACACGAACTCGATGTTGTTCAGCCCGTAGGTCAGCGCGCCCCGCGGCAGCTTGAAGACTGTTCGTGCTTCCTTGCCGATGACAGCTTTGAGCGTCGTCTTCGTATTGATCCGAGCTTCAACGTCCAACGGCTGGAGTGGACCTAGAGCATAGCCGTCGAGCTCGAGGTCGTAGTCCATGTCTTGTGGCGAAAGGATCATTCCCACGCGAGTTCGAAGACCAGCACTCCATGCGCTCACGTCGCGTCCGGTGATTTCATCGGCGTAGTAGCCACGAATCAAGCTGCCTCGGGCACTCACCGGCGCGATTCCGACTTCGGCGCGAGAAAGCAGCGGGCCGAGATGCAGACTGTCCACGGCGAGCGATGCGGTCGAGTTGCGAGCGGCTGACGGCAGCGCGAACTCCAGCAGGTTGCGGCCGCGGTGGAGCGTATCCGGCGGAAGAATCAGCGCCTGCATTTCCCAGTCGGTCCCGAGGTGCCACGCCCCGAGCTGGCGTCCGTTGATGCTGACACCTACCTCGAGAGTCTCGCCCGCTACGAGGCCGACGGCTTTCGCCACGAGCGCGAGCCCATAGGCCCCGTCCGCCGGCTTCGTCAACGAAGTCTCGACGGCAATGGTCTCTGCGGTTTGAACGAACACATGCGGGGGCTCGATGCCGCGAGTCCAGGTACCCTGCAGAGCACGGTCGCTTTCCTCCATTCCGAAGTTGAGTCCGATCTCTTCCGGTCCCACGCTGGACACCCTCGTTTGCGCGGGCTCTGCTTCATGCGGGCCGAAGCAACGGCTACAGACGGCTAGCTGCCTACCCGGAGCATCACGCGGAACGAACGTCTCACAGGAACGCGCCGGAGCGGCCTCGAGGCGGTCCACCGCCGCCCGCGACATTGGGCTCCAGCGTTGTCGCAAAGCGAGCGGGAGTCGTTCGTCTTGGTACCAGAATACGCAGTGGCCCGCCGATTCGAGCGGGCGCCCCTCCACCGCGTCTACATACTTGGCGAAGGGCCAAACGTGCTGCGCGGCAGCTTTGCCCGGATCACCGGCAGGACTAGCCGATGTGAGCGCGAAGTGCGCGTTGGTGAACTGCGCCTCGGGCCAGCGTGGCGTAAGAAATCCTCCGAATTCCGCGTGCTCGTCGCGGAGCGTCTTGGCGATGATGCGCCATACCGAACGATCTCCGACGGGCTGGAGGTAGCCCTGAGAAGACGTCGCGAATCCCTCGCGCAGCAAGGGCATGTAGCCATTGGCGCCCGCAGCGAGCTCCCAGAGACCGACGCCGACGACGGCCGTGAGCCCGAAGGCCGCACTGAGTGCCGGTGCGCTCGGTGTTTGAACAAGCAGAGCGAAGACAACCGTGATGACCACCGGCACGACGCACAGGGCGCCAAGCACCATCGCGCAAAAGTCATATTTTTGGATGTAGTAGATAATGGGACCGCCGAGGGCCAGCCATGCAGAAACGCCGATCGTCGGTGCCAAAGTGAATACGAACAGGAATCGCGCGAGACGTCGGTGGGCCGCGGAGACGGGCACATTGAAGCGGTCACAGACGGGCCCGAGCGCACCGAAGGCCACGCTCACGAGGCCCAATCCAACGAGCTGCGGCAGCAGCGGCGCCGCAAAGAAGCCCCCTGGAATTCTGATCGCTTTGTTCAAGCCGACGTAGGCAGCAATCCCGCCGAACACGCAGAGCACGGCCATCACGAGTAAGGCCCAGCGCGCCCGCCGCGATCGGGGAGCCTCTCGCCACTCGAAGAAAAATGCGACTGCACAAGCCAGCGCCAAATCTCCGGCGTTAAGGAGGTAACTGAACCGATAGAACCCGAGCCCGGCCACCAACGTGAGCGCACGAAGGACGCGGCGGTCGACGAAGGCGTACGTTGCGGCGATGAAAGCAAGGGGAATCAGCGCGAAGATTTGCGAAAGAAAGCCGTCACACTGATAGTACCGGAGGAGAGGTAGCGCGACCCAGAAGCCTACGACGGCAATCGTACCTGTAGTTGCTGCGTACAACGCCCGTCGTCGTGAGCGCGAGTGAGCCGCGGTCGCCCCTGCGCCGGCCACCGCGCAAGTCAATACGACGCAGGCGACCACGATGAGTTGCCAGACGAATCTGAACGCACTCAAGTCGTCGAACCCCAGTACGATCAGCCAATGCACAAGGGCATAGAGTGACACCATCCCTTCGTACGTCTTGGGCTCGTCGAGGAAGAAGGCATTCTTAAAGTAAAGGTGATTGCCGGCATCGCCCCCCCCCGAGGCCGGAAATCCGTTGAAGGGCGTTGCGGCAAGCAGCATCAACGCAATGGCCGAATAACATATTGCGACGATGAGGAACGTTACTGCCGCTCCTCGCTGTCTCCACCTGAGCCCCAGCGTCGGCCAAAACGCCAGCACGAATGCCGCCGCGGTCACGCCTGTGATCGCAAGGCTCGTGTTGAGTCGCAGGCCGAGCATGAAGCGAGGCACTCCGGACAACGGAAGTGCGGACGCGAGGATGGCCGCCGCGATCAGGACGCGACTACCGCGAACCGGCCTAGTTGGCGGTTGCCGGCCCTCATCGAGAAGGTCAGTGAACCTGACGAGCGCCGACCACGCGTTCAGAGCTTCAACCCATCGACGATCAAAAGACTCGGCGAGCGCGAGCAGCAGCCCGCGTTCCTGGGTGTCCTTTTGGCCCGTGTCGAGAGGCGCGTCAAGCCAGGCGACGGGCCAACGCTTCTGGCTCCTGGATGTGCTATTCGTAGGTTGAACCGCAGGACGGAGCCAGTGGTCTCATCGAAGGTAGACGCCTTCGTCGGTCGGAAGCAAAAACCACCGCACCGGCTTGCTGTCCGAGATTTGGAAAAAGATGCCAGGCAGGGTCGAAAGCTCAAAAGAGCACGTGTTGGGTCGTCTCCCTGCGTATAACGACAGCGAACGCATCGGCGGCGCGCTGGGCCACGCCGTGGTCATGTTGGCCGACGGCTCGCGCGTGCCGGCGCTCGAAGTACTCGGCGATCGCCCGGTGCATCGTACGTGCTCGCCTCAAGGCAGCCGCACGACGCTGTGTCTCGTCCCCGCAGCGAAGCGCGGTCAGCTTGGAAGCGCTGAGCCATGACCTGCGATCCCGCCCGCCCGAAGCCTCGCGTGCTGGCAGTGATCCCCGCCTTTAACGAGGAAGAGTCGCTCCCTGCTTTGCTCGAGGAGTTCCGAGTGGTCGGCCCTTCGCTCCACTGCAATTTGGAGGTCGTCGTAATCGACGACGGCTCGCGCGATCGTACGAGTGCAGTGGTGAGCGCCGCCGGTGTTCGGGTCGTGCGCCACTGCCGGAACTTGGGGATCGGGGCGACCGTGCAGACGGGGCTGCGGCTGGCGCTTCGCGAGGGTTTCGACGCGGCGGTTCAGGTCGACGGCGATGGCCAGCACCCGCCAGGCGAAATCGCGCGCCTGCTCGCGCGCGCCGCGCTACCGGACGCCCCCGATCTGGTGATCGGCTCCCGCGTGCTAACGTGCCGAGGCCACCAGACGACACCGCTCCGCAGGTTCGGGCAAGTCTGGCTGAGTGCTTGGCTGAGGCTCGTGTGCGGCGCGAAAATCACGGACCCCACCTCGGGTCTGCGACTGTACGGCCGGCGCGCTCTGACGCTCTTCTCCGAGAGCTACCCGTACGATTTCCCCGAGCCGGAGGTCCTCGCCGTCGCGGCGGCGCGTCACGCCGTGGTCGTGGAAGAAGGGGTCGAGATGCGCGCTAGACAGGGCGGCCGCTCGAGCATCTACGGTCTCAAGCCGGTCTACTACATGATCAAAGTGACGATCGCGATCGCGCTCGCCTATTTGCGGCACCGCGGGCGAGCCGCGCTCCCCTCGCTGTCCCCCGTGCCGCAGCCAGGAGCGTTCCATGTCCCCTGACATCAGTCTCGCCCATTACTGGCCGTTTGCGGTGCTCTGTGCCGTCGCGCTCGTCGCTGTTGTCAGGCTCCTCGTCCGCGAGACGATCACCCTCCAGGGCAGTATCAGCTTCGGCGTGTTCCTGGTCGTGTTCCTGGTCGCGGCGCTCTTGCCCGAGCGGGCACTCGATGTCGCGCGGGCGATGGGCTTCACGCTGCTTTCGAACTTTCTTTTTGCGCTCGCGCTTATCGGGCTTTCGATCCTGCACTTGCGCGGACGGGTCGCCTTGTCGCGCGCGGACCTACGAACCGTGCAGCTCACGCAAGAGCTAGCGCTGCTCGAAGAGCGCGTGCGCCGCCTGAGCGGCGAGCGCTGAGGCCCCAAGCCGTGACGCCGAGCCCAACCGCACCCGAACGCTGTGTGCTTTGCGACGGAGCGAGCCTCGGCGTCGAATACGCCGGCCCACGCCTGCGCGTCTTCTGCTGCGCCGCATGCGGACACCGCACGGCGCTGCACCTGGAGCCGCCCGCCGCGACCGACTACTATGAGCAAACTCCGCAGTCCGATCGCTTCGTCGCGACGCTCGAAGCGACGCGGCGGCGGCAAGCTCGACGGCTCATCGAGAAGCTCGCCGAGCTCGGCGGCACCGCCGCAAACTGGTTTGATTTCGGCTTCGGCCGCGGCTGGTTCCTCGACGAGGCGCGGCCCGATATTCGCGGCGGCGTTGGTGGCTTCGAGAGCTCGCCGCTCGCCGTGCGTTGGGCCGAGAGCCGCGGCCTGTCGGTGGCGAAGCCGCTCCCGACTGCCGCGGATTGGCCCGATTTCGCGACGCTCGACTACGAGCCGGAGGTCGTGAGCTTGCTCGACGTGGTCGAGCATCTCGACGGCTCCGGCGCCGAGCGCGCGCTTCAACGCCTGCGTGCGGAGCTCCCGGCGCTCGGCTGGCTGATTGTGAAGGTACCGAGCTCGGACGGCGTGCTCTACCGAACGTCGCGAGCCCTCGCCGGACTCGCCCCGGGCCCGTACGAGCAACTCTATCAAGTGGGCACGTTGCCGCCGCACTATCACTACTTCAATCCTCGATCCTTAGCCCGCCTGCTCGAGCGGAGCGGCTACGACGTCCGCGCGCTCCTCTTCGATCGCGACGTCGACAACCTGTTCCATCGCATCGGCTCGCTGCGCCGCCTTCCGGGCGGCGGACTTGCGGCGCGTGCGGTCGGAATGTTCCCGAACGACAGCGTGATTGCGTTCGCTACAGTGAGCGCCTAATTCCAGGTCCAGCGTACGCGGTGTGATTGTTTGCCACGGGGACGGGAAGGAGAGGCCCAATCACCGGAGTGGCGTGAAAGAGTACGATGTATGTGGCGGCCGCGAAACGAAGCGACGTGAGCGCAGGGATTTGCAGGGTGCGAGCGCGCACCACTGGAATCCCGCTATCCACGGGTTCGCCCGCTGCCAAAGCCACGCCGAGCACCAGCGTCGAATCGTCCGCTAGTTTCCGATCGCTCGAACCCACGAAACGTTACCGTCCGGGCCAATGCAGTAGAGCCCAGCCGTCGTTGGGGCGAAGAGCGCGCCGTCCATTCCAGCGCGCATTCGCGCGACGACGTGTCCATCAGGCAAAGTCGTACGCCACATCACCGCGCCCTTGTCGTCATAGCGGACGATGTCGTCGGCCACGGCCACGGCTACGGTGCTGTCAGGCAGCGTCACCGGTGCATTAGCCTCCGGAGTCTTCTCGTGCGCTTGCGCGTCCAGATGCTTCGCCCAGGCCCATTTGCCGTCCGGGGCAACGGCGTAGAGCGACGAAGAGCTTCGAACGTAGGAAGAGCTGTTCAACGCGACGGCCACCGGGGCGATGATGCTTTCTTGTTGAGACGGTAGCTGCGCCTCCCAAAGGACGTCGCCCTCGCGACGCACAGCGATCAGGCGATGCTTCAAGGCGTAGACGGCGGTATTGTTCGGTAGCACGACCAGATCGCGGTCGAGGCGCTCCGCCCTCCCCACACGGGGCGCATCTTCGTTCGTGGTCTTGCTGGGGGCCATGGCGCAGGACGCGCACCAAAGGGCCGCAGTCACCACGAGCGCGCGGCTTGCAACGAGGGTGGCGAGCCAGCACTCGGCGCGTGCCGGTCGTGCACGTGACCTGAAGCGAGATTCGGCGCGAGACCTGAGTGCAGCAATTGAACTCATTCGAGTTCTCCCCCTAGAGCTAACATCTATTTGCTCACGGGTGCGGCCGGTACCACGTCCACCCAGTCGAAAGCGGCGGCGAGCTTGCGGTCATCAGTGGAGGTAGAGAAATAGACCTTGGGCGCCTCGGCGTAAGCGAATTCGAACTTGATCTCGTTCCGGCCTTCCCTCCAGGTATTCGCTGGAACCTTGAAGCGATAAACGGTCGGGCCGCCGGTAAGTGTCTGGCTACCCACCTGCGTTCCGTTTACCTTAAGCCTCAGCGTCTGCGAGGGGCTGTTTGGGTGCGTGTAAGGGTACACACGCAAGCGTACGAACTGTTCAGTTCTCGTTGCGTCCAGGTTCAACGAGCAGGCTTTGGCTGCGCACCAAGAGAAGGAGTCCCCAGTATCCAATTGCTCGAAGCCGGACCACCCGGATCCGAGAACCTCTTTGGGAGTCGACTCGGCATCGAAGTTCACGAACGTCACGCCTGCGGCGTGCGGTTCATGGGCGAAGTACCCCCCCGTGCCGGCAATCACCGCTGCGGCTAGGATACCCGTCAAACGTCCACTGTTCGACGGCGCCGTTACCTGGGGCACGGGAGCAGCCTTCTCGACAGTCGGAGGAGAAGAGGCCGCAATATTACTGGTTGCCGTCGAGTCAATGGGAGCTGAAGCTGTGGCCATGGCCGCGATGTTAGCTTGGTATTTCGGTCGTGAGAACCCCAATCGGCGTGTAACCGAGCGGCCCCACGCTATGGACGGCGCTTCGATGAATCGATAGGTGAGGGCGGAGAGGGGGAGGATGACGGCTAAGCGGATCACGAACTCGAAGGACCGCGAAACAGGCAGCGGGATTCGCAAGAGAACCCCGTGCATCAGGTAGACCGAATAACTGATGCGCCCGAGCCATTTTAGAAACCGAAGCCGCGTCCCCGCTCCGGTGACGACCAAGGCGATGAACGTCGCATACGCGAGGCCGCTAGCGCCGAGCGAGGAGTAGGGAACGATCCAGGAACGGGGGTTATATCCAGGGGGCGCTTGCTGCGAATAACCCGAGAACACCCAGGTCACGAGGTAGCTCGTGAGGATGGTGGCCGCGAGCAGACCAGTTATTACGGCTGCGCGCGTCCACGACATGCTCCGGCTCCAGGCGCGATACCAGAGCGTCCCCACGGGGAATGTAAGGGCCCAGAATTCAGCGGGGAAATAGTGGTACGCGCCTCCCGTGAGAGGGAGCACAACGCCCCGCACGAGGATATATGCCGTTCCGAGCGTCACGATCCAACCGGTCTTCTCCAGGAGCCGCATATCGAACAGCAGGGCCGATGCAGCATAGAAAGCGAGCTCGAACCCAAGCGTCCAATACAGCCCAATCGCGTCGGGTTGCCCCACCCAGCTCTGCACCATCGTGATGTTCCACCAGAAGGCGCCGGGCAACGAGCTCGAGAACTCGGAATCCAGTGTCGCGATGCGCAACGCGACCAATAGCATCAGCAAGAACAGGCTGAACCAGTACAGCGGGTACAGTCTGAAGACGCGCGCTACCGCGAACGCGCCGAGGGAGCCCCTCCGCTCAAGCGTCAACGGGATCACGAAACCGCTGACCAAGAAGAACAGGACAATCCCGTAAATCCCGGGGCTCAGGATCTCTCGTCCGAGCCAGCTCGCCGTGTCCGACGACTCCTCCAAGAGGTGCATCAGTGCGGTCGACGCCACGGCTATGCCGCGGATCACGTCAAGCCAGCCGAGCCGCTCAAGCTCGCCGCCCTTGGTCTCCGCTCTGCTCGCGGCCCGGTGCACAGCGATCGAGCTCGCTAATCCGATGGTGGCATCTTCCGTTTGCGTCATGGCTCCCGCGCCGGACGGACCGGCATCATGACTCGCTAGGGTGCCCGGGAGCCCCCGCGGCGAGCCAGATCCGAATGATTGCGGCGAGCAGCAGGGCGGCTTTCACCCCGAGCTCCTGCCTTGCTAGCCAAGCTCTCATGTACCCAAACCGAGGTCGCGCATCATGGACCAGGGGCGAGGCGAGACGCAACGCGCCCGCCAGCCCGCGTCCCTCGGCCGTCCCTGCTCCGCCTTGCGGGTTCTAGCGGCATCTCGCGCTTTTCGAGCGACGTGGAGCTTGCCTCGCGCCTGACCGCGTGGTCACCTGCGAGGGCTTAGCATGACCGCGCTCCTTCCAACGCCAGAGGGTTCTTTGGTGGTCGCGCCGCTCGGGGAAAACCAGGAGCGCGTGCGATTCTCCCTCGTGATTCCGACTTACAACGAAGCGACCAACATCGTGCCGTTGATCAAGTCGCTCGAGGCGCTCTTGACGCCGCAGCTCGGCGACTCGTTCGAGCTCATCGTCGTGGACGACGACAGCCCGGACGGCACTTGGAAAGTCGTGCAAGCGATTTTGCCCGCGCACCCTCGCTTGCGACTGATGCGGCGCCAGGGTGAGAAGGGGCTCAGCACGGCCGTGATCCGAGGCTGGCAGGCAGCGCGTGGCGAGATCATCGGCGTGATGGACGCCGACATGCAGCACCCGGTGGAGGCAAACCTCGGGTTATTGGCCGAGATGGGGCGCGGTGCCGATCTCGCCGTGGCGAGCAGGCACGTGAGCGGAGGCGGCGTGAGTGACTGGAGCGCTGCTCGGCGAGTGCTCTCGCGCGGAGCGCAGCTGCTCGGTTTGTTGATCCTGCCGGGCGTGCTCGCGAGACTCACCGATCCGATGAGCGGCTACTTCATGCTCCGCCGCAGCGCCATCGAGGGCATCGAGCTCAGCCCTCTCGGCTACAAGATCCTGATCGAAGTCGTCGCTCGCGGCCGCGTGCGCTGGATTGGCGAGACCGGCTACGTCTTCCGCGAAAGAGCCGAGGGCGAGTCGAAAGTGACGGCTCGGCTTTATTTGCAGTACTTCCAGCATCTGCTGCGGCTGCGCTGGGCCACGCTGCCGAGCTCGTCACTGTTCCGCTTCTGCATCGTGGGCGGGACCGGCGTCGTGGTCGATATGGGAATGCTCTTTTTGCTGAGCGACCCACGCATGCTCGGTTGGGGCCTCACCCGTAGCAAGATCATCGGCGCGGAGACGGCAATCCTCACGAACTTCCTCTTGAACGACGCGTGGACCTTTCGCGAGCTCGCCCGGACGGCGCCGGGACTCAAGCGCAAGTTCCGCAGGTTCCTCGGCTTCAACGCGATTTGTACGGCCGGATTGGCGCTCAACGTCGTGCTCTTGAATCTGCTCTTCAACGTCTGGCACGTGGACCGCTACTTGGCGAACGCGCTGGCGATCATCGCCGTCACGTTTTGGAATTACGCGCTCAATCGTCGCCTGAACTGGGCACCGGGCGGGCCGCTCAGTCGCCGCAGTCGCGCGCCGAGCTTTGCAGCCGCGCGAGCGCCGGACAACAGCAGCACGCGGGGCGAAGCAGCTCCGTAGCGAATGCACGCGCGCTCACGACGTGGGCGGCACACAGTGGAAGGGTGCGTCGAGGTACAGCCAACCGCCGCTCGCGGCGTGGACGTGGCTGCTCGCAGCGTTACCGCCGTCGGGACAGAGACGCCGGGAGCGTGCAGGCTCGTCCTCCGGTACGAGCAGCTTCAGCGGTGTGCCGTGGTGCGGCCAGATGACGGGAAGCTCGTCCCGCGGAGTTTCCGACCCGCGCGTCCGTTCGAAGAAGATCTCCGGCACCGGATTGTACGCTTCGGGCGCGTGGTGCAGCGCGAGCTTGGCGAGCCAGGTGTGGCGCAGGTACGCGTAGCGTTGCCCCGCGACGCCGTTCGGGACCATCACTCCTAGGCCGAGCGCCAGCGTCACTCCGAGCACGTACCAGCCTCTGCGAGTTTGCATGAGCCGGGCTTGCGTGAGCTCGAGCGCGAGCACGAGGAGCGGGAGCGCTATCCAGTAGCCGTAGCGGATGACGACAGAGCAGCCCGCATTCCAGTTGTGCACGGACAAGGCGGGCACCGTCATCACCGCGACCAAGAGTAGGGTGAGCGCGACCCGCCGGGCGACGAGCACGCGGGCGCCGGTGTCCGCGCCCGTCGAGGCAAGCGTCGCCGCGGCGACGAAAGCGAAGAGCGCGCCGGGCATACCGTAAATCAGCCCCTGATTGAGATCGAACAGCAGCGACCAGGCGCGCTCGAAGCTGATGAGGCGTGGGTCGGTCGCGAAATGCGCGAGCAGGCTCGGGATGCGGAACTCCGCGTAGAAGAAGCCGTACGGCAGGAGCGCCAGCATGAGCGCGAGTGCGCCGAGCAACGCGTCCTTGCGGGTCGGAGCGGCGTGCTGAAGCCGGCAGCGCGCGGCGACGAACGGAACGAGCGCGAGCGCCGAAGCGTTCTGTGTCGCGGCGAGAGCGGCCGCGAGGCAAGCGAGCCCGAGTTTGCCGCGGCTCGCGGCGATGCACGCGCACACGACGCACGCACCCGTGAACGCTTCGGGCCCGGTCCAGCCGACGTAGAACGTGGTCCCGGTGACGACGAAGCTCGCCGCGGCCGCCAGCGCAAACGCCCTGCGCTCGAAGTGCAGCCACAGCGCGACGACGGCGACGCTCGTCGCCAAGACGTTGACTAGGACGAGCGCGACGCTCGGCTCGGCTCCGACCGCTTCGCTCAGCCAAAGCCACGGCACCGCGAGCAGTGAGTAAAACCAAAAATGGATCGAGTAATACGCGCCGCGCTCCGAGCGGCGAATGGCGCCGACGGGCGCCGGCTCCTCGTGCCGCAAGCCGCGGGCGAGCTGGCGGGCGAAGTTACGGTAGGACGGCTCGTTTTCGGCGAGCCACTCCGCGTCGCTCACGCGAATGTCCGGCGCGGCGTGCGTCGCGAGCGCGTGGGTTACGAGCAAATATTCGGCGCCGTCACCGCGCACGCGGACGTCGACGAACGCGACGACCCACACGAGCGCGACGAGCGCGACGAGCGGCAGCGAACGACCCGCCGTGATTCCCCGCATCGACTCGCCTCACGCGGGCGCGGGCAGCTGCGGACGACGCGCCATTTGTAGCCACAAATAGGCAAATCCGATGCTGGCCCAAAGCACGAGCGGGACGAGCGAGGCCCCTCCCGGCAAACCGAGCTTGAGACCGAGGTTCGACCCGCCGGCGAAGGTCGCGAGCCGTCCGCTCTGCAGCCGCGGCCAAGCGTACGCGTAGAGCAGGTCACCGCGCTCGGGTGCTTCGATGCCCACGGCCGTGAGCACGGTGTAGTTGAGCACCGACAGCAGACCGGTCGCGAGGGTGAGTCCGCGAACCCAAAGCTGGCGGGCACGCAGACCGACCATGACACCCGCAGCCAAGAAGGGCAGGGCAGGGATCAAGTGACGCGCACCGTTTGCGGCTCCGCCCCACCACATGTAGTAGCCGGCATTCAGGAAGAACAAGACGCCGAGCGCAGCGAGTCCCGCGCCGAAGACCCAGTCGTACCGGCGCCGCGCGTGGGCGATGCCGAAGAGCACGCCGATCACCGCGACTGGCGAGAGATAAAAGAGTCCTCGGCGCACGCCGAACGTTAGACCAAAGGCGCCGCGGCCCGTCGGCAAATGGATCCCGAGCAAGCCGCTCGCGTGACCTGCCACGAACTCCGGGTTCGTCATGAACGAGTAGCCGGTGCGCCAGGGGAGACCGAATGCCGCCGTGTGGTATGCGGCGATGATGGCCACCGGCAGCGCCGCTCCGAGCGCGAGGCCGCGGAGCGCCCGTAGTCGGTCAGCAGGCGCCGTGGCGGCCAAAAACCAGAGCCCGATCAGCGCGGCAGGTGCGGCCGTCAGGTACTCGCAGCCGGGGGCGAGCGCGAGGCAGGCGCCCGCGATGCACAAGCGCGGCGTGGACGGTAAAATGCCGAGCGGGCGCACTCCGCGCTGATCCAAAGACACGACGGCCCCGAGCAGCAGCGCTGCCGTGGGCACGTGGCTATAAAAGCTCGTCGAGTACGGGAAGAGCGGCGTGCCGAGGAGGACGAGCGTCGAGCTTGCGAAAGCAATGCGCGAGCTCGTCCGCCGGCGCAGGAGCTCGAAGAGCAAAAGCCCGACGGCGATACCGGCTACGCCACTCGTAGCGAGCGAACACGCGTAGAGCGCTTGCTGAAACGCCTTGTTCGGCACGAGGCGCGCCGCCGGATGGAGCGCGGTGCCGAAGACCTCGTAGTTGGGCTCGAGCTTGCGAGCTCGCTGCGCGAGATGAACGGCCGCATAGATGGGGACCGCAGCGAACGAGACGATCGGAGGCTTGTCCGTGTACCAGCGTCCGTGGACGAACGCGCGATCCCCCGTGTTCTCCACGTAAGGATCGATGCGGAGCGAGCCGTGTTCGACGACGGCGCGCGTGAGATCGAAGCGCGAGACCGGGTTCCACGTCGCGGCCGGTAGGAAGAAGGCGAAAATGCCGAAGAGCCAAGCGGCGTGCGCCAGCCGAAATCCCGAAAGTTCGACGCGCTTCAAACGTTCCCCAATGACGTGCACACAAGAAAGCCGGCTGGCCGAATGGCTCGAGAACGCCCAGGTTGGCCTTTAACGCGCTTGTCGCGCTTCGCTTCGGTTTCCTGGGCGTGACCGCAGCATGCCGCCTCCGTGTAGCGAAAATACACGTAAAATTCCAGTTGACCCAGCGTAGCGCTCTGCGTTAGGTAGTGCATCGCCATGGGGAACCTTAACAAATTCGGCAGCGCACTCGTCAAACGACCCGGTGCGCTTATTCTGGTGCTTACGGCACTGAGCAGCACCGGCTACGTCGCCTGCGGTGGAGACGACGACGTCGCGCCGGGTACTGGTGGAACAGCTGGCAAGTCCGGCTCAGGCGGCACGGCTGGTAAAGCCACCGCTGGTAAAGGCGGCAGCTCGACTGCTGGCAAAGGCGGCTCGGCCGGCAAAGGCGGCTCGGCCGGCACCGGCGGCACGACTGCTGGCACTTCCGGTGAAGGCGGCGTCGGTAACTTCGCCGGCATCGGCGGTGAAGGCGGCTTCGGCGGTGCCGAAGGCGGCATGTCGAACGGCGGTTGATTCGCCGCTTCGCTATCGCGCCGCGTCGTAGTACGACGCGGCGCTGATGATGCCTGAAGCAAATACAGCGCGCTCCGCACTGCTCGATGAGCTCGTGCGGCATGCGTACCAGTATTCACCCGAAAAGCCGTTTCTACTGGTCTCTGGCCAGTACAGTGACGAGTATCTCGACTGCAAGCTCGCCTTGAGCCAGCCCGCTGCGATGGCGGCGCTCGGCAAGGTGTTTCTCGCTCAACTCACGGCGCCCGTGGTTGCGATTGGTGGCCTCACGATGGGCTCTGATCCCATTGCGATGAGTACGAGCCAAACGAGCTACGGCACCCCGAAGCCGCTGCGCTGGTTCACCGTGCGCAAGGAAGCCAAGGGTCACGGCCAGAAGAAGCTCGTCGAGGGCAGCGTGAAACCCGGCGAGTCCGTCGTCGTGGTCGACGACGTGTGCACGACGGGCGGCTCGACCGTCAAAGCCATCGAAGCGGCGCGCGAGTTCGGGCTTCAGGTCACGCAGGTGATCGTGCTCGTCGATCGCGAACAGTCCGACGGCATGGCGAACATTCGCCGCGCGGCGGGTGACGGCGTCGAGGTCAGCGCCATTTTTACCAAGAGCCAAGTGAAACAGCGCTGGCTCGAGCTCCAAGGGCGCTGACGGGACGCGGCATTCGGCTCGGTCGCTTCCTGCGTACGACCGAGCCGGCAGCTCGCTGCAGACGCGAGGCTCAGGTCGTGAGCGGCGAACTCTGCACGACCCAGAAGTCGCTGCAGAGCCTGGTGCTCTTGACGTAGTCGTACGACATCCAGAAATAGCCGGAGAGGCCCCAGCCGGTGCCCCAGCTGTTGCGCACGAGGAACGCGCCCTTCGACGCCTTGTTGAAGGGGTTCACCATGTTGTCGTCCCAGCCGCAGAGATCGACGGCATGGCCGCCTTCGAGCGACTCGTTGCTCTTCGGCACGTCGAGGAACGCCTGAGTCGCCATCTGCTGACTCATGAAATACGAGTACACGTTGAACCCGAACTCGACGAGATAGCCGGTCGCGAGCACCGATTTCATGGTGAGGATGTCGCCGTCCGAGATCGAATGGTACGACGTGACCTTGTGCGAGGCGGCCGCGGTCCAGACGGCGGCGGGCGGATCCTGCGTGAACTTGTTGGCGTCGTAAGGCCAGCTGCTCTCCATGGCGATGCCGTATTGAGCGCCGGCCTTGGCCGTGTCGCGGATCGTCGCGCCGGAATCCTCGTTCGTCGTGCCTTCGATCTTGCGCGTCGCGTAGTATTCGAACAGCCGCGACACGTCGATGAGCTTGCCCGGTGTGGGCGACGGCGTGGGTGAGGGAGTCGGCGTCGGCGCCGGACCGGGCGTCGGTGACGGCGCACTGCCGGCCGTAACCTTGGTCGTGAAGCTGATGCTTCCGTCGCTGCTCTGCGTGATGCCGCTCACCGTGACGTGCGGCGAGGCCGCGAGCGCCATCAGCGCGTGACTCTTCGCGGCCTTGCCTCGAAGCTCGTTCGCCTCGATCAAGCCGGCGAAAGCGTTGGCGGTGCAGGACCCGAGCTCGCCCTGATCCTCGATGGGACTACAGAAGCCGCGCAAATCGCCGGTCGGCGGCAGCGCGCTCGTCAAAAAAGACGGGTGAAGCTTCACCCGAAACTCCTCGTCGCGCAGATCCGCGGGTTGCTTTCGCCAACCTCCGAGATGAATTCGCTTCGTATCCCCGTGGTTCATGGTTACCGACTTCAGCATCCGACATCTCCTTGGTGCACGTTGCGGCACCGCGACCCTTTGCCGGGCCCCGCCTGACTCTATGCATACCATCCGAGGCGGCTCGGAGCTCTGGGCTTGAGTTTGGTCCCGCCAAATCAGCTAGTGGTACAAGCAGGAGCTACGGTGCTTTACGAGCCGCTCCCCATCCAGTGGTCGCCCACGAGCAGATGAAATCGGGTCGTGGTTCACGGGGCCTAAGGGCATTGCTCTGGGGTTTGCCGCTTGTGTTGGTGCAGGGCACGGGGTGCCAGCACTCGACGTCGCCCGGGCAGCATCCTGTCGAGAACGAGCGAACGGGTGGCTTTGGAGGCGGCGCGGGAACCGCGCGCGCTGCGGGCGGCTCATCGCTCGCCGCTGCCGGAGAGCTCGGACGTGCGGGAGGTGAGAGTCGGGGCGGAGCCGCTACCGGCGCAGGCGGCTCCGAAGACGCAACCGGCGGAACCGCGGGCGGTACGGGCTGGCTGACGGATCCAGGCGCATGGGATCCAGTCGCAACGCTACCGGTGTGCTCGACATTCGTGGCTCGGCACCCGGCCGACGTCTGGCCCGGCTTCGCTTATCGGGACTGCGGCGCAGGCTGTCGCGAAGCACGCCTCGTACCGGGTGACGGGGCCGGCCTTGCGGTAACGCTCGGGACCTCGACGCGTTCGAACGGCGATGACCTACTGCTCTCGCTCTCGCTGCAAACGTCCGGCGATCAACCCATCTATGCGCTCACGACACTCGCGTTCGGCGCGGGGACGCCGCTCGCGCTCGTTTCGGAGCGCGGCCCGTGCTTGGCGCAAATGGGAGGGCGGGGCGCACCTCTCGTCTACAAGATCGCACCCTTCCAAGGTAGCCTCGAATATCGGCTCGGTTGGCTCGACTTGACCGCGCCGGGGCTCAGCTGGCTCGACTCGACGGTCACCACGACGCTCGAGACCTTCGACTTTGGAACGAGCTGGGGTCGCATGGACGCTCGCGCGACGATGCTCGTGGCCGACAGTCCGCTCTCGACGGAGCTCAGCTCCATCTACGGAGCGCGGGGCACGTTGTTCGACCCTTCGGGAAACGATGGTCTCTTGGCGTGGACGGAGTTCCTCGGCCCCGGCGGGCAAGTGCTGGCTTGGAAGCGCGGAGGGGACGTGACCGTCGTCGCCGAGGGACCCTGGGACGCGACGCGCTTCGGCTTCTCCTCGGACCGCTTCGCATGGATTGGTGCGACGGGAGCGCGTGTCTCTGAAGGGTCTTTCGAGTCCGCGCGCCTCTATTCCTGCAAGGTTCCGTCGCCCCTCGCTGCTTGCGAGGTCGAAGAGGGGCCCGTTCTGCCGCTCAGCTCCGCCACGGGAATTCTCGCCGTTGCGGGTCACTACGTGGCGTTCAACGGCTGCTCGACAGTGCAATGCGACGTTTACATCGTCGATTGGAACGAGCAGTCGCTCTACATGATTTCTCGTCTCCATGCGGACCACGGCGTCGAAATGATCGGTCTGTCCGCGAGTGAGCTCTTCGTCGCCGACTCGAGCCCCGACGTGCGCGGCACCGGTGACTTCGACCTGATCCTTCGTTACGACCTTGCTGAGCTCGAGAGCTTCGCCACTCGCTTGTAAACGCATGGCGAGAACGGGACGGAAGGCTCAGCCCAGAGCGTTAGGCTGGCTAGGCGTGCGCAGTGGTCAAGCCCAAGGCCCACCGAGCGTAACCTGGTTAGTTTACATAATGTATCTTATGCGATCTACCTAGGGTCACCTCGCTCGAGGGATCCGCCGGGTTTTGGAGCCGGCAGCTCGCCCTGGGCCGCGGGCTACACTGCGCGGCTTGTCGCGACCCGTCGTGCGGTTGAAGAAGGATTTGGCGCGCTCGATCCGGCGTGGGCATCCGTGGGTCTACCGTGACGCCCTGGCGCCTGCGCCCGAGCTCGAGGACGGCGCCGTCGTCGAGGTGCTTGGCAAAGACGGACGCTTTCTCGGGATCGGATTTTGGGACCGGCGGTCGCCGATCGCCGCGCGGATGCTCGCGACCGAGCGTGAGTTCGACCCGGTGCGCGGCGTCGCCGAACGGCTGGCGGCGGCGGCGACGCTGCGGCTCGCTCGCCTCGAGCTCGCGCAAACCAATGCGTTTCGCTGGGTGCACGGCGAAGCCGACCGTTTGCCAGGCGTGCATGTAGACGTTTACGGAGACGTGGCGACCGTGCGCTTCGACGGAGCCGGCGCGCGCGCTTTTTACGGCGATGTGGCGGCGCTGCTCGGCGCCGAGCAGCGCATTGGCGTCAAACGGGTGATCGACCGTGAAGCGCGCGGCGTAGCGGACGATCGCGTGGAAGTGCGTGAAAATGGCCTAATCTTCGCGGTCGATCTCGCGCACGGCCAAAAAGGCGGGCTGTTTCTCGATCAGCGCGAGAACCGCGCCGAGGTCGGAAGCCGCGCACGCGGGCGCCGCGTGCTGAACCTGTTCGGTTATACGGGCGGATTCTCGCTCTACGCGGCGGCTGGCGGCGCCACGCGCACCGATACCGTCGATCAGGCGCGCCCCGCCATCGCCGCGGCGCGCCGCAACTTCGAGCGCAATGGGTTCTCGGTCGCCGACGAGCGCGCAGGCTTTCATGCCGTGGACGCGTTCGATTTTCTGGAACGAGCGCGACGCGACGGCGTGCGTTACGACCTCGTGATCTCCGATCCGCCGAGTTTTGCAAAGAATCGCGCCGGCCTCCCGCTCGCCCTCAAGGCGTACCGGCGGCTGCACACCCTCGCCGCAGCCGTGGTCGCTCCGGGCGGGCTCTTGTTCGCGGCGTCGTGCTCGAGTCAGGTCGGGCGCGCGGAGTTCGTCGCGAGCGTCGAAGCCGGTGCGCGCGCCGCGGGTCGGCACTTCACGCTCGAAGGCACGCGTGGCGCGGCGTTCGATCATCCGGTCGTGCCCGCGTTTCCCGAGGGCGAATACTTGAAGCTCGCGATCGGAGTCGTGCGCTGAGGGCTCCGGCCAAGCACGAAGTACTTACGGAAGCGAGCGAGGGGCGTAAGCTGCGCGATCCGCTTGCCCGCGTTACGGGAACCGCGCATGAGAGCTCAGCGACTGCTCGGTACCGCTTCGGAGCTCGCGACGCCTGGTTCCTGGCCTTCGCGGTAACGGATCTCGGACAGGCGCTGTCGCGTCGTGTCCGAGGGTTCCGCGGCGAGGCTCGAGAGCTGGGTGCCGAGATGGAGCACCTCGTTCGCGAGCTCGCGTAGTTCGGCGCGTGAATGCGAGCTCAAGGGGCCGAGCTCGCCCATGCGTCCGGCGATGGCCACGGCGTCCTCGAGCGAGCGCTGCAAGAGCAGGACGGCGCGCATGCCCGCGTCGAGCCACGCGAGGCGTGACTCACTGGCTCCCGAACGTCCGCGCGACCGAACGCGCGAGCGCAGCTGCCGCACGCTCCAGCGTTCGCGCTCGGCCTCTTCGAGCAGGCGCTCGCGCTCGTCGGCCGGCAGGCGCAAGACAGAAGCAATATGGCTCGCCGTGACGTGCGCGGCGTTGCGCAGCGTCGGCTGTTCGAACACGGCGACGTAAACCCCCACGGCCTCGTTCAGCGTGGATTTCCGGAACGGACAGTCGGGCCGCAGCGCCAGCCTCCGAATCGAGTTCGCCTTCTTGCGGCTCTGCTCGCGCCACGCGCGGGGGTCACCACCGAAGAACTCGCGCAAGATGAGCTCGCCCACGGCAAGCGTGCGTTCCATTCCCCGACGCTGGTTGATTTCTTGCAACTCGGCCACGAGCGGACCGAAAGCGTTCGATGCATCCCCTGCACGAGCCGGCTCCTCTTCACCACCACCAAGTCCGAATTTATGCATGCTGGCCACCCAACCCGCCAACGTGACCGGAAAAGACCCTCGACGTGTCCCCGGCGCGAGCCCCACTCTATCAAGTTCGAGTCGCGACGCAAGACACCGTTTTCGGCGCTCGGCCCGACGGTCTCCACCCCACGAGCGAACCGTCAGAGCGGCGTGCGATTCGGCTCGAAATGCGCGAGCGGTGGCGCGACCCTGAGCGCGAGCAGGGTCCCCGCGTTCGTGAGGACGAAGGCGCGCGTGCCCCTCGCAGCGGGCGTCATCGCCGACCCGTCCGCCAGATGAATGCCGTCGATCAGGTCACCACCGAGCGGCGAAAGCAGGAAGATCCCGAGACGCGTGGTCGACACCATCAGCGCGCCCGCGATCGCGACCGGCGCGGAAACCCCGCCGCTCGGGAGCGAGCGACGCCAGACCTCGGCGCCCGTTTCGGGATCGAGACCCCAGAGGCCGCTGGTTCCGCTCGAAGCGAGCAAGAGACGCCGCGCGGGCGATGGTGGCTCGGCGCGCGCCTCCTCGGTCCACAGCACGAGCTCGGAGACGCCGAGCACCCCCGTGTTCGACCAAACTTGAGAACCGGTCTCCGCGTCGAGCGCGTAGACGCCGCCCGCGTAGCTCGCAACGAAGACGACCGGACCCGTTTGCAGCGTGTCGGCAACGGGCGTCGTGTCCACGTCGAGGTAGCGTGGGGCTTCCCCGGTTTGAGCTTCGACCTCGGCCGCGAGATCCACGGGCTGCCAGCGTTCGGCGCCCGTCGCTGGATCGAAGGCGACGACGGTCCCGTCGCTGAACCCCGAGTAGATCTTGTCGCGAAAGAACGTGACGCCCGAGTAGCCGGCCACTTCCATGCCCATCGCGGGCGTGCGGTGCTGGTGCCAGCGGAGCTCGCCGTTCTTCGGATCGAGGGCGAGCACGGTGTCGTTGGCGTTGGCGACGAACAGCGTGCCGTTCGCGAGCACGGGCCTTCGACTGACCTCGGCGTTCGTCATGAAACGCCAGAGGAGCTGGCCATTTTTGGCGCGCACCTTGTAGAGCGCGCCGTCGTTCGAGCCGAAGTAGAGCACGTCTTCGCCCGGATCGTAGAGCGGGGCGCATTGGACGAAGCCGAGCGTTTCGAAGCGCCAGAGCACGGTGCCGTCGTCGGCCCGCACGGCGTAGAGCCCGCGATCACTCGAGCCGACGAAGACGCGCATGCCGGCCGGATCGAGCTCCGGCTGACCGCGCTCGTAAGGTTCGCCCACGCGACGCGACGCGGCGAGCACCGTGCGCTCGTAAACGACGTGCATCGAGCCGTCGGGGCGCGTCACGAACGGCGGCAAATCCGGGTGAGCACCCGAGCGGATGGCGTCGCAACCCACGAGCCCGAGGGCGAGCCCCGCGCACGCGAGCGACCACGAGCGCCGCGCGGCGCGCGTCACGGCTTGCCCGCGGGGGCGCCGGACGGCGCGGGTGCGGGCGGGTGCTCTTTGAGCTGACGCATGAGCTCCTCGATTTTTTCCTTCGAGAGCTGCATCTTGCCGTTCGCGGAGCCGGGGCCCGCCTGCGACTGTTCGGCGTTGCGCGACGGCATGGGCGGCACGGCGCTCGGATCGATGGTAGCGAGCAACTCGCGCGCCGCGGAGCTCACGTAGCTCGGCGGGTGCTCGGCACTCTCGTCCTTCGTCACCTTGTCGAGTGCCTTCTTGAGTAGATCCTTGGCGGCGTCGCGCTCGCCGGCGGCGAAAGCGAGACGCGCTTCTTGGAACAGTCCGAGCGCGGAGAACAAGGTCACATCGCTGTTTCCGAGCTCGTGAAAGGCTTTGCGCGCCACGTCCTTGTCGCCGAGTGCTTCGTGGGCGAGGCCCGTGCCCTCGAGCGCGCGGAGCCGTACGTCGCTGTCTTTTTGAGCGAGCGCGCTCTGCTTCACCTTGTCGTAGGTCGCGAGTGCGTCCTTGAATTGGCCGGAGTCGTAAAGCACGCCGGCGAGTCCGAGGTCGGCGAGCGTGCGCACGGCGTCGCTACCTGACGCGGCGCGGTAGCCGTCGGCGGCCGCTTTAAGCCGCGCGGCTTCGTCCTTGAAGTGCGGGCGCGCATCGTCGAGCCCCGTGCTCGGATCGATGTCGGCCTCGTCCTCGTCGCCGACGCGTCCGAACTCGGCAGCGACGCCGACCATGAGCGAATCCGTGGCCTTGGCTTCGGTCTTGTGCTTGTGCGCCGAGTAGATTTGCCAGCCGATGCCGCCCGCGGCGCCCACGACGACCACCCACTGAATCACGTTGAGGTGCCGCTTCAGCCAGCCGGTCGCCGCGTGCGTGCCGCGCGCCAGAGCGTCGTCGACGAGCTCGCCGGCGCCGAGGTTGCGCTGCACGTTCGCGCGCCGCTGCTCGTGATCACGTCGCGCCTTGCGCTTCTGGGCGGCCTCTTCGCGGATGCGCTGATTGCGATCCTTGATGGCACGCGTTTCCTTGGGAGCGTCGGTGCCGGTGTCGGCGGGGTCTTGGTCCTCGGCCACGGGCGGCGTCTATACCACAGGCCCCCCGCATGGCGTCGTGACGACATACGGGGCCATTTCCGGGCTCATGGCGCGTCCGTCGGCTTCCACGGCTCGGGCGGGGGCGGCGGCAGCTCGTCCGCGAGCGGCACGAAGGCGATGGCCTGGACCGAAACCCCCGTACTGGCGTACACGATGACCTCGGCGCTCACGCCCGGCCGCAGTCCAACGGCGTCGGGGACGGTAGCCGCCACTTCGATCGGCTCGACGGCGGGCGGGATCGACAGCCGGACCCGGCGGTGTTCGTCGAGGGCCGGCACGCCGTGCTGCCGGACGGCTTTGCCGTCGCGATCGAAGCGGATCAGGTGCGAGCCGGAGCTCACGACGACCTCACCGGGCACGTTGCCGCTGCTCGTCGCGCGCACGATTGCCCGGACGCCATGCCCGTTGCCGCCCGGCGGTACGACGACCTCGATCGCCTGCCCGAGATCGGCGTGCTGGCCGAGCTTGGCGAGATCGCGTGCTTTCGGCCCGCCGACGTGCTCGAGGATCTTGGCTTTGACGGCGAGCGCGAGCCCGCCGGGCAGCGGGTCGGGGACGCCGAGGAAACGACGAAGCGGCGCGGCGAGCTCCTCGTGCGCGCCGAGCGACACGAGCGCGCCCGCGAGCGCGACGCGCGTGCTCTGCAGGTGCTCCTCGCCGAGCGCTTTGAGCAGCGCGCCGTTCGCGCCGTCGTCGCCGATCGCGGCGAGTGTCTTCGCGACGTACGGCCGGAGGCGCACGTCCCCGAGCGACTGCACGAGCGGCCACACGGCGGCTTTGGGCTTGAGCTCGCCGAACACGCCGAGGATCTGACGCGAGCGCTCGAAATCGCGCTGATCGGGGTGACTCCACCAATCGACGAGCACGGCTTCCCCGCGTCGATCGCCCGCCTCGCCGAGCGCGAGCGCCGCGAGCCGCCGGAATTTCGCGTCATCGCCCGCGAGCAGCTCCGCGACGAGCGGCGCGCCCTGTCCGAGCCGCGTGAGCGCGAGCGCGGCCCACGCCTTGGCCTCGGCGTCCTCTTCACGCCCGAGCGCGAGCCTGAGCGCCGGTGCCGTCGCGGGCTTCTGCAGCTCGAAGAGCACCTCGGCGGCTTTGCGGCGCACGTTCACGTCCGCGTCTTCGAGGAGCTCGGCGACCTCGGGCGCGGCTTCGCCGTCGCCTGCGAGGGCTCGGCGAATGGCGGGCGGCCAGCCCTTGCCCTCGGCGCGCAGTCCCCCGAGCTCGTAGCGCCCGTGCGAGGCGCCGATCTCGCGCAGCTTGGTGCGCAGCGCGTCGCGATCGGACGCGTGCGCCGCCGCGATGTCTCGTTTCTCGCCCGGATCGTCCTTCAGCTCGAAAAGCTGGCAGGCACCGACGCGCCGCGCGCAAACCAGTCGCTCGGAGCCTTCGGCGAGCAGCGCTTGGTCGTCGGTCTCGGCGTATGCGAAGCCGGGCCCCGCGGAAGTACGCTGCGCGAGCAGCGGCCCCAGATCCCGCCCGCGCAAGCGCGGCGGCCGTGGAATGTCGAGCGCCGCGAGCAAGGTCGGCAGCAGATCGACGAGCGCGACGGGCTCGGCGGCGCGGCCCGGTTTCACGGCGCCGTTCGCCCAGAAAATCAGCGGTACCCTCACCTGCTCCTCGTACACGCTCGTACCGTGGTAGCGCCCGCCGTGCTCGCCGAATTCCTCGCCGTGATCGGCCGTGATGATCACGACGGCGCGCGGCCGAGCTCGCAGGAAGAGCGTCGCAATGCGGCCGAACGTCGCGTCGGCGTCGGCGATCTCGGAGTCGTAGCGATCGATGTCGCGATCGCCGAACGGATGCTCGGGGTGACTCTCGTACGGCTCGTGCGGGCCGAACAGGTGCACCCACGTGAATAGGCGCCGGTCGGCCGGCGCCGCGCTCAAGTAGCGCTCGACTTGGCCGACTCGCCGATCACCCTCGGCGAACTCGACCCAGCGATACTCGAAGTCGAGCGACGAAGCCTGGAATTTTTCGAAGCGCGCGGCGTCGATGAAAAAGACGGCCGGCGGGTAGAACGCCGCCGTGCGGTAACCGTACGTGCGTAGCAGGCCGGCCCAGGTGTCCGAATCGGCGCCCAGGCCCTGCAGCAAGAGCGGGCGCATGTATTTGCCCGTCATGAGCGAGGTCACGGCGTACGACGTGTGCGGCGTTGCCGTGTAGGCGTGCTCGAACAACATGCCTTCGTGCGCGAAGCGATCGATGTTCGGCGTGGTCGGGCGTGAGTAGCCGTAGGCGCCCACGTGATCGGCGCGCAGGGCATCGACGGTGACGAGCAGGATGTCGCGGCCCTGGAGATCGATGGCGCGCTCGCCGTTCGTCTTGGGCGCGCGCTCGAGGCACGTGCCCGGAGCGTCACATGACGGCGGTTCGGCGGCGGGCGGCGGAGCGACGAGCGCGGCGAGCTCGACGGCGAAGCGGCCGATGGGCGCCGCGTCGAGCAGCAGCAAACGGAAGTTGTCGAAGCGAGCGAGCCGCCGCGCCGAGACGGGCAGGAGCGCCACGCCGGCGACGGCGAGCACGAGCGGCGCGAGCCATGCACGCCATGCGGCGTTTCGCTCGTCTGGCTTCGCGAGCGCGAGCGCGACGAACGGCGCCGCGACCACGCACGCGAGCGCGAGCGCCAGGTGAAACGCGGGGTAGAGGCGCACGAGCACGAAGCGACTCACGAGCTCGAGCAGCAGGATTTTGACGGCGACGAGCAGCGCGAACGTGCTTGGTCGCTCGCGTGCGAGTCGGCGGAGCCACGGCAGCGCCAAGAACGTCGCGGTCCCGACCAGGAGCGAGACCACCAGCGCGAATCCACCACGCGTTCCAGCCGTCGCGAGGTGCCGCCCGCCGCCGACTCCCCAAGCCACGGCCCCGCCGGCCGCCGCCGCAACGAGCGCGAACGCGCGCCGCCCGCTCGCCCGCTCGTCGCGAAAGAGCACGTCGAGCCCCGCTCCGGCGAGCCCGAACACGAGCGCCACCGCGAGTAGCGTCGGCGCGAACAACGCGAGGCCCGTGTCCGCTTCCCAAATGCTCGCGACTTGCCGGTGCGAAAGTGCGAGCACGACGACGACCTCGCCGAAGACGAGCGCCGCGGCCGCGAGGACGGAGATGCCGAGCCGGCGGATCACGCGTGAAGGTGCGCGGGCGCGCCCGAGACCGCTAAGCTCGAGTTGCGCGGTCTTAGAAAATCTCGCCGGTGCTCACGTGGCTCACGGTCTCGCGAGATGATCGTGATCTTTCCTTCCAAGGCCGCCAAACTCGAGGCTAGCCCCCGGTCACTTGAAGGTAATGTCGCCGATCTCGTAGCGGCGCGTCCCAGCCGGGAGCTGCACCACTACCTCGTCGCCGATGCTCTTGCCGATCAGGGCGCGAGCGAGCGGCGCCGAGACCGAAATCAGCCCTTGATTGATGTCGGCTTCGTCGGCACCGACGATTTGGTACTTGCTCTCTTCCTCGTTATCGAGGTTCGTGAGCGTCACCGTCGCGCCGAAGCGCACCCGATCGCCGCTGAGCTTCGTCGGATCGATGACTTCGGCTCGGGCGAGCTTGTCTTCGATGTCCTTGAGCCGCGCCTCGACCAGACCCTGGCGTTCCTTGGCCGCGTGGTACTCGGCGTTTTCGCTGAGATCGCCGTGCTCGCGCGCGATGCCGATTTCGCGCGAAATCTTGGGACGCTCTTCCTTGAGCCGGTGCAGCTCCTCGCGGAGCTTCTGCGCGCCCGCGGGCGTCATGGGAACCTTCTCGGTCACACCCGATGTTTACCCCCGAGGCGGGCTCGGCTGCTAGGGCAAAGCTTTGATCCGGAAGCGAGCGCGGGCAGCGTCGCGGCGAGTCCTCCTGAATTGGCCGTATTTTGCAGGGACACGGGCTTGCGTTCGCCACGCCGAGCGGGTAGCGAAGGCGCTGCCCATGCGTCTCGTGCCCGTCTGCCCCGCGCTTCGTGCGCTCGCGCTGAGCCTCGCCGCGCTCGCTCCCCTCACCTGCGTCGGCTGCGCAGGCGAGGAGCGCGCACCGCTCAGCGCGCTCGAGTACGCAGAAAACGCCCGGACCAAGTACGAGCAAGGCCTGCGCGAGCTCGAGGCCGAAAACTGGGAAGGCGCGACGGAAGTCTTCAACGAATTGAAGAAGAAGTACGGCTATAGCCGCTATGCGCGGCTCGCCGAGCTGAGGCTCGCCGACGCCGATCTCGCTCAGGACAAGTACGCCGAAGCCGTCACGGGCTTCAAATCCTTCGTCCACGATTATCCGAACGATCCGGAGGTGCCGTACGCGCGCTACCGGGTCGCCAAGGCCCAGTACGAATCGGTGAGTCAGTCGGTGCTGATGCCGCCCCTCGAGGAGCGCGATCTCGCCGCCGTGAACGACGCGCTCGTGAGCATTCGCCAGTTTCTCACCGACTATCCGACTTCGGTTTACTCCGATCAGCTCCGCTACATGCGCGCCGTGGTCGTCGGTTTGCTCGCGCGCCACGAGCTCTACGTCGCCCGTTTCTACCTCGGTCGCGGCAAGTTCGACGCCGCAGTCGCACGTTGTGTGCACGCGCTCGATGCCTTCGATCATTCGGGCCTCGAGCCCGAAGCGATGGTGCTGCTCGGCGAGACGTACATGAAGCAAAAGCAGCGCGAAAAGGCGCGCGCCGTGTTTCAGCGCGTGCTCAAAGAATATCCAGCGAGCCCCTTCGCGGAGCCGGCACGCCGCTTTCTGGTGGCGCTCGGGCCGGGGCCGGTCGCCCCCTCCGAGTCAGCCGCCTCTCGCGTGGACTAGCGCCCTTTCGCGCACTAGCCTCGTCGGTTGATGGTCACGGAGGCAGGTGAAGAGGGCAAGCCGCTCGCGGCGGCGGCCATCACGGTGCTCGTGGTGGACGACGAGAAGAACATCCGGCGCACGCTCGGGATGGTGCTCGACGGCGACGGCTACAACGTGCTCGAGGCCGAGTCCGGCGAGCAGGCACTCGAGCTCTTGTCGCGCGCCGGCCGTCCCATCGATCTCGCCATCCTCGATTTGAAGCTGCCCGGCATGGGCGGCTTGCAGGTGCTCGAACGGCTACGCGCCGAGGAAGCCACGCGCGAGTTGCCGGTCATCGTCGTGAGCGGACATGCCACGGTGCAGGACGCCGTGCTCGCGATCAAGCTCGGCGCCACGGATTTTTTCGAGAAGCCGCTCAGTCGCGAGCGCGTGCTCGTGAGCGTCGGCAACTCCGTGCGCACCGCGCGGCTCACGCGTGCGGTCACGCAGCTCCGCGCCGAGCTCGAGACGCGCTACGAGATGATCGGCACGAGCGCCTCGATGCAGCGCTTGTACCAGCAGATCGATCGCGTCGCACCCACGCGCGCGAGCGTACTCATCACGGGCGAGAGCGGGACGGGAAAAGAGCTCGTGAGCCGGGCGATTCATCGCTTGAGCCCGCGACGCGACGAGCCGTTCGTGCGCGTCAACTGCGCCGCGATCCCGCGTGAGCTCATCGAAAGCGAGCTCTTCGGACACGAGCGTGGCGCGTTCACGGGCGCTCAGACGCGCAAGCGCGGTTTCTTCGAGCAGGCGCACGGCGGTACGCTCTTGCTCGACGAAATCGGCGACATGGCGCTCGTTGCGCAAGCCAAGGTGCTGCGCGCGCTGCAGAACGGTGAAATCGTTCGGCTCGGTTCGGAGCAGAACGTCAAGGTCGACGTGCGCGTGCTCGCCGCCACGAACAAGGATTTGCAGCGCGAGGTCGCGGCGGGCAACTTCCGTGAGGACCTGTATTTCCGCCTCGACGTGTTCCCGATGAAGTGCCCCGCGCTGCGCGAACGGCGTGAGGACATTCCGCTGCTCGCCGAGGCCTTCGTGAGCTCGTTCTGCAACGAGAACGGCCTCAAGCCGAAGCGCATCGATCCTTCCGTGCACGAGTCGCTCGGCCGCCGGCAGTTTCCGGGCAACGTGCGCGAGCTCAAGAACGCCGTGGAACGCGCGGCCATTCTCGCGAGCGACATCATCACCGTCGCCGACTTGCCCGAAGACCCGCACCTCTCGCCGTTCGACGACGACGCGGAATCCGACGAGTCGGCGCCGGGCCCGCGTTCGACGCCGGGCGAGCGCCCCACGCTGCGTGAGTACCGTGAGAACGCCGAACGCGGTTACATCATCGAGACCCTGAAGGACGCCGACTGGAACGTCTCGAAGGCCGCCGTGGTGCTCGGCGTCGAGCGCACGAACCTGCATAAAAAAATCCGCGCTTACGGCATCAAGCGCGGCGAGGGATAGCTCTCGCCCGTGAGTAGAGTAATGGTCGCGGTAGCGGCAAATTCGTCGCTGCTCGGGCGACTTGCCGTCTCAAGTTGGCCCGCTGACGATCGGTTGCCTCGCGCTGCTGCGCGTGAACACTAACGTCGGGTGAATCGAAGCTTGTTCGCGGGCGCGCCGGCCTTTTGGGGGCGTGGATTATCTCTCTATGCAGCCGGGGTCGGGTTGTGGGCGTGCTCGTCGCCGTCTTCGGCACCGCGGGGGCCGGGCGCGGCGGGAGCCGCGGTTTCGCTCGGTGCGGGCACGGGCGGCACGCTGAATTCGTCAGCCGGCGCAGGGGTAGGCGGCAGCGGAGCGACGACGAGCTCGGGCGGCAGCGGTGAAAGAGGCGGCATGGGTCCCAGCGCGAACGCCGGCAGCGGTGGAGGCATCGTCGCCACGGGCGGCATGAGCTCGAGCCTGGGCGGCGCGGGCAGCGGCACCGCGGGCGCTCCGGTCGCTCCTGGCGCCGGGATGGCGGGGATGAGCACGGCGGGCACCGGCTCGGTATCGCCAGGTAATTGCACCTTCAACGTCACTTCGTCGCTGAGCGAGAAGATCACGAGCGTCGGCCTCGTGGACTTTAGCGTCGATCGAGCTCAACTCGACAGCGCCTCGATCGAGTTCGGGCTCGACACGAGCTACGGCGCGAGCGCGCCGGTCGATCTGATGGCGGCGAACCATCACACGCCGCTCCTCGGCATGAAATACGGTCACACCTACCACTTCAAAGTCGTGGCCCAGGCGGGCAGCGAACGCTGCGAGAGCGCCGACTACACGCTCCAAACCGGGCCGCTCCCGAACGGCCTGCCGAAGCCGATCCTCACCACCATGGCGCCCGACAAGGTCTTCGGCGGCTTCACGATCACGGAGCGCTGGGGCACGGGCAAGATGGGCCCGTCGTTCATCTTCGACAAAGACTTCGACTACGTCTGGATGTATCCGGGCGAGGACGACGTGATCCGCACGCGCATGTCCTTCGACGGCAAGGCGATGTGGATGCGCAACACGGCGCAAACCGACGGCACGGGCGTGGTCCGGCGCGTGAGCATGGACGGCCTCAAAGAGGATCGCTGGGAGCTCCCGCACACGACGCACGATCTCGCGGTGATCCCCGACGGCCACGTCGGGCTCGTCGGTCACGCCACGAGCGGCTGCGACGAAATCCTCGACTTCAACCCGGACGACGGCACGCTCACTTCGCTCTTCAACGCCAAGGAAGCGCACGGCAACACGATGTGCCACGTCAATTACCTCGCGTACTTCGCGGGCGACGACAGCTTCGTCTTCTCCGATTACGACGCTTCGAGTCTCATCAAGATCACCCGCCACGGCGAGTTCGTGTGGGGCCTCAACGGCGACGCCAGCACCATCAGCGGCACGAGCTGGGTCCACGAGCACGGCGTGCACATCCTCGCTCCCGACGACCTGCTCGTCTTCAGCAACGGCGACGGCGGCGCCCAAAAATCGCTCGTGTTCGAGCTCAAGCTCGACGTCACCGCCAAGACGGCGACCGAGCTTTGGCGTTACGACGCAGACCAGAACACGACCTTCGGCGGCGACGTGCAGAAGCTCGCCAACGGCAACCTGCTCATCACCTACTCCTCGTCGGGCGTGATCCAGGAGCTCGATCCGTCCCGCGCGGTCGTGCAGCAAGCGACCTTCGATATCGGTAGCGCGCTCGCGTACACGGAGCGGCGGCTCTCGCTCTACGGCGGCCCCCCGCCCAAGATTTACGAGTAATCGCCTTACGAATACCCGCTCGACCCGA
This sequence comes from Polyangiaceae bacterium, assembly GCA_025936115.1. Taxonomy (GTDB): domain Bacteria; phylum Myxococcota_A; class Polyangia; order Polyangiales; family Polyangiaceae; genus PMG-095. The sequence continues at coordinate 65,138 of JAICTZ010000013.1, forward strand.
ACCCGCCCTCGCCCCGCGCCGTTTCGCCGAGCTCCGCCGCGAACGCGAACTCCGCGCGCGTCACCGGCGCGATCACGAGCTGGCCGATGCGCGCGAGCGGCTCGATCACGTACGGCTCCGCACCGAGATTGACGAGCAGCACGCCCACGGGACCGCGGTAGTCGCTGTCGATCGTGCCGGGCGCGTTCACCATGCCGATGCCGTGCTTCAGCGCGAGACCGGAGCGCGGCCGCACTTGACCTTCGTAGCCGTCCGGAACGGCGAGCACGAGGCCGGTCGGGATGAGTCGCCGTTCGCCCGGGGCGAGCGTGACCGGTTCGCTGAGCGCGGCGTGGAGATCGGCGCCGGCCGCGCCGCTCGTTTGATACTGGGGGAGCGGTACGACGACCGGACCCGTGCGGCGCGCGAGCACGCGAATCACGACGCGGCTCCCAGGCGGTGACGTTCGAAGATTTCTTCGGCCATGGACTCGAGTTTGTGGGCTTCGCGCTGGATGTCGGCGTTGTGCCGGTAATGGGGCGACGAGAACACGTAGCTCGAAAACGCGCGGTAGCTCTTCGCGACCTCGAGCTCGTTGCCGATTTCCTTGCAGATCGCGATCGAGCGCATGAAGTAATCGACGGCTTTGACCTCGTGTCCGCCGCCCCAGGCGCCGGCACCCGTGACCTCGCCGAGCGTCCTGAGCGCGACCGCGAGGTGCGGCTTGCTTCGCACTTGCCCGAGTAGATCGACCGCGCGCTTGATCGACTCGCGCGCGCGCTTGAGATCCTTCTGCTCGAGGTACGCTTTGGCGAGGCCCTGCTTGGCCTCGGCGAGGTGCAGCCTGTCGCCCGTTTCGTCGCACAAGCCCTCGGCTTCGGTCAGCACCTTGATGGCTTCTTCCGCGCGCCTGAGCCGGAGCAGCGCCTCGCCGATGTTCGTGAGCACGAGCGCGATGCGGTTGTGCTCGCCAACGTCGCGCGCGATGGCGTGAGCTTCGTAGAAGAGCTTGAGGGCTTTTTCGGCGTCGCCCTGATCGAGCGCCAGATCGCCGAGGGCGTTGAGGCTCTCGACGATGCCGAGCGGGTCGTTGCGCTCGCGCCGGATGGCGAGGCTCGCCTCGAGCGCTTCACGTGCTTTGGCTTGTTGGCCGTGATCGCGCCAGACGAGCCCGATGTTGTTCAGGCTGAGCGCGATCGAGCGGCCGTCGCCGAGCTCTTTGCGCATGTCGAGCGCTGTGCGCATCTGTTCGAGCGCCGCTTCGTACTCACCGCGCATCCAGAGCAGCCGTCCGATGTCGTCGTGGCTCGCCGCGACGCCGCGCCGATCGCCCACGGCCTCGAACAGCTCGAGCCCGCGCTCGAGCTGGCGCCGTGAGACGTCGAGCGAACCCGTGTCTCGATGCAGCCGGCCGATGCGATTGTGCGCGGCGCCGCCCTTGCCCTTCAGGCCAAGGCGATAGGCGAGCGCGAGCATTTCGCGGAACGCGGCGAGCGCTTCGTCGGTGCGGCCGAGCTGCACGAGCACGTCGCCATGGTCGTGCAGCGCGTCGAGCCGGCGCCGGGCGTCGTCCTCGCCGAGCAGCTCGAGGCCGCGGCGGTAGTGGTCGTTGGCGCGTTTTTGGGCGTATTGAGCGCGCGCGAGGCCTCCGGAATCGATGTACGTGAACGCGGCGCGCGTGCAACAGCCCGCGAGCTCGAGGTGACGCGCGAGCATCGCCGAGTACTCCTCCTGGCTGCGCACGTTGTCTTTTTGCGCGAGCCAATCGGCGATCGTCTGGTGGCGGCGGCGGCTCGCCGCAGGCGATATCATCTGCGCGATGCGCTCGCGCTCGAGGTTGTGCTTGAAAACGTACTCGATCTCACCGGGGAACGCCGAGTCCGGCAGGCGCAAGACGTAGTCTCGTTGCACGAGCTCGCCGAGCGCGCGCTCGATCTCGAGCACGTCGTTTTCCGCCTTGGGATCCCAGAGATCGGGCGCCTCGCGATCCATGCGCGCGAGCGCGACCAAGCCGCCGAGCCAGAACACGCTGCCCATCGCCGCCGCGTGCTCGAGCAGGCGGCGCTCGACGGCCGAGAGCACGCCGAGGCGAGCCGAGACGGCGTCCTCCATCGTCGTGGGCAGCCGGGCGTGGTTCAGGCGATCGAGATCCACGGTCCAGCTCGGCGAGGAAGTCGGCTCGCCCGTCTCGCGCAAAACGCCGCAGTCGTGAAAAATCCGCACCATGTGCGCGAGGAGGCCAGGGTTGCCGCCGGCCATGCCGAGCCCCGCTTCGAGCAGGCGATCGGGCGGGCCGTTCTCGCACGGCGTGAGCAGCGACTGCATGATCGCGCGCGCGTCGAGGCTCGACACGGGCCCGAGCTCGATCAGATCGTGGCGCGGAGCAGACACCTCGAGCCAGCGCTCATGACGGCTCAAGAGATCTGGACGCGCGAGACACACGACGAAGATCGGCCCATTGAGCTCCTGCATCAAGTAGACGAGCAGATCGAGCGAGTCCTCGTCCGCGTCCTGCAGATCGTCGAAGACGAGGCAGAGCGGCGTCTTGCGCGCCCCCGCCTCGAAGAAGCTCCGCAGCACGGCACGCCGAATGAGCCGCGCCTGCAGCGGATCGTCCATCACGGCGCGCGTGAAGGGGCTGTCCGTGAACGAGAGCCCGCAGAGGCCGCCGAGGAAGTAACAGACGTCGCCGACGCGCCGGTCGTCGAGAATGCTCGCGACCTGATCGCGCACGCGAATGACGCTCGCCTCGTGCGAGAGCCCCTCGCCGAGGTCGAACGCCGAACGGAGCAAGCTGTCGAAGAGCCCGTATGCGAGCCCCTGGGCGCGGGCCGCTCCGCGGTAGACGCGGGGCCGTCGCGTCGCGGGTAGCTCGAGCACGAGCTGTTCGGCGAGGCGGGTCTTGCCGATGCCGGCGGGCCCCACGACCGTTGCCACGCGCATCTCGCCGCGCGCGAGCACCGAGTCGTAGATTTGCTTCAGGAGCGCAAGCTCCCCGTCGCGCCCGATGACGGGGGCGCGGACGAGGGGCGCGACCGTGGCAAGAGAAGGCTCGACCTCGACGCTCAAGCCGCGCGAGTCTCCCCCCGTTCCCCTCGCCACTCAAGGCTCGGGACCACGATCGCACCGGCCCGAACTCCTGGGCGGGCAATTGTAGCTCGAACTGACGCGATTCCGAGCTCCGGATCGAGAAGCGTCTTGCTTCGGGGCCGAGACTCGGAGAGGCTCTCGGGGCTCGACGTCCTAAACATTCGAAAAGACCCCGTTTTGGTCTAAGCTTTTCGTTCACGCGTGGCGCTACCCGAACGAACCCCAGCACAGTCTACCAACGCCGAGAAACGCTCGGTCGGACGCGGCCTTTTCCGCAAGTGCGCCGGTTGCGGCGCGGTCGCGACCGTCGAAGAGCTCACGGTGCGCTTCCTCGTTTGCGGTAGCTGCGGTCACCATCATCCGATGCCCGTCGACGAGTGGGTGCGCCTCCTGCTCGACGGCGGCGAGCTCGAGGTTTGGGACGAGCACATCGCGCCCACCGATCCGCTCGTTTTCGACGACGGCAAGCCGTACCCGGAACGCCTACTGCGCGCTCAACGCAACACGGGCCTGACGGAGGCCATTCGCATCGGTCGCGGCTGCATCGACGGCTGTCAGATCGCGATCGGCATTTTCGCGTTCGGTTTCATGGGCGGCAGCATGGGTTCGGTCGTGGGCGAGCGCATCACGCGTTTGTTCGAGCGAGCCGCGCTCGAGCGGCTGCCGGTCGTGCTGCTCCACTCGTCAGGTGGAGCCCGCATGCAGGAAGGTATTTTGAGCCTGATGCAGATGGCGAAGACCGTGGCCGCACTCGGCCGCTTCCGGGCGACCCGAAAGCCATACCTGAGCGTGCTCTTGTATCCGACCACCGGCGGCGTCGCCGCGAGCACGGCGCTGCTCGGCGACGTGAACATCGCCGAGCCGAACGCGCTCATCGGCTTCGCGGGACCGCGCGTGATCGAGAACACCCTCCGGACTACGCTGCCGGAGGGCTTTCAACAGCCGGAATTCTTGGTTGCACACGGAATGATCGATGCAATCGTGCCCCGCCTCGAGCTGCGCGCGAGCCTCCGGACCTTGCTCGGCCATCTCGCGGGGAGCGCGGCTTGAGCGATTTGAAGCAGACGTTGGAGCGGCTCTACGCGCTCGTGCCGCGCGGGCAGAAGCTCGGCCTCGAGCGCATGCAGGCCGCCTGTGAGCGTTTCGGGCATCCAGAGCGTGCGTTCGAGGCGATCCACGTCGCCGGGACGAACGGCAAGGGCACCGTGTGCGCGTTCACCGCGTCGATGGCGCGAGCTGGCGGGCGCCGCGTCGGGATGTACACGTCGCCGCACTTGAACCGCTTCGCCGAGCGCATTCAAATCGACGGCCAGCCGATCGACGACGACACGCTCGTGCGTCTCCTCAATCAGGTGATGGATGCCGCGCCCGACCTCACGTTCTTCGAGGTCGCGACCCTGGCGGCGTTCATGGCGTTCCGCGACGCGGGCATCGATCTCGCCGTGCTCGAGGTCGGCCTCGGCGGGCGGCTCGACGCGACCAACGTGATCCCGCCGCCGCGCGTCGCCGCCATCACACGCGTCTCGTTCGATCACGTGGTCGAGCTCGGCGACACGCTCGGCAAGATCGCCGCTGAAAAGGCCGGCATCATCAAGACCGGCTCGACGGTCGTGCTCGGCAAGATCCATCCCGAAGCGCGCGCCGTGATCGAGGCCCAGATCCAGTCGGTCGGCGGGCGGCTCATCCCGCTCGGCACGCCGGAGCCGATCCCGGGCGCTCCCCTCGCCTACCCGCGCATCGCGCTCGTCGGCTCGAACCTCGCCGTGGCCGTAACCATCGGGCGCGAGCTCGGCATCACGCCGGATCTCTTGGCCCAAGGGCTGGAAGCGACGCAGTGGCCCGGACGGAACGAGCTCTTGCACCGCAATGGCCAAGAGCTCACGTTGCTCGACTGCGCGCACAATCCCGACGGCGCCGTCGCGCTCTCCCATGCGCTCGATCCGAGCGTGCTCGGTGAGATTGAGTCGCGGCGCGAGATCGCGCTCGTCTTCGGGACCCTCCACACGAAGAACTGGCGCGCAATGCTACGTCGCCTGGAAAACGTGGCAGGACACCGCGTCTACGTGGCGCCGCCCGTGGCCAAAGCGGTCGATCCTCGCGAGATGGCAAGCTTTTTGACGGGCGAAGTAGCGAACGACGTGGGGCAAGCGCTCGACCGAGCTCGCGCGCTCGTGGGTCCTCGTGGCGTCGTCGTCGTCACGGGCTCGACTTTCTTGGTCGGCCCGGCGCGCGCGCTACTCTTGAACCTGCAAAGCGACCCTCCGGTCGCTTTGTGACGGTCTTTTTCGGTATTTCGCTGAAAATCAGACCGCCCGAGCGCAACGAACTCAGCGTGTTTCGTTGCGCGTGGCATCGGTCTTGCTTAGCTAACGCCTGAACTTTCCACCCTAACTTCTGGACTCGAACCCAGTGACACGCCAACTCTTCGGGACCGACGGGATTCGCGGACGCGCCGGCATCGAGCCGATGACGCCCGAGCTTGCGTTGAAGCTCGGGCGCGCCATTGCTTACGTCGCGCGCCGCGGACGCTCCCGCATCCCCCGCATCGTCATCGGCAAAGACACGCGCGTCTCCGGCTACATGCTCGAGCAAGCCCTCGCGGCGGGTATCTGCGCGATGGGTGGCCGCGTGCTCCTCACGGGTCCGATCCCGACGCCGGCCGTCGCGAACCTCACGCAGACGATGCGCGCCGACGCCGGCGTCGTGATCAGCGCGAGCCACAACCCCTTCGCCGACAACGGCATCAAGCTCTTCGGGCCCGACGGCTACAAACTGCCCGACGACGAAGAGTCGGCGATCGAAGCCTTGCTCGCCGATCCGAAGCTGCTCTCGCTCAGCAAGCACGGTAGCGGCGTCGGCCGCGCCGAGCGCTTGGACGACGCCTTCGGACGCTACGTCGTCTACGCCAAGGGCACCTTCCCGCGCGAGCTCACGCTGCACGGCTTGAAAATCGTGGTCGACGCGGCGCACGGCGCCGCTTACCGCGTCGCGCCCGCCGTGCTCGCCGAGCTCGGCGCCGACGTGTGCTGCATCGGCTGTCGCCCGAACGGCGTGAATATCAACCGTCTCGCCGGGGCGCTGCACCCGCACCAGGTCGCGGCCGAGGTGAAGAAGCGTAAGGCGAACCTCGGCATCGCGCTCGACGGTGACGCGGATCGCGTCGTTTTCGTCGACGAGTACGGCGAAATCGTGGACGGTGACGCCGTGATGGCCCTCTGCGGCACGCGCCTGGCGCGCGCCGGTCGGCTCGCCAAAGGTACGGTCGTCGCGACCGTCATGAGCAACATGGGCCTCGAGCGCGCGCTCGCCGCCGCGGGGGCGAAACTCCGCCGCACGGCCGTCGGCGACCGCTACGTCGTCGAAGAGATGCGCAAGGACGGACTCACGTTCGGCGGTGAGCAGTCGGGGCACCTGATTTTCGCGGAGCACGCCACGACGGGTGACGGCACCGTCGCCGCCCTGCAAGTGCTCGCGATCATGCTGCGCGAGGAGCGGCCGCTCAGCGAGCTCGCGCGCGGCATGGAGCGCGTGCCGCAGCTGCTCGAGAGCGTCAAACTCGCGACGCGCCGCCCGCTCGAGGAAATGGCGGAGCTGACGCAGCGCATCGCCGCCGCGGAAGCAGAGCTCGGAACGAGCGGGCGCGTGCTCGTGCGCTGGAGCGGCACGGAGCCGAAGCTCCGGTTGATGCTCGAGGGCCCCGACCCTGCCGCGCTCAAGACGATGCTCGCCGAGCTCGCAGAAGCCGCGCAGCGCGACACGGCGAGCCTCGCGGCGAGCTGAGCAGCTGCGTCACGGCTTCGAAGGCTACTTGCATGCCGCATGGAGCACTACCCGCGCCCTTGCGATGAAACTGCCGAAGCTGCCCCTGATTCTTCTCGGCCAAGCTTTGACGAACTCCGCCGGTGCCGCACCCGCGGCAGCTCGCCCGTGGACTTTCGAAGCCGGCGCCGAGCACCTCTGGCCAACGCACGCCGATCGGCGCATCGAGACCACCTCGCTGAACGTCGTCGGGGGCCGACAGATGTTCGACACGTGCTGCTTCGCGTGGCGAGCGGGGCTCACCGCGACGTCCGCGACCGGCTACATCGTCCAGCTCGATGACGGGCTGCACGACACGCGGCTCGAGAGCAACGCCGTCGGCATGGGCCCTACGGCGATCCTGCGGATTCAGACGCCGGAGCTGGCGCGCTGGGTCCTGAGTCTCGAGGGCAGCGGCGCCTTCATTCTGTACGGGAGTCGCTTTCCGGCCGGCGGCGACGTTTACAACTTCATGTGGCGCGCAGGTCCGTCCCTGAGCTACCGCTTCGCCGAGACGTGGTCGGCAGGCGCGGGCGCGCGCGTGATGCACGTGTCCAATGGACAAGGGCTGACCCCAAAAAACCCGTCTTACGCGGCTTTGGGATTCACCGTCTGGCTTGCCTGGCTACCCTGACGCCGTTTCCGTACTATCTCTTCGAGTCCAAGCAGCACAATCTGCAGCCTCTCATGCAGTGTGCCTCGCAACCCTCGAGAATTGCCGCCCACGACTGAACGTCCAGCGTCCAAACGGGTCCTGCCGGCACTCACTCGCCTTCTCGCACGACGCTCGGCGTCGTGGGCCGCGCAGGGCATCATTTTCCTCGCGCTCGTGTTCGCGCTCGGCGCGTATCAGACGCGAAGACACCTTCGGGCCCGCGTCGCGCCCGATTTCGTGCTGCCCGAACTGTCGGGGCAACGTATCTCGCTCGCTGACTATCGCGGGAAGAAGGTGCTGCTCCACTTCTTTGCGACCTGGTGCGGAGTCTGTCAGCTCGAGCTGCCTTCGCTCCGCGGCCTCGCTCGACGTCTCGGCCCGAACGAGGCGCTGATCGCCGTCGTGGAGGACTCGACCGACGCCGAGGCGGTGCGAGGCTTCGCTCGCGAACACGCGCTCAACTACCCGGTCCTCCTCGGCTCGCCCGAGGTCTTCCGCGCCTACCGCGTGAGCGCGTTTCCGACGAACTATTTCGTCAACGGCGACGGCACCATCGCCGGCTCGACCGTCGGGCTTTCCACGAGGCTCGGCATGGCTACGCACCTGTGGCTGACAGATGCGGGCGGCGCGCCGGGTCCGTAGGGAACGAGGCGCTCGCGTTCACGCGCTGCGCGTCGATGGCCGGCGCGGGGCCCTTGCGAGCGCCCGCGCCGAAAATCGACTCAGTCCCTTACCGGCTCAGCCCGCGCTCGCCGAGGCGCTCGCCGAAGCGCTCGCCTTCACCGAGACGTTGATCGAGACCGCCGCGTCCGCCTGGGCCTTGAGCGACCCCGCGAAGCAGGAGCCGACCTTGAGCGCCGCGTCGCCGCCGCTCTTGACCGCCGCCTCGGCGCCGTTGAGCGAGGCCTTCACGTCGTTCACGACACTTTCGAGCTGGCCCTTCATGCCCATCGACACCTTGAGGATCGCCGGCAGGTCCTTGGCGAGCACCGCCTTGAGCTTCAGCGCTGCCTGAGCGTCCGCCGCGCCGTCGATCTTCGCGAACACGCTCGCCGGCTTGCACTCCATCTTGGCGTGCACCTGGGCGTTGCAGTGCGCCTTGCACTCGGCGCTCATCTGCGGCGGCTTCACTTCGCCGCTGCACTTCGGCTCCTTCATCTCGACGTCGCACTTGCCGGAGCACTCGCCCTTGCACTCGCCCTTGGCCTGCATCGAGCAGGTCGCGCTGCAGCTGCCCTTGCAGGTGCCGCTGCAATTCGCGTGCGCCGTACCCTTGCACTTGCCGTCGCATTGACCCGCGCACTTGCCGTGCAAGTCCTTGCCGTCGCACTTGCCGTCGCAGGTGCCGTCGCACTTGCCGGAGATGTCGGCGCTGCACTCGCCGGTGCACTCGCCGCTGCAAGTGCCTTCGCACTTCGCGCCGGCTTGCACGTCGCACTCGCCGTCGCACTTGCCCGAGCACTGGCCGCTGATCTTGCCGCCCTCGCACTCGACCTTGGCGGAGCCGGGCTTGACGGTGGCGTCGCACTTGGCGGCGCAGTCGGTCACGGCGTCCATCGAGGCGGAACAGCGCGGCGGCTTCACCTCGACTTTGAGATTGCCCTTGGCCTTGGCCTTGAAGTCGTTCACGAACTTCACGGCCGCCTGACACGCTGCGTCGGCCTTCTTGCCGGGCCCGTCTTCCTTCGGCTTCAGATCCGCCTCGGTCGCGCCCAGATCCTTGGCGAGGTTGCCGCACGCCGTCGTCACCTCTGCCTCGACCTCGCCGGCGATCTTCTGCAGGTCGGCGCCGGCTGCGAGCGAGGCCTTCACCTTGTTCTCGAGCTCGCCTTGCAAGCCGAAGTTGGCAGCCATCAGCGCATCGGCGTCCGCGATGTTGGCGGGGCAAGTGCCGGGCACTCCGGGCATGCCCTTGCCTTCGGGCATGGCGGGCATGCCGCCCATTCCCTTTTTCCCGCAGTCCATCAGCAAAGGTGAAGCGAGGAGAGCCGCAACAACGAGGGCTCCGCCAACTCTATGACCACGATTCGGACGCATGATGAATCCTCCTCCGAGCACCCGAGACGGGCGTGGCGCCGAAAAGCTCCACGTTTACCGGTTCCTGGGCTCGGTCGCGCCGAAGCTACTCCCACCGCCGTGCCATTGGGAATTCAAAGATAAAACCCGATTAGAATCGCCTACTTGGACCACGCACCCCGCCGTTCTGAGCCACGAGCCCGTTCCGGACGTGGCGTCGAGGGACAGCGCGCTGCGTCAGCGGCTCGGTGGCATTTTGGTGCCGGTGAACGGCAACTCGATCTGAGCGGAGGCGCCGGCGCGACGGCGCTCGCGGTGTCCGGCGCGCGCGAGGATTTCCTGCTCCCGCGCGATGTCCGATTCCATCACTTCGGGATTGTCGAGCGCGAAGGCGAGCGCGTCGAGCACCTTGGCGGGACCGAGCTGCGGGTAACGCTTGAAGATGCGCTCGACGCTCGCGCCGTCGCGAAAGAACGTGAAGAGCCGCCTCACCGGCACGCGTGAGCCTGCGACGTACGGGCTCCCGCCGAGCACGTTCTGATCGACGCGCACGTGCGGGTGCGGGATGAGGACGACCGGCAGCGTCATCCGAGCCGCTCGAGTACCTTGGCCGCGACTGCCTCACCCGTGAAGCCGAACTCGGTGGCGAGTCGCTCGGCGGGCGCTGACGCCCCGAAGCGATCGATGCCGATGTTGAGCCCAGCGGGCCCGGTCACGGCGGCCCAGCCGTGCGTCGCCCCGGCCTCGACGGTCACGAGCAGGCCCGTCTTCGGTACGACCTTGGCGCGCGCTTCGGGCGCGAGCCGCTCGAAAGCGTCCCAGCACGGCGCGCTCACGACGCGCACGCGCTTGCCCTTCGCCGTGAGAAGCTTCTTCGCTTCCACGGCGACGCCGACCTCGCTTCCCGTGGCGATGATGGTCACTTCCGGGTTCTCGGCGTCGGAGAGCACGTAGGCGCCGTCGAGGATGCGGCGCGGCTCGAAGCCCGCCGGTCGCTCGAGGACCGCCGTCTTCTGGCGCGAGAGCACGAGCAGGGACGGACCGTGACGGCGTTCGAGCGCGTGCGCCCAGGCCGCCGCGCATTCGAGCGGATCGGCGGGGCGAACGACGTCGAGGTGCGGGATCATCCGCAGCGCCCACAGGTGTTCGATCGGCTGGTGCGTCGGGCCGTCTTCACCGAGGAAGATCGAGTCGTGGGTGAAGACGTAGACGACCTGCTGTTCCATCAACGCGGCGAGCCGGATCGCCGGGCGACAGTAATCCGTGAACTGGAGGAAGCTCGAGCCGAACGGGATGAACAGGCCGGAGACGGCAAGTCCGTTCATGACGGAGGCCATGCCGTGCTCACGGATGCCGAAGTTGAAGTTACGCCCGCCGAACTCGCCGTGCTTGATGTCGGACGAGCCCTTGATCGTCGTCTTGGTGGACTCGGCGAGATCGGCCGCGCCGCCCACGAGGCAGGGCACGAGTGCCGCCGCTTTCTGCTCGATCGCGGCGCCCGTGCCGCGTGTCGCGTCGGGCTTGAGCGTGCCGGCGACGGCGACGAGCTGCTCGAGCAGATCGCTCGGCACCGCACGCGTCGTGAGGCTCTTGTACATCGCAGCCCGTTCGCCCGTGAGGCCCGCGACGCTGCGCTCCCACGTCTCCCTGACGCCGTGGTTCTCTTCGGCGCGGCGCGCGAAGAGCGCCTTTGCCTCGGGGGCGACGTAAAAGCGGTCGAGCGGCCAGCCCGCGGCTTTTTTCGCGGCGTCGATCTCGGCTTGGCCGAGTGGCGCGCCGTGCGCCTTCGAGGTGCCGGCCTTGTTGGGCGCGCCGATGCCGATGATCGTGTGCGCCACGATGAGCGACGGCTGCCCCTGGTGGGCGACCGCGGCGTCGAGCGCGCGCCGAACTTCTTCGGGGTCGTGCCCGTTCACGCGCTGCACGAACCAGCCGTACCCCTCGTAGCGCTTCCCCACGTCCTCACTGAATGAGAGCTCGGTCTTGCCGTCGATCGTGATCTTGTTGTCGTCGTAGATGAGGACGAGGTTGTCGAGCTGGAGGTGCCCCGCGATGCTCGAGGCTTCCCCCGACACGCCTTCCATCATGTCGCCGTCGGAGGCGAGACAGAAGACACGGTAATTGAAGATCTCGGAGCCCGGCTGATTGAGGCGCGCCGCAGCGAGCTTCGCTGCTACGGCCATGCCGACTGCGTTGCCGACACCTTGGCCGAGCGGGCCCGTCGTGGTTTCGACCCCTGGCGTGAGGCCGTGCTCGGGGTGCCCCGGCGTCTTCGAGCCCCATTGACGGAACGCTTCGAGCTCGGAAAGCGGCAGATCGTAACCTGCCAGGTGCAGCACCGAGTAGAGCAGCATCGAGGCATGGCCGCACGAGAGCACGAAGCGATCACGGTTCGGCCACTCGGGCGCGCGGGGGTCGTAGCGCAGGTAGCGCGTGTAGATATCGACCGTGATCCCGGCGAGCGCCATGGGCGTCCCCGGGTGACCCGAGTTGGCCTTCTCGACGGCGTCCGCCGATAAAAACTGGATGGTGTGGACCGCTTTCTCGAACTCGTTCATGCCCGTCTCCGACTTCTTGGGCGCGAACCTACTCGCGAGCGAGCGTGGACGCTAGGGCGAGCGGCGGAGCTCGAGGAACGTTCCGTTTTTTGCGGCGGTGCACGGCCGGTAACGAGAGCTCGGTCTGGCGCAGGGCGACAAACGGTTTCGGCCTACGTGAATCTTTGAGAGAGTTCGATGGCCGGTGAGCTCCGCGTGGGGGAAGGCTCCGCCGAACTTGCTTCGGCGGAGGGGGGCGGCGCGTGCCGCCCCCACGAACAAGGCTAGAACGCCGAGCAGTCAAACTGATCGGCGTTCTAGTGCCCCATCAGGCGCTTGTGCTCCTCGAACGTCTTGCTGAACGTGTGATGACCATGGCCGCTCGCGACGAAGTAGAGGTAGTCGCTCGCGGCGGGTCTCAGCACGGCGCCGAGCGCGCTTTCACCGGGGTTCGAGATGGGACCCGGCGGCAGCGCGGGATGACGGTAGGTGTTGTAGCGATTCTTCGCGTCGCGCAGGAGCGCCGGAGTCACCTGCCCCGTGAAACCGGCGCAGCTCGACGCGAGCGCCGGCTCGACGAGGCATCCGTACGCGGCGGTTGGATCGGATTCGAGGCTACGCAGCGGCCGAAAGCTCGGGTCGTGCAGGCGGTTATAAAAGACGCTCGCGATGAGCGGGTGTTCGGCGGGGTCGGCGGCTTCGCGCTCGACGATGGATGCGAGCGTGACCACGTCCTGCTCGTCGAAGCCGTCGCTCTTCGCGAGGGCGTCCAAGGCGCCGGGAAGCCGCGCTTCGAGCCGCGCGAGGCGCTTTCGCGTTTCCGCCACCAGCGTACGCACGACGACCGCCGGATCGCTGTCCACGGCAAGCTCGTACGTCGCGGGAAACAGAAAGCCCTCGCTGCTCGGCCCGCGCAGGCGCAGCTCGCGGAGCAGCTCGGGATTGAAGACCGCCGCGACGAAGTCAGCCGCCGGGCAGATCTCGAGCTCGGCGAGGCGCGCGGCAATTTGTTGGTGGTTGTAACCCTCGGGGATCGTGACGCGCGCGTGCGGGCGAGCCGCTGAGCGCGTCAGGCGTTGGGTGAGCTCGCGCGGGCTCAAATCGTCGCGCAAGAGGTGCCGCCCGGGGACGACCTTCGCGCCCGTGAGGCGCAGGTACCAGGCGACGGCCGTCGCGCTGCGGACGAGACCAGCGTCGCGCAGCCGCTCGGCGAGGTCGCCCGCCGCGATTCCGGGTGCGAGCTCGAAAAGGCTCTGCGCACCGCGTCCGGGGCCGACACCGCGAGCCCAACTGACGAACACTCCGATGAGCCCGAGCACGCTGAACGTGCCGGCGACGGCGAGCCACAGCCCGCGACGCTTCGGCACTGGGCGCGCGGTCGAGCCTTGCGGCTCGCTCGCCCGCGCGCGCCGAGAGCTCTTGGGCGCGCCGCTGCGGCGGGTTCTTCGCCTGCGCGGACGAGCGTGATTCACGTCGACACACGCCGCCCGTCGAGCCACGACTGGAGGACGACCGCTGCCGCCGCGCTGTCGATGCGCTCGCGCGCGGCGCGATCATCCACCCCCTGTTCGCGCAAGCGGCCGCGCGCCTCGCGCGTCGAGAGCCACTCGTCGTAAAACTCGATCGGTACGCCCGTCCGCGCGCCGAGCGCTCGGCCGAAACGCCGGGCGCGCCGGGCCGCAGGTCCCTCCTGCCCGTCGAGGGAGCGGGGCAATCCGACCACGAAGAGCTCGATTTTTTCGGCCGCGGCGAGCGCGGCGAGCGCCTCGACCGCCCGACGGGGATCCCGGCCGTCGAGATGGTCACGCGGGTGAGCCATCAGCCCGAGCTCGTCCGCCACCGCCACGCCGACGCGTACCTTGCCGACATCGACGCCCAACGCTCGCACGCCGGATGTGGATAGCACCTTCTCTCCGGAGCTGCTAACGAGCGGCCTCGATCTTTTCCCCACGCCCATGACCCTCCGCGCCGTCAAAGGCATGAACGACATCCTCCCGGACGAGATCGGGCGTTGGCAAGCGCTCGAGGCGGTGCTCCGGCGTACGTTCGAGCTCGCCGGCTATCGGGAAATCCGCACGCCCGTGGTCGAGCCCATCGAGCTCTTCGTGCGCTCGATCGGGGAAGCGACCGAGATCGTCGAAAAGCAGATGTTCGTCCTGAAGCGCGAGGACGAGTCGCTCGCGCTGCGGCCCGAAGGCACCGCGGGCGTGGCGCGGGCTTACGTGGCGAGCACGCTCTACGCGCGCGAGCCGGTGAGCCGCCTTTACTACCTCGGGCCCATGTTTCGAGCCGAGCGCCCGCAACGCGGTCGCTACCGCCAGTTCTGGCAGGCCGGCGTCGAAATTTACGGTGACCCGGGCCCCGGTTGCGACGCGGAGCTCATCGATCTGCTCGTGCGCATGCTCTCGGAGCTCGGGGTCCAAAACCTGCGCGTGCTCGTCAACTCGCTCGGCGGGGCCGAGACGCGTGCCCGCTATCGCGATGCGCTCGGTGCGTTTCTACGCCCCAAGGCCGCCGAGCTGAGCGAGCATGCGCGCCGCCGCCTCGACGACAACCCCCTGCGCATTTTGGACTCCAAGAACCCCCAGGACCAAGCCGCCGTTGCCGGAGCGCCATCGATCCTCGAGCTTCTCACGCCCGAAGACCGCGCGCATTTCGAAGGCGTGACGCAAGCGCTCACGGCGCTCGGCACGCCCTTCGAGGTGAGCCCCGGCCTCGTGCGCGGGCTCGACTACTACACGCGCACGCTCTTCGAGATCCAGACGAGCGGCGCCGAGATCGGCTCGCAGAACGCGCTGCTCGGGGGCGGTCGCTACGACGCGATGGTGAAAGAGCTCGGCGGGCCCGACGTGCCGGCCATCGGTTTCGCGCTCGGGCTCGAGCGCGTGCTGCTCGCGCTGCCGCAAACGGAGCCTGCCGCGAACGCGCGCTGTTTCGTCGCCCCGCTCGGCGAGCGTGCCCGCGTCGAAGCGCTCGTCATTGCGCGTGAGCTCCGCGGCGCCGGCATCCCGGCCGAAGCCGATACGCGCGGCGGCTCGCTCAAGAGCCTCTTGCGTCGAGCGGACGGGCTCGGCGCGCGCCTCTGCCTCGTGCTCGGCGACGATGAAATCGGCCGCGGCATCGTGATGCTGAAGGATCTCGCCGCCCGTGCGCAGATCGAAGTGCCTCGCGCCGAGCTCGTCGCGCGCGCCCGTGAGCTGCTCGCGAGCGCTCCGCCGGCCGGGGGTCCTGCCGCGTGAGGCTAAAACTCGTCGGCGTCATCGCCGCTCTCGCCTTCGTGCTCGGCCTGGTACGTCCCGCGCTCGCGCAGATGGGCCCGAGTAGCGGCGGCATGGGCATGCCCGGCTTCGGGGGCGGCCCTGGACCGGGCGGTGGCGGCGCGGCAAAGAAGCCTAAAAAGAAGGACCCGAACGAGCCGGAGACGCACGCCGCCACGGGCGCGGGCGACGAAGTGGTCGCGCCGGGCGGTGAGCCGACGCTGCCGGAAAAACCGCTCGAGGTCTCCAAGCGCACCCAACGTCACATCGGCAGCGATCTCGATCCGGACACGACCGAGGAGCAGGGCAAGGGCCGCATCACGACGCGGCGCTTCTACGGCCTCTACTACTCGGAGACGAGCGGCAAATACCGCTTCCAACTCGCCTTCCCCGTTTGGGCCAACCGCACGCAGCCCTCGCGCACGAACCCGGCGGTCACCGACAACGCCTCGCTCTACGCGGCGCTCTTCTACCATCGCCGCAGCGCCGAGCACGCCGACGACGTCCTCTTTCCGCTCGTGTGGAACCTGAACGACCGGGTCGCCAAGAGCCGCACGACGATCGTGGGGCCGCTCGTCAATCGCGTGGCGCCGGACGAAAACGACAACTGGCTCGCGCCGCTCTACTTCACGGGCAAGCGCAAAAACGGCGGCTACACGCTGATCCCGCCGCTTCTCACGTACGCGAACACCGACGGACGCAGCGGCTTCAACCTCGTCGGCCCGCTATTTTGCTCCTGGCAAGGCGGCGGCAGCTGCGACGCGCGCACGGCACAGAAGCTCGATTTCGGCGTCGTACCCCTCTACTTCTTCGGGCAGGACGCCGAGACCAAGTACGAGACGATACCGCCGCTCCTCCACTACTACCACTACAACGATCGCACCCTCGGCTGGACCAACATCTGGGGTCCGTACTACCGCGAGCACACGCAGAAGCGGGACATGCTCCACGTCTTGCCGCTGTACTTCAGCATCGACGGCAAGAACGAGCACCACACGACGCTGCTCCCCTTCTTTCACTACGGCTACGACCGCAACGCCTGGCTCTTCGCCAATCCGCTCTTCTTGATGGCGGAGGGGCACCACGCGGAAAAGACGTTCGTCACCTACCTCTACGCGCGCTACCGCGGCCGCACGTCACTCGACATGGTGACGCCACTTTACTGGCGCTTTCAAGATCGGGACATCGACCTCGATCAGCACCTCTTGTTCCCGTTCTGGTTTTCGCGCACGAGCCCGCGTGAGTCGACGCACGTGCTCTTCCCGTTTTACGGGCGCAGCATCCGCTACGGCATCAGCGACACGATGTTCGTGACGCCGCTCTTTCAACACACGCACGACGTGCGCGGCTGGTCCACGAACCTCCACCCGATCTTCTACATCGGCCGGGACGCCACGAGCACCCACACCGTCGTCGCGCCGTTCTTCTGGGATTTCGCCGATCCCAAATCGCGCGCGACCGTCGTCGCCCCCGTCTTCTGGCGCTTCGCGAGTGACAAGGACATCTCCCAGCTCGTCGGCAACGTCTATTATCACGAGACCCGCAAATCGACGGGTAACGACTGGGAAGTGCATATCTTCCCCGCTTTCAGCTACGGCAAGACCCCCAACGGCCATTGGTGGAATCTGCTCTACGGCCTTGCGGGTTACACGCACCGCGGTAACACCGTACAGGTGAGAGCGCTCTGGATCCCCATCACGTTGAGCGGCGAGCAGAAATGAAGCGTTACAGGGCGGGCGTGCTCGGCGGATCCGGCTTTGCCGGCGCCGAGCTCGTGCGCCGCTTGCTCGCGCACCCGGAGGTCGAGCTCGTGCGCGTGTGCGCGGCCGATCACGTGGGCGAGCCGCTCGCGTCGGCGCTGCCGCACCTCGAGGGTCGCACGAACCTGGTGTTCGAGAATCCGCCGCCCGCCGCCGCCGTCGATGGGCTCGACGTAGTGCTCATGGGCTTGCCTCACGGAGCGAGCATCGAAGTCGTGGATCGCGTCCTCGACCGCGACGTGCGCGTGATCGACATGTCCGGCGCGTTCCGCCTCAAGGATCGGAGCGCGTACGAGCGCTTCTACGGCGGACCGCATGCGCGACCGGAGCTACTCGAGCACTTCGTGTACGGCTTGCCCGAGCTCAACCGCGACGCCATTCGGGGCGCGCGCTTCGTTTCGTCACCCGGCTGCTTCGCAACGAGCATCGAGCTCATGCTCCTGCCGTTCGCGAAGCGCGGGCTCTTGCGCGGCTCCGTACAGGTCGTGGGCGTGACGGGCTCGAGCGGTAGCGGCGTCACGCCGAGCGTCACGACTCACCACCCCACGCGCTCGGTGAACCTCAGGACGTACCGACCGCTCTCGCACCAGCACGCGCCCGAAATCGTGGCGGCCCTCGCCGCGGCGGGCGCCGACATCCAGCTCGACTTCGTGCCCGTCTCGGCGCCCCTCGCACGCGGGATCTTCGCGACCGCGTTCTTCCACGTGCCCGCAGACACGTCGCCCGAGGCGCTGCCGGAAATTCTTCGCGCGGCGTATGCCGACGAGCCCTTCGTCCGCGTGCCACGGAGCCGTCTGCCCGAGGTCGTCGCCGTCGCGGGCTCGAACTACGCCGAAGTCGGAGTCGTCGCTGGAGCGCAGCGCGACGGCATGCAGCTCGTGACGACCTTCGCGGCGCTCGACAACCTCGTGAAGGGCGGCGCCGGCCAAGCGATCCAGAACTTGAATCTCATGCTCGGCCTGCCCGAGACGCTCACGCTCGAGGATCCGGGCGGATACCCGTAGGCTCGACTCGGACCCTCCGGCCACTGGCCTCGCGGGGTGTTCTCGAGGCGGCCGAGCGCGAGCGCGCTATGCTGAACCGGTGGACGATACGAGCGCCGCAGCGGAGCGTCGTTACTTCGAGCTCCTGCGGCTGAAATCACCGAGCGAGCGCCTGGCGATCGCCGTTCGCCTCAGTCGAGCCGTGCGAGAGCTCGCGGTGGCCGGCGTGAAGCAACGACAGCCGCAGGCCACGTCGCGCGATATCCGTCGGGGACTCGCGGAGCGCCTGTATGGTACCACCGTCGCCGAGCGGCTGTTTCCGAAGCGCGGCTGATGACGGACGCTGCGTCGCTCGGCCCGCTCGAGATTGCGCTCCTCGTCGCGGGCGCGATCGAGGCGTCGGGCGGCAAATACTTCGTCGGGGGCAGCATTGCGAGCTCACTTCAAGGCGAGCCGCGCGCAACCAACGACATCGACTTCGTCCTGGCGTTGCCGCTCGGGAAGGTGGGCGCGCTGCGTGACGCATTGGGCAGCGATTTCGAGCTCGACGTAGACATGTTGCGCGACGCGCTTCGCACTGCGAGCACCGCCAACGCTTTTCATCTGCCTACCGTCACCAAGATCGATTTTTTCGGGCGTGCTCACGACGATTACGATGAATCCGAGTTCAGCCGCAGACGCCGTGTGATCGTTCGAGAGCCCGACGGCGCGCTTTTCGTCAAAGCGCCGGAAGACACCATTCTCAGAAAGCTCAGCTGGTATCGAGCCGGCGGAGAGGTCTCCGATCGTCAATGGCGCGATGTCGTTTCGGTCCTACGCGTGAGCGCTCCCGATTTGGACGCCGGCTACCTCGACCGCTGGGCCACGCGGTTAGCACTCACGGACCTGCTCGTTCGCGCACGCTCGGACGCCGGCTGACGCGGGTCATTCGCGGATGATCACGGCCGTGCCCTCGCCCATTTCGCTGCCGACGTTGATGCCGTGCCAGCCTTCGGGGACGGGCGGATCGGTCCAGCGGAAGACGACGCGCGCGTCGATGGGTGACAGGTTCACGCAACCGTGGCTGCGCGGAACGCCGAAAACGTCGTGCCAGTAGGCGCCGTGCAGCGCGTAGCCGGACGCGAAATACTGAATCCAGGGCACGTCGCGGAGCTCGAAGCCGGCCGCGCCGCGCCGCACCGTGATGCCGTATTCGGGGTCACGCCCCTTGTCGATGTTGAGCAGACGGCGCTTGTCGTCTTCGTCGAGATCTTCGCCGGAGGCGCGCGCGCGCTTGAGGCGTTCCACGGTCGCCTTGGCATTTTCGCTGTGGGTGCTCGCGTGGGCGCGCATGCCGCCGGAAACGGCCGAGTTCTCCTCCGAGTCCATCGCGGCCGCCACGTGCTTGCTCTGGAGCTTGAAGGAGCCGCGCGGCGTCGAAAGCGTTTCTTTGGGGTCGCCCAGGCGATCACGTCCCGTCGAGACGAGCGTGGCGTAATACGGCTTTTTGCCCTGGTAGAGCACGAGCGTCTGCTGGGTAATGCAGATGTCGATCCACTTTTCGCCGTGCTCGGCGACCTCGGGCCATTCGGGGGGCGGCGCGACGATGTCGAGGTCTTTGGCCTTGAGCCAGAGTGTCTGATCCTTGCTCGTCTGGTACAGGCGCTCACCCGCTTCGATGCGCGCCTTGCCCGTGAGCGGCACGATCACGCGACGCGGCACGTCGTCCATGGTGCGTAACGCCTCGCTGCCCTTGACGATCTGGTAGCTCTTCGCGTCGCTCGACGCGACCCACGCGAACGGCATCGGCAGCTTGTCGCTGAGCTCGATGCCGTGAAACGCGCTCCCCGTGTCGGGCTTGAGCTTGGTGGCGGGGACTAGTCTCAGATCGACGGTCACGGCGAAGCGGCGCTTCAGCCCCTCGCTGTCGGTGTCGAAGGCGCCCACGAGCGACAAGCCCGTCTTGCGCCGCACGCGATCGGCGAACACCGAGCTCGCCGGCACGTCGAAGCCCGAGACGTTCGGAATCTGTCGCCCATTTTGCAACCAAAACGGGATCGGATCGTTCGGGCCGTCGCCGCCCAGGAGCTCATTTTCGCTGAGCGACGTCGAGGGCCGAAAGCCGGCGGGCGGTTTTCCGCCCGGCACCACGATGCCGCGCGCGTCGAGCGTTTGATCGTTCGCGCCGAGCAGCACTGTTTGCACCTCGGCGCGATGCTCGGCAAACCACGCGAGGTGCTCGTCGAGCTTGAATTCGCTCTTTTCCTGCTCGGCGCGCGTGGGCACGCGCAAGTACTGCGGCGCGTTCGCGCGGACGAACGCGTATTTGTAGGGCAGCGGCTTCGAAAGATCGGGGCGCTTGCTCGCCGCACGCACGAGCGGAGCATCGAGCTTGATCGTCGCTTCGTCGGTGCAGACGTAGCCCATCGGATAGACGTGATAAAAGTCCCCCTTGCAGCCGCGGCCGGGGACAGGCGCGGGATCGCGTTTGACCACGCCACCGAGACGCACATAGCCGAGCTTGCGCGAACCGGTGTCGGGCAGCTTGTAAACGGTCGCGGCGATGACCGTGGCGGCGAGCTTCGGCGCGTCGTCGGGAGCTTTGGTATCGAGCTCACCGTGATCGACGACCGGCGCGAGCTCGGCGTGACGTGCGGATGCCGACGCAGCGGCGCCGTTCGGTGAGCCGCGGTGACAGCCGCTCACGAGAACGAACGCGCCATACGCCGCCGCGAGCGCCGCACGGCGCCTTCGACCCGACGCAAGCGCCGGCGGTAACGGACGGACGGGAGGCGTTTCGGGACGGAGGGCGGACAAGGCGGGCGGGTTTTACTACGGCTCGCGCGAATCGCCCCGTTCGCCGTCGATGGGGTTGCCCTCCGTGCTCACCTCCACCCCCACGGCGCCCTCGGGAAGCGGCGGTAAGCTCGCGAGATCCACGCCTTCCGCGACCCAGTATACCTCGGGGACGGGATAGTACTTGCTCGCGTACGTACGCGCCCGGCGCGTTCCGTCTGCGAGCGTCGTCAGTAGAGTGCTCGTGCCGTCGTAGCCGCTATTGCCCTTTTGGCGGCGGTCGACGGTGCCGGGCAATAGGTCCGGCTTCACCACGACGCGGCGCGTGAAAGGCTCCGGGGTCTGCGCCGCGAAAAAATGTTCCACTTTGCCGGGTGGTTCGCGGCCGAGCAGCTCGACGCGCAGCACGCCGCCGTTCGGCAGGAACGCGTGCAGCATGAGCGGCGTGTCGTAGGGATTTCGAAGGCGCAGATCGACCTTGGGATAAATCACGGTCGCGTCGAGGCCGAGCGGCGCGTACCCGCTCGGGCGGCTATGGCTGCGGCGTTCGACGATGTCGAGCCCGCCGAGCATCGCCGCTGCGAACAACGTGCTCGCGACCTGGCAGACGCCGCCGCCGAGACCCGGCTCGAGCTCGTCGGCGACGATCACGGGCGCATTGCGGAAGCCGCGCTCTTCGGTGCGCGGGCCGACGACGTGGTTGAAGCTGAAGATTTGGCCGGGGCCGATGATGACTCCGTTCAAGTAGCGCGCCGCCGTCGTGATGTTCGGCACGCGCGAGCGCGGCTTCTTCGAGAAATCCGTCTCGAAGCTCGACAGCACGCGCGTCACGTCGACCGTCGCGAGCTCCTCGCCGGTGACGCCAGGCTCGAGCGCCACGAAGGTCAGCGTGAAGCGCGCGAGGTCACGCCGTTCACCGCCTTCGATGCCGCGCAAGCTCTCGCTCACGTCGAGCGCGCGCCCGGGCGCTTCGTGAACCCGCCGGTGGCCCTGCAAATCGAGACGCGCGTTCACGGGCGCTCGGTCGAGCCGGCGCGCGAGCGCTGCGAGAAATTCGTGCGCGCGCCCGCGGTCGAGCTCGTACTCGACCGGCACGACGAGCGGCTCGGGTTCCGGCACGAACACGCTCCCGAGCCGTTCGTGCGTGCTCCGGACCCGCCGTGCACGCTCGACCGCGAGCAGCGTCGCGTCCACGTCGACGCCCAACCCGAGCTCGTCGAAACGAGCAGGCTCGACGCCCTCGGGGGTCTCGAAGTACGCTTCGCGCTTCGCGACGCTCGCGGCGAGCGCCTCGACGAAACGCCGTGGGTCGGCGTCGCTCGCGAGGCGCCGCTCCTCGACCAGCAGCGCTGGTCGCGCGGCGAGCGCCCGCTCGAGCCGCGGTGCAGCATGGAGGACGCCGGCGGCGGCCGCTCCGCCGAGCGCGAACGCCGCGATGAGTAGCCCGGGGCGCATCCCGGGAGTTTACCTCAGCTCGCGCGCTCTGGGTTCACGTGGGGAAACCGCACCCGCCGTACGGCAAACCCAGCCGCTCGCACGTCCGTATCGAGCTCACCGCCGAGGTCCTGCACGATCGAGCGCGAGATGGCGAGACCGAGGCCCCGCTGCGGGTCGGCGCGGGGAACCAGGCGGAAATCCGGGTCGACCTCGCCGCCGCAGGGCGGTCCGGAGCTCTTCACCTCGAACACGATCCAGGGCTCGTCGTAGCGGAGCCGGATCGAGACGGCGCGCTGGTGCCGCGGGCTATTGACCATCATGTCGAGCGCGCTCACGAGTAGATTCAACATGACTTGACCGACCTGCGCGGCCGAGCCGGAGACGGTCGGCACCGGATGAACGTCGATTTCGACGCTGCCCGCGGTGCGGAGCTCGCTCTGCAAGAGCCGGAGCGTGAGGCGCAGCACTTCACACACGTCGACGTCCTGGCGCTTGGCGGGACCGGTCGGGATCGCCACGCCCCGCACGACGTCGAGCGCGCGCTCAGCTGCGACGAGCGACTCGCCGAGCTCCTCGTCCATGTCGAGCAACTGCCCGCGCGCCGAAGCACGACTCGAGTCGGGCGGCAGCGCGCCGAGCGTCTCGCGCAAGAGTTGGCGCGCCCGGTTCACGTGACCGCGCACTGCCGATACGGGACCGTCGAGCTCGCGGGCGAGCCCGGCCGTGATGACACCGAGCGAATAGACGCGTTCGGTCTCGAGCAGGCGCCGTTCGAGGCCGCAGAGCTTGGCGCGCATCTGGTAATACTCGACGCCGTCGGCGAGCGCGTTCATGAGCTCGCCGGCCTGCCAGGGTTTTTTGAGGTAGCGCCGCACCTGCCCGCGATTGATGGCGTCGATCGCGGTCTGCAGGTCCGCGTAAGCCGTGACGAGCATGCGCACGACCTCCGGGTATTCGCGCTGCACGCGTTCGAGCAGCTCGAGCCCCGTCATCTTCGGCATGCGCTGATCGGTGAGCAGGACGAAGACGACGTGCTGCCGCAGGAGCTCGAGCGCCTGCGCGGCCGAGCTCGCGATGAGCACGTTGAAGCGGCCGGTGCACGCCGCTTCGAACACGGTCAGGTTCTCGGGTTCGTCGTCGACGAAGAGGACATCGTACGTCATGAGGACATCTCGGTTGGTAGCGCTGCGGGCTCGGTCGCCAAGTAGAGCGCGCCCGTCGAGCGCGGCAGCCGCACGACGAACGCCGCGCCCGCGCCAGGTTGGCTCTGCACGTGAATCGAACCGCCGAGCGCCGTGACGACGCGCCGTGCGATGGCGAGGCCGAGCCCGGACCCGCCGTGTTTGCCCTTGGTCGTGAAGAACGGCGTAAAAAGCTGCGCGGCGTGGACGGGCTCGATGCCCGGACCGTTGTCCTTCACCGTGAGCACGAGCTCGTCCTCACCGACGCGGCCGCGGATCGTGAGCCGCCCCGTGCCGTCGGTCGGCAGCGCTTGCAGCGCGTTTTCGATCAAGTTCGTGAGCACCTGATTGAGCTCCTCGGGGACGCAATCGACGAGCCCTTCGCCGTCGAGGTCTATGTCGCGTACGAGCTCGTGGCGGGCGCTCGGCAAGAGCACGGCGAGCACGTCGCGCACCGCGGCGAACACGTCGTACGGCTGCGTCGTGCGCGTGTACCCCTCACGGCTGTAACGCATCATCAAATCGACGGTCGCGCCGATGCGCTGCACGCCCGAACGGGCCGTTGCGAACATCTTGCGCGTTCGCTCGGCGACGCGCGGCGGGTCGAAGGGCGGCTCGCGCGTCGCCGCGGGGTCGAGCAGCCGATTGACGTCGTTTTCGAGCGCGGCGAGCGCGCCCTGCACGTAATTGAGCGGATTTTTGATCTCGTGAGCGAGGCCGCCCGCCACCGTTTGCAGGGAATCGAGCTTCTGTCCGAGCAGGACGTCAGCGGTCGCCTCCTTTTGTTTTAATTGTGAGCGGACCACGGCGATGAGCTCCTTCGATGAAAACGGCTTCGAAAGGTAGGCATTAACCCCCGTCTCGATGCCTTCGACGCGATCGCGCAGATCGCCGCGCGCGGTCAGCATCACGATCGGGATGTGTTCGGTGGCCGCATCGGCGCGGAGCGCGCGTGTGAGCGCGAGTCCGTCGAGCTCGGGCATCATCAGATCGGTCACGATCAGCGTCGGGAGGTGCTTGCGCGCGAGCTCGAGGCCCTTCCTGCCGTCGGGCGCCGCGAGAATGCGAAAATCGTGGTGGAGCGCGAGGCGAATCACGCGGATGACGTCGGGCGTATCCTCGACCACGAGCACGCTGTGTGCTCGTTGTTCCTCGTCGGCGTCGCGTTCGACGATGCGTTGCTCGGTCGCCTGATCGATCTCGAGCAGCCGAAAGCGCTCGTGTTCGTCGTTGTGCCACTCGGCAACGCCGTGATCGGACGCGCGGCTGCCCGCGAGCAGATCCACGCGCGGGCCACGCCGATCGAGCGCGTCGAGCGCGAAATGCTCGCGATCCTTGGGCAACACGACGCTGAGCTTCGCCCCCTGCCCCACGGCGCCCTCGGCCCAAATCCGCCCCCCGTGGAGCTCGACCAGCTCTTTCGCGAGCGCAAGTCCGATGCCGGTCCCACCGTAGCGGCGCGTGCTGCCCGAATCGACCTGGAAGAAGCGCTGAAAAATCCGCGCCGCCATGCCAGGGGGAAACCCGATGCCCGTGTCTTCGACCTCGATGCGCGCGTGCTCGCCGTCGTCGTGCAGGCGCACCGCGATCTTGCCCTGCGCCGGCGTGAACTTCGTCGCGTTCGACAGCAGATTCACCATCACGCGCTCGACACGCTCGAGGTCGCAGTATACGCCCGAGCTTTCGACGTTGGACGAGAACTCGAGCGCGAGCGACTTGCGCTGCGTGAGCGGCTCGGCCTGCGTCACGAGACCGCGCAAATACTCGACCAGATCGTAGCGGTGCACGCGCAACCGGAGCTTCGACTCCTCGAGCCGCGACAAGTCGAGCAAATCGCCGATCAAGCGGCGAAGCTTGATGCCGCTCCGCTCGATCGAGGCGAGCGTCGAGCGTTGCGGCTCCGAGATCGAGCCGAGCTCGCCGTCGATCAAGAGCTCGATCGGCGCGAGCATCATCGTGAGCGGCGTCTTGAGCTCGTGCGTGATGTTGGCGAAAAATTCCGATTTGACGCGGTCGAGCTCTTGCAGCTGCGTGTGGGCGTGCTCGAGGTTCTTCTTCGTGCGCTCGATCACGAGCTGCCCCGTGATTTGTTCGCGCTGAGCGCGGTAGACCAGGTGTTGGCCCGCACCCACGATGATTGCCGTCGAAACCAGGAAGAACTGGTTCGAAAGCGCCGTGACGGCGTGGCCGTGCGTGCCGAGCACGAGGTTCGGCAAGACCCAGGACGCGATGATGGTGGCGTGAGTGACCGCGACGACGCGGAGCGGCCAGACGTAGAGGAGCCCGGTCGCCACGATCGTGAGCGTGAGCCCCGCGTAGTACGGCGAGGCCAGACCGCCCATGAA
The DNA here is from genome assembly GCA_025936115.1 of Polyangiaceae bacterium. Taxonomy (GTDB): domain Bacteria; phylum Myxococcota_A; class Polyangia; order Polyangiales; family Polyangiaceae; genus PMG-095. The sequence continues at coordinate 90,951 of JAICTZ010000013.1, forward strand.
CACCGTCATCAAGCTGATGCAGGCCGACGCGAGCATCATGTAGAACGCCGTGAGCGCGTTCGCGTGCCGATCGAAGAAGGGCGTCTTCACGACGCGGAACATGAGCAGCGTCACGAGCGTGACGAGGCCGCGCGTCCCCCACAAGAGCCAGATCCAGCGCGGCGGCGCCGTCAGCAGATCGAGCACGCCGAACAGCGGATAGAGCACGAGCGCAATCCAGAGCGCGCTCGTGAGTCCGCGCCGATTGCGCTCGAGCAACCAAGCGAGCCAGCGCGACTCGAGCTCCGAATCCTCCGCCAGGCGCTCAGTCCTTCCGCAGCAGCAAGAACGGATTCACGCGCGTCGGCTCTTCCACCATTTCCGCGGTGAACCCCGGCGCGGCCATGCGCGCCAGCTCGAGCATCTGCGAACGCTCGCGGTAGACCAAGAACCAATCGAGGTGGAGCTCCATCAGCCAGCGGCTCCCGCAGCTCGGCACCATGTTGCCGACGTACAGCCGCCCGCCAGGCGCCACGAGCGAGAACAAGCTGCGGCAGAGTGACACGCCGCTCGGCAGCTGCAGGTAGTCGAAGAGCCCGCACGAGTAGACGAGATCGAACGCGCCGTGCCCCGCGAACACCGCGGCACCGCGCAGCAAATGTCGAATCGAGTCGTGCAGATGCAAGAGGGACACGCGGTCCTTCCACTTGGCGTTCACCACGCGCTGGAGCCGGCGGTACGAAAACGAGAGCGCCCGCTTGTCTTGATCGAAGAGCACGATCTCGACCGCCCGCGGCAGCTCGTGGAGCTCCTGCAAGAGCTCGTAGATTTCCTGCGCAGGGCCTGCGGCGATCGAGAGGATGCGCACCGGGCGATCCTCCTTGGCATTGGCGAGTAAGTTCGAGATTTCGTGCTTGAGCTGATCCTTGCGCGTGCGCACGGCGACGGCGGCGGGGGTCGAGACGAACGCGAGGTTCAAGCCTTTGGCGAACAGCGTCGCCCCGGAGAAGTGGCTGCCGTAAAGGCTGTTCATCACCTCGTAGTCGCCGGGATAGCCGAGCGGTTTGTGCCGTGCGCGGTGCATGCAGGGTGACTGCATGAACAAGTCATGGAGGTAGCGGGTCGAATACTCGCGCAGGGCGTCGCGCTCGCCCTTGCCCGCGAGGCGAAAGGCGGCATCGATCTCGTTCGAGAACTGCACGACTTCCGCTGAAAATTCACTGCGGACCCGTTCGATCAGCGCGTCACGCGCGGGTGAATCGTGCTCGCCGTGCGCCACGTGCCACGGCAGCGACGCTTCGAGCTCACCGAGCTTCTCGCGCCCGTCCTCGAGCAGGAGCCGGAGCTCGCCGACGAGGGCTTTGAAGCGCTCTTGACCGGGTACGCGCCAGGCCGCGTCCCGTAAGCCGAGCCCTTTGGCCTCGCTGCCGCCCGCCCACGCTTTCACGTCTCGCAGGTGGAGTACGTCTTCGATGTTCATCAGCGTATCGACCAGCGACGCGCCCACGATGCCCCGCCCGCCGTCGCGGCGGACGGAAGAGACTCTCGCCTCACCGCGATACGCTTCGTGATCGTCGAATCTGATCACGATTTCGCTCAATATCGTGCCCACCTCGACCCCCATCCCGAACGGCCACACGAACGCGACGCCGTTCTGCGACACGTCGACGAGCTCGCAATGTTCGCGCTGCTCGGCGAACGTGATCTCGACGGTGAGACCGATCGGACCGAGCTCGGAGCGCTGATAGCGATCCGGGCGAAAGTAGATGTCGCGGCCGCTGCCGCCTTTGAGCGCTTCGTAGTCGGCCACGACGCCCGTGACCGGAGCGGGCCGAACGTCTCGCCTACCGCTCAGGGGTGGCTCGGACTCGAGCGTGCGAACCTCCGCCGATGCAAACTCTTGGACCACCTGTCGTTCTCCAGTCTAAAAGAAGGGGGCTAACACTCAGCCTGTTAGCGGAGTCTGTGTTTCCGAACGGATCCAAACCACTTCGCCCGCGATCGCAACGACCGTGAGGACCCACGCGACGATGTGCCGCGTCCTTCACGTTCGCGTTACGCGCTGTCCCCCCTTACGCACATCGCCCTACGCGCTTAAGGCCCGCGGCGTGACAAACCGACGGCTTTCTCGGGCGCAAAACGCGTCAGGGCGGGCCGTGCTACCCCTTTCTCCGTGCACGTTACGGTCAACGGCGAGGAAAAGAGCGTGGCCGCCGGACTCACGGTCCGGGGGCTGATCGAGCTATTGGGCCTCACAGAGGGCCCCGTGGCCGTGGAGCGGAACCGCGAGGTGGTGCCCCGCGCCGAACACGCGGTGACCGTCCTCGCCGAGCACGACGTGCTCGAGATCGTGCACCTCGTCGGCGGCGGCTGAACGCCCGCGCCGGGCGCCATCGCCCCTCGTCTACCCGCCAGCCAGGGCGTGCTCGCGGGCCACGCCGACGTAGCGCTCCGCCAGCTTGCGTCCGAGCAGGTAGTCCTTCTCGTCGAGCTCGCGAATCACGCGCGCCGGCTGGCCGAGGACGAGCACGCGCCGCGGCACCTGCATCCCGGCCGGCACGAGCGCCCCCGCCCCGACCCACGCCTCCTCACCGATCACGGCGTTGTCGAGCAGGATCGCGCCGATACCGATGAGCGCACCGTCTTCGACGCGGGCGCCGTGAATCGTGGCGTGATGGCCGATCGTGACTTCCGCGCCGATTTCCGCGTGCGAGACGCCGAGCGACATGTGGATGCAGGCTTGATCCTGCACGTTCGTGCGAGCGCCGATGCGGATGTGACCCACGTCGCCGCGCAGCACGGCGCCGTACCAAACGCTCACGTGCTCACCGAGCTCGACGTCGCCGACCACGGCGGCGGTCGGCGCGAGGTAAACGCCGCTACCGATGCGCGGGGAAATGCCACGAAACGAGCGAACGATGCCGCTCATGGCGCGATCGGCAGCAGGCGGCGGGCGCTGCGGGCGGCGCGCGCCTCGACGGACAAGCCCTGGGCCGCCTCCGAGCCGAGCCAGCCGAGCTCGGGTTCGCCACCCAGCGAGTTCTTGAAGGCACGCGTGATGCGAACGGGCACGATTTCGCCCGTGGGATCGAGCGGACACTCGAAATGCACGATCTCGTTCTGCCCGCTCCGGCCCGTGTAGCCCGAGCCCTTGCCGCGGCCTTCGACCAGCACGCGCTGGGTCGTACCGACACGCGACGCGAGGTGCGACTGCCGCTGCGCTTCCGAGACGGCGAAGAGCTCCGCGAGCCGCGCGCTCTTTTCCTCCTCGCTCGGCTCGCCCTCGAGCTTGAGCGCCGGCGTGTGGGGGCGCGGCGAATACTTGAAGCCGAACAGGCCCGTGAAGCCCACGTCGCGCACGAGCTCGAGCGTCGCCTCGAAGTCCTCGCGCCCTTCGCCGGGAAAACCGACGATCACGTCGGTCGAGAGCGTCACGTCTGGCACTTCGGCGCGCAACGCCGCGACGCGCTCGCGGTACTCGGCCGCCGAGTAGCGGCGGATCATACGCCGGAGCAGGCGATCGCTCCCCGACTGCACCGGCAGATGCACGTGCCGGGCGAGCGGCTCCAGATCGCGGTGTGCGAGGATGAGCGAGCGGGTCAGGTGACGCGGGTGCGGGCTCGTGTAACGGAGCCGCCGCAGACCGGGCACGCTCGCTACGATCGCGCGCAGGAGCGAGGGAAACATGCTTTCGTCTTGGCGCGCCGTCGTCGGGTGCGTGTGCGTCCAAGGCCGCTCGCCGGCTCCCGGCGCGGGTGCGAGCGAATTTTCGGGATCGGCGTAGCTGTTCACGGTTTGGCCGAGCAGCGTCACCTCGCGCGAGCCCGCCTCGACCAGGCGCCGCACTTCAGCCACGATCTCGCGCGCCGGCCGATAGCGCTCGGGGCCACGCGTGTGCGGCACGATGCAAAACGCGCAGCGCTCGTTGCAGCCCTTCATCACCGTGACGAACTCGCTCGGCTTCGCGCGGCCGGGGGCGGGCCGTGCCTCGAGAAAGCGCGGCATGTCGGTGTCGAAGGCGGTGCGCACCTGAGCGGGCGCTCCGAGCTCGGCTTGCGCGAGCAACTCGGGCAGCTCCGCGATGTTGTCGGGCCCGATCAGCAGGTCGACGTCGGGCATGCGGGCGAGCAGTCGCTCACCCTCTTGCTGCGCGACGCAACCGGCGATGCCGATCACGAGCGAGGGCCGGCGCGCCTTGATGAGCGCGATGCGCCCGACTTCACTCCGCAGCTTTTGCTCGGCTTTCTCCCGTACGCTGCAGGTATTGAGCAGCACGAGATCGGCGAGCTCGGGATCCGGCTCCGCGGTCCAACCCGCGCGCGCGAGTACCTCGGAAATTCGGTCCGAATCGTGCTGGTTCATCTGGCAGCCGAAGGTCACGACTGCAAAGCCGGGCATGGGGCCGTTTTTGCCACGTCGCTCGGCGAATCGCCAGGCTATGCTGCCGTCCCCTCCCATCATGCCTCGCAGTTTTTCGAATCTCGTCGAGCTCTACCTGCGCGCCTGCAAGGATTTCGGCCCTCAGGAGATCTTCGGCACCAAGCACGGCGACCACTGGCACTGGATTACGTACGCCGAATTCGGCGAGCGCGTAGACGATTTTCGGGCGGGGCTCGCGACGCTCGGCGTCGGGCCGGGGGACCGCGTCGCCATCGTGGCCAACAACTGTGTCGAGTGGGCGGTCGCTGCCTACGCGACCTACGGCCTGCGCGCGGCCTTCGTGCCGATGTACGAGGCGCAGGTCGCCGACGAGTGGCTCTTCATTCTGAAGGACTGTGCGGCGCGCATCGTCATCGCCTCACGACCGGATATTTTCGAGACGCTCGTCGCCCGCAAAGGCGAAGCGCCGTCGCTCGAGCACGTCGTCGGCATCGATCTGCCGGAGACCGACACGCGAGCCTTCGCGGCCGTGGCGGCGCGCGGCCGAGCGTTGCCCGTGCCGGTGGTCGAACCCGCGCCGGGCGAGATTGCCGGCTTCATCTACACCTCGGGCACCACGGGATTGCCGAAGGGCGTCGTGCTCACGCACCGCAACTTCTGCACCAACGTGAACGATGCGGGCGCAAGGTTTCCGATCGGCCCTGACGATCGGTGTCTCGCGTTCTTGTATTGGGCGCACGCCTTCGGCCAGACGGCGGAGCTTCATCAATTCATCGCCTACGGCCTCTCGCTCGCGATCAACGACGACGTGGCGAACCTGGTCGCGAACCTCGCCGACGTGCGACCGACCGTGCTCGTCGCGGTGCCGCGGATCTTCAACCGCATCTACGACGGCATCACCAAGCAGATGGCGGAGCGTCCGCCCATGATCCAAAAGCTCTTTCGCGCCGGGATCGCGGCCGCGACACGCCGCTCGCGCGGTGAAAAGCTCGGGCTCGGCGAACTCTTGGCGCTCAAGCTCGCGGACGCGCTGATTTTCCGCAAGGTGCGCGCGCGGCTCGGCGGACGGCTGCGCTTTTGCGTGAGCGGCAGCGCGGCGCTCAGTAAGGAAGTCGCCGAGTTCGTCGACGCGCTCGGCATCGCCGTCTACGAGGGTTACGGCTTGAGCGAAGCGAGCCCCGTCGTTTCGAGCAACTACCCGGGCTTCCAGCGCATCGGCAGCGTGGGCAAGCCGTTCCCGAGTGTTCGCGTCGTCATCGACAAGGACGTGACGGGCGACCCGGTCAACGGCGAGATCGTCGTCTACGGCGACAACGTCATGCAGGGCTATCACAACCGCCCGGAAGAAAACGCGCAGACGTTCACGGCGGACGGGGGTCTCCGCACCGGCGACATGGGTCACATCGATCAGGATGGCTTTCTCTTCATCACTGGCCGCATCAAAGAGCAGTACAAGCTCGAAAACGGCAAGTACACCGTGCCCTCGCCGCTCGAGGAGGAGCTCAAGCTCTCCCCCTACATCGCGAACGTGATGCTCTACGGCGACAACAAGCCGTACAACGTGGCCGTCGTCGTCCCCGACACACAGAGCCTCGAGCGTTGGGCCAAGCACGAGCATCACACGCTGGGCGATCTGCGCACCGATCCACGCGTGCGCGCCCTGCTCCAAGCCGAGCTCGACAAGCACTCGGCGCACTTCAAGAGCTACGAACGGCCCAAGCGCCTGCTCGTCGTGCTCGAGGACTTCACGGTAGAAAACGGCGTCCTCACGCCCTCGCTCAAGATCAAGCGCCGCGAAGTGGTCAAGCGTTACGGCCAGCAGATCGAAGCGCTCTACACGTAGTCTGGATGCTCACGGCACGGGCAGCACGGCGCTGCCCACGCGCACGCTCCCCACGTCCAGGCGAGCGAGCACGTCGGAGGGCACGCTCAAAAAGCCCCCAGGCAGGTGATCGAAGCGCGCGAACGGCACGGAAGTTACGCCGAGCACGGCTCCGCTCGCGTCGAGTAGCTCGAGCTCCACGGGCTCACCCTCGGGCGGGGTCGCGGGGGTGCGCTCCCGGCCCCAATGCAAGCCGCTCGGGCCGAGCGCGAGCGTGCGGAAGCGCGCGGGAGCGGCGCCGTTCGTCACGACTCGCTTTTGAACGAGGCCGTTCACGTAGCTGATGCGCGAGAAGAGGCCGGACCACGTGTAATCGCTGATCCACACGGGCACGCAGTACGTCATCTCGTCCTTGTAGTCGTCGCGGTCGAGCAGGTTGCGGCCGTCGTAGCCATAAACGCCGATTTGGCCGCTCGAATACGGGTACTTCCGATCGACCGAGTCGGGGTGCCCGCACGGCGCGTGCTCGCGGCCGAGCGCGTGGCCCATTTCATGCGCCATCGTCTCCTGTGAAAACGTGTCGGTGTTGCTCTCGAAGAAGCCCGTGCCGATCGCGCCGCGATACCCCTCTTCGGTTCGTCCCGCGACGGTCGATAGCCCCACGACGCAATCGTTCCCGCAGTAGCCGTTCATGCTCGGGCCGGGGGTGAGCACGCCGTAGTAATAAGTGTTCGGCGCCGGTTGATCGGCGTCGCGCGCCGCGTAGAGCGCGTCGAGCGCGTCGTCCCAGCCGTCACCGTCCGGCGTGAGCGCGAACTCGAGCCTGACCGGCGCGGGCCGCAGCGTCATCTGGACGCTCGACGCAGGATAAACGTGGCTCAAATAGCGCTCGAAGCGGCCGAGGGTTTGCGTCCCGAGCTCGGGCGTGAAGCCGTTGGCCACGAGCGGGACGAGCGTCACGACGAAGGGCCCCGCGGACGACGAGGTGACGAGCGCGTATTGTCCGGCGTTCGGCCAGCGGTCGAGCGTGCTCGCGTCTGCGGCGTCACGGAGCGTGACCGAGAGCGTCGTCGCGTCCGTCACTTCGCTCGCGCGCAGCGTGAAGCTGAAGGTCGAGCCCAAGTCGAAGTCGACCGACGCGGCGCTCACCTGGCGCACGCTCGCCGCCTTCCGCGAATTCACGCCGCTGCCGATCACGAGCTCCGCCTCGACGTTGCGCGCCGACCACTGCGTGCCCGGCGCGAGCCAAATGCGCACGAGCGCCTCGCGTTCGGCGACGATCGGCGCGTTCAACGCCGTGTCCGTGCCGTCCCGCATCAACGTCACCTCGACTGCTTGGTAAACGGCGACCTTGCCGACGGCGAGCCCGCGCGCCGGCACGCCGGACGCGCCAGCCGCTCCCGCATCGCTCGCGCCTGCGCTCGGCGCGCCCCCGTCGCCCGCTTCACCGGCAACGTTCGTCATGTCGCCACCCATGCCGCTCCGGCCACTCTGCCCGGAACCTGCACCTGCCTCGGGAGCGCCGGCATCCGCCCCCCCCGCATCGCTCGCGAGCGAGCCCGCCGCGCCCCCGCGAGCCGCACCCGCTCGTCCCATGCCGCAGCCAGGACAACCCGCGGCCCCCGCGAACCCACTCGCATTCGCTGCGCCGCCGGACCCGGACCCGCCCCGGCGCTCCAGGAGGTGGGACTCGCCGCCGCAATTGGCCATGAGCGCCGCCACCCCGAACCAACCCAACCTTCGCAGCATAAGAGCCCTCAGTATGGCGCTCTGCCGCAGCCGCCTGCCAGCGCCGAAACCTCCTACGGTCCAAGCGGCACGAATTTCAGCCGCTTGCCTGCTACGACGAGTTCTTGACTACGACGAGTTCTTGACAAATCCGATGTAGGAATTAGCGTACCCAGCGAGGCCCCGTTGAAGCTCTCGAACAAGGGTCGCTACGCGGTCCGTGCGCTCTTCGACATCGCGTTTTACAACGACGGCGGCCCGACGCAGGTCAAGGACATCGCCGAGCGGCAGGCGATTCCACCGCGCTTTCTCGAGCAGATTTTCCAGGAGCTCAAGCGCGCCAGCATCGTCGGCAGCAAGCGCGGGCCGCAAGGTGGCTACAGCCTCGCCCGCCGGCCCGGGGACATTCGCTTGGGCGACGTCGTGCGGGCGCTCGAGGGCCCGATCATGCTCGGCGACCGCGAGCCGGGCGCCAAGCGGGCACCGCCCACCGATTCGCGGCGCGTGACCGAATCGGTGTTTCGCGATCTCTCCACGCGGGTCGAAGCGTGCTTCGATGCCGTCACCATTGCCGACCTGTGCGGGCGAGCGGAAGAGCTCGGCCTGCGCCGACCGGGAGCCCAGCGTCATGTCTACGTCATCTGAGTCCCTGCCCCCGCTCAAGGATCATCCGCTCGTCTACGGGCACGTGCTGGATTTGATTACCGACACGCCGCTCGTCGAAATCCGGCGCCTCGACACCGACGTGCCGCGCGCGCGTGTGCTCGGCAAGCTCGAGTCGCTGAACCCGGGCGGCTCGGTCAAGGATCGCATTTGCCTGGCGATGATCGAGCGCGCGGAGCGTGAGGGCCGCCTCGAGCCCGGCGGCGTCGTGATCGAGCCGACGAGCGGCAATACGGGGATCGGGCTCGCCCTCGTCTGCGCGCGGCGCGGCTATCGTTGCATCCTCACCATGCCCGAGAGCATGAGCCTCGAGCGCCGGCAGCTGCTCCAGTCGTTCGGCGCCGAGCTCGTACTTACCCCGGAGGCCGAGCAGATGGACGGCGCGATCAAGAGAGCGCAGGAGCTCGCGGCTTCGACGCCCGGCGCCTTCACGCCGCAACAGTTCGAAAACCCCGCGAACCCCGAGGTCCACTACCGCGTGACGGCGGCTGAAATCATCCACGCCATGGGCGGCGAGCCCGTGCACGCGTTCGTGGCGTCGGTCGGGACCGGCGGCACAGTGAGCGGCGTCGGTCGCGCGCTGCGCGAGCATTTCACCGGCTGCGCCGTCATCGCCGTCGAGCCCGAAAACTGCGCCACCATCTCGCGCGGCGAACGTGGCCCCACCAAGATCCAGGGCATCGCCGCCGGCTTCGTTCCGAAAAACTACGATCCGAAGGTCCCCGACGAAGTGCGGCTCGTGAGCGACGAGCGCGCGTATCGCACCAAGCGCGACCTCGCGCGCAAGGAAGGCGTGCTCGTCGGCATCAGCTCGGGCGCGAACGTCGCGATTGCGCTCGATCTCGCGCGTGAGCTCGGGCCGGGCAAAGTGGTCGTGACGGTGCTCTGCGATACGGGCGAGCGCTACTTCAGCCTCGATGAGTACTTCCAAAGCTGACCCGAGCCGGCCCGCCGTACGACGGCCGGATTTCAGCGCGACGCGCGTGCTCGTCGTCGGCGCCGGTGGACTCGGTTGCCCGGCGGCGCTCGCGCTCGTCGACGCGGGCGTGGGTCACGTCGCGCTCGCGGACGACGATCGCGTCGAGCTCACGAACCTGCACCGCCAGCTGCTCTACACGGAGGCGGACGTCGGGCGCGACAAGCTCGACGTGGCACTCGAAGCGCTCGGCCGGCGTACGGCGCCGGGGCAGACGCTCGCCGCCGTGCGCACGCGGCTGCTACCCGAAAACGCACGCCGCCTCGTCAAGGATTACGATCTGGTGCTCGAAGGCGCCGATAACTTCGCGACCAAGTTTCTCGCCGCGGACGCCTGCCGCCTCGAACGACGACCGCTCGTCCACGGCGCAGCCGTGCGCTTGCGCGCCACGGTGTGGAGCGTCGCGCCCGAGGGCGGGCCCTGCTACCGATGTCTTTTCGAAGACGTTCCCGAGGCGGACGCCGCCCTCACCTGCGCCGAAGCCGGCGTTTTGGGCCCGGTGGTCGGACTCGCCGGCGCGCTGATGGCCGATCTCGGCCTCGACGTGCTCGCGGGCACGCCCCGCTTCGGCACGCTCTTCAGCTACGACGGTCTGCGCGACCGCTTTCGCTCGGTTCCGGTGCCCGCGCGCCCGAGTTGTCCGCTCTGTGGCCCGAGCGCCACGATTTCCGAGATTGACGAGCTCTGCTACACCGCCGTCCACTGTCGCGACGACGGCCCAACCATCCGAGGAGTCTGAGCCATGATCACCGTGCGTATCCCCACCCCCCTCCGGACTCTCACCGGCGGTAACGAGCAAGTCGAAGTCGAAGGCGCGACCGTGCGCGAAGCCATCGAGGCGCTCGAGAAGAAGGCCCCCGGCATCCGCGATCGGCTGCTCGACGACAAGGGCGTGCGTCGCTTCGTCAACGTGTACGTCGGCGACGAAGACGTGCGATTCCTCGACGGCCTCGAGACCAAGCTCTCGAGCGGCACCGAAATCAGCATCGTGCCGGCGATCGCCGGAGGCGCCACCGCGTAGATGGACCCGTACTCGCGACAGCGGCGGCTCGCCGAGGTAGGCGACGCCGGTCAGGCGCGCCTGCTCGCGGCGAGCCACCGTATTGCGGGTACGGACGGCGCGCTCACCGAGCTCCAGTACCTAGCGCGCGCGGGTTTCCGCGCCGTGACGATCGATGCCCTCGCCGAAGCGCCGCCCTTCGTTCACGCCGAGCTCTTCCGTCACGAGGTCACGCGCCGGCAGGCCGCCGGCACCTGGCGCGCCTTGCGTGCCATCACCAGGATCTTGACTACGAGCTGAGCAATCTTGGAAGACCAGATCTCGATCGACTCGAGTGGGCAGGTGCTACGTGAAGATCCGGCGAGACCGGCGAGGGGGCCGTTTCGGTTTTCGACGATCGCAGGACCTTCCAAAAGACGCTCGCGAAGGGCGACTCGAGCAAGCAACCAACGACAATGCGCCGGCCTCGCCGGGCTCTCGCGTGGCGCCCGGTCTCTCTTGACGATCGTGATCTTTCCCTCCAAGACCCTAGAGCTCCACGCATGACTCGCCACGCTCGTTCACGCCGGCTCGCGTCGATCCTCGACGCCGTCGGCAATACGCCGCTCCTTCGCCTGGACGGTATCGCGCCGAGCGCGCCGGGCGTCGAAATTTACCTGAAGCTGGAGTTCGCGAACCCGGGCGGCTCCGTGAAGGATCGCCCCGCCCTGCGCATGGTGCAGGACGCGATGAAGGACGGCCGGCTGACGCCCGACAAGACCCTGATCGACTCGACGAGCGGCAATACGGGCGTCGCATACTCGTTGATCGGCGCGGCCATGGGTTTCCGCGTGGCGCTCGTGATGCCGAAAAACGTCACGAAGGCGCGCAAAGACATCACGCAAGCGTTCGGCACCGAGCTCATCTTCAGCGATCCGATGGAAGGCTCCGACGGCGCCATCCGGCTCGTGAAGAAAATCGTCGAGCAAGATCCCGAGAAGTACTTTTACCCCGACCAGTACTCGAACCCCTCGAACCCGCTCGCCCACTATTACGGCACCGCCGGGGAAATCCTCGACGCGCTCGGCGATCGCATCACGCACTTCGTGACGGGGCTCGGCACGAGCGGCACGATGATGGGCACGACGCGGCGCCTGCACGAACACAAGCCACGCGTTTTCTGCGTCGCCGTCGAGCCCGCCGAAGCGCTGCACGGCCTCGAAGGCTTGAAGCACATGGCCTCCAGCATCGTGCCGCCGATCTGGGACGACAAAACCCCGGACGAAATCATGCCCATCACGACGGAAGAAGGCTGGGACATGGCCGACAAGCTCGCGGCGACCCACGGCTTGCACGTCGGTCATTCGACGGGCGCAAACGTCGCCGGCGCCGTGAAACTCGCCGAGCGCGCCCAGCGCGAACGAGGCGGCGGCTGCGTCGTCACGATCGCCGCCGATCGCGGTGACCGTTATTTCGCCCCGCTCAAGTGGGAGCGGCGTTACGTCTGGTGAAGCCATGACAGAGCCCGAGTGGATTCGCGGTCAGGTTCGGATTCCGGCGGCGGTGCTCGCCGAAGTGGAGCGCGCCGGCGTCGCGGCCTATGCACGCGACGAGGAAGCGTGCGGCTACCTCGAAGGACCGGCCGGCGACGCGCTGCTCGTCGATCGCGCGGTCGAGCTCGAAAACCTCGCCAACAAGTATCACGCCGCCGACCCCGAGGGTCACCCGCGCACCGGCCGCGAGTATTTCAAAATCAATGCGCTCAAATTCGAGCGCGCCATCGGCGAAGGCCAAAAGAGTGGCCGGCCCGTGAAAGTCTTCTTCCACTCGCACCTCGACTGCGGGGCGTATTTCAGCGCCGAGGACGCGGCGAGCATGACCATGGGCGGCAGCAGCGGCCCGACTTACGCGCTCGCGTACCTCGTGACCGCGGTGGACCGGGGCAAGGTCACCGCGCACCGTCTCTTCATTTGGGATACTAGCGTCGCAAAATTCGTGGAAGCGTCGTTCGAGCGCGTTTGAGCGTGGCGTTTCCAATACGCCACAGGCTCGGCCCTCGATTCTGAGGTATACGGGATCGGTGCGGCGGCCGAGCGTGACGCTTGTTCGAGCGAGCGCGGCGTTCGTCTTCGCACTATGGGCGCCGCATGCACGCGCCGATCTCGGCCGTGACGTCGACGCGCTCACGCTCGCTTGGCGCCCCTTCGGTCAGGTCGAACGCCTCGAGCCGCGCCTGCTCGAGCGCGGGGACGTGCTGCCGCTCGTGTTGCCCGCGGACCTGCTCGATCCGAAAAGCCCGAGTTGCCTCACGCTCGCCGTACTCGGCACGAACAACATGCAATTTCTGCTCGATCCTGGCCGCCGCGCTGGCGACCTTCCGACCGAGTGGCCCGAAGGCAGCCTCGCGGGAGCGCTCGAGCTCACCCGCTGCGGCCCGACCAAGCCGAGTCTCGCGTCCCTCGCGCTCGAGATGCGCTCGCCGCGCGGGGTGCTCGAGTTCGTGCTCGTGAGCTCCGAGCACCGACCGCCCGCGGTCACGCTCGTCTTGCCCGAGCGCGATCCGGGGCCGGTCGCGCAGATCCCGAGCTCGGGGCCGCGCCCCATCGTGGCTCCGCTCGCCGTGCGCGTGCGCGCGATCGAGGAGCGCTCGGCGCGTGAACAGGCGCTCGAGCTCACGACGCTCGAGCTTGCCGCGGGGCCGATGGGCGCCGGCGTCGCCGTGCTCACGCTCGGAGCCGGGTGCCACCAGTTCGATTTGTTGGGGGAAGAGAGCGAGCGGCGCGCGACGGACGTCGATCTCGAAGTGATGGAAGTCGAGCACAATCAAGTGCTCGCCGCCGATCACGGCGAGAGCAGCGACGGGGACGCGCTCGTCTGCGTCGCGGCGGCGACGCCCGTCGCCGTGCGCTTCGGCGGTGTTGCGCCCGGCGCGAAGCTCGAGCTCGTGCGTGCGCGTTGGGATCTCGATCCGTCGCTGCCGGCGCGCTTTCCGGCCGAGGCGCGGGCGCGCATGAGCGGCATTTTGCGCGCGGAACGCCGCACGCTCGCTGCGGCGCCCCTCGTGGACGAGGCGCTCGGCGTTCAAGGCGACACGCTCGCGGCGGTCGCCGTCGAACCCGGCGCTTGCTACCTCGCGCTCGCCGTCGCGCTACACGGTGAGGTCGCGGCGCTGTCCATCGCCGCCGAGACGGCACACAAGATCTCACAGAGTCGCGTCGATCCCGACGTGCCGGGCGCCGGCGTGAGCTTCTGTGCTGGCGCGCAAAACCGCGTGCTTTTCGAGGTCGACGCGCGCGGGCTCGGCCTCAGCTGGATGTCGGCCATCTGGCGCATCGGTCGAACGCGGCTCGGCGAGGCGAGCGAGTGACGCCGCGCTCCCTCGCCGTGGTCGCGCTCGTCGCGCTCGGCTGCGCCAAAAACCCGGCGACGCCAGCGAATCCGGCCGTGCGTTTCGGCAAAGTCGCTGGGCGCCCCGACACGCACGCTTGGTTGAAGCCGACGCCGGGCGGCGAAGCCGAGGTCATTGCCGTTCAGGGCGGCGTCGTCGGTGACCGCCTGACGAGCCTGCTCGAAGTGCCCGAGGGCGATTGCGCGATCGCGATCGCACGCGCCACGGCGACGGTCGACGACCTCGATCTGTTCGCGTACGGCGAGGACGGCGCCGTGCTCGGCTCCGATGAGAGCGCCGATAAATCGCCCGCGCTCTTGATTTGCCCGCCGCACCCACGCCGCGTCCTCTTGATGGCGCGCATCGCCGCGGGCTACGGCTTCGTCGCCATCGGCGCGCAGCACGTGAGCGTGTCGGACGCGCCGCGCGCCGCCGCGGTCTACGGCGTGCACTATCGCCCGGGCGAGATCGCCAAGCGCCTCACCGTCTGGCCGGGTCTCGACGAAGCGGTCGAAGCGCACCGGCGCCGGATCGGCGGGCGCTGGGTGGACGTGCGGCGCGTGCAGGTGCCGCTCGACGCGCGTACGCCGACGCGCATTTCGGCCGCGATCGACGCCGAACGCTGCCTCGACGCCTTGATTTTGCCGTCTGACGAAGTGAGCGCCCTCGACGCCGTGCTCACGGGCGAAGACGGCAAGGTGCTCGGCCGCGCCGAAAACTCCGGGCGCGAGCGCTCGCTCGTCGTCTGCTCGCCGACTCCGACGAACGTCACGCTCGAGCTCCGCCCGCGTGCGGGCGTCGGCGTAGCGGTGGTGTTGCTCTCGCGCTCGGTGGAAGGCACGGAGCCGGACATCGACGCCGAAACACTCAGGCTCGACGTCTTTGCCTTCCACTCCGTGGCCGACGAGCGCAAACGCCGCGACGCCGAGCTCGCGGCGCTCGGCTACACGGCCCCACGCGTCGTCGCCTCCGGCACGTTACCGCTCGGACGCCGCCTGAGCTTCCCGCTCGAGTTACCCGACGGCTGCGTGCGACTCGAATGGGTGAGCGGCGCCCCGCTGCGCGGTGTCGAAACGTGGCTCTACGGCGCCGACGGCGGCTTGCTCGCGAGCGACGGCGGTAAGAACCCGCGCCTGTTTCGCTGCGGTGCGGCGGCCACGGCTCGCCTCGACGCGAACACGCTGTCTCGGCCAGGTCCCTTCGCGCTCGAGCTTTACGCCGAGCCCGGCACGCCGAAAGTCCTCGAAAAGTACCCGCTTGCCGCGAGCAGGCTCCTCTCACGCATGCTGGAAAACGGCCTCATTGCGCGCGGGCGCCAGGTCGGCGCCGTGTACACGCTCGAGCTCACGCCCACGGCGCTCGCGCATCAAGATCTCACGCTGCCGTTCGGCCGCTGCCTCGACGCCACGGTCGCACTCGGACCGGGCGGCTCGGGCGTCGAGCTCCGCCTCGTGCGCAAAGACGGCACCGAGCTCGCCCTCGGCCGCGGCGACGGCGCGACGAGCGTCCACGCCTGCGCCGTCGACGCGACGGCGGGCAGCGCCCCCGAGCTCGTCGCGGAGCTCCGCGTGGCAGCCGGCACGGCAACGGCGCTCCTCACGGCGCATCAAACGGATCCGCGTGGCATGGTGCCGGCCTCGGATCCCCGCGCCGTCCCGCCGCCCGCGCGCCGTCCGCGCTGAAGCGCCGGGCCGTAACCGCTCAGCTCGACGCGAGCTCGGTGAGCTCGGCGTTGAACACGGCGGGCGCCACGAGATTCACGACGTGTCCTGCGTCGGGCACCACCACGAGCCGCGCCCGCGGCAACAGTTCGGCGAGCGCCCGTGAGGGCGCGAGCGCGTGCTCGTCGAGCGCGCCGGCGATGATCGTCACCGGGAACGTCGCGTTCACGAGCGGCCTCGCGAGGGTCCGCACGTCGGGCAGCACGGCGAGCGTGGCCCGCAGCATGTGCATCAGCGCGTGCGGCGGATGTTCGAGGATCCCCTGCCGAATGAGCTTTGCTCCCGCCGGATCGAAGCGCGAGCGCTCGCCCCACACGTAGGCCGCGCCGGCCGCGTCGAGCCCCTCGTGCTCGATCGCCGCCGCGAAATCACGCGCCCAGCGCAGGCGCGGTTCATCGGTGCCGGGCAGCGACGCGAGCAGGAGACCCCGCACGCGTTCGGGCCGGCGCGCCGCGAAACCGAGCGCGGTCATGGCGCCGAGACTGACGCCGGCCGCGACGACCCGCTCGCCCGCTTCGCTCGCGACGCGTTCGAAGTCGTGGACGAGACGCTCGAACGTGTAGGCGTCGGCTTCCTTCGGCGCTTCGCTCCGAGCGTGACCGCGTGCGTCGTACGCGACCGTGGCGGCGTGCGGCGCGAGGGCGCGCAGCTGGAGCCTGAAATTGCGCGCGCTGCCGCCGAAACCGTGCGCGAGCACGAGCGGGAGGCCGTCACCCTGACGTTCGACGTGGAGACGCACGGACTCGGTCACGCTCGGGACGATAGCGCGGGAACGCCCACGACGCCGAACGCCGGCGGGCAACGTGCCGAAAAGGGCGGGTGAAGGCGTGTCAAGCGTTGGGGTTTTTAGGGGCGACCCCTGTGCCACGGCGTACGAGCGAGCGCGGTGTCGCGCCGTTCCACTTCTCGCTTGGTCGCCTGACACTTCTCACTTGGTCGCCTGACGCCGATGCGCTAGCGCTCAACGTTCGATGTCGACTGGCTCCCCGTCGCTCAATCAGGCCCAGCGTGAGGCCGTCGCGACACTCTCGGGTCCCCTGCTCGTGCTCGCGGGCGCGGGCACGGGCAAGACGCGCGTCATCACGTACCGCATCGCCGCGCTGATCCGGAGCGGCATCACGCCGCACCGCATTTTGGCCGTCACCTTCACGAACAAGGCCGCGCGCGAGATGCGCGAGCGCGCTCTGCACCTGCTCGGCAAGCGGCCTCGTAACGTCAAACCGCCCGAAATCTCCACGTTCCACTCGCTCTGCGTCCGCATTTTGCGCCGCCACGCCCGCCTGCTCGGCTACCCGGAAGAATTCGCGATCTACGACCGCGGCGACCAAGAGACGCTCGCGCGCGGCGCCCTGCGCGACGTGCGCGTCGGGCACGAAAAGCTCCGCCCGGGCGATCTCCTGCACCTCATCGGCGGTTGGAAGAACAAAGGCGTGCGTCCCGAGCAAGCCGAGCAGTCCGACAACGACAAGGAGCAACTCGCCGCGCTCGCCTACGCACGCTACCAGCAGAGCCTGAAGTCGAGCGGCGCCATGGACTTCGACGATCTCCTGCTCAAAACCGAGGAGCTCTTCGCCAAACACCCCGAGGCGCGTTTCGCCGAAGCGTCGCGTTTCGACCACGTCCTCGTCGACGAGTACCAGGACACGAACGATCTCCAGTATCGGATCTTGCGCGCGTTCGCCGACCGGCACAGAAACCTCTGCGTCGTCGGCGACGACGATCAATCGATTTACGGCTGGCGCGGCGCGGAAGTCGCCCACATCCTGGGTTTTCAGCGCGATTGGCCCGAAGCCAAGGTGATCCGGCTGGAGGAGAACTACCGCTCGGTCGAGCCCATCTTGAGGCTCGCCAACACGCTCATCGCCCACAACGGCGCTCGACACCCGAAAACATTGCGGGCCACGCGCGAAGGCGGCGTCGACCCGCGCGTGCTCCGTTTCGAGGACGAAGTCGGCGAATCGGAGGGCATCGTGCGCGAAATCGATGCGCGCCTACGCGCCGAGCCTGGCACGCGCATCGTGCCGAGCGACATCGCGATCCTGTTTCGCACGAACGAGCAGCCGCGCGCGTTCGAGCTCGAGCTCCGCCGCGCCGGGATCCCGTACCGACTCGTCGGCGGCATGTCGTTTTACGACCGGCGTGAAGTCAAAGACATCCTCTCGTTCTTGCGCGTGTTCGCGAACCCGAACGACGAAGTGTCGCTCCTCAGGGTGATCAACCTGCCTCCGCGCGGCATCGGCGCGGGCAGCATCGAGACGCTGATCAAAGTGGCGGTCGAGCGCGGCGTGCCCCTGTGGCAAGTCTTGCCCGAAGCGCCGCAAAACGGCGATTTGCCGCACGGCGTCGGCGAGCGCATCGACGCCTTCCGCAAGCTGATCGAGAGCTTCCGCGCGCGTCTCGGGCAGGAGCCGCTCTTCAAGCTCACGACGGAGTTGCTCGCGACGATCGACTACAAGAGCGAGATCCGGCGCGTGCATCGCGAATCGGCCGACGCCGAGGCACGCTTCGCCGCAGTCGAAGAGTTCGTCAACTCGATCGCGCTCTACGAGCAGCGCAACCACGACGCGTCCCTGCTCGGTTTTCTCGAAGAGAGCACGCTCTCGGGCCGCGAAAACGAAAAGGACGACGACAAGAAGCTGCACGCAATGACGCTGATGACGCTTCACAGCGCCAAGGGCCTCGAGTTCCCCCACGTGTATCTCGTGGGGCTCGAGGAAGGCCTTTTGCCGCACGGCCGTTCGATCATCGAGGGACGCGGCATCGAGGAGGAGCGGCGGCTCTGCTACGTGGGCGTCACGCGCGCGCAGACGACGCTCACCTTGAGCTTCGCCAAGGGCCGCACGAAGTGGGGCAAGTCGCGTCCCTCGATTCCCAGCCGCTTCCTGCTCGAAATGCGCGGCGAGACCGAGCGGGCGCGCCGGGCCGCGCAGGCCGCCGAGGCCCTCTTCCGCACGGGCCAGGGCGGCTCGGGAGACGACGCGGCCGATCTCGAAAAGGACGCCGCCAAGGGCAAGAAAAAGCGCGGCAAAGCGAGCGCCGCGGGCGCTCAGTCGTCCAAATTGCGGAGCTCGGCGTCCAAGCGCGCATCGAGCGCGGCCTCACCCGCTTTGGCTGCAGCTCCCGCCGGCACGGCGGCGGCGGGTGCTCCCGTCGAACGGCGGCGCCAGCGGTTGAGCATCATGAGCGACCCTGCTCCCGCGCCGACCATCCCGAGCGCCAAGAGCGTCGCCAACGATTTGAGCGGACTGCCCGGCGGCACCGCGAGGATCCGCTCACCGTAGCGAGCGACGAGCGACGCCTGAATCGTGTCGGCGCTCTCCCCTGCGCGCAGGCGCTTTCTGATTTCACGGCGCAGATCGTTCGCGATCTCGGAGCCGTGGATGTCGATGGTCTGCGTCCAGCAACAAGGCGCCATGATGCGGCCTTCGAGCGCGGAGGCGCCCGGCACGTAGCCCTGGAGCTCCTCGGCATACTTGGCTGGATCGTCGGGCGGCGCCTCGGGATCGTTTTGCGCGAACGCGACCGACGGCGCCGCCGCGAGCGCGGCCGCGAACAACGCGGAAAACACGAGGCCCGAGCGCGGCATGACGTGCGGAGCATAGCACGCGTTCAAAAGCCCGCCTGAACACCCAAACTCGGCAAGACGACCGGCCCGGCGCTGCGCTCGGCGCAGCGCTCGCCGCAGTCGAGCCGCACGACCTCGGTCGTGCCGGTTGCGTTCAGCATCTCGAAAACGACGGACCACCAGGCCCGCGCACCGAGCCGCCAGCGCTTTTCCGCCTTCACGTCCAGGCGAAAGTACGGCCGGCCCCTGCGCTCGGTCGAAAAGTGCGGCGAGCCCTGGAGGTTCAGCTCCGGCACTCCCGAGTAGACGACGGCTCGCGCTCCCGTCGTCCATCCGCGGCCGAAGTCGTAGCCGAGCGCGGCTTGAAACACGTGCGGGCGGTCGAAGCCCGACACGTTCGACTGCGTGCCGAACGATTCGGTGGTGCGCGACAGGGTGTACGCCAAAAAGCCGCCGAGTTTGCGTGTGAGCGGGCGGGCGAGCGAGAGCTCGAGCCCGCCCGACGCGATCGTCGAGCGTTGATCGAGCACTTCGCGATCGATGCTGAAGTCACGCTTGCCGCCGAGCGGATCGAGCGCGTTGAAATAGCCCGCGCGGTACACGCTGGCTTTGGCCGTGATGTCGCTCGGCAGCTTCCACTTCACGCCCGAGTCGAACACGATCGCTTCCTGCAGGCCGCCCGAGAGATCGGCGACCTGCGCGCCCGGCACGTTCGGCACGAAATTCGGGCGCTGGTGCGACATGCCGATCGACGTTTCCACCGTCACTTCGTCCGTCAGCGCGAACGCCGCCGACACGCGCGGATCGACAGCGGCGGCGCTCTGCCCGCGATCCCAATACAGATCGGTGCGAATACCCGGCACGACCGTGATGCGCCGGGTCGGGCGGAGCTCGACGGAGACGTAGCCGCCGACGGTCGTCTCGGTGCGCGCGGGGAACAAGCGCGAATAGTCGGCGAAATTCAGGAGCAGCGGGTCGGTTTCGAGCGCGAAGTCGTCGAGGCGGCCGTCGATGCCCGCGTGCAGCGTGACGGCGTCGGACAGCTCGGAAACGAGCTCGCTGCGCAGGCGTGCCGAGCGATCGCGCACGATGCTCGTCGTCGCCTCGACGCCGCCCGTCGAGTCGTAGCCGCCCGTGAGCGCGACGCGCAGGTGCGTACGGCCGGCGTGATGATCCCAGCGCAGATCGAGGCGGTGAAAGCGCACTTTGCCGCCGCCTTGATCGCTGCTCGCGCCCGCGTCGAAGTAGTCGTAGGCGCCGAACGCCAGCACGCCGAGCTCGTCGTGGCGGCCCACCGAGACGCTCGCTTGCCCTTGGTAGTCCCAGTAGTTGAGCTTGGCGTCGCTCAGCTGCGAAAGGATGAGCCCCGTGTACGCGTAGCGACCGCCGAGGCGCACGCTGCCGAGCGAACAGTCGGGCTTCTCTCCGCCGGGACACGGACCGAAGGGCGCTTCGACGAGGCCGCCCGCATCGATCAAACGCACGTTGCCTTCACCGGTGAAGCGGTGCGCTAGCGGTGTGAGCGTCGCCGAGACGACGGGGCCCGCAAAGCGCCCGAACTCGACCGGCACCGCGCCCTTGTGAAGCTGCACGTCTTCAATCAGCCCCGGGTGAAGCACCGAGGGCCCGAAGAACGCGTGATAGAGCAGCGGGACGTCGACTCCGTCGATGAAGTAGCCGACGTTGCCGGGCGGCGCGCCACGCACGAAAAATGACGGCAACCCCGAGACGATCGGCACGACGCCCGGCTGCGCTTCGATCGCGCGCAGCGGATCGCCGAACGTGCCGGGCAGTGCCTCCGCCTCGGCGCGCGTGATCGTCACGGTACCGGGCGGTGGCTTCGGCGGTCGCTCGCCCTGCACGACGACTTCGATGATCGGCGGCGGACCGGCCGCATGTGGTGCCGCCGCCGTGGCGCTCGGCGGCGCGGCGACCGGCGTCTCCACGGGCGGCGGCTCGAATTGGATACTGAAACGAAAGCGCGAACGGACGGGCTCTGCGCCGCGCTTGGCGGGGATGAAGGTCCAGCTGCGCGCTGCGGCGACCGCGACGTCGGAAAATGGCGGCTCGCCCGCGACGGCGCGCGCACCGGTGACAACGCCCTGGGCGTCGACGTCGAGCTCGAGCACCACGCTGGCACTGCGTGTCTCACCGGCCGGGTAAGCGACGGGCGTCGTTACGGCGACCGGCAGCTGGATCTCCGCGCTATCGGCGGGACGTGCGGCGCCGGTCGGCGCGGGTCGCGACTCCTCTGCTCCGGCCGGCGCAGCCGTTGCGTACACCGCGGCCATGACGAAGTACGCAAGCGAACGCCGCCCGACCACCATGAACGTCAAGCCTAGCGCGTCCCCGCCTCGGCGATCAGGTGCTAGAAATTGCGGCGTACCATGCGCTCCCGAGCACTGCCGCGTAGGCGACCCATCGCGGCGGCGCTTGCGTTTGCTCTGGCGCTCGGCGCAGGAGCCGTCGCCTGCGACGTGGTGCAGGGCTTCAAACACGCCGGCGACGCGCTCTTCCCGTCCGTGAAGACGTACCTCGACGCGCCCGGTTATCGGCTCGTCTCGGGCGGCTACCGCGATCTCGTGCTGCTCACCTCGTCGGAGCTCTTCGTGCTCGCTCGCAGCGCGAAGGAAGACGACCAAACGCTTTACTCCATCCGCTACGCCGTCCCGACGCCCTGCTCCATCCCGAACGTCGGCCGGTACTGGGCGGGTGGCAGCGTCGACATCGGGCAGGCGTGGATCGCGTACCTGCACGACGGAGGCAGCCGCGGCACGCTGAGCTTCTCGGACACCGGCTGCCACGTCTCGCCTATTAGCCTACCCGACGCGGAGCTACCTTACGCACGCATCACGCCGCGCGGTTCGGACGGGGAGCTCGAGACCGACCGGCTGCTCCTGCTGGTTCGCTCTGCGAGCCGTCTCTTGCTGGTGGATCCGGCCTCGTCCGACGAGCCCAAGCTCCTGGTCGAGCCGGCCGACGGACTCATTACGGGCGTCGGCAAATTGAACGTGAGCTTGGTCCTCAGTAACGGACAACTGCTCGTGTTCGACGAGGATTGGAATTATCTGACGACGTTCGCCGAAGGCGTGGTCGCTCTCGCGCAGCTCGGTGATGCCGTGTACTTCGAGGACAAGAACGGGATCCAGCGCGCGACACCGACGATTCGTGCCGGTCTGCCCGCCATGGATGTCGAGGTGATCGCTGCGGACGGCTGCTACCTCGCGTTCCCCGGCGCCCCTCGCCACTGGATTGGCTTTTTCTCCCCGTGCGGCGACCAAACCCTCGCTCTGTACGACGAGTCCACGCAAGAGCTCACGCGCCCGGAGCTCCGCGTGGACGATCCGGGGTCGCTCATCCTGCTGCCGGATCCGACCGCGACCGCGACGCCGGGCCTCGAGCTCGACCGGGTCTGGGCGTTCTTCCTGCGGGACATCGACTACGGCTACGGCAGGGGGACGCTCGTCGCGCGCTCTCCGGACGGCAACGAGCTCGTCCTCGGCGCGAACGCCGCGCTCGAACGAACGACGCTCGACAAGGGCGGCGAGTACGGCCTCGCGTTGGTCGACTTCGACGGCGCTACCGGTAGTCTCGTACGCTGGGAGCCGGACGGCACGATCACGCCGCTCGCAGCGAACGTGCTGCGTAGCGGGACGGGCCAGAGCTTTGCCGATGTCATGATCGACTGGGACGGCACGGCCGGAACGCTCGCTCAGGTCAACGGCGGCGAAGTCTATCCCGTGCTCGAGCGGGTCCCACAGCGCGGCTTCGCGTATCAGGACCTGCACAAGCGCCAGGCCTTGTTCAGCGACTACGACGGTGAGAACGGCACGCTGTCGATCGGTGAGCTTGCTTGCGCGCCCGGCACGACGCACTGCGAGCGCGAGTATTACGTGCCCCATGCGATCGCGCGCGGTGTCCACCATCCGAGCCACGCGTTCCTCGACGATACTGCCGACTTTCTGCCGGGTATCGGCTTTCTCGACGAGTACGATCTCGAGCACGGCACGGGGCGCTTTCAGTATCGAAACCTCGAGCTCGGTTTCACGAGCGTCGTGAGCGAAGGCGTCTCCGACTTCGTTTTCGCCGGCAACGGGATGCTGTACGCCGTACCCTACGGCGAAGGAGCAGGCATTTGGCTCGCGCGCGCCAAATAGCGCTCGTGCTCGGCCTCGCGTTCCAGGCCGCGGGCTGCGACATCGTGCAAGGCTTCCAGCACGCGGGCGACGCGCTGTTTCCGCCCGTGGAGACGTACCTCGACGTCCCCGGCTACCGCATAACGGGCGGACATTTTCGCTACCTCGACATGATCACGAGCACCGAACCGTACATCCTCGCGCGCTCGGCCACCGACGGCGACGACACGCTCTTCCTCATGCATTTCAACGCGCCCGTCCCCTGCGCCATTCCGAACGTGGCGCGTTACTTCACGGGCGCCGGTGCCAACACGAAGCGCACGTACGTCGCCTTCTTCGACGCGAGCGACTCCGATATTCTACATTTTTCGGACGTCGACTGCGCGCCTCTCGATTTCACGCTCGAGCATGCGAATCTGCCCATCGGCTACAGCCCCACGGGTCTCGTGATCCAGGTCGGTCCAGACCTCTTCGACGTGAATCCCGGCGCCGGCAGCTCGAAGCTCTTGGCAAGCTCGCTCGAAGCGTTCGACGCCCAACGCCACCTCGTCCGCGCCGGCGGCCGCATCGGCGTGTTCGACTCCAACTGGGCGCTCGTGCGCTGGGTAGGCGACGCTGTCGTCGGCTGGGCGTCCGCCTTCGGCTCCACGTTCTTCGAGGACAAAGGCGGCATCCAGCGACTCACGATCACCGACTCGAACGGCACCCGTACGGCTTCCACCCTCACGCTCGCGCCCGACGCGTGCGATCTCACGATTTTGCCGCAAGCCCCTCACCTCCAGCTCATCGGCTATCACGCGCCCTGTGCGGAGATGACCGCGACGGTCTGGGATGCGCAGACGCATCGAGCGAGCGCCTTGCCGTTCGCGCCGAACCTCGGCCGACTGAAGCTCTTCGGCTCCTCGAAGGACAGTCATCCGGATTTCACGACGGATCCCTATTTTGCGGTCTACCTCACTGATTTGGATGCGGACGGTGACACGGGCACGCTGCACCTGCGTGCACTCGATGGCAGCGATCTCGCGCTCGGTGGCGGCGCGGCGCTCGAGCGCGTCGACCTCGCGACGGCGGCAAACAACGACGACTACGACGGCGGCTTTGCGCTGCTCGACGTGGACGGCGAAACCGGACGGTTCGTGCACTTCGATTTCGACGGCAACGTGAGCGACATCGCGACCGGCGTAGTCCGGCGACCGGCCGAGCCCGCCTGGACGCGCCTCGTCATCGCCGTCAGCGATCAGCTGAACGATCTGGCCGAGGTGGTCGACGGCCAAGTCGTCACCGTCGCGCACGACGTGCCGAACAACCGCTACGCCTACGCGCCTCGCGCCGGCAACAGTCCGCTTTCGGGTCAGCTCGCGTGGTTCCACGACCTCCATGGCGACCTGGGCACGCTCTCCCTCGCGTCACCCAATCCGAGCTCGGGCCTGCTCGACGATCAGGGTCACGAAGCCCTCTACAAAGCGACGCCCGTCGCCCAGGACGTGTACGTGAACGGCCACGGCTTCATGGTCGATTTGCCCGGCTTCGTCTATTTCGCGGCTTGGGACGAAAAGAACGGCACCGGCCGCCTCGACTACAGCAACCAAGAGCTCGGCTTTTCGGCCACCGTGAGTGACGGTGTGAGCGACTACCTCCAGCCCGGCTCCGGGCTGCTCTACACGGTGCCGTTCGGCTCCGCCGCCGGTATTTGGCTTGCGCGCGGCAAGTGACGGACGCTCACGCCTTCGCGGCGGCCGCGAGCATGTCCTCCACGCGCGTGAACTTATCGCGCACCTTACCCTGCGCTTGGCCGCGCGCCGTCTCCGCGCTGTCGATGGTGTGCCACCCCACGTAGTCGATGACGTTTACGCCGCGTTCGGCGAGCACCGCGTCGAGGGCCGCAGGGTCGTGCGTGGGAGCGGGCAAGAGCTCGAGATCGGCGAGGAGTTGGTCGACCGTCTCCTTGGCGCACGCCTTGTTGGTGCCGATGAGACCCGTGGGACCCCGCCGGATCCAGCCGGTCACGTAGAGGCCTGGCACCGGCGTCGCGTCGGGCGCGAGCACGCGGCCGAGCAGATTCGGCACGATCCCGCGCTTCACGTCGAACGGCGCGCCGGGTAGCGGCAACCCCTGATAGCCGATCGAGCGCACGACGAGGCCCGTCGCGAGCTCGTGCTTTCGCCCGGTCCCGCGCGCGACCGAGCGCCCTTGGCTCTGAACGAGCTCGTTCTCCTCGTAGACCAGCGCGCGCACGCGCTCGCCGGCAGCGAGCAGCTCGACGGGCGACGCGAGAAAGCGCAACCGGATCCGGCGCTCGGCCGTCGCGCTCGGGACGCGCGGCAATGTCGCGAGGTACTCGACGTTCTTGCGCACGGCGGGTTCGGCGCCGTCCGGCACTTCGAAGTTTACGTCGCCCTCGACGACGACCTCGACGCCCGGCAAGGCCACGATGTCCGCAAGCTCGCCCTGATCGAACGCCGCCTCCGACGGCCCACGCCGGCCAAGCAGCACCACCTCTCGAATCCGGCTTTGGCGCAGCGCCGCGAGCGCCGATTCGGCAATATCCGTTCCGGCGAGCTCGATGGGCGGCCGCACGAGCACGCGCGCGACGTCGAGCGCCACGTTACCGACGCCCACCACGACGGCGCGCTCGCTGTCCAGATCGTAGCGGTCGTCCGCGTGCTCGGGGTGCCCGTTGTACCAAGCGACGAAAGCCGTCGCCGCGTGGCTGCCGCGCAAATCCTCACCCGGCACGCCCAGCCGCCGATCCGACGACGCGCCGTACGCGAGCACGACCGCGTGGTAAGCGCGCCGGATCTCTTCGAGCGCGAGATCACGACCGACCTCGACGTGGCCGCGCAGACGAAAGCCGGGCAGCTTCGCCGTACGCTCGAAGGCGGCGGTCACGCGCTTGATCGTCTGGTGATCGGGCGCAACGCCGTACCGCACCAGCCCGAACGGGGCGGGGAGCCGCTCGTACAGGTCGACCGTCAGCCCGGCTTTGAGCAGACAATCCGCGGCATAAAATCCCGCTGGACCCGAACCGATGATCGCCGCTCTCCGCCCGGTACCGCTGGTCCCAGACATCTTTCCAAGTTACAGCCAGAGCACCCGAGAAGCTAGCGATGAGCGTTTTCTGGCGCTTTCACCTGGGGCGCGCGCCTTGACCCCCCTCGTGAGCAGGCCTAAAGTTTCAAGAAGTTTTGAAAGCTCAAACTGATCCAACGCTGCCGTCGGCGCGCGCACAAGCCGCGAGCGACAGCGACACGGTGACGCAGCCGGAGCTCGAAGTCGCGGACTCCGTGGGCCGCTTGATGGAATTTTGGGGGTTCAAGCGTCCGATGGGGCGCATCTGGACCCTGCTCTACCTCGCGCCCGAAGCGCTCGGCGCGGCCGAGATCGGCGAGGCTCTACGCATGAGCTCGGGTGCCGTGAGCATGGCGATCGGCGAGCTCGTCAAATGGGGCGCGGTCAAGAAATCCTGGCGCCCGGGCGAGCGCCGCGACTTTTACGAGGCCGAGACCAGCATCGGTCGGCTCGTGCAGCGCGTGCTCCGGGAACGCGAGCTGGCGCTCGTGCGCGGGTTCGGCGAGGCGCTCGAGGCAGCGATTCGCACGCTGCCGGCCGATCGGGGACAGAAGGCGCTGGCGTTCAAGCGCGAGCGCCTCACCGAGCTCAGGCGTCTCGCGCGGCTCGGGGAAACGCTGCTCACCTCGCTCGTCGCCGGTAAGACGGTGGATCCTACGCCGTTTCTCAAGATGTACGGAGGCGGACAGTGACCGCGGAGTCCAAGACGCTCGGCTCGGGCCAAATGTTCGACGGCATCGCCGCGCGCTACGACTTCGTGAACCGCGTCATCTCGCTCGGCATCGACCAGAGCTGGCGGCGCCGCACGGTGCGCGCACTAGAGCTGCCCGAGAGCGCTCGCGTGCTCGATCTGGCCACGGGCACGGGGGATCTGGCGCTCCTCATCGCACGCGCTGCGCCGAGCTCGCGCGTGGTCGGCCTCGATCCGTCGCAAAAGATGCTCGAGATCGCGCGCACGAAGGTCGAGAAGGCCGGCCTCGGCGAGCGCGTCGAGCTCGTGCTCGGTGACGCGGAGACGCTGCCCTTCGCGGACGCGACGTTCGACGGCGTATCGATCGCGTTCGGGATCCGCAACGTGCCGAACCGACCGCGAGCTTTGGCGGAGATGGCGCGCGTGACCAAGCCAGGCGGCCGCATCGCCGTGCTCGAGCTGTCGGAGCCGCGCGGTGGCGTGCTCGGGCCGCTCGTGCGTTTTCACGTGCACTCGGTCGTGCCGACGCTCGGCGCGCTCTTGTCGGGTGCGCCCGAGTATCGCTACCTGCAGCGCTCGATCGCCGCGTTCCCGCCGGCTGACGAGTTCGCCGGCATGATGCGCACCGCGGGCCTCGAGGTCGAGCCGCCGCATCCCCTCACCTTCGGCGTGTGCCACCTCTATGTCGGGACGCGAGGTGCGGGCTCATGAGCGCATCGCTGGAACACCCGTCGTACCCGGCGCCGGCTCCGTCGCTCGAGCGCTTCGAGGCGGCGCTCGCCGACGGGCTGACGGAAGCCGCGCGTCAAGCGGAGACGACCCTCGTCGCTTTGCCGGCGCCTGTCGCGCCGCTCGAAGCGTTGCTGCTCGGAACCCACGAAAATGCCGTCGCCTGGGCCGCACCCGCCGGCTTCGAGCTCGCGGCGCTCGGCTTTTCGCGCGTGGTGGAGGCGAGCGGGACGTCCCGATTTCATCGCATCGCAGAGGCGGGCGGTGAGCTCCTCGCGCGGGCGCGTGCCGTCGGGTTGCTCGGGGCGAGCGCATTTGCGCCCAAGCTCTTCGGCGGGTTTTCGTTCGCGGCGCGCGCGCCACGTTCGGAGCTGTGGCAGCCGTTCGGCGAGGCGCGCTTCGTGCTTCCGGCGCTCGCGTACGTGGTCGAAAACGGTGCGGCGCGGCTCGTCGTGACGGCCGTACGCTCCGAGCTCGAATCGCCACGCGCGCGCCAGGCCGTGCTCGAAGGGGCCATGCGGGCCTTCGTGACGCTCGAGCGCGGAGCGCCGTCGTTGCCGGCTACGGCCGGCGTGGAGATCCGCCGGAGCGAGCGACCCGAGAGCGAGTGGGTAACGCTCGTCGAAGCGATCCGCGAGGACATTGCGCGCGGAACGCTCGAGAAGGTCGTGCTCGCGCGCCGTCTCGAGATCGAGCTCGCCGCGAACGTCGACCCGGCAGTCGTGCTCGCTCGCCTGCGTCAACAGGCGCCCGAATGCGCGCGCTTCCTCGTGCGTCAAAGCGGGTCCACGTTCCTCGGCGCTACGCCCGAATGGCTCGCTCGCAAGCGGGGCCCGGTGCTCGAAACCGCCGCCGTGGCGGGGTCGATGAGCAGCCACGATCGTGAGGGCGCGGCCCGGTTGCTCGAGAGCGGCAAAGATCGAGCGGAGCACGCCATCGTGCTGCGTGAAATCCTGCGCGCGCTCGCGCCGCTCGCCGCCAACGTCGAGCACGGCGATCCGCCGGAGCTCTACCAACTTCGGCACGTGCTCCATTTGCGTTCGCGCGTGCGAGCGACGCTCAAAGGCAGTCAGCACCTGCTCGACGTCGTCGAGAAGCTGCACCCCACGCCCGCGGTCGGCGGCATGCCGCGCACCCGCGCGCTCGAATGGATCGAGACGCACGAACCGGACGAGCGCGGTTGGTATTCGGGCCCCGTGGGCTGGTTCGACGCCGCGGGCGACGGCGACATGGCGGTGGCCCTGCGCTCGGGCGTGCTCTCGGGACGTTTGGCCGAGCTCTACGGTGGGGCCGGCATCGTGGATCGCTCGTCGCCGGCGGCCGAGTTCGCCGAAACACGCTGGAAGCTCGCCGCGCTGCTCGGCGCGCTCGGCATCGCGGACTGATTCGCGTCGGAGACGAGCGATGAGCGCGGCGCTACTCGGCGAATGGTCCCGCCTCTTGGTCGCGAGCCTGGTCGAGGCCGGCATCGTGCACGCGGTAGTGTGTCCGGGCTCCCGCTCGACACCGTTCGCATGGGCCCTCGCCGAGCGGTCCGAGCTCGTGTGTCACTCGCTCATCGACGAGCGCGACGCGGCGTTCTTCGCCCTCGGTCTCGCGCGCGTCACGGGCGAGCCCGCGCTCGTGCTTTCGACTTCGGGCAGCGCCGCCGCCAATTTCTTCCCCGCGATCGTGGAGGCACGCCTCGCGCGGCTGCCGCTCCTCGTCGTGACGGCCGATCGCCCGCTCGAGCTCCAGGCCGCGGAAGCCGCGCAAACGATCGATCAGGTCAAGCTCTACGGCGACCACGTGCGCGCTTTTTTCGATCTCGGGGCGCCCGACGCGGCACCGAGCGCGCTCGCCGGCCTGAAGCGCAGCGTGCTCCAGGCGGTGCTCGCCACGCGCCAGCCGGAATGCGGCCCCGTGCATTTGAACGCGCGCGCACGTAAGCCGCTCGAGCCCGTGGCGGCGACGCCGAACGACCAGGCGCTCGTTGCGAAGGTCGAGGCACTCGCGAAGCGCGGCACGACGCGCGTCTCCCGTGCCGGCGCGATGCTCGAACCCGGCGCGGTCGCGGAGCTCGCGCGCGAGCTCGGGCGTGCCGAGCGGACGCTCGTCGTGTGCGGACCGCTGCCCGTGTTTCGCGAGCGAACGGGCGCGCTCGTGCGCGAGCTCGCGGCGCGGCTCGGCGCGCCCGTCTTCGCAGAGGCGACGAGCGGAGCGCGCTTCGGTGAGGAGGCGGCTTCGGGCGCGGACGCGCTCGATTGGCTGCTGCGCTCGGCGGCGTTCCGAAGCGAGCTTTCGCCCGACTGCGTGCTCCGCATCGGCGCTCCGCCGACGAGCGGCGGCCTCGAGCCGTGGCTCGCCGAACATCCAGAAATAGCGCTGCACCTGCTCGCCGAGCACGGCCATCCCGACGCACTCGGCCGCGCGCGAACGCTGACGCTCGCGCCGATCGAAGCGCTGCTCGAAGCCCTGACGCAAGCGCTCGCTGCGCACGAGCCGCACGCCGAACAACGCGCCTTCGCCGAGCGCCTCGAACGCGCGAATGAAGCCGCCTGGCGCAGCGTGCACGCCGTCACGCAACGTGCGCCGTCATTCGGCGAGCCCGAAGCCGTGCGGCTCGCGCTCGAGAGCATCCCGGCGGGCGGCCTGCTCGTCCTCGGCAATAGCCTCCCAGTGCGGCTCGTCGATTCCTTCGTGCCCGCGGCCGGAGCCCGGGTGCGCGTCGCCTCGCAACGCGGGGCCAACGGCATCGACGGGCTCGTCGCCGGTGCGGCGGGCTCGGCCCTCGCGGCGCGCTGCCCCAGCTTGCTCTTGCTCGGTGACGTGAGTCTCGCGCACGATCTCGGCGGACTGGCGGCGGCGCGCCTCGTGCGCACGCCGCTCGCGCTCGTCGTGCTCGACAACGGCGGCGGCCGCATCTTCGAACAACTGCCCGTCGCGAGACTCTGGGAACGCGCACCGGAGCGCGCCGAGCTCTGGCTCACGCCGCCGGCGCTCGCCTTCGAACATGCCGCGGCGCTCTTCGACCTGCCCTACTCCGCGCCGCGGGACGCAGGCGAGCTTCGCAGCGCGCTCGGGCGCGCCTTCGAGCACCGGGGCGCGACGCTCGTTCACGTTCGCGTCGAGCCGCACGCCGCCCGGGATACGACCCGCGCCGTGGTGGCCGTGCTCGAGCGCACCCTGAATGAAGTCCTCGAGCTCGGAGCGCGCACGTGACGCTCGTGCTGCTGCACGGCTTCACGGGCAGCACGGCGAGTTGGGACGCCGTCGCGGCGACGCTCGGCGGCCCGGCGCCGCTGCGCCTGGCACTACTCGGCCACGGGGCGACGGGCACGGAGCGCGTCCAGACCTTCGAAGACGAAGTGGCGCGGCTTGCTGCGCAATTACCGCCCGAACCCGTGCAGCTCGCCGGGTATTCACTCGGTGCGCGGCTCGCGCTCGGTCTCACCGTCGCGTATCCAGAGCGCGTCGAACGGCTCACGCTCGTGAGCGGGCAAGCCGGCCTCGCGACCGAGTTCGAACGCAACGAGCGCAGGCGCGCGGATGCTCGTTGGTGCAGCTTGCTCGAGCAGCTCGGGATGGCTGCGTTCGTCAATGCTTGGGAAGCACAGCCCTTATTTGCAACGCAGTCGGGGCTGTCGCAGGAGCTCCGCACGGCGCGCCGGCTCGAACGACTGAGCCATGAACCGTACGGGCTCGTCCGTTCGTTGCGGGTGACGGGACTAGCCGAAATGCCGTACTACGCGCCCCGCCTCGGCTCGCTGCCCATGCCGGTCACCGTGCTCGCCGGTGAGCTCGATCCCAAATTTCTCGCGCTCGGCCGCGACCTCGCCGCTGCGGTCCGCCACGGCCGCTTCGCCGTCGCGCCCCACGCCGGCCACGACCTCTTGCTCGAAGCTCCCGATCTGGTAGCGCGGGAGCTTCGGCGTGCGTTTTAGAATCTCAGGGACCAACACCGAGGATGATGCGTCATGAGCGATATCGTTTGGAAAAAGGTCGAAGGGTACGAGGACGTCGTCTACGAAAAGTCCGAGGAGGGCATCGCCAAGATCACGATCAATCGTCCCGAGGTGCGGAACGCTTTTCGTCCGCTCACGGTGACGGAGATGAGCCGCGCCTTCGCGGACGCACGTGACGACGCCGACGTCGGGGTGGTGATTCTGACCGGCGCCGGGCGCGACGCATTCTGTGCGGGCGGCGATCAGAAGGTGCGCGGACACGGCGGCTACGTCGGCTCCGACGGCGTACCGCGGCTCAACGTGCTCGATCTACAACGACAAATCCGTACCCTGCCCAAGCCCGTGGTCGCCATGGTCGCGGGCTACGCGATCGGCGGCGGCCACGTGCTCCACATGATGTGCGATCTCACGATCGCCGCGGACAACGCGCGCTTCGGTCAGACGGGGCCGAAGGTCGGCAGCTTCGACGGCGGTTACGGCGCCGCTTACATGGCGCGCATCGTCGGGCAGAAGAAGGCGCGCGAGATTTGGTTCCTCTGTCGCCAGTACGATGCCAAGCAGGCGCTCGAGATGGGCCTCGTCAACCGCGTGGTCCCTTACGAAGAGCTCGAGAGGGAGACCGTCACGTGGTGCCGCGAGATGCTCCAGCACAGCCCAATGGCCCTGCGCTGCTTGAAGGCGGCACTCAACGCGGATTGCGACGGGCAAGCCGGTTTGCAAGAGCTTGCGGGCAACGCGACGCTCCTCTTTTACCTAACGGAAGAGGGGCGTGAAGGACGCGACGCTTTCGTTGAGAAGCGGAAGCCTAACTTCCGGAAATTCAAGCGACTTCCGTGACAGCCGTGGCTTTCGAAGGCGTACGGCCTGGCTCGCTCCGTGCCTGGGTCATCGCGGCGCGTCCGCCGACCTTGAGCGCGGCGCTCGTGCCGGTCGCGGTGGGGACGGCGTGCGCCGCGGCCGAGGGCTCGCTCAGGGCCGGCCCGGCGTTAGCGGCGCTCGCCGGCGCGTTGCTGCTGCAGGTCGCCGCCAACTTCGCCAACGATGTCTTCGACTACGAGAAGGGCGCCGACACCGCCGAACGGCTCGGGCCCGTGCGCGCCGTACAAGCTGGGTTGCTCGCGCCAGGCACGGTGCGCCGGGGGCTCTACCTGGTGATCGGCCTCGCGTTGCTCGTCGGCGTGTATCTCGCCGCTACGGCAGGTCCGGTCATCATCGCGCTCGGGCTCGCGTCGATTGCCGCGGCCGTGGCGTACACGGGCGGACCGTACCCGCTCGGCTACCACGGCCTCGGCGACGTGTTCGTGATGCTCTTCTTCGGGTTCGTCGCGGTGCTCGGCACGACCTTCGTCCAGGTGGGGCACCTGACCGAGCTCGCCGTGTGGGCCGCGGTGCCCGTGGGCACGTTGGCAACCGCCATTCTCGTCGTCAATAACCTGCGCGACATCGAGACGGACCGCGTCGCCGGGAAACGCACGCTCGCCGTGCGCTGGGGTGAACGCGGTGCCCTCACCGAATACGCGCTCCTCCTCGCGCTCGCCTACGGCGTGCCTGTCGCGCTCTTTGCGCGCGGACACGCGACGAGCGCGATCCTACTGCCGCTTCTGACGCTGCCACTCGGCGTCCGGCTCGTGCGCGCCGTGGCGCGAGAGCGTGGCCGTGCGCTCAATCCCTTATTGAAGCAAACGGCGTTGCTCCTGCTTGCCTACGGCCTGCTCTTCGCGCTCGGCCTCGTCCTGACTCCGTTCGGAAGCACGCGGTGATCCACGCCCGGCGTCTCATCGAGCACCGCTTCCCGCTCGAGCCGCCACTGCGAAGCGCCGCGGGCAGCTGGCACGAACGCCACTCGCTGCTCCTCGTGCTCGAGGATAGCGCTGGGCACGTCGGCCTCGGCGAAGCGGCTCCGCTGCCCGGCTTCTCCGCGGACACGCTCGACGCGGCCCGGAATGCGCTCCTGCCGTTGCTCGGCCAAGCGCTTCCGGAACATGACGTTGCGCGCGCCCCAGCCGAGGCACTTTCCACCGCGAGCTCGAGACTCGCGAGCCCCGCTGCGCGCGCCGCGCTCGAGGCGGCGCTGCTCGATATTTGGTCGCGGCAAAAGGCACAGCCCGCGTGGACGCTCTTGCGCTCGGACGCGGACGGCGTTCCCCATGCCGTAGCCCTCGCTGCGTGGCTTCCGGACGGCTTGGACGCGGCGCTCGCGGCGGCAAGGAGCGCTCGGGAGCGCGGGATCGCAGCGTTCAAGGTGAAGCTCGACGCGCGGCGCGGGCTCGAGGACGGAGTGCGGACGCTCGAGGCGTTGCGCGCGGCGTTCGGGGCCGAAGTTTCGCTCCGCGCCGACGCGAATCGGAGCGCGAGCTTGCGTGAGCTCGAGCCGTACGGCGAGCGCCTGCGCGCCCTGCGCCTCGAATGGCTCGAAGAACCGACTGCGGAGCCGCTTACCGAAGTGCTCGGCGTACCGATCGCCCTCGACGAGTCGCTCGAGCGCGCGGCCGGGGTCCCCGACCTCGCGCAGCGCCCTTTCGTGGCTGCGCTCGTGCTCAAGCCCACGGCACTCGGCGGGATTTCCCGTTGTCTCGAGCTCGCGCTCTACGCCCGCAAGCTCGGCCGCTTCGCTTGCGCGTCCCACACGCTCGAAGGTCCGCTCGGCTTCATGGCAGCGGCGACGCTGGCGCTGACGTTCGGTCCCGCTTGCGCGCACGGCCTGGCGCCGCATGCAGCGCTACGGGGCGAACGCCCGCCCGGATTACGAGCTGAGCGCGACGAAATCGTGGCATGGCAAGCCCACGGCTATGGGCTCGGCGTCGAAGAGTCGCTGCAGGGTGCAATCGTGACGCGGGAGCACCGGCCCTGATGCACGGCGCGACGCTCTCCGTCTTCGACGCTGCACGTGACGCGCCGGGCGAGCTTGCGATCATCGCCGGCAACGAAGCGCTTACGTATGCCGAGGTCGCAACCCGCGTCGAGCGACGCCTGCGCGAGCTCCACGCGGCGGGAGCGCTCGATCACGCAGGGCAAGGACCGGTTGCCGTGATCGCGCGCCCGACGCTCGCGACGTTCGTGACGACGCTCGCGCTGTTTGCAGCGGGCACGCCCGTTTTGGTGATGCACCCACGGATGGCGCGCGCGGAGCTCACGGCGCTCACGGCGCGGGCCGGCGCGGTTCCGGAGCCGTTCGGCGGGCCCGGCGGCGCCCTGCCGCCGCTCGCGACGTTCGATCCCGAGCGCATCGCGGCGCTCGTGCCCACCTCGGGCAGCACGGGCGAACCGCGCGTCGTTCGCCTGAGCCACCGTGCGTTCCTCGCCGCGGCGGCTGCATCGGCCGCAAACCTCGGTATCGAGCGCGACCGTTGGCTCGTCGCGCTGCCGCTCGCGCACGTGGGCGGGCTCGGCGCGGTCACACGTTCACTCGTGAACCGTCGCGCCGTGATTCTGTTCGAACCCGAGCGCTCACTGCTCGGCGAGCTCCCCGCTTTCGTGGCGTATGCCGAGCAGCACGCTGCGACGCTCGTCTCGCTGGTTCCGACCATTCTGGACCGCCTACTTGCGGAGCCCGTCGCGTGGCGCCCGTCGGCTGCCCTGCGCGCCGTGCTGCTCGGGGGGGCGGCAATTCCGCGTGCGCTCGTGGCCCGAGCCCGCGCGGCCGGGATCCCCGTCTTGCCCACCTACGGCATGACGGAAACCTGCGCGCAGATTGCGACAGGCCGCTATGCGTCACGACTCGATCCGGTGCCCGCAGGTCACGATCTGTTTCCCTCCGGTCCGCCGCTCGCCGGCAGTGAAGTACGTATTCGGGAGGGCATCCTCGAGGTCCGGAGCGCTTCGCTCTTCAGCGGCTATTGGGGTGAACCCGCGAGCGACCCGCGCGGAGGCTGGTTTGGCACGAACGATCGCGCAATCATCGATGCGCACGACGAGCTCACGGTGCTCGGTCGCGGCTCCGATCTCATCATCACGGGCGGCGAGAACGTGGACCCGCTCGAAGTCGAAGCCGCGCTCGAATCGCTGCCCGGCGTGCGGCGTGCCTTCGTCTTCGGCACGCCCGACGTGACGTTCGGCCAGATCGTGTCCGCCCGCCTGGTCACGGAAACGGACGCACTCTCCGGGCGCGAGCTCGCAGGGCTACTCGCCGAACGGCTGGCCGCCTACAAGCTCCCGCGGCTCGTCGAGCGCGTCGCTGAGCTGCCGCTCACACCTA
Source organism: Polyangiaceae bacterium (assembly GCA_025936115.1). Taxonomy (GTDB): domain Bacteria; phylum Myxococcota_A; class Polyangia; order Polyangiales; family Polyangiaceae; genus PMG-095. Next base: position 126,916 of record JAICTZ010000013.1, read on the forward strand.
GCGGCAAGCTCGATCGCCGGGCGGCGCAGGTGAGCTCGGCCGGCTCGGCGGGGTCGCCTGCCTACCCGGGCGCCAGGGTACCTAAGGTCGAAGCCACGTGAGGTCCCGCACCTTCCTCGCCACGAATTTACTATTGCGGGTCATCGGCGTGGGAGCGGCTGCAGCGACGTGCCTGCTCGGCCTCGACGGCTGCGCCGCGAGCTCGGACGCGCAGACCTCGAACGGCGGCAATGGCGGGACGCGCGCGATGACGGGCGCGGCGGGCACGAGCTCGTTCGCGGGCAGCGCAGGGAGTGGCGGCGCGGCGGCTGGAGCGTCGCTGGTCGTCGACTGCGGCGGACTGAGTTACGTCGAGATACTCGGGACCGATTGCGCGACGCCGGGATGCCATCGAGGCACTCCGGAGCAAACACCCTCGCGCCTCGTCCTCACGCCCGACGCCGGCTTGGTGAGCCGCTTGAAGGACGTCGCCGCCAAGCACCTCGACATCTTCTGCTTGGACCAAGACATGTTCTGCACACCAGCGGTCTGCGATCCGAGCGTGTTGCTCGTCAATTCGGCGAGTCCGGACAAGAGCTGGATCCTCGCCAAGCTCCGCGGCACCCAGAACGGCTGTGGCGATCGAATGCCGTCCGAGACCTACGATCCCCAAAAACAGCAGTGCCTCGAGAAGATGATCATGGCGATCGCCGCATTGCCGAAGCAGTAGCGCGATGTAGGTGACCCTCACCCCTGCGCAGAAAATTGTGGCGTCACAGCTGCTCGCGTCGAGCTCTCCTATCGACAAATGCGTGGAAAATCGGCGCAAAGAGCCTCTCCATTTCTCAGAGCTTCACCAAGCGATGCTAGGCTGCGCCAAACACGGGCATCCATGAAACGCGTGTCTCTACTCAGCCAGCATTCCCTCCAGTGCCTACCTCTCGCCGCGCTCGGCGTTTCTTTCCTGCTCACGCTGAGCGGCTGCCCTCAGGGCGCTGACCTCGAGGATCCCGAAAAGTACGGGCTCACGGGCGGCAATAGTTCGATGAACGGCAGCGGCGGCAGCACGGGCGGGTCGTCACCGGGGACCGGCGGCACGACTGGTGGTTCGGCCGGAACCGCAGCGACACTCACCGTCGATTGCGGCACGGATACGTACCAGAACGTGCTCACGACGAATTGCGCCACCCCCGGATGCCACAAGGGATCGTCCTTGGCTCCCGCGATATCGATGCTGAACTTGGTTCCAGACTCCGGGCTCGTCAGCCGAATCAAGGACGTGAAGGCGGTGCACGGCGACATCTACGTGGGGGATGCAACGACTCCCTCTGTGCCGGCCTCGTGCGACCCGAACGCGTTGCTCGTGAACTCCGCGAATCCCAGTGCGAGCTGGATTCTGGCCAAGATCAACGGGACCCAGAATGATTGCGGCAGCCAGATGCCTAGCGCTGGTGGACCGCCCGCCGCGGTCACGACGTGCATCCAGAACCTCGTCGCAGCAGTCGCGACGCTCCCCAAGTAGCACTACCCTCTGGCGCCGAAGGTTTTTCCCTTGCCACCCCGTTTTCTTGCCGAGAGCGCGCTCGCGATCTGTCTGACCGTTGCGTGTGGTGGCGCTGTGACGCTGCTGCCGCGTTCGGCGGAGGCCAAACCGCCTGCCGCCAAGAGCGCGAAGCAACCGATCGGTGTCGGTGCGATCACCGGGCCGCACGGCGGCAAAGTGCGGGCAAAGGTGCTGAAGGTGCTCCGCGATTCCGGCACCTACGAGGTGACGGACGTCGAGGACATCAAGCCCGGTTCGCCACCCCAGAAGTACCAGACGATGGCGACCGGCATTCAAGCCGATGCCATCGTGGTCGGCACGGTGTCGAAGAAGATGACGCTGACGCTCTCGATCTACGCGGCGAACGGCGCGCGCATCGACGCGGTGACCATCAAAGGCGGTAGCGGGCCGGCGCTGCTCAAAGAGGTCGACAACGAGCTCGAGATCGCCCTCGCCGATCCGCTGTCCAAAGCACGTCCTTCGGGCACGCCAAGCGCAGCCCCCGCCCCGGCAACCGCAGCAGCTCCTGCGATCGCGCCCGTCAAAGTCACGCTGGACGAGGACGACGGCGAGGACGCACATCCGGCGAGTAAAGCCGCGCCGCCGGCGAAATCCAAAGCGAAACCGAAAGACGAGGACCTCGAGTCCGAGGACGTTGCCGCGTCGCCCGAGGACGAAGCGCAGCCGGAAAGCACCTCGACCAGCGATTCGAGCTCCGAGTCGAGCGAGTCGAGCGAGCCGAGCGAAAAGGGCCAGCGGCCCATCGAGGTGATGCTCGGGATCCGCGCCTATAACCGCCAGTTCAAGTACACGGGCATCACGTCAGGACCGCTCGTGCCGTACGAGCTCGGTCTCGCTCCCACCGTGTTCATCGCCGCGCGCCTGTACCCGGCTGCGTTCAGCAGCGACGGCGTACTCTCGAACATCGGACTGATGGGGCGTTTCGAGCTCGGCATCGCCACGTCCACGAACTACCAAGCGACCCCAGGCGCTGAGCCCACGAAGCTCTCGACCAATGCGTACGAGTACCAGCTCGGCGTCCGCGGCCGGCTGCCACTCGGCAAGCTCGAGCTCGGGATCTTCGCGCTCTACGGCAATCAGAGCTTCAGTCTCGGAGGCGACGAAAATCCGGCCGGGGCGGCCTACGCGCTCGTGCCGGACGCGCATTACCATTACATCCGCACGGGCCTCGATCTGCGCGCCTACATCTCGAAGCTCATCGTCGAAGCGCACGTCGCGCCTCGTTTCCTCACGTCGATGAGCGAGATCGATCTCGCGCGCGTCTGGTTTCCGGGCGCGGTGGGCAGCGGGCTCGACGGCGGCCTCATGCTCGGCTGGCAGTTCTTGCCCTGGCTCACCGCCGCAGTCGGCGGCGATTTCGTCCGCTACGGCTTCGATTTCAACAATCTGCCGGCCACGCCACCGCCTCGCGTGATCGCCGGCGGCGCAACGGATACTTATCTCTCCGGCTGGCTCGGCGTGATGTCGACCTTCGATTTCAGCGGCCACGCAGCAGGCGGGCCGGCGGCCGTGCCGGCAACGGCCAGCGAGAGCTCGGAGAGCAGCGAGTCGTCGGATACGTCGGCCGAGGCGGAAGAAGAGAAGCCGAAGGCTGCACCCCCGCCGAAAGCGAAGAAGGAGGCCGCGCCCAAGCGAACCGCGCCGAAGCCTGCCGCCGCCAAACCTGCGGCGAAGCCCGCCAAGCAGGCCGCGCCCAAAAAGAAGCACTCCGCGCCCGTTCCCGAAGAGGAAGAGGAAGAGGAGTAGGGCCGCGGCGCCGGAGGCCGCGCCGCTACGTCGGACGATCCGTCGCCTCAGTGCCAGGCGCCGGCCGTGCGCGGCGGCTGGCCTGTGCGATCGTGCTCGGCGACGCGCGCTCGGGCGTCCACTTCGCACGCGGCGCACGCCGGGAAGCGCGAGCCGTGCTGGCAGGTGATGACGATGGCGTTCGGCGGGATGCCTTCGAATTCCTCGGGATCGAGGTGGCGCCCGCACGAGATGCAGTGGATGTGCTGCGCCTGGTGCTGATGATTACCGGGGGTGAGCGCCTTGCGCTCGCGCTTGGTGAGTCGCTTCTCTCGTTGAGCCATGCGGGGCGCCGAGCCTTCCACGCCTAAGGCCGTTGATCCAGCTCCGCGAGCAGGGCGCGCGCGCCGTCGTGATGAGGGCTGTCGGAGAGGGCCTTCGAGACCAAGACGCGCGCCTTGCGAGGATCTCCCTGTTTTTGAGCCATGACGGCCAAGTGGTAGTTGGCTTCGGCCTTTTCTTCGGGGGTGGCGCCGGGGCCTTCGGCCGACGGTGGCCGCATGATGGTGACGGCGCGGAAGGCACGCTGCGCGGCGTCGACGTCCTCGATTTCGAGCGAAAGGCGTCCGAGATCGAGCGCCAGGCGGGCGTTCTTCGAATCCGCTTCGAACGCTTTGGCGAGCGCCTCGTGCGCGTCGCTGAGGATGCCGTCCTCGAGGTGAATCGCGGCGATTTGCTCGTAGACGGCGGAGAGCGCCCGGGTGCGCCGGCCGCGATTGGCTTGCGCCACGCCTTGCAGCACTTCGAGCCCCTTTTGCGGCGTGCCGAGCGCGGCGTACGCCCGAGCGAGCAAGGCTGCTGCTTCGACGCTGCTCGGCGTGTCGCGGCGGGCCACCTCGAGCACGCGCACGGCGGTTTCGGCGTCGCCGCCCGGCATGAGCAGCGCTTCGGCCGCGCGCAGTACGAGCGCAAGCCGCTCGGTTTCGTCCGTGAGCATCGCCGCCTGCTGCAAGAGCAGCTCGCCGAGCTCGCGCCAGGCCCCGCTCGCGCTGTACAGGGCCTCGAGCCGCGCGCGCAGCACGGGGTGCTCCGGATCGACCTCGAGCGCGCGCTCGAGCGCCGGGCGTGCCGTCTCGAGTTGCTCGGCCTTCTCGGCCGCGTCGGCGAGCGCGAGCGCCACCTCGATCAGGCCACCGTCGGATTCGAGCGCGGCGAGGCGCTCGAGGGTGAGGAGCGCCTCCGTCGCGTTGCCGAGCCGCTGATCGAGCGACGCCAGACGACGGAAGCCCGCCAGATCGTCCGGCTTGTGCGACAAAAACTCCGCGAGCCGCGCCCGGGCGTCCTCGAGTTTGCCCGCGCCTTCGAGCACGTCGACGAGCTTGAGCGCGAGCGCGCTGTCCTCGGGCGGCTCGGCGCGGGCGGCCGCCTGTTCGAGCGCGTGGACGAGCTCGTCACCGAGCGCAGGATCGAGCGCGTAGGCGCGTTCCAAGTCGCCGAGCGCTTCGAGCTCGCGGCCGAGCTCCGTGAGGGCTCCGGCGCGGCGTTTCAAGAGCGTCACGTCGTTCGGCCGAGCGTCGAGCAAGCCGTTCAGCGCCGTGAGCGCTTGCTCGTGGTCGCCCGCCGCCGCGCTCGCTTCCGCAAGTCGCGTCAGGAGCCGAGCGTCACCCGGGTCGTTCTCGAGCGCCGAAGCGATGAGCCGCGCGGCGCGCGCATTCTCCCCGCGGGCCTCGAGGCGGGCGATGAGGCCCTCGAGCAGCGCCGGATCTTCGGGACTCGCCACGCAGGCGAGCTCGAGCGCGCGCTCGGCGCCGGCTTCGTCGCCTTGTTCTTCACGAATTTTGACGAGGCGCTTGCCGAGCTCGGTCGCGCGCGACCCGCGCTCCCGCGCGAGTAGACGCTCGAGCGCGTCGGCAATGCGGTCGGGTTCACCGGTGGCTTCGGCGAGTCGGAGCAGGGTGCGGCCGAGCTCGGCATCGTCGGGTGCGAACTCGAGGGCGCGCACGCAGACGTCGAGCGCGTCGCCGAGGCGGCCGGCGCGCTCGTACGCCGTGATCAGGCGTCCGGCGAGGACGTCGGCGTATGCCGTATCGCGACGTTCGACCGCGGCGTCGAGCTCACTCGACAGGAGCTCGGCGAGCTCGTCGTGACGCCGGTTGCGCTCGAGCAGCTCGGAGAGCAACGCAAACGCCTCGGAGTGGCCGGGTTCGTCGAGCAAGAGCTCACGCAGCACTTCGATGGCGCGGGCGTCGCCGCCTTTGCGACCCGTGAGCGTGCGCGCCTGCTCGAGCCTGAGCGCCGAGCGTTCTACGACGTTGTCGACGACGGCGATTGCCTGCTCGACGAGCGCGAGCCACTCCTTCTTCTTGTTGAGCCGCGCGTAAATCGCGAGCAGCTTCGGCAGCGCGTTCGGTTCGGCCGGCTCGTCAGCGAGCACCCGGAGATAGACCGAGACGGCGCGCGCGTCGTCGCCGGCTGCTTCAGCGCGTCCGGCTACGGTGAGCAAGAGAGAGCGCGCCTCCTCGGCGTCGAGATCCCCCGCGGCGCGTTCCCACAGATCGAGCGCGCGCTCGGTTTCGCCCTTGGCATCGAGCACGCTCGCGAGTTCGAGACTCAGAAAGCCGCGTTCGCTCGGCGAGACGACGAGCTCTTCGTTGTGAAGGGCGCGCGTGAGGATCGCCTCGAGCGCCGTGCCGTCACCGAGCTCCTTGGCGAGCTCGACACCCTCGCGCACCATCGCCATGCTCGCCTCCGGCAGGCCCACGCGATCGGCCAGCGCGCCCACGAGCTTCTGCTGGTTACCCGTTTCACGCGCCACCCGCTCGCGGAGCGCCGCGATCTTCGGCTCGCGTTCGGCGTCGCCGAGGTCGAGCGCCAGGAGCCGCTCGGCCTCGGTGGGATCGAACCTGAGCTCGACGGCGCGCTCGAGCAATTCGAGGCCCTGAGCGCGCGTCGCCGGCTCGGCCAAGCGCGCGGCGGCGAGACGATAGAAGAGCTCCGCGTCGGCCGGAGGACGGCTCGAACGGCTACTCAATGCCACACGTTCTTCGAGCACGGCTGCGGCGGCCTCGCCGTCGCCGAACATCTCGAAGGCGCGGCCGAGCGCCGACCAAGCGCCGTCGTCGAGGGATTTGTCGCGCTTGAGCTCGGCGAGCACGGCGCGCGTCCGCGCGAGCAGCTGCGGAAAGCCCGTGGATTCGCCCGCTGCGAGCTTGAGCGCCGCGAGCTCGGCGAGTGCGCGCGCGGCGCGCTCCGGCGCGAGCTTCTTCGCGAGCCGCACCTCGAGCAAGCGGGCGATGTCGCGCGGCCGCCCCGCGGCGCGTAGCGCCGTTTCGAGCAAATCCGCTTCGCGCTCGCTCTCGAGCGCCGATTCGAACGCCGATTCGAGGAATTCGGCGGCGCGGCCGTCGTCGCCGCGCCGCGCGGCGATCTCGCCGAGGGCGACGAGCGCTTCGGTGCGACCGGGACCGCTCTCGTCCTTGCCCGCCGTGAGCAGGAGCGCGCGATACATCCGCTCGGCGCGATCGAGCTCGCCTTGGCGAAACGCCACGTTCGCCAGCAACTGCGTGATCCCCGCGTGCGTCGGATCGATGCGCGACGCGATGTCGAGCTCGACGAGCGCCTCCGGATCCGCGCCGGACGCCAGGAGCACCCGCGCGAGCTCGAAGTGCACCTGCGCGCGATCCTTGGGCCGCCGCGCGCCGTAGCGCTGGATCTGCTCGCGCAGCACGCGGGCGGCGTCGTCGTTGCGGTTCGACGCATGTAGCGCGAGCGCGAGCGAAACCCGGAGCTCGGCGTCGTCCTGGGCGAGCTCGACGGCTTGCTCGAGCAGCGGTACCGCCGACGCCGGATCGCTGCGTTCCTCGACGTGCAGCGTCGCCGCTTCCCGCAGGTAGGCGAGGCGCGCGGGCGCCTCGACGGCACGGCGAGCTTCCTCTTCGAGCAGCGCCGCGAGCGCCGCGTAGTCGCGCGCGTCGCGATAGAGCTCGCCGAGACGGCGCCGTACGGCTGCCGTTTCGAGCGCGTGGCGCTGCGCGTGCTCGAGGCACTCGCGGGCGCGCTTGGCGTCGCCGAGCGTCGTGTACGCCGCGGCGAGCCGGAGTGAGCGCTCACCGAGCGTCTCCGCCGACGATACCGCGCACAGCCGTTCGAGAGCGCGCGCCGCGCTCGCCGGATCGCCCGCGGCGTCGTGAATGCGCGCGAGCGCTTCGAGCGCCGCTTCCCCACCGAGGTCGGCGCCGCGCTGGTAATCGGCGAGCGCGCGTTCGGCGTCGCCGAGATCGCTCTCCGCGATCGCGGCCGCGCGGGTCCAAAGCGCCGCGGCGCCCGCTTCGTCGCCGCGCTCGGCGCGCGCGCGCCCCTGTGCTTCCCAGAGATCGCAGAGCTCGGCGTGACGGCCGCGCTCCTCGAGCAGCGCGGAGAGTCGCGTCACGCACACGAGCGCGACTTCGTCCGCCGGATCGTCCGTCACGAGCTCGTCGAACAGCGTGATCGCCCGTTCGCCGTCGAACAGTCGATCGGAGACGAGACAAGCCGCGTCGCGCCTGAGCTCGCGCCGGTACGTGGTCGGGAACGGGAGCACGGACGCCGCGAGCAGCCGCTCGACGGCCTCGCCGTCGCGTCCGGCGTGGACGAGCCGCTCGGTGTGCTGCCCGATGGCCCAGCGTACGGTGGGCTCGGCGTTCTCGTCGCCGGTCTGCCAGCGTTCGAGCGCGAGCGAAAACAGGCGTTCGGCCGTGGCGATGTCGAGGTCCGGCTTGCCGCGCAGGTTGCCGGCGACGCGCGTGGCCGCGTCCCAGTCGAGAGCCCGCGCGTAAGCTTCGATGGCCGCGAGCGGCTCGTCGGTGCGCTCTTCGTAGAGAGCGCCGAGGCGTCGTTCGAGCTCCGCTCGCCGCGCGGGCGTTTTCTCGCGGGCGATCTCGCCCGTCGTGAGCTGCGCGAGCTCGGGATAGAGACCGCCTTCGGCCAGGAGCTCGCCGAGCCGCTCGAAGCTCTCCTGATCGGGGCCGTGGATTTCCCGCACGCGGCGCCACGCCTCGCACGCGGCCGGCAGATCGCGCTTGATGCTCGTGTGAATTTGCGCGATGCGCACGCGGTCGCTCCGCGCGGCGTCCGCTGCGACGAGCGCGGCCCGGGCCTCGAGCGCCGTCACGAGGTCGTCCCAGCGTTCGGCGGCTTCGAGCGCCCGGATCAAGCCGTCGAGCGCCGTTACGTCTTCGTCATCGAGCGCGAGCCGCGCTCGGTAATCGCGAATGGCGCGCGCCGGATCGCCGAGCTTGTCGAGAGCGCGTCCGGCGGCCTCGCCGAGGGCTTCGCGCCGCGCGTCGAGCTCGGGCTCGAGCGCCGCGAGCACTTCGAGCAGCCCCACTAGCTCGAGATCGGCGCCGTCGAGCCGCAGGAGCTCCGCCAAGCGCCTTCCGGCTTCGAGCGCAATCGCCGGTGCGGCTTCCCGGAGCGCCACCACCTGCCGCATCAAATCCTCGGCGCGCGCCATAGCGCCGAGCGCGCGATCGCACACCGTCGCCGCCTCCCACAAAAGCTCGGCCTTGACGGCGGGGTCTTCGACGTCGCTTGCGATCTGCACCAAGGCGTCCGCGCGGCGATCCTCGGCCGGCAGTCGCCCGGCGAGATCGGCGAGTCGCGCGCGGTGCTCGCGCTTCGGCTCGATGGCGACGAGCTCGAGCAGTGTCTCGAACGCTCCGGGCGCGTCAGCGAGCGCCTCCAGCCGGAGCTCGGCGACTTCACTCAGGAGCTTCGCGCGTTCGGCCCAGTCCGTGGAGGAATCGACCTCGATCTCGAGCATGCGCACGACATCGACGGTGCTCTTTTGCGCGCGGTATCGCCGCTCGAGCAAGCGCGCCGCGCTCTCGAGCACGCTCGGCTCGCCTTCGGCCACCGTTTGCGTGCGGGCCGCCCCGAGCGCCAGCATGCGCTCGAGCAGCGCCACGGCGCCGGCCTCGTTTTCGCCCCGCCCGAGCAGGTCGCGCGCGAGCGCGAACGCGGGCGGCGTCTCGCCCAGATCGAGCCACAAAGCCGCGATGCGCGCCCCGAGATCGCCGCGCTCCTCGACGCCCGAGGACGCAAGCCGCGCGGTCAAGAGGTCGATCAGCGGGCGAGTGCGGCCGTGGCGCTCGTACAGGCGCTCGAGCGTCGCTTCGACGCGCGTGTCGCCCGGCGCCAGGCGATTGAGCCGCTCGAGGTAACCGAGCGCGCGTTCGGCGTCTCCGGCGAAATCCTTCGCGGCCATCGCCGCTTCGCGCAAGAGCGCGACCTGCTCGCTGACTTCACCGCCCGCTGCGAGGCGCGCGTCGTAAAGAGCGAACAGATCCTGCCAGCGTCCCGACGAGTTGAACGTGAGCTTCAGGCGGTCGAACGCCCAGCCCGCGGTCGGCGCGAGCTTCAGCACGCGTTCGAGCACGCGCAAGATACGATCCGGATCGTCGAACCACTCCTCGAGGAATTCGACCATGCGTTGGCCCATGGCTTCGGCCACGGCCGGCGACAGCTCGCGTTCGAGCGCTCGCTCGTAAGCGTCGGCGACGGGCGCGGGATCTCCGAGCCGCCGCGTGATCTCGTGGGCGGCTTCCCAGAGATCGGTCTCTTCGGGCGCGGCTTCCGCGCCTTGCAGGGCGAGCCGGAGCCCTTCTTGCGGCTGATCTTGTTTGGTCTTGAGCAATTGCGACAACCAGCGCGTCCGAGCGCGCGCAAGCTCGGGCGCTTCGGCAGACACGGCGAGCAGCGCCTCGATCACCTCGGCGCGGCTCACGCGGTCGTCGGACACCTGCGCGAGGCGTTCGAGCATCGCGGAGGCGCGCGCGCGACACTCCGGCAAATCGAACGTGCGGTGAACGATACGCAGTGCTTCGAGATCTCCCGGGTTCGCTTCCAGCACGGGCGCGAGCACGTCGAGCGCCTCGAGCGGACGGCCGAGCGGTGAAACGAGCAGCGCCGCGAGCTTCACGGACGCGGCGTGCCGCGCTTCGCCTTCCGAGCGCGTCTTGAGCGCCTCGAGCGCCGCACGCGCCTGCTCGGTCCTGCCGAGCCCGAGCTCGAGCCGCGCCATCTCGCTCCACGCGTCCACGCGCTCCGGATCGAGCTCTACGATGCGCGCGTACAGATCGGCCGCGCCTTCCTTGTTGCCGAGCCGCGTCTCTTCGGCGAGCGCCCATTCGCCGAGCACGTCCGTCGGGCTCGCCGTGCGCGCGAGCCGCCACTCGAAGAGCCAGCGGATGTCGAGCGCGCGCGCCGGGGTGAGCGGCGCATTTTGCAAAAATGCGGTGAACGCCTCGGCGTCGGCGCCGGCGTCCTCGCCCGCCCGCTCGAGCAGCGAGCGGTAGAGGGCCACCGCCTCGTCTTCCCTGCCCGGCAAAGAGCCGATCGCCCGCGCTTTGGCGAGCAGCAAATGCCTCGCTCGCGCCGCGCCCACGCGCGCAATTCCCGCGTCGATCAAGCGCACGAACGCGTCGAGCCGTCCGCTCGCCACGGCGCGATCCTCGAGCCCGAGCAGCAGCATGATCACGTCGCGCTCGCCCGCGAGTCCTACGAGCACGCCGAACACTTCTTCGAGCCGCTCCCAGTCGCCTGCCTCGGCGAGCAGCTCCGCCAGCCGTTCGGCGGCTTCGCGCGAGCTCGGATCGGCGTCGAGCACGCGCTCGTAGAGTTGACGGGCGCGTTCGGGATCGCCGCCCGGCGACTCACACAAACGCGCGCCTTCGAGCCAGACCCGCGCGGCCGTGACGCGATCGTCGAGCATCCAAGCGAGCACGTTGCCGAGCCGTTCGAGTAAGGCGCCGCGCGCCGCGGGCTCCGCCGTGTGCGCGAGCGCGCGTTCGAGGGCCGCGCGCGCGGTCGCGCCGTCGCCGCATTCACGCGCCAAATGCTCGACGGCTTCGAGCACCTCGTCGGAAAGATCCGCGCTCTGCATCAACTCGCGGTAGTGCGTGAGCGCCGCGCCGCTGTCGCCACGGTAGCCTGCGACTTCACCGAGCCGGAGCAAGAGCAGATTCTTGCGGTCACCCTCGGCGAACGGCAGCGCGCGTGTGAGCTCCTCGTAGAGCGCGGGCCAGTCGTTCATCTCGGTGAGCGCCGCGACGAGCGCGTCGTGCGCGATGAGGTCGCGCGGTTCTTCTTCGAGCGCGCGGTGCCAGAGCGCGAGCGCGCCCGGTAGGTCGCTGAGCTCGCGTGATTTCAGCGCCGCCATGGCGTGCAAGAGCTCGCGTCGCCGCGCCGGCTCCCGTTCCTCGGCAAACGCGGATTCGTAGAGCGCGAGGCGCTGCTCGGGCGCGCCTTGCTGAGCCAAAAGCTCGTCGACCCGCAGCATGAGCTCGCGTGAGCTCGGGGCGTACGCGAGCGCGCGCCGATACACTTCGATCGCGCGCGGCAGATCGCCCGCGTCGGCCAGCGCGGCGCCGGCGAGACGGGCGAGCTCGAAGAGCTCCGGCGTGTCGACGGCGCGCTGGCCCAGGGCGTCCGCGAGGAAAATCGCGCGCCACTGGCCGTTACCGTGAGCGCTCAGCCGCTCGACGTGCCCGAGCCAAGTCGCGACGTCGCCGCCGAGAGCGACGGCGCGCTCGAGTCCCCAGCCCGCGAGCTCGAGCGCTTGATCGGCGTTACCGAGCTTGTGCTCGGCGATCTCGAGCGCCTCGCTGAGCGCGGGCAGCACCATTTCGGCTGGTCCGAGCTCGGCGCGCGCCTCGAGCACGCGCACGATGCCGGCGAACGCGCCTTCGGCGCGGTAAATGGGTTCGAGCACGTCGGCCGCGAACAGCCGGGTCTCGCCCGCCGCGAGCAGACGCTCGAGGGCAGCGCGTGCCGTCTGCTCGCCGGGATCGGCGCGCAGCACCTCCGAAAACGTGCGCAGCGCGCTCTCGACGTCGCCCAGGTGACTGAGCCTGAGCTGTCCGATACGCACGAGCAGCGGCAAGCGCTCCGCGGGCGTCGCGTGCTCACTGCGGCGCTCGAGCAGAGCGATCACGTCGGCGTAGCGCCCTTCCGCTTCGAGTAGCGGCAAGAGCCGCTCGTCGATCGCGGCGCTGTGCCCGTAGCGCTCGGCGAGCGACAGCCAAGCGACGATCGCGGCGGCGCGATCCCGCGGCCGGCGAGAGCGCATGTCGGCCGCGCGAAACGCGAGCGCGCGCGCCTCGTCAGGGTCCTTCGCGGATTCGGCGAGCAGGCCGAGCACGTCGGCCATGCCCTCCTCGTCGCCGGAATCGCGGTAAATCACCTCGAGCCGCTCGAGCGCCTCGTTGTTCCACGGCGACCCGATCAGCGCGCGCCACGCCGTCGCGGCGCGCGCGGCCTCGCTCGGCTGCTGATCGATGAGCCGCGCCAGCCTGCGCGCCATCGCCTGGCGCTCTTCGCGTTCCGGCTCGAGCTTGATCGCGAGCTCGAGCGCGGCAGCGAGCGGGGCTGGCTCCTTCGTCTCGTGATAGAGCTCGGCGAGGCGCTTGGCCGCGCGCAGGGTTGCGCGGTCGTCCGCGGCGAACTCCGTCGCGAGCTGGAACGCGGCGGTCGCGCGCCCCGTGTCGCCAGAACGCAAGTACACGTCGCCCACGTCCGCGGCGACGCGCGCGCGCACGGCAGGATCGCGGCTCGTCTGCAGAGCGCGCGAGAGCAGCCGCGCCGCCTGCGCCGACTGCTCGAGCGAAAGACTCAGCGTGACGAAGCGCTGCCGCAAATCGTCGTCGCCCGGATCGCCCGCCACGACGGGACCGATGAGCTCGAGCGCGCCCGCGGCGTCTCCGAGCACGTCCTGCCGCAAAATCCCGAGTTTACGCTGGACCTCGACGCGCCGCGGCCCGCGCACCTGCTTGAGCTCGAAACCGAGCATCGCGACGGCTTTGTCGATTTCGCCCGTGCGCTCGTACGCCGTCGACAGCGACGCCGCCGCGCGCAAGCCGAGCTGGCGATGCTCGACGAGCTCCTCGGCGAGTTTCCGCGCGTGAACGTGCGCCGGATCGATGACGAGCAAGCCCTCGACGTGAGCGAGCGCGCGCTGCGGGTCACGCAGCACGCCGAGGCAGATATCCATCGCCTGCTCGCGCAAAAGCTTGGCCTCGTCGGGCGCGGGGGGCGGGTCGTGTTTGAGCGACGCTTCGAGGATCTCGACCACCTGCTGGTGGCGGCCCGCCGCGATCAAGCGCCGCATCAAATCGTCGCGGACGCCGCTGTCGGAGGTATCGAGCGCGAAGAGCTGCAGCTCGACCTCGATGGCCAGATCGCCCGAAGCGCGATCGCTCGCGAGCAGCATCGCCGCGCGACGCAAGAGCGGTAAGCGCGCGGCCGGTTCCGCGCTGCGCTGGCTAGCGTCGAAGTAGTGCCGCGCCAGCCTGCCGGCGCCCTCGGGGCCGGCCAGGAGTTCTTCGAGCAGCGCAAAGGCTTCCTGGTGCCCGGGCACCGCGGCGACCGCCCGCTCGGCCGCGGCGGCGGCGCCGTGCGCATCCCCAAGCACTTCCGCGAAGAACGACGCCGCGCGCAGGTGCAGATGCGCCTGGTGCTCGGGTTGCATCAACTTGATGCGCTTGTCCGTCGCGACGTGCTCGTACGCGAGTGCCAGATCGGCGACTTGGCCGTTGCGCACGACCGATTCGTGGAGCTTGTCCCACGCTTCGGCGGTGTCCTCCCCCTTGCCGAGCGCCATCAGCAGGAGATCGAGCACCTCCGCCGGTTGCTCGACTTTGCTGTCGAGCGCTTCTTGGGTTTCCCAGAGTTTGAGGGCGAGGGCGCTCACTGCGCGCCGTGCTGCTGATTTCGGTGCGACCGACGTCATGATTCAAAACGTCCGAGCGGCGCGGGAGTGGAATTCACCCTAGACTCGACTTGAGCAGTCTTGGAAGGCCAGATCGCGATCGGCCCGAACGGGAATTTGTCACGCGAAAGACCGGCGAGGCCGGTGGTTGGGCCACGTCAGCGCGGAAGAGTCGCGAAACTTTCGGAGCTATCATCGAAGCCGCACCTAGGAAAAGATCAGAATCGGGCTTCCCTTCGCGTATCCCTCGGGACGACCAGAGCGCCCTGATCGCAGCAATGCGCCGGCCTCGCCGGTGCTCGCGTGGCGCGCGCTCTCCCATGACGATCGTGATCTTTCCTTCCAAGACTGCCAAACTCAAATCTAGAGTACAGGATCCGCGTCGCGCTTCGCCTCATTTGCGCAGCGATTATCGCCGTGCTGCGCAAATGATCATGTACGAGATCCGAACCGCCGCGCGACCCGGAAGACGGAGCGCATGTAGGTGGGCGTGAGACGTGACAACCACCAGAGCGCGCGCGCTTCGAGTCCGACGGGTACGACGGCAATTCCGCGCTCTGCCGCGGCGACGATTCGTTCGGCCACGCGTTCCGGAGTGAGCCGGCGCTTCCGTAAGAGCTCCCCCGCCGCCCGCCGAATGCCCTCGGGGTCGTCGCCGCGAACGCGGGCACGCTCGAGGATCGGCGTGTTCACGAAACCGGGACACACGACCGAGACCCCGATCCGGTGCGCGTCGAGCTCGTCGGAGAGTGCCTGGGAAAGGCCAAAAAGAGCGTGTTTGGTGGCGCCGTAGGCGGCAAGTTCGCTCTGAGTCCCGAACGCGGACGCCGACGCGACGTTCACGACGTACCCGCCGGTGCCCCGCGCGACCATCGGTCTCAAACACGCGCGGCACACGTTGGCAGCCCCCTTCAGATTCACGTCGATCACGTAGTTCCAATCGTCCGGCGTCGTCTGGCTGAAGGGCCCGAGCACGAGCACGCCCGCGGCGTTCACGACCAGATCCGGCACTCCGAGCGCGCCGCCGGCCGCGGCCATCCACTGCTCGACCTCGCCGCTTTGCGTCACGTCCGCGGCCCGGCACCAAACCGCGTGCCCCTCGGCGAGGAGCTCGCGCCCGACCGCAGCGAGCTTCTCCTGATTGACGTCGCAGAGCGCAACCTTTGCGCCGCGCCGCGCCAGGAGCCGTGCCGTCGCGCGGCCGATCCCGCTCGCCGCGCCCGTGACCACCGCGACGCGACCTCGAACCTGAACGAGCCCGTATGTCATCTCAGCCTTCCGCGAGGTACGCGAGCGCGCGCAGCCCGGGCATGAAGAAGTACGCGCCGCCGCGCACCCGCACGCAGCGTTCGAGCCGCACCTGTCGTCGGAACGGAGCGCCTTGGATCGAAAACGTGTCGTCCGTCGTGTCCGCCGCGGGCGGCGCGCCGGCGATGGGGTCGCGTTCGTGCGTGAGCCCGCCGAAATGCGGGTGATTCAGCCACGTCTCGTGCACGAACTCGAATTGCCGCTCCAGATCGGCACACAGCGCGACGAACAAGAGTCCCCGCTCAGCGGCGACGGGCGCCGCTGGGTCGAAGCGCGGACCGTAGAGCCTGCCGCGCCGGATCAACCGATGGTTTTGCACCGAGGCGAGGCTCTCGGCCGGATCGTCGCCGAGCGAATCACGCGGATTGGCACGCCGCACGTGCGCGCCGATCGGGCAACCGGCACCGTCGCCGGTGCGGCGGTAACCGAAACGGTTCGCGGCCCGCGCATCGAACGGCCCTCCCACGAGAGCGTCGGTCGCCGCGAGGGCCGCCCCGTCACGCCTGCGTCCCACGAGCGTCTCCGCGAAGCGTTCCGCGCCGTGACTCCCCGCCTGCGGCCACAATTCCAGCGCCGCTCGTCCGGCGAAGCGCCAAAACGCGGGCACGTCGAGCGCGAGCTTGCGCAGCGCGACGAACGTCCCGTTGCGACCGAGATCGAGCGCGCGCGTCGCGTCCGTGCGCCGCGGCATCAGGCGCGTGCTCGCGCGAAGCGGTGCGCGCGGGCTCGCGGCGAAATGACCGCTCGCGTTGCGGTAGCCGAGCACGAATTCACCGGCAGGCACGCCGGGATCATACGGATTTTTGTGCCTCTTGCGCGGTCCACCGCGGACGCGCGGATTGCTCCGCACATCCAAAAATCCCAAATGATCACGCAAGTCCTCGGCCAGGTATGCGTCCTCGACGTGTGCCGTGCAGCCGAACCGCTCGAAGTCGTCCTCGAGCGCGTCCGACAGCTCGTCGAGCGCGTCCGCGGTTTCCGCATACGCGACCACGAGCGCGTCGACACGTCCCGCGGGCGTGCCGCCGAATTGCCAATGCTCGGGCGCGTTCTCACCCTGATCGCCGAGCAGGCTCGAGCGTTCGGGTGCGGCCATGCCACGCAAGAAGGCTTGCGGAAACGTCAGTAGCGCTGCTTCGGACAAGCCCAACGCTTCGAGCCCACTCACCGTCAACGCCACGTTCACGCGCCGGTCGCTCGCGCGTTCGCGCCGTTCGCTCGTCGTCACGCGCGAGAGTAGCCGGCTGAGCCACCCCGTCGCGCCCACGACGGGCAGCTTCAAGAACCAGTACCGAGCACAGCGCTGGCGCGCATAGCCCGAGAACACGAGACCCTGGATGTCGTCGAGCTCGAGCATCAGTCCCGCACGAGCGAGAGCAGCCGCCGCGCGACCGCGTCGTCCAAAGTTCCGCTCAAGATCCGTCGGATTTCGGCGTTGTCGTGGATTTGATAAGGCCCGAGCTCGGGGTAGCCGCTGTAACGAAAGGGCGTCCGGAGCTCCCCGTGGCGCGCGAAGTCGCGCAGCTTGGCCACGTCACGCGCGCCGCCTTGGTACCAGCCGAACGAGATCGGAAACCCGCGGGTGTGCGACCAAATCATGCCAACGAGGCCCCGCGCCCGCTCGGCCGCACGCTCGAGCGCACTCTCCACGCTCGCGTCGAAGTCTGCCAAAAAAATCAAGCGTCCGTCTTCGAGCAACACGAAGCCCGCCGACTGAACTGCTTCCGCTCCCGGAACCTTCCCGCGCGCGCTCGCCTTCCACGAGAACTTGTCGAGCAGGCGAAGCACGAGACGGAGCGCACTCCGCCGGAAGTCCCCCGCTTTCAATTCCGCGACATGGGAGAAGGTTCGCCAGCTGCCACTCGTGCCAATCGGTTCCGGCGCGAGGGCGGCGGCACTTCCGCTCGAGGTGAGCGTGTCGTGCCAGAGCCCGCCGAACAAATCGCCGAGATCGTGAAGGCACGAGCGCACGAACGTGAGCCCGAGCGCGACCCACTCCCTGAACGTCAGTGGAGACGCCGTTCCCACGAGCGTCTCCGTGGCCCCCAGCGTCTCGGCCACCGCGCGCGCCGCACCGAACCGCTCCCCGGCCCGCCGCACGATCTCGATCGGCGCGAGCGCCCGCAATTCGCGATCGTGCTCGCTGAGCCAGCGCGAGAGCGCGTTCCTGAGCGCAAAATCCGCGCGGATCTGCGGCACCGTGAGCTCTCGCTGCGCCGAAAACAGCGCCGCGACGGGCCGCGCATGCGCGCTGAGGAACCGTCCGAAGCTCTCGCGCGTGCTCGGCCGCGTCCAACCAGCGCACTGACCGAGCACCCGTTCGAGCTCGAGCCCGCCACGAGACCAGAGCTCATCGAGGTGCACTCGCGTGTCACCGTCGAAAATCGTCGCGAAGAGCAGCAGCGTGGCGGCTCCGTTCCGACCGCCACGCGCGTCGAGCAACGCGAAGCGCGCCGAATGAACCGACTCCGCCGCCGTGAGCTTTTCGCACAGCGCCGCCGATACGGCTTCGATGGACGTACCGATCGTCAGACCGCTCTCGGCGAGCACCGGAAAGACGGCCGTGAGCGCTTGCTTGCCGACGGGAGCAGGCACCGGGCGCCGACTAGTCCAGCGCGCCGAACGTCTCTTTCAAGCGAGCGAGATCCGGCTCGCCCACGTAACCGCCGAGACCGATGCGGAGCGAAATCGTGATTTCGTCACCCCACGGCCACCAGAGCCCGTACGCCACGAGGCGGCCGAGCTGGTCCATCGTGTAGAGCCGCTGGTCGGGGCGAACGCCGCCGGTCGTCTCGGCGATCTCGCGCGCTTGAGCGGGAGCGCCTGCGATGCTCTTCGAGGTCCACTCGTGCGGCAGGTACGCGATGACCACGGCGCGCGCCTCCGCCTCCATCTCGACGTTGAACGACGACGCGACGCACGAGTAGCGGCTGTCCCAGCTCCAGCCACCCTTGATCCAACTCTTCCTGAGCTGGCCTAGGGACGCGAACAGTGCAGCCGACGATCCGGGGCGGGCCTCCATGGGCGGAACGATACCCGAGGAAGCCGAGGCTAGGCTAGAGTGCATCCTGCCGCCATGTTCGCCACGGACGACATACGAATCGAGAAGCTTCGGCCGCTCCTGCCCCCCGCTATACTGATGGAGGAGCTGCCCCTCGACGACGACCAGGCGCGTCAGATCGCGACCGCGCGGACCGAGATCGGCGATACCCTGATGGGTCGCGACGACCGGCTGACCATCGTCGTCGGCCCCTGTTCGGTGCACGACACCAAGGCCGCGCTCGACTACGCCGCCCGCCTGAAGAGCGCCGCCGATCGCTTCCGCGGCGAGCTCGTCGTCGTGATGCGCACCTACTTCGAGAAGCCGCGCACCACCGTCGGCTGGAAGGGACTCATCAACGATCCCGATCTCGACGGCAGCTTCGCCATCAACCGTGGGCTACGCGTCGCGCGGCAATTTCTGCGCGACGTGGTGGCGCTCGGCCTGCCGACCGCGATGGAGTTTTTGGATCCCATCACGCCGCAGTTCGTCGCGGACCTCGTCTCGTGGGGCGCGATCGGCGCGCGCACGACCGAGAGCCAGGTCCACCGTGAGCTCGCCTCCGGACTGTCCATGCCCGTCGGTTTCAAGAACGGCACGAGCGGCGCCGTCCAGATCGCGGTCGACGCCGTGCGGTCCGCGGCGTCGCCGCACCACTTCCTCTCGGTCACCAAACAGGGACTGGCCGCCATCGTCAGCACGCGTGGCAACCCGCTCTGCCACGTGATCCTACGCGGCGGCTCGAACGGCCCCAATTATTCGGCGGCCCACATCGCGGAAGCCACGCAATTCCTCGCCAAAGCGGGTCTCCGGCCGGCCCTCATGGTCGACTGCAGCCATGCCAACAGCGGCAAGGATCCCCGGCGACAGCCCGAGGTCGTCGCCGACGTCGCACGACGCATCGCCGACGGTGAGCGCTCGATTTTCGGGCTGATGATCGAGAGCTTTCTGGTCGATGGCCGACAAGATCCGGTAGAGGGCAAACCACTCGTCTATGGCCAGAGCATCACGGACGCATGCTTGGGTTGGGACGCTACGGAACCCCTGCTTGCTATGATGAGTGAAGCCGTGCGAGCACGGCGAGGACGAACATGACCTTTCCCAAGAACTTCGTGTGGGGCACGGCCGCGGCCTCCTACCAAATCGAAGGCGGCGCGACCGCTGACGGCAAGGGCCCGAGCGTGTGGGACATGCTCTGCCGCAAGGAGGGCGCCGTCTACGAAGGCCACACGGGAGACGTCGCTTGCGACCACTACCACCGCTACGCGGAGGACGTCGCGATCCTGAAGCGCTTCGGCGTCCAGGCGTATCGGCTCAGCGTCTCCTGGCCGCGTGTGCTGCCGACTGGAACCGGTACCGCAAACGAAGCCGGCCTCGCCTTCTATGACCGCCTGGTCGACGCCCTGCTCGAAGCCGGCATCACGCCCTGGGTCACGCTCTTTCACTGGGATTTCCCGCTCGAGCTCTACTATCGCGGTGGTTGGCTCAACCGCGACAGCGCCGAGTGGTTCGCCGACTACGCGACCCTCATCGGTCGCCGTCTCGGTGATCGCGTCAAGCACTGGATGACGCTCAACGAGCCGCAGGTCTACATCAACTCCGGCCACCTCGAAGGTCGTCACGCCCCGGGCGATCGCCTCGCGTTCCACGAAGTCACGCGCGCGGGCCACAACACACTCCGCGCCCACGGCCGCGCCGTCCAAGCCCTGCGCGCGGCGTCGCCCGGTCCGTGCCGCATCGGCTACGCGCCGGCGAGTCACCCCAAAGTCCCGGCGAGCAACAAGCCTGAAGACATCGACGCCGCGCGGCGCGCGTTCTTCGCGACCACGGGCCGCCACCTCGCGACCATGTCGTGGTGGCTCGAGCCCGTCTTCAAGGCCAAGTACCCCGAAGACGCGTGGGCGTACTTCGGCCGCGACGTGCCGCAGGTCCTTCCTGGCGACATGGAGCTCATCGCGCAACCCGTCGACTTCTTCGGCGTCAACATCTACGCGGGCGACCGCATCCGTGCGACAGCCGGCGGCGGCTACGAGACCGTCCCCTTCCCGCCCGGCCACCCGCGGACGGCGTTCAACTGGCCCATCGTCCCCGAGGCCATGTACTGGACGACCCGCTACTGCCACGAGCGTTACCAAAAGCCGATCGTCGTCACCGAGAACGGCATCTCCTCGACCGACAGCGTCGCGCTCGACGGTCACGTGCACGACCCGACGCGCATCGACTTCACCCAGCGCTACCTTCTCCAACTCGAACGCGCGATTGACGGCGGCGTCCCCATCGAGGGCTACTTCCACTGGTCCTTCATCGACAACTTCGAATGGGCCGAGGGCTACAAACAGCGCTTCGGCCTCATCCACTGCGACTACGCCACCGGCACCCGGACACCGAAGGACTCGGCGGCGTGGTACGCGGAGGTCATCAGGACGAACGGGGCGGCGCTTCACAAGTAACTGCAGCGGAAGCACGGCGCTCAGCGGCGGCGCCCGGTGTTTGCGGCGGCGCGCCGCACGTGCCGGCAGGCCTATCTATCCGGACGGACGCACCTTTCACCGCCCACGGCCACATGCGACCGAACGGCCGGCGCGGCCACGAGTTCAAAGCAGTGCGATCGTCAGCAAACCCTTGAGAAGTCGGACCTCTGTGGTATGTACGCGCCCCACCGCTTACGGGGCGGTAGTTAAGTTGGTTATAACGCCGGCCTGTCACGCCGGAGGCCGCGGGTTCGAGTCCCGTCCGCCCCGCCAAGAAGAGAGCCTGGGGAGGCTCTGAGAGAGGGAGAGTATGACGGAGAACGTCATAGCTCTCCCGTGGCGCCCCCGGCGCCGCCGCCCGGGCTCTTCAAAGCCCACGCGGAGGCGGAGGTAGCGGCATTCAGGGCCCTTCCGACGTTTGGTCCTGGAGCCGGCTGCGGCCGTGCTCCGAGATATCGACGGCTCCGTAACCCGTCGCATAGTCGTTCTGGCTGGTCGCAGGACCCCACGGCTGTTTCCTTCAGTGCCGAGCGCAGCGGAAACCACGCAGGACGCTGCGCTCGTCGTCGGCGACGAGCGTGCGCGCCGTGGGCTCTTTGAGACCGTCGTAGTAGGTGCCGCGAACGCCCGTCATGCCGGCCATCGGGGGCTCGGCGAGCACCCATTCGCTCACGTTGCCGGCGAGGTCGCAGACGCCTTGTGTCGTGATGTCCGGGGCACGCGAGCATCCGGGTAATAGGGGCTGGCCGTCTGCCCCGGCGGCGGCGCTTTCACAAATGAGAGCGTCGTCGCCCCACGGATAGAGGACGTCGGCGCCGCCATTGCGCTGCGCGTACTCCCATTCGAGCTCCGTCGGCAGCGTGCCGCCAGCCCAGGCGCAGAAGGCTTTCGCTTCGTCGGCCGTCACCGAGACGATCGGGAAGTCGCCTTGCCCACTCGAGAACCCCACTGCTGCGTCTGCGGGCGGCTGGGCGCATCCACCAGCAGTGATGCAGGCCCTGTACTGAGCCGTCGTCACCTCCGTTTTGAGGAGCTCGAAGCTCGCGACCGTTGCTTGTGGGCGCGCGTCGCCGAGGAGCTTGCTTCCCACCGCGAACGAGCCTGCGGGAAGGGGCTGCCACGCGAGCGGAGCCGGACCGTCGCTCGCGGCGTAGCAAGCGGGCCAGCCGTTCACGTCGAGGCAGAAGCCGTTACCGCAGACGGCTTCTGCGCGCGGGAAAACGTCGCTGCAAATGTAGACGGAGTTGTCGATACAAGCCGACGTGCCCGGCGCCGGGCAGTCGATCGGCGCCGCGCACTCCGCCGTCCGTGAACCGCCGAGCTCGCCTTCGAGACAACGCTGGTCGGAATCGCAGGCCAGTTTCCCAACGGGGAGGCCGCCGTCGCAGCGGACCACGACGTTGCCACGGCACTCCTTGTCTACGCCGTCTTTGCAGGGCGTCGAGTCGATGGCGCACACGGCTTTACTGCGCCCAAGCGGGCCGGCCCCGCTCAGGCACGTCCTCTCCGCCCCGCACGGGTGAGCGTTCGCGGCCACCAGCGTATTCACGCAATCATGGGCGTCGTTGCCGATACAGACGCTCCAGGCATCGGCATCGCACGTCGCACCCGGCAGCGCACACATCGCAGTGGTGTCCGAGAGCGTGACACACGCGTTCGAATCGCACGATTCGAACGCGAGATAAGTCGAATCATCCTCGTCGTCGGTACACGTTCGAACGCCTCCGTTGACGCACTGCTGATGCCCGGGGTCACTGCACTGCTCGTCGTTCTGAGAGCTGCCCAAAGAGAAGCTGCAGCCAGCGAGCAAGACGACCGTCGCGAGCCAAACATGCGACAAGGTAAAGCCCATACGTTGAAAGGGTGAGCAAGAAGCATGCCCTGCTCGACCGAGCCTCTTCGCTGAGTCCAACGCTCGCTCCGCGCAGGGAAATCCGGCACGGCTCTGATGTGAAGGTGTCTGGGTGTGGTGCCGGCGCGACAGCTCGCGTGTGACCACGCAACCACAGTCATGAGTCCGGCTCACG
The DNA here is from genome assembly GCA_025936115.1 of Polyangiaceae bacterium. Taxonomy (GTDB): domain Bacteria; phylum Myxococcota_A; class Polyangia; order Polyangiales; family Polyangiaceae; genus PMG-095. The sequence continues at coordinate 149,774 of JAICTZ010000013.1, forward strand.
TCTCGTGCATGACCGTGGCCGAGAAATGACAGGCATCACGCCCGCACACGCGTACGCGCTGCGTGATACCCATCATTCACCGGTTCTCTCATTTTACCCAAGCTCCCCCTGGATCGATGGACCGCGTCCGGTGACGGACGCCTGCACGGCTAGTACATGAGATCTGACGAGTCCATCTCGAACAAGTCGTCGCCGCCGAGCCAGCTCCGCGTACGCAGATAATGAAATGAGTCGGTGAACAAGTTTTCCGATAGCCCCACGGCCTTGATCGTCCAAAACTTCGAGCCAGCCGCGTATGGCAATATCTCGAACAATGCAGATTGGGGGTTGTCGGGAATGGTCGGATAGTCTGCTTTTACCCCGTCACCACTGCCTTCGACTTCCCAGTAGTTGGCGGTCGTGTTGGAGTAAATGACATAGCGAGTGTTCGCCCAGCGCTCCAAGTCGCGGCAGAAGAGCACCCATTCATACCAGGGCTCGACGCCCGCCTTCCCGACAGCATCGACATACCAGCCGGCTCGCCCGGCTGCTCCGTTGGGTGGTTCAGTCTTCAGGATTGCGTTTTGCGCAGAAGCCTTAATGGTGTGCCAGTGTTTGCTGCATTCGAGTTGGGCCGATGCATGCTGTCCGTACGTAGAGATCCCCGCCAGCAGGACGCCGGCGACGAAATAGGCTTTGGGCTTCGACGAGCACTTCAGGCGGTCGAGACCTTCTTCGGCCGTTGTTCGAAAATCGGTTGCGTTCTTCATGGCTCTTTCCTTTCGCTTACCGGCGCTTAGACCCAGTCCGGGATAGGCCTCCTTCGCATCGGTCGCCGATTGCGTTAAGAGTCCCCCCTCGCCCCCTCACCCCCTCGCCCCCTGCCGCACAGGCGCTGGTCGCTATTCCGTTCTGGTGAGCCGAGCATACACCGCGGTGCTACTTTCAAAAGGGTACGGGTGTACCCAGTGAGACGGGTGCGCCGTCGCCTGTGGCGAGGCGAGAACGGAAGGCGCGCTGGGTACAAACGTCCTCATGTCACCGCGGCTAGGCCGTGGTACGGTGCGGAGCCGTGTGGTCCTCGTTGCGACTGGTTCAGGAGTGGGTCGATGGACGCAAATCGAGTAACGGAAGTCGTACGTACGTTTTCGGAGCTGCTTTTGTGGGAACGCCGGCCGAGCATTGTCTGGCCGATCATGCTGCGGGAGCTGGAGCGCGCCGTGGGTTTCGACGGTGGTTTCATTGCGGCGAGCTGGGGAGCAGCCAGTGAAGGTCGAGGGGCGGTACTGGAGCACGATGCGCCGTGGCTCATGCGTCGTCTCGGTCGTTTTCTCGCGGAGTATTCGAAAGACGAGGTTGGCAGGCACACGGACCAATGTCGCCGTTACACGGACGTCTGGTCAGCCGAACGCATGGACCGGTTGTCGTTCTTTCAGGAGGTGTTGCGTCCGCGGCACGTGCGTCACATGATCGTTCGCGCGAGCGGGCGAGACAACAATATCGCTGGTTTTCAACTCGAACGCAGGGGGGCGAGTTCTGACTTCAGCGATACGGACATGGCTATAGTCGATTCGGTTGCGCCGTTTCTACATATTTTGGAGCTGCTTGCCATCGAGCAGCCATCGCAGTCGACGCAGGACTTCGCGCAGGCGAATGGGCTGAGCCGGCGCGAGGCCGAGCTTGCAGGCTGGGTGAGTCGAGGTCTCCAAAACAAGGAGATTGCCATGCTCGTCGGCTTGAAACCCACGACCGTGAGAAACACATTGGCGCGGGTGTTCGAGAAAGCTCGGGTATCGAGTCGGGCCGAGCTCGCGTACCTTTATTCGGTCGAAAGTTGCGGGTCCGGGCGCGCCAAAGCGAGCCCGGCGCGCGACGGGCTCGAGGTATTCGCGGCTCGCGTCACGGCCGCTTCGCTGCGCCGCACGCCTGCCGCATTGCCTGCGGTTCCGAGTGACGCCGGCAAAGTCGTATTCATATCGCCTTTACTATAAGCGGGCGTTCCGCATTGAGGCCGAGGGTAGGCCGGCCTTCCAGGACGTGTAGCTGACGCCCTACGTCGCTGCGCTTCCCGCAAGCCGGCAAGAGCGACGAGCCTTGCACGGCACCCTCGGATTGCGCCGCGGGCTTCGGTTGCGCGCGGCACGTGCGAGCCTCCGCCGTGAGCGCCCGTCAGCCGGCCCCGGCACGAGGCCCCGGCCGCCAGGGCAAGAGTGATCGCGCGTCGTGCCGCGGCCCACTCAGGGGGAACCGCCCCCGACGACGGGGCGCCCACCCTGAGCATCCTGACCATGAAAACCATCCGTCTCGCTTGTTTTGTAACGCTCTCGCTGTCCGGCGTGCTGGGCTGCGGGCCGACCGACATGGTGAACGGCGACGCGTCGTCGAGCACCTCCGAAAGCTACGGCGAAGTAAGCTCCCGCTTGAGTTCAGGCCCTGGAAGCGCGAACGACGGCAGAGCTGCGGCTCATGGCATGTTCGGCCGCGGCGCCGCTGGCGGCAGACCTTTACCCACTAGGGGCGACGGCCATCGACACCACCCTGGGCACGGACACGCGCAGGGCGGCACTGGGTGTGGCGCCAATACCGGAAGCGGTGGAACCGATACTGGCAGCGGCGGGACGTCCGCAGGAACGGCCGGCTCCGGCGGGGTCGACAGCGAGGGACCGGGGACTTCGTTCGGCGATGAGGCGCTCTATGGCCAAAATGCGAGCCAGTCCATCGCTGTCGCGCTCGGGGACTTGAATGGTGACGGCAAGACGGACGTCGCCGTCACGAACGACGGCTCCGGCACGGTGAACGTGATGTTCGGCGCGGGCGACGGCTCGTTCGTTTACGACGCGCAATACGCAACCGGGCCGGGGGCGTATTCCCTGGCCATCGGCGACATGAACAGCGACGGCAAGCTGGACCTGGTGGTCGCCAACAACAGCGGGAGTACCTTGAGCGTGCTGCTCGGCGCCGGCGACGGGACGTTCCCCACGAAGTCGGACTACGAGGCCGGGGACTTTCCGGTGGGCGTCCAGCTCGCGGACCTGAACCACGACGGCAATCTGGACGTCGTGACGCTGAACTATGCGACCAAGAACGCGGTGTCGGTGCTGCTCGGCGACGGCACCGGCGCACTTGCCGCCAAGGTGGACTACCCCCTCGCAGACGGCCCGAGCGCTATCGCGGTTGGAGATCTGAACGGCGACGGCCACTTGGATCTCGTGGTGTCCAGCCTGGGGGACGGAGTCGTCGAGGTACTACTCGGAGCCGGCGACGGAACGTTCGGTAACGCTGTTGACTACGCAACTGGCACGGAAGTCCAGGCAGTGGCGCTCGCGGACCTGAACGGTGACGGCAACCTGGACATCGTGGCGGCGAATGCCGCTGTGGACTCCGTGAGCGTGCTGCTCGGCAACGGCACCGGCACGTTCGGATCCAAAACGGACTACGGCACATCGACCTTCCCCATTTCCATTGCCATCGGGGACATAACGGGCGACGGCGTGCTCGATCTCGTGGTCGCGAATACCTTCGCCAACTCGATCAGTGTGCTGCCGGGAACGGGCGACGGAGCCTTCGGCCCCAAAGTCGATTACCCTGCAGGCGTCTACCCGCAATCGCTCGTGCTGAGCGACTTGAACGCGGACGGCTTTCTGGACCTCACGCTCGTCGACTACGGCACGGATGCCGTGGGCGTGCTGCTCGGAACCGGACACCCGTGACGCCGCTCGGCGAACCGCAGCCGAGCCGCTGCGTGCGCCAGGGGAAGAAGATCAGCGGGAGGATGGGCCAGGAGTCGCCGCTGGTGGGGCCGAGGTAGGTGAAGCCGAGATCGAGAGCCCAGTGCTCGTGGCCGATCCGGAGCCCAGCACTCCACAGAGTGTCGGTCGCCGCCCCATCGCCGGGAACCCAGGTGACGACGGGCTCGAACAAGAACTTCACCGTGCGCGAGAGCGCGAGGATCGCGCCCGCCGAGCCCGCCGAGCCCGCTGGCAGCACGCGGTCGGAGTGCGCGTCCGAATACCGCGTGTAGACACCCATCAGTCTTCTCCTCCGCCGCGGACGGTCCGCAGGCGCGTCGCTTGTTTGCGCGCATGAGCGCCAGGAGCGACCGCATGCTCCTCGAGCCACTTTTCGATCTCGGCGCGCTTGAACCTCCAGCCACCGCCCGGAAGGGACGCCCCGGGCAATCCGCGGTGCCGCACGTAGTTCAGTACGGTCTTGGTGGAGACGCGCAAGCGCAGGAAATCCAGCCGCTGTCCGCTCGGCTACGTGCTCACCATTCGCAACAACGAGCAGTATTGTACGCTGGGCGTGGTGGTTCGATAAGCGGCGCGGCCCCTGCGTCGAGCGCTTCCGCTCCGTCGAGCTCTTCCGGTCCGTAGAAGGGGAGCCCGCAGGGGTCGCGCGCGGTGCGTCGGGCAACCCGTACGCCCAGTTGCGTACGCAACTGCATCGCCAACGTGCTCGCTTGCGTACGCAACTCGAACCGTCCGCCGTCGCGGCTCCGCAAAATCATCGGGATTTGACGCGCTTTCCGAAGTGGCACGCCCCCTGCACACGCTCACGGAAGGAGCACCACGATGCGTCAACTCACGTCCATCTCCAACGCCCTTGCCCTCGTCACCATGGGCTGTCTCAACTTCTCTTGTGCCGGCCAAGTGTCGAACGGCGATGGCCCCGACGAGACCGTCGGCAGCACGAGCGAAGCGCTCATGATCGCGAAGCGCGCCGACGGAGGCTACGACCGTTTCCCGCGCACCGTCCAACGCAACATCACGTACTGCATCAGCGACGGCTTCAACAGTGTCTTCAACGGCGTGAGCGTCGGGGTCAAGGCGACGATCGCGAACGGCTATGCCGACGCGACCGCAGCGTGGGCCGACGCGGCCGACGTCAATTTCGTCTACGTGCCGACCGAGGACTCGAACTGCGCGCCCGAAAATCCGAACGTGCAGATCGCCGTCTTCCTGAATCCCGCTTACGTGAACGGCCAGGCCGCGGCGAGCCCCTACAGCGATCCGAACCAATCCGTCAGCATCGGCTGCACCAATGCAGCGACCAACGATTGTCGGATCACGAGCGACCGCGATTACTACCGCCGCCTCTTGATTCATGAAGTCGGCCATTCGATGGGCTTCGTGCACGAATTCGAGCACCCTGCCGGCCCGTGCCCGACCGGCGGTAATTACGGGATCTTGACTGCCTATGACCCGGAATCGGCGATGAATTACGTCGTGGGCAGCAATCCGCCACCCTGCGTGGGCACCGCCACTCAAACCTACATCACCGACAAGGATCGCCAGGGCTCGCAGCTAATCTACGGCATTCCGTGGGAAAGCCTGGGCGGCCCGAACATCGCCGGCCGGCCCACCATCGCGAGCTGGGGCACGGAGCGCCTCGACGTGTTCGCGCGCGGGACCGACAACGCGCTCTGGCACCTCTGGTACGACGGCGCGTGGCACTCGTGGGAGTCGCTCGGCGGGAGCCTCTCGTCGCCGCCCGCCGCCGTCAGCGTGGGCGCAGGACAGATCGATCTCGTCGCGCGCGGCACCGACAACGCGATCTGGCACGTCTGGTACGACCGCGGCTTCCACTGGGAATCGCTCGGCGGCCCGATGGGAGCCGGCAGCCCCGCCGTCGCGAGCTGGGCTCCGAACCGGTTCGACGTCTTCGCCCGCGGCACGGACAACCAACTCTGGCATCGCTGGTGGGACAACGGCTGGTTCAACTGGGAGCCCCTGGGCGGCAACCTCACCTCGGGCGTCGGCGCGGTATCGCGGACGTTCGGCGTCATCGACGTCGTCGGCCGTGGCACCGACGGCGGCGTCTGGGTCCGCACTTTCAACGGCGGCTGGCAGCCGTGGAAGCCGATCGGCGCACCGCCGCTCGGCGACGACGCCGATCCGGCCCTCGATTCGCAAACATCGAGCACGCTCGACCTCTACGTCGTGGGCTCGAACAACGGCGTCGAGACGTACGTCTACCGGAGCTCCATGAGCGGCGGTACGTGGTCCTCGTTCTCGCAGCTCGGCGACTTCCAGAACTTCGGTGTCGGCTCCGGCGTGAATGCCGTCAGCTGGGCACCAGGCCGTATCGACCTGGTTGCCACCCGCCAGGGCAGCGCTCGCGTCCAGCACGCCTGGTTCGCGAACGGGGCCTGGCGTTGAGGCGTGTGTACGAGGCGAGCCTGGCACGCCGCTCGCAGCGCGGACGCGACGAGGAGTCTCTCACGCAAGAAAACGTCGGTAACGTCGAACGCTGGGCCCGCGCTACCCTCGGCGGCGTTCTCGTCGCGGGCGGCATCAGCGCGATCATGCGAAAGCGCTCCAGTGCGGCAGCGGCGCTCGGCACAACGGGCGCGCTGCTGCTAGGGACGGCAATCACACGCGTGTGCCCGCTGAACGCGCTCCTGAAAACGGGCTCTCATCGCCCCGCCGGACAGACGCCGCTCGGCGAACAGCGCCGGAGGCGCCCCTCCCCCGCTCAAGGAGCGGGCGAGGCCGTCGTCTCGAGGGCATTCACGACCAGCTTGTCCGCACCTGCGTCGGCAATCCAAAACAGGTGACGGCCGTTCGCCGCGAGATCGGTCACCGTCGCACCGAGCCCGAGCTTCACGAGCCGGCGCGGGCGGCCGTGAGGCACGAGCTCGAAGATGCCCTCGACGTTGGCACAGTAGACGCGCTCGGCCACCGCGAGCGGCGAGCAGACGAAGTCCGCGGCGAGCGTCTGCTCGTCGCGCAAATCGGGCGAAAGGCAGCGCACGTCGCGCCCGTTACCGTCGTAGTAATAAAGTTCATGCTGCGCGACGAGCATCGAAGGTGCGCGGCCGCGGCGCGTGCTCGTCACGACCGGCGCGCCGCCCTGCGCGCGCACCCCGCCGATGCGCCACTCCGTCGGCGTCGGGCGCTCGACGAAGAAGATCCAATCGTTCAGCATGGCAGCGGCGTCGAGCGTTCCGGGTGACGCGTACGCCGTGAAGGCGCGTTTGCCCGCGACGCTCCCGAGGGAGAAGCGGCGGTCCTCGGAGCGCGCGACCCAGGCGAGCTCGTCTCCCGAGGAAACGAAGAACTCCGGGCGCAGAGCGAGCGCCGCGATGCGGTGATTCTTGCCGCTCTGCTTGGAGGCCTCTCGCACGGCCCCGTCGGACCAGAACACGAGCCCGTTGCGGGTCGCGCTCGCCCCGAATCCGAGCTCCACGGCCAGCGCTTCCGGCGCGCGCCCGGGTACCAACCGGTACGCGGCGTGACTCGTCAAGAGGAACGCAGCGTCGTCGTCGACCGCGAGTGAGGCTTGGTACGCCGACGTCGACAGCGAGAGCAGCGGCGTCGGCTCGGAGTGTTCGCTGCTCGCGGCGGCTTGCGGCGGGCCCGGCATCTCGCTGCCGACGGCGCTCGGTCGAGGCGCCGTCGCGGAGGGGGTGACGGCCGGCGCCGGGCGTGAATCCTCGGATGCTGGCGGCCGGTCGCACGCGGCCAGACCGAGCGCCCCGGCGACGGCCAGGAGCGAGCAAACGACGGCAAACGGTGATGCCGCGACGGAATCGATATACTCAGGGGACTGCGCAGAGTGGACCCATCGATCAGCGGCAAGTTGGTTGGCCATCGATACCTTCGGTCGCGGGTGGCTGGTCTAGCCTGGCTGACCCTCGTTGCTTGCGGGGGAAGTGGCACCGAAACTCCGAATCCGTCGCCAGCGCAGGGTGGATCAGGGGCCGGCGGCTCGGCAGGGGCTACCGTCGTCGCCGGTGCCGGCGCCATCGCGGGGGGAGCGCCGATGTCCGGGGCGGGTGGCGCCGGCGGCGGCACTTCCGGAGCCAACACGGGCGGTAGCGCCGCCGGTGGCGCGATGCAGGCGGGGTCGGGCGGCTCCGGTGTGACGGCCGGTTCGGCCGGAGCGGGAGGCTCCGCAGGAACGACCGGTCCCACGGGCGGTGGCGCCGGCGCGGGCGGTAGCGCCGGCGCGACGGGTGGCGCGGGCGCGGCCGGACTGGGCGGCGTGGCGGCGGGGGGTGCTGCGACGGCCGGCGCTGGCGGTCGGGGCGGCAGCGCGGGAGCGGCAGGCGGCGGTAAGTACCAGCTCGAGTTCGTCGGGAACATCACGACGAGCGACAACGTCGATACGGACGGCAAGACCTTTTCGAAGCACTGGGATCAGATCACGCCCGAGAACGCCGGCAAGTGGGGATCGGTGCAGTCGAACGCCGGCGCGGCGTACAACTGGCGCGCGCTCGATACCATTTATGACTACACGGAGAAGGCCGGCATCACCTTCAAGGAGCACGCGTTCGTTTGGGGCAGTCAGCAACCCGGCGGCTCGATCGGCGAGGCGGACGTGAAGGCCTGGATGAAGGCCTTCTGCGACCGTTACCCGAATACCAAGGTGATCGACGTCGTGAACGAGCCCCCGCCGCACACGACGCCCTCGTACGCGAACGCGATCGGCGGCGGCACGAACGGAACCTGGCAGTGGATCACGAACGCATTCGTTTGGGCGCGCGAGGCCTGTCCGAAAGCGGTGCTCGTCCTCAACGACTACAGCAACATCGAGTACAAAGAGCATCAGGATCGCTACATCGCCATCGTGAAGGCGATTCAGGCCGCCGGCGCGCCGATCGACGCGGTGGGGGCGCAATCTCACGATCTCGACGACGAGGGGATGACGCTTGCGACGGTGAAGGGGTTCGTCGAGCACATGTATGCGGAGACGGGACTGCCCATCTACGTCACGGAGATGGACATCAACCAAACCGACGACCAGGCCCAGCTCGCTTACTACCAGGACTACATCCCCTACTTCCGCGACTCGGGGGTCGTGAAGGGGATCACGATCTGGGGTTGGATCTACGGAAAGACCTGGTCGGTCGCGCCGAACAGCGGCCTCGTGCGCAACGGTACGTCGCGGCCGGCGATGACGTGGCTCATGCAACAGCTCGGCCGTCCCGTGCCCTGATCGGGTGGCATGGACGGAACATTCTCGTGAGTACGAAGGAAAACGCCTCAATCCCTGGTCGTCACTCACGGGGTTGGGATCTAGGCTCGCGACATGGTCGCTCGCGCAACGCAAGACTCCCTCGATCTCGGCTGGGCCGACGAGCCCCACGCCGACACCGTTCAAAGCTCCGACCCACCGGCTGTGCCGCTCGACGATTCGAACGACGACGAGCCCACCCTCGTTGCTACTTTAGCGGCGGTTGCCGTCGTTCCCGCGACGCGCGCCGACATCGACACTGCTTCGGCAGTCGCGGCAGACAGCCCGGTGCTCGACGTGCGGGACGCCGTCCGCGAAGCGCTCGATGCGAGCGAAATCCACGACGCGAGCGACATCCACGAAGAAGGCGCGCGACTCACGGAGCCGGGCCTTGCGCCACCGCCCCCGACTTCGGCAGAAATCGCCGCGGCGGAGCTTGCCGCCGCAATGAGCGAAGCACCCGTCGTCGCGGCGGAACCGGCGCTCGTCGAGTCGCCTGTCATCGACACGCCGCGCACCGCGCCGCCCATCATGAACCCGCCACCCGTCGAGCTCGGACGCGCGGCCGCGGCCCCCGAACTCGCCGGCGCAGCGCCGGCCGAAGCGAGGCTTCACGCCAAGACATCGCAACCGGCGGCTGCAATACCTGCCGCGTCGATCCCGCCGGCGCCGATCGAGCGCGGGTTCTTCACGCCCAACTCGCTCGCGCCGAGTGCTCTCGACTGGAACGAGCTCGCGTCACCTAGCTTATTGGCGACGATGAAGCGCACCCGCCCGACGAGCGCCTGGACCGGCATCGGACTCGCCATCGCTGCCCTCACTTTCGCCGCCGGCATCGGCATCGGCCGCACGATGAACCCACCCGCGCTGCCGCCCGTCCCGGTGCCGGCGCCGTCGCCCGCGAGCGCGGCTGCCGGCTCGATGTCATCAATCCCCGCGACAGCTGCCACGGCGCAACTCCCCGCGGCTCCGGTCGCTCCGCCGAAGCCCCTCGCCCCGTTCGACCCCAACGCGGCGCGCGCCGCGCTCGACGACGCGGCCAACGCCGCCGCGACCTGCCGCATCACAGGCGATCCGAAAGGCACCATCCCAACGACGGTCACCTTCGGCCCCTCTGGCAAGGTGTCGAACGTCGCGATCAATAGTTCCCGCTACGCGGGCACCAAGACGGCCAGCTGCGTCGCGGCGCGCCTGAATGAAGCGCGCGTCCCGGAGTTCAGCGGCTTTCCGGAGGCGCTCAAAAGAAGGGTCAGCGTGCGCTGACCGCGCCTCAGGGTTCGAGTCCCGCCTGAGTAGTCCGGCAGGCTACGCGCTCTTCAGACATGGCGCGCGCAGCGAGTGATTTGCGGCGTCAGGCGAAATCTCAATAACCGTAACTGTAACAGGAGTTGTAAACGGACGCGCAGATCGCGGGATAACAGTTGCGCGTCGTTTGGTAGGCGCAGCCGAAGGAGTCCGTCGTGCAACTCGCGAGAGTGTATTGGTCGAGGCATCCGGACGCACCGCAACTCGACGTGCACTCGCAAGCAGCGGTACCGGACGCGCCGACGACGCACGCCTGCCGAAGGCCACATGTTTGCGTCGTCGTCCAAGTCGGACATTGCCCGCTCTGCGCCATGCAGGTTTGCACGACGCCGTCCGCGCAGCGGGTGACGCCAACTGTGCAGGCGCTCGCCGGGCAAGTCACGCACGAACCGCTGATGCATGCCTGCCCGGCTGCGCACCCACCGCATGACAAGGACCCGCCGCAGCCGTCCGATATCGTGCCGCAGGTCGTGTTCTGGGCCGCGCATGTAGTCGGGCTGCAGCAGGTATTATTCGTGCACACCTGGTTACTGGCGCACGATCCGCACGAGAGGGTGCCTCCGCAGACCGGGATCGTGCCGCACGTCGCCTGCCGATTCACGCAGGTGACGCCGCAGGTACACGGTCCGTCATAGGTCATCGTGGCGGGGATCGTGGCGTACGTTGGCGCGCCGGACGTGGGTCCACCGCCTTGCAGCCAACCACTCCACGACGAAAAGCTACAGTAGTGCCCCGCGGAATTCGCATAATATCCGGTGCCGTTGCTGAAGAAGAAGCCATTCGGCAGGCTCGGGGACCCAGTGGGCTTTGCGGTGCAGCCAGAGTAGGAGGTGCAATTCAGCAGAATGAGCGAACAGGGGTAGCTCGTGGTGATAGAAGTCGTGAGGATCGCAAATCCGGGGCCGCTGCTGTCGGAGTCGATATCGCAAGTGTTGGCATCTACGGCCATGCATCCGTTATCGTAGGTGCATAGATTCATGAGACTTGGAGAAAAGTCACCGAGTTGCTGACACGGGATGGCGGTACCCGCGACGTTCGTGACCTGCGTCGTGCCGGTGCAGCGCGTGAGCGCCTCCTGCGAACGCCCGACGGCCTCGCCGGACAAAACCGACGAAGCCGCTGGATCGCCTCCTGACGATCCGCAGGAAAATGCAAAAAGCACGAACAAGACGAGCGGCCCGACCTTCGTTTTCGGCATCATCATCTCCCTTGGAGCAGTCCGGCAGCTCGTGAGACCGCCGCGGAGCACGCATGCTCGGATGATCACACTAAGCCGTTCAAGGGGGCGGGCGCGCCAGTTTGCGTTCGCGAACGCGCCAACAGGCGGGCCTGGATCCGGCGAGCGTCGAACTCCGTCTGCAAAAAGTGTAGGACTGGGCCTGGTCTCCCGCGAAGTGTCGACCACTCGTGTTGACACTCGGTTCTAAAACGAGGACTATTTTCGCGTCGAGCGCTGCCGGAGAGGAGAGAAAGGGTCTAAGGGATGCTGCCTAGTCTGAATCGGTCGGGAGCACCTCTCCTGATCGCGACGTTCTTTCCCAGCGTTACCGCTGCGGAGCTTCAAACTCACTTTCGAGAGATCGAGAGCGCCGCGGAGTCGCTCGGGAAAGTCGGAGTCGTCGTGGACTTGTCCGCTGCGCCGCGCTACTCGCGGACCCTCGTAAAAGTCGCCGCGACCGAGATGAATGCCCTCTTTCGTCGCAATGGTGAGAGGATCATTGCGGTCGCACACGTCATTCCGACTGCGCCGGCGAGGGCCCTCCTGTCGTCGGTCCAATGGCTCGCGCCGCCCCCATTTCCAACCCTGGTGACAGCATCCTACGAAGACGGTAAGAGTTGGACCTCCGAGCAGTTGCAGCGAATCGTGACACACGCTGAGCTCGCGAAGGTGCGGGACGAGACGGCGCGAGCCGTCTCGGAGCATGCACCGCCGACGCTCGTGGCTATCGGACGACGTCTGGGAATGAGTCGCCGCACGCTGCAGCGAAGGCTCCATGAGCGCGGCGTGACCTTTGGCCAGATCGTCGACTCGGTCCGGCGCGAGGCAGCGCTGGCGGCGATCAAGCCGCCGACGCGGATCTCAGTGCAAGAAGTGGCGCGAGCTTGCGGGTTCGAGGACCTCAAGTCCTTTCGTCGCGCGTTCCGCAAGTGGACAGGCCTATCGCCGACCGACTATCGCAGGCGCGGCAGCTGACCGGTAGTGCTTTGCACGGCCGACGGAGGACGAGTGCCAGTTTCTCAGGGATGGCCAAGGGCTAAGCCCGGCGCGTGGGCTTCAGGGGTTGAAGTAGGGGTCGGCGGCCATGCGTTTGAAGGCGGCCTCGCTCGCAGCCGAGGAGCTGATGCGCCAGTCCTGCTCCTTGTTCACGTCGAACCAGACGACGGCGCGGATGAGCGGGAAGTCTTGTTCGAGGGTCGGTAGCATCGCGTCGATCCAGGCGCCCTTGTCGCCGCCCGTTTCCGACGACGACATCTCCCCAATGATGATGGGTTTCTGTTTGCCGGCGAGGAGCGGGTAGATGTCCTTGAAGACGTCGCGGAAGCTCTGCCAGTCGCCGCCCCCCCAGTTGTAACCGTCAACGCCAGTCCAATCCACGTACGCGTCGCCGGGGTAATAGTCGAGGGTGTGGCGGTTCGTGTTGTCGACGTCCGTGACGTTGGGACACCACGCCCACACCACGTTCGTGGCGCCGGCAGCCGCGAAGAGGTCGTGGATGTGCCGGTAAGCATCGATGTATAGCGGGGCGTCGTTGCCACTCCATGCCTCATCGCCGTTCATTTCAGCGGCGAAGTCGAGAAAAAATGGGACGGCGAGCTGCTTGGCGCTCGCGGCGCGGGCCTTGATCGTGGCGTCGAGACTGCCACTCACGATGTCGTGAAAATCGATGCCGTCCGGCTCCCAATTGACGAGTGGGATGCGGCCGGCGTCCAGGTCTTGTCGAGTCGCACCCTGTGTCCAGTCGTCGTCCCACGCCCAATACGTGAGGTGTACCTTCAACGTGCGGCCGAGCTTGGTCGTCGTCGCAGCGATGCTCCCATCACCGTAATACTGCCCGAGCAACGCTCCGCTCGCAGGCACGAGCGGGACGGGCGCCGTTTCGCCAGCGCCTCCCATCGATTGACCCGCGTCGCCAGCTGCCGCCGTGCCGGCGCCATCGCCACCGTCGGCGCCGTTGCCACCAGCGCTCCGGCCAGCGCGCGCTCCGCTGCCCCCAGCGCGACCTCCCACCGAGCCAGGGTTTCCCGCGCTGGTGCCCCCGCTCGCACCGCCTGCTCCTCGACCGGCTCTAGCTCCGGCTGCGCCGCCCTGGGTCGCGCCCGCCGAGCTGCCGCCCCCCGAGTGCATCATTCCGCCGCCGCCGAGGTTTCCGGCTCCGCCTCCTCCGCCGCGCCCCGCGCCCCCGCTGAGCCCCGCCGTGCCGACCCCCGGCTTGCCACTGGTGTCGCCCGTGCTGCCACAGGCCGTCTGCACGAGCACCCAGGCTGCGGCAACCACGCGTGTCAGGCATCGCTGCTCGAACGACCAATGGCTCATGGGGCTCCTCGAGGTTCGATAACGAAAGCAGTAAGCGTACGTCAACGCGCGTTGACAGACCAGGCTCGCTCGGGCCGAGTGGGTTTCGTGGGGCGCTACCTCAACACGACCGGTGAGCTGGCCGGACGCGGCGAGCTTCGCATCATCGTCCCATCGCGCGGGGGTTCGCCGACCGGCGGTTCAAGTCGGTCGGGGCCCCTGGATGGCTGTTTCCAACGGATGCCTCGTCGATCAGGCATGAAGCACCCCTCCCCGCGTAGCACGATGGCGGGGTGCGTGAAGGCAGAGCAGCTTTGAGCGCTACAATTACCGCGGCTGAATGTTCGGCCCGGGCATGTTCAGGAGCACGTGATACTGGCTGCTGGTGCCCGCGGTCCAGGGCGGAGACGACCAGGTATTGTCGCCACAGCGGCCTTGGACGGTATCGGGCTCGCAGAAGACGCCCTGTATGACCGTGGTCGGCGACGTCAGCTCACCGGTCGTATAACCCACGACGCCCTGGGTAGCGTCGCCTGGGTAGTGGTGCAGGGATTGATCCAGTGTCCGATCGTAGAAGTTTTGAAGGAAGCGCCCTCCGCAGTTAGGCACCGTGCCGACTGATCCCGCCCAGCCGCCGTTCGGGTTCCAGTTCTGGTCGACCACGTTGCCCCGATAAATAGTCTTGTATAAAAGGAACTGTGTGTAACTCGGGACGCAATCCACTTGACCGACGATGCCGCCCACGGCCCCCCGGCCCGTGACGTTCCCGACGGCGTACACATCGTAAATGTCGGGGATGTCGGCGTAGCCGACCATTCCACCTGCAACGACTTGGTTCGCGGGGTCCGACGAGTTGGGATTCACGGTCATCTGCGCGTAGCTCTCGTGGATGTCGATCCCCACGCCGTTGCTCTGGTTGGCTATTCCGACGAGACCACCGCTGTAGCTGACGGCCCCGCTGAGCGAGCCTTTTGCGTACGAACGATAGATGGTGCTCCCGTACGTCGACCCGACGAGACCGCCGGCGTACGCGGCGGAGACGTTCATGGTCACTTCCACTGCGCAGTTCTGAATGGTCGAGTCCCCCGCGCCATTCGCCAGCCCTCCGATGCCGCCGAACGCCCAACCACTGACCGTCATGCTCGTCAGCTTGAGATTCTTGACGACGGCGCCCGTCATGTCGGCAAAGAGTCCTCCGCCGCTGACATTCAAATTCGAGATCGTATGGTTGCCGCCGTCGAAGGTACCGTTGAACGACTTCGGTGTCCAAGTCTGTCCCGCTGCATTGATGTTCGCCGTCAACGTGTAACTTCCGGTCGTCCCGAGTTTGGTGACGAGATCGTTCCAGTTCGTGATGCTGGTGCTGCCTAGCGCTTCTTGCGCGTGCTCGGTCGGCTCGTCGGGAGCCACCGCGCCGCAGCCGAAGCTGCCGAGAATCGCGGACGTGAACGAGAGACGGATCGCTGCTTTGCACAGTTTCATTGGTGTTCCCGCATCTTTCTCCGCGCTGGCCCCACTCGAGCCCGACGGGAGCGCGACCATGCCACGCGTCGGACGTCCGTCGCAACGCGCGTAAACTTTACACCAGCCCGTACTGCGCAGTTGGCGCAACTAGCGCCATCACTTGGCGCATGTTGCGCCAGCGCCAACTCCCGTTCGCCTGGACCAAGGCTGCGTGGAGCTGTTCGGCGCGAGCGCACGTTCGACGCCTTGGATGGGACCCTTGATTGCACGCAGGCTCGACGACCCGGGAGGATGAGCAGGGAAGCAACCTGGCTCAGTGCCGATGTAGGTCCGTGTCGCTTCGCGCTGGACGCGCGCACATGTTAGTTTCGCGTGAATGAACGGTGGAGGAACGATCGATGGTGTTCGTCGTGTGGTGGTCTGGCGCGGGCGCGCATTCGGCGCTCTCGTCGCGCTCGGCGCGTGCTCGCTCGCGGGCTGCAAGGGCGAGAGCTCGACGGGAGGCGGGGGTAGCGGCGGCTCGACGTCCACCGCGGCGCCCATCGCGTCGGCGGACTACCCTGACGCGTTTGCCAAGGCCTTCTGTGCCATCGGCCCGTGTTGTCAGCGCGAAGGGTACGCCTTCACGCAAACAGCGTGCGAATCCGGCTTCGAGGCGGCCATCGCTGCAGAGGTGAGTAACTACCTCGCGGTGCCCGGCGTCGAGTTCGACGAGGACGCTGCAGGAGCTTGCATGCAGGCCCTTCGCGCAGCCGTCATCGCGTGCACCGACCGCGTGCTCCTGGACGCCGAGCAAACGGTGTGCGTGCAGGTCTTCCGAGGGACGGTGCCCGAGGGAGGCTCTTGCACGGCCAATGCCGCGTGTGCCCCCATTCCCGGCGCCGGGGAGGTCTCGTGTAACGACAAGGGAGTGTGCGCCCGCGGCAATGTCACCGGCTTGGACACGACCCTGCACGCGAAGCTCGGCGAGCCCTGCGCCGGCACGTGCGAGAGCAACCTCAACGGCAGTTCCTGCGAGGGTTTCGGGACGAAGAGCGGCGCTCCGACGGGCGACCCGGCTTGTTATCGGGACGATGGCCTCTATTGCACGGACGCCTTCGTGTGTGCAGCGCTGCCCAAGGTCGGCGAGAGCTGCGGGGCCCATTCCGAATGCTCGGCGGATACGTATTGCAGCGGAGGCGTGTGCGTCGCGGCAATGGCGTCTGGCCCCTGCGAATTCGACGAGTGCCTGCACACGTCCTACTGCGACACCACCACGAACATGTGCACCCCACGGAAGGCGAACGGAGCGGCCTGCAAGCAGGACAGAGAGTGCAGCTCCGGGAATTGTGACGGCGTGTGTCACGATTGGTCGCTCGCGCGCGGGGACCGTTGTTCCGGGTCGATAAACTGAGCCGAGCCGTAGCCGTTCGAGTGCCTCGAGCGCAGAGATTCGGTCATTCGTGGCAATGCGCCACGTCGGTCTCTGCGATGCGCGTGGTATGGGACACACTCGACGTGATTGTCCCAAGCCCCACCCTCTCGAATCCAGAACGCACCGCCAGGGCCCCGAGCACGCGTGACACCGGCATCGACGCGCTCCGCGGCTTCGCCGTCTTGACCATGATCGGCGCCAACATGGTGCCTTACCTGCTCGACGAGCCATATCCGTTCTGGCTGCGGGTGTTCGCGAGCTTGGCCGCGCCGACGTTCGTGCTCCTCGCGGGGTTCATGGTCGGGCACCGATCGATTGAGAGGCCGAGACCCATGCGGCACCACCTCAAGCGAGCGGCGGAGCTCTTGCTCGTCGCTTCGCTGATCGACCATCTGATCTGGAACACGGCCCCTTTCTCGAATTTCGACATCCTCTACCTCATCGCCCTCGTCTTACCGCTCGCTCAAGCGGCGCAGCGCCTGCCTCGCGTCGCGGTGCTCTTGCTCGCGGCAGCCGTATTTGCCGCGACTCGGCCGTTGCAGCAGCTTCTGGGCTACGGACGCGACATCCCCCAGCCCCTCGTCGATCGCTTGCACGCCCTGCTCGTCGACGGCTGGTTTCCGGTGTTCCCTTGGCTCGGAATCGGGCTCGTGGGATCGGTGGTCGGCGCCGTGAGCCGGCAACGACCCGAGTTCGCCACGCGCCGGTTGCACCGCGTTGCCCTCCTGTGTTTTGCGGGGGGAATCGCTCGCTGGTGGCACGTGCGTCCGGCGCTGCCCACGCGCGGGGGCTACGCCGAGCTCTTCTATCCACCCAGTCTGGCGTTCGTCCTGACGGCGCTCGGGGTCGCTTTGTGCCTGCTCGCGCTGACCTTGCGCCTTCAATATTCACGCGTGTGTCGCGTGCTCTCGGTCTACGGCCGGGCCTCGCTGCTCATCTACGTCGTGCACTTGGCCTCAATCACTCTGGTGGTCGACCGTTTCGTGCAAGGCCGCGGCTGGCCCGTGTTCTTGCTGAGCTACACGGCTCACGCCGTGATCCTCTGGTGCCTCGCCCTCGTCGTCTCACGCTATTGGCACCGTTGGCGGAGAGTATTTTCGCTCCGTCGCTTTGCCGCACTGACGCGGCCCGCGGGCTGGAGCGCATGAGCCCGAGCGCAGGAACGCGCCACGCACGTTAGCGAGCTTCACGTCGGGGTCGGCGGCACGCGCCGCCGTGAACGCGTCGTCGATCTGTCCTTGAAACACGCTGAACTCTAGCGAGTTTCGAGGCTCGTGCGCAGCCGTCGCATCGTTCACCGCGCATCCCCTGCGCCCCGCCGACGCCACGTGCTGGGACTAGGTGGAGGGCACGTCGATCTCGAACGCGGTACCGTGCTCGGCGCTGGACGTAACGCTCGCCGTTCCGCCATGTGCTTGGGCAATCTGTCGGACGATGAACAGTCCCAAACCCACGCTGCGCTGGACGCTCGTGGCCGTCGTGCCGCGCGTCATCGGCTCGAACACCTTGCTGAGAGTGGCGCTCGGAATCGGCGGGCCGAAATTGTGAACGCGAATCGAGAAGCGTTGGGGGGATACCCGTGAGGTGACGGTGACGGGAGTTTCATCGTTCCCGTAAGTCAACGCATTGCCGACCAGATTTCCGACCAGCTGCACCAAGCGGTTTGGATCCGCCGTACAAGCGCCCTCGCCTACCGTCGCGTGCTGCAAACGCCCCGGGTGGTTCAACGAAAACTCTTCGATTGCTTCACGAATCGTCGAATGCAAATCGATTGGCTGCAGCGTCGTGCTCAAACCGCGGCCGAGCCGCGCCTGAGTGAAGTCCAATAGGTCCACCAGCAGGCGATTGGCCCGCTGAGTCGAGCGAAATATACGCTCGACGATGCTGCGTTGCGCCTTGTCGACGACGGCATGCTGGAGCAAGGTCGTGGCCATTTGGATCGTCGAAATCGGATTTCTGAGATCGTGGCTGACGATGCCGATCATTTGCTCGGCGAACAGGGCTCGGTCTCGCGCCTCTTCGTGCAGGCGCTTCGATTCGGTAACGAGCTCCTGCAGCTTCATTCGAGAGCTCACGAGCTCCCGTTCGTATTTGTCCCGGTCGCGTGCGACGTACGCGGCGATGTCCTGGACTTTGACGCCGTCCGCCATCCGCAGCACGGCATTGACGACCATCGGCAAGGTCGTCGAGCCATCCCGGTGTTTCAGCTCGAGCTTGACCTCGGAGATCGACCTCTGCATCTCGAGTAGGGGTAGCCAGTGCGTGTGATGAAAGATGCGGCCGCCGACCGTCAGCAGATCCTGAAATCTCAGCTGACCGACCAGCGCCTCGGCGTCGTAGCCGAGCCACTCACAGAACGTGTGATTGACCAGCAAAAACCTGCCGTCCTCCGCGCAGCGCATGAGCCCACAGGGCGCTCGGTCGAACAGCGAATTTTCGGTGTTCGGATCGGGCGGCGTCGCCACGATCGCTTACCAGCCTTGGGCGGCCATGAACTCGTCCATCGCGGACGCGCATTGCCCGGGCGAGCTCAAATGCGGGCAATGACCGACGTTGTCGATCACTCGCAGGGTGCCGTTCGGCAGCTTGCGTTGCATGTAGCTGCCGACGGTGAGCGGAGCGATCAAATCGTCGTTGCATTGAACGATCAGCGCGGGCGCCGTCAGCTGCGGCAACTCCGCCCGGTGGTCGGAGAGGAACGTGACGCGCGCGAAGTGCTTCGCAATCTCGGGGTCGGTCCGGCAAAAGCTGTTGGTCAGCTCGATACCGAGCTCGGGCTGCTCGCGCGCCCCCATGATCGCGGGCGCCATGTTACTCGACCAGCCGAGGTAGTTGCTCTCGAGCGTATCGAGCAACGACTCGATGTCCGCGCGAGTGAAGCCACCCACGTACTCCCCGTCGTTGATGTAACAGGGCGAAGGTCCGATCATGACGTGCCCCGCAAAAGCCGCCGGCGCCTTGATGCCGGCGAGTATGCCGATCGTCGCGCTCACGGAGTGACCGACGAAAATCACGGGCGCGCTCGCGAACTCTTCGACGATCTCGAGCACGTCGTCGGCATAGCCCTGCAGTGTGGCGTACTTTTGCACGTCGAACGCAGTGAGGTCCGAGCCGCCGCTGCCAACGAGATCGAAGAGCACGATTCGAAAGCGGTCGGCGTACGTGGGGACGAGCAGCCGCCACATGTTTTGATCGCAACCGAAACCGTGGGCAAAGACCAGGGTAGCTTTGCCGCTGCCCACAACCCGAACTCGGTTCCGAACGGCGACGCTCATTTCCGGAACCTAGGCGTTGTGGCACGGCTTGCCAAGCGAGCGTTCGCGTCGTGGCGTTTCGCTACGCCGGTCACGGTGGGCCTTCAGGAGGAACCCTCGCTCCGACCCCCTTCGACACCACGAGGTCGCCGCGCATCGGGGCCCAGGCGTTGCGCGGCGCTTCACGCTCAGTGATGGATTTGGATCGAGCCTGCCGCGATAGAGGCGGGCTCCGCCATGTCTAGGTCATACCGCGCGCCGCGATGCGAGTCGTAGAGCGGTGTCGCGGGTGGATTCGGACGATCCGCCAACGACCAGACGATCAAGCGGAATCGGTGGCAGCGTCAGCGGCGCCTCGGGCAGCAAGAGCCCCAGAGATTCCTGCATCCGCGTCGCCAACCGTTCTGGCACTGTCACTATCTGTCGGAAGCACGTGCCGCGCTTTGCCCGCTGGCGCCGGGCGCCAACGGCTTGACCTAGAATATCCCGCTCACCTGCGCGGATCCGCCATGCGATGTCAGTGCAATGCTCGGCCAGACGCGCAAGGCCGTGGGCGCGTCCTCCGCGTGCGGTGCTCGCTCGAGCGGCTCGCGCGCGAGAATCGCAGCATCGAGCGCCGCAATGGCGGCGCCGGCGAGGATACCGCCTGCAACCATGGCGTCGTAGCTCTGGCGACACTCCGCCATGGCATTGCATTTCGGCGGAGTGCCTTTGTCGATTTGCGCTCCGATGAACAGTCCCAAGAACGGTGCCGCCAGGCGCAGCCCCAAGTCGCCTACCGCGGTCAGCGGCCGACCGTGGGCGATATGAACGATCGGAGGGGCAAGCGCGTAGGTCGTGATACCGAGCGTCCAAAACGTGACCTCGGGCTTTCCGTCGACGGCGAAGGTGGCCATCACCATGGCTGCCGAGGCTCCGTCTGAGATCAGGGTCTGCCAGCCATACCACTGTTCCGCCCGCACCCGAGCCGGCGGCTCCTCTTGCGCGGCTGCAGTCCCCACGCAGCCAAAGCCAAGCATGAAAGGAGCGATCATCACACGCATCTTGCCGCCCATCACCGCCGAAAAGGTACCACGTAGGCGACCAGAGCCGAGACGCTATTTCGTCGGGATGAAGCCCACGCGCGGAACCTTTTCGTCGCTCGCCGGTAAGTAGGGGGAAGCAATGGACGACGCGGCGCTGGTGCAGAGCATCGTGGAGGGTCAAGTGGAACATTTTCGCTTGGTTGTCCTGCGCTACGAGCGGCCGCTGTTTCGATTTTTTGCGCGGTTCGGGTTTGCGGCCGAGGCGCGTGAGGATCTCGCGCAGGAGACGTTTTTGCGGGCGTTCCGCGCGCTTCCTAGCTTCGACGCGGCGCGGGGCTCGCTCGCGGCTTGGATCTTCACGATCGCGCGGAACCTGGCTGCGAGCGAGCGCGGGCGGACTCGTCATTTGCGCGAGGTGGCCCCCTCGGACGGCGCGCAGGACGCGCGCTCGGAGGGGGACGGGCCGGTGGAGCTCCACGAACGCGCCGAAGCCGTGGCGCGCATCAGGCGCGCGCTCGAGGGGCTTCCCGACGCGCTTCACTCGACCTTCGTGCTCGCGGAGATCAGCGATCTCAGCTTGAAAGAGGTGGCAGCAATCGAAGGCTGCGCGCTCGGAACGGTGAAGTCACGCGTGCATCGCGCCCGCGAGCAGTTGAGAGCGGCGCTCGGCGCCACGGAGAAGTCGACATGACGTGCACTGAGACGCAGGAAAAGCTCACTCGCGGCGAAGCACTCGACGATGGCGAACGGGACCACGCGCTCAGCTGCGCCGAGTGCGGTGCCTTCGCCGCCGCGTGCGCGACGCTCGACGTAGCGCTCACCGAGCTCGAGCCGTGCGTGCCCGAAGGGTTCGCCGACCGCGTGATGGCGCGCATCGAGCGGGAGGTCGACGGGCCGCGTGGCCGCGAACGAGCAACGCCGACACTTTGGTACGAGCAGCGCTGGGCTGGCATGCTGCTCGCGTCCGCGGCGGCGCTCGTTGCGATCTTGAATTTCGCGAGGTTCGTCGCTGGCGTGCTCATGCCGGTAGGTTCAGTCGGAGGCGCGCCGTGAGCTCGCGCAAGCCGCTCTTGGCCCTGGCCGCGGCGCTCGCCATGCCGGGGCTCGGCCACGTCTACCTCGGCGACTTCGTCAGTGGGGCGTCGCTGCTGCTCGCCATCGGGCTGACGGTTCCGATCTTTGCGCGGCTCGCGCTGTGGGCGCCTTCGACCTGGCTTTGCTACGTCGTGCTCCTCGGCGTCAGCGTCGCGCTTGCGCTGTACGTGGGCTCGGTGCGGCACGCGTTTCGACGCGCGAAGCAGGCGCCCGACGTCGTGCTGCGCTCGTTTCAGCGCCCGACCGTCTACGCACTCTACGTCGCGGTCGGTTACGTTTTGGTGCTCGAGCCGGTCTCGGCGCACGTTCGCGAGCACTGGCTCGCGACGTTCGTCGTCCCGAGCGCAAGCATGATGCCGGCGGTCTGGCCGGGCGATCGTTTCTTCGCCGACAAGACGGTCGGCCAGAGCGGCGGCACCAAGCTCGAGCGCGGCGCGATCGTGGTCTTCACGAACCCGAACGACCCTCGACTCACGTTCGTCAAGCGCGTCGTCGGGCTACCCGGGGACCGCATCGACATCGCCGGCTCGAGCGTCCGCGTCAACGGCACCGACCTCACCCTCGGCCCCGCGCACGACGCGTTCGCCGCGGACCATGGCCTCACGGCGACGCGCGAACAGGGCGCGAACGGCACGTACACCGTGCTGTGGCCCGGCGACGCGGGCGCGGCGGGGGCGCCGCACCCGGCGACGACCTACGTCGTACCGTCCGGCTCCGTCTTCGTGCTCGGCGATCAACGTGCTCACGCCCTCGATTCTCGCGCGTTCGGCCCGGTGCCCCTCGCGAACGTCAAAGGCATCGCACGTCAGATTTGGTTTTCGCGCGCACCGAACGAGGGCGTGCGCTGGAATCGCATCGGACACCTGCTCGGCTGACAGCGTCCGCGCCGGCGCAAGGTTTTCACAGCTGCGCGCGCGGCGTCACTGCGCGAGACAATTCGCTTTCATCACGCCCCAAATGGCTTCGGAGGACGCCTGTGAGCCTGCCGCCGTCGGATGGATGCCGTCGGAGAGTACGTATTCGTCAAAGTGGCCGTCGAACACCGGGCGCAGATCGACGCCGTAACACTTGGGACTTGCGGACGAGTAGCAGACGTCTTGCAACAGCGTTCGGAGGACATCGATCTTCGCGCGCTGCGTGGCGTTCTTCTGGTTCTCCGGATAAAAGAAATAGACGACGCTCTCCACGCCGTCCTTGCCCATTTGGACGAACAGGTCCTTGACCGCCTGCACGGCGTCCTGAATTGCCTGGCAGCTCGCCGTGGGAGGCTCGGAGCAGGTGTTGTTCAGCATATCGTTGCCGCCTCCGTCCATGATCGCGACTTTGACGGGAGCGTCCTTCTCGCCGTTGACATACTGCTGAGGAATTTGCGGGGAGATCCCACCGTGAAGTTGCGTACCGCTCACGGAGTTGTCCCGATACGAGTCGTTCGCGGCGAGCGCGCCGTCCGCGCGCGCGAGCGCGATGAGGTCCTTCGTGATGTCTCCGGACAGAGCGATGAACGAGTCACCAATCAGCAACACGTCCTTGCCCTTGGTCGTGCCCTTCTCGCAGGCCACTGCGCCGCCGGACCCGCCGGCGGCCATTCCGCCGTGGCCACCGGTCACGATCGTCCCGGCAGCGCCACCGCCAGCGCCCTCGCCCGCTGCGCCACCCGCGCCGCGGCCAGCGCGGCCGCCCGCCGCGCGTCCGCCCGTGCCGGCGGCATTGGCTCCTGACATGCCACCCACCGTGGCGCCCGCCCCAGCCCCCGAGCCACCGCTTGCGTTCGTGCCCGCACTCGCGTTCGCGTTCGCGCCCGCACTCGCGTTCGCGCCCGCACTCGCGTTCGCGCCCGCACTCGCGTTCGCGCCCGCACTCGCGTTCGCGCCCGCACTCGCGTTCGCGCCGCCGTTGCCGCCGCTCGACGACGGGCCCGTGCCCCCGTTGCCTCCACCGCCACCGGCATTTCCATTGCCGCCCGTCCGAGTACCCGCGGAGCCGGATGCGCCGCCCATCGCCGCAGCGGCGCCCGACCCGCCTGTACCGCCTGGCGAGGCCGCGTCATTGCCGCAGGCGACGAGAGCCATGCCGAACGCGAAGGTGGTCAGCCAGGTGCCGCCCTTCGAAAAACCGAGTCGCATCACTCCTCGGAGTGATGCTCCCTGGCGTCCCGGCGAGTGCTGCGTCGTAGGAGGATTACGGCTCGGAGCAACCACGCAGAGTAATTCGGCCACCACTCCGTTCTGACAAAGGATGACTGCCCCCTCAATGGGCAGCTCGGCCTACTGATGCACTCCACGACGCCCGCATTTACCGGCTCAGCGTGGAGTTCTAAAGCCAGCGGATATTCGGCGCCGTTCTACATGGCATTCCGACGACGCGGCTCTCTCGTCGGGAAACGCCGCAGCGTATTTTTTTCAACCAGGCCCACGAAGATCCTGAGCAGGCTCGTGAAGTCTTCAGGCGCTTGGCAAACGCGACGACGAGTATGAAATCCATCGAATGTCGTTCGACACTGTGTCGAGTCGAGCTGGTCCAAGCGAACGCCGATGAGACACGACGCCGGTCCTCGAATGACCGCTCCCCGCGGGCTGGAGTGCTGTTCCGACGAACGCCGCGGCGCCGCGCACGCCGCGCACGCCGCGCGCGATCGCCCGCGCACTCTCGCAAGGTCGCGCAAGTCGTGCGCGCGCAAGAGCTTTCCCGCCAATTTTGCGCGCTGCGTTCAGGACGCGTTCGTCGCGCGACACGCGCCATCAACACGACACCACTCCAAATCCGCGGAGAAACGCCGTGAATCGTCGTGCGAGCAAGCTCGAAGCGTCACCAGATTAACCTGCTGCTCCGGCGTGGAACGCGCCTTGCTTCTGCGTGCCGTTGGAGGCTTCAATGGCAACGACAATCGGCCGATCACTCCTCTTGTTGCTGAGTGCTCTGGGGGCCGCCTGTGGAGCAGACCGCGGCACGCTCGGCACGCCCGATAGCACGTCCGCCATGCTCGACGAGGCGACTTCGGAGAACGTACGCCACGCCGAAGTTTGCCGTCACGCAACGTCGATGCCCGACATGCTGAGCGACGTCGCCCGACATGAGCTCACCATGAACGGCATCACCGCTCGCATGATGGAAGCCAACGACGGGATGCGCACCGACATGATGCAGGGGCACGCTTGCTCCGAGCAACCCTTCGACAACATGTCGCAGGACTTGACCGGTACGAATGCAGAGGTGGCGCTCCACACCACGCGCATGCAGGGGCTCGATAACGTCGGTGCTGGGCACTACGAATGCGCCGTCCACCTGGGCGAACTGCGAAAGGAGTTGGACAGTATGAGGACCGATTTGGCCACGATGCCGTGCTCACCCAACGGAACGAGCGCCACGGCCGTCCCATGAATTAGGCCATAGAATGGTGCTACGGCACCTCTCCGATACAACCCGTGTGGATGGCGCCGGCATCGCTCGCAGAGCAGCACTGGCTCGGCTTCGGCGTGTTCTTCTGCAGGCAGTAACAGCTCGACGCATCGAGGCACTCCGCAGGTAACGGCTGGCAGCCGAGTTCGTCGGCAGTGAATCGGCTGCGTTCGGTCATCTCGCGCGGGTCGTTGCAGAAAGAGGTTCGGCTGTCACAAAAGACCCAGTCGCACACGAAATACCCTGGCGGAGTCGGACAGGCGCTCGTGGACGGGTTTACGGCCACGCCAGCGAGATTCGCTTCGCAAACACTCCCGTACGCGAGGCCGTCCGCACCACACGCGGGTTGCCCGCTCGGCGGGCAGCTCGTCGGCGGCTCGACGCACGTCATCCCGTCGCACACGAGCCCCGGCGCGCATCCCGCGACGTAGCACGGCCGCGTGTCAATGGGGATTAACGCGTTCCCGCCGGAACCCATCGTAGCGGAGCTCGCACCCGCCTCGGGTTCGCCCGCATGGACGTCGGGAGTTGGCCCGCTTGACTTCGTGCCGCCGCCCGCGCACGCGAAAAATGGGAGCAACGCGAGAAAGCAGCAGCGAAATTCAGCCGTGGTCATCAGAGTCGACATCGCGTCCCGGATCGGAGCTTGGTGGCGACGCCCGCGGATTTCGGCTCATGTGGCTCGGGTTCGCGTTGCAACGCTTGGCGCGCGCGCGAAGCACGCTTTCGTGAACGGGGGCGCTTCGACCGCGCGCTACACTACCCTCGTGCCGAAGGTCAACGCGAGCCAGGGCGCCGAAGCGCGGGTGTTCACCTACAAGGAAGGGCTGCTCTCGACGGTTGCCCACGATTTGGAGCTCACCGCCGGGCGGTTCGAGGTCGACTGGAGCGAAGACCGAGTGACGGCCACCTTCGACCTCGGCAGCCTCCGCGTGCTCCACGCCGTCGTGAATGGACAGGCCGCACCGAACGCGCTGTCGGCGCACGACCTCGAGAAGATCGAACAGACGCTCGCGAACGACGTGCTCCACACGAGTCGTCACCCCGAGGCGCGCTTCGAATCCTCCTCCGTCACTGCCAGCGGCGACGGCTTCATGCTGCGTGGCACGCTCACACTCGGCGGCCGCACGGACGAGCTCTCGGCGCTCGTGCGGCGTGACGGCACGCGTTACACGACGGAGCTCCTCCTCGATCAGCGCCGTTTCGGCATCACGCCGTACAGCGCGCTCCTCGGCGCGCTGAAGCTCAAGCCCGAGGTGCGGGTGCGTGTCAGCGTCCCGGTGTGAGCGCCCGGTGTCGGGCTTTGACTAGTTCGCGGGCCCGGGCGGAGTGCAACGGGCGAAAAGCCGTGGCATGATAGAGGGTGACAACCGCTGCCTCAGGGCCTTCGCCGCTGCCTGCGCTTTTAGTGGCGCCGGAGAGCGCCGAAGCCGCGACGCGGCCGCTCGGATTCGCCGCGCCAGCCGAGCCCCGCCTTGCCCGCAAACCGGTACGTTTGCCCCGCGTCGGGCGCGCCTTGTTGGTGGGAGCAGTAGCGAGTCTCTTGGATCTCGCGCTCCTTTCGGCCGGCATTCGTTGGGTCGAGCTCGGTACGACCATCGCACGCCTCATCGCTCTGGTGGCGAGTGGTTTGCTCGCCTTTTACGGCAGTCGCTCGTTCGCCTTCCGAGCCCAATCCGGCGACATTTCACGGCAGGCCAAGCTCTTCGTCCTCACCGAGGCGCTCGGTCTGGCGCTCAATCTGACTGTCTTTCGGCTGCTCGTGTCCCACGCTTCCTGGGTGCCGCCGGAACTCACGAGCCAGCTCGCGAATTTCCTCGTCTTTCTGGTGTTCACCTACCCGATGCGCGCGCTCCTCGTCTTTCGCTTGAGCGCGCTCGCTGCCGGCCCCAGCGAACAAGATCGGCCGCTCACGACGGACTGACGCACTAAGGCGCGCAGCCGCCTTCGCCACCTGCCCCGCTTGCGCCTGCACCGCCGCACGGCGCTCGATCGCAGAACGGTAGGTTCGCGGGGTAGTCCACGCCGGTCAGATTACGGCACACGATGCAGGTGGAGCACGCCGCGGCAGGCAATTCCTCACCAGCGGCGACCGTGCCGGTCCAATCCGGGCCCGAGATCCCGCATGCGCCGATATAGCCCGAGGCATACCAGTAGACGAGCTTACCCGCGCCGTCGACTTGGCGGCGGTAAAGGTTCTCGCCGCCTACGTTCCATTCGCTGCGCACGCTGCCATCGTCGCAGGTGGCCGTGATCACGTAGTCTTCGTCGAGCTCGCAATCGGTCGGAACCGAAGGTCCGGACGAGCCGAGCGGGGCCGTGCAGGAGAAGTCGGTGTCGTGGATCTCGCAGTCGCACGCGGGATCGAAAGGGACCCCGCCTTCGCCGCCATGCCCAGCGCTGCCCCCCGAGCCACTCGTGTCTCCGGCGCCACCCTCGCCCGCCACGGCAACCCCGCCGCCGGACCCCACCCGACCAGCCTTACCTCCGCTCGCACTCCTCGCCATGCCGCCGCCGGACCCGGCGTGTCCGCTGACGCCCGCACCGCCACGCCCGCTGACGCCCGCACCGCCACGCCCGCCGCTGCCAGCGATGTCGTCGTCCATCGGTGTGGGTTCCGCGCTGCACCCAGCCGCTACGCCGCAAACCAGTGTGCTCACGCTAGCCCAGAAAACCACACGCGCCCCACGTTCGGAAACCGTCCGCCCTTGCCTCACCATGCGCATTTCCTGCCATGAGCAGGACGAGCTGTCACGCAGATCGTCTGCTGCGCCGATTCATCGGCAGCAGAGTCACTCTGGGCGCCCTACCCGCTAGTTGCATGCTCTGCCGCAAGTGCCGCTCGTTTTGCAACCGGCGAAGGCCGCGCAGTGCGTCGACGTTGCGGGAGTGCACGCCGCTCCGTCGGCGAGGAGCGGGACGCAACGGCGGTGGCTCGGGTCGGCTCCGTCGCAGAAGCCTTGGAGGCATTCGACGTCCGCGTCGCATGGCGCGCCCGGCTCGCGTTGAGGTTTGCAATCGCACGCACTCGGGAGCGTCGTTGCGTCAGGCGCGCGTGCGTCGGCGTACGTGCCGGCAGGACAGTAGTAGCTCGAATCTCGGCTGAAAAGAGCACAAGGGCCAGGGGAGAGCGGTGCGATACCGCACGTGCCGCTCGGCGCGTCGGACGTTTCGAAAACGCACCAGGAGTCGTCATCGCAGCTGGCGGCGGAAGCGTCGACCGAGCGGGGACAAGAACTGCCCCGGCGGGCGAACGCGTGACAGCGCGCGTCGCCCGTCGCGGCGTCCACGCTGCACGTCAAGTCTCGCAAGCAGGTGTCGGTCTCGTCCGGATCGCACGGGTCGTTTTCCGCGCCCGGATGGACGCAGCCCTCGGAGTAGCGGCTGCAATGCAAGGCGCCGCGGCAGGTTCCCGCTTCGGCGCAGCTCTCGCCGTGCCCCGGCAGACTGGCGTACTCGCGGCAAGCCCCCCGCACGCAGGCCAGGCCGGGAGCGCAGTCTTGATCGGCGCTGCAGGCTTCCCCCGGCGTCCCCGCCGGTGCTAGCGGTTCGCAGGTGAGGCACGGATAGGTGCCGGCGCAAACGAGCCCGACGCCGCACCGGGTCGCCACGAGGTACGGCGAATATTCGGCGCACGGCTCGCCGCGCTCGCGGGCGTCCTTCTGCACGAGCACGTCGAGGCACGCTTCGTACGGTGTGCGCGAGTCGTCGCAGGGCGCTCCCGTGACAGCCGCAATGCAGCCGTCGAGCACGGCTGCCGCAGCGAGCGTGTGAGTCGACGCGATAGCACTGTCTTCGTCGACTCCGCCGAAGAAGCGCGCGTAGTCGGGGAAAGTGTTCGCCCATTGAAGGCAGTCGTCCTCGCTCGACCAAAAGGCGCTGCAGGCTAGCTGCCGCGCGCAATTGGCGGCAGCGAGGCGCTCGCGCCAAGCGCCGAGCGCGAGCGTCGCGTCATTCGTGAATGCGCCCGCGTGCGCGGGAGCTCCGGCGTCGTTCGCGCCGTCCCCGGACCCACCACCATCCGCCACATGGCCCGGGTCGACATCGATGGAACGCGCCGAAATCCCGCAGCCCACGAACAAAGATACCAGGACCGCACCCGCGCTCTTCCACTCCATGTCGGCGATGTTGAGTGGAGGCGCCTGCTCGAAACGATCACCCGCGACCGCGGACACCGTCCGTCGGGCAGCGAGCCACGACGTTCGCTCAGAAGCGTCCGGTCAAGCCGGCCGTGCGATAGCCGATGAACGGCGTTACCCCGGGCTCGTTCTCCCGCGCCGCGGCTTTGTTGCTGCTGTTCGAGAGGAGGAAGAGCACGACGCCGGCCGCGATACCGGCGCCGCCCACGCCGAGGCCGACCGCGCCTACCGTGCGCTGCGAGGCTGCGTCCTTGTCCTTCGCGGAGATCTGATCCTTCTTCGAAGGATCGCAGGGTGAGGTCGGGCACAGATCGTCGGCCTTGTTCTGCGTGGATGACGACTTCACCAAGAACACCGTACCGAGCACCAGGCCGACGGCGCCGACGCCGAACGCGCCGTAGGACGCGTAGCGCAGGCCGTTCGAGCCGCCGCCGTGGTCGACGCTGCTGTCGCCCGGAGGCGGCGCGGTCGTCACTGGAGCGGGCGGCGGCGCGCCGGGCGGCGGTGTCGTTACGACGGCAGGAGTCGCCGGCGTCCCGAGCTTGAGCTCGAGCTCCACCGTTTGCCGGGAAGCGGGCTGCACGTCGACGGTCACGATGTCGCTCGAGAGCTGACCGTTCGTCGCTTGAAAGCTGTGTTGCCCGGGGTCGACCGGGCGCATGAGCCCGACCATGGCGGGAGGCACCTGAGCGCCGTCCATCGTCACTTTCACTTCCCCATTTGCGTTTTTTATCTTCGTCGCAATGTAAGGCATCTGCGGCTGGAGCTTCGCGAGCTCCTTCGTCGCGTCCTCGACTGCCTTCTTCACGGCCGGTGACGCGTCCGGCGGCGCGCCTTCCCGCTTGACCCGGTTGAAGGCCTCGTACGCTTTGACCCAGTGCGACAGCTTGAGCTCCGAGCGGGCGATGAACATGAGGTGAATCGGCGAGTGCACGAGCTGCTCGGCCCGCGTGAACATGTCGACCGCGTCCTGCCACTTGCCCGCGTCGTACGCGTCTGCGCCCTGTGAAGCGGCCGCGCGCGCCGCTGACCGCTCTTCGTCCGTGGCGGCGAAAGTCGGGACGACAGAGCTCGATATCAGCGAAAAGACGAGCATCCCCGCTGTGACGGCTCTACTACTCTTGCCCACGCCCATCCAGCTCTGACCACATCGTGAGCGGCTCGTGCCGAAGACTTCGGCAATGGTGCTAGCACGCATGAGAGCGAGGCTACCACAGGGGGCCCCCGATGAGTGCTAGACCTTAGCTACATGGTTGAGCCCGGGCAGGTCCTCGACGGCAAATATCGGATCGTGCGCCTGATTGGGGAAGGCGGCATGGGAGCCGTGTTCGAGGGGGAGAATGTGCGCATCAGGAGGCGCGTAGCGATCAAGGTGCTGCACGGCGCCGCGCTCAGCAACGCCGAAACGGTGCAGCGCTTCGAGCGTGAGGCGCAGGCGGCCGGCCGTATCGGTAACGAGCACATCCTCGAGATTCTGGATCTCGGCGTGCTGCCTGACGGCGAACGCTACATGGTGATGGAATACCTCGCCGGTGAGGCGCTCTCTGCGCGCATCCGGCGGCTCGGCCGCATGACGCCCGAGCAGATCGTGCCGCTGATTCGGCAAGCGCTCGTCGGACTCGCCGCCGCGCACGCTGCCGGCATCGTCCACCGCGATCTCAAGCCCGACAACATTTTCGTCTTGAACGAGCGCTCCGGCATCCACGATTACGTCAAGCTCATCGATTTCGGTATCTCCAAGTTCAACGCGCTCGGCGGAGACATGAGCATGACGCACACGGGCGCCGTCATGGGCACGCCGTTTTACATGTCGCCCGAGCAGGCGAAGGGGAGCGGCCAGGTCGACGCGCGCACCGATCTCTACGCAATGGGCGTCATCTTGTACGAGGCGGTCACGGGCGAAGTGCCGTTCACGGCGGACACGTTCAACGAGCTGATGTTCAAGATCGTGCTCACCGATCCGACGCCGCTCACGCAAGTGCTACCGGAGATCGACCCGAGCTTCGCGAGCCTCGTGAGCCGCGCCATGGCACGCGAGGCGGCGAATCGCTTCGCGACGGCCGAGGAAATGATCCGCGCGCTCGACGAGCTGCCGTTTCGCACGGGCACGACGGGAGCGGTCGCGCCGTCGCCCTTTCACCAGACGCGGCCAGAGCAACGCGCCGCGCTCGGCGCGACGGCGGGCTCGACGGCGCAGGGCACCACGACGCAGGGGGGCGCAACGCAGGGTACGTTCGCGACCTCGCAGCAAGGTTTGCCGCCGAAGTCGAACCGATCGACGCTCGGTGTCGCGGCCGTCGCCGCGGTGCTCGTCTTGGCCGGGGGCGGCTTCGCGGCGAGCAAGCTCTTTTCCGAGAAGAAGGCGGACGCTCCGACGTCCACGGCGGCGACGGCGGCGACGGCGCCGACGACGAGCCCGGCCGCCGTGCCTTCACCGGCTCAGAGCGTGCAATTGAAGCCGACGGCAACGGCAGCGCCGCCTGCCCCCACCCCGCCCGCGGAGCGGACTACGCGAGCTGCTCCGAGCGCGACGACCAGAGCTTCTGCCACGGCACCGGTGGGCGCGAAGCCGGCCCGCGCCGTCGCGCCGGCACCTCGGCGCCCCGCCGCGGCCGCGAAGTCGAAGTCCGCGTCGGACGCGAACTCCCGCGATTTCGGCTACTGATCGAAGAGCGAAGTGACGCTCGCCCAGAGCACGCGCCGCTCGAATTCGGTGAAGCGTGCCGCGTCGGCCGAGCGCGCGGCGATGAACACGAGCGACGCCTCGCCGCCGGGCGCGAACACCGCCGCACGTAGACCACGCCGTCGTGCGGGTCGTACTCCGGCCGCGAGCGACCCGAGCTCGCCGAGGGTGTGGGCGAGCTCGCGCGGCGTCGCGAAGTTTTGCGGCAGCGCGCCGGTCGTCTCCGTCAGGACGAAGCCGCCACCGAGCGCGGCGAAAGCTGCCCGGAGCTCGCCGGGCGTGTCGCACGACGCGTCCCCAAGGTGCGGCGGCTCGCCCAAACAGCCCGCCTCGATGAGGGCACGGAGGGCGGCACCGCCGTCGGCCCGTGACAGAAACGCCGCCGCGCGATCGAACGACCCGGCGCTCGCGGCGACGAGCTCGGGCAAAAGTGAGTCGTCGCGCGAGCTTGCCACGAGCAGCGTGCGGGGGCTCCAGCGCGTCACGAGCGTCACGCCCGAAATTGCGGCAACGAGCGGCGCCACGCCCGCCGCCCGTGCGCCACCGTTCACGTTGAGCGACAGGGCGTAGACCGAAACGGGCGCGCTGGTACGCGCGAGCCGAGCGACGAACAAGAGCGGCTCGAGCAAGGGCTCGTCACCCTCGTCGGACACCGACGGGCGCCCGGCGTGAAAGATCGCCGCGGCGAGCGCGAGGGCAACGGACGCCGAGCCGAGCAGCGCCGTGCTCGAGGCGTGGAGCCACGGAACGAGCACGACGAGCGCGAACACCACCGCCGCGCCACCGATGAGCGCGCGGTAGGCGCCGCGCGCAAACGCCTGGATTTGTGTCGCGGCAAAGAGCGAACGCACGACGAGGAACGGCACGAACCCGAGCAAGGCGCCCATCGGCGCCGCGCGCGCGAGTACCGGCGCGATCAGCGCTGCGACCACGACCGACGCGAGCGCGAACATCGGCGCGACCAAGAGCAGCGAGCGTTCGAAGCGCACGCGAAAGAGCCGGCGCACGCTGCCGCCGAGCGTGGCGAGATCGAAATAGAAGAGCCGTGCCCAGCTCGTGCCGAGCGCGAGCACCGGCCGGAGCACGTGCAGGCCCGCCGCGAGCCCGAGCGCGTCCTTCGAGGAGCCGAGCGCGAGCACGGTGACGAGCAGCGCGTCGACCTGGGAGATCAGGTTGCCGAGCCCGGGCACCACCATCTGGCCGAGGACCGACCACGGAGCACGAGCGCGCTCGGAGAGCACGCGCGCGAGCGTCGGCGCCGAAACGGGCAGAGCGGCGTAAGTCCGCCGCACGTAGTGCAAGGTGAGCGCGGTCTCCACGGCGCCGCCGCAAAGCTGCGCGAGCGCGAAGCCCCACGGTCCGAGCAGCGGCCAGAGCGCGAGCGCCGTCCCCGCATCGACCAGATCGACGGCGAAGAGCGCCACGAACGGGCGCCTGACGCGCCGCACGGCGAACGCGCCGGCGTGGAAGGTGCGCGTGACGGTCTCCGCCATGGACCGCAAGCAGCAGCCGATGGCGTAAGCGTCGATGATGCTGAACGAGGGGAACAGGCGCGGGCCGAGCTCGAGCCAGGCGACGAGCGCGAAGAGCTGCAACACGCACAGGTCGACCGCGATGCGCAGATAGCGCGCCGTCTCCCACTCTGCGGCGTTCGCCGCGCCGCGCGCGATTTCTCGCCGCACCGAGCGCCGCAGCGGTTCGAGCGCGCCCCAGTGGAACGCTCCGAACGCGACGAACACGCTGCGCACGGCGAGCAGCGGGCCCAAAAGGCCGAGCTCGAGAAAGTCCGCGAACACGACGACTTCCGCGACGTGGAAGGCCGTGCGGAGCGGCACCCGCGCGAAGAGCACGGCTCCGCGTCGAAAGAGGTAACGGAAACCGCGCGCCGAAAGCAGCGCGAGCGGCAGGCCGACGCGGCGCGCTGCGCGCCGTTTTTCACGCGCGAAGAAGTCAGCGAGCGCGTTTTCGCGCGTCGCTTCGGCCTCGAGCGCGGCGAAGTCGATCATGCGCCACCGTGACGCCGGCGCCGAGCGACCAGCGAAATCAAGCCGTGTTCGCGCAAGAAGCGCGGCGGCGCGCTCCGCAGCGCGCGCACGCCCCCCTGCCCCGAGAGCGCACGGGCGAGCGTCAGCGCGACCCAGTGATCGAGCTCGGCGAGCTTTCGGCGATCGCTACCGTCGATCCAGAGCTCGAGGGCGTCGGAGACGGCCGCGTCGCTCCGTGGGTCGAGGGCGCCGTTGGTCGCGCGGACGAGCGCTGCGAGCCGGTCCTCGAGCGAAGCATCGCCGAGGAGGCGCTCGGAGGCCACGATGCGCGACTGGAGCTCACTCCGCAAGCGCCGGAGCTTCTTCTCGCTCGGTGTCGTCGTGCCGTCGAAGGCGACGCGCTCGCCGAGATACTCGACGTGCGTCGTGCCGCGCTGGCGTTCGGAGACGCTTTGCGCCGGGTGGCGCCCCGCGCCGCTCCAAAATAAATCCCGCACCTTCTCGGCGTTGAGCGTGAGATCGAGCTCGGCGAGCGTCGCCGCCACGATTTCACTCGCCTCGCGCGCGGCTTCGACGGCGGGATGCACGAACACGAAATCGTCGCCGAAACGCGCGTAGAAACCGCCGGGCAGCGCGGCGAGCCGTCGATCGAGCGCGTCGAGGTACAGATTGCACACGGCCGGTTGCAGCGGCGATCCCATCGGCACGCCCCGGGCCGCGCGTTCGAGCGTGCCGTCGAGCCGGACGACGCTCGGCCGGAGCGCGCGCTCGACGAGTCTCGTGAACGCGTCGTTCGGCGCGTATCCAGCGCGTTCGAGCGCGCGCCGGAGAAGCGGCCAGAGCGGTGACGTTTCGCCCACGGGAATGCTGTCGCCGTAGCCGGAAACGTCGCGACGCAGCACGTGCAGCCCGCGCGCCCGCACGTCGCGAACTTGCGCGCGGTGCGCTTTGACGAAGCGACCGAGATCGCGCACGGCTTGTCGCGACGAGCGCCCCTTGCGGTACGAATACACCCGCTCCGACACGACCGGTGCGACGACTTCCGTCAGGGCGCGCGCCAGCACGAACAGCACGACCGTGTCCGCCAGTGACGCCCGGTACACATGGCGCCACTTTCCGCCCAAGAACGCGCGGCGTTCGCGTACCGGTGCAAAGACGTAGCTCCCGTCCGCCACGCGCGGCGCGAGCCGCTTCGCGAGCGCCGCGTCCGACGACGGAAAGAGCTCCTCGAGCGCGAGCCCGGCCTGAGCGAGCCCGCCGTGCCGCGCATGCCGCTCCCGCAAGAGCTCGAGCGCGCTCAGGTAGAGCTTGGGATCATCGAGACGGCGGCGCGCGGGCGACGGGGAAGCGATAGTATTCGCCAGAGTGGTTGGGATCCGAGCAGACCGCAGTCTCGGACGGATCCGGGAGGCAGCCGCTTGCGCGACCGAGCCGATCGACCCGACGCGCCGCCGCCCCGAGGATGTCTCAATTGGGGAAGTAGGGGAAGAAACTCTTGTCCGGCAGATAAATCGTGTACCCGGTCGCGCACCCGACCGTGTCGCACTTGGGCGAGAAGTTGAAGAAGCTCGTCTTCGCGATGGAGGCCGTCAGCTTGCGCCACGCGAAGTTGTCGGCTCTCTGCGAATACGGCGGGGTCGGGATCTGCGCGCCGTAGTCTCCGCGCACGTGCTCCGTCGAGGTGATCGCGGTGCCCGAGTACCCGAGGCAGTAACCGGCGCCCTTCTTGTTGAACACGAGCGCCGTGCACTTTTGGTAGTCGTCGGCGCCCACGATCGAGGGCGAGTCCCATTGGCCGCGCTTCTGGTGAACGCGCTTCACGGCGGCCAGGCAACCCATGCCTGCCGTGTTTTGCGCGGTGTACGTGCGGGTCATGACGAGGTAGTGGCCGTCGCTGCTGAACCCGAAGTTACGCCGCAGCGATTTCACGTTCATGGTGCCGTCCGTCGAGCTCACGTAGTACCGCCCGTCCACCGGCGGCGTGAACTTCACCTGGACGAACGGACTCCTCACGTTCGTCTGATCGATCGCGCCCGCGTCCTCGAGGTACGTCTTGGCGAAATTCACGTAAGCTTGATCGGTGGTGGTCGCCGGGCAACGCGTGACGCCGTAAAGCGTGTGATGAACGTAAACGGTGCGCGAATAGGCGGGGCTCACGCTGCCGTTCGAGAAGTGGAGGCGGACTTCCGTCGTCCAGAGCCCGTCGTTCGTCGCGGTTTGAGCGAAGGTTGCCGTGAACGGCGAGACGGTGTTCGTGTTCACCGCGCCGCACGCGCCGAAGTTTCCGCTCGGGGTCGTGCCATGCGTGTTGCGACACTGAAAGGTCGCCGAGCTCGAGTGCGCGGCGAAGGTGTAGGCCACGTCCGACGCCGAGGCGGCTCCGTTGACCGACGGGAAGGCGCTCGTGAGCGTCAGGCAATCCGTCAGGCCGTCGCAGTTGTTATCGACACCGTCGTTGCACACCTCGCTGCCGGTGGGCACGCAGCTGCCCATGCCGCCCAAGCCACCGGTCGCGCCAGCTGAGCCGCTCATCCCGCCGCTCGCGTTGGTGCCGCCCGTCGAGCCCCCGCCGCCGCTCAGGCCGGCTTCGCCGCTCGCGCCCGCTTCGCCCGCCGTCCCTGTCCCGCCGGTCGCGTTGCTGCCGCCGGTGCTCCGAGTGCCACCGGTGCTGCTGCCGCCGGTGCCACCCTGCCCCGTCGTTCCACCGGTACCGGTGCCGCCCGCGCCCGTCTCGCCAGCGCCACCCGAGTTATCCCCGGCAAGTCCGTCGGTGCCCCCGGACGCGCCCAAGCCGGACGAACCGCCGCTGCTCTTGCCGCTCGTCCCGCCTTTACCGCCGTTCCCGGTAGCGCCCATGCCGCCCGCGCCGCTCGCCGGACCGTACTCGCGGTCTTTGACCGCGCACCCCGCAAGTTGTGCGGACGGCCAAGCAACGAGCAAACCAACCACAGCGAGACGCGAACGAACGAAGTTCATCAATAGCCTCCTCGGGCCTCACAAGCAGAACCAGCAGGCTATCCTCAGTGCTCCGAGGGCGCAACGCGTCGCGCCCTCACCTCCTCGCACCTACATCGGCACCGCCGCGTCGGCGCGGCCAGGCAACGGCTCGAGCGGCCTCAGTCCGCCCGCCCGACGCGCATGCCGCTGCCGAAGCTCGTGACCCACACTTCGTGCTCGTCGTACGGGTTGAAGAAGACGCGGAGCGGTTGGCGGAACGGGTAGCTGTCGACCGGCGTGAAGCTCGGCTCGGCGTCGTGAATGTTGGCCGTGAACCAGAGCCCGCGCCGTTCCGTCGAATAGTAGGCGGCATTCGGGTGGCGCGGGTCCACGCTCAGCGATTCGACGTTGAAGGGTCCGGCCAGGCGCGTCCAGCTCAGGCCGCGGTCGCGCGTACGGTAGAGGCCGCCGCTCTCGGTGTCGTCCTCGTGGTTGAAGACGCCGGCGTACCAAGTGTTCTGGGACGGATCGGTGGGATCGACGACGATGTCCTTCGTCCAATACTGCATGTTGGGGTCGCTGCGGTCGCTCCAGCTCACGCCACCGTCCGTGCTCAGGAACACTCCCGAGCTCGCCGTGAAGGGGCCGCGCTGCCTTGCCGTGCCGCTGCGGTGAGCGCTGTAGCTCGCCAGCAGGCTGCCGTCGTCGAGGACCCACACGTTGAACGGGTGCCCGCTCGTGCGCGGCGGCGAAGCGAGCCGCACGGCCGGCGTACCGGGCGCGTCGAGATCCTTGCGGTAAACGTCGCCAAGCTGGCTGTGGACCACGCTCGCGTACAGGAGGTTTGGATGCTGCGCATCGATGGCGAGAAAGACCACGGGGTGCCCGATATTTTCGAGGATCTCGAAGTGTCGCGCGTCGTCCGTGGAGACCAGGATCGAGCCGCCCGCGCCATCGATGCGGTCGTCAGTGAGCGTCGTGCTCTGATAAAGGTCGTGCCGCGTCGACGTTCCCGCGAACATTTGCCCCGAAACGGGATCGCGCACGGCGTGGTAAGTGGTGTTAACGTCCAGGCCGGCGTCGCCCGGGCGGATCCAGGTGCGGCCGCCGTCGCCGCTCCACTCACTGTGGATGTCGGAGACCGAGCTGAACAGGGTGTCGGCGTTGCTCCATGTCAGGTACCAGACGCTCGTGTCGTCGAGTCCGTTGCTCTGAACGGGTTTGGCGAGCGGCGTGAGCTCGCCCGGGGGAGTCAAGAACTCCGGTTTGACATAGGCAGCGTGCCACTCCTCTGCGCCGTCAGTGCTGACGTGCACTGATCCATAATCTGACAGCACGACGCGGCGCGAGTCGTGAGGTGCCACGGCGAGCCCGAGCGCGTTGCCGGTCCATTCGAGCCCCGCCCAGCCGCCGTCGCCCGCCCAGCCCGTCGCGATATTCTGGTTGTGATCGGTGAGCAGGCAGCGCTCCCAGGTGACGCCACCGTCGCGAGTCCGGACCACGACGTCCATGTCGGTGTCGAGATTGCCGCCGGCTGCGTAGGCGACGTTCACGTCGTCGAGCGCCGAGGCGACGAAGCTGAGTCCCTCGTCGTCCGCCAGACCCGTATTCATCGGCTGCCACGCCGTGTCGCCGTCGGTGAGCCGGTAGGCATGCGCATAACTGCCGACGTCGCCGCCCGTCATTCCCGCGTAGGGCGCGCTGGACGTTAGCGCGTACAAGCGCGTGGTGTGTCCCCGGTGCGCGCCTGTAAACGCGCTGATGCCCTCTCCCTG
Organism: Polyangiaceae bacterium; assembly: GCA_025936115.1. Classification (GTDB taxonomy): domain Bacteria; phylum Myxococcota_A; class Polyangia; order Polyangiales; family Polyangiaceae; genus PMG-095. Next base: position 188,697 of record JAICTZ010000013.1, read on the forward strand.
GGGGATGCCGCTCACCGGCGCGAGCGCGAAGCTTTGTCCGCCGTCACGCGACACGAGCAGCCCGTCACTCGTGCCGGCGAAGAGTTCGCGGCCGTGCCAGAACGCGCCGCCGAGGACCAGTCCGTCTTCCGCCGTGCTGGTGTACGCGGTCGTGAAGGTCGCGCCCGCATCGTTCGAGAAGTAGACCGTATCGCCGTCCAACGCGAGCAGCCGTCGCGCGCCGTTCGGATCGGTCGAGATGTAATTGATAGTGGTGCCGAGCAAGAGCTGGTTGAAGGTTCGGCCGCGGTCGACGGACTTGACGAGGATTGGAGCGTCGGACGCATCGTTCGTCAGCGCGTACAATACCGAGGGATCGGCGGTAAACTGCGTATTGGTGAAGCTGTTCCCCTGCACGACGGCGAACGGGATGGTCTCCCAGTGCACGCCAAAGTCCATGGAATGGTAGAGGTCGCTCATGTCCGTTCCGACATAGAGCTCGCGCGAATTGAGCGGGCTGATGGTGGGGCCGAACAGAGCGCCGCCACCGCCGACGCCGCGCGGCTCGAACCGGCGCGGTGCGTGCGGTGCCCGCCGATCCAAGTGCACTGCTCGCCGCTGACCCGTCTTTAGCGGAACCGCCACGGCCGCGCTCGGCATCGCTTCGATCCGCTCCGGCGACCTGCCGCTGCAACCGACCACGCACAACAACGAAACGACCACCGCCTGCTTCGACATGACGCCCTCCGTAACGATCGACCCGAATGACGGGCAGCGATCGGAAGGGAACCTTTGCCCTTTGGCCGGCGTTCGTCAACGAGCGCATCTCGAAAGCCTTCGAGGGCGAATACGGCCGGTTTGGCGCCGTCGCTCGTGTCAAATAGCGACGGCAGGGGCGTTCGTCGGAGGCCCACAGCCGAGCACTCGCGGAGCATCACGCAGCTGACGCTCACCATGCTGGCGCACGTCGTGTCCGGCGGCCGCGGGCTATTCGATGATCCACCGCTGCGTGTAGAGCGTCGCATTGAGGAGCTGCACGTACACGTTTTGTGTCCCCGAGCTCGTAGCGGTCTGGAGGGTCAGGTAGATCGGCAGCCGGCTGCTGTCCCGCGCCGCGTCCGGAAGCCACGCGCTGCGCAGGCGCACCGAGCCGTCGCTGACGACTTCTTTGATCCAGATCTGCGTCGCCCAATACTGGGGGCTCGTCTGGAGAGCCTGACTCAGCACGTAGAAGGAGGGCTGCGCCGCGGTGCCGTGGTTTTGGTCGTTCGCCGTCATGTAATAGTTGGTCCACTTGCATTTCAGCCGCACGGCGTTCAGCTTGTCGGCCGCAGACAGCGGGGCTAACCCCTGCACGTTGCTGAAATCGGTGACCTGCTCGAGATACCAATCCTGGCTCTGAGAGCCGGTCATCAAATACTGGTTGTTGATGCCGACGTTGGCGTCATGTGTCGATGTCGTGAGGTAGGTAAACTGTCCCTGCCCATCCTGGCTTTCCGTGCGCAGGACCCTGAAATTGTCCATCGAGGCGTTCGGCACTTCGCCCGCCAAAAAGCCGTTGTTCACGTCGAAGAGACTCACGCGCGTCGTGGGCGTGATGAAGTTGCCGATCGCGCGCGAGAAATCGTTGCTCTCCGGGTTGCCCGTGACTCGGACCTGGACGTACGCGTTACTCAGCTGTCCGGGCGCGACGTCGCCGCCCGTGTAAGCGAGAACGATGGCCCAGGTATTGCCACTGATGTGCTTGATTGGCGGGGCATCGAGGACGAAGCCGGACTGGGGGAAGGTGGTCGGCATCGTGACCTGGGCGTTGCTGCCCGCGTCGGCATCGAAATAGTAAGAGAGCTTGTCGAGACCTCTCTTCAGCGTGACGTAGGTCGAGGGGTTCACGAACTTCGTAAAAACGAGGGACGCACTGCTCGCGCTGCTGTCCTCGTCGCGCAGGCTGATAAAGGCAGGCTGGAGCGTCGTGGAAAGCCCGTCGAGCGAGCTGTATGCCGTGGAGTCGTCGATCTGACTTCCGGCGGGGTAAGACACGCCGATGATTTCACCGTCATCGCTGGCACCGAGGTGGTCTCTGAGCTGAACCTCCTTGACGGCGACCTGACGCGAGCGACTGCCGTTGCTGCAACACGTTGCCGGGGCGGTATGATAAAACACGTAGTGAGTGCCACCGTAGCTGATGAAGCTTGCGTGATTCGAGCGACCGGTGTGCATGTTCCGAAAGATCCAGCCCTTGAAGTTCCAACATGTGGCCGGTGCGGCATGAAACGCCTGATCGCTGCACATCGCGTAGCCGATGTAGCCGGTGTCGTCGGTCCCGGTTTCGACAGCACTAGCGAACAGCAGGTAATAGAAGATACGCCCGCTGAACCCTGGCATTTGCATGGCGAAAATGTCGGGACCTTCCATGTAATGGGTAAGGCCAGTGTATTTCGCGAGGGGCCCGTTATTGAATGAGATCTTTCCGAGGTACGTCGCCGTTTTGTGGTCCGCGGCGAGCTCGGCCATGCTGAGGTTGTTGCCGGAGCCATCGCCGTACTCGCGGTCCGCGTACACGAGAAACGTGTGTCCGAACGGCTGGATCTCGTCCGAATACACGCCTGGGTCGAAGGCCGTGCCGTTACCGGGCGAATTCGGGATGCTTATCGGTCCCGCCTCCGGGGTGAAGCCCGCGTCGCTGTACAGACCGTTCGACACGGCCGCATGAGCCATCCCGATGCGAAACACGCCGCTTCGGTCCCTGTCTGGGATGTAGAGCCAGATGTCGTTGGTCGCAGAATAGTATTGAACGTCGGGAGCCCAGAGTCGGTTGGTGTTCGCGTTGACCCATGGAAAGCGTGACTCCGACATGACCGGCCCATGGTCGTACCAGGTGCCGACGATCGGATCCCCGTTATTCGAGTCGTTCACCGCGTAGAGGTAGGTCTGGCTCATGGGCCAATTGCCCGCGTCCGATCGATTCTCCATGTCGGAGGACGAGACCATGACCAAAACCCGGTTTCCGAACGAGTCCGGCACCTCGACGACCGCAGGGTCCGACGAGTAGTGCCCGAGCACGCCGTGCTGGAAAATCGGGTTGGAGTTTTGCGCGTCGTAGCTCACTGCGAACGGTGAGCCCGCGCTGTACGCCTTCGACTGGGCCGTGGACGTGTAGCCGACACCCAGCGCGAGTGCGCATCCGATAGAACACCATTTCATACGCAATCCATCCTTCATCGAACGACCTCACCAAGCCCACCCAATGCCATCCCTAAAGCAACGGACATGCCAGGGCGCAGACGCACACGCCGGCTGCGACCATCGAACACGGCGCAATCAGCGCCAAGTTGCGGCGCACGAAGAGCCATGGCTCGGCGCTGATTGGGCCGAGTCCGGCCGTGGCTCGCAAGACCTGCTCGTGGTATGTCCAACGGGGCCATGAGTGTCCGGCGAGTCACACTGAGTTGCCGGTTCTCGTCTCGAAGCGCGCTGTGTGTCGCGGTCTCGTTGCTGGCGCCGCCGGCGTGCAGCAACGGCGACGAGCACCCGAGCCGGACGAACGAGGCAGGCGCCGGTGGCGCGCCGAACGGCGGCGCAACGGCGGCGCAAACGGCGGGGACGTCGAGTGGCTCCGGCGGCTCGAGCAGTGGACACGGCCCGTCCGCAATGTCCGGCGCCGGCGGCTCGAACGCTGGACACGGCCCGTCCGCAATGTCCGGCGCCGGCGGCTCAGCTGGTACTTCAGCGGGCGGAGCGACGTGCGCGCATCCGACTCACGTCCTGCCGTTGAACCCGGCGGACCCTCAAGACGGCATCACGCTGAGCGGCTTCTACGTCGACACCGACACCTGGAACGCGGCCAAATACGACGTGACCCAAACGCTGTACGTCTGTGACTACGACAGCTGGTACGTCGTCGCCAAAATGAACGACGACGCAGGCGACGGCGCGGTCAAGACCTATCCGAACGTGCACAAGGACTTCGAGGCGCCCGCCATCGCCTCGTTCAGCACCATCTCGAGCAGCTTTGCGCACCGGGCGCCGCACGTGGGCGTCTACGAGTTTGCCTACGATATCTGGTTGAACGGGGTGGCAAGCTCCGGCTCGACCGAGGTCATGATCTGGACGGACAATTACAAACAGGTGCCGTCGGGCTCCGTAGTCGAGACAGTCAACTTCGACGGCCGGGATTATGACGTTTATAAGAGCGGCAGCTACATCGCCTTCGTCGGAGCTACGGACGTCGACTCAGGCACCGTCGACCTCCTCGCGTTCTTCAATCACATCATCGATAAAGGCTGGATCGCGAGGACATCGACGCTCGGCGCTATCGACTACGGCGTCGAGCTCGTCTCGACCGACGGCACCGACGCCACGTTCGAGCTCAACGACTTTTCGCTCACGGCTGAGTAAGGCATCCCCGACGGCACCGCTCGTCGACGAGACTCAGTGTGTGAGCAAGACGTTGACAATCACCGACGCCCCCACGCCATCGTCGTCGAACCCGCCGGTCACCTCGCAGGACCGGCCCACGAGGCTCGGCAGATCCTTCGATAAAAACAGGGGGAGCGCTTCCCAGTACCAGAATCCGCCATTCCGGGGCGCGTCTGGGACGCGGAAGTGGAGCTGCATCGGCTGCTGGCCGTCCACCGTGCCTCCGAGATCGAGATACGGGCAATGCCCGTCGGCTTTGAGAAGGCTCGCGTCCACGCGGATCGTCGGCGTCAGCATGTAGCCCCCCTGGGGTCCGAGCACGAGCGCTTGCGTTCCACCGTCCTCGTACGGACTGAAGTCGTCGGGACCACCGACCCCGACGGCGACGGCACCCTCGACCAGGGGTCCGGTCACGGGCTGTTCGACGCAAGGGTGCGCCAGCTCGGGATCGGAGGACGGCGCGCCGCTGCAGGCGACGACGCCCGAAACGATCAGAAGCAGAGCGCCGGTTCGTGCGCGAAGCCGGCGCTCCGTCGTTACTGCGTCTGCTGCTGGCACGTCTGGAACGTGTCGGTACCGGGCCCGCCGACACAAACGTCGTGCAGCCCGCCTCCGATCAAGAGATCATCGTCGTTGCCGCCGTCGAGCTGATCGTCACCCGCTTCGCCGGCCAGCGTGTCGAGTCCGTTCTCGCCGAACAGCCGGTCTTGCCCCTGGCCACCCAGGATGAGGTCGTTTCCGTCACCGCCGTAGCACTGGTCGTCACCGTCGCCGCCCGTCATGAAGTCGTTGCCCGCGTCGCCGCGTACCGTGTCTTGCCCGGTACCTGCGAAGATCAGGTCGTCACCCGCGCCGCCGGAGATGGTGTCATTGCCGTCTCCGCCGGAGATGACGTCGTTGCCGCCGTTGCCGTTGATGATGTCCTGCCCTCCCCGCCCGAGGATGCAGTCCCGTCCGGTGCCGCCGGTCAGCGTGTCGTTGTTCGACGTGCCGAGAATGACGGTCGTTCCCGCCGGGCAGCAGACGGGGTTGTCCCCGAGCGCGACCGTCACGTAGAAGCTGCACGACGACGAATTGCCTTGCGCGTCCGTCACGCTGCACGAGTCAGCGGTGGCGCCGAGCGCGAACGTGCTGCCCGACGCGCGCGTGCAGGTCGGAGCCGGTACGGTGCCGCAATTGTCCGTCGCCGTCGCGGAGAACGTCGCGGGCCCCCCGCTCGCGCTCGTGCACGCCGCGGCGACGCCCGCGGGGCAATTCAGCGTGGGCGGCGTCACGTCGTTGACGGTCACGGTAGCCGTGCATTGAGCCGACAGTCCTGTCGAATCGGTGCAGGTCAGCGTGACCGTGTGCGGACCGAGACCGAACGGACCGGCGTTGTCGAGCGCACAGCTCGGGGCGGGACCATCCGGGTCGAACGAGCCGCCATCGATGTCCGCCGTCGTGACGCGCCCTTTGCAAGCCGAGTCGGCGTCAACCGTCTTGTTTTTGCAAACGGCCACAGGCGGCGCGATGGGCACACCTTCCGGCCCGATGCGCACACCAACGCCGGCGTCATGCACGCAGAGCCGCAGGCGCCTCGCCAACACCGAGACCACCGAGTCCGGTGCCGAAGCGCGCTCGATGTCACGCGGGTTTTGCGAGGAGCGGCAGGTCGTGGGCCCCGGCTTGGCGGCCGTCATGAACGCCGCTTCGACGGCGGCGGCGATATCCTCCGCGCTCTCGCCCGGCGTCGTCGCGATCTCGTTAGCGCAAATTCCGATGCGCGAATCTTCCGAGATCGTGATGCTACCACCGAGGGCGCCGCTCGCGCCCGTAACGAACTGCGTCTGCAAGATCGTGAGCTGGCCGAGGGCGGCGTTGCCGAGCTCGTCGAGGGCGAAACAGAAATCCGTCGCTTCGCCCGGTTCTGCCCGAACGGCGAGCACGATCTGAGTGCCGATCGAGGCGGGCGGCGGGATGAGCTCGAGATGTGCGCGCTCCGGGAACTTGTCTTCCTCGTCGGGATGCCCCGCTTGGGCGGGATTCGCGTTCGCCGTCACGCTCGCGGTCTGGCACTCGGTGCTCGAGTTGATCGCATCGGCCAGGATCTGATTGATCGCGTCGGCATCCTCGCTGCCGGTGAGCTCGACTCGCGCACCACAGAGGGCGCGCTCGCCCCCGTTGTCGCTCGAGGCGAGCAGCGTCGGCACGAGGGTGAAGCGGAAGCCGGACGTGAGCTGGTCTTCAGCGACGTCCTCGCCGTCGCTCGCGGTCCCTTCGGTGCCTGGTTCACCCTGTGACCCGATTTTGAACGGCATGGGCGGCCCCGGCGGGTCCACGTAGAGGACGCTCGACGGCGGACGGGAGAGCTGCGGCGCTCCGCGCACCGGCACGAGCACGGCATCGTTGCCATCGCACGAGACCTTGACCGCGGAGATCTTGTTGTTCGGATCCATGCGGCAAACGCTGATCGGAACGCGCGTGCCCCCGGCATTGGGTAGGCAAAAACCGGAGCGGCACGCCCAGGCGACGACCTTGTTGTCCCAATAGCTCGGCGTCGAGTTGGTGCCCGAAGTGCCGAGGACGTTCCCGGGGCCGTTCGGATCCTTCAGGACCTGGATCGCGCCGCTCGGATTGTCGGCGTCGAGCGAGCTCGGCCCCGCGCAAACCGTGCCGTCCTGGAGCAAGATTTCCATCTGGCAGTTGCAGGGCGGCGCCGCGCAGGCGAATCCGGCGCCGGAAACCGGGATGTCCCAGATATCGCCGTTGACCCACCCTTCGGCCGTCGAGACCTGGGGCTTCAGCGTCTGCATCCACGCGCCGCGTCCATGGGTCGCGACGAACGCTCGGTTACCGACCGTGTCGAACTCGATGTCGTAGATGGGAACGTTGGGAAGACCGAAGGTGCCCCTCTTCTCCCAGGCGCCGCCCGGGTCCATGCGGAACAGACCCTGATCGGTGCCCGCCCAGAGCGTCGTGCCGTCGCGCGTGTCGAGCTTCACGACCTTGACGGGATTATTGGCGGGGAGACCGGCTAGTGGCTGCCAATTCGCGGTACTAGTGACGTCGCTCGTCGTCCACACTTGCGCCGTGGTCGGCTCGAAACCGTCGAAGCTGACCCAGCCGTGCTTCGAGTTCGCGGGATCGAGCTCGATGTGGCTAACCGGTTGCTTCGGCATGCTCGCCGTCGCCGCTTGAGTCCACTGCGCGATGTCCGTCGAAGGCCCGTTGCTAGAAACCCAGAGCTCCCCATTGTAGAGCCCTACCCAGAGACGCGGCGTCGTTTCCGTGCTGACGGCGAGCGCGGTGATCACCCCGTCCAAGCGACCGGAGTCAGGCCGGATCGTGCCGGAAGATCGGGTATTCACGAACGGTGGACTAACCGCGGTCGTGCCTGCCGTGCTGAACCCCGACCCCGTGAATACGCGATCCGTCGAGTAGTAGAAGCCGCCGCTCGTCGCCGTCGCCGGCACCACCGCGTACGGCTGATAAAAGGAGCAGACCATGGAATCACTCGGTCCGACCATTTTCATCATGCTCGGATCGGTGGGATCGACGAAGGAGCCCGGCACACTCTTGAGCATTCCTCTGACGCCGTTCGTTCCGAGGGCCACAGCGTCGTAGATCGACGTGACGAGGTGGCCGTCCTTCGTGACGGTTGCGTCCCCTCCGTCGCCGGTACTGATTAGATTCCACTTGGAAGTGCCTGTGAACTCCACGGGCCCGTTGTCTTGGACCCCCGCCAAGATCACCGGCGGAGCAACCGACCCGGTGGGGCTCGTCGGTGGCTTGGACTGATCGGTTACCGCTGCGCCGATACCAAAAAGCTCGGTCGTCACGAGGTTCATGTTCGCGCTGAGCCAGCTCCCCAGCGTGCTGCCCGGCGTGAACTCGCCGAAATAGAGGCCCCCGTCGTTGGCCGAGTAGTAAAGGTCCTTCGTCAGATCAGGGACAGGACAGTCGCTCGGAATGGGCGCCGCCGTTCGAAGGCAGAGCTGGGCATGGGTACAAGACGGCAGCGGCGTCGGAGCCGTACGGCACGCGTTACAGGCCGCATCCGACGTGCACGCCGATCGGAACGCGGCATCTTGCGCGGCGCGGTCAGCGGCCGTGACGACCGCGAAGTCCTGCTGATCACCGTGGACCGCCCCGGCGCTTAGGTCACTGAACGTCATGCCCCGGTCGGTGGACTCGATGATGGCCGCAACGCCGCCGTAAAAGAGGATGTCGTCGTTCTCGGGGTGCGTGACGAGGACGTGCGTGTAGCGGCTGTACGCCGCGCCGAAGTCGATCCTGAGCGGATCCATGGGCGTCGGCATGGCCGGGATCGTCGGCATGGGCGGCAGCTTCTTCCAGCTGATGCCACTGTCGCCCGAACGAAAAACCGCCGGATCGCAATCCACGAGAGTCCGGTTCCCTTTGCACGTGCCGAAGGCGGCGTAGAGCACCTGCGTATCGGGGTCCGTGGCTGTCTTGCCAACCCCGATCTCGACGTGGTCGAAGGGCTGCGTCGTTGGATCGGGCAACGGATCGCTGCCGGCGGGCGGCGAGCCCGGGCGGGGATCGCTGGTGCAGGATGCGTGCTGCGCGATCCCCGGGTTCAGGTAGCAAAAGTGCGCGTCGCTATTCGGGTCACTCCGCAGAATGCCGCGGTCATACACACCGACGTAGAAACGCTGGGAAGCGAACTCCATGTCGCTCGGCAGGCCGGCCTCGCCGTCGGGAGTCGGCATGTCCAAAATCCGCGTGCAGCGCTCGTCCTGCGGGGTCGACGGATCGTTCGTTCCGCTCAGCAAGCAGTGATGCAATCCGTACTGTCCGAGGGGTTCGGGCGCAATCTTGGTGTCGCCGGAGGGCGAGCCCGTCACGCCCGAAGCCACCGCGACATAGACCGAGTTATCGTCCGGCACGTACCTGAGATCCTGAATGGACCCGAAGCGGAAGTGCTCCGTCGCGAAAGGCGCAAAGTCGTAGTGCCCGCCAGTCGTTTCAGTGGGATTCACCCACGTGCCGACGATGAGCCCGGCGCCGTAATAGGTCTGACGCCGGATGCTCGCTTCACCGGTGCCGATGAGAATGAGGTTACAGCGCAGCGCGGTGCAACTTGCGAGCGTGATGGAACCGATCGCGAGCGACGGCTGATTGTCCGTCATGGGAGTCCAACCGGGATCGGCGGCCAGCTTTCCGTTAGCGTCCTTTAGCGCCTGGCCGGCGCTCGTCGAATGCCACACGCCGCCCCCGGCCGTGCCGAGCCAGACGTCGGCGGAGTTTTGCGGGTTCACTGCGATGACCGTTGCCCGCCCCGCCGACGGCACATGGGGCAGAATGCTGAGCGGATCGCTCGTGACGGTCTGATCGATAGGCGCAGGGCCAATCGGGAACCAGACGTCGCCACAGTCGTCCGGGCAGGAAAGCTGCTCCCCGGTCTCGCACGTGCCGTTGCCGCAGAAGTCGAGCGACAAGCAGTCTGAGGGGCAAGTCGTGCTGTCTTCACCCGCCTCGCAGGTATGGTTGCCGCACACGGCGTCGCGCTGCTTGCCGAGGGATTCACGAGATCCCTGCCCGCAGCTCAGTGCCAGCACGCAGACGAGCGGACACACACGATAGAGCGCCCCGTTCCTCACGCTACCCGAATCATTCATGCGCCGCCTCCGTCCCGCGACGCCTATGTAGGCGAATCGGTCGGCGCACGTCAAGCCCGCGTGCGCGGTCGTCCCCCCGAACGCTTATTCGAGGTAGGCGCAGACGCGAAAGTCGCCGCTCACTTCGTAGCTCTCTCCGCTTTCGTCGAAGAGCGTCATGGCATAACTGCCCTCGAGCACACTACTGTCGTCCGCGCGCGGGGTGACCTCCAGCGAGCCGAGCGGCGAGCAATTCGCGGATGCACTCACGGAACGGCTCGGTCCGCACGTCGAGTACGTCTTGCCGTCCGACGACAAATACAAGCCAGCCGTCGAAAGCTCCTCATCCGGCGGCGGGAAACGCCAGACTTCGAGCCGTTCGGTGCCGTCACACCCGACCAGAGCCGGGCGTCGATCTTCAGCCGGATCGAGCCCGTGAAGCTCGTTGTAGGTCGGCACCATCGTCACCTTGGCATCGTCCGAGCACGAGTGCGTCACCTTGCTCGGAGGCACGTCACCGCCGATCGAGATGAAATAGTCGAGACCGTCGCGACACGCGCCGAAAGCGTCGACGCTGCCGAGCGCTCCCCCGGCTGCTGTCCCGGAAACGCCGCTGCCGCCGTCATTTCCGGTGTTACCGCTGCCGCCCGCTCCTCCTAGGACCGAGCCACCCGCGCCGCCGCCGACACTCACGCCTCCGGCGAGCTCCGCGCCGCCCGACCCACTGGTTCCACCAATGCCTGCCGCCGCGCCAGCCTCGCTGATTGGGGCTCCGTCTTTGGCGCTCTTTCCACCGCAACCCAGCAAAATGATGCTGAATAAGAGCGCCCCCGCTCGCGTCACTTCTCGTCGTGAGCTCTTTACCTCCACGTGTTCACGCTCCTCCGTCGGATACCAAGCGTACGCGAGCGACACGCGACCGCAAGCGTCTGCTAGCTTCTGCAGAGGAAGTTCCTTACCGGCGGGAGTCATTGCGATGGGGTTCGATGGTTTGTTCTTCATGGTCGTCGTGCTCGGCATCGCGTCGGGTTGCGGCAATGGAAGCGATGCCGAGAACGGCGGCATGGGCGCGGGCGGCAGCGGAGGCTCCGCTGCGAGCGACGGACTGGGGGACGGCGGTGAGTCCGGCGGCCGCGGTGGCGCGAGCGGCAGTGGCGGCTCGAGCGCGACCAGTGGCTCCGCCGGCTCGGGTGCGAGCGGCGGCTCGGGTGCGAGCGGCGGCTCGGGTGCGAGCGGCGGCTCAGGCGGAACCCCCCTACCTCCGCCAGCGGAGGATTTTCCGACGGGATTCGGTCCGTCCGAGATCTTCGTGCCGGGTCTGACGAACGTCGTCCGGATCGGTACGAACGGCGGCTACGTCTACTTCACCGAGATGGGACTCGAGGACGGCAGCATGAGCGGACTCTCTCGTGCCGATGCCGAAGGCACTGCGCAGCCGCTCTTCAGCGGCAACACCGTCACGGCGCTCCACCTCGACGACGACGAGCTCTTTTTCGTCGAGCGCGGGACGCAGAGCGTCTACCGCATGCCATACGACACGCTCGAGCCGGCGCTGTTCACGACGAGCGACATGAACGTCGCTGACATCGATCGATTGGGAGAGTCGATGTGGATGACCGAGTACGGTCCACCGCAAACGACCATCATCGTGGCGGATCGGGCGACCGGGGCGAAGGGCATCGTCGAACCTACGGTTTCTCCTGGCTTTTACTTCACCTACCTGGCCATCGGCCACAACACGGTGTACGCCGCCACCGCACGCGCCGACGGCGGCTCACCCTCTGGCATCTATCAAATCAAATCGGACAGGACCGGTGGGAGCTTTGCCTCTGGGGTCACCGCGCTGCATTTTGCGGCGAATGCCGACTACGTTTATTACGGCGACCTCGGCGGCGCGCAGGTGCTCCGTCAAGCGCACGGCTCCAACACGGGCGAGGTCATGGCGGATGGGCAGAATTTCCCGAGCGCCGTCGGCGTCGACGGAGGCGGCATCTACTGGTCGAATCAGGGGCGCTGCCTCGACGCGACAGACACGAGCGGATCAATCATGGCGCTTCCGCTCGAAGGCGGCGACCCGACCGTCGTGGCAAGCGGACAGACCTGCCCGGTGATGGTCGCGATGGACACCTCGTTCGTGTATTGGATTCGGCACGACGTGAACAGAGGAGCGGGGACCGACGCGATCATGCGCGCCCCCAAGCTGCGCTGAACACGTTTCAGAGCTGCGAGTCGCAAACTCAATAGCCACGGCGCTCGGTGTCTCGTAGGATGCGGCGCGTGAACGCACGGTCGAGGAAACGCGCGAGCACCTGGATCGCGGCGGCCTTCGTTGCTGCCGCATGCGGGAACGCCGCCAAGCACGGGACGTCCCCGGGCGGGTCGGGTGGACGCGCCGGCAAGGGCGCGGCGGGCGCCACTGCCACGGCCGGCGCTGGCCATGCGGGCGCTAGCATCGGCGGCGGTGCCGATGGACCGAGCGGCGGCGCAGGCGCGAACGAGGGCGGCGCCGGCGACACTGTCAGCACGGGTGGCCGTGCGGGCAGCTCCGCGCGCGGTGAGGCAGGCAGCGGCGCAGCGGGCGAAACGAGCGAAGGCGGAGCCGCGGGCGCTCGCGACCTCGGCGCGCTCGGTTCGTTGATCGAGGCATTCTGTGGGGCGGCGCGCGCTTGCTGCAGCGCAGACGTGACCCGAGTCGCGCTCCGGGACTGCGAGGACGCGTTCCTCGCGCAGAGCGACAACGTCACCCTCGTGGCCGGCGGCAAGGCGGAGGTCGACGAGCACGCCCTCGCGCGCTGCGTCGCTGCTTACGACAAGGCCCAGTCCAGCTGCGCGCAAGACGAAGTGTTCGTCGCCTGTCACGGCATTCTCGTCGGGACCGTACCGGACGACGGCCCGTGCACGGACGTGCTCGAGTGCGATCGAAGTGCCGGCCCCAAAGTTTGTCTGAAGATCCAAGGCTCCGACAGTCACCTCGGCACCTGCAAGACACCTCCGCGTGGCGAGAGCGGAGATCCGTGCGCGCAGAGCTGCGAGATTGGGTCTTACTGCTCGAGCACCACGTCCTCTCCCGACGCCAGCGTTCCGATCACGCTCTGCTACGAAGAGGACGGCCTCTATTGCCCACTCGGGGAGTCTTGCGCCCCCATCGTCCACCACGGAAGCGATTGCATTTGGGACGAGGCGTGCGGCTCCGACGGTTTCTGCGATTCAACCTGCGCTCCGCTCGGGAGCTCCGGAGACCCCTGCCAGTTCACCTTCGGCTGCGACGCGGGCCTCGCCTGCATCAACGGCCAGTGTTCGCCGGAGCCCTTCGCGAATAGCGAAGCTTGCGCCGGCTACCCGCCGAGCTTCGACTGATCGTGGCCGACGCTCGGCTCCCATGGTGCTTCCGGTGAAGGCTTCGCAGGGCATCACGGCGCTTCTCCTCGCGACGGAGCTCGTGGCGTGCAGCGGCGGCGACGAGGCGCTGCCGAACCAGCCGCCCGCGTGGACCCTTCTCGGCGCGGAGCTCGACTCAGCACTCGTCAGCGTGTGGGGCTCTGCCGAGGACGACGTGTGGGCGGTCGGCGCGGACTCGGGTTCGGGGCCCCTCGTCGTGCACTGGGACGGCACGAACATGCAGCGCGTCGATACGGGCCTGAGCGGCAATCTCTGGTGGGTGTTCGGCTTCGCAAACGGCCCGTTGTTCGTCGGCGGTGCGGACGGCTTGATCGCGCGCTACGAAGACGGTGTCTTCTCCGTGCTGCCGACGCCCGGGAGGGCGACCGTGTTCGGACTGTGGGGCAGCGCACCGGACGACATGTGGGCGGTGGGTGGGACCGAGGGCGGAGCGGACGGCGCCTTCGCGTGGCGCCTGGAAGGGGACGCATGGATTGAGGCGCCCGGCTTTCCCGCGGATCTATCGACGCACGCCGCCGTCTGGAAAATTTGGGGCAGCGCGCCTGACGATGCTTGGCTGGTCGGTACCTCGGGCCTGGCGTTGCACTGGGACGGGGCGAGCTTCGGGACCGAAAATTTGGGCGGCGGCGAGTCCTTCTTCACGGTCCACGAGGCCGGCGGCCGTTACACCGCGGTGGGCGGCGGTGGGAGCGGGATCGTGTTCGAGAACGACGGGAGCGATTGGCAGCGCGCGGATGACCGGAGCTCGCTGCCAGCACTCGCGGGGGTGCGCATGACCTCTGCCGAGCACGGCTACGCGGTGGGTCGCTTCGGAGCCTTCGTGGAGCGCGCGAACGGGCACTGGACCGCCGCCCCAGGTCCGGACACGAGCGACACCCTGCATGCGGTGTGGGTGGACGAAAGGGGCGGTGTCTGGGTCGTTGGTGGCGAGCTCGACGCTGAGCCGCTTGTCCACGGGGTGATGGCCTATCGAGGCGTGCACCCACCGCGGCAACGAGTGCCATGACTGTGTTTCGATCGGGTTCTGCTCTGATTTTCGCGCTCGTGACGGCGTGCAGCTCTGCCGACGACGCGCCTCCGGCTCCTGCTCACTCCTGCGAGGAGCAATCGGACCATGCCTGCGTCTGGCTTGGAACCGGCGCGGAGGGCTTCAACGGCGACGGCCACGATCGGCTGCGCACCGACATCTACTGGTCGATGGACATGCTGTTCGCGCGTGACGGTACGCCGTGGTTCATCGACTGGAACAACCACCTCGTTCGCAAGGTACGGGTCGATGGAACCGTGGAGACCGTCGTCGGCTGGACCGATCCGGTGTTCCCGGGTGACGGCACGGGAGACGCCAGCGAAGAGAGCGCGCCCGGCGCCGACGGTAGCCTAGTCAAGTTGAATCATCCGACCGAGCTCCTCGAAGCCGACGACGGCGCGATCCTCGTCATGGCGTGGCACAACCACAAACTCCGTCGTCTCGAGCCGGAGATGGGCAAGGTCATGATCGTCGCGGGCGCGGGCGCGGGCTTCGCCGGCGACGGCGGGCCGATGGCAAAAGCGCTCTTCAAGCAGCCGAAGTCGATCACCAAGGACGCGGACGGTAATCTCTACATCGCCGATCAGCAGAACTTCCGCGTCCGGCGGATCGACGTCGACGGGACCATCACGACGTTCGCGGGAAACGGCACGCAGGGATCGACGGGCGACGGAGGGCCTGCGGCGGACGCCGAGCTCGATTGGGAGTTCGGCTCGAATCCGGAGCCGTCTGGCGGGCTGGCTATCGCCGACGGCAAACTCTACGTCGCCGACACGCTGAGCCACCGCCTTCGCGTCATCGAGCTCGCGAGCGGGCGCATCGACGCGTTCGCGGGCACTGGCGAACCCGGGTACTCCGGTGACGGCGGTCCGGCGCTCGAGGCGACGTTCAATGCGCCGCGCAAACTCGCGCTCGGTCCGGACGGCAGCCTCTACGTCGCGGACACCGACAATCACGTGATCCGTGCGATCGATCTCGCGACGGGCATCGTGCGGACGGTGGCCGGCACCGGAGAAGCGGGGCGTGACGCAGAAGACGGCAAGCTCGCGACGGACACGCGCCTTAATCGTCCGTTCGGCCTCGCGTTCGACGCAGAGGGAAACCTGTACGTCATGGATACGCTGAACAGTCGCATCTTGAAGGTGACGAAATGAGCCGGGCGGGCGCGTGCGCGGTGTTCGGCATGCTTTCGTTGGCGGCGGGGTGCGCGGGCGACGATGCCGCACCGGCATTGGCGAAAGGCTGCGATCCGACCAAGCGCGGCACCATCTGCACCCTCGCAGGCACGGGCGCGAACGGCTACGACGGCGACGCTCCCATACGTGCGCTGGACGCGAAGCTGTCGCTCCCACAAGACACCCTCATGGGGCCCGACGGGACGCTCTACATCCTGGATTGGAACAACCATCGCGTGCGCTCGCTCGCTCGGGACGGCGTCCTGCGGCTCGTCGTCGGCCGTGGCGAGCTCGGCGGCTCGCTCGACGACCCAGCCAACTCCGACCTCAATCATCCGACGGCGCTCTTGTTCGGATCCGACCCGAACGAACTCTTGGTGGCCGCCTGGCACAACTCCAGGATCCTCTCGATCGATCTCACTACGGGCGACATCGAAAACCACTGCGGTGATGGCCGACGTGGCTATTTCGGTGACGAGACGCCCGCCCTCACGGCCACGCTCGATCTCCCAGCGTCCATCGCTTTCGATTCGCAGGGCGCCCTCGTCATCATGGACCAAGCGAATCAAGTGATTCGCAAGATCTCCGCCGACGGCATCATTCACCGCGCTGCCGGGATCTGCATCATCGATCAGGACACGCCGTGCGAAGCGGATGCCCTGCCCGTCGAGTGCCCGAACGGCTCGGGCAAGTTGACGTGCGGCGATCCGGCGACCGAGTGCAGCAAGCCCTGCTCACCGAAGTACGCACGCGGCACCGGCCCACTCGATTTTCGCATGTCACAACCCTTCGGGCAGTCAGCCGATCCCGGTGGCCGCCTGCTCTACGACTCGGGTGGCAACCTCTACTTCGCCGATACCGCGAATCACCTGATCCGGCGCATCTCCCCGGACGGCGTCGTGGACATCGTCGCAGGCATCGAGCCGCTCGACGGCGTCCCGCAGAGCGGAGCGTCCCCGGACGGCACGCCCGCGCTCGAGGCCGCGCTCAACCGTCCGACCGATCTTGCGCTCAGCGACGACGGCACGCTCTACTTCACCGACGTCTACAACCACTGCGTGCGCAAGATCGCTGCGGACGGCAACGTTTACACCGTCGCAGGCAGATGTGGGATCAAAGGGTTCGGGGGGGACGGCGGCGCACCGACCGCGGCCCTCCTGGCCTTGCCGTACGGTCTCGAACTATCGGGCAATTCGCTCTACGTCGCCGACACGGGCAACAACCGCATCCGCGTCGTCACGCTCGAATGATCCGTTCTGCTTGCCCAGAGCGCCGCTGACCAGCGCCTCCACCCGGACCGATTCGGGTTAGCGGGCGTGAGCGTCGAGCCCGATTTGCTCTGGTCCAGTCAACAATCGGGCCGCTCACGACAGGGAGATGCATGCGCTCCACGGTCGTCCGCTATTTCCGCAATTTTCCTGGCCTGCGGGCACTCACGGCCGCCGCGCTGGGCGCCGTGGCGCTCGCGGGCACCAGGCCGGCGCGTGCGACTGACTACACCCTGAGCGTCGATGCGAGCACGCCGACTTCCGGCAATCCGCACTTCTGGTCCGCCGCGTTCGGTACCGGCAAGGCCAAGCTCGCGCTGCGCTCGGACTGGCAGACCCACTACAAGATCGGTCAGCGTGAGCTCGGCGCCGAGCGGGTGCGCGGTCACGGTCTGCTCAACGACGAGATGGGCCTCTACAAGGGAGCGGGATCCTACGATTGGACCAACCTCGACACGTACCTCTTGGCCGTCACGAGCGCGAACATGCGCCCCGTGATCGAGCTCGACTTCATGCCCACGGCTCTCGCGACGAGCGGCGACAAGAGTCCGCCGAAAGATTACACGGCGTGGAAGAACTTCGTCGTCGCGCTGGTGCAGCACTGCATCGACAAGTACGGCGCAGAAGACGTGGGCAAGTGGTACTTCGAGGTCTGGAACGAGCCGGACTACTCGGGGTTTTGGAGCTCCGACATGACCGCGTACTACACGCTCTACGACAACACGGCTGCCGCGCTCACGTCCGTGCTGCCGAATGCACTCGTCGGAGGGCCGGCAACGACGGGTTCCGGGCCGGTCAAGGCGTTCCTACAGCACACCAAGAGCTCGGGCGCGCGCGTGACGTTCGTCTCGAATCACTTCTACCCCGGCGGCACCGCGAGCGGCACGAGCGCCGATGCGAACGGGCTCGTCACCGACAACAACGCTCGCATCAGCGCAATCACCAGCGCCGGCTACACGACCGCCGACGTGAAGTCCTTCAACACGGAATGGAACTCGTCCTACTCCGGCCAGGGCGGCAACATGGGCAACGCCGTCGCCAGCATGGACAACCACTGGAACGTCGGCTTCATCCTCAAAGCCGCCAAGCTCCTGGCCGACAAGAACATGGGGGACACGCCGGTGATTGACGTGTTCTCGTACTGGGTGCTGACGGACGTCTTCGATGAGGACGGCGGCACCGACGGGATCCACATGACGACGAAGAGCAGCGGGAACACGCCGTTCGATACCGTGTTCGGGCTCATGACCTTCCAGGGCATGCGCAAACCCGCCTTCAACGCCTTCAAGCTACTGAACTACACGGGCACCAAGCGCTACGCGGTCATGGGCGGCACCGGGACCGCCGACGGCGTCGATGCCATGGTCACGTCGTCCGCAAGCGGCGACGAGCTGCAAATCCTGGTCTTCAATTACTATAAGACGCTCGCTACCGCGAGCGGCACCGGTGACAACGTCAGCATCAACGTGAGCAAGCTGCCCGCGGCCCTCGCAAACCAACAAGTCTACGTCACCGAGTTTCTCGTCGACGAAACTCACAGCAACTCCTACGACGTGTGGTCGAGTCAGGGAAAGCCCGCGAGCCCGACAGAAGCACAATGGCAAGCAATGCGTGCGGCACAGCACCTCGCGCTCGCACAACCCGTCGCCACGCAGCCGGTCACGACGTCCTTTACCACCAGCTTGAGCTTGAAGCGGCAAGCGGGCGCCCTCATCCTCGTGGGGCTGAAGCGTCCGGTCACGGGCCGTAACGCCCTCGTCGAGATCGAAGGCGAGGATTACGACGGTCAAGCGTCTGCGACCAAGGAAGACAGCAAGGACGAGACCCTCGGGCAATCACTTTCGATTGCAAAGGGCGGCTATGCGTTCTTCGACAACGTTGATTTCAGTGACGGCGGCGTGGATTCGGTGCAGCTGCGCGTCAAAGCAGCCGACGCGACGACGCTCGAGCTGCACGCGGATACACAGACGGGCGCAACCATCGGCAGCTGCAACCTGACCGCGACAGGCACGGCCTGGGCCACGCAAACGTGCGCCCTCACACCCACGAAGGGAGTGCAAACGCTCTACGTCGTCCCGAGCGCTCCGCTGCACCTCAATTGGCTGAAGTTCACACCGGTGGGTGGCGGCGGCCAGACCGGCACGGGCGGCGCGCCGAGCGGCGGAGCCGGCGGCACTGGCGGCACCAGCGGAGCTCCCGCGAGCATGGGAGGCCGCATGGCAGTGGGTACGGGAGGCGGCACCGCAGCGGGCGGGACCAGCAGTAGCGTCGGAGGTCAAGCGGGCGCACGCGGCGGAGCGAGCTCGGCCCAGGGTGGCGCAGCGGTGGGCGGCGGCGCGGATGCCGCAGCGGGCGGCCTCGCGACGAGCGGGGGCGGTCCAGGTATCGGAGCTGCGAGCGGCGCGACGGCAGTCGCCGGCGCAGGCGGCGGGGCCGGTACACCACCAACGCCTCACGCGAGCGGCTGCGGCTGCCGCATCCACGACTCGGCGCCCGGAAAGACGGGCGGCATGGCATTCGCCGGGCTCGTGGTGCTGGCGCTTGCGCGACGCAGGGCAAAACGGCGCAATGCGCATGATAGCGCCAACGAAGCGCACCGCGTCCTGTCAGACGCATGAGAGAGCCCGCCGGCATCGATCCGCGGCAGAGTCGCAATCACGGTTTCGTGCTTGCTTCGTTACCCCGGCGCTGGAGCAGAGCGCGAATGTCCGCGACAGGTCCGAGATGGCGCAGCTTGTCGGGATTGATCACGGAGCGGACTGCGTGCACGACCCCGTCGCCAACGTCCAGGGCGAAGACGTTGATGAGCCGGTGCTCGCTGTCGAACACCAGCGCCCCCGGCTGGCCGTTGATCTCGTGGAGCTCGAGCTGCGCGCGGAGCTCCACGAGCCGCGCACCGACGCCGACCAGGAGCGTCGTCACGCGCTCTCGCCCGGCGATGGGTTGCGACCATCGCGGCGCCTTGCCGCCACCGTCGCCGAATACCGTGACCCCCGGGGCGACCAGCTGCATGAGGAGATCGATGTCTCCCTGCTTCATCGCGGTGAAAAATCGCCGTGCGAGCTCGTCGTGGTACGCTTGGCGCATGCCCAGCGTTCGCGGGAGTTGCTTGTGCGGTGCCGTAGAGTTCGAGGTGACCGGGACGCCGGGTGGCGCTACGCACTGCCACTGCAGCCGCTGCCGCAAGACGCGCGGGACCGGTCACGCGACGAATCTGCGCGTCGCGACCGAAGAACTTCGGTTCTTGCGGGGTGAGGAGCTACTCACGAAGTTCCACCCACCGGACGCGAAGTATTACGAGCACTGGTTCTGCAGCAGGTGCGGCTCGACGATGCCGCGCTTCGACAGCGGCCGCGGGTTCGCCATCGTCCCGATGGGGGCGTTCGACGACGATCCGGGCGCGCGCCCTTCCCGGCATATTCATGTGGCCTCGAAAGCCGCGTGGGACACGATTTACGACGACCTGCTGCAGTTCGAGGCGGGTCCGCCCACGCTCTGAAGGTTTTCTGACCACCGTTGCACGCCGGCCGGCACAGGCTGAAAAGCAGCGCCGTGCTACGCCCTCGCGGCGTTACGGGCAGCGAGGCGGCGGCTTACCGGAGCCCGTCGAGCCCGCTGCACCTGATCCGGAACCGGCCGCGCCGGCTGGGTAGTCGCAGAGCGTGCAAGTGCTCGCGTCGGCGCAAGCTTGCGTCGGGACGTCCCCGCCCTGGGTCTCCACGACGAAGCAAACTCCTGCAGGCTGGTCGCCCCCGAACTCCGCGCCGACGAGCGTTTCAGTCCGGGTGTCGAAGTAATACGCGTCGATGCCCAGCGGGTGAATCCAGCCCACGCGCGTGTATCCGCAACCCGTCGAGATCGTGCAATCGGCCGCGCTCGGCGTCGCCGGGCATAGCGGGGTGACGAAGGCGCTTGCCTCCGCGATAGTCGCAGGACAAGTGTGAAACGTGCAGAAGTCGGCGAGCGATTCCTGGTTCAGATAGTTCTGGCTCGGATCGCTGCACGGCTCGCAAGCGGGTAGTCCCGGCCTCGGGTCCAAGCGGCTCCCACCCTCGCAGAGCGAGCACTCGTCCGGGTCAACGGTATCGAACGGAGTGCCAAACTCTGCCGGCCCGTACGTGAAGGGCGCGCCCGCCGCGCCGTCGCTTCCGTCCTGCGTGGTGCCGGTGCCCCCCGTTGCGCCGGTTCCAGCTGCTGCTCCGCTGCCGGCCCTACCGACGTTACCACCCATACCCGCGGCGACGCTCCCGCCCGTGCCGCCGTGTCCCGCGTTCGGCCTTGCTCCGCCCGTGCCACCGCTTCCTGCGCGCGGCACCGCTCCGTCCGTGCCCGCTCCTGCAGTCGCGCCACCGGTCGCGCTCCCTCCTGCACCGCCGCCGCCGTCAACGGCGGTTCCTCCCGCGCGCGGACCCGTGACGGTGCTGCCCGCAGCGCCACCGGCTCCCGGATCAATCGCTCCGCCCGCCCCACGCCCCACCTCGATCATGTCGGGCATGCAACCTTGAATGCCCCAGATGCCCGCGACCGCAAACATCCCCCACGCCACCGTGCTTCCACGCCTTCTCATCTGAGCTCTCCCTTTGACACACTCGTGGCCGGGCGAGCGGTGGGCCGTCACGAAAACGGAAAGGCCCCATGCGCCAACGCGCAGCGCAGCTCAGCTTCGCTAACGCGGGCGACGTACTCGACGACTGGCTTGAGAGCGGCACCGGCCCACCGGCTGGACCCATCGTTACGCTGCGTGCGCGGTCACGAGGCCGTTTGCAGCAGAGCGCGGCTCGATGATAGTCGCCGACGATGAAACGTTGGGGAGGCACCGGCTCCACGATGGTTTGGCTCGTTGGCGCGCTCGCCTTTATCGTTGGCGCGCTGTTGCGACTCGAAGCTCGGCGGTTCCTGCACATCGACGAGACCGTGTCGCTGCTCGCCGCAGCCTGCAACCAAAGCGAGTACGCGCGTCTCCGCGCGGCCGTGGCCGCTCCGTTCGCTCATTGGGTGCCGGCTCGCGAATGGCAGGCGTTTTTGGAGCCCAAGCATTTCGGCTGCCTGGGAGCGATTTCGCGCGGGCTCGCCGAGACGGACATGCATCCGCCGCTCTACTTCTGGCTGCTGCACTTCTGGCTGTATTTGGTTCCCGCCGGGCTCGCCACGGGTCCGAGCCTGAACGCGCCCATGGCGCTCGCGACCGGCGTGGTGTTGTTCCTGCTTGCGCGGGAGCTCTTCGCCCAGCCGCTCGCCGCGGCGCTGGCGGCGCTCGCGTGGGCCGTCAATCCGTGCGGTATCGAAGTCACCCATTTCGCGAGACCCTACGAGCTCCTCGGGCTCGTCTCGGTGCTGCTGGCATGGCGCTGCGTCCGCTGGGTGCACCGGCCTCCGACTCGTGAGCACCGCTCGCGCGAGACGGCCATTCTCTTCCTCGTCTCGCTCGCCGGGCTCTTGACCCACTACTCGTTCATCTTCGTGGCGGCCGCGGCGGGGCCCTACCTACTGCTCGGCCTCGGCCCTAAGCGCGCGCTCGGTCCGCTCGCAACAATGGCTCTCGGGCTCGCCGCGAGCAACGTGTTCCATCCGACCTTTCGTCAAATGCTATTCGGTCCGCACGAGCGAACTGCGGAAGCGGCGCGCACCGGCGCGGCGGCGACGTTGCTCGACAGACTAGTCGCTTTTTTTGCTTTCAACTGCGATGCCGCCACCGAGACGCGTCCCGTGCACGTCTGGGTCGGGACGGCGGTTCTCTTTGCGCTGGTGGCGGTCACGGTATGGCTAGCCGTCCGACACCGGCAAACGCAGGCGCCCTCGGTGGATCTGCGTTTCCTCGTTGTACCGGCGCTGCTCGTGGTGCTGCTCGCTACGAGCATGGCGCTCGGCCGAGTACCCGTCCACGCGACGCGCACCCGCTATCTTGCGTTTTTTTGGCCGTTCTTCGGCCTGCTCGTCGCCTATCCGTTCGCCCTGGCGCAGACGACGGAGCGCACGGGTTGGTTCGTCGTGGCCGGCAGCGGAGGAGTGCTCTGCGCCGCGGCGTTGCTCTCGCTGCATGAATGGACGAACCCGTGGCCGCGAGAGCGGCTCGCGTTGTCGGACTGCGAGCGAATCGTCGTTCCCGGAACTCGCCGGACGTCGGTGTTCCGAACCGTGCTCCACGCGGCCCCGAACGTCCTCGTGTTCGCGGGCTCCCCCGCCGATCTCGAGCGCGCGCTGACCGAGCAGCCGCTGGGAGAGGTCTGCGTTTCCAAGGGTGAGGAGAGTGCGCGCGTGCTGCACGTGCTCGCGAAACATCACGTCCGCACGAACGCGGGCGAACACGTCCCTCGCGGGAAATCCCGCCGCGGCAAGCAAGACAAAGACCTCACCGACGACGACTGAGCTACGGTGTTCGGGCCGCTTCGCGCGCTGCGTCGGCGGCGCCCGTTTCGCCGAGGCGCGCCGCACCCAAGCTCATGGCGCGAGCCGTGTCCGAGACTTCATGCGTGGGCGAGAGCTCGTTCGACGGGTAGGTTTTGCGCTTTTCACGACGATTGGGTTAGCGGCCGGCTGCGCCAGCGCGCCCGCGGCGGTCCGCGATATCGCCATCCGGAAGCTTCACTGCGCGCGCGATGAAGTGGAAGTGAGCCTCGATCGCGAGACACCGCGAGTGCGCGAGTACGCGGCCGGCTGCAATTTCATGTACACGCGGGTGCTCTGCACGGACCAGCGCTGCGCGCCGGCCGAAACGAAGCCGCCTTGCATCGGCGACATGCCGTGCTTCGAGGAAGATCCCGACACGCTGTCGCGGCGACTCGCGAACGCCCAAGCATTCGGGCTCGGAGCCCGCCCGCGAACGCCGTAGAAGAACTCGAGCTGACGACTCCACCGTCGCCCAGTCGCACATGAGACGATATACCGAATAGCAATCCATGATTCGCGATTCCCATCCACGTCGAGCAAAGACGCATTGTCCGCGGACGTGCCCGGCCCGTAGCCGGCCGTAGCGGGCCCCAATAAGCCCCAAAAATACGGGAGTTAGCATGGGCCGCGGCGCCCGCCCGGGGCC